>NZ_VCMZ01000001.1:2646318-3969478 GCF_006352475.1 Acinetobacter pullicarnis
TGGTAGTCGTCCATTAAAAATGACGCCCGCGGGTGAGTTTCTTTATCAACATGCTGTAAAACTTTTATCGAATGCTGCTGAAATTCGAGCGATGACGCAGCGTATCGGCGGACTCGAACATACAGTAACCATGGGTTTTGTCGGCTCATTGCTCTACGGTTTACTTTCTAAAATTGTGTATTTATATAGCCAACAACAACCGCATTTAAAAATAGAAATGATTGAAATGACCACCATGCAACAAGTGACGGCACTCAAAGAAGGTCGCATTGATGTTGGATTTGGCCGCTTACGTATTTCAGATCCAGCCGTGAAACGTGTGTTATTACGGGAAGAGCCATTATTCCTTGCATTGCATTCAAACCATCATTTACTCGCGCAGAAAGAAGGTGTTTATTTATCTGATATCGTCGATGAAAATATATTTTTATATCCAAATCACGTACAACCCAGCTTTGCAACGCAAGTACAGAATCTATTTTCTGAATATCATCTTGATCCAACCAATTTACGAACTGTGCGTGAACTACAATTGGCCTTAGGTTTTGTAGCGGCAGGTATTGGAGTGTGTATCGTGCCTGAAAGTGCGCGTTCAATTCAATTGGCGCATTTGCATTATATTCCGATACTCGATCAATCTGCCGTCAGCCCCATATTCATGAGTATTCGTAATTTGGATAAAAGCAAAGATATTACTGCGTTATTTGAGTGTATTTATCAGATTTATGAAATGGAAGGGATTAAATATGAACGACACTATAAAGGATAAATAAATATTCTAGTTATTAGGGGCTGTTGATATTTCATAATAGTAACCAGATAAAAATGCTGAATATACAAAAATGATGCTCAATGTGGTGGTTCTCAATCTCACAGCATTGAGTTATGTCGCGCTATTGCGGATCCTTGCCAAAGATTATTTACAAGAGAATAAAACTGCTTTGGGCTATTGATGCGAAATAGCAGATATTGGTTGTTTATTATCGAGGGGTTAAATTGACCCTGTTAAGTTTTGGCAGCATCCTTGCTCTACCTGATATTCAACAATGGGCTGTCACTCCCCCCAATCAACACCTTAATTAATTTTAACTTTAGAAAAATCTTTAAGCATTTCAAGCAATACTTCTAGTTTTTCAGCACCATACTGTTCCTGAATTTTTTTGTAAGATGCTTCCATTTTTAACGCCTGAATCTCAAAAGTTTTACGCCCTTGATCAGTTAAGCTAATTAAATGAATCCGCTGATCTGTAACACCTTTACGCTTGCGGATCAGATCTTGGTCGATCATGCGATTTAAAATACCCGTTAAACTTGGTTTTAAAATACACGCTAAATCAGCAAGCTGATTGCTTTCTAAGGCTTCATGTTGCGACAAAATACGAATCACACGCCACTGCTGTTCGGTTAAACCGATTTCATTTAAAGCGGGTCTAAAATAAGTCATTGCAGCTTCACGTGCTTCAAGAAGTGCTAAGGTTAAAGAAGGGCGAATCGTTTTCATGCATCAATCTACGCGTATATTTAATAAATATGTTAACTGATTTTTTAGAAAATAAATATAAGCGCAGCCATTTCAAGCATAGCCTCCTCACTTAACCGATATAACCGCTCACCTGAACACTGCTTAGAAGGAGGGCATCAAAAAGGGCTGCAACATGCAACCCTGATTGTTTATTGGAGCTTTATTAAAAAGTTAACACTATTGAACGCTTAACCAACCGCTTAGAACTTCTTGGTATAAGTCAAGAATGCACGATTTTCATTAAAGTCATTACCATGCTTCACATCATATTTAATAAAGATATATTGGAGTCCGACACCTTTTAACATCGGTTGTTGGAAACTATAGTTACCAATCAGGTTCCACTCAGACTCGTTGTTTTTCTTGCCATCTGCGGTTTTAAAACTATCCCCATAAGCGTATTTAACAACGGTATTTAAACCTGGTACATAATCTTTGAAGTTATAAGCATAGACCACGTGATAAGATTTCTCTTTGGCTTTAAAGAAACCCGTCGTATTCCAGTTAATAAAATATAACTCAGGTAAGAAACCATCTGGTAATGGATAAGCATCGCCAATGATTTGTTGATAACCGGCACCAATCGAATGGTTTTTATATTTTACCGTTTCGATTAAACCAATATTTTGGCTATCAATATCGATGTCATTACCCGTATCTTGCGCATTAAAATATTTAAATTTCGAGATCAAACTCATGTCATCACTGAGTTTTAAATTATGCTCTAGTCCTAAATAATGCTTGTTATATAAGTCTTCTAAATTACCAAAATAATATTCAGCTTTTAGGTCATTATTAAACTTATAACGCACATCAAGGTAATTCAAACCATCAGACTGATGTGTTACCCCTTTCGTCGTATAAGAAAACTTCTGAAAACCTTCTTCATTACGCGGTGAAATCTTGGTCACCCGACCAACTTCTAAACTTAACTTGTCGTTAATTTTACTGTTTACATTTGCACCAAGATAAGAAGTCAATAACTGGCGGCTTGTATCGACAGAGGTCACAGGTAAGTCTAACCAAAGCTCACCCACACGAACCACATTGTCTTTATATTTCAGCTTTAAAGTGCCGCCATATTTTAACTGATCGTGTGCCTGATCTTGTGTCTGCTTATCAAAAGGTAAAATCGTATCTGCAACATGCTTGTCATTACTCAATCGCACCGCATATTGCACAGACCCATCTAAACCAATTTCTAAGTCTTTAATCGGTGTATTTTGATAATCTGAAGTATAAAATAATGAAATGCCCTGAGACCAACTTCCGGTATCTTTCAATGCACTATTTTCAAAATCACGCTCAATATATGCATTCTTAAGATATAGTTTCCAGTTATCTTCTGCAAAAGCAGTTTGATTAAAGCTTAAACCCAATAAGGCCAATGGCATAACTGCTGACAAAACTTTCCGTGATTTTTTGAACTTATCCATAAACACCCTTTAAAAAATCCTTTCATTTCCCTGCGCAACAGCAGGGATATTCCTGAGATAACATCCAGTCATCAAGCGTCGATAATATACATATAATGATGATATTAACAATATTCTAAAAGTATAAACTTATGCTTGTTTTATATTTTGCGTGAATAATAAGTTTTACTGCGCACAAATATGCAAAATCTCTAAGTCGATAATATGTTTGCAAGCCACAATTTAAATCAAGCTTATTGGTGCTGAGCAGATGCTTTCAAATTGACAAAACACTGCATCATTTATAATCAAAATTTAAAATAAGCAGCGATACAAGGATTTTACAGCCGTAAAACCCTTATATTGAATGCTCAAAATGCGCTTAAATACCGATTAAATCTTTGAGCATTTTCTTAAATAAATCGCGCTCATCTGTACTATATTTTTTAAAAACATCTTGCTGATGACTTTCCGCAATATGATACAGCGTACGTGCTGCGACATCTCCAGCCGCGGTAAGCACATAATGGTCACCACGATCGATAAGCAAACCCTTTTGTGCCAAAATATCAGTGGCTTGTTCAATTTCACGAATTGGCATTGCCACTTCATGTAATAAATCACTTTTATTTAATCTCGTTTGGCTTTCTAACACCAACAATAAGCGTGCTTCACTGGTACGAAAGCCACTGGCCAATTGCTTCGGCTGATAATCATTCTGATAGGCTCGTACTGCCTGGGTCAGCAAATAATACATGTTGTGGTAAAGTCGCCCAGGAAAAGCATCCTCACCAGGTTCTGTTTTGCTGTTTAAACTCGGATGCGGCAATACGGCTGAATATGCCCCTTGGTGATAGAGCAGCGGTGAACGACCATGATCATGAAATTTCACCACTTTACCGAGAATAATCCAGTGATCACCACCTTCTAAAATATCGAATTTCTCACACTCAAATACCGCTGCACAGTTTTTAAACAGCGGGATCTCCGCAGTCCCCAGATCACACTCAACCCCTGCAAATTTATCTTCGCCACGACGCGCAAATTTATTGGACAGATCAATTTGCGCAGCAGACAAAATATTGACCGCAAAATGTGTGGCTTGTTCAAAGATCGCAAAACTTGATGAGTTCTTATCAATACTCCATAAAATCAAAGCGGGATCTAAGGACACCGAATTAAAACTATTGGCGGTTACCCCAACCCGCTCACCTGCTGCATTTTGTGCAGTCATGATGGTCACACCCGTCGCAAAATTCCCCAAAGCACGGCGAAATGCTTTTACATCAATTACCTCAGTTTCACTTAATTTATTAATCGTATTCATAATAACCTTTCCCTGTTATTGACGATTGGCTTAGACCATCGTTGGATCTGGATCCATGCCCATCAATGCACGCCCCAAAATTTGTGCACAGACATCATAATCGGTATAGGCATGCGCACCCGTCATATGCGAATCACGGAATAAACGTTGTAACTCACTGTTGTCTAGCCAACTGGTTGCGCCAGCACCTGCCATTAAACGCCCCACCGCTTCGATACACATTTTCACCGCATAGGCTTGATTGGTCCGCCAAAATGCCAAAGTATCTTGATTTGGATAAACGTGATTAGCCCCATGTAAGCGATGATCTTCCCACGTTTTTTCAAGTAATGCACGCGCAGCAGCCACTTGATGGGTCGATTCAGCAATACGCATCAAAGCAGGTGTTGCCAAACCAACATTTACACCCGTATAGGCACGAATACGATTACGTTGTTTTTCTTTAAACGCTTCGACCATACGTTCTGCCACACCCAAGCTCACCGCGGAGAAACCACTGGCAAAATAAGGACGATATGGTGAATAGAATATTTTAGAATCTGGATATAAACCAAAACCAGCTGATTTACCTTCCATCATATCTTTGGCTTTGGAAATACGGTATTCAGGAATAAAAACATCAACTAATTTTAGCTGTTTTGAACCACTGCTTTTAATTGCTTGGGCAAACCAATTGTCGACAATTTCATAGTCCGCACGTGGTACCACGCCAAAGGAATACAGTTTATTGCCTTCGTTATCAAAACGGTTAAAACCGACAATGGCATATTCAGCATGGTCACAACCACTGCTCCAACCATATTCACCGTTGAGCAGTACCCCCCCTTCAACTTCTTGTACTTTTCCGAACGGTGCAATCGAACTGCTTGCCGTTGCATCTGGATCTGCAAGCCAGATTTCATCCTGCAACTGTTTGCTAAACATAGCAATTTGATGGCTATGGGTACATAACAAACTAAATGCCCAAGCTGTTCCTGCACATGCACCTGCCAATGCCACGATACAATTGGCAAAATCTGGCAAGCTCATTTCTAAACCACCATAGACTTTGGGTTGGAATGCGCGGTGGAAATTGATGGCTTTTAATAGAGCAATGTTCTCATCTGGTACGCGACGTAACTGCTCCGCTTGTTCAGCATTGGCTGCAATTTGTGGTAATAGCGCTTGGATTTTTTCAAGCATAGATTTTTCTTGTGCCACAGCTATTTTGGCGGTGGTATAAACCAAATGAATCGATGTATCGGTGAAATCAGTCAATGTCGTATTTAAAGTGGCTGAATTTGAAATTGTATTTTCCATATTAACTTTCCCTTAATCACTCAAGTTCCCTTGATTAGACATCTTGTCTAAATGCTTTATAGCGCTTACTTTGATCTTATTATTCACACTTTGCTTGTGATCGTTAATGCACTTTCCCGAGTTTAAATGGTATTTTCCACGGATTAATCACTCAATAAATAGATTCAATTCATAGATGCAATTTTATTCCGCGCAAATACCTTCAGAAAAGCCAAGATCTTTTATAAACACACTTTATCGCACAAAACTAAAAAACCAGCAGTTGCTGGTTTTAAAGATCACATTGTCCCGTCCTAGAATAGGTTGACACAACAGAGCGTTAGCTCAGGAGTGTCAAATGAACCAATACGTTAAGCGTACTCAACGCGATTACAGCATGTCTTTTAAATTGAGTGTTGTCGCCCAAATTGAACGTGGCGAGATGACTTATATTGAAGCTGCTAAGCGCTACGGCATACAGAGTCATTCAACTGTTCGTAACTGGTTAAGAAAGCATGGCTCTATGGATTGGTGTACGCTTGGAGCTACATCTAATAAAAACAGTGCCGCTAATATGAAAAATCAACCACTTACTCCAGAACAACGTATTAAAGAATTAGAAGTGCAACTTCTTGAAGCACAACAAAAGGCTATGCTATTTGAAGAAGTCGTCAGAATTATTCGTACAGAGTACCCTAATCCACTGATAAAAAAGCCTTTAGGCAAGCTGTCCAAAACCTCAAAGCCGAAAAAGCGATGAGTATTGATACCGCTTGCCGCCATTATGGTATTAGCCGCCAAGCCTATTACAAACAATTTCAAAGCCTTAAAGCTAAGGCGAAAATGGCTAATAGTGTGGTAGAACTTGTAATAAGTCAGCGGTTGCAATTACCCCGATTAGGGACACGTAAATTATATTTCTTACTTAAATCGCGCTTTCAAGATTTAAAAATCAAGCTTGGGCGAGATGGTTTATTCGATATATTGCGTGGTGCAAATATGCTCATTAAACTCAGGCGTTCGTATCACAAAACGACGAATAGTCATCACCGTTTTAGAAAACACCCTAACGTACTTAAAGCAGGTGAGAACCAAGTAGCTGTAACGGGTAGTGAGCAGTTGTGGGTTGCTGATATAACGTATATTCCTACACATGAACAAACAGTGTATTTAAGCCTGATCACAGATGCTTTCTCACGTAAAATCGTTGGATATTATGTGCATGAGAGCCTACATACAGAGCATGTAGCAAAAGCATTATTGGTAGCGATTAAATCAAGGCAGACAGATCAGCAGCTAGTGCATCACTCGGATCGAGGTATTCAGTATTGTTCTGATAATTATCAAAATATTCATGTGGTTGAAGGTATTACCTGTTCAATGACAGACGGTTATGATTGTTATCAAAATGCTTTAGCGGAGCGAGTAAATGGAATCTTGAAACAGGAGTTTCTGCTAGAGAAGCCACGAGATTTAAAGCAAGCCCGAATAATAATTGCCGAATCAATTGAAGCCTATAATAGCTTGAGACCACATTTATCTTTAGGATATAAAACGCCTGATGCAGTGCATCAGGCGTCTATAATCGAGTTTAGAAATAGAGAGCAATTCGTTGCATAAAACTGTCAACCTATTTCAGGACTAGACACATTATTATTTGATATTGATTGACTGTGCTATTGGCTTTTCCAAAGAATCGGCGATTTGGCCTGCTCTTCTTCATGATCAGGTCCCAGTGGAATACCACTGCGATCACGCAGCGACAGTGTCGCCAATAAAGCAATGCAGGTCATCGTTGCCAAATAAATCGTAACCGACCAGGTTGTACCGGTCACACTCACCAACCAGGTTCCAATCATTGGGGCAAATGCACCCCCTAAAATCGCCCCAAGCGCATATGAAATAGAGATTCCAGAGAATCGTACCGATGCGGGAAACAATTCAGAATAAAATGCCGATTGAACGCCATAGGTGAGGCCAATTCCCAAAGCCAATAAACATAAACCCAAGGCAAGTAACGGAATACTGCCAGTATTCACCAATGGAAATAAAGCAAATACACCACCGAGCTGTACTGCCCAACCAATTAGATAGGTCTTTTTACGTCCAATATAATCAGAAATTGTTCCTGAAACAAAGGTACTGAATAACCAGACAAAGGAAGCGATGGTCACACAAATTAAAACAGGGGTTCGTGGAATAGCTAAAGGGCCATTCGGGTTGGTGGCATAACTTTGAATGAATCCACCTGTGGTCATATAGCCACATGCACTGTTGCCGGCAAACACCAACGCGGCCAATAGCACCAAAAGTGAATGGTTTTTAAATAGCGCGCGAATAGGTGTTTTAGAAGCCGTTTTACGCTGTTTAATTTCTTCAAATACAGGGCTTTCATCAACGGTACGACGAATCCAATGCCCAACAAATAAAAGGACAATACTGAACAAGAATGGAATGCGCCACCCCCACTCAACAAAGGCCTCTCCTGGTGTAATCACACCAGTCATCAATGCCAACATGGCCGATGCCAGAATAAGCCCGAGGGGTACGCCCATTTGTGGGAACGCACCAAAACGCCCGCGCTTATGTTTAGGTGCATGTTCGACAGCAAGTAACACAGCACCGCCCCACTCGCCCCCAGCGGCCAAGCCTTGCAATATCCGTAAAATCAATAATATGATTGGCGCAGCCACGCCAATACTGGCATAGGTCGGTAATAACCCAATACAGACAGTCGCCAAGCCCATCAATACCAGCGTCATCACCAAGACAATCCGACGACCATAGCGATCGCCTAAATAACCAGCAAGAAAAGCGCCCAATGGACGAAATAAAAAGCTAATCCCGACCGTGGCAAAAGCTAAAATTGTGCCAAGTGTGTTGCCTGCTGGTGCAAAAAACAGGTCTTTAAATACCAAACCAGCTGCGGCTGCATAAATAAAGAAGTCATACCATTCAACCGTGGTCCCAATGATGGTTGCATAGGCAACTTTCCGTTGTTCTCTGGTCATTTTATCGCTTGTTACTAAAACAGCGGCTTGTGTCGTCATTCCCTTTTCCTCTTTTCAAGAAATTCCTTTCTCTAGCTATCCCACTGAGTTTTTCTTAAAGCTCAGGTTTTTTTTCAAGCACAATTTAATTTTAAAGTAGCCACTAAACAAATAAGCGCTATCGTCAAAAGAAACTAATGAATATATTAACTAATGACTTAAAACTTGGAACTTGAATTACACATTATCCTTAGGCTACACATTGGACTTAATTTATTCGCGAATCTGTATCTTTAACAAACCAATTAATATTAATTATTTAACATATTAACTATAAATAAACAATAAAATAATTTTAAGTTTTTTAAATTATAGGATTTTGAAATACTTAAATTAGAAGGAAAGCATTTCGAGTGGAGTTGATCATACAACGCTCCTTGCTTTTTCTAAGCAAGGAGCGTTGTGGAGCAGGTATTAGGCTTTGAATCCCTTAAAAAAGCCCGTCTCTTTGGAAAAGATGAGCCATATATGGCTTAAGAGCGGAGATTGGGTATTTCTAAAATTCAATGAAATTTGCATTCAGCCCTAAATCCCAAAGCTAAACAGGACTTAACTACCTAACTCGGTATCCCACTATGAAAACGGAACAGTGGATCTGGGCTTAAAATCAGATTTTTCTCAACCTCACGAATATGCTCAATGCGGCTTTGAATATCTTCTTCTGGGTCTTTCATTTTTGCGGTTTTTGCCACATCTGCTGCCAAGGCCAAATAATCTTCAAAATGACGTGATTCCGACTTAAGCAAATAACGATAGTACTTGCCTAACTCTTCGTCGACCAAGGGGGCCAATGCATAAAAACGCTCACAGGAGCGCGCCTCGACAAAGGCACCAATCACCAATACATCAATTAACGCTTCAGGTTCATAGGTACGGATTTCTTTTCTGAGTACACCGGCATAGCGCCCTGCACTGAGTGCTTCCCAAGCTTGACCACGTTTAGTCATCAGTTCCAGCACTTGTTCATAGTGCAGCATTTCCTCACGGACCAACTGTGCTAATTTAAGCTGTAAGTCGGTAAAGAAACTATAGCGAAACATCAGGTTCATCGCAGTGCCCGCTGCTTTTTTCTCGCAGTTGGCATGGTCTTGCATCAGCAAAGGTAAATTTTGTTGCGCAGCAGAAAGCCAAGCTTTTGGGGTTTCACATCCTAAAAAAGCCAGTACAGGCTGCATTAACTCATCGTAATTCATGCATATAACCTTAGGCTGTCGCGGCTTGAATCGCAGCTTTCATATCTTTTACCGCTTGCTCTAAACCAACAAAGACGCTTTCAGCAATAATCGCATGACCAATGTTCAACTCATAAATCTGCGGAATAGCAGCAATCGCGCCAACATTATCCAAGTTTAGACCATGCCCCGCATTCACCACTAAGCCCTTCTCCGCAGCATAGGCAACACCAGCAACAATACGCGCCAATTCATGCTGTTGTGCGGCGCTATTGCCTGCCTCAGCATAAGCACCAGTATGTAACTCAATAGTCGGTGCGCCACACGCTATCGCAGCATCAATTTGAGCAAAATCAGGATCAATGAATAATGATACATCACAACCGATTTGAGTCAGTGCTTGGGTTGCCGCCTTGACATGTTCAAAATGCGTGACAACATCCAAGCCACCTTCTGTGGTCAACTCTTCACGTTTTTCTGGTACAAAACAAACATGTTGTGGTCGAATTTCCTGTGCAAACGCCACCATTTCATCGGTAACTGCAATCTCTAAATTCATACGTGTGCCAAGTACAGGACGCATACGACGCACATCATCATCTTGGATATGGCGACGATCTTCACGCAGATGCAAGGTAATCCCTTCGGCACCGGCTTGTTCGCAAACTAATGCTGCTTTGACTGGATCTGGATAAGTTGTACCACGTGCTTGACGTAACGTCGCAACATGATCAATGTTCACACCAAGTAATGCGGCCATTACATTTTCCTCATTCAGTTTTTTTTTGAAAATTTTGAATCCACAATTGACGACTTTTTAAAGGACGATCGCCCAATAAAGAACTAATCATCTGACGGTAGAGTCGGGTTAATAATTGTAGCTGTTCTGGGGTAAAATCCCCACTCTTTTCATAATCATACATTGCTAAAATCTGCGCACCACTCAACTGCCCCGAAGCCCCCGCTGCAACAGGCAGAAACCCTTCATTCAAATGAAATTGATAAAACTGTTGCGCTTGAATCGGCTGTTGACGCGCGTCTGTGTCATATTCGATAGCATAGCCGAGTTCTTCTAGTAGCACATATTCAAATTGACGCAGAATTTGTTTTAAAAATACATTGGGCTGAGCATGATTTGCAAGATGTTGTAATTGCCCCAACGTTTCATGATATTGCTGAAAACTTGCTGGCATCGCCTCTTCAAGTGGGCAAAGGCGTAACAGAACTTCATTCAGATAAAAACCGGCAAAAAAGGCATCGCCAAAAAAGAATACCGGTTGATTAATAATTTCTAGTTTTGTGAAGTTTTTTAAATCAGATTTGCCCGTGGCCTGTAAGGTAATGGGCTGATATTGCGGAGGGGGTGCTTGTCTTAAAATGCCATCAACACGTCCATACTCTTGAGTAAAAAGATGGACGATATGACTGCGTTCACGATATTTACGGTGATGGATTAAATAACCATGCAACACTTCATTACGCATACTTGCGACACTCGATCAATGCTGCCCCCTTAATCCTCGGTATCACCATCAGGAATCACAGCACCCACCACCATCGCCGTGCCCTTCACCACGCCTTTGGTGGTTTTATAGGCCACCTTGACTGGAACGGTTACAACTTTATGAATACAGCCTTGCAGCATCAACATACTGCCAAGCAACAGCCATACTTTAAACATGGTGGGTCGTTTCCTGTGTTTAGATATCGCTATAACCTAAGCTTTTCAATGCACGTTCATCATCAGACCAACCACCTTTGACTTTAACCCAAAGCGTTAGCATGATCTTTTGCTCAAACATTTTTTCCATATCGACTCGGGCATCCATACCAATACTTTTCAGCTTGCTGCCTTTGTCACCAATCACAATGGCTTTTTGACCATCACGCTCAACAAAAATCGTGGCATCAATATAGGTACATGCTGGCTTAGGACGACCTGTTTTTTCATTCACTGTCGCAGGTTCTGTTTTAAAGGACTCAATCTGAACCGTTAAATCATATGGAAGCTCTTCACCAAGTTGACGCATGATTTTTTCACGAATGATTTCACTGGCCAAGAAGCGCTCAGAACGGTCAGTCAACTGATCCAAAGCGTATAACGGTGGCTGGAAAGGTAAATATTTTTCAATCGCGTCACGTAGATGGTCTAAGTTTGAACCACGTAATGCTGAAACTGGAATAACCTCAGCAAAATTCATCAACTTGACGCGCTCTTGAAGAAGCGGCAATAAGCTTTTTTTATCTTCAAAAGTATCAATCTTGTTGATCACCAAAACCACTGGCATTTGTGCATTTTTGAGTTTTTCTAAAACTAAATCATCATTCTGCGTCCATTTGTGCGCATCAATAACGAATAACACCAAGTTGACGTCACGCAAAGCCGAATGAGCTGCACGGTTCATCATTTTATTGATGGCTTTGACTTCTTTCTTGTGCATTCCTGGGGTATCCACAAAGACGGCCTGAGATTTTTCTCGGCTATCAATGCCCACGATTTTATGTCGTGTGGTTTGTGGTTTACGCGAGGTGATCGAAAGCTTCTGGCCCAAGATGTGATTCATCAAAGTTGATTTACCAACGTTTGGACGGCCAACGATGGCAACAAAACCACTTTTATAATCAGCAGGAATCGTCATTTCTTGTGAACTAAAAAATTGATCAACGAGATTCTGCTCAGCAGCTACATCTTGATCATTGTTTTTTTGATCATTTTCGGTCGACATGAGGGTCATTGCTCCAATAACTTTAAAATTTCCGCCGCAACAGCTTGTTCTGCAAAACGACGACTTGATCCCTCACCCTTTAATAACGGTAAGCCACGCACCGCGCATTCCACTTTAAAATGCTGGTTTGGTGCGTCACCTTGAATATCGACCACATCATAAACAGGGAGAGGTTGTTTACGTGCTTGCAGATACTCTTGTAATCTGGATTTCGGGTCTTTGAGTTGATCTGTTGGTTCAATATGCTCTAAATACGGGATGTACCATTTTAATACGATCGGCTCTAACACCGTTAGATCATGACAATCGACATAAATAGCACCGATAATAGACTCAACGGTATCGGCAAGAATCGATTCACGATGATGTCCACCCGATTTAAGCTCACCTGAACTTAGGATCAAACTCTGACTCAGTTTCAAATCATTTGCGATTTTACCAAGGGCTTCTTGTCGCACCAAAGTTGCACGCATACGGGTCAAACGCCCTTCATTTTCATGCGGATAAGCATCGTAAAGATAATTAGCAATAATCATCCCCAGCAATGCATCACCTAAAAACTCAAGACGCTCATAATTATATTTATGGCTGACGGATCGGTGGGTCAACGCGAGTTGCAGTAATTCCGGTTGTTTAAACTGATAACCAATACGACTGACAAGGCGTGGGTCACTTACTTTGAACTGGCCTTTGATCAAAACTCTTCTCGAATATAAATACGAAATCGGCACCTTCTAAGCATCGTTACGCTAGAAAATACCATTAAAATTTCAACCATCTGGTGCAACTTCTAACCAAGCAAAGGTGCACCAGATGATTGTGCTTTAAAACCATTTAATTGCACAGCACGCCTAAAAATATCTGCGCCCTCATCACTGAAGTCATTGCTATTTAACAGCGTACTTGTTCAATTTAAATCAGGATAAACCGCTTCAGCATCAAGATACTGACGTAAAAAACCTGATCTATTTACAACGGTTCCTATTGTACTTCAATTTGGAGGAAATTGAGATGCTCATTTCAATCACTTGGCAATACGCCCACTGATTTTCGTTGCGAAAGCTGCATTATCCTGCAAACCCAAACCGCATTCTCACAGCTCTTGCCCCAAATCAAACTCTTTGTATCGCGCAAACAAAGATTGAGTATGGGAAAGCATTTTCCACATACTCAATCGGACGAACAACTTACTGGTGTGAAGTTAAACTAGAGCGGCCCATTACGACTAAAACTTGGTAAATGGAAGCCTGGTTCTTTGTGCATCCAAATATAAACAGCATGACCAATCAAGTTTTGCTCAGGTACAAATCCCCAAAAACGGCTGTCTGAACTTTGATCACGGTTATCCCCCATGGCAAAGTAATGCCCGGCAGGAACAGTCACTTCCCACGATTGTCCTTGGGAACGCTCAAAGCGATCATTCAGTTTAGCAACCGCTGGCAATTCTTCTCGGGTACGCGCATTTTGATAAGCCCCAATTAATGGGTTGACACTTTCAAGGGTACGGGTTAAATGCGTATGCGTGCCGATGGTTTCATTGTGATAAATCGATTTCGGTGTATCTAAAATATCTTTTTCACGACTGAAATCTGTGACCGCTACTTGCTTAACTTTTTCACCATTAATGCTGAGCTGACCTTGATCATAAACCACATGATCACCCGGCACACCAATCACCCGTTTGATATAACTAATCTTTGGATTGTTTGGATAGCGGAACACAGCCACTTCACCACGTTGTGGTTCACCTACATCAATAATTTTCTTATTGATAATTGGCAGGCGCACACCATACTGATATTTGTTCACTAAAATATAATCGCCAGTTTCTAAGGTCGGTACCATCGAATCTGACGGAATATTGAAGGGTTCAAATAAAAATGAACGCAACACCAATACCACCGCCAGCACTGGCCAGAAATCATATGCCCATGTGATTATGACATTTTCTTGTCCCTTGCCTTTGGTCCTGCGTTGCTTAAAGACCAACTTATCCAGCAACCAAATTAAGAAAAAGACTAAAGTCAGTGGAACGAGAATTAAATTAAAATCAAAATCCATAAGTCATATGCTCTCTTATTTTTTATCAACTTGTAAAACGGCTAAAAACGCCTCTTGTGGAATTTCTACACTGCCCACTTGCTTCATGCGTTTTTTACCTTCTTTTTGTTTAGAAAGTAATTTCTTCTTACGTGACACGTCACCACCATAACACTTGGCAAGGACGTTTTTACGCATTGCTTTTACGGTTGAACGTGCAATGATTTGTGCACCAATCGCGGCTTGAATTGCCACATCAAACATTTGACGTGGAATCAATTCTTTCATTTTCTCAACCAGCGCAATACCACGATGACGTGCATCATTCTGGTGACAGATCATCGCCAAAGCATCCACTTTTTCACTGTTAATTAACACATCCACTTTCACTAAAGATGAGCTTTCAAAACGCACAAAGTTATAATCGAGTGATGCAAAACCGCGTGAACATGACTTAAGACGGTCAAAGAAATCCATCACCACTTCAGCCATTGGAATTTCAAAGCTGAGTGATACTTGGTTACCCAAGAATTTCATCTCTTTTTGTGTACCACGACGCTCAATACACAAGGTCATGACATTACCCAAATACTCTTGTGGTACCAGAATATGACATTCTGCAATTGGTTCACGCAAATCTTCAACCGTTGAACCTTCAGGCATTTTTGACGGACTGTCGATGTACTTGGTCACACCTGACTTCATCACGGCTTCATAAATCACCGTTGGTGCTGAAGTGATGATGTCTAAATCGTACTCGCGCTCAAGACGCTCTTGTACGATTTCCATGTGTAACATGCCCAAGAAGCCACAACGGAAACCAAAGCCAAGCGCATCTGAACTTTCAGGCTCAAAGAAGAGTGCTGAGTCATTAATTTGGAGTTTGTGCAAGGCTTCGCGGAATGGCTCAAAGTCACTGGCATCAATTGGGAATAAACCTGCATAAACCTGCGGTTTCACCTTTTTAAAACCAGGTAAAATCTCCACATCAGGCGTAGAAGATAACGTAATGGTATCGCCCACTGGCGCACCAAAAATATCTTTAATCCCTGCAATCACAAAACCAACTTCACCCGCTTCAAGCATGCCGGTTTCAGTGTGTTTTGGATTAAAAATACCAACTGAAGTAATAATATGGGTTTGGCCAGTCGACTTGATCAACATTTTGTCGCCCTTACGGACACGACCTTGTTTGATCCGAACCAAAGAAACCACGCCTAAATAGTTATCAAACCAAGAGTCAACAATCAACGCTTGTAATGGTGCGTCACGATCACCTTCAGGTGCTGGAATCACATTGACCAGGGTTTCAAGAACACCCTCAACACCTAAGCCTGTTTTCGCCGAACATGTCGGTGCATCCGTCGCTTCAATGCCAATAATTTCTTCAATTTCATGAATCACGCGCTCAGGTTCTGCTTGCGGTAAATCAATTTTATTGAGGATCGGAAGTACTTCAAGACCTTGCTCAATCGCGGTATAGCAGTTCGCAACAGACTGTGCTTCAACACCTTGTGCAGCATCAACCACCAACAATGCGCCTTCACAAGCTGCAAGTGAACGTGATACTTCATAAGAAAAGTCAACGTGCCCTGGCGTATCAATGAAGTTCAGTTGATATTCTTCGCCATTGGGATGGGTATAGTACAAGGTGACTGATGTGGCTTTAATGGTAATACCACGTTCGCGTTCAAGCTCCATTGAGTCAAGGACTTGTGCTTGCATTTCACGTGCTTGCAGACCACCACACATTTGAATAAAGCGGTCAGCCAAAGTCGACTTACCGTGGTCAATATGCGCAATAATAGAAAAGTTACGTATGTTCCTGATATCTACAGATTTTTTAGCCACTGCCATAAATTACTCTAAAAATATGTACACAATCATGTACTCAAGATCAAAAGTACTCATGACGTGTAAAAAAATAAATATCCAATTTGTCGCACAGTATAAGCAGATAACCGTTAAAAATATAGTAACTGACCACATATAGTTCGCATCAGTTCCACCGGCTTTAGCCAGTAGAACTGATGCGATTCGTTGACATATTCCCCAAGCAGATCAAAGTTGCTGCTGTTTCTGCAACAGGATCTTAATATGTTGGGTTAAGTTGGCGATGACGGTTTAGAACTTGTCCTCTCCCTCTGCTTCACTTAAATTTTATGTTGGCATGAGGCGCAACATTTTCAATCGTCTTGCGCTGAGCAAAGTAATAGGCGCATATTAGCGCTTACATGCCTCAATACTTATAATTTCACTATGATTATGCGGTGCGGCTAAATATTGATAATCTGAAGACATACTAATCTCTGAAAAACCAACTTGTTGCAACAAACGTTTTAACTCAGCAAGGCCAAACCATTTAAGTTTAAAAACTTCAAGCTCACTTTCAATGCACTCACCTGCGATATTCCATTTATCATAACGATGATGCGTTGTTGTCACCTGCTCAACATAATCAATCTCCGATGAGGTCATCGTCAATGAAATCAATTCATTTTGCGGTGTCTTATAAGTTTTAACCTTTGATTCACCTTGCTTAAATTGATGCTGAAAGAACACATCAAAAATCAAACGCCCACCGACTTCCAAAGCTTGATAGCAGTTTTGCAAAGCCAACACAGCCTTATCATCCTGATCAAGTAACAGAAAAGAACCTGTCGGAATAATAATCGCCTGATAAGGTTGCTGTGCATGAAAATTTTCTAACTGCCCGTTAAAGACGACGGATGACTCAAAGCCAGATGTCTTTAAATTTTGCTGACAAATATCCAGCATAGCCGCAGATGGATCAAAACCCTGTACCGCAAACCCTTGCTGCAATAACGGAATTAAAATACGTCCCGTGCCTACAGCAGGTTCCAAAATACGTCCCTGAACCCCCTGCAAACGCGCGGCATAATATTCAACATCACCAAAACTCGAACCAATAGGTTTATCCAATTGGTAAACCTCAGCGGATAATGAATGATAACTCTGCATATATTTCCTTCTGACGACTTAATCTAAGCCTTAAATACAATAACCAATTAAGCATGAAGTGCGCTGCTTTTCTTCAGCGTATACAATCTTGTTTAGCCTTCGAATAGGCGACTCATTTGTCTATAATGCATTGAAAAGTGGAGCTAAACAACATGAGCAAAGATTACTGGGAAAATGTCTATCAAACGAAAGAAGAAGATCAAGTCAGTTGGTACCAAGTCAAAGATCAAAAGACTTTAAAGCAGATTGAAGCCCTAGACTTAAAACAAGATCAAAATATTATCGATGTTGGCAGTGGAGCATCCATCTTAATTAACCAACTGCTCGAAGCAGAATATAAAAACCTGCATGTTCTAGATTTATCGCAAACTGCCCTCAATAAAACCCAAGCTCGTCTTGCTAAAAAAGGTTTAGATAGCACAAAAACGACTTGGTTAGTCGATGATGTCTGTACGGTCAATTTGCCACAGCAGTATTTTGATCTATGGCATGATCGGGCAGTATTTCATTTTTTGATTACAGATAATCAGCAACAGCAATATATTCACACTATGCAAAAGGCATTAAAGAAGGGAGGCATTTTAATATTGTCGACCTTTGCAGAAGATGGGCCCACCCAATGCAGTGGACTAGACGTTGAGCAATACAATATAGACAAGCTTAAAATGCGATTAGGCAACACCTTTAGTTTGCTCGAACATGATCATGAACTGCATATAACGCCTTGGGGAACATCGCAGCGCTTTTTAAATAGTATTTGGATCAACTCACCGCATACATTGAAAAATCAAAGGGCTGACTAGCATCCCCCACAGGCTGATAAGCTTGACTAAACGTTGGTGACATCCGTTTTGGGCGACCTGTGTCAATTTCGATACATGCCCACTTGGTTTGCCCTGTGAACAACACACTTTGATCACTTGGACGATAGAACGCATATTGGCGGAAAGAATATAAAGCATTGATATCGTACAACCATGTCCGCAGAATCAGCGCATCATCTAACATTGCGGCTTTTCGATATTGCACCGTATGCTCGACCGCAACCATGGCATGTTTCAGTGCTAAATACTGTTCGATACCCAGTCCCAATGCGGCAACATGCGCACTTGCCACATCCTGCATCCACTGCACATAAACCACATTATTCACATGTCCCAATTGATCGATATGCGCCGCTTCAACTTGAAGTGGCAAATCAAAAATGTCACTCACTCACTGACCTTCTATGCTATTTCCGTACTGCGCCTGAGCATATCACGCTTTAAAGCGCGAAATAGCATTTCAACAGCGTCAATTTCCAAGTACAATAGCGCACTAGTCGAGGGGTGCTGCGACGCTTCAATCTGCTTAAAGCCGATATATAAAGGCTTAAGCAAAATGAAACTGCCAGGCTCGACGATCGATCAATTGTTCCAATTGGTCAACAACGGCATCCGCGAACAGAATGATCAACACTATTACTTCTCTAGGAGATCCTGATGAACGCGGTAAACACTGCATTTACAGATTATAAAGTTGCCGATATCAACCTTGCTGATTACGGCCGTAAAGAAATCAAACTTGCTGAAGCAGAAATGCCAGCCTTGATGGGCTTACGTCATCGTTATGCGGCTGAGAAACCACTTGCGGGTGCAAAAATTCTTGGCTGTATCCACATGACCATCCAAACTGCTGTACTGATCGAAACCTTGGTTGAGCTTGGCGCTGAAGTACGTTGGACCTCATGTAATATTTTCTCAACTCAAGACCATGCAGCTGCGGCAATTGCAGCGAGCGGTGTTCCAGTTTTTGCGTGGAAAGGCGAAACTGAGGCAGAATATGAATGGTGCTTAGAGCAACAAATTAATGTCAATGGCAAACCGTGGGATGCCAACATGATTTTGGATGATGGCGGTGACTTAACCGCTCTCGTTCACAATAAATATCCTGCATTGCTCAACGAAATTCACGGCATCACAGAAGAAACCACCACTGGTGTACAACGTCTTCTTGAAATGTGGAAAGATGGTTCACTAAAAGTTCCAGCGATTAACGTGAATGACTCCGTCACTAAATCTAAAAATGACAACAAGTATGGCTGCCGTCACTCGCTCAATGATGCGATTAAACGTGGTACAGACATGTTACTTTCTGGCCGTCGTGCGCTAGTCATCGGTTATGGCGATGTGGGTAAAGGTTCTGCTCAATCATTACGCCAAGAAGGCATGATTGTACGCGTTACTGAAATCGATCCAATTTGTGCAATGCAAGCGTGTATGGATGGCTATGAAGTCGTTTCTCCATACAACAATGGCGTGCAAACAGGTAAAAAAGAAGACATTAATCTTGCTTTACTTGAAAACACAGACTTGATCGTCACGACAACGGGCAACTACCACGTGTGCGATGCTGCAATGCTAGACACGCTTAAAGCTGGCGCAGTGGTATGTAACATCGGTCACTTCGATACTGAAATTGATACCAACTATTTACGTGGTTATAAGTGGGTTGAAGTTAAGCCACAAGTACATCAGGTGTATCGCAGTGAAAATGAAAATGACTATTTGATTCTACTTTCAGAAGGTCGTTTAGTGAACCTAGGTAATGCAACAGGTCACCCTTCTCGCATCATGGATGGTTCATTTGCCAACCAAGTTTTAGGTCAAATGCATTTGTTCGCTGAGAAATTTGCCGATCTTCCAGAAGCAGAAAAAACAGCTCAGATTCGTGTTGAACTTTTACCGAAAAAACTGGATGAAGAAGTTGCTGCTGCAATGGTTTCTGGTTTTGGTGGTGTGCTCACGCAGTTGACCACAACCCAAGCCGATTATCTCGGTGTCGCTGTTGAAGGTCCATTTAAAGCAGACACATATAAATACTAAGTACCAAATAACTTCAGTGATTTAGACTTAAGTTATCCATACGCAAGCGGGATGCAGTGGATTTTATTCATGCGAAATGCATAACATGAAAACCACTGCCCTTCGCTTGGTACTTTGTTCAAAATTGAACATTACAGGATTTCAATATGAAAAAAAATATTCCGTTTTCATTTGAGTTTTTTCCAACAAAAACAGATGTCGGTGCTGAAAAGTTACGTCAAGTACATCAAGAGCTACAGCCTTTAGGCCCTGAGTTTTTCTCAATTACGTATGGTGCTGGCGGTTCGACGCGCGAACGCACTTTGGCTGCTATTCGTGATTTTAATGGTCAAGGCACCCCCGTTGCACCACACCTTTCATGCATTGGCGATGATAAAACGCGTATTGCCGAACTTTTAGATATTTATAAAGCACAAGGGATTGATCGTATTGTTGCCTTACGTGGTGACTTGCCTTCTGGTCAAGTTGGCTTAGGCGAGCTGCCTTATGCCCAAGATCTGGTTCGCTTTATTCGTGAACATTCAGGTGATCATTTCAGAATTGAAGTGGCTGCTTATCCTGAAATGCACCCTCAAGCTGAATATTTTGATGCGGACATTCGCCATTTTGCAGAAAAAGTTCAAGCTGGTGCCAATGCGGCAATCACCCAATTCTTTTTTAATCCAGATGCTTATTTTTATTTTATCGAGCGAATACAAAAATTGGGGATTGAAATTCCTGTGGCACCAGGCATCATGCCAATCACCAATGCCAACAATTTAATTCGTTTTGCTGATGGTACGGGTGCCGAAGTTCCGCGTTGGATTCGTAAACAATTACAAGCCTATGGTGATGATGCGCAGAGCATTAAAGCCTTTGGCCATGAGGTTGTTTACAAACTATGTGAACGTCTCTTGGCTGGTGGCGCACCAAGTTTACACTTCTATACCATGAACCAGACCGATCCAACGCGCCAATTGGTATCTGATTTGGGTTTAATCTAATTGTTCCACCTTGCGTCTGAGTATTGTTATGGCCCGTTTTTTTATTGAAGCTGATTTGGCATTAAATGCACAACTTGAACTGACAGATCAGGTTTTTCATCATTGGGTCAAAGTACTACGAGCGCAAGTCGGTGATATTGCCACCTTGTTCAATGGGCAAGGTGGTGAATATCAAGCCCGCTTAATCGAAGTGAATAAAAAAACAGCCCGTATCGCAATTGATGCACATCATCCAGATAACCGTACTCCCAGTTTTCAATGTTTACTCGGTCAGGTCATGAGCAAAGGTGATCGAATGGATTATGCCATTCAGAAAGCCACCGAGCTGGGTGTTTCTAAAATCCAATTACTTACCTCAGAACGCTGTGAAATGCGCTTAAAATATGATCGTGATCAAAAGAAAATTGATCATTGGCAAGCCATTGCCGTTGCCGCATGTGAGCAATGCGGTATGAATATTGTTCCTGTCGTCTTGCCACCGTTAAGTTTAAACGAATGGTTTTTAAGCAAACTTCCCGCAAACAAGCTGGTTTTAGCTCCCAATGTTGAACAAAATAATGTGCTAGAAAATATCGGTGATGACATTGCAATTTTAGTTGGCCCTGAAGGTGGACTAAGTGATATCGAGATACAAGCAGCCAATGCCTCTGGTTTTAAAAACTGGTGTATTGGTGAGCGCGTCCTTAGAACTGAAACTGCTCCTGTTGTTGCGCTCTCCATAATCATGTATAACTCATCAATATAATCGATAATAGTGTGATACAAATCACGTATTGATTTTTTTAATGAACATACGTATTTTGAAGTTATCGCAAGTTTTTTTTCTTCTATGCTACATTGTAGTCTCGAAAATTTATTCCACTCGTGGCAACGGAATAGGTGCAATAACAAGTTATGGACCAACAAACTGAATCGCTCTCTCCGCATGTAGATGCAACACAAGTTAAACGTGTTTCTAGAAATATGCGAACCCTCCTTATTTGGATCTTGTTTTTCTGCGCCTATAATATTGTTATTTATTACGCTCTTTTTAAAAAATTCTCCTACTATCTCAGCATTTCCAATCTCTTTATTATTGCGATCCTCGTGGTTGGATTTGTTATAAGCAGGCGTCTATCCAACCCGGCAGTTATCAGTCATCGTACCCTCAATGTCTGGTGCCAATCACTTTGCTTGGCTTTAGGGATTGGTTTAGGCATAAACACCTATTTCGTTTATGCTTTTTTACCCATTGAAAATAGTGCAGTTGGCCCCTTCCGTTTAATCATGCTATCTATTGTGCCCGTTAGCATTATTTATATTATTGCACTGAGCTATTTGAGCCAACGCTTACGCTACTTCCTGCTCATTTTTATTCCATCGACCTTGCCTTTTATATTGGCAAATGTTTTCTACCCTGACAGGTATCCACTCTTCATTAATATTATTATTAATGCTTGGCTGCTGATTATTTTTATTGCTGCGATTTTATCTTCTAAACTTTATCAGCGTTTAAGCTTATTAGATAATAACAACCTCAGACTGGCGCATCAAAGTCAAATCCTCTCTCAATACACGGATGAGTTGCAAATAAAACTAAGAGCGCAAATAGAACAATCCAATGAGATTCGTAAAAAGCTTCAATATAATAATGAGCTCTTAGAGGAAAAGGCCAAACAACGAAGTTATGAAATTAAACGTATTAATGAGCGCTTGGGCAGTCAACAAATTAATCTAAGCCTTGCGCATGAAACGGCAGGGATCAGCTCTTGGAGCTGGGACATCAAAAAAAGAGAAATCGAAGTTTCAACCGCAATGCTTGAATCAGAATTTGATTTTTTTAATAATCAGAAAGCGGATATAGAACTCATTGTTCATCCTGACGATTTAGATGTTTATAAATACCGTTTACGCCAGCATCTCCGTGGAAAAAGCGAACGCTTTGAAGCCAACTACCGTATCAAGCGTAATCAGGAATGGTTTTGGATTCAGGACATTGGCAAAATTGTCTCCCGTGATGCACTCACAAATCACCCCTTAAAAATGGTTGGCATTTTCCGTGATATTCATCATGAGAAAAAAGCACAAGAACAACTTCGACTTGCAGCAAAAGTATTCGACCATGTGGTTGAAGGTATTTTTGTCCTCGACCAAAGATTTTGCTATGTCAATGTGAATCCTTTTTTTGAAGAACTGGTTGGCTCTACTCATCAAGAGTTATTTGGCAGATATTTATTTGACCTGACCATTTCTCATCGTGCTGAGATAATCAGACTGCACAATACTATTCAGCAACAGATTCTTTTAACAGGTTATTACGAATCTGAAGTTCAGCTCGATTTGGTGAATGGGAAAAAATTAAGCCTTTTGGTAAAAATCAATGCCATCATGGACGATCAAAATAAAATCATTAACTATATCGGAATTTCAACTGACTTAACCTATCGTAAAAAACAAGAGCAGCGTGTCTTATACTTAGAAAATTATGACTTATTAACCGCACTGCCTAATCGTTTTTATTTTAATTTAAAACTGCATCATTTCGCGCATAGTAATATTTCTTTAAAAAATTTCTCGATTATTCGAGTCAATATCGATCGTTTTAGATTGTTTAATGAAATACTCAACAATAATGCAGGTGATGTCTTACTTAAAATGGTCGCGCGTCGTCTAGAAAGCTGCTGTTCAAGTGCACAACTTATTGCTTATCTCAATAACGATGATTTTGCGATTATTTATAATATGCCCAATCAAACGATCTCTATTCATCAATTGGCACAAACAATCTTGCAAGAGTTTCAGCAGCCTTTTCAGATTTTAGGACAAGAACAAAATGTTTCAATCTCTATTGGGGTCGCAACTTATCTTGAACATGATCGGCAACTCGATAACGTTATGAGTCATGCAGAGCTGGCTTTGGCCGATGCCAAACGCTTAGGTGGTAACACTATTTGTTTTTATAATAAAGAAACAACAGCTCTGCTTGATGACAGTATCATGCTAAAACATGATTTACAGCATGCGATTAAAAAGCAACAACTGACAGTTCACTATCAACCGCAAGTTTGTGCAAAAACCAGTAAGATACTCGGCTTTGAAG
Organism: Acinetobacter pullicarnis; assembly: GCF_006352475.1. Taxonomy (NCBI): domain Bacteria; kingdom Pseudomonadati; phylum Pseudomonadota; class Gammaproteobacteria; order Moraxellales; family Moraxellaceae; genus Acinetobacter; species Acinetobacter pullicarnis. The sequence goes on from NZ_VCMZ01000001.1 coordinate 2,670,757, forward strand.
CCTTGGTTCGCTGGCAGCACCCACAACGTGGATTGATTTCTCCAGAACTGTTTATCCCACTTGCTGAAGCCACCAGTTTAATTTCAGAAATTGGTCAATTTGTGATTTTTGAAAGTTGCAAACAACTGCAAATCTGGCGTGAGCAAGGTTTTGATAATATTAGGGTTTCTGTCAATGTTGTGGCACAGCAAATCCAACGTGGACAACTCTTAATTGATTTAGATACAGCGATGTCAATGTATAAAATTAAGGGTGAACAGCTCGAGCTCGAACTGACTGAATCATCGCTATTAGATCGCACAGAAGATGTACTTGCCTTAATGGATCAGATTAAGCAGCGTAACATTCTCATTTCACTTGATGATTTTGGTACAGGCTACTCCTCCCTTGCCTATTTAAGTCAATATCCAATCAATACCTTAAAAATAGATCGCGCCTTTATCTCTCGAATTGGAACAGCTCGAGATGCCGCGATTGTCGATGCCATTATTGCGATGGGTAAGGCCATGGGCATGGTGCTTATTGCAGAAGGTGTCGAAACACAAGAGCAGGTGGATTATTTAAAATCCCAAGAATGTAACTTACTGCAAGGATATTATTTCTCTAAACCGCTTTCAGCACTTGAAAGTACAGCTTACTTAAATCAGTATAGTTCTTCGCTCTCGGCTTCTTCCTAATTTTGAATATGTTGAAGCATATTGAAAAGCGGATATTGCACTGTCAGTATTGCCTAACAAGTGCTATATTTGATCAAATTCAGCCAAACCGACCAGCCTCGCTGGCCCATGTAACAATCGAGATTTAAATGGACGATCAATCATTAAAACAGCAAGCTTTGTACTACCACGAATTTCCTACGCCAGGTAAAATTAGCGTCACCCCAAGCAAGCAACTGGTCAACCAACATGACTTAGCACTTGCTTATTCACCTGGTGTTGCAGCACCTTGCTTAGAAATTGAAAAAGATCCTTCTAAAGCAGCGCTCTACACTGCACGAGGAAACTTGGTAGCGGTTATCACCAATGGTACAGCCGTTTTAGGATTGGGAAATATCGGACCGCTCGCGTCTAAACCCGTTATGGAAGGTAAAGGCGTACTCTTTAAAAAGTTTGCCGGTGTTGATGTTTTTGACATTGAGATTGCTGAAAATGATCCAGACAAAATTGTCGATATCATTGCTGCACTCGAACCAACCTTTGGTGGTATTAACCTCGAAGATATTAAAGCGCCTGAATGTTTCTACATTGAAAGTAAATTACGTGAACGTATGAACATTCCGGTGTTCCATGATGACCAACATGGAACATCAATTATCGTGGGTTCTGCATTACTCAATGCTTTGCAACTCAATGGTAAAAAAATCGAAGATATTAAAGTTGTTGCTTCAGGTGCAGGTGCAGCCGCCCTGTCTTGTCTTAACTTACTTTGCGCTTTAGGCGTACAAAAAGAAAATATTATCGTTGCTGACTCACGTGGCTTAATCACCACCCAGCGTGAAGGCTTGGATGAGTCGAAAAAACGTTATGTTCAAGATATTAGCGCAACCCAATTGCATGAAGTGATGGCGGGTGCAGATATGTTCTTAGGACTTTCTGCGGCAGGCATTTTAACCAAAGAAATGGTTAAAGTAATGGCAGCTGATCCAATCATCTTTGCGCTTGCGAACCCAGATCCAGAGATTCTCCCTGAACATGCACATGAAGTACGTCCAGACGTGATCATGGCAACTGGCCGCTCTGATTATCCAAACCAAGTCAACAATGCTTTATGTTTCCCATATATCTTCCGTGGTGCACTTGATGTTGGTGCAACAACCATTAACGAAGAAATGAAAATTGCATGCGTACATGCCATTGCACGTATGGCACACATTGAAGCAGATGCAGCAACTTATGGTGAGAAATCAGCATCTTTTGGTCGTGACTACATTATTCCGCGCCCATTGGATCAACGCTTAATCTTAGAAATTGCGCCTGCAATTGCTAAAGCAGCAATGGAATCTGGCGTTGCAACACGTCCAATCCAAGACTTTGCAATCTATCATCAACGTTTGTCTGAGTTTGTCTATAACTCAGCATTTATGATGAAACCAATCTTTGCTCAAGCAAAAACAGCACCGAAACGTATTGCTTATGCTGAAGGTGAAGATCAGCGTGTACTTCGTGCTGCGCAAATTGCAGCTGATGAAGGCTTGGCTATGCCAGTCTTGGTCGGTCGTACTGCAGTCATTGAAGCCAACATCAAAAAACTTGGTTTGCGCTTGGAAAATGGGGTGAATATTGAGATTGTGGATCAAGAGAAAAATCCACAATACGAAAAATTCTGGGAAGACTATTACCAAATCATGCAACGCAAAGGCGTTACGGTTGAATACGCACAACGTGAGTCACGTCGTCGCTCTACCCTAATTGCTGCGATGCTGGTGAAGTTTGGTCAAGCTGACGGTATGCTGTGTGGTACCTACTCAAGCTACAATATTCATTTAGACTTTGTTCGTAACATCATTGGCTTAAAAGAAGGTATGACCAACTTCTTTACCTTAAATGCCTTGATGCTTGAAGATCGTAATCTGTTTATTGCCGATACCTACGTCAACGTCAATCCAACGGCTGAACAATTGGCTGAAATGACTATTTTGGCTGCTGAAGAAGTGCGTCGCTTTGGGATGACCCCACGTATTGCCTTACTTTCACACTCAAGTTTTGGTTCAGATTCAACAGATCAAAGTGCACAAAAAATGCGTAAGGTTTATGAAATCTTAAGCAACATTGCACCTGAACTTGAAGTCGAAGGTGAAATGCATGGGGATGCAGCACTGGACGAAAGTATCCGTCAATTTGCTTTCCCGAATTCACGTTACAAAGGTTCAGCAAATCTCTTGATTATGCCAAACCTTGATGCAGCGAATATTTCGTTTAACTTGCTGAAAGCAACCTCAGGCAATAACGTGACCATTGGCCCAATTTTATTGGGTGCTGCCAAACCAGTACACATCTTGACACCAACCGCAACAACACGCCGTTTGGTCAATATGACAGCGTTAACCGTTGCAGAAATTCAGCAATCAGAAGCCTAAACCCCTTGGTCTAGCTTCACGCTGAAGTTTCAAACTTGAGAAAACCTCTATTCTGTTGCATTATGGCTCGAAGAATAGAGGTTTTTTCATGCAAGTTTATTTAGTCGGTGGTGCCGTCCGCGATCATTTGCTCGGACACCCCTATCACGAAAAAGATTATGTCGTGGTTGGTGCGACGCCAGCGCAACTTATTGCACTTGGCTACCAACCCGTTGGGAAAGATTTCCCTGTGTTTTTACACCCGATCAGTAAAGAAGAATATGCGCTTGCACGTACAGAGCGTAAATCGGGCCAAGGCTACCATGGCTTTGAGTTTTTCACCGATATTGATGTGAGTCTAGAACAAGACCTGATCCGTCGTGATCTCACCATTAATGCCATTGCGATGGATGAACAGGGGAAAATTTATGACCCCTATCATGGGCAAGCCGATTTAGACAATAAAATATTAAGGCATGTTTCACATGCTTTTGTTGAAGATCCATTGCGTGTACTGCGCATCGCGCGCTTTGCTGCACGTTATCACAGCTATGGTTTTAAAGTCGCTGATGAAACCATTCTGCTGATGCAACAACTCGCGGCATCGGGTGAATTGAATGCTCTCACCTCTGAACGTGTGTGGAAAGAGACTTCACGTGCCTTGATGGAACCACATGCTGAGATTTATTTTGAAACCTTGCGTCAATGCGGTGCCTTAAAGGTGCTGTTCCCTGAAATTGATGCACTGTTTGGCATTCCACAACGCCCTGAATATCATCCTGAAGTTGACTGTGGTATCCACACCCTCATGTCATTACAACAAGCCTGCCGCGCCAACTACAGTCTAGATGTGCGTTTTGCGGTACTGTTGCATGATCTTGGCAAAGCCCTCACCCCCAAAGCTGAATTACCACGGCACATCATGCATGAAGAACGTGGTGTCGCACCAGTTACACTGCTGAGTGAGCGCTTAAAAGTACCGACCAATACCAAGCAATTGGCGATTGCGGTATGCAAAGAGCATTTGAAAACACATCAAATTTTTCATCTCAAAGCAGGAACAATTTGGCGCTTATTACAACGCCTCGATGTATTGCGTCGTCCTGAGCGAGTTGAGGCCTTTATTCAAGCCTGCGAATGTGATGCCAAAGGCAGACTTGGCTTGGAAAATCGAGAATATCCACAAGCCGATTTCTTGCGTGCAGCCATGCATACTGTTCGAGAAATTAAAGCCAGTAGCTTAGCCGTGCATGTCAAAGGGCCAGATATTGGTGAACTCTTGATTAGTAAACGTATTGAAGCGATTGCAGCATTGCGCAAGCAAGCTGAGTATCCATCGCCTTAACGACGTTACCTCTCCCGAGCCCTCTCCTAAAAAGAGAGGGTAATCACTAATTTCGTTCCACTGCTTCGCGATGCAACGACTACTAAGCGATATCTGCGGGAAAGCTAATTACTTTTGCCAGTTGCATTTGCTTTTGGATCACCATCAATAAACGATCAATACCCAATGCGATTCCGCTGCATTCGCTCATATGTGGCAAGGCTGCCAACAGATAATGATCAACTGGCATTTCCGTTAAGCCACGTGCAGCGCGTTCAGCATTGTCTGCGGCAAAGCGACCTGCTAAAACATCAGCATCGATGAGTTCATCATAGGCATTTGCCAATTCTAAGCCTTCAATATACAACTCAAAACGTGCAGCGACCTGTTCACCATCTTCATCCAATTTAACCTTGGCCAAAGATGCCATCTCTGGTGGAAAATCGGTGAGGAAAACTGGGGTATCAAAACCTAAACTTGGCTCAACCATATGTGAAAACAGTAAATCGATATAGCCCAAACGATCATCCCCCAAGTCCAGATCGAGACCAACACGGCACGCACTCTGCTTGAGCTCAGCCAGACTCGCCTGTAAGGGATTGATATCTAGTCGTTGAATAAAGGCTTCTTTATAGCTCAAAATCATCGGGCGGACTTCACCAAGTCGCTCAGCCAAGACCAGGTTGAGTAAATCAGCCACTTCATGCATCAAGCCTTGTAAGCTCAGACCGGGGCGATACCATTCCAACATGGTAAATTCACTATTGTGTTTACGGCCGTGCTCATCATCTCGAAATACCTTACAAATCTGATAGATTGGCCCACTGCCACTGGCCAATAAACGCTTCATTGGGAATTCGGGGGAGGTCTGTAAATAATGCGTATATGCCTGTCCGCCCAGATGCCGTTTGACTGTAATTGAAGCCAAATGCACATCGGTGACTGCTGCTTGTGAAACAACAGGTGTTTCTACTTCAAGTACCTCACGTGCAGCAAAGAACTGACGAATTTGGGTATAGAGCTTTGCGCGGGCTTTTAACGCCGCCAGATCACAGGTCGGTTGAAAGCCATGTTCTGTACTATTTGCATACTGTTGATCTAGACTCATACATTTGCTCCGCCATGTGCTGACCATTCGCGGCGTAAGGGATAGTCTTTACGCAAACGGTCAAAGGCCGCCTGATCGACAACACCATCTTTTAAGCAGGCACGTAATTGCGCATCGTCTCGCGCAATATCATAGATCTCGACCAAGTGCTGTTTCAATACCTGTTCTAAGCTTTGTTCTGCTGTGAAATATGGTGTTGCAGCAGGCAATTGATCTTCAATTTTTTTATTCGCAGGGACGGCAATGCTTTGGCAAAATGCTTCATAAATCATTTGTGTGCCACGTGCTTTGCCTTCTAAGCTGTAGCCTGCAATATGTGGGGTTGCCAAACGTAGTAAATTGAGCAATTGCGCTGAAATCTGTGGCTCATGTTCAAACACATCGAGTACCACGGCACGACCTGTCTGCTGAATATCTGCAATCAGTGCAGCCTCTTCAACCACTGGACCACGTGAAGAATTAATCAAAATTGCCTGTGGCTTCAGTAATGCCAATGCAGCTGTATTGATTAAATGCTGCGTCGGATAATCCCCCACTTTAATCAACGGCACATGTAAAGACACCGCATCTGCCGTGCTCAGTAATTGATTGAGTTCTACCTGTTCAACATCAGCCAACTGTACGTGTGGATCATAGGCCAATACCTTCCAACCCAAACGCTGAGCAAGCTTGGCTAGACGCGTCCCCACATTGCCTAAGCCAACAATACCCAAGCAAAAATCTTTTTGTGCTAAAGCCGTGGGATGTACAGATAAAATTGCAGTGATGACATATTCAGCAACCGCTTGTGCATTACAACCGGGAGCATTTGACCACGCAATCTGCTGTTGTGCCAAAGCAGTTTGATCAAGGTGATCAGTACCGATGGTGGCACTGCCCACAAACTTAAGTTGACTGTTCTCTAATAATGCAGCATTGACTTGGGTGACAGAACGCACCAGCAGCACTTCGGCATCCTGAATATCTGCATGACCGAGATGGCGACCTGCCATATGATGAATCGGGCCAAAATCTGCAAAGAAGTATTCCGTCAATGCCAGGTTTTCATCAGCGACAATATTCATAAACCATCTCTAAATTTGGATCGCAATATCATAACCTGTTGTCTCGCAGATGACTATGTGATGTCAGATCTTTGAACCTTGTTTATCAATGTAAAAGTAATAAATCTTGCAAAAGGGAATACATGATACTTGGAGTATGCGACATGCTTGCTTAAGTCATTTTTTAATTTGTTATTACCTACTTTGACGCATAAAATTAATCTTGGTTTAGCACTTTTATGCATTTTTTCAGGGATTTTAGGTTTATCGAAAACAACCTTTATGAAAAGTGCTACAATCTGCCCCATAAAAAATTTCCAAGGCATCGCATGGTTGATGCCTAAATCATCATGTTAGGAACTGTAATGACTGATAATGCAACCATCTTGCAGCATGTACCAGTGGGCAAAAAAGTCGGGATTGCCTTCTCTGGTGGTCTAGATACTTCAGCTGCTTTATTGTGGATGAAACAAAAAGGGGCTGAGCCTTATGCCTATACCGCAAACTTAGGCCAACCGGATGAAGACGACTACGACGCGATTCCTAAAAAAGCGACTGAATATGGCGCAGTAAAAGCACGTCTGATTGACTGCCGTTTACAATTGGCGCTTGAAGGTATTGCTGCGATTCAATGTGGTGCATTTCATATTCATACCGGTGGCGTGCCGTATTTCAATACCACACCGTTGGGTCGTGCTGTTACAGGCACCATGCTTGTTACCGCAATGAAAGAAGATGATGTCAATATCTGGGGCGATGGCTCGACCTATAAAGGCAATGATATTGAACGTTTCTATCGCTATGGTTTGCTCACCAATCCTGCGCTAAAAATTTATAAACCTTGGTTAGATCAAACCTTTATCGATGAATTGGGCGGCCGTGCAGAAATGTCACAGTTCCTGATCGACAATGGCTTTGACTACAAAATGTCAAAAGAAAAAGCTTACTCAACAGATTCAAATATGTTGGGTGCAACCCATGAAGCCAAAGATCTTGAATACCTCGATGCAGGCATCAAAATTGTTGATCCAATCATGGGCGTAGCGTTCTGGAAAGATGACGTAAAAATTGCTGCCGAAGAAGTTACGATTCGTTTTGAAGAAGGCGTACCGGTTGCTTTAAATGGTCAGACATTTGAAAACCCTGTCGAATTGATCCTTGAAGCCAACCGCATTGGTGGTCGTCATGGTCTTGGTATGTCAGATCAAATTGAAAACCGTATCATTGAAGCGAAATCTCGCGGCATCTACGAAGCACCAGGCATGGCGTTATTGCACATTGCTTATGAGCGCTTAGTCACTGGTATTCATAACGAAGACACCATTGAGCAATATCGTATCAATGGTCTACGTTTGGGTCGCCTACTGTATCAAGGTCGTTGGTTTGATTCACAAGCGCTGATGTTGCGTGAAACTGCACAACGTTGGGTTGCCAAAGCGATTACTGGTGTGGTTACACTTGAATTGCGTCGTGGTAATGACTACACCATCATGAACACTGAATCTCCGAACCTCACTTATGAAGCAGAGCGTTTGACCATGGAGAAAGGTGATTCTGACTTTACACCGATGGATCGTATCGGCCAGTTAACCATGCGTAACTTGGACATTACTGATACCCGTGCCAAACTTGCAATCTACACCAACACTGGCTTACTTTCAGTAGGTCAAGGTTCTGCAATTCCACAGTTAGACAGCAAGAAAAAATAATGATCTAGCACCTGCTAATCAAACAAAAAACCGCCTGATGGCGGTTTTTTGTTTGATGCAGCTTCTCGCTTCTAAAATAGCGCAAAGCTTTAACTCTAAAGCGTTATTCTAAAAACTTAACCACGACGCCTGACTGTACTTTACGGCCTAAGTCATTGGCATCCCAATTGGTTAAGCGAATACAGCCATGTGAAGCTGTTTTCGAAATCAACGACGGATTTGGTGTGCCATGAATGCCAAAAGTAGGCTTACTCAAGGCAATCCAGATATTTCCTACAGGACCATTCGGACCGGGTGGCAAGCTCAACGGCTTTTTATTATTGCCCTGTACAAAGTTCTTGGGTGAATAGCCATAGACTGGATTATGTGCCACTTTCACCACACTATGCGTGCCACTAGGCGAAGGCGTATCAGATCCCCCAATGGTTGCAGGAAAAGAACCGATCAATTGATTGTTTGAGTTAAACAAGTAAAGCTGTCTGGCGCTTTTATGCGCCACAATCAGTGTGACATCGTTGGGTAAATCATTGCGCACATTGGGTACCAATAAACGCTCTCCTACCTGATTAAACTTGGCTTTTGGATTGAGCTGACGTAAAAATGCTTCATCAATATGAAACTTTTCTCCCAACATTTCACTGACACGGGTGTAATACAGGCCTTTCATTTTGGCTTGTTCTGCATAGTTCCGTGGAATGCTATTGGCATAAGGCCCCTTCAGATCTTCAGCCGTAATTTGATAATAGCCAAATGCAGGTTTGCTTTGTTTGGAAAGTAAATGATTCCAGGTCTGCTGAGTCAACTCACCCGTTGCCGCAAACCCGTGCATTTGCTGATAGGCTGAAATGGCTTTTAAAAAGTTTTTACCACTGGTGGCATCAATGGCACCTGGCGAAGCATGCGCATTGTTCAACATCACCTGTGCTTTGGCATACACTGGAAACTGCCCACGACCAATGTTTTCATACCAACTGGCACTATTAATTTGCTCTAAGCTCCACTCTGTCGTATTTACTTGAGCAACGGCATTCGGCTGTGGCTTTGCATAAGCAGGTACATTGCACAGCATAAAGCTCAATAAAAAAATTATTCTTCGTTGATCCCAACTCATAAAAAATCTCAAGAAATTAAAACGGTATTTTTTGAAAGCAGCACATCCATGATTGTGACTTACAAAGCTTTCAATGCATTAAAGTGTAGTATTCTACTTGTTATAATTTATTTATGATAAACAATAGTCTATTTATAATATTAACTGTTCAAATCGAAAGCGCATGATCGAGATATTGCATAAAAAAAGCCCCGATTTCGGGGCTTTGCTTAATTCAAACCGTGAGTTATTTGAGTGATTGATCAAATAGTATTCTTATTCGATACGCAATCCAATCATCCCCGGTTGACCTCCACGTACGATTGCCACGCGTGCCACCGTTTTCTTCCGTAAGTCTTCGACAACCCCAATAAAATCTTCTGGGCTTAAGATTTTTTTACCGTTGATTTCAGTAATCACATCGCCAGCCATAATTTTTGATTGTGCTGCCAAGCCACCACGTGTTACATCTTTAATCAGCACCCCGCCTGCAAGTCCTAAACCTGCTTTTTCTGTTTCACTTAAAGCCCGAATTGCAACGCCAAGCACTGGACCTTTTTTAACAGTGACATTCCCAGTACCGTCACCACCTTTGGCCGGCGTATCATCTGGAGAGGTTGCCAAAACTGCGGTAATCACGCGTGGTTTATCATCACGTAATATTTCAAGCTGAATGCTTTGGTTTGGCGTGGTACGATTTAGGAAATTCATTAAATCAGAAGTTCTAGAAATAGATGAATTGTTGTATTTCATAATCACATCACCCGCTTTCAAACCCGCTTTTTCGGCTGGTGAATTCGGTGCAACGCTGGTGACCAGTGAGCCTTCTGGTTTTGGTAATTTATAAGCTTCGGCTAAATTACGATCAATATCTTGTAAGGCAACGCCCAAATACGCACGGGTTACTTTACCGTTCTTTTTCAACTGATCCGCAATGTCCATTGCAACGTCAATCGGAATCGAGAAAGACAGTCCCATATAACCGCCCGTCCCACTAAAGATCCGCGAGTTCACCCCAATCACTTGACCTTGTTGGTTAAACAAAGGCCCGCCAGAGTTGCCCGGATTTAAGGCTGCATCGGTTTGAATAAATGGCACTGCGGTTTCTGCATTCATATTTCTAGACTTGGCACTGACAATCCCCGCTGAAGCTGAATAATCAAATCCAAACGGTGAACCAATCGCTAATACAGGCTGTCCCACTTTGAGCTGATCAACATTGCCGACACCCAGTGCTGGAAAATTTTTGCCATCAACTTTCAGTAAAGCCACATCCGTACGGGCATCACTTCCCACCACAGTGGCATCAATTTCACGGCGATCATTTAATAAAATTGTGACTTTAGAAGCATCTGCAACCACATGATGATTCGTCAATAAATAACCATCTTGGCTAATAAAAAATGCACTGCCATAAGCGGTTTTTTCTTGTGGTGCGCGTTGTTCTGGAATAATGATGCGATTACCAAAAAAGCGTTTTAAAATTTCTGGTACTTGTTGCTGTAGCAACTCATCCTCAGACATTTTCTTGACCACATTGACACTCACCACGCCAGGGCTCACTTGCTCAACGAGGTTGGAAAAATCAACAGGGGCCGCTGCTTGGGCTTGGGCTGCAAAAGTAAATACAGCAGCAAACATTCCATTTTTTAAATATTGACGCTTCATGAACCACAACTCACAAATGATATTTTTACAACAAAAGGTTGTAGCATATTAAATTCTGCCTTTACGTAAAAATATGTTTCTATATTTTTATAAAACAATATCTTAGTCAAAAACACTCAAAATCAGCTATCTTCTACTTTTTCCGTATTTTTTTATCTCATTCGCCCTATTCTTTAGTGGATAAGGCTTGAATTATAGATAAAAAAAGAGTGTGATAAACGGACTATTTTCCAGTTAGCTGATGGACATGTCTAATTTGAACAGCACACATCATTTTGATGTGATCATTGTAGGAAGTGGCGGTGCAGGGTTAAGTTTAGCGTTATCTCTGCCTGAACATTTTAAAATTGCCATTCTTGCAAAATCTCATTTAACCGATGCCAGTACCTATTATGCGCAAGGCGGTGTTGCTGCAGTCTTGGATCAATCCGACTCTATTCAGCAACATATAGATGACACCATGATTGCCGGTGTGGATCTGTGTGAATTAGATGCCGTTCAGCAAACCGTGAATGGTGGTAAGCCTTCTGTCGATTTCTTGCTGCAACAAGGCGTTGCTTTTACTCTTGATCAAGATCAGCAACTGCATTTAACCCGTGAAGGAGGCCATTCTCAGCGTCGTATTATCCATGCTGCAGATGCCACGGGCAAAGCGATCTCCACCACCTTGGTGCAGCGCGCGCAAGAAAAAGCCAACATTCAGATTTTCGAAAACTTTATTGCAATTGATGTGATCAGTCACGCCAAACTTGGCTGTGATACCCAGCCAAACCGTGCACTGGGGCTCTATGCACTTGATGAACAACATCAAACCGTACATACCTTTTTAGCACCCTTTACCGCCCTCGCTTGTGGTGGTGCCATGAAAGCGTACTTGTACACTTCAAATCCAGATATTGCCACAGGTGATGGGATTGCCATGGCCTATCGTGCTGGTTGTCGCGTCGCCAATATGGAGTTCAACCAATTCCATCCGACTTGTCTTTACCACCCTCAAGCACGCTCCTTTCTGATTACTGAAGCGATGCGCGGTGAAGGTGCCTATTTACGCTTACCGAGCGGTGAGCGCTTTATGCTGCGCTTTGATGAGCGTGCTGAATTGGCACCACGTGATATTGTCGCACGTGCCATCGATTTTGAAATCAAACGCTTAGGCATACGTCATGTCTGGTTAGACATTACCCATCAGCCTGCAGATTTTGTAAAAGAACATTTTCCAACCCTCTATGCACGCTTGCTTGAACTCGGCATTGATATCACCACTGAGATGATCCCCGTGGTGCCAGCCGCACATTACACCTGTGGTGGCGTAATGGTCGATGAACATAGCCAAACCGACTTGCCCGGCTTATATGCCATTGGTGAAACGGCATATACTGGTTTGCATGGTTCCAACCGGATGGCCAGCAACTCGCTGCTGGAGTGTTTTGTCTATGGCATGAGTGCTGCACAGCATATTGAACAGCACTTTGACCCAAGCTTTGATTATCCAAGCATTCCAGCGTGGGATACCTCTCAAGTCACCGATGCCGATGAAGATGTGGTGATTCTACAAAATTGGGATGAACTGCGTGCCACCATGTGGAACTATGTCGGCATTGTGCGCACCACCAAGCGGCTACAACGCGCGCTACACCGTATCGAGATGCTCAAAAAAGAAATTACCGAATATTATCAAGATTACTATGTCAGTAAGAATTTGATTGAACTGCGTAATTTGGTTTTAGTCTCCGAAATGATTGTACGCTGCGCCATGCAACGTAAAGAGTCCCGTGGCTTGCACTACACGCTCGATTATCCTGAACTTGCCACGGAACTACGCAAAACGGTATTGAATCCACCCAATTTTCAAGTTGAACAGCCCTTGGTCAATGTAGACAGCCCCGATCTTTGCTAGGTCGGGCGGCTCAACATTGGCTGCTATGGCTGCCTATCGAATCATGCAAAAGCATTGGGCATTCAGCAATCTCAGCAGCGATTTCCGCATCTGTATCAGCGCTACGCGCGTGTTGCAGATGCGTTTTAAAATAACGTTTCGGTGAAACTTGCATAATTTTCTTAAACATTAAAATAAATGAGGTATCGCTGTCATAACCAAGGCGATCAGCAATACGTTGTACCGCACTGCCCTCACTTAACCATTGTAATGCCAGTAAAATATGCAGCTTCTTCCGCCATTGGTTGATGCTCATACCCGTTGCGGCTTGGAATGCCCGCGTCATACTGCGTTCGCTCATACAACAGCGTTCCGCCCATGCCGCTAAACTTAAATTTTGCTCTGGATGTTGTAATACCGTTTGAGAAATCTTTTTCAGGCGTAAATCTTGCGGCATCGGTAAATAGAAAAATTGTTGAGGGGCGCTAATAATTTCATCAATTAAACATTGCATTAGGCGCTGATCTTGTGCCGTTTCATATTCAAAGGGAATCTGTTCTGCGCGTAGTAATAAGGCTTTGAGAAAATCGCTGATCTGATACATTTGAAAGTCGTTGGGAATATCAATTCCCAACTCACGATCAATAAATACAACATAACCTGAAGAATAACCGTAACTTTTTCCAACATGTGGCGTGAAGGCGGGAATCCAAAGCGCGCTATTGGGCGGTACAATCCAAATCCCCTGCTCTGTCTCTAAGGTCATTAGGCCATTCAAAGTAACCACAAACTGATTTTTAGGATGTTGATGTAACTCAAGCTCCCAATCAGGAACCTGTTCTTGCATTTTAATGATGACCACAGGACGGTTGAGCGTATCGGCAAAACGATTATTTAGCGGTGTATCCATATCCAGTAAACTGCTCTCTCAAATTTTAAGTACCGCCTGAATCAGCTGTTGTGCTTGTGCTTGATTGGCCACGACAAACATGGGATAGCCTGAAAACTTAATGAAATTATTGGCAAATTTCTGAGCACTTAAGCGAATCTGTTCATCAGGCTCAACATGTATTAAGGCTTTAACAAAGGTGGTCAAGGTCTGACGTTTTTGTTTTACCCAAGCTGCCACTTTTTTGCGTTCATCGTGACTGGCCTGCTGCTGCGGAAATGGCCCTTCACTGATAAACACAAACGTTTTTTCATGAGCCAGTAAGGCTTCATACGCTGCAATATTGGCTTCAAAGCTTAGCGCATCTTCAAGCTGATAACTGATTTTGACCACAGGGAAGTTTTGAGTTTCTTTGATATACATGATCACTCTCCTATTTAAGAATGATTCTTATTTTACCCGTGTGGTCTTTTGCCGCATCTGCTCAATCAGCCAAAAAATAGTGCTATTCAGCCATTTTACTTTGCATGGCCCCCGTTCGCCTATTCGTACTAACGCAGTTCACGGCGTGGCGGAATCGAATAACTTGCAGTGACATGCGCAACTGGGTCTGGAGAATCTACGGAGTAAATCCAAACCTCACCGACAATCAAAGTTTTGCCAACTTTCATTAACTTGCAAACACCTCGAATATCTTGGCCACCTGCTGGTTTACGCAAAAAGTTAATATTCATATTGGTGGTCACTGCCAGTGCAACCAAACCAATTTCACCCAAGATTGCGACATATAAAGCAAAATCTGCCAATGTCATCATGGTGGGGCCAGACACGGTGCCACCGGGTCTAAGCTGATCAAGTGAAATTTTATGTCTAAGCGTCGCCCCCATACTGACCACGTCTTCAATGACACAATGTTCTAAGCTTTGCGGGAATTCACGTTGTAAAAACTGTTGGATTTCTGCCTGAGTCGTTTTCATTACATTCCTTGTTGATTGATCCTATTGCCTCAACCATATTGAAAAATGCAAATAAGATAAAGGCTTAAATGAAAACCCAAGCGCTCAGTTATTTCAACGTCCCCTCACAAAACCATCACGCAGCACAAAACGCTTAGAGATAATCCAAAGCTTGAGCAAAAACCAGATCAGGGCCAAGACTGGCATCAAGACGTTTCATACGCTCGGGTTGCTGCTGATAAATTTCAGCATAGCCTGAGCGAACTTTGGCAAAGAATTCCATTTTCTCTTGTTCAAAGCGGTCCAATTCACCACGTGCGCGGGCACGGGCCATGCCGAGTTCAATTGGCGCATCCAACCAAAAGGTAATATCGGGCATGCGACTAACAAAGTGTTGATTGAGCAGCTGTAATTTCTCTGGGCTCAAACCTCGTCCAGCGCATTGATAGGCATAACTGGCATCACAAAAGCGATCACAAAGCACCACTTGCCCTGCTTCTAAAGCAGGTTTAATCACATTTTGGATATGCTGGGCACGTGCCGCATACATCAGCAGTAACTCGGTGTCATTGCTCATCTTTTCGGTATGCGTCGTTGACAGTAAAAACTGGCGAATCTGTTCTGCCAATGGGGTTCCACCAGGCTCACGGGTTAACACCACTTGCTTATTCTGCTGTAAGAAATGTTCGTAGAGTTTATTGATCAGTGTGGTCTTGCCCACACCTTCGGTACCTTCAAAACTAATAAACATTTTCATTCCTTCTTTTTAGCGCGTATGACCGCCAGATAGTCTTGCACTGCACGGTTATGGTCTTGCAAATTACTGGTAAATTTATGCCCACCATTGCCGGTGGCAACAAAATAAATCGCATCAGATTGATCTGGATGCATGGCAGCTTCAATCGCTTTTTTACTTGGCAATGCAATTGGCGTTGGCGGTAAGCCATTAATTCGATAAGTATTATAGGCTGTTGTGGTGCGCAGGTCTTCGCGGGTAATTTTGCCTTTGTATTGCTCACCCATCCCATAAATTACAGTTGGATCGGTTTGTAAGCGCATTCCCAGTTTTAAGCGGCGCACAAAAACCCCAGACACTTGACGCAGTTCGCGATCAACACTGGTTTCTTTTTCAATAATGGAGGCCATGATTAACGCTTGATACTTATTTTCATAGGGTAAGTTGGCATCGCGCTTTTCCCAAGCAGCATCAAGGATTTTCATTTGACGCTGATAAAGATCACTCAAGATCTGTTGATCGCTGGTGCCCTTATCAAAGAAATAAGTATCTGGTGCAAATAACCCTTCAACATGATCATATGGAATATTCAGTTGTTTTAAGAGTTGCGCATGGCTCTGTTGCGTCACCACCTTGCTCACCAACGGATCTTTTTTCAACGCCGCAATGAGTTGTTTGGCTGTGGTGCCTTCAATTACCAAGACACGATTCATCTGTGCGTTTTCAGCATTGGCAATCATGTCGAGAACTTGACGAATACTCATACCTTGTTTCACTGAGTAAATCCCGGCTTTCATGCTGTCATGAATAAAAAAGCGTTGATATAACTTCAGAATAATAGGGAACGGAACTTTTTTATCGACCGCCAACTGATCAATATAACTGCTGTAAGTTTCGCCATAATTGATCGATAGCTTTTGTTCCTTGCCTTGCATCGGATAGGTTTTAAACAAACTGAGCTTAAGTCCGACTGCACAGATCAAAAGCAGCAGTGCAAAAAACATCAACACAAAACGTAATTTGTTTTTGCTCGATGAGTTTGCTGCTTTGCGTTTTTTACTTGGATTGGGTTTGGACATAAGTCTTAAAATATATCGAGTTGCAAGGTTTTAAATAAATCAACACAAGGTTGAGTCGCCAAAGTTCTTAAATTTAAATGATGCACAACTTTCATCGGTGCCAAGGCATTACAGAAAAATAAACTTTGAATCTGTTCGATTTCATCGACCATCACCAAACGTTGTGTGCATTCTAACTGTTGTTGCTGCATACGCGCTAAAATTTCAGCACGCATCACGCCATGCACGCCATTATAGCGAAGTTCTGGCGTAATCCACTGCCCGTTTATTTGAAAAAAGCAATTACTGCTCACGCCTTCGACCACATGGCCTTGTACATCACAGACCAAAGCCTCTGGCCATCCACATTGATCTGCCTGTTGTTTGAGCATCACCTGTTCTAAACGATTTAAGCTTTTAACCCCAACCAGGCTCGGCATAGATAGTCCCATCTGTAAATCAAGCACACCACTGTCGAATTGTTCGATACTGGGCAATGCTTGCTGATGCGGATAATAATAGACATACACGTCTGCCGCTTGCTGTGGCAGGCTATAACCACGACCACTTTCACCACGGCTGACTAATATTTTTAAAGTCCCGTTTAAAGGTGCTTGATCGTGTAATGCCGCATGTTGTGCCAACCGCGCTAAGCTGCTCTCAATTAAATCAAAATCAAAGTGCAGACTTAATTGCGTCGCTGCCCGTTTCAGCCGTGTCCAGTGCCGATCTTTGAGCAGCAATTTCCCCTGATACAACCGCGCAGTGCTAAAACAGCCATCGCCATAATGTAAGGCCCGATCTGTGATTGAACATGACTCAACAACTTGAGCATTTTTAAAACATTGCAACATAAGTGCCGATCCAATTGATTGCCCAAAAATTAAAGTTAAAGCCAAAAACCTGCTATATCGTTTTTTGTCATATAAAATTCGTTTTTAATTATTTTTTATGGATAGCGTCTAGGGATATTCTCCACCCATCACAGTCAACGACTTAAAATAACAGGGAATATTATATGCGTATTTCAAAAATAAAACTCGGACTCCTTGCCGCTTTAGTTTCTGTTTCATCTTTTTCTTATGCCGCCAAAGACTTTTTAAACGTGTCTTATGATCCAACGCGTGAGCTTTACGATGACTTTAACAAGCATTTCAGTGCTTATTGGAAAAAAGGGACTGGGCAAGAGATTAACTTTAAACAATCACATGGTGGATCTGGCAAACAAGCACGTGCTGTAATCGATGGTTTAAGTGCTGACGTGGTGACACTGGCCTTGGCTGCCGATATTGATGCCATTGCAGATAAAACCAATTTGCTGCCCAAAGACTGGCAGAAAAAGTTCCCGCATAATTCAACCCCTTACACCTCGACCATCGTATTCTTGGTGCGCAAAAATAATCCCAAACAAATTAAAGATTGGGGTGATTTAATCCAGCCAGGCGTTGAGATCGTTACGCCCAACCCAAAAACCTCAGGGGGCGCGCGCTGGAATTATCTAGCAGCATGGGCATGGGCCAAAAATAAATATGGTAGCGATGCCAAGGCGCAAGATTTTGTCGCCCAAATCTATAAGCACACCAAAGTACTCGATTCTGGCGCACGTGGTTCAACCACAACCTTTGTTGAGCGCGGTATTGGTGATGTGTTGCTGGCTTGGGAAAATGAAGCCTATTTAGCGGCACGTGAACAACCTGAAAAGTTTGAAATCGTCACGCCTTCTTTGTCAATTTTGGCTGAACCACCCGTTGCTATTGTTGATAAAAATGCGGAGAAACATGGCAATACTCATCTGGCACGCGGTTATCTCAATTATATGTACTCGCCAGCGGGTCAAGATATTGCAGCCAAACACTACTATCGTCCACGCAATGAAAAAACCTTGAAGCAATACAGCCAAATTTTTAAACCCTTGAAACTGGTGACAATTGATCAAGCCTTTGGTGGCTGGGCTAAAGTGCAAAAACTGCATTTTGACAACAACGGCATTTTCGATCAAATCGTACAAAGCAATTCAGCAAAATAGCTTGATCAAATAAAGCAATTTAATAAACAGGCAGCATTGTTATACAAGCAGGAGTAACGACATGATTCATACCATAATTGTCCCAGGCGTAGGGGGAAGTGGTTCCGATCACTGGCAATCTTGGTTACAACGTCAGCTCATGTCTTGCTCACGTGTTTCGCAAGCCGACTGGAATCGCCCTATCTTAAAAAATTGGATAGCCAATTGGGTTGCTGCGCTGAATACTGCACCGGATCAAGTGCAAATTGTCGCACATAGTTTTGGTTGTCTCACCAGTCTTGCTGCTTTGGCACAATATCCCACACTTGCATCGAAAGTTAAAAAATTGCTTTTGGTGGCGCCAGCAAATCCATCACGTTTTGGGGAAAATGGATTTGCGCATGAAAGCCCAGAGAGTTATGCCGCTTATTTTCAACAATTGCGCCCTCAAGTGCAGAGTGAAATGATCATCAGTGAGAATGATCCTTGGCTGGCATTTGACGATGCCAAGCAGTTAGCACATGCTTGGCAAGTGCCCACCCGTAATTTAGGTCAAGTCGGACATATTAATGTGGCTTCTGGTTTTGGCCCATTCCCTGAAATTTTTCCACACTTGATTGCTGAGAAAAAACCTCGCTTTATCAGTAATACTGATGACGGGAAGTTATTTTTCAAATTTGCAATCTAAATCCTGCTCTTTATTCTAGGTTCACTTTTTTTATTCGCTTATTGCTTTCAATAAGCGCTTTCTCATTTTGGGGAGTCAACATGTCGCAGCGATCCCGAGTACTGCCAGGGTTTGGTCTTTCTCTAGGCTTTACCCTT
Source organism: Acinetobacter pullicarnis (assembly GCF_006352475.1). NCBI lineage: Bacteria > Pseudomonadati > Pseudomonadota > Gammaproteobacteria > Moraxellales > Moraxellaceae > Acinetobacter > Acinetobacter pullicarnis. The sequence goes on from NZ_VCMZ01000001.1 coordinate 2,690,099, forward strand.
GCGTATTTATCGTTAATTGTCCTTATTCCGTTATCGGCTGTGTTTATCAAGTCGCTTGGAATCGGATGGGATGGCTTTTTAGATATCATCCGTTCTGAGCGTATCTTAAAATCCTTACAACTCAGCTTTAGCACGGCTTTAATTGCAGCATTAATCAATGTGGTCTTTGGTTTACTGTTGGCTTGGTGCTTAGTGCGTTATAGCTTTCCGGGCAAGCGTATTGTTGATGCTTTAATTGACCTCCCCTTTGCTTTACCGACTGCAGTTGCAGGGATTGCCTTAACCGCACTCTATGCCCCGACCGGTTGGATTGGACAGTATTTAGAACCTTTAGGCATTCAGGTCGCCTATACCCCACTCGGAATTACTTTGGCGCTTATTTTTATTGGCATTCCGTTTGTGGTGCGGACAGTGCAACCAGTACTCAGTGACTTAGAAACGGAGCTAGAAGAAGCCGCATCGGCCTTAGGTGCCAATCGTTTCCAAGTTATCACTAAAATTTTACTGCCGATTCTATTCCCCGCATTGCTCACCGGCTTTGCTCTCGCCTTTGCACGTGGTGTGGGTGAATATGGTTCAGTCATTTTTATTGCAGGGAATAAAGCCTTTCACACCGAAATTGCACCGTTGATGATTATTTATCGGTTAGAAGAAAATGATTATGCCGCGGCAACCACCATTGCAGTGGTGATGTTGGTGATTTCCTTCCTGATTCTCTTTTTTATTAACTTAATTCAAGCATGGGTCAGTCGCCGTACAGGGAGAGCAGCACGATGAGCTTAAATATTTCAAGCAATGCCTTATCTAAAAAACTCCAATCCCGCGATGCAACGCGCGAACCGACTTGGGTCCGCTATCTCCTGATCACGATTGCACTGCTGTTCTTTGTCAGCTGCTTGGTTCTGCCTTTGATTTTGGTTTTTGCTGAAGCTTTTCGACAAGGTTTTGAAGTTTATAAAGAGGCGCTGATTAGCCCAGACACCATGTCAGCACTTAGATTAACCCTGTTCACTGCCGCAATTGCAGTGCCATTGAACGTGATTTTTGGGGTAACCGCCGCTTGGTGTGTCGCCAAATTTGAGTTTCGGGGCAAAACCATTTTAACCACCATCATCGATATGCCTTTTTCCGTTTCGCCCGTCATCGCAGGTCTGATGTTGGTGTTGATCTTTGGATCACAAGGTTGGATCGGGCAATGGCTGATTGAACATGATATTAAAATCCTCTATGCAACCCCAGCGATTGTGATTGCAACGGTGTTCATCACTGTACCTTTTGTAGCCCGTGAACTGATTCCGCTCATGGAAGCACAAGGCATTGAAGAAGAAGAGGCTGCCATTGTCTTGGGTGCTTCTGGTTGGCAGACGTTTTGGAAAGTGACCTTACCCAATATTAAATGGGGCCTGATCTACGGCGTGATTCTATGTAATGCACGTGCCATGGGTGAGTTTGGTGCCGTTTCTGTAGTCTCAGGACATATTCGAGGCGAAACCAATACCTTACCGCTGCATGTCGAAATTTTGTATAACGATATTAATGAATACTCGTATACCGCTGCATTTGCTGTGTCTTCAATGCTGGCTTTATTGGCCATATTTACTTTAATTTTAAAAACTTGGGTGGAGTACCGTCAGGAAAAACAAGACCGTGCCCAACAAGATTCAAGTGTTTGATCAGGAATGAATTCATGAGTATTCAAGTTAAAAATATCGAAAAGAATTTTGGTGCCTTTCATGCACTCAAAAACATCTCGCTCGACTTTCCTGAAGGTCAATTGGTGGCACTGCTTGGCCCATCAGGCTGCGGTAAAACCACACTGTTGCGTATTATTGCAGGCTTAGAATCGGCAGATGGTGGCCAAATCTTATTAGAAGGCGAAGATGCCACCAATACCCATGTGCGGGAACGCGAAGTAGGTTTTGTGTTCCAACACTATGCCTTGTTCCGCCATATGAGTGTTTTTGAAAATATTGCCTTTGGTCTACGTGTGCGTCCGCGCGCAACTCGCCCATCCGAAAATGAGATCAAAAAGAAGGTTATGCGTTTACTCGACCTCGTCCAACTGGGCTTTCTTGCCGATCGTTACCCTGCTCAGCTTTCTGGCGGTCAACGTCAGCGGGTTGCCTTGGCGCGCGCTTTGGCCGTTGAACCACGTGTGCTGCTACTTGATGAGCCCTTTGGTGCTTTAGACGCAAAAGTGCGTAAAGAACTGCGTCGTTGGTTGCGCACCTTGCATGATGAGCTGCATATTACTTCTATTTTTGTAACCCATGACCAAGAGGAAGCACTCGAGGTTGCCGATCAAATCGTGGTTATGAACAAAGGCAATATCGAGCAAATCGGTTCGCCGCGTGAAGTTTATGAAACACCAGCAACGCCATTTGTATTTGATTTCCTCGGTCAAGCCAATCGTTTTGAAGCAGAAAACCATCAAGGTGTCATTCATATTGGTGAAGATCGTATAGCGTTAACAGAACTGCAACATGGACCGTTAGGTAAAGTTATTGCTTTTGCACGTCCAGATGAATTAAAGATTTATGCACAGCCGACCGAAAACGCCATTCAAGCGACCTTCTTGCGTGAACTCTGGATCGCAGGAAAAGTCATGACAGAGCTTGCAGGCCGTAATGGACAACTCATTGAAATAGAACTCAGTCCAGAGCAAGCCCGAATGCATCAATTTAGACCCAATCAAACAGTATGGATTCGCCCATCTACCCTACATTTATTTGCAGATGATGCGGCATAAACACTTTTAGATCGATCTTAATTGATTTATCAATATTTAAGGTAAGCAGTACATGAATTTTCAACAGCTTAGAATAATCAGAGAAACGGTTAGGCAAAATTTTAATTTAACTGAAGCATCTGCAGCGCTTTATACCTCTCAATCTGGGGTAAGTAAGCATATTAAAGACTTAGAAGATGAACTTGGGGTACAGTTGTTTATCCGTAAAGGCAAACGCCTGCTCGGCCTAACCGAACCTGGCCAAGCGCTGCTCAGCATTGTTGAAAGAATGCTGATTGATTCAGACAATATTAAACGTCTGGCAGATGACTTCAACAAAGTTGATGAAGGCACCCTAACCATTGCGACCACACATACTCAAGCGCGTTATGTGTTACCACCGATCGTCAATGCTTTTAAAAAACTATTTCCCAAAGTTCATTTAATTTTACAACAGGCCAGTCCTGTCGAAATTGCAGAATTACTCTCACTTGGTTTGGCCGATATTGGGATTGCAACTGAATCGCTCACCAATGAAGACAACTTGGTCAGCATCTCATTTTATGACTGGAAGCATTGTATTTTAGTCCCGCAAGGGCATCCATTGAGTCAGCTTTCTACAGCAGAATTAAGCTTAGAGAAATTGGCTGAATACCCACTGATCACTTATCACGGTGGTTTTACTGGGCGTTCAAAAATAGACCAAGCCTTTGATCAGGCGAATCTTACCCCCAATATTGTTATGTCTGCGCTGGATGCTGACGTGATTAAAACCTATGTTGAACTTGGCATGGGCATCGGGATTGTCAACAATGTGGCCTATGACCATGAGCGCGATCATCGTTTAAAACAAATTGATATCGATATCTTTGGCATTAACACCACTTGGATTGCCGTGCGTAAAGGGCATTTATTACGTGGCTATGGCTACGAATTTATTTCCCTCTGCTCTCCAGCCGCCGATGTAAAAGCCTTAAAAAAAGTCGCGTACCCAGAAGACTAAATCAGTTTGATGCAGATGACTTCAGCAATTGAGGTCATCTGCAGATGGGCAATTTAATTTATTTACTTTTCTTGTTTATTCATTTTCTTTAGTAATCGTCTTTAGCCATTTTTACCAATAATAGTTGAAACCGACTTTTGCCACAGCCAACCACTGATAACGTTGATGATTGGCCAATGCGCTCGCTTCGTGTTGAATTGCCTGATCCAGTGCTTGATCTTCTCCAGAAGATGTCGTCCCCCCTGCAACGCGGCTTAAGCTCAACCTTGGCTGACCAGTATAATACGCGCCAACTTCAGCAAACATGCCCCACTCTCGATTAACCATCGGTGCGATACCTAGACCAATATAGGGTGCAAAATCATCTTGATATTGCATCTTCCCACGAATCTCAGCCCCATTTTCACCCGCAGTAAAGGCTTGATGATTGACCTGAAAACCTTGGCCTGAATCTATGTGGCGCTTAAGGTCATTGGCCTGATCAAGATAGGCCACACCCGTTGCCAAATACAGTCCTTTGATATAGCGATTGCTATTGGTTCCCCAAGGATGCAGCTCAAGGTTCAAATAAAGATTATTGTTATGGCTGTCGGTCGAGTACTTATTACCATGAATACTGAGATGACGATGCCCACGCCAAGACAAATCCCCCCCATGATAGCCCAAGGCTAGACTGACATGCGGATTGACACCCCAAAGTAAACTGCCGCCATACCCTGTTGTGCCAATATCAGCACGCACACCTGTGGGAATTAATTTTGTAGCATCAAAAACTTTTTCGACATCTACAATTTGCAGATCGGCCATCACCGTTGTAGGAACCCACAATACAGCAGCCACAACAGCTGTTTTAAATACCTTCAAAAAACTCTCCCCACATGCACGCGGTATCGCTCATGTTTTAATCTTTAAATTTTGCGTTGGCGCCCTTAAATTCAGGCAAAAATAACCAATGCGCGCTCATCATGATCGATTGTATTATTTTAAATAAAACCGCTAAACAGATCATATTTTACATGGTATAGGTCAAATTAACCTACACCTCAAAATGTAAATTCGCATATTTAAAATACAGTTTATAAAAGATAAGTCTTGGCTTTGCTGAAATTTAGCCTTTATCTGCGTAATATAGTGTAAAATCTTTAAAATTTTTTGGGAAGGAAGAACATGACTCAGCTTTCTAATATTATTGAAAAAGCTTTTGATGATCGTGCAAATTTTTCAGCAACGGATTGCCCAGCTGAAATCCGTCAAGCCGTTGAACAAGCCATTGCTGGCTTAGACAATGGTAGCTTACGCGTCGCAGAAAAAATCGATGGTGCGTGGGTTGTACATCAGTGGTTAAAAAAAGCGGTTTTACTGTCATTTAAATTGAATGACAACAAACCGATGGGTTCTGGTGACTTAAGTTTTTACGACAAAGTAGAGACTAAATTTGCAAATTGGACTGAGCAACAGTTCAAAGAAGCTGGCGTACGTGTTGTACCGCCTGCCGTTGCGCGCAAAGGTAGCTTCCAAGCCAAGAATGTTGTGTTGATGCCATCTTATGTCAATATCGGTGCTTATGTCGATGAAGGCACCATGGTTGACGCATGGGCAACAGTTGGTTCATGTGCACAAATTGGTAAAAATGTGCATTTGTCTGGTGGCGTAGGCATCGGTGGCGTACTTGAGCCATTACAAGCCAACCCAACCATTATCGAAGACAACTGCTTTATCGGTGCACGTTCTGAAATTGTTGAAGGCGTAATCGTAGAAGAAGGTTCAGTGATTTCAATGGGTGTTTATATTGGTCAATCGACCCGTATTTATGACCGTGAAACTGGCGAAATCCATTACGGTCGCGTACCTGCTGGCTCGGTGGTGGTTTCAGGCAGCTTACCGTCTAAAGATGGTACACACAGCCTGTATGCTGCGATTATTGTGAAAAAAGTTGATGCACAAACACGTGCTAAAACCAGTTTGAATGATTTATTGCGCGAAGACTAATTTCTTTAGTTTCAAGTCTCTACGATCAGATCTGGTCGTAGAGATTTTTGCATTTTAGTCTGTGCTGTTTTCAGTTTTAAGCTTCAATCCTAAGCTTTCGTTTTAAAGTCTGTTTTTCTAAGTTTCTCTATCTAAGTGGTCCTATTGTTATGTCTGCCTTGCGCTCCGCTGCTATTCCAGTTTCTGATCCGTCTGCGGGTTTACGCATCACGGAGATTTTCTATTCTCTGCAAGGAGAGGCGAATGCGGCCGGTTTAGCGACTGTCTTTATTCGACTCACAGGCTGTCCTTTACGTTGCCATTATTGTGATACCACCTATTCTTTTGAAGGTGGTGAACGCCAATCCTTAGCGCAAATTGTCCAAACAGCATTAGATTATAAAACCCCCTATATTTGTGTAACGGGTGGTGAACCATTGGCACAGCCCAATGCCCTTCCCCTAATGACCCGTCTTGCGGACTTGGGTTGTCAAATTTCTTTAGAGACCAGCGGTGCTTTAGATGTTTCTAAGGTTGACCCACGTGTTTCAAAAGTTTTAGACTTAAAAACGCCAAGTTCAGGTGAACAAAAGCGTAATTTAATGAGTAACCTCGATTACTTAACTCAGCATGATCAAATTAAATTCGTGATCTGCAACCGTGAAGACTATGAATGGTCGAAAGCACAAGTGAGCCAATATGCACTTGATCAATTGGTCAGTACCGTTTGGTTCTCTCCTGCATTTGCGGTTGAAAAAGGTGCAGTGGCATTACCTGCATTGGCACGCGATTTAGCTCAGTGGATTTTAGAAGATCACCTCCCTGTTCGTTTCCAATTGCAATTACATAAACTGCTTTGGAATGATGAAACGGGTCGTTAATTTTTAAAACCATCCTTTAAAATGTAACTGTTTTAAAATGCAGTCGTTTTAAATAAATACCCATTTTTTTGAAAAGTTTTGTATGTATAACGTGGAGATTATGAAATGCGCCCTCGTGCCATAGTGTTGTTATCTGGTGGTTTAGACTCAACGACGTGTTTAGCCTGGGCGCAAGCGCGTTATGAGTGTATTGCGTTAAGCTTTATGTATGGTCAACGTTCAACCACAGAGCTTGATGCTGCGCGTACCCTTACGACGCAAGCAGGTGTTGAGCATCGTGTGATTAACATTGATCTTGGCAGCTTAGGTGGCTCAGCATTAACAGATACCTCCATTGAAATTCCCGAAGAAGAACAAGCAGGTATTCCAATTACTTATGTGCCTGCCCGCAATACTATTTTTCTTTCATATGCGCTTGCAGCAGCAGAAGTTTATGGTGCCGAAGCGATTGTAATTGGCATCAATGCAGTCGATTATTCTGGCTATCCAGATTGCCGTCCTGAGTTTATTGATGCGTTTGCCAATATGGCGCGACTGGCAACCAAAGTCGGTATTGAAGGAAAACCTTTAAAAATTGAAACGCCTTTGCTACATTTGTCCAAGGCGAATATTATCCGCTTGGGGATTGAACATGGTGTCGACTACAGTCAGACTGTGTCATGCTACCAAGCCGATGATCAAGGGCGTGCTTGTGGAAAATGTGATAGCTGTCGATTACGCAAACAAGGTTTTATCGATGCAAGCATTGCAGACCCAACACGCTATACACCGTTATAATCAGGTCAAATTTATGAAAATTCTTAAATCACGCATTGTACTCTCAACGTTATTCTCTGCTTCTGCATTGTTCGCAAGCACAAGCTTTGCAGCTGAAGCAGAGTTACAGCAAGCGTATAAAAGCACCAATATTAAATCTGCACTGATCGGCGTTTGTAAAACTGAAACAGCCAAAAGTGGAAAACTAACCGCTGCTGAAGTCGCGAAGTATTGCGGCTGTGCGATTGAGTCTGATGCAAAATTGACCAATGGCCAAAAATGGGAAATCCAAAGCGCGATTAACCAAAAGAAAAGTCCTGCAACCCTCGCTTTTGTGCAAAAACAAAACCAAGAGTTACAAGCTTGTTTTGGTCCAGAACTGACTGGAAAGTTGAAAAGCTTAACTGAAGCAGCAATGAAAGCAGCTCAAGCCAAGTAATCGATTGACCTTAACGTTCATAGTCCAAGATCGAAGTTTGTTGTGACTATAAATTAAGAATAAACGAGCCATATCTACGGAATGGCTCGTTTTTTATGGAGTAGTGCTAATGTCATTCGAACAAATTCAACTGCCAAATCAAAACTTCCCTGCAACAACCGGTGAAGTTAATCTCAGCCAAATGCCGACTGAATGGCTGGTTGTATATTTTTACCCGAAAGATTCAACACCGGGCTGTACCACTCAAGCCACTGATTTTTCAAGCCTCAAAGATCAGTTCCAAGCGCTCAATACCACAGTGATTGGGATCTCTCGTGATTCAGTCAAAGCACATCAAAACTTCACAGAAAAACAGGCACTGACGATTAACTTAATCAGTGATAAAGAAGAAGTCCTGTGTCAGCTCTTTGATGTGATCAAAGAAAAAAATATGTATGGCAAAACAGTGATGGGCATTGAGCGCTCTAGCTTTATTTTCCATCAGTCACAGTTAGTCAAAGAATACCGTAAAGTCAAAGCAGCGGGTCATGCTGAACAACTGTTGCTTGATTTAAAAGCCTTGCAAAGTGCTGAATAAGTCACCCAACGCAGCGTACTCAAATCAATTTAAGTCCGTAAGCGTTTGCAGTGAAATACGTTAAATAGCCCCCGCTTAAAAAAACAAAATCCGACCGATTAATCCGTCGGATTTTTTATTCGGCTGCACAAAACTTAGCCATTAAAAATGAAAATTACACTTAAGTTTATAATTTGATAGTTAAAAACAATTATAAAAACTGAACTTTGAATAAAAACAACGCCTAACTCTTGTTACAGTGAGGGGGATATATCATATTATGAGAATAGTAACGTGACCAAAGGATGGTTAAGCGCGGATTTATGGATTATTGGCGCCGGATTTATTGCGGCAATGCATGTTGGTAAACTCCCTCCTGCGGTCTCTGCCTTACAAATAGAATTGAGCATTAGCTTGGTACAAGCTGGATTACTGCTGTCATTAATCCAAGGCGCTGGAATGGTCAGTGCTTTAGCACTTGGAAGTTATGTCGAGAAGATTGGGCTAAAACGCTGTGTATTAATTGGCTTGCTATTACTCAGCGTTGCCAGTGCAGTTGGTGCATTTTCACATTCGATGCAGGCATTATTTATTTCTCGGATCGTTGAAGGCTTTGGCTTCTTACTGGTGACCTTAAGTGCACCAGCCTATATTCGCCAATTGGTACCGATTGAACAGTTACATGCCAAAATTGGATTGTGGTCGTCTTATATGGGAACTGGGGTCGGGCTTAGTTTACTGCTTGCACCATTTTTGATTGAATCACTTGGCTGGCAAAGTCTGTGGTTGCTGCTGGCCTTGCTGAGTTTATTGCTTTGTCTCGTTATATGGAAATGGGTGCCTAAGGCCAGTCCCGTTGCAAAAAATATTGCAATTACGGAACTCGTGACCTCGACCCTAAAACATCCGCCAGCATGGTGTTTGGCCTTTATTTTTGCCATGTATACCGGACAGTGGTTTACCCTGATCGGCTTTTTACCCACCATTTATCAACATAATATGATCTCGTTGAAAGTCGCTGGGCTACTCACTGCCATGGTGGCGTTGAGTAATGCCATTGGCACCTCCGTATGTGGTTTATTATTACAACGTGGATTCAGTTCCAAGACCTTGGTTCAATTTGGCTTTTCAGTCTTATTGGTCTGTGCATTTGCCTTCTATACCATGCAGAATCAACTGCCCTTTATGCTGCAATATGCCTTGGTGTTTAGCTTTTCCATGTTTGGCGGATTAGTCGCAGCGACCATCCTCTCGCAATCACTGCATTTCGCGGTAAAACCGATTGCGATTAGTGCAACTGTTGGACTGATCTTGCAAGTTTCTGCTATTTCTCAGTTTCTCTTGCCGCCTGCTGTTGCTGGCATCGTTTCAATGACAGCCTCATGGTTCTGGGTCGGTATCTTAATGGCAAGCCTTTCAGCGATTGGAATTGTGGTTACTCAGTATCTCTTTAAAGCAGCATCTGCTCAGTGACGTCTGCGCGAGCATCTACCACTTTTGAACTAGTACATCTGTCCTTTTGACTAAAAGACCCACGCTGCACTTTGATGTAAATTAAAGTTTAACCAATTCAAATAAGCCACGGCCATGCTCATAGATCGTTATAGCAGAACTATCGACTACCTACGCATTTCAGTTACGGATCGATGTGATTTACGTTGTACCTACTGTATGCCTAAAGGGTTTACTGAATTTGAAAAGCCAAAGCATTGGTTGAGTTTTACAGAAATCGAGCGTGTTGTACGTCAATTTGCAGCCATGGGGACACATCACTTTCGCTTAACCGGTGGTGAACCGTTATTACGTAAAAATATTGTTGAATTGGTCGAGCGGTTAAAATCAATCGAAGGTGTGCATGAACTTTCACTCAGCACCAATGCCACCCAATTAGAACATTATGCGCACGATTTAAAACGAGCTGGCTTAGATCGAATTAATGTCAGTCTTGATTCACTGACGCGTCAGGGTGTGGCTAAAATTACTGGCTTTGATGCAAAAGACAAAGTTCTTGCCGGTTTAGCGGCAGCGAAAGATGCTGGTTTCAAACACATCAAAATTAATATGGTGCCAATGCAAGGCATTAATGAAAATGAAATTGATGCAGTGGTTAAGTTTTGCATGCAGAACCATTTTATTTTAAGACTAATTGAACTGATGCCAATGGGAGCAACTGCACAAAATCATCAGTATATTAATCTTCAACCCATCATTACACGCCTCAGTCAGGAACTCGACCTGATTCCTTCCGCACGCCAATATGGTAAGGGCCCTGCCCAATACTGGGAAAATGCTGAAGGTACTTTTTCGATGGGGTATATTACCCCGATGTCGCAGCATTTTTGTCAAAGCTGTAATCGTGTCCGCCTAACCGTAGATGGCACCTTATATATGTGCTTAGGCCAAGAGCAAAAATACCCTTTAGCGCCATTATTAAAAGCAGAGGTTGATGATCATACGTTGCAACAAGCGATTCGTAATGCGATTAATTTAAAACCGCTGCAACATGACTTTGTTGAACAGCCCTTAAAACTGATTCGAATCATGTCGAGCACAGGTGGATAGCTGTTATTTTTGGGCTTTAAAAGGCTTGGTTTATTCAGAAAAAATACGATTTTTCAATCAAAAAGATGGCCTTGACTGAGCTGTCCTTGTTGCATATACCATAATTCATCGGCAAAGAAATCGGCATCAGCATGATCATGGGTCACTAGAATCATGGGAATATTCTGGTGCTGCAGCATCTCTTTTACAAAGTGCCGCATTTCAATACATAACGTATGATTTAACGCTGAAAATGGCTCATCTAATAATAAAATTTGCGGTTGAGTTGCGAGCGCACGGGCCAGTGCCACACGTTGTTTTTGTCCCCCAGAAAGTTGATTGGGATAGGCCTGCGCATATTCAGCTAAGCCGATCTCTTCCAACCAAGGTTTTGACAGTTGTTGTGCATTGGATTTGATTAAACTTCGAATTGATTTGGAACTGGCCAAAGCAATATTCTGTGCAACAGTTAAATGTGGAAATAACGCCAGATCTTGAAATAAATATGCAATTTGTCGATCACGTGTCGCAATATTAATCTGCTGTGCATGATCAAAAAGGGTGTGATCTTGAATCTTAATCTCACCACGATCAGGCCTCACCAATCCTGCAATACTATTTAAGAACAGTGATTTCCCAGCGCCAGACTCGCCCATAATCACCACCGAAGCGGCATTCGATATAAAGCGGCAATCAAGTAATACTTTCGGTTCTTTTGCTTGGCTTTGTTTGAAAATATTGATGTTATAAAATGCATTCATCTTAGCACCGCTGTTTCCAAGTTTGCTTATTCATCCGTTTGACAGCAAACAAAATAATGATACAGACCACGGATATAATTCCAACCAACACATTTGCCAATTGATCATTCCCCGCTTGCACAGCTTCCCAAATACTAATGGAAATGGTTTGGGTCTTTCCGGGAATACTACCTGCAATCATTAAAGTTGCACCAAACTCACCCAGGCCACGTGCAAATCCAAGGAGTAATCCAGCCAGCACGGATTCCCAAGATAATGGAATAATCACCACCAAAAGAGTTTGCCAAGATTTTAATCCAATCACTTTTGATGCATCCTTTAATACTTGCGGAATCTGATCAAAAGCGGCTTGAATGGGTTTAAGCACCAAGGGAAAAGTGACAAATGCAGCGGCTAAAATCGCCCCTTTAATGGTAAATATCAGTTGAATCCCAAGTGATTCTAATAATCGACCCAAAGAACTCTCTTGACCAAAACACACCAAAAGATAATAGCCAAGTACGGTGGGTGGCAGCACCATCGGTAAAGTTAAAATCGTATCAATCAGATCGGTAAATTTATTTTTATAACGATGTAATACCGCAGCAACGACAATACACAACACCAAGTTAATACCTGTCGCACATATTGCAACTTTCAGTGAAAGCCATAAAGCAATCCAAATTTCCTGCATATCAATCAAGCCACCCTATTGATTTGATCAGCCCTTAAAATAAATCATTTCTTTTAACCTCATTTAAAAACCATTTAAAAGTCATTTTAAAAGCCAAATCACAATTCATTTATAAAGCAAAACCATGCTGTTTGAGTACCTGTTGCGCTGCATTGCTTTTCACATACTGTATAAAGGCTTTAGCTTCAGCAGGCTGACTGCTTTTCGCTGCGGCTGCGATTGGATAACGAATCGGGGTGGTGCTCACAAGATTCATCACGACACGTACTTTGTTGGCCTGACTTTGTGCATCCGAAGCAAACACAAAACCTAATTCTGTTTCCCCACTGACCACATACGCCAATGCATGACGCACGTTCTGAGTTTTAATCAGTTTGGGTTGCAGTGGGATCCACAATTGTTTTTGTTCTAATACATCCTGCGCATATCGTCCCGCTGGGGTATAAGCCGGATTACCAATCGCAATATGCTTAATGTTTGCATGTTTTAGTTCATTTAAATCTTTGATCATGATTGGGTTACGTGTTGAAGTAATCAATACTAAGCGATTGGAGGTAAAATCTGTCCGTGTCGCATTTTGAATTAGAAAGAAATTTTGAGCATCATTCATGGTCTTCTGATCAGCAGAAGCAAACACATCAATTGGCGCACCATAGCGCAATTGCTGTAATAACGTGCCTGAAGAACCAAAAGTTAAATTGACTTTAACCGCTGGATGTTGTTTTTCAAATTGCGCTGCAATCACTTTAAACGCATCGCTCAGACTCGATGCTGCCGCAACGGTAATTTCAGCAGACCAGGCCAAAGATTGAACGCCCAGTAATGCCATCGCCAATACTATTTTTCTTTTCATTCAATTACTCTTTCTCATAGCGAATAACGTTTTTAAATTACCTTGCGGCTACAACTTCATATTTTCATTTATGCAAAGTTTTTAGGCCTAAACGTTTCTGAAATTTGATGATGGGTTTCAATATATGGCCCACCAATCGCATCAATACACAGCGGCACGGCGGCAAAAATACCATGTACCACCACGTTCCCAGCATGGTCTTTTACCCCAGCTAAGGTTTCTGCAATGGCCTTTGGACGCCCCGGTAAATTGAGAATCAAACAATTTCTTCGAATCACCCCCAATTGACGCGACAAAATCGCGGTTGGCACAAAGTGTAAGCTTACCTGACGCATTTGCTCGCCAAATCCGGGCATCACACGATCTGCAATATTTAATGTCGCATCTGGGGTGACATCGCGTGGATATGGCCCAGTACCGCCCGTGGTTAGAATCAAATCACAGCCCTGCTGATCAACAAGCTCAATGAGTTTTTGCTCAATTAAATCTTGTTCATCTGGAATCAAGACTTCGATACATTCGAATGGATTTTTTAATGCCGAGGTCAGCCATAATTTTAATGCCGGCAACCCTTGATCAACATAAACACCGTTATAGGCACGATCACTGACTGAAACCAGCCCAATTTTCACCTTTTCCATCGTTATCTCCTACACCAAAGGTAAATAGATTGCTTGAATAGATTGCCCTTGTTGTACTGTTGCTTGGGCGGGAACAATAATAAATGCATTGCTTAAAGCGCAGTTTGCCAGCATCGCACTGCCTTGATGAGCATGAATATCGGCATACAATTGACCATTTTCACTGCTGATTGTGCCGCGTAAAAATTGTTGGCGGCCTTGTTTGGCATGGAGTGTAAATCGAGCTTGTGCCTGTACCTGCTGAGGCAAGGCCTGATTGATGTTGATCCCTGCCAATTTATTTAATGCAGGTGCAACCAAAATATGAAAAGTCACCCAACTGGCCACCGGATTGCCCGGCAATAAAAAGATTTTAGCTTGCTGAATTTTGCCCCAAGCAAATGGTTTTCCGGGTTTAATGGCAAGCTTCCAATGTTGCATTTCACCCAATTGTGCTAAGCAAACTTTGGTCAAGTCTTTATCGCCGACAGAAGCGCCACCGGAAATGATCACCACATCACTTTCACTTGCCGCTACTTTGAGTTTTTCAGTAATAAATTCAACTTGATCTAATAAAATCCCGCCATCAATCACCGTATAATATTTTTGCTCTAGGCAGCTTAAAAGCATATACAAATTACTGTCATAGATTTGGTTTTCAGTTAATACTGCACCAATCGGTTGTAATTCATTTCCACTGGAAAAAACCGTAATTTTAATTTTTTTATAACAGCTTAAATGGGTCATCCCTTGGCTTGCAGCAACGCCAACCACAGCGGCATTGATGGCTTGATCGGCCTTATACAAAACATGGCCTTGGGCATATTCTTCTGCTTGAAAACGGATATGTTGTCTGGCTTTCACTGGCCCTGCATGGCAAATCTGATTGGCTTCAAGCTGGATGTCTTCTTGTGCGATCACCGCTTCGGTGCCCTGTGGAACGGCTGCACCCGTTAGAATTCTGACCGCCTGCCCGGGCTGTAATCGAATATGCTGAGTCGCCTCGCCTGCTGCGACATAATCGGTTAATTGCCATGTTTGTCGTGCTAAGCCACAGATGGCATAGCCATCCATGGCACTATTATCAAAGCGCGGTGCATCTGCTTGTGCAATAAGATCCTGCGATAAGATTCGGCCATGTGCTTGCTGCAAGGCCACATTTTCAGTTGTATTGATGGCAGTAATACCATCCATTAAATTTTTTAAAGCAAGCGCATACGACATTAAACTCATTTTGGCCTCGCTGGAGATGGCGTGTAGTGTTGGAGTGATGCCGCATCATTAATATTTGCAAATAATGTCTCATCAGAAAAATATACCGCTTTGGCTTCAACCTGAGCGAGCCACATCCGAATACTGTGTTTTTGATTCTGTTTTAAAAAATCCTGCAACTGCGCCAAAGCAGAGCGTCTAAACTGAAAAATGACCGGATGCTGCTGCGATGCAGTAGCGGCATAAACAGCCGCATCTTGGCAATCGATCAATTGTTGATATAGTTTTTCAAGCACACTTCGATTTAAAAAGGGAGAATCACAAGGAACAACCTGAATAAAATCGATGGTGTCTGGAAATTTAACAACACTACTGCATACCCCAGCCAGTGGACCACACCCAATCCATGGATCAATATCGGTAAAGACATCAACCCCGAATTTTTGATAGCAAGCTAAATCTTGATTGGCGCTAATCGCTACATATTGGCAGTTGTGCTGCAGCAATTGCAGTGCCGGATCAATCAACTTTTGTTCACCGAATTGCAGCAAGCCTTTATTTTGATAGCCCATGCGCCGACCTTCGCCACCAGCCAAGATTAATCCACCGAAACGATTCACCTTGCTGCACACCATGTTTGGAATTTTGCTTGATCGCTTACTTTGGCTTCAACCCATTTTTCTTCAAGATTTTCAAAGCATTCCTTTTTCCAAAACGGTGCAGAAACCTTTAGATAATCCATAATAAATTCATTGGCAGCATAGGCATCCACCCGGCTTTTTGCTTGGGTCATCACCCAGACAATGGCTTCACCGACATTCACTTTTTCCACGCGATGTACCACAATCACATTGCTAACCGACCACTGCTGCAACGCAATATCAATAATTTTAGTAATTTGCTTTTCAGTCACGACAGGATAGTGATCAATGAATAAATGTGAAATAGGATCACAATAATCATCACGACGGACATACCCCGTAAAGCTGAGTTGTGCACCAAAATCATCAGTGAATCCATCTGCTTCAAGCATACATGCTGCAATATCGATTGCTTCAGATTGAATTTTGACAATGACCGTCATGCTTAGCCTCCTGTAACAGGCGGTAAAATAGCCACTTCTGCACCATCTGGAATCATGGTGACTTGATGACAAATTTCATTTTGAACAACAATTTTATAAATTTTATTTTCAGCTAATGCGTTATTCCAACGATCATTGCGACTTCTTAATAAGCGCACCAGTGTTACCGTATCGCCACCTTCTGACCATGGCAGCGTTTCAATCCGAGTTCCCAATTCTGCCGCCATTGCGCCAAAATATTTGACATAAATCATTGTGCCATACTCTAACAAATTAGCTGAATTATCATCTTAGTAAATTCTATAATCGCATGGCAATAGTTACTCCGACCTATATTAAGCTTAGTCTTTGGTGTAGTAAAATTTAGAAAAATGAGGAGCTAAAATGAAAAATCTCACACATTTTGACGCAGATGGTCAAGCACACATGGTCAATGTTGGAGACAAACATCCAAGTCAACGGATTGCCATCGCCCAAGGTAAAATTTTCCTTTCATCTCAAGCATTTGAATGTATAAAAATGGGTACAGCCCACAAGGGAGATGTACTAGGGATCGCTCGAATTGCAGCGATTCAAGCCAGCAAACAGACCGCCAACCTGATTCCTTTATGCCATCCATTGGCACTGACACATGTTGCGGTGGCTTTTGAACTGCTTGAACAACAATATGCGGTACTGATTCGGGTCACCACCGAGACCACAGGTCCAACTGGTGTGGAAATGGAAGCACTTTGTGCCGTAAATGTCGGGCTCATGACGATTTACGATATGCTTAAAGCCGTCGATAAAATGATGACCATCTCCGATATTCAACTCATTCATAAACAAGGGGGACGCAGCGGTGAGTGGAATCGTTAAGCGCTGAACAACCATGATGAAAGTGGTCTATTGTGAAAATCGCAACTCAACGCATAACAGCAAAAATATTGAAAAAGAAAGCTTATGACTTTATTAAATAATCTCCCACGCAAACTTATTTTTGCGATTGTTATTTGGCTTATCGGTGCTGTATTTTTCGTCGGCCTCACCCTAAATATCAGTTGGCGGCTAGAAGATCGTGGTGTTGCAATTAATACAGCTGGTAGTTTGCGCAAACAAACCTATTATATCCTGCTGCTCTTACAAACCGATCAAACTGAAAAATTGACAGCAGAGCTCAATCATTTTGAAAATAAACTCCAAGGCTTAAGCAACTTAAAAACCGCAACCCTCTACTGGCAACACAATAATCATAATGTATTGGCATTAAATCAAGTGAATCAGAGCTTCGTACAATTTAAAAAAAATATTGATGCTGCCGAGAAAAATAATACTTTCGATGCGCAACTTTTAGCATCGACCGATTTATTTGTGAAAGAATTGGATGCGCTGGTCAAAAGCATTGAACTAGAAAACACCTTTAATATTCATATCATGCGTATCGCGCAAATCATGCTCATGTTGATGGCATTACTTTCAGCAATACTCTCTTTACTGCTGTTAAATAAATTAGTTATTAAACCACTTTCGACCATTAATCTTGGATTACAAAAAATTACTGAAGGAGATTTAACCACTCGATTAAATATAGACACCAATGATGAGTTTCATTTGGTCTCTGAAGGCTTTAATCAAATGGCATTACATTTAGAAAATTTATATCAAAACTTAGAAGAATTAGTCAAAAAGAAAACCATCGATTTAGAAACCAATAATCAGGAGCTTTCGACTTTATATGAAATCACTTCTTTTTTGCATAAAGAGCCAATTAACCCTGACACTGTACATACATTTTTAGAAACGATCTTACAGTTAAGCAAAGCCAGTGGTGCAAGTATTCGATTACTGAATCAGCAAGGTCAACAGATGGATATTTCAGCAAATATTAATTTACCAGATGCGCTTTTGCAAAATAAAAGCTGTTTGGACGTGAATGGATGCTTCTGCGGACAGAGTATACATAAATCGAATGCTGTATTTTTTCCACTCGAAAAAATATCCCCAGATTTACATTGTCATAAATATAATATTGATCACTTATCGGTCTATAAGATTCAACTGCGTGAGCAAACGTTGGGATTATTAACCCTCTATTTTGAAGATAAAAACACCATCAACACAGAGCTACGCCTGATCCATTTATTATGTACCCAACTTGCAATTGCACTCAAAAACAACCGACTCATTTTAAAAGATAAGCAATATGCGGTTTTAGAAGAGCGAAATATTATGGCGCAAGGTCTGCATGACAGCATTGCCCAATCACTTTCATTTCTAAATTTACAATTGCAAATGCTGGAGCAATCCATCCATAAGGATCTAAAAGAAAATATTCATCAGCATTTGGATTTTCTAAAACAAGGCGTACAGCAGTGCTACGATGATGTCCGAGAATTACTCAATAATTTTCGATTTAAACTAAATTTAGAGTCCTTTCAGGACCTTTTACAATCGGTGATTGATCGTTTTAAGGCGCAAACCAATACACAAGTCAACCTTAACTTTATTTCAACAGGTACGGATTTAAGCCCACAACAGCAATTACAGCTTATTTTTATTGCCCAAGAAGCACTCTCTAATATTCGAAAGCATGCAAATGCAACTGTCGTCGATATTGATTTTAAGAATATTCAGGATATTACCTTATCTGTTCAAGATAATGGGATTGGCTTTGACCCAGTGCAAACTGGAGAAAAAAGTGGGCATCATATTGGTTTATCCATCATGCAGGAACGTATTACTCAAGTGAATGGGATGCTTTTGATTAGCTCTTCATTACAGCAAGGTACAACCATTTCGGCGACCATCAAACAGCAACAACGCTAAAGGAATATTATGTCCACGATCAATATTTTATTAATTGATGATCACACTTTATTTAGAACAGGACTGCGCTTTTTACTCAGTCAAATCGAAAATTTTAATGTGATTGGCGAAGCGACAGATGGCTTAATGGGCATTAAATTGGCCGAACAACTTCGCCCAGATGTGGTGCTGCTCGATCTTGATATGCCAACCATGAGTGGCCGTGAGGCCTTGCCACAGCTCTTAATCAGCCAGCCCAATCTTGCCATTTTAATTTTAACGGTGTCCGAAAGCTCCGATGACTTGATGGAATGTATGCGTCTCGGTGCCCGTGGCTTTTTATTAAAAAATATTGATGCTGACTTTCTGGTCTCTAGCATTTACAAAGCCATTGATGGCGATAGCGTCCTCTCACCAGAAATGACCAGTAAACTGATTTCACAGTTACGCAGTCCCACGCAACCCGCTGACGACCTTGGCCTGTCAACCCTGACCCAACGTGAAAAAGAGACCTTACAGTTCCTCGCAAAAGGCGCAAGCAATAAAGGCATCGCCCGGGCGATGAATATTGCTGAATCAACCGTCAAAGTCCATGTACAAAATATTTTAAGAAAACTCGAATTACACAGCCGTGTTCAAGCGGCGATTTTTGCAGTTGAACATGAGATAGACAAAGATTAGGGTCTGCTGCGCCCCTCACATGTTCATTTAAGTTTTACCTCGTAACTTAAGTTTTTACCAGATGACTTAAGTTTTATCAGATGATTCAAGTTTAAGCACGGCTTTCAATCTCATCTCGATATCCAACGCTAAGAATATGATTGATTAGCATATTCCCCCAAGTACTCAGTCAAAGTAAGTAGTCCCTCCTTAGCCAAACACCTTATGCATGTTGCTCCTATGCCTAATTTTTTTTCAGGCCACATCCCCGTAGGCTGATGAGATGTGGTCTGACAAATCGTCAGTGGAGCAAAAATGAAATCTCAACGCTTTAAAGCGAACAGTATCTTGGCCTCCAGTACTTTATCTTTCACCGTCTGCTTTATGATCTGGATGGTGTTTGCCGTATTGGGAATCCCCATTAAAGCGCAGCTTGGTTTAAGCCAAACTCAATTTGGGGTTTTAACGGCAATGCCAGTACTCTCTGGCTCATTAATTCGTGTGCCACTGGGTATTTTGACCGACCGTTATGGTGGTCGTATTGTATTTTTTATCCTGATGATTGCCTGTATACCTGCGGTTTTCCTGTTGCAGTACGCGACACAGTACTGGCATTTTTTAGCGCTAGGCTTATGGATGGGCTTGATTGGTGGATCTTTTTCTGTCGGCACGCCCTATGTTGCCAAATGGTTTGACCAGCACCGTCAAGGACTGGCCATGGGTATTTTTGGTGCCGGAAATGCGGGCACCGCCGTCAATAAGTTTATTGCACCTACCCTCATCGTGGCCTTTGGTTGGACATTCGTCCCAACGGTCTATTCAGCGGTTTTACTGGTGACTGCGCTGATCTTTTGGTTCACCACCTATGCTGATCCCAAACATTTGACTGCGAAAAAGGTCAAGCTTTCCGATCAACTTCGCTTGATCAAGCAACCTGCGGTACTGCGCTATTGCCAATACTATTCAATTGTTTTTGGCGGTTATGTCGGACTGTCCTTATGGATGGTGAGTTATTACGTACAAGAATATCACTTCAATTTAACCCAAGCCGCCTTCCTGGCTGCCTGCTTTTCTTTACCTGGTGGGATTTTACGTGCACTCGGTGGTTGGCTCTCAGACAAATATGGTGCCTATAAAGTCACTTGGGCCGTGATGTGGGTCTGTTGGGTGGCTTTTTTCATCTTGTCTTATCCGCAAACCCAGATGCAAATCCAAACCGTAGATGGCGTGATGCAGTTCAACATTGGGCTAAATGTCGTTATGTTCACCGCAGTGCTCTTTGTGGTCGGCATCGCAATGGCGATTGGTAAAGCCTCGGTTTTCAAATTTATTGCAGATGACTTTCCTGAAGACATGGGTACCGTCTCTGGCATCGTGGGTTTGGCGGGCGGTTTAGGCGGTTTTATGCTCCCAATTTTATTTGGCCTTTTGGTCGATTTTACCGGCATCCGTTCGAGCTCCTTCATGCTGTTGTACGGATGTGTCTGTATCAGTCTCATTTGGATGCATTTCTCATTTAAACCCCTTCAAAAGAAAGAACTCTTGAAACAAAACTAAAGGTCTCGTTATGAGTAAAAACTTATCGGTTTGGCAGCCAGAAAATCAAGACTTCTGGAATAAAACGGGACGAACGATTGCACGACGTAATCTGTGGATTTCTGTTCCTGCCCTGTTACTCGCATTTGCGATTTGGCAAGTGTGGAGTGTCGCTGTGGTTCAGCTTCCAAGTATTGGTTTTAGCTATTCAAAAAACCAATTGTTTTGGCTCGCTGCCCTCCCTGCACTTTCGGGCGCAACCCTGCGTATTTTCTATTCTTTTGTGGTGCCAATTTTTGGTGGTCGACGTTGGACCGCGATATCCACAGCCAGCTTATTGATTCCAGCGATTGGTTTGGGCTTTGCGGTACAAGATCCCAATACCAGTTATAGCGTGATGGTGATCTTGGCATTGTTATGTGGTTTTGGGGGAGCAAACTTTAGCTCGTCTATGTCGAATATCAGCTTCTTTTTTCCAAAGTCGGAGAAAGGTAAAGCCATGGGCATTAATGCAGGACTCGGCAATCTTGGGGTATCTGTGGTTCAGTTTGTCGTCCCGATTGTGATTACCTTCGCGCTGTTTGGTGCGATCGCTGGCGATGCACAAACCGTCACCCTTGCAGACGGCTCAACCCAACAGATCTGGCTACAAAATGCAGGTTTTGTCTGGGTGCCCTTCATTGTGTTATCTACAGTCTTGGCTTGGTTTGGCATGAATGATATCGATTCGGCCAAAGCATCCTTTAAAGACCAAATGGTGATTTTTAAACGCAAACACAATTGGATAATGTGCTGGCTGTATGTTGGTACTTTCGGATCATTTATTGGTTTCTCAGCAGGCTTTGCGCTCTTAACCAAACAAGAATTCCCTGACGTTAATCCGATCCAATATGCCTTTTTAGGGCCTTTGGTCGGTGCCTTAATGCGGGTGATTGGCGGTTGGCTCTCGGATAAATTTGCGGCCGCTAAAGTGACCCAAGTCAGCTTTGTGGTGATGATTATTGCGGTTTACGGCGTGATGCAGTTTTTACCCCAAAATGGTGTGGGGGGTTCTTTCTGGGGATTCTTTGCTTGCTTCATGTTGCTCTTTGCCTTCACGGGGATTGGCAACGGCTCTACTTTTGCCCAAGCACCACGAATTTTTGCGATTACTCATCAGCGTCAAGCAAAAAAAACCGGTGGTAATTTAATTGCTGCTGAAACAGAAGCTGCCAAAGAATCCGCTGCTGTGGTTGGCTTCATGGGTGCACTGGGTGCCTATGGTGGTTTCTTTATTCCCAAAAGCTTTGGTAGCTCGATTGATATGACCGGCAGCCCACACATGGCGTTGATCATATTTATTGTTTTCTATGCAAGCTGCATCATCATCAACTGGTGGTATTACGCACGTAAAAATGCGGAAGTGAAATGTTGATTTAGCCAATCCATATCCGTGCCTCTACAAAATGCGCCACCACGTAAAAATGGGAGGCGCATTGTGTATTTAATCACTGAATAAACTGTGAAAACATCCCGCCATAACACATAGATCTTGCGACATACACCAGTTAAATCGCGATGTATTACCCATGTATTTTCCGCGTTCTATGAACACTTGGGATGAATTGTTCTGGACAGCCATCCCCCTATTCAAGCGGACATTCCCCTCACATGCGCCCGATCAGCTTTGTTTATTTCTGAAGGGAGTAATCGGCTCTAAGCCAAAGTGCTTAGTTTTTCATTCTCCCACCGCTACCTCTGACGAATAGTTACTCAGCCGCCACTTTTTTAAAATCAGCTGATAGCCATTAAGCCTGTCGTATTGGGCGGAGAATTAAATGAGTCACATTTTAGATCGCTTAAATTTTTTAAGTCATACGCAAGAAACGTTTTCAGACGATCATGGAATGGTAAGCAATGAAAGTCGTGACTGGGAAGATGCCTACCGTAACCGCTGGAGCCATGACAAAGTTGTGCGCTCAACCCATGGCGTGAACTGTACTGGGTCATGTAGTTGGCGCGTGTTTGTTAAAAATGGATTAATCACATGGGAATTACAACAAACCGATTATCCGCGCACACGTCCTGATCTCCCCAATCATGAACCGCGTGGCTGCCCACGCGGTGCATCGTATAGTTGGTATGTCTATTCGGCACAGCGGGTTAAATACCCCATGATTCGTGGTCATCTGGCAAAAATTTGGCGTAAATTACGCTTAACCCAAGATCCAATTTCGGCTTGGAATACCATTATTAATGACCCTGAATTATCAAAATCATATAAATCTAAACGCGGTCTAGGTGGCTTTGTCCGCAGTCATTGGGATGAATCCAATGAACTGATTGCCGCAGCCAATGCGCATACCATCAAAAATTTTGGCCCTGACCGGGTTTTTGGGTTCTCTCCGATTCCTGCAATGTCGATGGTCAGCTATGCGGCAGGTTCACGTTATCTCAGTTTAATTGGTGGCGTCCCGCTTTCATTTTATGATTGGTACTGCGATTTACCGCCATCTAGTCCACAAGTTTGGGGCGAACAAACCGATGTTGCGGAGTCCGCAGACTGGTATAACTCAACCTTCTTGATGGTCTGGGGATCAAACGTCCCAATGACCCGTACTCCCGATGCGCATTTTTATACTGAAGTTCGCTATAAAGGAACCAAAACCGTTGCTGTTTCTTCTGACTATGGCGAAATGGTCAAGTTCAGTGATATGTGGCTGGCACCGAAACAAGGCACCGATGCTGCACTTGCGATGGCGATGGGTCATGTAATTTTAAAAGAATTTCACCTTCAAAACCCATCGGCTTATTTCACTGATTATTGTCGTCGCTTAACCGACATGCCAGTACTGGTCACTTTTAATAAACACGATGGCCATTACACACCGAGCTATTATCTACGCGCCAGTCAGCTCAGTGCTAATTTTGATGAACACAATAATCCCGAGTGGAAAACCTTGGTGATTGATGAAAATTCTGGAGACCTTGCAGTCCCTAAAGGCTCGATTGGTTTCCGTTGGGGTGAAAAAGGGCAATGGAATCTAAAAGCTGAAAATAGTGCCAATCAGGATATTCAGGCACAACTCAGTTTAATGGATAGCCATGATGAAATTTTAGATGTGGCCTTCGATTATTTTGCGGGTGCTGATGCAACCGATATTATTGTGCGCAAAGTCCCTGTGAAAAAAATCCAACTGGGCAATGGCGAAATTTGTTATGTGGCCACCGTCTATGACTTATCTATTGCCAACTATGGGATTGACCGTGGTTTAGACGATGAAAATGTCGCATCCCGTTACGATCAAGACATTCCCTATACCCCAAAATGGCAAGAAAAACATACGGGGGTTGCTGCTGAGAAAGTGATTCAAGTCGCACGTGAATTTGCACAAAATGCGCATGACTCAAAAGGCAAATCGATGGTGATTGTTGGTGCTGGTCTAAACCACTGGTATCACATGGATATGTCCTATCGTGGCATTATTAATATGTTGATGATGTGTGGCTGTGTCGGTCAATCAGGGGGTGGCTGGTGTCACTATGTTGGACAAGAAAAGTTGCGTCCACAAACGGGTTGGGCCCCGCTTGCATTTGGTCTCGATTGGCAACGTCCAGCACGTCAAATGAACGGTACATCGTTCTTCTATGCGCATACCAGTCAATGGCGTCATGAAAAACTGGGAATGGACGAGATCCTATCGCCATCTCAAGGTCATGAAATGACCAATATGTCGATGATTGATTACAACGTTAAATCAGAACGTTTGGGTTGGCTGCCATCTGCACCACAGCTTTCATCAAATCCGCTGAATATTACCCGTGATGC
The DNA here is from genome assembly GCF_006352475.1 of Acinetobacter pullicarnis. Classification (NCBI taxonomy): domain Bacteria; kingdom Pseudomonadati; phylum Pseudomonadota; class Gammaproteobacteria; order Moraxellales; family Moraxellaceae; genus Acinetobacter; species Acinetobacter pullicarnis. The sequence continues at coordinate 2,714,962 of NZ_VCMZ01000001.1, forward strand.
ACATGCACAAGGGCTCAATCCAGTGGACTATACCGTGACAGGTCTCAAAGATGGCTCGATTGATATGGCATGTAATGATCCAGACAATCCAGCCAACTTCCCAAGAAATCTATTTGTGTGGCGTTCCAACATTTTAGGTTCTTCGGGTAAAGGTCATGAGTATTTTCTGAAATATTTACTCGGCACCCAAAATGCAGTGATGAGTGATGAAGCCGATTGTATTCAACCCAAAGAAATTAAAATTCGCCCTGCTGCAGAAGGCAAACTGGATTTGCTGACCGTATTAGATTTTCGGATGTCGACCACCTGTCTTTATGCCGATGTGGTCCTTCCAACCGCAACATGGTATGAAAAAGATGATTTGAATACCTCCGATATGCATCCCTTTATTCATCCACTGAGCGAAGCAGTGCAACCGCTTTGGGAAAGTAAAACCGATTGGGAAATCTATAAGGGCCTTGCGAAAAAGTTCTCTGAATTGTCGAAAGATTATTTAGGCGTACAACAAGATTTGGTACTTACCCCATTAATGCATGACACCCCACAAGAACTCGGACAAGCATTCAATGCATTGGACTGGAAAAAAGGTGAATGTGAGCCAATTCCAGGTAAAACCATGCCTGCTATGACTGTGGTTGAGCGTGACTATGCGGCCATTTATGAAAAATTCACCTCAATTGGCCCATTACTGGAAACACTCGGCAACGGGGGTAAAGGGATCAACTGGAATACCGATCACGAAGTCGAAATTTTACGTAAATTAAATAAAGTCAAAACAGCAGGCGTGGCAAAGGGTCAACCCATGTTGAATACCGCAATTGATGCTGCGGAAATGATTTTAACTTTAGCCCCAGAAACCAATGGTCATGTCGCGGTAAAAGCTTGGGATGCACTGTCGCAAAATACCGGAATTGATCATACCTATCTGGCAAAACCACGTGAGCACGATTCAATTCGCTTTAGAGATGTACAAGCCCAGCCGAGAAAAATTATTTCCTCACCGACTTGGTCTGGTCTAGAAAGTGAAGAGGTCAGCTATAACGCAGGCTACACCAACGTACATGAACTGATTCCTTGGAGAACGCTCACTGGTCGTCAGCAGTTCTATCAAGATCACCAATGGATGCGTGCTTTTGGTGAAGGACTCTGTGTCTACAAACCCGCAGTCGATTTAAAAACCACTGCCAAAATGCTCGGTCACTATCCAAATGGTGAAAAAGAATTGGTGCTGAACTTTGTAACACCACACCAAAAATGGGGTATTCACAGTACCTATTCCGACAACATTCGTATGCTGACCTTATCGCGTGGTGGACCCCACGTTTGGGTCTCTGAAACCGATGCACAAAAAATTGGTTTAGTGGATAACGATTGGGTCGAAGTGTTTAACCAAAACGGCACCATCACGGCGCGTGTGGTGGTCAGTCAACGTGTGCCTGAAACCATGATCATGATGTATCACGCACAAGAAAAAATCATCAACGTCCCGGGCTCTGAAGTTTCAGGATTCCGTGGCGGTATTCATAACTCTGTGACGAAAACGGTTTTAAAACCAACCCACATGATCGGGGGTTATGCACAGCTATCGTGGGGCTTTAACTACTACGGCACCGTGGGTACCAACCGTGATGAGTTTGTTGTGGTTCGTAAAATGACGAAAGTTGACTGGCTAGATACACCTGTTGGTCAGAATGCCAAAGATCAAGCCTAGCAGCCAACAGAAGGAATAGCGTGATGAAAATAAGAGCCCAAATTGGCATGGTCCTCAACCTCGATAAATGTATCGGTTGTCATACCTGCTCAATTACCTGTAAAAATGTCTGGACCAGCCGTGATGGTGTGGAATACGCATGGTTTAATAATGTCGAAACCAAACCTGGTGTTGGCTTTCCGAAACAATGGCAAAACCAGGAAATTCACAAAGGCGGTTGGATTCGTAAAAATAATGGCAAATTACAGTTAAAACAAGGGAGCAAGTTAAAAATCCTGTCCAATATCTTCGCCAACCCGAACATGCCAAGTATTGATCAGTATTACGAGCCATTTACCTACGACTATGCGCATCTACAAAATGCGCCAGAAATGTACACCCCACCAACTGCCCGTCCAATCTCTGTGCTTACGGGTAAGAAAATGGACAAAATTAACTGGGGTCCAAACTGGGAAGACGACTTAGGCGGTGAATTTAAAGAACGAGCCAAAGATACGTTATTTGATGGGATTCAAAAGGAAATGTATTCTACTTTTGAAAACACCTTCATGATGTATCTGCCACGCTTATGTGAGCATTGCCTCAATCCTGCCTGTATTGCCTCTTGTCCATCTGGTTCCATCTATAAGCGTGAAGAAGATGGAATTGTACTGATTGACCAAGACAAATGTCGGGGTTGGCGCATGTGTGTTTCAGGCTGCCCCTATAAGAAAATCTATTACAACTGGACCTCAGGCAAAGCAGAAAAATGTACGTTCTGTTATCCACGGATCGAAGCTGGTGAACCGACCCTGTGTTCAGAAAGCTGTGTCGGCCGTATCCGTTATCTGGGCGTATTACTTTATGATGCCGATAAAATTGAACAGTCTGCTGCAATCGAAGATGAAAAAGCGCTCTATCAAGCGCAACTGGATATTTTCCTTGACCCCAATGATCCTGCTGTTCAGGCCGAAGCATTAAAACAAGGTATTCCACAAGAATGGATTGATTCGGCAAAAAACTCGCCGGTTTATCGCATGGCGGTGGAATGGAAAGTTGCTTTCCCATTGCACCCTGAGTTTAGAACCTTGCCGATGGTGTGGTATATCCCACCGTTATCTCCGATTCAATCTGCGGTTGAAAGTGGTCTGATTGGTAAACACGGCTTAATTCCAGAGGTCAAAGATTTACGTATTCCAGTTCAATATCTTGCCAACTTACTCACAGCAGGCAATGAAACACCGATTGTAAATGCTTTAGAGACCATGTTGACCATGCGCCGATATATGCGCCAAAAACATGTCCCACAAGACAACACGAGTTTTAGTGAAGTCCTGGAGAAGACCCATTTAACCGGTGCGCAAATTGAAGAAATGTATCAAATCATGGCCATCGCCAATTATGAAGATCGTTTCGTCATTCCAACTGCACATAAAGAATATGCAGAAGACACCTTTAATGAAAAAGGTTCGTGTGGCTTTACATTTGGCAATGGCTGTTCAGAGGGTACTTCAGAAGCCAGTTTATTTGGTCAAAAGAAAGCATCACCAACGATTTTCTTTAGCACGAAAAAAAAGGGGTAGATCATGAATAAATTTAAATTACTTTCAGTTCTGCTCGCTTATCCAAGTGCTGAACTTCAACAAGCGGTTGCTGAAGATTTTGTGCCTTTGCTGAAAGATCTGCCGGAATGGGAAAGCAAACTGAGCCCATTAATGCAATATCTAAGCAACACTGATTTGATCGATATTCAAGAATATTATGTGCATACCTTTGACCGCACCCCGACCCACTCCCTACATTTGTTTGAACATTTGCATGGCGAAAATCGTGATCGTGGTGATGCCATGTTGAATCTGCTGCATGAATATCAAAAGTCAGGCTTTGAACCCACAGGCTTTGAGCTGCCTGATTATCTGCCTTTGTTTTTAGAGTTTCTCTCGATGCAAAGCGAACAGCATGCAGCCGAACTGTTGGGTGAGGCGGTGCATGTCATTGGTTATATCAGTCAGAAACTAGCAGCCAATCAATCAAATTACGCGCCCGTTTTCGAGTTAATTGTGAGTTTATCGCCTATCGCCCCCAAAGAACTGAGCGTATCTCCAGTCAAAGATATGGATGAAGCACTCGAACTTTTTGGACCCAATGCACAAGGCGTAGAACCCCTGTTAACGCCTAAGCATCAGGATGTTCAAATCGTAAACATTGCTCCTCGCCGCATGATGTCTAATTCTTCAGGAGTAAAATCATGAGCAACTTGCATCAATTTATCTTTGGTATTTATCCCTATATTGCCCTCAGTATCTTCTTCCTCGGTAGCTTGATGCGTTTTGAACGGGAGCAATACAGTTGGAAAAGTGAATCGAGTCAATTGCTATATAGAGGTCAGCTCCGACTTGGCAACATTTTATTTCATATCGGGATTTTAGGTCTATTTTTCGGCCACTTGGTGGGTTTACTCACCCCAGTTATCGTTTGGGACAGCCTCGGCATTTCGCATGGGACTAAACAAGTCTTCGCTATGGCTGCTGGCGGTGTAATGGGAACAATCTGCTTGATTGGTCTGATTATTTTATTGGTTCGTCGTTTTAGTAATGACCGCCTTAATGCCAACACAACTTGGCGTGATAAATTGGTCCTCATCTGGATTCTCATTACCTTACTGCTTGGTCTCTCTACGATTTTCGTCTCAGCACAGCACACCGATGGTGCGGAAATGGTCAGATTAATGACTTGGGCGCAGTATATTGTGACTTTCAATGGTGAAGCTGCAGCACAAATTGCCAATGTATCCACTGTCTTTAAACTTCATATGTTCATGGGCATGACCTTGTTTGTCATTTTTCCATTTACTCGATTGGTACATATCTGGAGTGGATTTGGAACAGTCACCTTCTTAAAACGCCGCCCACAAATCGTACGTCGCCGTTAAGTTTCAATCCGGTTTCACCATATCCTCACTGCCCGATCAGTATCAACTTTTGATCGGGCAGCGTTCATCTCAAAGGATCAAGCATGAATGAATCACAGCTCTTGCGCTATTCTCGTCATCTTTTACTAAATGAATTTGAATATGATTTTCAGGAGAAGCTCAATCAAGCAACCGCCTTAGTGATTGGTTGCGGTGGTTTAGCCAATGCCTGTCTCCCCATTCTTGCCGGTGCGGGTGTCGGTCATCTGGTGCTGTGTGATGATGATCTGATTGAGCTCAGTAATTTGCCACGGCAGCTAGGTTTTAGTGAAGCTGATATTGGCCAAGCGAAAGTATTTTCCTTAGAAAAATACTTAACTGCGCGGAATACAACCATCCAAATAACCGCATTCAAACAACAGGCGGATGCTGACTTTCTGGTTAAACAGATTCAGCACTGTGATGTCATCATCGACTGTACCGACAATGCTAAAACCAGACAGTTGATCAATCAAACCGCTGTTCACAGCAAAACCCCTCTGGTCAGCGCATCAGTGATTCAGTTTAGCGGACAAGTCATGGTCTTCGATCCACGACTCGATCACTCCCCTTGCTATGCCTGTATTTATCCTAACGTAATCAGTGAAGATACAAGCTGCACACAAAATGGCGTCTTTTCACCCTTGGTGCATCTGATTGGAGCAGCACAAGCCGCTGAAACCATAAAAGTTTTAACCGGCCTAGGAGACAGTAGTGTTGGCAAAGTCACGCAATTTGAAGGCCTCAACTTTGAGACCTATCCTCTGCAACTGACCAAAAATCCAGCCTGTCCCGTCTGTGGCAATCAGCGTTAAACTACGCCTGCACTTGACTTAAAACGAATGAACAGCTGCAATGATTTAATATTTTCTGTATTTTTCCACGCTATTTATTAATTTAAATCTGTGATTATCACAACTTTAACAATTTACTTATATTAAGTCTCAAATACGTCAAACCCATTTAATATAACATTTAAAAAATCTATTTATTCTAAGCAATGAAAATAAAAGCAAACAGAATAAACAGTTATTTATTTTCAATAATTTACTTTTAATAAACTCACATTATAAAAACATTGATAAAAAATAAACATTAAAAAGATAATTTTTTATAAGCAGCGCAAATAAAAATAAAGTAATATGCAGCCAATACTCAGTTAGTATCAGGGCCAAAAATGAAAAGTCTAAAAATAATACTCTCCAGCATTGCTTTAATCGCTTCCATGCAGGTATTCGCAGAACAGGCATTTTCTAATCAATTGCTCACTCAAGCCCAAAATGGTGATACCACAGCGCAACTCGACTTAGCAGAAGCCTATTTATATGGAAATGGTATTCAACGTGATACCGAACAAGCTGAGGTTTGGGGAATAAAATCTGCAGAAAATGGCAATCCTAAAGCCATGTTTTGGCTCGCAGAAGGTTATACATTTTATGCATTATTCAATCAAAAAAATGATAAAAAAGATGTGCTTGATAACTATCAGAAAGCATTCAAGTGGTATTCTAAAGCTTCAGCATTAAAGCATACGGATTCAATGGTTGAGCTGGCAAATTTATATACACTTAAAGAGAGCGGTATTGAGCAAAATATAAACAAAGCATTTCAACTTCGCCAGGAAGCAGCAACGCTTGGCAATAAACAAGCTATGCAAGACCTTGCGCTGATGTACCAAAAAGGTGTTGGCGTAAAACAAAATAAACGTTTGGCTCAATCTTGGCTAAATAAATCAAAAAAATAGTTTATATTTTATAGCAATGCTCTATTCTAAAATCACAATAGAATAAAATACTGCCTATATGAAATTAATCATCTAGGCAGTAAATAAACAATGCTCACTTCAACACCAGAAAAAAGGTTAATAAACTCATTGAATAATAAAATTTAGCTTATCATTTAAACCAGTTTAACCAGTTTAACCAGCAGAGGCTGAACCTAAAAATACTAAAATTAAAATAGAGCGTATGTCACTTGATTATTAGGGGGTATTTATGCAGCAATACCCCAAAAAAACTAACCGTATAGATCTAAATTTCTTGGTGTGGCTTAGACCGTTTTAAATAACGATTAAATATTAATTGGCATTAAGGTAAGCTTCCATTCATCACCGAATTGCTCATTTAAATACGCAGTAATCTGCGCTTCAATTTTAGGAAAACTGGCTTTGGTAACCACAACCGCATTTTTTCCAGCACCGACAGCATAAACAGTTAATCCCTTTAACGCTTCTTTTGCAGTCGTATTATTTGACAAAAACAGCTTTGCAATGCCCTCTTCAATAAACTGATCTCGACCTTTAAATTTAGGGCAAATTGCTTCAGGAATTTCAACTTCAATAGCAAAGCATTCTTTAGACATCGATTATATTCAACTTCATATTTATAGAGTCGACACCATACACGATGTCTTTAGCAATGACTGATTTTCTAAAGCGAAGTTGCCTAAATATTATTCGTTAAATTTGCGCTTGGCAGGCTCTGCATAAACCATCAAATAAGATCCCTTTTCACTCTCCACGAATGGATCAACGCATCAACCGAATCTAAATTTAAAAATCAAAGCCATAACCATAAAAAACATGGCTTCGAGCCAAAGCTCAATCTGTTGTTACAAATAGCGTTGAATCTGATAAAGTAGCCGCGTAAAAGCGGCTTTTTTATGCACTGTAATTGGAGTGTTGTCTCAATATTGAGTACGAAATTGAGTATGATTTCAACTCCAAAAAATAAAGTTTTTTAATTTCAATAGGTTAAGTTTAATATGCTTCTCATGATCGATAATTATGATTCATTTACTTATAACATCGTCCAATATTTTGGCGAGTTAAATCAAGAAGTAAAAGTGATCCGTAATGACGCCGTGACTTTGGAGGAAATTGAACGATGGCAACCGAAATATCTGGTCATTGGTCCTGGCCCTTGCTCACCAACTGAAGCAGGTATCTCTATTCCTGCCATTCAGCATTTTGCTGGAAAAATCCCACTCCTTGGCGTCTGTCTCGGACATCAAAGTATCGGACAAGCCTTTGGTGGCGATATTGTGCGAGCAAAAACCGTGATGCATGGCCGTTTATCTGACATGCACCACAGTGACAAAGGAATTTTCAGTAACTTACCGTCACCCTTTTCAGCAACGCGTTATCACTCCTTAGTGATTGATCAAGCGACCTTGCCTGAATGTTTAGAGGTGACTTGCTGGACCAATGAAGCAGATGGCTCAATCGAAGAGATTATGGGTGTGAAACATAAGACATTGCCAATTGAAGGCGTGCAGTTCCACCCCGAATCAATCTTGAGTCAGCATGGCCATCAAATCTTCAAAAACTTTTTAGAAATTTACGCATAAGTGATTAAAATGAATATTCAACAAGCATTAAGCAATATTACCAAAAACATTCATTTGACTCAGGCTCAAATGGAAGACGTGATGCGAATCATCATGCAAGGTGAAGCCACACAAGCACAAATCGGTGCTTTAATGATGGGGCTACGACTAAAAGGTGAAAGCATTGACGAAATTACTGCTGCTGCACGGGTCATGCGTGAATTTGCCATCAAAATTGATGTCAGTGATTTACCACATTTAGTCGATATTGTCGGAACAGGTGGCGACGGTCAAAACCTGTTTAACGTTTCAACTGCAGCAAGTTTTGTGATTGCTGCGGCAGGTGCCACCATTGCCAAACATGGTAATCGTGGCGTCTCTTCAAAATCTGGCTCATCAGACTTACTTGAAAAAGCGGGTCTACAACTTGATTTAGATATGCAGCAAACTGAACGCTGTATTCGTGAAATGGGCATTGGTTTTTTATATGCCCCGAATCATCACAAAGCCATGAAATATGCAGTTGGCCCACGTAAAGAATTAGGTTTCCGTAGCATTTTCAACTTACTCGGCCCGCTTACGAATCCGGCTGGTGTAGAACGCTTGGTGATTGGTGTGTTTTCCAGTGAGCTGTGTCGCCCAATTGCTGAAGTATTAAAGCAGCTTGGTGCAAAACATGTGATGGTGGTGCATTCACAAGATGGCCTTGATGAAATTAGTTTAGCTGCAAAAACCTATGTGGCTGAGCTTAAAAATGATGAAGTCACCGAATGGATTATTCAGCCTGAAGATGTTGATATTGATTCACAAACCCTGAGTGGTCTTAGCGTTGATAGTGCAGATGAAAGCCTGGCTTTAATTCAAAACGCCTTGTCTAAAAACAAAACTGCGCACGGTGAAAAAGCCGCGAATATGATTGCTTTAAATGCGGGTGCTGGCATTTATGTCGCAGGTTTAACCAAAAACTATAAACAAGGTGTCGCTTTAGCACACGATATTATCTATGGCGGACAAGCTTTAGAAAAATTAAGTGTCTTGTCAGAATTTACCAAAGCGCTTAAACAGTACCCAGCATAAGGACAGCAGCATGATCAATATTCAAAATACGATTTTAGGTAAAATCATCGATCGTAAACACCAAGAGCTGGCCCTGTGTTTGCAACAACGTAGTCTAAACGATATTGAACAGATTGCACGCGCTGCAAGCCCAGTTCGTGGTTTTGCCCAAGCCTTGCACCATAAGCGCCCAGCCGTGATTGCCGAAATTAAGAAGGCATCCCCCTCTAAAGGCGTGATCCGTGAAAACTTCGACCCAGCTCAAATTGCACAACAATACCAACATGCGGGTGCAGCCTGCTTGTCTGTGCTAACTGACGTAGATTTTTTCCAAGGTGCAGATGAAAATATTCGCCTTGCAAGAGAGAACTGCACTTTACCTGCATTGCGTAAAGACTTCCTGATTGATCCTTATCAAGTGGTAGAAGCACGTGCTCTTGAGGCTGACTGTATCTTGCTGATTGTTGCTGCACTGTCAGATATGCAATTGCAAGAAATGTCTCAGACTGCCTTTGAATACAACTTAGATGTATTGGTTGAAGTACATGATGAAGCTGAACTGGAACGTGCCCTACAACTGCCTGATCAGTGTATACTTGGCGTCAACAACCGTAATCTCAAAACCTTTGAGGTAGATTTAAATACCTCTTTGCGTTTAAAAAGACTGCTTGAGCCATCGCGTCTATTGGTCACTGAAAGTGGTATTGCGACGCCAGATGACATCCAGATGATGCAAGATCATGATATTCACGCCTTCTTAGTTGGTGAAAGTTTTATGAAGCATCCACACCCTGATCAAGCTTTCCAAGCCCTGTTTGGTCACCCTGAAACAATTTAAATTGTAGTTTATGTAAGGTTATGAGCAATCAAGATTCATCGCTTTCGAAAGAACAGCAAAAACTTTTAAATGCATTTAAAAAACAGATCTTAAAGCCTCAACCCATCAAACCGCAACAGCCTGAGCCGATTCACGCTCAGGCTGATCAGCAAGATGATGTTGAAAATGAAGCTGATCTATTTAAACAAGCCGTTCGAGGCGTTCAGGCTTTCGAACGGCCAAATTTTGCCAAAATAGAAAAACCACAGCGAACGAAACCCACAGCTAAAATTTTAGCTAAGCGTGCCGCAGCTGAAGGCCCACTTGAAACAGATCACGCAGCACTTTCTGATACCCAAGCGATGCTCAATCCTGTCGCCAGTCAGGCCAAACTGAGTTATCGTATTGGAACCTTACAGCACAAAGTATTTGAAGATTTAAAAGCCGGTAATTTACGTTGGTTTGAAGCAGTCGATTTACATGGTTGTACGGTTGAAGATGCGCGCAGTGCTGTATTGCAAATTATTCAAATTGCAAAAGATGAAAATCAAAATGTCCTTAAAATTGTACATGGCAAAGGTCCCGAGGCCATCCTTAAAACCTATGTGAATGGCTGGTTACGTCAACACCGTGATGTCTTGGCATTTGTCAGTGCTCCCGAAAATCAAGGTGGCACTGGCGCTGTTTTAGTATTACTTAAACGTGCAGAAAAAAACCCAAAATTTAAACAGTAAGATGATCCTTGATTTACTGTCAGATTTTACGTTAATTTCTGCTACAATGCCGTCCTAGTTTAATCAGAGAAAGTGGACACGTTTTATGTCTATGCAGCAATCTTATGCAAATATCCTAACCGCTGTTGGTGAGGACCTCGACCGTCCTGGGCTGAAAGATACGCCTATGCGTGCTGCAAAAGCATTTTCATTTCTAACCTCGGGCTATAGTAAAACGCTTGAGGAAGTGACCAACAATGCAGTTTTCCCATCAGATAACCATGAAATGGTACTGGTGAAAAATATTGAATTTTATTCGCTTTGCGAACACCATTTACTTCCATTTTCTGGCCGTGTGCATATTGCTTACCTTCCTGAAGGGCAAGTGCTTGGCTTATCGAAGTTTGCGCGTATTACTGAAATGTTTGCACGTCGCCTACAAATTCAAGAAGCACTCACCCAGCAAATTGCACATGCCATTGCCGAAGTAACAGGCGCGCGTGGTGTTGCTGTGGTGATTGACTCGGCACACATGTGTATGATGATGCGTGGCGTAAGTAAACAAGAATCGACGACCCGTACAGTTTCCTTTGTTGGAGAGTTTAAAACGGATAAAGACGTCAGACGTGAATTCTTACAAGCAGTACCTGAGGCTTATTAATTTAAGCAATTAATACCGACCTCAATAAAAAAGCGTCAAATTTAATATTTGGCGCTTTTTTATTGAATAAGATTTAAATTCATTTTTCTATTTATAAATAAAATTAAGCGTTACTCTACTTTCGACCTTTCCTGGGCTAACTGTGTTTGCTATTTGCCAATATCTAACTTTTAATGGAATATTTATAATATTCTGTTGACCTGAACTTTGTTTCCCCAAATCTATCGTCGCACCATTAAATAATACATTTGTTTTCCCCTGCAACAGACTGCTCAATTGTAGTGCTACTCCAGTTGCCTTATCCGCACCGTTATATGTGTTTCCTATAAGAGAGTTATTTAAGACAACTGGAAATGTAAAACTTAGATCAGCAGCTTGACCGAACTGATCACTTCCACCGTCCCCCCCTACACATTTTATATTTAAATTAAAATTCCGATCTCCATTAGCCGGAGTATTCTGGCCTTTGAAATTGTTTATTGAAATTTGAGGCAATACAATTATTCGATCCTTACTTTCAACAAACTCACATGAACTAGAAGTGAAAATCCTTGTTCCATTTGCTGGCATATACGTTGTAAGCCAAGGTTTTTCAAGTTGCATATAGTCAGTCGAATAATTGCCAGCCTCAAGAGATCCTGAACCAGTTGTCATACTTGTTTTTATAATATCCACTTTAACATCTAATTCTACATATGCTTCGCCAACCTCGTTGAAACGTAAACTTCTAGGATAAGGACCAGAACTACCTGTAATTTTAATACCAATGCCTGAGATATTTGTATTATAAACGTACGGATCACTCACTGTATTATTTTTAGATGTAAATTTAGACAACTTAAATTCTTCAAGTGGTCTAGCTTTTGGCTCACATATAAATTTTGAAGATAATTTTCCTGGAGGATAACTTTTAGACTTTAGAATCGTTCCAACAGGATCATTTGCCCTAACTAAAATATCCCCCATACTAATATTAAATTGTTCAATTATAAAACCAGGTTCAGGAAGGCAAGCAGCATAAATACTATTTGATGTTAAAACACCCAATGACAATAATATTTTTTTAAGATAGATGTTCATAGTTTACAAACCGCCTCTGTCATTAATATTTTAGTAGCACTCTGTTTGACTTGATCTGCAACGTTATAATCAATCATGCAATATTGTTGTTCATCATTTAGTTTAACCTTAATACGGCCTTGACTCTCTTTGGTCCGCACATAAACTAAACCACCTTGCGCAACATTACCAACCAGTTCATTACTCTCATTATAAACAGGTGAGTAAAATGATAGAGCAGCACCATTCGCCAATTTACTTTTAATAAAAATTGCATATCCTGATTTTGTTTCAAAATCAACTTTTAGAATCGCCCCTGCATAAGGAACAATCCTTTGGCTAGACTCTGCCAATTCGACATTCAGTGACATCGAACTTGGATCAAGTTGAATATCATTAAAACGATAAGGGGTCATATATGGAACAACAGCATAACCATGTCGATTTATTGTCAAACCTCTAATATTTGTGACTTTAGCGCCTGTCGCATCAGGTGCATAGACGATTGCCATTGTATCTACGTTATCAGGACCAAATGCGATCCCCTTCGAGTGTGCAATAACATTACCACTTAACTGTAAATTAACTTGCTGGGAGTTTTCAGAATAGTTATACCCTCCCCCTATCGACATATAATTACTGAGGTAATTCCCATTTAGATTAAAACTCGGATCAGAATCTCGCTGCTGATTTGCAGAAAATCCATAGTTAAAGCGATCACCAACATTTCCACTCAGGCCGATATTTTGATTATTTTTAGTATACGAACTATTAACTGAAACACTGCGCTGACCAAAACTTAATGGGAAGGACATACTCAATAAGTATTCAGTATCTTTTTTTGAATCACCTTCAGCATAAATCAGTTGACGATTATTCACAGATAAACCATAACTCAAAGCTTTAAATCGATTGTTATAACCGATATTAAAGCTCTGTGTTTTCTCATTTCGATTCCAATAATCCACCACTGACCCAACTATATAGAGGTTGCCCCACCCCGCTGGTAAGCTCTGATTTAACGTGACTTGGAATTGACTACGTTGCTTACCAATTGCACTGGTCTCAATACCTTTCTTTTCATAATCTAAAATTCTCGCCGCATCGCGCAATGTATAATAATCTTCAGTAGAATATCGATAAGCTGCTAAGGTTAAGTTTGTTGAAGTTGCAAGCAAAGACTTACTATAACTAAGCCGATAACTTTGCCCAGTTTTTGTCCCGTGATAATCAAAATCAGCATTAGAATGGGTTACATCAAGTGAAACTGCACCAATGGGCAAACCAACAGCTGCACCTAAAGCCACTGAACTATACTTTTCTAATAACTGTACACCAGTATAAGCTGTAATATAGTTATTCAAACCACGTTGATATTTTGCTTGGGTAAACCAAGGTTTTAAATCAATTCCCGATTCATTAAATTGACCGACTGTCACCGAATAGCTGTCTAAACCAGGTCGTAACATCTGTACAACAGAAGCATAGGGTACATAAAATATTTGTGTTTCTCCTGTTGCTTCAATCACAGAGACTTCTAAATCGCCACCATATCCTGTCGAATACAAGTCCTTGATTTCAAAATTCCCTGGAGCAACCGTGGTTTGATAAATTAAATGACCTTGCTGGCGAACTTCAACTTTTGCATTAGAGTTTGCATTACCTCGAATTTGCGGTGCATAACCAGACATACTACTGGGTAGCATTCGTTCATCACTGGTAAAGTCCACACCACGGTATCTTAATGTGTCAAAAATATCCCCAGAAGTATTATTTTCCCCAAGGGTCAATAAACCTCTAAATTGCGGAAAGGCACGTTGTAAATAGGTATTATTGGCTTGATAAGAAGATCCCGATCCAGGCTGATCGCTCCAGCTCCACTGCCCATTATGGCGCAGTTGCCAACCTAATATATTTAATCCTGTCGTTAGACTTATATAAGCACTGGTGCTATCCGGACTATTATGGTCACGGTTAGACACTTTATAAGCCCCTCCGTTATAAGATAAAAAACCGGCATTAATGCCTCTATCCCATAAGCTTTTATCGACAACATCTCGCGCAACTGTATTCAAAGAAATTTGTGGAATGGATATATCTAAACGTAAATCATTTGAATTGAAATCATAAAATGCACCCTTAACCCAAGTCTCAATCGGCAAACAATCTGATGTACTTGCAGCAAGTGTTATATTTAAAATTTCGGCTTTAACCCCATATTCAGCCATCTGTTTCTTAGTAAAACATAAGCTAGCTTGATCTTCATTTTTGTCGGCCGTAAAGACCATTTTCTTACGACCCTGCCAGCTGCCATTGACATAAACATCAAGGTTATATTCACCAGGCAAGACCGGATTATTAAATTTAAATTTAGAAATATCGATATTACTGGCATTTCCAGAAAGGAAACCAGCATCAAAGTCAGCGTCAAAACCGATATCTTTAGTATTTTTATTTTCTTCTGCATGAATAGCCACATTATACTGGGCAAGCACGAAACCCAAGGAAAGGTTTAGACAAAAACTCAAGGTAGAGAGCTTAAACGAATATTTTTTTAATAATTTATTTTTAAACAACATAAAAAAACAACCTCCCAACTCAGCTTGGCTTTTCATAAAATTATTAACGTATGCTTCAGGCAAGAATAGACTATATTGCTAAATTCAGAAGAACTCTCAAATACTCAAAATATAAAAAACCAAGATATGTAGAAGTATTTAATATTTAATATTAGAATTTAAGGTTGTACTCATTATCACCGCCAAAATCATTAATCGTCACATAGCTCAACTTATCAAAATTACTGACCTTTAAATTAATACTCTCTTCTGAAAAGGGTTTAAGCATTAACCCTTCAGGAAATATATCTACTGTGTTTTTACCCAACGTTTGATTAATCCCTTTAATGGTAATAAAAAATGGAGTTGGGTTTTTAGCTATAATGAGTTGATCTCTTTTAAACCATTGTATTTTCTCACCTGCTTTAGCTGCTTGATCTTGAATTAGGGTTGGCCGATAAAAAAGCTTAATTCGTGAACGTATCGCAAGTTGTAAATAATTCATTGGTGCAGCATTTTCTTCTTGCTTTGGCTTAGCTGGAATATCTAATACATTTAACCAATATAAGGTTTCTTGTGTTTGACTCAGTTGTGCTGCGCTAGGTAATGCCAATACGCGAAAAGCCTGACTTTTACCTGCATCAACGCGAGACAATGGTGGTGTAATCACAAAGGGGGCATTTGAGTTTTCTGGCGTACTTTTTGTATCCCCATCATCGATCCAAACTTGGACCAATGAGGGTTTGAGACCACTACTCGTTACCTGTACGGTTGTTTCTCGTGCATCTGCTGGATAAACAATACGTGTGCCGTGAATTACAACTTCTGCTTGAGCTGATGCTGATAATTGGGCGACAACAACCAAACATAGTGATGAAATTAAAGATTTAAACTTCATTGTAATGATCTCAAAAACGAAAAATACAGATGACTCAAATGCGAACAAGTAAGTAAAAGCTATATTTACTTTGGCTACTTATTTATAAGCAAGTGTGTATTCAATTTTAGCATTGACATCACCAGAACCTGCTTCACCTGTTGCATAATATTCTGCACCATAATTTAATACAGCAGTCTCGCCCGTCATCGCTACCCACTGCGTACCAGACTGAGTACCATCAGAACCGACCGTCAATAAATCAATTTGGCCACCATCTTTATTGACCAATTGTATTTGAACATTTGAGGCAGCAGTTGCAGCTGTATTTTTTAAACGGCCAGTTACTGAATCAACGTCCGTACCAATTGCAAAAGAAGCATTAACCTCGGTTCCCTTACAAGCACTTAAAGTAATCGCAAAAGGTGTACGACCCGCAACAGTACCTGCAGTTGCTAAGGATTTTGTTGAAACAGGTGGCAATATAACGTTCAAACTCGTACCTGAGGTTGGGTTATTAACAGTACATGTATCAGCTGTTACTTTACCGGTGAAATTAATTGTACCGTCGGCAGCGTGTACAGCAGAGAGAGCAGAAACAGATAAAGCCGCAACTAATAATTTTTTTTTCATGTGTAGATGTCCTTCACTAGGCAATAAAATAATTAAAAATAAAATGAAATTTTCAGCGAGGTCTATAGCTGAAAGCTACACCTAAGAATTCAAATAAATAACTTAGCAAACATTAAAATGAATACTTAAATTACATTCAAGACCTAATAAACTTCATTTAAAATTGCAAGGATTTGATCAATAAACCTAGATCTCACCGCCCAATTAGCAATGAAATATGAGAAAATTCTATTTAATCAAACTTAACAATTGAATAGATAGTAAACTGAACCTTCATCTATAGCAATACAACAAAAGCTACAATTCACCACCCAGTAAAACAAATACATGTTTTTAAAGAAGATTAATTATGTTAATTGAATCAATGTTTTTGTAACCAATGTGATGCATGACACATTATCTGTATTTCATTTAGTTTTATTTTTAAAAAAATAGTATCTAAATCCACTAATTACCAGATAGCAATATCAACATCTTCGTGGTTAAATTAATTTCAGCGTATTTCGCTCTCTAACGTTATATTTAAACTATTGTTAATAATGGAAATATTCAATACTAGTTAACAATATCTGCACAATCCACACAAACAACGCATACCAAGTAAATCTGAATTTGACAATCAAGTATTGTCTATACCTATAAGCAGATGAGTAAAGTGACATCACTCTCACGTTAGTAATATTCGCTTGACCTGCACAATAAGTGCTCGATTAAGTTGATACTTTCAATTTTAAAGACATTGCCCATTTAGCATTTGGTATAAATTTTGCTCTAGTAATAATCATCATAAATCTCACGTAGAATTTATGCGATAACCACAAATCCAATCCTTGGCCCCGATCCCTGCCAAGTTTATAAAATTAGAATAAAGGAGGATGCAGATGTCCTATCTCATACCTGCAGAATTTGTCAAAAAAATGATTGATGCTGGTGAAGCAAAAATTTTCATGTCTACACGCGATACCATCATTCGTGCATATATGGCTGGCGCTATTCTTGCGCTTGCTGCAGTTTTCGCAATGACCGTTAGCATTCAAACAGGCTACGCGATTATTGGTGCAATGCTTTTCCCCGTTGGTTTTTGCATGTTGTATTTACTCGGCTTTGATCTTTTAACTGGTGTATTTATGCTAACCCCATTAGCCTGGCTAGATCGGCGCCCTGGCGTAACTTTAAAAGGCATCTTTAGGAATTGGGGATTGGTCTTTCTGGGTAACTTCCTCGGTGCAATGAGCATTGCCGTGTTTATGTCAATTATCTTTACTTTCGGCTTTTCTGTTACTCCTGATAAAGTAGGAACAACAATTTCACATATTGGTGAGGCACGTACTCTAGGTTACGCAGAGCATGGTGCTGCTGGCATGCTCACTATTTTTGTACGTGCAATACTGTGTAATTGGATGGTCTCAACGGGAGTTGTTGCTGCAATGATTTGCACCAATGTTTCTGGCAAGATCTTGGCAATGTGGATGCCAATCATGTTGTTTTTTGGAATGGGTTTTGAACACTCAATCGTGAATATGTTTTTGTTCCCATCTGCAATGATTATGGGTGGTCAGTTTTCAATTATGGATTATTTAATTTGGAACGAACTACCTGTGGTTCTAGGCAATTTAATTGGTGGCTTAGCATTCACAGGTTTAAGCCTCTATGCGACGCATTATAAAACCGCAGCACGGCGTGTTATTCCTATTCCTACTCAGCACAAGCAGATTATCGTACAACCTCGACATGAATATTAGAATCTGGGACCTAAAAAAACCAAGCCTCGAATAATAAAATATTTTTTGAGTTCCAGATCCATAATAAACCCCAGACATAAAAAAGACTCTTGATGATAATCAAGGGTCTTTTTAATATTTGGCGGAAGCGGTGACAGCCACATTAAACACCTAAGTTGCTGTATTTTAATATATAAATAAAATTTATTTAAATTTTTACTACTACTCTTACTACATAAAAATTTCTTATATTTCTAATTATTTTTTCCATAATTATACGCTACCCTTTCATTGAACTACATTCTTCAATTACAGCTTTGATTAAGCATATGCATGAATAGAAGTTTAAAGAAAATGACTTAGGCTATCTTGATCCAAAACAGAATCGAGTGATTACTACACATGGTTTTCGTTCTACATGCCGTGACTGGTCAGCCGATCAAACCAATTACCCTCGTGAAGTCTGCGAACATGTACTTACTCATAAACTTCCAGATGATGTTGAAGCTGCCTATTTACGGGGAGCCTATCTTGAAAAGCGCAAAGGTTTGATGGCCGATTGGGCTGTATTTTGTGTTTCATCATTTGAATCAACCACATAAAATAAGAGGACTCCTACTACTCATGGCGGGAGTTTTAGTTGATTTATTCTAAGTGCTGGAACTTACACAGTTTTATTTACAGGCTCTCCAAAACTTGAAATAATTTCATAATTATCCTTAGCAATTATCTTTAATAAAGGTCTCTCACACCAAACACCATAAAAACTAAAACACCAAAAATACTCCTCTTTTTCATCAGAAAAGAATTCCATCGTGGCATCTTTAAATACATCTTTTGACAATATTTCAATATGTGAAAGTTCTTCCCCCTCAATACTAAAAGATTGAATAGCTAAAGGGTTTCTAAAAATTATTGACCATTCCTGATCCTTCCAATCCTTAAATACTAGATTCAGGCTCGATAAACTAGATTCTACTTTTAATATCTGACCATCAGATATTTGTAATTCGCTTAATAACATAATTTTTTCCCCCGGATGTTTTTCATTTGGAAGAAAACCTGTTCCCTTTCCAATATTTTCTGTAGATTCTTATATGGGACAAAACCCCAGACATAAAAAAATACCCTTGATGAGTATCAAGGGTATTTTTAATATTTGGCGGAAGCGGTGAGATTCGAACTCACGGAGGGCGTAAACCCTCGTCGGTTTTCAAGACCGGTGCATTCAACCGCTCTGCCACGCTTCCATGCCGAGAAGAATACAAAGCTTCTTCATTTTATTCAAGAAAAATTTGCAACATAGCGATCAAGTGCATATTGTTTCATCAATATTCTACAATTTGGCTGCTAATTCAGCACCTTCGCGAATTGCGCGCTTGGCATCAAGCTCTGAAGCCAGTTTTGCCCCCCCAATAATATGGTAGTTGGCGAGGGTTTTTTCCTGTTCAGTCGGCATAATATCTTTTACCGAGTCTTGTCCAGCGCACACCACAATGGTGTCAACACGGAGTAATTGATCATGGCCATTGTTTTCAATCCATAGCCCTTCATCCGTTACCGCTTTGTATTGCACACCACGTAACATTTTCACAGCATGTTTTTTCAATTGTGCGCGGTGCACCCAACCTGAGGTTTTACCCAAGCCAATCCCAAGCGGTGTGGTTTTACGTTGCATCAAATAGATCTCACGGATTGGGGCATCAACTTCTGCCCGTTGCATCCCCCCCTCTGAAATATAATCTGGGTCAGTATCAACACCCCATTCACGTTTCCACTGATCTACAGGCTGTGGTTGTGGCTGATGCTCAGGCTTCAGTAAGAACTCGGAAACATCAAAGCCTATCCCGCCTGCACCAATCACGGCGACACGTTGACCAACAGCGGCGCCACGTAAAACCTCCGCATAGGACAAGACTTGTGCTGCATCACCACCTTCTACTTTTAAGCGACGTGGAATGACCCCAGTGGCAACCACAACTTCATCATAACCTTCACGTTCTAATTGCTCACGGTTGACCTTGGTATTTAAACGCAGCTCAACCCCAGTCTTTTCAATTTGCACTTTAAAATAACGAATGGTTTCATGAAATTCTTCTTTGCCCGGTACCACTTTAGCCAAGTTAAATTGACCACCGACTTCACTATTGGCTTCAAACAAAGTCACCGTATGACCACGCCCTGCCGCAACAGTAGCTGCGGACATCCCTGCCACCCCAGCCCCAATCACCGCAATCCGTTTGGCTTTCTTAGTTTTTAAATAGACCAATTCAGTTTCATACGCTGCACGTGGGTTCACCAAACACGTCGCACGTTGATTTTTAAAAGTGTGATCTAAGCAAGCTTGGTTACAGGCAATACAGGTATTAATTTCATCAACACGATTGGTTGCAGTCTTCTCGACCCAAAATGCATCGGCCAACAATGGACGCGCCATTTGTACCATATCGGCTTTACCAGCAGTTAAAATTTCTTCTGCCGTATCTGGCATATTAATTCGATTCGATGCGATGACTGGCAGCGCAACGTGTTTTTTCACCTCGGCCGTATAGTCAACAAATGCTGCACGTGGCACTGAAGTAACAATCGTGGGAATACGTGCTTCATGCCAACCAATTCCGGTGTTGAGTAGGTTAATACCAGCCTGTTCCAAGGCTTGTGCAACTTCAATGACTTCTGCCATGGTGTTGCCATCATGTACCAGATCAAGCATCGACAAGCGGAAGCAAATAATAAACTTCTCACCTACTGTGGCACGAATCGCTTTCACTATATCTACCGCAAGGCGCATACGATTTTCTAGACTGCCACCCCAACGGTCTTCACGCTTATTGACATGACGGCTGAGGAACTGATTAAGTAAATAACCTTCGGACCCCATGATTTCCACCCCATCATAACCGGCATGTTTCGCAAGTTTGGCGGTGGTTGCATAGTCGCGAATGGTTTTTAAAATTTGCTTATCACTCATTTCCCTCGGTTTAAACGGTGAAATCGGTGATTTAATTGGACTGGCTGACATCACAAAGGGCTGATAACCATAACGGCCTGCGTGCAAAATCTGCATTAAAATTTTGCCGCCATGTTTATGCACTGCACGAGTGACCAGACGATGTGGGACCACATCACCCAAATGGTTCATGGTTCCACCCGCTGGCAATAACCAGCCAGTACGGTTTGGTGATATTCCACCAGTAATAATCAGGCCAACCCCACCTTGAGCACGCTCGCCAAAATAGGCGGCAAGTTTGGGATAATTATAAAATCGATCTTCTAAACCAGTGTGCATTGACCCCATCACCACACGGTTTTTGATGGTCGTAAAGCCGAGATCTAATGGTTTTAAGAGATGTGCATAGCGAGCGGTCATCATGAATCCTTGTAAAATAGCTTTGCAACTTGTTGCATAACACTTTAACCGAAATTGTATTATTTTTGATGACTGTTCGGTTTATCTTCTGCAGAATTTTGCCAATAGGGCAATTGAGCGGCTATCTGGAAGCAGTACGAGCAGCAACAGCCAACACATGACTGTAGATAAAATTCGATAAAATACAAATTATGAGTATAAAAATCGATAGTAGACCAACTCAGCAGCCACTATCGAATGGAGTACAACTTAATTGGGTACATCTTCGAGGTTATTTTAAATCCCAAGCATGGCTTATGTTAAATGCCAATTGCCCTGCTGGTCGCGCTGACCCAGTATTTTCAAAACCAGAACCAAACTCAGCAATAATAATAAATACCACGACCCCAATTTACCCCAGCTCACCATATGCCAAGCATCCACCTGACTTGGATAGAGCCATATTTTATAAAAAGTACTAATATTTTCGGCAATCCAGATAATAAAAGCAAAAATAATCAGAATGATCAGCATCGGTATACGGCACTGTATTTGATCTAGTTTAAAATGGACGCGCGTCTTCCAGAAAATCAGTACGCTCCATAAAAATAATCCATAGCGCAGATCATAAATAAAAAATTTGCTCATGAAATTAATATAGGACACAACTGATAAGCACAGCATATTTGGAAAACTGGGTAGCTGGCTAAATGAAAGTTGAAAAAGTCGAATACTACGTGCAAAAAAACTGCCCACAGCCGAATACATAAAGCCAGCAAATAATGGCACGGTATACAGTTTAAAAACAGCAGGTTGTGGATATTGCCAAGATGCGATGGCTGGATGAGTCAAAAAGATTTCCATTAACATTGCCATACAATGGAATAAGGCAATCACTTTGACTTCTGCCCATGATTCTAATTTTAAATAGATTAAACCCAGCTGAATCAGCAAAGCATAAAACAGTAAATAATCATAACGAAATAGCCCGTAATAGGCTTGCTCTCCCATTGGAGAGGTGAAAGCAAAAGCAATTAATAATAAAATACCAAATAAGGCAGCCGAAGCTGCCTTAAGCATGATTTTGCTATATACATGAAGCGATAACATTTAAATTTAATCTTCTCAGCAAATTAGTTGCCTAAATATTTTGCGCTGTACTCATGTACGGTATCGATAAATATTTTGGGTTGTGTTGGATTCACCCACTGGGTAATACCGTGACCGAGGTTGGCAATATAACCCGTTTTCTCGCCATTGGCATAAGCATCAT
The DNA here is from genome assembly GCF_006352475.1 of Acinetobacter pullicarnis. Lineage (NCBI taxonomy): Bacteria > Pseudomonadati > Pseudomonadota > Gammaproteobacteria > Moraxellales > Moraxellaceae > Acinetobacter > Acinetobacter pullicarnis. Next base: position 2,737,646 of record NZ_VCMZ01000001.1, read on the forward strand.
CCAACATGGCTTTGACTGCTTTTTCAATTTCAGCATTTGAACCATATAAAGTTGCTGGATCTAAGTTACCTTGTAATGCAACTCGACCATTAACCACTTTACGTGCCGTATTTAAAGGCGTGGTCCAATCTAATCCCAAAGCATCTGCGCCAGTTGCAATCATTGGCTCTAACCATTGACCGCCACCTTTGGTAAACAAAATCACTGGGATTTTGCGTCCATCTTTTTCACGCTGCAAGCCTGTCACAATTTTCTGCATATATTGCAAAGAGAAATCTAAATATTGTTGATGTGCAAGCGCACCACCCCAACTGTCAAAAATCTGTACAGCTTGTGCACCAGCATCAATCTGTGCATTTAAATAATCAATAACGGTGTCAGCCAATCGGTCCAACAAAGCATGCAAAACTTCTGGCTTGCTATACAACATTTCTTTGCTATAACGGAAATCTTTGCTCGAACCACCTTCAATCATATAGGTCGCCAAGGTCCAAGGACTGCCTGAAAAGCCAATCAAAGGAACATCGCCACATAATGCTGAACGAATCGTACTCACCGCATCCATCACATAAGATAGATCTGATTTGGCATTAAAACTTGGCAATGCAGCAACATCTTGTTCAGTACGAATGGTCTTGTGAAACTTTGGACCTTCGCCTGCCTCAAAATATAAACCCAAACCAAGCGCATCAGGAATCGTCAAAATATCTGAAAATAAAATCGCGGCATCCAATGCATAACGGCGTAACGGCTGTAAGGTTACTTCACAAGCTAAGTCCGTGTTTTTGCAAAGAGAGAGAAAGTCTCCAGCCTTTTCGCGGGTTTCACGATACTCAGGGAGGTAACGCCCAGCTTGACGCATCATCCATACTGGCGTGGTATCTACAGGCTCACGCAATAAGGCACGTAGAAAACGATCATTTTTTAAGGTCGTCATTTACTTTCCCAATCTCAAGTTAAAATCGGCACTATCATAACAAAAAAGACACGCGATAAAATAATATCTTCGTGTAGCCGCCATCCTCTAACATTAGATTAAAAAAGAACGAATTAAACAAAACAAATACTGCAACAACACCTGATTTCTGTAATACTTATTCGGTTTTTTATATTCCAATACGAATAATTGTTAAGGTTGAATTTCATGTTCGTTCGCTCAATTCTAGCTTTGAGTTTAAGTTGCATTATTGCAAGCAATGTCTATGCTGCCGTAGAAGATCCTATCGATCCATTAGCGATTGATGCGACTAATCAGGCATCAAGCTCAGCCGCAACACAAATTAGTCAGCAAGAACAAAAAGATCTAAATCAAGCTGCTTCTACACTACAAAGTTTAGGCAAAGCAGAAGATCAAAATGCTGAGATTGGCAAAGCGCCAACCAGTCCAAAAAATACGGATACTCAGAAAACAGACAAAGTTGCAAAAGCTTCATGGACTTTGGATGGTCTCAACAATGCCGAATGGTATGACAATATCGGCCGAGGTCAGTTCCCTGTCTATGCGCGCGCGCATGTTATGTTGAACAACGCTCATGCTTCGCCAGGCGCCATTGATGGCACCAGTGGGATGAATACCCTCAAAGCCATTTCTTCTTTCCAAAAAATGCAGGGCTTGAATCCTTCCGGTGTTCTCAATCAGGAAACCTGGGATCGTCTCATTAGCCTACAAGGCAATAAACCTGCATTTGTTGAATACACCATTACCGAAGCAGACTTAAAAGGTCCATATGCAGCATCAATTCCACGAGACTATGCATTACAAGCAAAAATGAAAGGCCTGTACTACACCCGTGTCTCTGAAATGCTTGGTGAAAAATTCCATATGGATGAAGCTTTTTTACAAAAGTTGAATCCAAATGCGACCTTTAAAAAAGCCGGTGAAAGAATTGTTGTCACCAACATTCGCAATGAATTGCCTGAAAACATTCATTTGATTGTGGCGCACAAAGGTGCAAAACAGCTTTATCTGTTTAACAGCCAAAATCAAATGGTTGGTTCATTCCCCGCGACGATTGGCAGTACAGATACCCCTTCACCAACAGGCAGCTATAAAGTGACTGGCGTTGCACCAAATCCATGGTACAGCTATTCACCAAGTAACTTCCTACAAGGCAATAACCGTCAAGCATTGTCATTACCTCCTGGTCCAAATGGCCCTGTTGGTAATATCTGGATTGGTTTAAGCAAAAAATCATTTGGTATTCACGGTACACCAAATCCTTCGATGATTTCGAAAGGCGCTTCGCACGGTTGTATTCGCCTCACCAACTGGGATGCCAATGATCTTGGTAAAAAAGTCAAAGCTGGTGTTTCAGTTATTTTCTTAGAATAAGTGGTTTAGGCTAAAGTGCCGAATGCGGCACAACCGCCAGCCATAAAAAACCTACGTCATGTAGGTTTTTTTAGCTCACATGCTTATGCTCACAAGACTTCAAATTCAATTCTTCGATTTTTACGGCGACCATCTGCAGTGCCATTGTCTGCAACTGGCTGATTTGCACCCAGCCCAGCTAAACTTAACCGTGAGGACGCAATATTTTTACTCACTAAATATTGCTTAACCGCTTCGGCACGCGCCTGACTCAGTTGAATATTCTTTTTAGGGTCACCTAAATTATCGGTGTGACCAATGATTTTAATATTCTTTTCTTGCACCTTATTCAGTGCAACGACCATTTCATCTAAAATCTGTGTGCCGACAGGCGTCAGAATTGCACTGCCTGATTCAAATTCGATAATCCGATTTTTCAACGCATCATCTATGACTTTTTGCTCGGCTTGATTAACGCTAAGTTGCGAACTCAACTGATATGGTGCCGGTAGTAAAGCCTGAAAAGCCGTGCTCATACTCGCCACTTCATTTTGATTATTGATCAATCCGCGCAATGCGACAGTTGTCCCCTGAACCACCAACTGCCCCTTGGAAACTTTCTTTAACTCAGGCGTAATCAGCGCTGCAACCGAGTCACTCCAACCATTCGGCGCTGCCACCGCAGCCACTTGCAGCTTATCAACAACCTGATCTTGCCCATAGATTTCACGCATTTTATTAAGCAAAACTTGCTTTGAGGCTTGATTGGGGACCACACCCTCAATCACAATTGGCGCTGCGATAACCGATGCACTCAAACTTAGCCCCAACATGTATAACACCACATAGCTCATGCTAAATTGTTTTTTATTTTTCATATTGCACTCACTCTAAAGCGCTGTTGGAATAAATCTATCCCTTGATTTAGACTCAAGTTATTGCCGCATAAGGCCTGTTCCAGTTCAAGCAACTTCTGGCTGCGCTCAATACGATGATCGAAGCTGCTGCTCTCCAGTAAAGAGAACCAATGCGCTGACTGCATCTCTTGGATAAAAATGTCGCTAAGCACTTGAATATCTGCACCTTGAGCGCCAAAAATCAGCACTGGTAATTCTGCATGTAATATTGCGATAAAAACCTCAATGTTCAGTTTTGCCAAAAAATTAGTCATAAGGCTGACCCAAAAGGCTGAAATTTCATAACAATAGCTTTGATTATTAATGGGTATTCGCACTGCTTGATCTAAGTTACAGCGATTCTGTATCTGGAGCGGTTGCAGCAGCAGCCCCAAACGCATCATATAACGAGCCAATTGTTCAACATTGATTTTCATCAGTTGCGCAAAAGAATGCATCGTTTGCTGTTCAAAAAATGCGCTGTGATCTGTGGTGCTATACACTTGAATATCGGGCAATAATTTCGCCAGTTCCCGTTGCAATTGCTCGGCATTTTGGGTGCCGCGGATCGCGCGATTTTTTTTATACAGATCAATCAATGTTTGCTTATAAATAAAGGGGGCCGTGCGCAAATGATCCAGTGGCAGATGCACTTCAAGTAAGTGACACAGCAGCATGGGGAATTTTCGCCCCGACCGATCAATACTGGCAATTAAATTTGCAACCAAAAATAGCGTTTCTTGGGGGTTGCCAATAAAAATATCTAAAGCCGGCAAAGCATTATATTTCTCATCAAAATTGGGGTGTTGCATAGCAAGCTCCAGTGCAGCATTAATCCATTGATCAATGCCTTGAATGACACTCGCCTGCCCTTTGGTTTTTAAAAAATCCCCCCACGCGGGACTTTTCCCGTAATACAGTGGCGTTGATCTCAGCTGTTGCATAACTGTTCTCCGCAGTCGTGATACTTGGTACATGTTCTAATATTTTTAACGCTTCTCTAAGGCATGAATTGCGCTTTAAAATCCATTTTTCTCTTTTAATAATCCTTAACGCCTGTTAACGACATGAGCCGTGCTGGGCAACGTGGCTGCTGGCGCTGCGGTAACCGCGTGCTTGCCAGTGCTATTGGTTGGTTGAGCTGCAACCACATTGCTCGCTGTTTTGCTGGTCACACTTTGCACCAGCTTCAATCCGGTATAGCCACGATTGCCCCCTTCGGAACCACTGATTAATCTAAAGGTCGCTTTTACAAAAAGCTTAGGATCTTGTGGACTGACCCATTTCAATTCAAAGTGACCATTCTGTGGTTGGCGCTGTGCTGAATCGATTAAACGATTAATGCCATATTCACCAGGGGCTTCAAAAATAATATGGCTATTGCCAGCCAAATCGACTGCACTAATTCGTGTTCCAGGAATTGCCCCTGGATTGGGCCAAATAAAGCTCACCCATTGTTGCACCCCATTTTCATACACTAAGCGTTGCCCATCAATCTCAATGCTATAGGACAATAATGCAGGATTAGCCAAAGGGAAAAACTGAAAGTTAGATTGATTGGTCACTGTTGCTGTCGTCGGCTCAGCACCCGTGGCAATACCGTTGGCTGGTGCAACATACGTTTTAAAATCCATGAGAAACTGGGGATTGAGTGATATCCCCATGTCTTTCCAAGTTTTTGTTGCCAGACTATAGCCACGGCGAATTAGCAATGGATTGAGGTTATCTTTGACAAAACGCGCAATGCTGCCAGACTCGCCAAAGACCTGTGCAATTTCACCAGAACTTGCCTGAATTGTGGCTGAGCTATTGAAGGGATATTTCTGACTCAGATTTTGATTAAAAGGTTGATAGGCCTGCATCACCCAAAGTTTATTGAGCTCCTCTTGGGCTGGAACCAACAACACCTCAAATGCCTGTGTTAATGGTCGTAGTAACAGCTTGTCTAACATACGTTGATCGACTTCATTTACACCCAACATCAGCTTGTCATCGACTATTTTCTGGGTTGCATTGAATACTGAGTTTTGATCATGAATAGTGGACTTGACCAATCCAACTGCACTTGGCCCCATATCTCCTGAACTTTTTAAGCTATTAAATTTACTCCGCACTTGCGATAGGCTATTTAAATATTCATCTAACAAGGATTGATTTTGTTGATCATCACGTTGCCGTAACAGCTGATAAAATACATCGAAAGCTTGCGCAATCGGCCCTTGCGCTTGATTCTTCGCACGCTCAATAGCTTGTTCATCACCTTGCCCCAAAACCTTGCGCTTAAACCAAGCCACGAATCCAGTTTGTGGTGCGGCCAACGCTGCTTGAACCACTGGATTATCCCAACTGGTTTCCTGTGCCACACGCGCCAGCAGCGTCCGAAGCGGTGATTTTTTCGGCTCTCCCAACAGATCAATCACTTTAATTTCTTGGTTAAAATCTGCGGCTTTGGCATAGTGCACCGCATTCAAAAACTTCCGCCACTGCGCAATATATTCTTGTTTATATAACTGCGTAAGCTGTTTGCGAATTTGATCGGGACTACCGCTAAAACTGAGATCATCACTTTGGCTGCTGTTCAACACCCAATCTTTGCTGTCCATGGGTCGATTAGCCGCATCCTCAATCGCTGTGCTGACATATTCATCCCAAGCTTTTTGCGTGAATACTCCCGGAATCGCATAGCCGCCCAAAATCGTACCTTGATTATTTTCTCCGACCATTTGATTGACGGTCAGTTCAGGAAAGCGCACCGCAGCGCGCATTTTAATTTCGTTATAAACGCGATCACGCGCTGGCAAACCACGCACCACCGACAATAAAACTTGACGTGACTGATCGACCAATTGTGCATCAGCAGTCAAAATTGGAAATTCAGGATCAGTGGCCAAGCTCATGCTATAACTTAAAACCTGCTCGGCCTTTTGATTCATTTCAGTCAAATTATGCTGACCACGATTGGCTTCTAACCAGCTGCGCCAAAAACGTGTGACTTGATCCGCCAAATGCCCACCCTCTCGATATTGTGCATTGCTCATCATTAGATAAGCCTTTAACGCGTTATAAGCATCTTGTGGGCTAAGATCGGAAGGCGTTAAAAACGGTGTATCAGGCTGAGCCGTTACTTGCTCAACATTTACCTGACTTTGATTGGCCTTTAACTGTGCTGCATGACTATTCACGCCTTGTAAATACTGCGCGATATTCTGTTGCGCAGGCATTAAAATCAGTTGTTTAATCCCACTGAGATATTCAAGTTTGAGTTTTTCACGTAATTGATCCCCTTGATATAAACCAAATGAAAACCGAAATGGCCGATCCGCTGAAAATGCATCCAATTGCTGCATACGTTTTTGTAATACCAATAAAGCATCAAGTTGAATGGAGAGGCTTTGCCCTGAGGTTTTTTGCATCTGTACCACGTTATTTAAATCAGCTTGGACCTCAAGTATCAACTGCTGATTATTACGATAGGACCAGAGGGATAATGCTAAAAAACATCCCACCATAAATAATGCAGTGATAAAACTAAAATAGCGCTGACGTTTCTTCTTTGGATTAATATGTTGTTTTACTAAATTTTGATCTTTTAAAATCACCTGAGAAAATAGCCCCTTTAAAAAATAACCATGCTGCTGTTCGATCTGCGGCTGTTCACTTGCGCTGATTGCAGCCGATTGTGCTAATCCAAATTCCTGCGCAATATGGGCGGTCATTGGACTTTCAACCTGACCTTGTTGTAATGCACTACTAAAATAAAAACCGCGAAAAACAGGTTTAAATTGATATGGATTGTCTTCAAACAAAGTGCTGATAAACGTTTTTAAAATTGGTTTTAGGGTCTTAAACTCTAGTGGAAAAGTCATCACACTGGGAGAGATATTATTTTCGTGACGACGACTTAAATGGCTGGTGCTGAGGCTTTTTAGCCCTTCAAACAAAATATTATAATGATGCTCAAAATACTCACTGGCATTTTGGCTAGATTGTGCATCATAAGCCAAAGTAGCCCCCCAAACCTGATCAAACTCATCACTTTCATAACATTGAAAAAAATCAGTAAAGCCTGCAACCAGATCCATTTTAGAAAACACCACATAGACGGGTGCAAAAATTTCGAGTCGCTCAATAATGTCCTGAATCCTAGAACGTAGATTCTTGGCCAGTTGCATGGTTTTTTCAGGGCTTTGGCTGATTAACTCCGCAGTGCTTACCACAATAATTAGTCCATTAATCGGTGCTTTGCTGCGACTTTTTTTAAGTAAACTCAGAAAGCCCAACCATTCTGAATGATCATCTGCATAAACCGAATAACGCCCTGCTGTATCCAGTAAGATCCCTTCCGTTGAGAAAAACCAATCACAGTTGCGCGTGCCACTCATGCCTGCGGAAATCACCTGTTGATGGTTTTCTTCAAATGGAAATTTCAACCCCGATTTATAAATAGCAGAGCTTTTGCCCGCAGCAGGATTACCAATCACCATATACCAAGGCAACTCATATAGTGCGGCATTGCCTTTTTTATCACCTAGTTTAGATTTTCGAATCAGTTGAATCGACTGTTTAATCTGTTGCTGAATTCCCTGTAATTCTTGCTTGTCTTTGGACTGCGCATATTCACTTTTGGTTTCTTGTTCAATCGCAGCAACCAGCGCCTCACCTTGTGCAACATTTCTTTTACGTTTAATGAGCCAATAAAGTCCATAACCCAGTAACGCCAATAAATAAGTCGCACATAATCCCCAAAAAACTGGACGAGCAATGACGTTATAACTCGACAGTAATGCCACTAAAACTGAAAGTGCAATAATGGCTTTGGGGTTACTCACATATTGCCAAAGGTAGCCTAAAATCGTATACATGCGCTTCTCTTTTTATTGGTGGTTTCGATCTTTAATTTATTGTTTTGATCTTTAGTTTATTGCTTTAATTTACAACTTCTCGTTCAGCTCTTAGAGGAGTCACTGTGCTCTATTTATATTCATAGGTGTAATAAACACCTGTGTCTTGGGCTGCTCAACCGTATACACCATGCTGTAGTTAGGCTCTTTTATCTGTAGTGCCAACATAAAACCAAATGGGTTCGATAGGTTATCGGTATGCCCCAAACTCGGTGCCGAATAAATATAATGCTGTGGTTCAATCGGGGTTTGTGCAAAGTGCTGTGCTAATGTTTTCACTGTTTTTATATTAGCAGGATGATCCAATATTAAAACAAAAGCTTGATCCGATGCATACTGTTCTAATTCGGTGATTTTTAATCTTTCAAGGCTTGAAACCAGTCGATCTTCATGTAATACAATTTGTACGGATTTAATCGGTTCAAGATTTTCAACTTTAACTTCTAAACTTGAAATACAACAACTACTGGCAAATTCGGCAGGAATATAATTGGGTATAATTGCTATTTTCTCGTCAATACATGCTTGATCAATTTCAGAATCGGCCAATATAACCAAACTGATCTGCTGGTGCTGTTGCTCAATCTGTTTGAGTTGCTCCATCCAATCCGGATAACTGTGCTGTTTAGATAAATAATGATAATGAAATTGTATTTGCTCCGCGAAGATTCCGAGCGTTTGCAAATATACTTGAATTTGGTCTGTACTCTCCGCCTCATCCCAACGATGTAATAAATGCTCAGACAATAATAGGTGAATATTTAAGACATCTAGACGTGCTAACGGCGCAACTACGACCTGCTGTTCCTCTGCTAAATCATCCACTGCTTGCGGGTCCACCCAAGCGGGATGCACACGATATTGATACGCCGATGCTGTTTCATAAAAACAGGCTGATTTTTTTAACTGTTGAGCCACGCAGTATAGTGTCTCAACATGCTGCTCAAGTTGCTGCTGCAAAAGTAAATAAATCCGTTGTTGTAATGCCGCATGCTCTGATGAATCTATGTCACTCCCTGTATCTAAATCTGTCATTCGATAAGACAAAATAGGATTACCCACGCCATCGACCAAAGTTGAATCAAGCATTGGCCCACGAAGTAAAATCAGTGCATCTAATAAATTTTCATTTTTGCCTAAGACACTTTGGGCGTCCGCAGAAAAAACCTGCAAATGTAACCATTCAGTTTTATATTCAGTGGCCTCACTCGGCAAAGTCGCGGTTGACTCAGTCACATGCTCTTTGGCTTTATTATCCTTGCGCTGCTTATACCACTTCATCAACAAATACGGTGACAACAAGACGAAACTCAAGCCAAGTGGAAGCAATATGAAATAACGAATTAGGTCCAAAGAATCTGGTGCATAAGCCGCATCACGCCAATACCAAGTCACCAGTAATGCAACGCTAAAGAAAACCGCCATGATCACCATTAAAATTACTTTAATCATGCGACCTCCCCGATCAGCGCATAACAGGTTTCGTTATTATCCGACTGTGCCTGTGGTAATAAAAAAGCCCCCTGCGCAAGACCGATGCTCATTGTTGAGCTCAGTTGAATCGCTTGAATTTCATCCTTAGCCAAGACTAAACGTAGATCAACCAGCAGACTGGGGCTACACCAAGTTGTAATGATCGTTTTTAATTTCTGACTTTGTTTTTGCTGCGGCAAATATTCTAAATATTGTGCATAACTTAATGGTCCAATTGCTATTTCAATTTTGCCGTCCACTTGTTGAATACGTTCACCACAAAATGTATTCTTCCCCAATAAATTTGTGCCAGACCCACCAAGTGTGGTTTGTTGCGTTTCTGCAAGCTGAAATTTTTCAGGAATATATTGGTTGATCTGAACCTGTTGTTTAAAGACACAGCTCAATAATGTTTTTAAAGCGTAAGCACTGTTATTTTGCCCCTGCATTAGACCGGAGAATTCTGCAAAATAATCATCTAATGGTTGTTGTTGCTGTTGATGGCGAATATAACCATTGAGTGCCAGTAAAATATCCAGATAATGATTTTCTTGTTCAAGCTCATAGCGAATTGGTAAATTATAAAATAAGCTGGCATCGATATATTGCGCGCTCAGCTGGTGATTAAATAAATCTAAAAAATGTTGTACACCTAAGCGTTGACGTCTAGGTGCCTGTTTGACTTTTTGGGTATAAGTATAAGGCAATACCCCTTGAATACCCGTTAGTCCAAGCATCAAATTGCTGAGTTCAATTCGATTATTGCTGAGCGTTAAGCTTTCAATTTCAGCTTGAGGAAAATCTAAATCGATTGAGCTTTGAAAATGAAAATCATCAGCCCAGTATTTTAACTGCTGTACATAAGGAACATGCCTTAACAAACGTGTTGCTTGGATAAACTCAAATGCAGTCGGCAATTTAAACAGCTGCTCAATTACAGAAGCTGCTTGCCACCAACGTTCTGAACGCATTGGTATAACTCCTGTTGGCTATCTGAATCCCGAATAATGACATCGACAAAACTATTCACTTGTACTTTGAGATTGAAAATATGGCTGAGTAATTGGCAAAAAATATACAGGCTATGACCACGAAAAACTTGGCGATCAATTGCCAGTTTCACGCGTACGCCACGCACAAACATGGGAAAAGGTTGTGCTTCTATTAACTTATGAGTTAAGTCAAATTCAATCTGTTTAATCGAAGCAATCATTAAATGATTGTGTTTAGACTTTGGCAGGTTATACAGTTCTAATAGTTCTTTGACATGACTCATCGCATCACCTTTCATCAGCGCCAAACTATTTAATGAAAGATGTGAAATAATCCGCCATTGTTCCTGCTTATTTTGTTCAAAATAAAAACTAGCCGTCGGTCGCTTAAGAATTAAGGCACTTCTGGCAATACTGCGATCCGTTAAATTTAAAATGTGATTCGACTGTTTTAATGCCTCATAAGGCAATTCACGATTTGAACACAATATTTTAGTGCTGATAAAATCAGATGCAATCGTATGCGGCTGCAAGTCTTTTGAAATAATTGAATAACCTGTGGCAATGTTTTTGCCACGATATTGCGCAGCATTTAATGCATAAAAGAATTGCACCTCTTTACCATGATAATGACTCATCGCAAAAAAAGGATGTACGGGAAAAACCACCTGATCTTGCTGGTTTTTCTCACGGATCATTTGCATCTCTAAAATCGAATAAAGCTGATAAAACCCAGGATGATGTGCATCGGTAATCAGGGGATATTCGAGCTGTTTATGATTAATTTTTTGTGGCTCTGCATTTTTCTCAAATAAATTGACGATCGGAGTAGTAAATAATTTAAAATTTGCAACATTTAATGCTGTGTAATTTCGAATCACGGCTTGATCATTTAAATTTAGCTTTAAATGAATCTGTAATTCGAACTGTTGTTGCTCAACTTTAAACATATTGAGAAAACTGAGATCCAGATTTAAATAACTAAAGCGATCTGGAAAACAAAAATATTCAAGCAACAATCGATAAGCATGATGGGTATGCTGATCAATTGGCAAGAGGCTTTCCTGTTCATCAAAACCCAATACTTCAAAAGGATTTTCAATCGCAAAATTTTGTTGTCCAATCTGTAAACTAAAACTGCTTTCTTTTCTAAAAATGCTGTCTAAAACGTGCAATGGAAAATTAGAAATTGCATCTAAATAAATAGGCAGTTTCTCTTGCGCTAAAATCGAATGTGCTTGATTAAAAACTTCAAAACCAAAGCTTAAGGTCGCATTTTGATTTAAGTGTAAATGTTGACTGGGATTGGTTTTAAAGTTGAGCGTTTGCAATTGGATGGGAAGTAAGCGGACCTCATGACTGGTCTTAAACTCACACTGCACCCCTTTGAAACTCTGTGACTTTAAACTGCTCTGCCTTGCAATACAGTGGGGATGTTTAAGCTGTTTTTGTTTATTGATATCGTCAAAACTGACCACACTACAGGATGGAAAATGTTTTAAATACTGCGGAAACATCACCTCAAATAATGCAGTAGTAAAAATATCATAACTGTCCACCAGCTTTTTATCGATACGTGCTGCAATCAAGGAAAATGCTTGGATCAAACGCTCAATATGTGGATCATCAATCTGTTCTTGATTTAATGATAAGCGCTGTGCAATTTTTGGATATTTCTGTGCAAACTCCCGTGATTGTTGGCCAAACTCTTGTAATTGTTTTTCATAATAAGGTAGCAGTTCTTCAATCACAGTAAAGCTCCTTGTCTAAGCACTTGCAGAAATCACATATTGTTGAGTCGTTGGTTTCAACAATGCATCGAAGACAATCGGCTCATACAGTGGATGGATATTTAAATAGGCTTGAATACTCAAACACAGCGCCCCCCTATTATCCCCCTCAAATAACATCTCGACTTTGATCTGTCTTAATCGTGGTTCATGCGCGGCAATCGATTGTTCAATCGACTGACAAATTTTATGCCGATCTAAAGGATTTGCGGTTGATAAGCCCACAAAATCAATAATGCCAAATTGCAGAATTGATTTTTTAGCCCAAGGAAAGTCATCCATCACATGATCAAGTTTAGCCATGCGGCTATTGAGTAAGTCTTCTAGATCGCAGGCGACAGATTCACGTAATGCTTGAATCGAAAGCCCATGCTGATCGCTATGCTCTAAAATTAAACGATCGAATAATGTCGATCTAAACCCATAGGGATAAAGATGATCTAGATTCATAATGATTAACCTGTAATATTTAATCCGCGATGCCTAACCGACAATGTTTAACATGGACCAATAAACGATTAGGTATGGCTTGTATTTTGATGATTCAGCATGAACTCAGTAATATGGCGCTGCTGATCTTTGTTTTAAATAATGACTTTCTTGTCTTGTTTTTCTAGTCTTGGTTTTCAGGTATTGTGGTCTGTACTTTCCAATATTCGCTTTCTACTTCTATTTTTAATATTGTAGGCAATCCAACATAATGCATAAAATCTATTGGATTGGCTTTAACCAGAACAGCGTATACCTTTATTCCACGCTATTCTGATCAACCTAAATCAACAATAATGAAAATTAAGCCGCATAAGATGCGGTGTTATTTGAAAGTGACCATTTTTTAGTGACTGCTCCTTTGGCTGTCCCATTAATATCTTGTTGATTATAGGTCCATTCAACTGCCGCATATTTTAAACCAAATGATTCTTTGGGAATGCCCTCTTCATCGACGGTTGGCGTGACACTTGAAACCAATACATGTTTAAGCTTCACTTGTAAGTATTTAATCCGCTTATCACCATTGGCACGATAAAAATCAATTAACACTTCATCAAAGGTATAACCAGCAGAACATGCCTCCCAAAGTTTAGGGCTGGTCGCATCTAAGTCTTTGGCGAAAATCATATCGGAATGTTCAACCCGTTCAGCAGTATGCCCACCAACACTGGAAGACGTCGCTGACTTCGGCTGACGAATTTTATGTGACCACGAATTGACCTCTAACCAATCCTTGTGTTCAGTATCACGCGATTCACCATCGACCTTATATTTACCAATAAACTGAACATATATATCTTTCATTGTACTTTTCCTATTTATTAAATTTTATGCTTGAGCTGCTCGGTTAATTCAAAGACTGAGGTAATTCAGTCACGAGCCGCAATGAAACCGATAACTCATCGAGTTGAAAATGCGGTCTTAAAAAGACCACCGACTTGTAGTGCCCTGGCGCTGCAGGGTTTTCTACAACTTTTACCGATGCTTCACGTAGCGGATATTGTGCTTTCGCTTCCTGTGAAGCACCATCATCAAGTAATACATATTGAGAAAGCCATTCATTTAAAAATGCTTCGACATTACCAGCAGAAGCAAAGCTGCCAACCTTATCGCGCATCATTGCTTTCAAATAATGTGCAATCCGAGAAACGGCCATAATGTATTGAATCTGGCTCGACAAGGCCGCATTGGCATTGGCACTATCACGACTATATTTCTTGGGTTTCTGTGTCGATTGTGCTGCAAAAAATGCGGCATAATCTGTGTTTTTACAATGAACTAAGGGCACAAACCCAAGATCGCTCAATTCTTTTTCACGACGATCTGTAATCGCAATTTCAGTTGGACATTTAAAGGTGATTTCACCATCACTGGTTTTAAAAGTATGTACTGGCAAGCCTTCGACCAAACCACCTCCCTCTACCCCACGTATGGCCGCACACCATCCATACATATCAAAGGCATTGGTTAAACGGGTGCCAAATGCATAGGCCGCATTCATCCACAAATATTGGTTATGGTCTTGGCCAGAGACTGCTTCAACAAAATTAAAGCCTTCGGTCATCGTCCCTTCTTTAGGATGATAGGGTAAACGTCCCAATACCCGTGGCATGGTCAATGCGACATAGCGCGCATCTTCACTGTCACGAAACGAGCGCCATTGTACATATTCGGCAGTTTCAAACACTTTAGAAACATCGCGTGGACGATCAATATCCGTAAAGGAAGCTAAGCCCAACATATCTGCACTTGCAGCGGAAATAAATGGCGCATGTGCAGCCGCAGCAATGTGAGAGATTTGTTCAAGTAAATACAGATCTGAAGGCGTACGATCAAATTCAAAATCACCAATCAAAGCCGCATAAGGTGCGCCGCCAAAGGAACCATATTCTTCTTCATAGATTTTTTTAAACAACGTGCTTTGATCAAAATCAGTCGCGCCTTGAAAATCTTTAATCAATTCTTTTTTGGTGGTATTCAGCAGTGTAATTTTAATCAGTGGATTTGATGGGGTTTCTTGGCAAAAATAGTAAAGCCCACGCCAAGTTGATTCGATTTTTTGAAATTCGGGGCTATGCATGATTTTACTCAGCTGCTCAGAAATCAGGGCATCTATTTCCGCAATGCGCTTGTCGAGTGATAAGGTCATGTTATCGGATACAACAATGGTGCCCGCCATCACCTCTTTAGCCAATTCGCCAATCAGGCTTTTAGCACGATCATGCTCCTGTGCTGTACGTGCAATTCGGCTTTTCTCAACAATTGAATCAAGTAGACCCGTCACTTCTGATTGCTGTGATCGTGTTGCCGCGTGTTGAACCTCAGGCATGTTCATCTCCTGCTTCAAGCGTCAATTTACGTACTTGATCTGTACTTTTGAGCACCTCATCAAGGAGGTCTTCTAACTTTTCACTGTTGGAAATTTTATTACGCAAATCAGTTAAACGTTCACGTGCTTCAACTAATTTACGCAAAGGATCAACTTGCTGAACCACCTGCTCAGGCCGGAAGTCATCCATCGATTTAAAGGTTAATTCAATCCCAATACTACCGCCCTCCTTGGTTAAGGTATTTTCTGTGCGAAATGCAGCACGAGGTGCCAATGAAGCCATGACATCATCTATATTTTCCAAATCTACCTGAATAAATTTCTTGTCTTTTAATTTAGATTTTTCCAATTCAGATGCAGCAGAAAAGTCAGCAATTACTCCAACGACAAAAGGGAGTTCTTTGACTTCTTTGCCATCACCAACTTCGACGTCATAGGTTAGTTGTACCCGTGGCGGGCGAATCCGTTGTAATTTTTTTTGAATACTTTCTTTTTTTGCCATGACGCTTTTTCTCTTTTTAGTCAGTGTTATGGTGTTTTTGCCAGAGAACCAAAAGGATTTGCTGCTGTAGGATGCGCTGCTGCTTTGCTTGGAACGGCTGTAGCTGCTTTGCTTACAATGCTCTTTTGTCGTATTGCTTGTTTTACTCTGGGTTTGGCTGTGTATATTACTTTCGTTCTCACTTGTTTTTCTGAAACCGCTGCTTGAGATTTCATGGCAGCAATGGGCAGCGACTTTTGAATATCGCCGATGAGGAATTTTGCCGCTGGGTAGGTCAAATCTGAAGATAAAGAACGTGATTCCTTTTCTCGCATTTGTTGCAAGGCATCATTGGCAAATTTAACGCCAATTAAAAACTTAGTATCGGTTAAAGTTGGGCTACGTATATTTTGTTGCTCTAACCCATTTACAATTTGAATCGCTCGATCATTTAAACCCAATTGCTGAAAGCGTTGCGCAGCTTGCACCAAATAGGCATTTTTATTGTCCTTATTTTTTTTATCACAGAGTTGGGTGTAAATATTGATGAGTTGCGAATCCATAACCCCAACTGCCAACGGGTTATATTTCAGGCAACTCCTTTTTAGTGTGGGATCTTCCGCGAATGCCAATGGGCATAAACCGGATACAGAGACCAACACAGTAAGTACGATTATTGTTTTCAAAACGCACCTCTTTTTATTTTTAAATTCTTGATTAAATGTTCAAAATTTAATTCAAACCACTCAGAAATTTATCGTTATTATTTATATTTTTTTAACAATACAACTCAACTGCGATCAAGTTATACGCGCCAATAAATTGTATGTCAACCAACAGCGGTTTTACATTTTTTTAAAAAAATGTAAAACCTATTGGAAATATTTTCTGATAGCGTATGTGAGATAAAGGACTCGACCAAAAAAGGAAATGGCACAAAACCTAACGCAAATAAAATTATAATCAATTGTTTTTTATAGTTAATCTTTAATAAATTTAAAATAAATCGAGCATTCCAATGTCTAATTTAAAAGTTTTAATTACAAAGCTCTCCGCGCCAACACGTCGTGCCTTAGAACAATCAGCAAACTATTGTATTAGCGAAAAAAATTATGAAATTGAAATTGAGCACTTATTTTATGAACTGCTTAACCATCAAGAAAATAACGACATAAGTATATTATTAAGAAAATATAAAACATCTAGGCGAGCATTATCTACAGATCTACGACAGGCTATTTCGCTTTTAGCAAAAGGTAATATGCGCACCCCGATTTTTGCCAAGTCAATGGTGCAGCTGTTCGAACAAGCATGGTTATTGGCCAGTGCAGAACAAAACCCGACCATTCGAAGTGGGCATTTGCTGGTGGCATTATTAACCGCACCCGATTTATATCAATTGGCGATTCGTGCTTCGAACCTATTTGATCTAATTCCAATCGATACACTCAAACATAAATTTATAGATGACTGCCAAGAGAGTATTGAACACATCAGCCAGACCGCAGCCCAGCCCAGTCATCGACTAGATCCAACGCATCCAACGCATCCAACCGCACAATGCACCACAATTAAAAACCAGTTACATCATACTGAAATTAAAACTCTGGCATTAAATCAATATACCGTCAATCTCACTGAAAAGGCTAAAAATGCAGAGATTGATCCTGTTATAGGGCGTGAATTTGAAATTCGCCTCATCATCGATATCTTAATGCGACGCCGGCAAAACAATCCAATTCTGACTGGCGAACCGGGGGTCGGTAAAACTGCTGTCGTTGAGGGTTTAGCACTTAAAATTGTTCAGCATCAAGTGCCTGATGCACTCAAAAATGTACAACTCCATGTACTTGATATTGGTCTTTTGCAAGCAGGAGCCAGCATAAAAGGTGAGTTCGAAAACCGTTTAAAACAAGTCATCAGCGAAGTTCAAAGTGCCAGCCATCCTATTATTTTATTTATAGATGAAGCACATACGATGATTGGTGCTGGTGGACAAGCTGGTCAAAATGATGCTGCAAACTTACTAAAGCCTGCATTGGCGCGTGGTGAACTACGTACCATTGCAGCAACAACTTGGGCTGAATATAAGCAATACTTTGAAAAAGATGCCGCCTTAAGCCGTCGCTTCCAAGTGATCAAAATTGCTGAACCAAGTCCTGAAGCTGCTGTCGATATGCTACGCGCCATGATTCCAGTCATGACTAAACATTTTAATTTACAAATTGATGATGAAGCAATTCGCACAGCGGTCTACGCATCCCATCGTTATATCAGTGGTCGTCAACTTCCCGACAAAGCCGTAAGCGTTTTAGATACTGCCGCAGCGCGGGTAGCACTGACACAAACGGCTCAGCCGGTAAAGCTAGAGCAACTTCGTGCGCAGCAGCATAATCTACAGCTTGAACTTAATATTATTCAACAGGAACAGCGACATACAAACATTCATCAACCCCGTATCGAACAACTGAATCAATTCCTCAGACAACAGCAACAAGAGATCGCGACCACAGAGAAAAAGTGGCAATCCGAGCTTACTTTAGTCAATCAGATCAATGCATTAGAGCTTGAAAACAACACAAATACAGCTGCAACACTGACTCAGCTCAAGATGCAACTCAGCCAAGTTCAAGCCCAAGAAACTTTGGTCTTTCCACGCGTAAATTCACAAATTGTGAATGAAATTATTGCAGATTGGACGGGTATTCCGATCGGTAAAATGTTGCAAGATGAGATTCAACAGATCTTAAATTTAAAAGAAAAATTGGCTGAACGCATTCTCGGTCAAGACCATGCACTCGAACAATTACTACATGGCATTAAAACATCAAAAGCCCAACTTGAAGACCCCAATAAACCACAAGGTGTTTTTTTCTTAGTCGGTCCAAGTGGTGTCGGTAAAACTGAAACAGCACTGGCACTCGCAGATGAACTTTATGGTGGTGCCTCACATCTGATCAGTATTAACATGTCTGAATATCAAGAAGCACATAGTGTCTCTGCACTCAAAGGAGCACCACCCGGCTATGTCGGTTATGGCCAAGGCGGCATCTTGACCGAAGCCGTTAAACGCAATCCCTATAGTGTGATTCTGCTCGATGAAATTGAAAAAGCGCACCCTGATGTACAGGAGTTATTTTATCAAGTCTTTGATAAAGGACGACTTGAAGACGGTGAAGGTCAAGTTATTAACTTTAAAAATACCACTATTTTGCTAACCTCCAATGTCGGTTCCAGCACTATTATGCAAGCTTGCTTAAATCACCCTGTCGCTGAATGGCCAGATGTTGAAATACTACTGTCAAAACTTAAGCCAATCTTATATCAGAATTTTAAAGCGGCCTTTCTAGCACGTATGCGGATTGTGCCTTATTACCCATTACATGATGATTTGCTGCAACGCATCATTCAACACAAGCTTCACAAAATCAGCGCACGTATTGAGCAGCAATATGCCATTCAAGTTGAATATTCCACTGATTTAATAACGCTTTTATTAGACCGTTGTCGTGAAGTCGACAGCGGTGCACGCAATGTTGAACATATTCTAAATGGCTCTGTACTACCCGAGCTCGCCACAACCATTTTAGTCGCTTTAAGTGAACAGAGACTTCCTAAAACAATTCGAATCGTGGTCGATGATGCACAAATATCCTATCAACTCGACCCGAAGAAAAAGCGCCTAGCCAATAGCGTAACACCTCCAAAAATTAAGCCAAGCACCGCTGCTAAAAATAGCTTTAAAGCCCACACTAAAACAGCCTCAAAGGATCAACACACGACGGAGTCTCACTAAGATCAGCAGAGAATACAATACGTTGAAAAAATAAAATAATGACATAAGCAATAACGCGATATGCCAAATAACAATAAAAGAGTAAGTGATGATGGATTTAGACCTGTACCCTTTACAACATGCAATTTCTACAGATCAACCTTGTGGAGTAGATCTCGCATTTTCCCAAGCCTTTCATGACATAAAAATAGCCAGAACTCATGATGATGTGTTGTTAGATCAAGGTGATTGGATTACAGAACCAAAGCAAGCGGACTGGTCCTTTGTCGCATTAAAGTCCACAGAATTACTCAGCCAACAAACCAAAGATATTCGTCTACTGACTTGGCTAACCGAAGCATGGTCACATCTCTATGGTTTTGCAGGAATTGCTGCTGCAATTGAACTTTCACATCAGCTACTACAACAATATTGGACTGAGATCCATCCACGGATTGAAGAGCAAGACCTCGACCAACGCTTGGGCTTGCTCCAAGGCCTACTCAATCAACTCCCGACCTTAATCAAACTGGTTCCACTTAATCAGCAACAACCCTGTTACAACGTGCTTGATTACGAAAATATTTTATATCAGCACAATAATCGGCTTAAACATTCAGAGACTATAAATGCAGCAACGCGGATTGAAATTGAACAGTTTGAATTGGCGATTGCCACAAACTCAGAAAGTGAGTTACGTAAACTTGATCAAGAGGTTACAGAAATTCTCAAACACTGGGAACAGTTAAAACAAGTCCTCAATCAACTGATGACACACGATGCGCCACGCTTTTCGCATGTCGATACCCAGTTACAGAGCATACAAAAAAACATTCAAAAAGTTCTGAAAATCGATCATTCCCCCACATCAAATGCCATCCCAACCGTAATAGTTCGATCACCTCCAACAACACCTCCCCCAAACTTGCCGATGTTCAATAGCATGGCTGATTTTAAATTCTCATCACAAAATCATTGTCAGAATCGTCAACAAGCCCTGTTGGTTTTACAAGAAATCTCAGATTATTTCGAACTGCATGAACCTCATAGCCCCGTCAGTTATATGCTCAAAAAAACGATTCACTGGAGTCAACTTCCACTACATGAATGGCTAACACAAGTCATTAAAAATGAGAATCCGCTTGAATCTATTCAAGAATTACTTGGGGTTCAATCCAATCGCAATGAATCAACGCATGGATAATCTATTATGTTTAAAGCAGAAAAAATACTCTGGGGCGAAGGCCTATTCTTACGTCCACAACATTTTCAGCTGCAAGACCGCTATCACGAGCAGCATTTAAATCACACCATTCGTGCAACCATTGCATTTGCTTATGGTATTCAACAACTTCGCTTTGATGAAGCCCAATTAAATACCCATCTCCTGGCCTTAGAGAAAGTTCAAATGATTTGGCAGGATGGCGAAATTTATGCAGCACCCAGTCAAGACTTACTGCCTGAGCCGATTCAACTGGATGAATTACAAATGGATGCTGAGATGCTGATTTATTTAGCATTACCCATTGTTCAAGCCAATAAACGCAATGTCTGCTTTGATGAAAAATTACAACCAAGTCGTTACCACGCCTATTTACTGGAAACTCATGACTTGTTTACTGACGCAGCCGTAGCTGGTATTACGCTCCTACGACGCCGTGCCCAATTTAAGTTACTCAGTCTGCATGCCGATCTTGAACATGAAGTTGATGGTTTTCTCTATTTGCCGATCGGAAAAATTAAAAGGAAAAATACAGGCAGTTTTGAGCTAGATAGTGATTTTATTCCGCCGATTCTGCATATTGAATCCAGCCCTGTTTTAATTAACAATCTAAAGCGTACGCTCAATGTGATCAAAGCCAAAATTAAAACTATTCAATCCAATAATCGTGAAAATGAACAAAAACTGATTGAGTTTCGCTCTGGTGATATTGTCTCCTTTTGGCTAGTCAACGCGCTCAATACCGCACACGCCAGTCTCCACCACCTTTTGCAAAATGCACAAGTTCATCCTGAGCGACTCTATTGTGAATTGCTACGTTTAACTGGCTCGCTGCTGACCTTTTCAACAGCCTATGAGATCGAGCAATTACCGCCCTATAAACACCATCATCTACAGCAAAGTTTTCAACAACTTGATGTTATTCTTCGTGATTTATTAGATACCATTATTTCTAATCGTTATATCAGCATTGCCTTAAAAGAAACTCGTCCTTCTTATTGGGTTGGTCGTTTGGAAAGTGACAAAATCAATCGGGAGAGCCGTATTTATTTGGCCATTTCCAGTACCGTTATGCAAACACATGAATTGGTACAAATTGTCCCACTACGCTTTAAAGTCGGTACCAATATTGATGTCGAACAACGTGTAGTTTCAGCCTTACCCGCAGTGCCCTTGCACCATCTCATGCAAGTCCCAAGTGCAATACCAGTCCGGTCAGGTGTTAGTTATTTTGAAATTGAACCACATCATGAACTGTATCAACGCATGTTAGATTCAGAAGGTATTTGCATCTATGTCCCAGCAGGCTTTCAAGAGCTCAGCCTAGAGGTCATTGCTGTCATCAACAACTAATCACTAAAAACGAATGACCAGAGTGACTTAAACCATAATGACTCAAACTAACACAAGACAATAATTATTTTATAAACAACTCATTAAGTTAAATATAGCCAAGAGAATAATGACAAGGACCATCATAATGAATCAAAGCAATAATGCCTCCTCGCTGCTTGAATCCGATCAGCAGCGTCTAGCTGCATATCCACAAATTGAGCCTAGATCCCATAAAGCGGTGAATCTAATTGATTTATTCTACGATGGTTTCTATATCGTATTTTTATTGAAAAATGGCTATGTACCAGAAGACGCTGAAGCATTTCGGGAAAAAATCTTAGCCTTAATCAATCGTTTTGAGCAGCAAGCTAAAAAGTTGCAATTCTCTCTAGAAGATATTGAAGATGCCAAATATGCATACTGTGCATTACTGGATGAAACCGTAGTCACTCAAACGGATCCACGTCTTTTCAATTTACAGAACATATGGCTAATCAATCCTTTACAACTAAATTTATTTGGTTCGCAATTGGCAGGAGATCAATTCTTTGAGCATCTGGAACAATTACGCAGCAAAGGCAAAGACCGTTTAGCAAGCTTAGAAATCCTTTACTACTGTTTACTCTTGGGCTTTCAAGGAAAGTACCGAATTGGATCAGTTGAGCATTTAAAGCATTTGGTCACACGCGTAGGTGATGAAATTGAATACTTAAAAGGTAAAAAAAATGCTTTTGCCCCATATGCCGCTCTCCCCGATCAAATCAGGAATATCATTCATCATGAATTGCCATTTCTATGGATGTTGATTCTATTGTTGTTTTTTAGCTTACTGACTTTTGCAGGGCTGCGTTATATGTTGGCAAGTGATGAATATGCAGCGTTATTACCTTATAAAAATATTATTCAACCTGCCAGAGAGCAGGCAAACATTATCATCTATTTACCTTAAAAGATTCCGATTATGCCACAGCAAAAACCCAATTCAGTTCGCATACTACAGGCTAAATACAAGAACAAATCGCCTAAAAAAACCATGCTGCATCTGCTGATTGGTTTTATTGCAGGTGTCATCTTCTGCGTTGTGTTTATTTTTCTGACTGCAAATCGTTCACCAACATCAACAGCGCCCCCCCGATTGGATTACCCCTTAAATAGTCCTCCAAACACACCTTCAGGCAGTTCGAATCGTGCTGAGGAAGTTCAGACCAGTCATCAATATTTGAATCAACTTAATCAACAACCCAATGATGCGCATCCGTTTCAGACAATGCCTCACCCCACACCAGTCAATAACACTGAGCTCAGTCATTTATTCAAACATCCTTCCGCCACTGTAAAACCAGTTGAAGCCATCGAAATAAGCCCATTTCAGCAAATCCAACAGCAGCAAGCTAAAAATAAGACAGTACGCCCCAAACAAACTCAAACTCAAACTCAAACTCAAACTCAAAACAATTCAGCCAACCATCTCCGCGCAGAAACACCACAGAACAATCGAAAAGTTATTGAAAATACTGGGATTGCCACTGAAGTCAGTGATAGCCCGACAATCGACAAGACGCCTCCCGTGAAAATCCTAATCACAGTAAAACCCAAAGAAAATTAAAATGATTTATTTTATTTGCTTTGGGTTTATTTGCTTAGCCATGAGTTTGAGCTTGCTGATGTCTTATACATTACGCTTAAAACTGAAGCAATATTTCATATCAATACGGATTTCAAGCCTGCGGAAATGGCTAAAGTTTCGTATTTTCGCACAACAATTCAACCATGCTGCCGCTGCAGAGCATACCCAGCAGCATTGGTATTTACAGCAATGGTGGGTATTAATTGCTGGTTTATTTTTATTTTCCAGCATTTTGTTATTTGCTTTTAATCGACCAATCCCTGCCAATAAAATAGAGGCTGAATATCTAAAAACAACCGATCCACAAATTTATCATTTATTAAAGGGTGAGATGCTCACTCCACCACCAGTTATTGATGAAGCATTAATTAATGCCGCCATTGTGCAAGCGCAAACAAGCGAAGTCGATCCAATACCATCCGATCAGCTCGGTCAAATAATAGAAGCAATCGATCCAAATGAAGTCAGTGATCGCTATGCTTCACTGAATACTGATTTAGTTCATCGTAAGTGGGATCGTATGAATCCGCGGTATAAACAACGTCTATTAATGGTCTTTAAAATCATGAAACAGCAATATCATTATGACTTGGTCTTACTTGAGGGTTATCGTAGCCCTGCTCGGCAAAATAAGCTTGCCAGTAATCCAAATACGACTCGAGCTCAAGCCTATCAAAGCTATCACCAATTTGGTTTGGCCGCAGATATTGCCTTTTTACGTGAAGGTAAAGTCATTATTTCTGAAAAAGATCCATGGGCAATGCAGGCTTATGCACGTTACGGTGAGGTTGCTGAATCGGTTGGTTTAACATGGGGGGGACATTGGAAATCAATTAAAGATTATGGTCATAGTGAATATCGTCTACCCGGTTTAAAAAAGACTGCCGAGATAGCGCAACAGTTAAGCAGTGAAGGTCAACTCGCAACTGACAAAAGCCGAGAAAATAACTTTTGAATGAGCCCGTATCAGCGATGCTCTATTAAAAGATGGCATTATACTGTGCCTGTTTCACTTGCAGGACATTATAAAGGAAATACTGACTACTCAGCCAAATTGTCTGAATCAGTATTATCTATGAGAGCAAAAAATAGCAGCTCATTTAAAAGTTCAAGTATTTTCTTGGCTAACTGGACAAGCTAAAGCAATTTAAAGTAGTTGATCGACCATCAATTTAACTATTGATTTCAAATAAATTATTATCTTTTTATTTATAGGTCTAGCAACAACATAGCATGATATCTATGCGATTCACTTCAAGCCTTCTATTTATTTGAGTATATTGATGAGCTATTTTTATAGGCTTAGCATAAACTAAGCCCTATAGATCCATCCAGTTACTCAGGATTGATCAAGTATAGAAAAACAATCAAACAAATCAGAACAATCGTACTTATTGTTAAATATATGCCCACGCTATTAAAACTACGAATAAACTTACGTAACTCCATTTACCCCTCTCTATTATAAATAGTATCCTTTAATAAATTCACCAGGAAAAATATTCCTTAATTTATTAAATCCACTAAGATGATTTAAAATATAATTTTGGATTATAGTTTATTGCAAGCATACATGATAGTGTTTAAAACATCAGGTTCAATACAAAGAAGATTGATTATTTTTACTAAAGAAATCAAAAACTATTAAGTATTATTTGATTGTAACTTTAGTATCTTTAATTTATGTAACCACGCTATCAAGTTAAAGAAAATAGCATTCTTCACCTCTAAAACACCACGCATACCCATTTTATTTTATTTTAATTAGAATCTTCACTCTCAATAGATGATGCATATCGACTGGGTTAAATGAATATTTTTCTATTATACCCTGCAGCATCAATAGAAAATATAAAATCAGTTTCGTCAAAACCAATGCGACCTACATGATGTAGAAAACGAGATAAAATAGTCAAGATGACTTAAATTGAATTATTAATCGCAATTATATTCTTGGGCTTAATACGCTAAAACGCCATGACTATCTTAAAAACCTTTCGGCATAATTGAGTGACTAATCAATATCTTTTTATTTTAGATCAGTTTTAAGTCGTTGAGTAAACGTAATATAGACCTAATTAAATCACGCAGTTGAACCAGCTCACTCAGTATTCAACACATTAACCAAGCGATTAAAAGTACTTTTTATTTTGTTAATTTCATCAGGTAAAGCAAGAATAATGAAAAGCAGCTCATTCATATCTACATCGAAAACTTCAATTGAAACAGTGCCACTCGACCAACAATCAACTAAACCTATTTTCTGATATATTTCTAACTCAAACCGCACCAGATCACCAAAGTCCTGCGCAATAGTCTTTGGATAAAATGATTTTTGAATCATTGTCGTTTTGGGTAACTGCTGTTGGATAATATTCTCAAAAAAAGACTCCCAACGGTTCATATCTCTTACCTCATACCGCTCAGCCTAAATGAAAGTTGTGTGCAATGATTTTCAGCGAGCGGTCAAAGGACATTACTTCGAAATTTCTCATACCAATAACGTCTTATAAACTCATCAGCAGCAACGACGTCGCAATTCCCCACATCATAACCCCAATCATCATATCTAAAATACGCCATGCTTTTGCACTTTGAAATATTGGGGTCAGTAAACGTGCACCATAACCTAAACTAAAAAAGAACAGCCAAGATGCAGTAATTGCACCTAAAGTAAAATACAGTTTGCTTGTCTCAAATGATGCCGAAATCGCGCCAATCAAAACCACAGTGTCTAAATAAACATGCGGATTCAACCAAGTTAGGGCCAAACATATTAAAATAATCTTCCAAGGTTTATACGACTGTGTCGCTGCTTGCAACTGCATATTTTGTAATGTATAAGCCTGATAAAAATGTTGTGCACCATACCAAAATAAAAATGCCGCACCGAAATATTTCGCAAGCAACATGGCCTGTGGATAATGCAAAATGAGTTGTGAAAAACCCAATACCCCAAAACTAATTAATAGCGAGTCAGATAACGCACACACTAAACATACCCAGAAAACTGACTGCTGTTTGAGACCTTGTTTAAGCACGAATGCATTTTGTGCACCAATCGCAAGGATCAGTCCAAGACTCACGGCAAAACCTTGAAAATAGGTGGAGAGCATGTTTTAACCTTCTCTTTTTAAAGCTGTGCTGATTATCTATATTTTTATACAAAAGTGAGTATTATTAAAAAAATATCATCATAACTAAATTTTTCTTAGGTCATCTTGTGTTACAGAGCAAACAAAGTGAAGCATTTTTAGCAGTCATGGAAACCGGCAGTTTTGAGGCTGCAGCAGAAAAACTGTATTTGACTGCATCTGCAGTAACTTTACGCATCCAAAGTTTAGAAAAGGCCTTGGGGCATATTTTACTGATTCGAGAACGTCCCTGTCGTGCCACCAAAGCTGGACAGATGTTACTTGAACACCTACAACATACACGACTGATTCAAGAAAGTTTTTTACAAGATTTACAGGGTAAAGCGGAAAATAGTCAGTTCTATAAAGTGCGTATCGGCAGCAATGCCGATAGTCTAGCCACTTGGCTATTGCCAGCATTACAACATTGTTTGATTGAGCAACAGATTGCACTTGAACTTAAAATTGAGGATCAGACCCAAACCCACCACTTACTCGAAACGGGTTTAGTCAATGCCTGTATATCGACCGAGCAGCAACCAATGAAAGGCTGTGTCGCCAAACCACTCGGTTTAATGCGTTATAAACTGGTGGCAACGCCCACATTTAAAACCGATTGGTTTGCACAAGGCATTAATCGTGACAGTCTGAGCCAAGCCCCAGCAGTGATTTTTAATACTCAAGACCATATGCACGCAGCGCTGCTACTGGAAAATTTTGGTTTACACCCCCAAGCTTATCCGCATCACTTTATCCCCTCCTCGACTGCATTTTTAGCAATGATCGAACTCGGTTTAGGCTATGGCTTGGTGCCGCTGATTCAAATGCAAGATCAACTCGAACAAGGCACATTACTGGAATTGGCAGCAAATAGTCCTGTCGACGTCATGCTGTATTGGCATCATTGGAAGCGCCAATCCGCAGCACTCGAAAAGTTGACCACAACAATTTTAGAACAATCACGTCATTACTTAAGCCCAGCAGCAATCAACAACAATCGCCACCAGTAACAAATCAGCAGGCAAAACTCTAGGGTTCAACCACATCAAGTTCAAGGTCGGAGGGGTCACGTTGTAAATATTTTTGCTGTAATTGTCGATAAATCGGAGTCTGTTGAAAGGCAATTAAAAAGGCAATACTACCGAGTGGAAAGGCAGCTTCCACAATTTCACCACGATAATAGGCTTCACGTAATGGTGTAGCCGAAATCGAACCCTTTAAGCTTTCAAGTTCAAGTAGTTTCCACTCTGGAAATAGCTCTAAATAATAGGAAGAGTCATCTTTGAAATGGCCAATTAAACCGATATTGCTATTGGGCTTAAGCTGCGTATTCACTTGTGACTTGGTTAGGGCAACCCATTTTGCATCATCATAAACATCAATCACATGGACAAACTTAATCCGCTGCTGGTCTGCGGCAGAAAAGTTTGAAAGGATCATTTGCTCGCGTTCAGCCGCGGTAAAAGGATTTTTAATATTACGTTGATCTTGTGCCGAACCTAACGCTAAAATCACCTGCTGGCTATGCTGCAAAGCAATTAAAATCGTTTGCATATGTGCCAAATGAAAAGGTTGGAAACGGCCAATAAAAACCAGATAGTCAAATCGTTCAGTCATAATTCATCATGTTTTTATGAACACTGTAGTCACACCCTTGAATTTAATCTAGGCTACACTGAGCTTCATAAATATATTTAAACGTAAACAAGGATAGTACGATGACACTTCGTTGTATTCAACAGCCACATCAACATTTAAATGCAACTTTAGAACACGGCATCCTTACATTGGCGATTCAACGTCCAGAAGCCAAGAATGCGCTCTATAGTGAATTGTATTTATGGATCGCAGCAGCTTTAGACGAAGCTGATCAATCTCGCGATGTTCGTGTGGTCATTTTACGTGGTGCCGATGCTGACTTTACTGCCGGCAACGACATGCAAGATTTTATGAAATTTGTACAAATGCCATTAGATGGAAAAGCGGGTGATGGCCCTCCCTTTGTTTTGCTTAAAGCCGCAGCAAAGTTTTCTAAGCCATTGATTGCTGCTGTACGCGGTGTCGCGATTGGGATTGGTGTAACTGTCTTGTTGCATGCCGATTTGGTCTATAGCGATAATACGGCGCTGTTCCAAATTCCGTTTGTGAGCCTTGGACTTTCGCCAGAAGGCGCGGCAAGTAAACTCCTGATTCAACAAGCGGGCTATCACAAAGCCGCAGAACTACTGTTCACTGCACAGAAATTCAACAGTGAAAAAGCGTTGAATGCAGGTTTAGTCAATAGCATTGAAACAGATGTTTATGCACATGCACAGCAACAAGCGCAGATCTTGGCTGCGCTCCCATTGGCTTCACTGAAACAGACCAAAGCCTTGATGAAGCATAATTTACAAGAGATCGTCGATTGTATTGATAATGAAGCCGATATCTTTATGCAGCGTGTGGCTCAACCAGAAATGATGGAAGCTGTACAAGCCTTTATGCAAAAGCGTAAACCAGATTTCACCCAATTCAACTAAGCGTATTTTAAGCATGTTTAATCATGCTTAAATGATTCTAAGGCAGACTTGATCATGATCAAGTCTGCTTTTTTTATGACTGTTTCAGGTACAGCACCTTGCCATCTTTGTCATTTAATTTATTGAATGATAAGTCATTCCTTTAAATCGCATTTTAATTGGGTAAGTAGCTGTGCTATGGTCAGTTTGAAATTTGTACAACCATAATGCATAGAGCGAGAGAAAAAATGTCTAAACAAATTCTAATGTTAGTTGGTGACTATGCCGAAGATTATGAAACCATGGTGCCATTTCAATTTTTAACAGGCCTTGGCTATACCGTACATGCCGTTTGTCCTGACAAAAAAGTAGGTGACAGCATTGCAACCGCAATTCATGACTTTGAAGGTGAGCAAACCTATAGTGAAAAACGTGGTCATAACTTTGCGATTAACTATGATTTTAATCTTGTAAACACGCAAGACTATGTTGGTCTAGTGATTCCAGGTGGTCGCGCCCCTGAATATCTGCGTATGAATGAGCGTGTCATTTGTATCGTTCGCGAATTTGATGCCGTGCAAAAACCAATAGCTTCGGTTTGTCATGGTGCACAACTTTTAGCAGCAGCTGACATACTCAAAGGTCGAGTATGCTCTGCTTATCCTGCTTGTGCGGCTGAAGTGAAAATGGCGGGTGGTCAATATGCTGATATTGCAGTCACAGACGCCATTACCGACGGGCATTTGGTCACTGCACCAGCTTGGCCTGCACATCCAGCGTGGATGGCACAATTTGTGAAAGCTTTAGGCGCCACTATTCAGATCTAATCCACTTCGCTTTTCCGTATGCAAAGCCTTAGCATTTGCTTGAGGCTTTGCACACTTTAGCATCTTAAGCTGCTCATGCTTTTTACTTTATTTTTTCTAATGGCACCGTAAATACAATAGAGGTAGATCCCATAATTAGGTCAGTATATTCAAGAAAATACTGTGTTGTTTGAATATTTTTCAAACTAAAGAGTTGCCACATTTTTTCTTTGTTTTCCTGACTAAGCGCTGGATCAACCAAAACTCCGTCATTAATTTTATAATAGCCCCTAAGAAAAGTCTCATAATCTTCTAGAAAGATATTATATTGTGTTAAAAACTCACTGTAGGCTGCTAAGTCTTTCACTTCCAGTTTAGATAAATCAACTTTATATAAAACCACACGTGGGCTTAAATGACTCTGACACTGCACTACAGCTTTAGCAATAAAAGTTTCTGCAACAATATTATCTTTCATTACTGCACTGTCTTCAGTTTTCCTCGGTTTAAAATGCGAGCCAGTTTTTATTGTAATCTCTTTTACCTGATGCTGTGATGAAGCATCGTTACTTTCACTTGGCACCACTAAATTATATTGATTCGCTTGCTTCTCAATACTAAATAATGGACTCAACTGACTGCTGTTCAATGCCTTCTTTATGATTCCATTTAGCAATTGATTACTTTGCTTTGAAACCGTATATTCACCAAGCAGTGCTTGTTCACAACTTTCAGCAAATACACTGCGACTTAAGGTCAATAAAAGAACAAGAAAAATCTTTATTTTCATCATCATCCTAAGCATGCTTTCAATAAATTTAAAATAATAAAAAGTATAAAAATAAGTAAAGTGGAATTTAATATAAAATTTCACTCACTTTATGCCTGAAATTTAATTAAAGCAAGTGAAGGTAATTAGGTTTGCTGTCTGTTGATTGCTCAAGCAACATTGGTGGAAATAAAAAGTCTATTCTTATAAAAGACTAATCTATATTTACCATCTGAATAAACTCAAAAGCAGGCTCTTCATAGGGATGACTGGCTTTGAGTGCTTGAGCCACCAGTGATGCTTTTGCTTCAGGCACAATGGTTTCTACACGCCATTCTGGCAGTTGTTCTAATTGATTTAATTCGCCAATAAAGGGCTGCGCGGCTTTCACTGGCTTAAACTGGCCTAGGCCTAAGACTTGCCAAGCACAGTGTTCATAATCACCAATACCACCGGCCCCAGCTGCAAATATCGCAGCCTTCGTACTTTCCAAATGCGATTCTGGTACATAATAAATGAGTTTTAACATTGCTTACCCCTAGAGGCTGTGCGATTGAGATACTGATTGTCCCAAATCAATATTCTTCTTACACGCTCAACTTAGATTAAAGTCGCGGACTATTTGGCGAATATTTTCAAAATAAATCTATATCACCCAAAGTAGATTCAAGATTAAAACCACTTTGGGCAATCGCAGCATGATTATTTATCCCGGAAAATCACAGAGCAATTTACTATTGCCTTGTGGGGTTTCTTGCAAAGGCAAGTCATAAGTCCATGCATCCCCCATGGCTTGATGTAGTTTTTGACTGACCTGCCCTGGCTTTCCTTCAAAGACATAATAATACGCCCATGATTCCTTGCCTTTGGTTGCTGTGCCTTTCAATGCCATTTTAATCACTTTCACGCCATAGACATTAAAGTTAACGGCAAAGTCATTTTGTACCACGGCTTTGGTTTGGTATTGCTGATAACCCTGAATCCCCAGATAAGTATTTTGGTCGAGCTGCATGCTTTGCTTATTTTTATTTAATTGTGCGGCTTTATTTCCCAGAGAATGAAAGTCGTAAACAAAGTTCATCATACGACTCGGTATTTTACAATTGAGTGCGTCGGTATTAATGAGTGTGTTGACATTAATTTCTTTGGCTGATGCTGTGGCGCTCAGCGTTACAGCCATGATGAAGAAACTCAGCTTTTTCATTATTAATCCCTATATATTCAGTGAAGTATTTCGACTGAATCAGTTTATAGGTTTATTTTTATAAATTAAATATCGCCATCAATCATTCATTTCAATGGCTTTTAAATCGGCTTAGGCCAGCACGATATGAGGCATATTACTTAAATGGTACGCGCTTAAAACTGCTGCCAAGACAATATACAAAGCATAAAGACCAATTGTAAGCCAATCACTGCAGCAAACCATTTCCAACCTTGTCGCCTTAATGCCGCTTTATCGATCAGCACATGGGGTGTAATTTTTTCTAGTTTAATCATGTGACACCTCTCGGTTTCGAATAGCATAACCTTTGCACTCACTTGCTTGTGCTCTCAGGCGTTGTTTAACCATCATTATGCATTTTGAAGATTCATCAATAGCATGATCTGACTAAAATTCAAACAACTTACTGCACAACTTTTTATTTCAAGCATCCTCATGCAACATTTAAACCACTTTTTATTTTGCTAAACGCAATAAAAAAGCCTCCTGATGGAGGCTCTCTTAAAGACTTAACATGCTTTGATGAATTAACCAATAAATTTACGTGCGTTACGGAACATACGTAACCATGCACCATCTTCGGTCCACTCTTCTGGTTTCCAAGAATGCTGTATTGCACGGAAGTTACGTTCAGGGTGCGGCATCATAATCGTAGCGCGGCCATCACGTGAGGTTAAACCTGAAATCGCTTCTGGCGAACCATTCGGATTCAATGGATACTGTTGTGTCGGCTGACCATGACTATCGACATAACGCATAATCACTTGCTGATTGGCATTTAAGCTGGCCAAGTTTTCAGCTGATGTCACCACACGGCCTTCACCATGCGCAACTGCGATTGGTAAAATTGAACCTTGCATATCTTCAAGCAAGACCGAGTTAGACTTCTCGATACGGACGTTGACCACACGCGCTTCAAACACTTCTGAGGTATTGCGATGGAAACGTGACCATGCTTCTGCGCCCGGAATCAGTGGTGCCAATTGTGACAACATTTGACAACCGTTACAGATCCCCAAGCTAAAGGTTTCATCACGTTCAAAGAACTGTTGGAATTGATCACGCAATTTCGGGTTAAATAACACCGATTTCGCCCAACCACCACCAGCGCCCATCACATCACCGTAAGAGAAACCACCACATGCTACGAGACCTTGGAAGTCGCTCAAATCAACACGTCCAGCCAATAGATCACTCATGTGAACATCGACGGTATTGAAGCCAACTTTGTCAAAAGCCGCTGCCATTTCAATGTGACCATTGACGCCTTGTTCACGTAAAATCACCATGTTTGGACGGCGTATATTGAGATATGGTGCTTCAACGGGTTCATTCAAATCGAATGTCGGTAATGCAATAATCCCTTTGTGCTCGCTGTCTGCGATCAGGCTAAATTCTTGATCAGCCGTTTCAACATTATCACGTAAGCGTTGGATTTGATGCGATACTTCAGCCCATGCCTGTTGTAATTCAACACGGCCAAGGGTTAAGCCATTTACAGTCAATTGATCTGTCGTATTGACTTGACCAACCACTGCAATTGCAGCGTGTAATGGTGAGCTTGCCAATTCAGCTTGGACTGAATCCCAAGCCGCTTGCGTCATTTGCAACACCGCACCAATTTCTTCAGCAAATAGGCTGGCAGTGCTTTGTTCTGTGAGTGCCACACCTAAGCGTGAAGCAAACATCATTTCCGCAACCGTTGCAACTAAACCGCCATCACCGATGTCATGATAGGCTTGGATCAGACCACGGTTATTCCAGTCTTGCACCAAATTAAAGAAAGCTTTGAAATCGTCAAAGCTATCTACGTCTGGCGTAATTTTGCCAAGCGCTTTATACACTTGCGCCAAGATCGAACCGCCTAAACGGAACTGACCTTTAGACAAATCAATGCGTACCAAGACTGAATCGGTATCGGCTTTGAGTTCAGGCGTTAAAGTTTTACGTACATCAAGCACGGGGGCAAATGCAGTAATGACACCCGTCATTGGTGAGGTCACTGATTTATCTTGACCTGCATCATCTTGCCACGTGGTACGCATTGACAATGAGTCTTTGCCCACTGGAATTGCGATACCGAGCGCAGGACACATTTCCATACCGATGGCTTTGACACCCTCAAATAAGGCTTGGTCTTCACCGCTTTGACCTGCTGCTGCCATCCAGTTTGCAGACAATTTAATGTCGCTAATCTGGTCAATATTGGCACACATAATATTTGAAATGGCTTCAGCCACAGACAAACGCGCAGATGCAGCTGGATTGAGTAAAGCCACTGGAGGACGTTCGCCCATCGCCAATGCTTCACCGGTATAACCAACTAAGCTGGTGGTGGTCACTGCAGCATCTGCCACAGGTACTTGCCAACGACCGACCATTTGATCACGTGCCACCATACCGGTAATCGAACGGTCACCAATGGTGATCAAGAACGATTTAGACGCAACCGTTGGGTTTTTCAGTACACGGAAAATCGCATCTTTGAGATCAATTTTCTGTACATCAAATTCAGTGCCTTGGCGTTCAGTAGTTTCATATGAACGGCTCATACGTGGTGTACCACCAAGCATGACTTGCATTGGCATATCCACTGCTTTGTTGTTGAATAATGGATCTTCAACAATGAGTTCACGTGCTTCAGTGGCTTCACCGAGCACCGCAAATGGGCAGCGTTCACGCGCACAAATTTCTTCAAACAATGGCAAAGATGCTGGACGAATCGCTAAGACATAACGTTCTTGCGCTTCATTTGACCAGATTTCCATTGGCGACATGCCTGGTTCAAGCGATGGAATCTTACGTAAATCTAAGATTGCACCCAACTCGTGGTCATTCACCAATTCTGGCATCGCATTGGATACACCACCTGCACCGACATCATGTACCGATACAATTGGGTTTTCATCTTCAAAGCGCCAGCAGGTATCGATGACTTCTTGGCAACGACGTTCCATTTCTGGATTTTCACGTTGTACCGAAGCAAAGTCGAGGTTTTCACCCATGGTTCCGCTGTCTACAGAAGATGCAGCACCACCACCTAAGCCGATCAACATCGCTGGACCACCCAGAACGATCAGTAAATCGCCCGGTTGAATCGCATCTTTTTCCACGTGATCTGGACGAATATTCCCGTAACCACCAGCAATCATAATCGGCTTATGGAAGCCTTTTACATCGCCATTGACGTTTTGTTCAAACGTACGGAAATAACCGTTCAAGGCTGGACGACCAAATTCGTTGTTGAACGCAGCACCGCCCAATGGGCCTTCGATCATAATTTGTAATGGTGAAGCGATACGTGATGGCTTGCCATACTGCTCTTCCCACGGTTGTTCAAAGCCTGGGATATTCAGATTTGATGTGGTAAAGCCAGTTAAACCCGCTTTCGGTTTACCGCCACGACCTGTAGCACCCTCATCACGGATTTCACCGCCTGAACCCGTTGCAGCACCGGCAAATGGGGCAATCGCAGTTGGATGGTTATGGGTTTCAACTTTCATCAATATATGAGCAGCTTGGCTCTTATATTTATAAACCTGATGGCCCGTTTCTGGGTCTGGTTTAGGATAGAAACGTTGGGTATCGAAGCCCACAATCACAGACGCGTTGTCTTTATAGGCAGACAATACGTCGGTTGGAGATTCTTTATAGGTATTTTTAATCATTTGGAACAAAGACAATGGCTGTAATTCACCATCAATTGTCCATTCTGAACCAAAGATTTTATGACGACAGTGTTCAGAGTTGGCCTGCGCAAACATCATCAATTCGATGTCATGCGGATTACGACCAATTTTAATGAACGCTTCGGTTAAATAATCGATTTCTTCAGCAGAAAGTGCAAAACCAAATTCGTTATTGGCTTTTACCAATGCATCTTTGCCTTGACCTAAAATATCAATGGCATTCAGCGGCTTTGGTTCAGTTTCTGAAAAGAGCGCACGGGCATCTTCAATTTGATTGAAGACGCTTTCTGTCATGCGATCATGTAATGCCAACTTTAATTCAGCAGAAACAGTGTTAATGCCTTTTAAAGTAAACAAAACACCGCGTTCTAGGCGGTGTACAGGGGTATTACAATTGGCAAAGATATCGGTGGCCTTCGATGACCACGGCGAAATCGTACCCACGCGCGGCGTGACTAAAACTTGAATTTCATCACTGGCAGCTTGGCGCAGTTCGAAGCTTTCACCATCGTTGAGCAACTGAATGGCGGATTGCTGTTGTTGCTCGTTGAGCGCTTGGTCAAACAGATAAACCCATTGGCTTTCGAAAGACTGAACAGAACTCGTTGATTCTAGACGATTTATGAGTTGAGTTTTCTTAAAAGAAGAGTGTGCTGGTGCACCGGCCACGATAAACATGCTGATTTTGGCTCCACGGGCAGGTCGCTAAACCTTACCGCAATGTGACTTGAAGAGAGCGCATATTCTACTGCGAAAGCATCCATTCAGCTAGTCATATCCACTTGTTAAAATCGAGTTTTATTCATCAAATCCCATTATTCCCCTATAAAGTACCAGTGTTTATGCTTTAACCGTCGATAAAATAAGCACTAAACTCTACTTACAATGCGATTAATGCCCCAGTATTTCTATGGGCAGCCTTAGCCACCCCTGAAAAAAACCTGCACCAAGACAAATCATGTCGTGGCATGCTAGTGCTTTAAATATTTTTTTGGCATGATGGCAGACAAGACATAGCGAATAATGATAAATGATGCAAATGCGTTGGTTAGAACTTCTTTCAACCGTTCGAATTGGGCGTAAAACCCAAAGTTCAGAACAAGCCCGTAGCCCTTTCCATAAAGATTATGATCGTATTATTTTCTCTCAAAGCTTTAGGCAGCTCAATCGCAAAACCCAAGTCCATCCCCTCACCCAGCATGATGGAATTCATACCCGCCTGACCCATTCACTGGAAGTGTCCTGTATTGGTCGTTCACTGGGCATGCTGGCTGCTGAAAAAATTCAAAAAGAATTACCCGTCTGGATTTCCCCTGCCGATGTTGGTGCGATTATCCAAGCGGCCTGTTTGGCGCACGATATTGGCAATCCACCCTTTGGTCATGCCGGCGAATATGCGATTCGAGAATGGTTTGATGATGCCTCGCACACCGACTTTCTCAAAGACTTAAGTCCAGAACAACAAGCCGATGTGCGCCAATTTGAAGGCAATGCTCAAGGACTCAGACTACTCAGTAAAATTGATTATCATCCCAATGATGGCGGTATGCGTCTGACCTATGCCACTTTAGGGGCCTATTTAAAATATCCATGGTTGTCTAAAACCATTGCCGAACAAGCCGATCTACCAGCCAGTCAACGTGCCAAGTTTGGTTGTTACCAAGCTGAAAAAGAGATTTTAAAGCAAATTGCAGAACAACTCGGACTGATCAAACTCAGTGAATATCATTATTGTCGTCATCCGCTAACCTACTTGCTCGAAGCTGCCGATGACATTTGCTATGCGCTGATCGATTTAGAAGATGGCATTATTTTAAATATGCTCAGCTATGAAGAAGTTGAACCGATCTTCTTGGACTTGATTGGGGATTATCCACGCCCTGAAGAACTACACATGCCACACAGTACGTGGCAGCAAAAAATCGCAGCCTTACGGGGTCGCGTAATGAAACGCTTGGTTGAAGAAGTTACTACAGCCTTCGCCAAACATCATTTTGAGATTATTTCGGGGCAACTGAAAGGCAGCTTATTGCAGTACTGCGCTGAAGATATTGAAGTTGGGATCAACCGTGCTAAAAATCTGGCCCGCGATAAAATCTTTCAGCATCCACAAAAGTCGGGACTGGAAATTATTGCCCATCAAAGTTTGCAACATATCTTAGATGCCTTTATTCCACTGACCACCCCGCATAAAACCTTAAGCTTTAAAGAAAGTCGGTTAATGTCGATTTTAGATCGCTTTGGCGC
Source organism: Acinetobacter pullicarnis (assembly GCF_006352475.1). Taxonomy (NCBI): domain Bacteria; kingdom Pseudomonadati; phylum Pseudomonadota; class Gammaproteobacteria; order Moraxellales; family Moraxellaceae; genus Acinetobacter; species Acinetobacter pullicarnis. The sequence continues at coordinate 2,775,638 of NZ_VCMZ01000001.1, forward strand.
ACGTTTCAGCGATGATCACTATGACAATATTATGCAAGTACTCGATATTGTGAGTAAATTCTCAGATCATCAGGCTTATCATTTGGCGCAAGAGTTACAAGGCAACAAAGTCGGTTTTTTATAGATGCAGGCTATGCTTGTTCTTTCTTTCATCTGCCTGCATGGATCAAATCGGTACGCCAGCGCAAAATGCTGCGCAAAGCAATTTTGCGTTTAGAACAAATGGCAACTACTATGCAAGCAGCAACCCATACATTAACTACACTAACCCAGAAGTGAATCATTAAATGATCGGATGTCTTATCGGTGAGGTTTTGGCTTTAGAAGCACCCACTGTACTTTTAAATGTCAACGGTGTCGGCTATGAAGTCGATACCCCGCTTTCGACATTTTGCCAATTGCAAAAAAGTCAAAAGGTCACATTATGGACCCATCTTGTGGTCCGCGAAGATGCACAGCAACTGTATGGCTTCTTAGAACAGCAAGATAAAATTATTTTCCGTACCCTACTTAAAGTGAATGGCGTTGGCCCGAAAATGGCGTTGGGAATTTTATCGACCCTCAGTGTGGAACTGTTGATTCATACGGTTGAAACTGAAGATATCAATACCTTAATTAAAGTACCAGGCGTGGGTAAAAAAACCGCTGAACGCTTGATGATTGAGTTACGTGATCGCTTTAAAGCTTTGGCAAGCAGTCCAGCGCCCGCCAATTCAACCAACACCCAAATTCAATTCAGTGCCAATTCACCAGTTGCCGAAGCAGAAGCCGCCCTACAATCGCTGGGTTATAAACCTGCCGAAGCACAAAAAGCAGTGGCTGCGGCCAAAGGCGACTTTACCGAATCTGCCGATATTATTCGTGCAGCACTTAAATCAATGATGAAATAAAGAATTCAATTCCTATGCAAGATCGCCTCATCAGTGGTTCTGAAAAACCTGAAGATCATTTTGATCGTGCCATTCGCCCGACCTCATTGGCTGACTATATTGGTCAACCAGTGGTGCGTGAACAAATGGAAATTTTTATTGGTGCGGCACGCGGCCGTGGTGAAGCGCTTGATCACACCTTAATTTTTGGTCCACCGGGTTTGGGGAAAACCACCTTGGCCAATATTATTGCACGTGAAATGGGCGGTAACCTCAAGTCCACTTCTGGGCCAGTGCTGGAACGTGCTGGCGACCTTGCCGCCATCCTGACCAACCTTGAAGAAGGCGATGTGCTGTTTATTGATGAGATCCATCGTCTATCCCCAGTGATTGAGGAAATTCTCTATCCAGCAATGGAAGATTATCAACTCGACATCATGATCGGTGAAGGTCCCGGTGCACGCTCGATTAAGCTCGATCTGCCCCCCTTTACCTTGGTTGCAGCAACCACACGTGCGGGGCTATTGACCTCGCCGTTGCGTGATCGTTTTGGGATTGTGCAACGCTTAGAGTTTTATTCGGTGGAAGACCTCACCCATATCGTGGCACGTTCTGCCAATTTAATGGATGTCCCGACAACTTCTGATGGCGCTTTAGAAATTGCACGGCGCGCACGTGGCACGCCACGGATTGCCAACCGTTTATTACGTCGGGTGCGTGATTATGCTCAAGTCAAAGGCAATGGTGAAATCACCAAAGAAATGGCGCAACGCGCACTGGACATGCTCAATGTCGATAAAGATGGTCTCGATACCCTAGACCGTCGTTATCTCAGCATGTTACTCGAACGTTTTGATGGTGGCCCTGCTGGGGTTGAAGCATTGGCGGCAGCAATGGCGGAAGATTCAGGCACGCTTGAAGATGTGATTGAGCCGTATTTAATTCAGCAAGGTTATGCCATGCGTACCGCACGTGGTCGCATTGCCACCAACCAAGCCTATTTACAGTTTGGTATGACGCCACCTGAGCCGAAAGAAAAGTAGCTCAAAAAAATACGATATTTTAATCCGTCGTAAAATGCGAAGGACCGATATATTAGACCGTTTTCCTAAATCGCTTTTATGAAAGCAGTCTAATATCGCCCTAGCACAGATGATTCTCAAACAGCTTCACTTCAACTCATAAATTTCTTTTTGTGCAGCAAGCACGAAATTATTCAGATGCATTTGCAGTTCCTCAAATGCTTTTTTAAAGTCATGTAATTGCACTTGCGCCTCGGCATAACTGGCATCAAAAGAAACATAGATCTCCCACGCAGCCGTGTTGATTTTTTTCATATCATTCTTAATATTTAAATGATGATCAACATTGAGATCGAGATAAATCATAATTTTTGCAGCCAACGCATTGAGCTGATATAAATCTTCTTTAATATAGTGTTGACTCTTTTCAATGCTGACCTCCCCTTCACAAATATAATGATTGTGGATGGTCACTCCAGAAGCATTCTCAAATAATTCAAACTGAAAATAATATTCTGCAATCAATTTTCGCAGTTGCAGCAGATTGTCACTTTTTAAATCGGTGAGTTTCAATTCATTTTGCGCAGAGATTAAATATTTATTCGAAGCAATGGTTTGTTCAGTGGTTTTTCTCACAATATAAGCCGTGATTAAAAAGCCAATCAAACTCACCACACAAGACAGCAAGATCGAAATGGCCACCACCCAATCGGTGGAATGTAATAACTCTAAATTAATTTTCTGATCACTGGCTTGTTCTAAAACAATGGTTTGAACATTTTCTTGTTGTGCCACACGCATTCCCTCAACAGCCATTCAATATAAAACCTGAATACCAATGCAGTCTTTTAAATCAATGACGATAACCCATTTAAATAGCGATTGTTTAATACTTATTTCACAAATTTAAAGCATAGCGTCGAATAATCAAGCAAAAGACCACTGTTGTAACAAATGAACTATTAACCAAAGTTATTTAGTTGGTCGTGTCACCCCTTGTTGCACAGGGTTTCTCCAGTTCCTGTAACTGCTCCATAGCCCTACAGTTTAATTTTTTGTTCTTGGTCTGAATGTAGCTGTAAATTTCCTGTCTCTAAATCACAGACCATAGAGCGTTTGTCGGTAGCAATAAGAATACAGTCTTCCCAATATGCTGAGAGGGTAATGCTCCCCCCTTAAATAATTATTTCGCATAAGGTGTATTATGTTGATTTTAGATTTTCTAATCATTCCAAGAAAAGTGTAAATAATAATAGTCATCTTGATATGTAACTACATAATCAAGATAGCAAACATCAAATGAGCTGTTATCTAGCAAATATAGCTTTAACTCATATTCTGAATATGCTTTCCAGAAGTTCTATAATTTTTGAAATTATATTTTTTTTAACAATCTCATGCTCATCTGAAATTTGAAAATTGTCACCAAAGAGCCATTCATTTAAGGATTTATTAAGCTGCGTTTTCCAACCTAATATTGGTTCATATGTAAAATTTAATTTAGAAAATGGAGAGTGATTATATTCAGAGTGTCTTATTGATTCTCGAATAAAAAATTCTGTGAGACTATTTTGAAGTGAACCTTTGTTATATATGGGCTCTATATAAAAATCATGCGATACAGTATGACTGTTTAAGGTAGCCATACAATCTAAATAAGCATTTAGAATAAATAATTTATGATCAGTTTTGGAGTGTTTTTGAACATTCATATCAGTTTTCAACATTCTAAGAGTTCTATCGCATTAAGGATTTCGGATCAATTTAACATAATGGGCGTTATATGAAGTTCAGATGTAAGTCCAAAATAGAAATGTCCGCTTATAGAATACTCTTTTCAGAAGTTTTCTTAGCGGGCCGTTTAAGATGTTGGTATCTATGTCGGATAAAGAACTTAAGCAATTGTCAGTCTTGCAAGAAATCTGTGATCGGCGCATTACACAATCTAAAGCCACTCAGCTATTACAAATATCAGAACGCCAGATTCGGAGATTAATTCAAGGATACAAGGTTCAGGGTGATGCAAACTATTAATAGAATGAGCAAAGACCTTCTCAAAAATTCATAAAAACAAAATAGTTGTGAATATATTTCCTCACTTTCTACGGGCAGATCAAAGTGAGGATTTTTGCATAACATTACCTAGAGACTAATATTCATTTTAGGGAATTTTTAATACGACAGAACCCTAATATTCAAAATACTTTTCTGGGTAAAAAGTCAAATATATTACAAGAATGAATGGTAATAATGTTCCTAACAAAGAGCAATATCTTAAAAAAATATCCAAATCACTCGAGTTTTCATTTACAGACGGTGATCCAAATACTGGGGTATTATTGAGTACGACTATCAATGGCATAGGTATTAACAAATATAAAAAAAGACTGGGAAAGTAAAAATCAGCCCTGAATATAAAATAGTATCTAACTGTAATAATAAAACTTATGACTATTGAAGCAATAGATAGATATTTACGATATTTCCCCATTAAATAATTTAACAATATATATTTCATCATAACGAACATCCTGATTGCCTAGGATTCTTTATACATCCAATAGAATGAGCAAATACCTTCTCCAAAATGAGGGGCTTTCAATTTACTCAGTCTCGGCCTTACTCACTCTCTCTACATCAACTATTTTGCCATGTTTCGATATTCTGCAACGCAACATTCGATTAAGTCGGAACGAATACAATTTAACGATCAATCTCTTTCAAGTTCATCATATCTTTTTGAGCCTAGACCAAAATCAGCTTTGTATATTAATAGCTTGGTAATATCTTTATTGCAGAGATCCTCTACATCAGCACCAAATTTTTCAATAGCAATTAATTTATCATTTTCAGATTCATGTACTGGAACTTCATAAGCCCTTTCAACGAGATTCATGATGCCATCTAGGGCTCTCTGCCTTAGCTTCATATTCCCACTGTATTGCTCTTCTATGCTCTCGAATGTTTGTATTATTAGCTCAAGAGATGTTAATCCTTCTTGCCTTTGGGTCATAACAAGCCTAGCTGACTCATTAAATTTTGCACATGCCACGCTATAGTCAATCTCTTGAGCATTTACATCAAAACCAATAACGGCTAAAAAACAAATTAATATCTTTTTCATGTGCTAAACATTGCTTTATATTTCGCTATATTATCTGCATCATAAAGTTTTAAAGCAAATAGATACTGCTCCATTGCTCTAATTCAGCTTAAATGCAAAGACTGAACACCGACCCAATTCCTTAAATAAATCAAAGCAACTCATTTAAATAACGACTATGTAATACTTATTTCACAAAATTAAAGCAGAGCCTTGAATAATCAAGCAAAGTCATTCAACCAGTCGTATCCCCAATGGCCCACTTCTTGGTTTTAACTTGAACACATACGCATACAACGAGGCGCAGCATCGAAGTATTAAAAAGCCAATAGCGTGCACGACAATTAAATATGCTTAGGCTATTGAAAGTTTAAATTTATACACGATTCAGTTCACTGTATAAATATGCTTCAGCAATTCAACTTCACCGCAGTTTGATCTCTTGCGCCATTTGCCACAAAAATCATTATGATAAACTCCCCGCTATATTCAAACATCTGCATCAAACAACTTCGCAGCCTTCACACTATGCTGTAAGCGGTTTAGCACATCATCTTATTTATAAGGGACACTCGATTCACATGGCCAATCATTTCGAATTCCAAATTCGCGTTTATATTGAAGATACAGATGCAGGTGGTATTGTTTATCACGCCAATCACATTCGTTTTATGGAACGCGCACGTACCGAATGGCTCCGCGCTTCTGGAATCGATCATTATTGGCATCAAAAAGATTATCACTTTGTAGTACATAAGATTTCTTTGAAATATAAGCGTGCTATCCTGATGGACGATCTCATTACTGTGACGGCGAGCGTCGTTTCTTGTAAATCTACATCATTTGTATTGCAACAGAATATTTATCGTGGTGAAATCATGCTTGCTTCTGGCGAGGTAGAGTTGGCATGTATCAGTACAGCAATGAAACCGCTCAGACTTCCAAACCAAATTCGTGAGCTAATTCAAAAGGAATTGGCCCATGCATAAAAATATGATTGGCACATGTACCTATGGCAACACAAATCGAATCTTCACTGCACATCTCTGATCTAATCTTACAAGCGAGCCCCGTGGTTCAAGCGGTCATGCTAATTTTAGTACTCGCGTCCCTATTCAGTTGGTACGTGATTGCTAAACTGCATATGCGCTATAAAAAAGCCCGTCAAGGCGATGAGCATTTTCAAAAAGTCTTTTGGTCTGGTGCAGAGTTGAATACCTTATTCAACAATGCGCAGGTCAATTCTAAACGCGAAGGTTTAGAAGATATTTTCTATCATGGTTTAGGTGAATTCCTCAAACTGAAAAAACGCCATGCCGAAACCAATTCAATGATTGCTGGTACTGAACGTATCTTAGGCGTTGGACTCAGCCGAGACCAAGGCCATCTTGAAAGTGGTCTGAATGTATTGGCCAGTATCGGTTCAGTTGCACCTTATATTGGTTTATTTGGTACGGTTTGGGGCATTATGAATGCCTTTATTGGTCTGGCTCAAGTTGAGCAAGTGACTTTAGCAACCGTTGCACCAGGTATTGCCGAAGCGTTAATTGCAACTGCCATTGGTTTATTCGCTGCAATTCCTGCAGTGTTAGCATTTAACCATTACACCTCAAAAGGCGAAGAGATCTATTCAGATCGCGCTTTATTCGCTGAAGAAATGATGGCACTCCTGCAACGTCAATCTGTGGATACGACACAGGAAGCTGAATAATGGCAATTCAACGTTCTAGTCGTTTCAAACGCATCAAAAAACCACTGCAAAGTGATATGAATGTCGTGCCTTATATTGACGTCATGTTGGTGCTGCTGGTGATTTTTATGGTCACCGCACCGATGATCACATCAGGGGTTAAAGTCGATCTTCCTCAAGCCAACAACAATCCGATTGTGAGCGAAGATACGCCTGCAATGGTGACGTTAAATGCCGAAGGAAAAATTCTTTTAGAATATAAAGATCATAAGCAAGAAGAACTCTCCCTTGAGCAGTTAAAAGAGATTTTAAGTGCAGCACAAACAGAGGCACAAGAAAATAAAACTCAATTAACTGTACTCATCAATGGTGACCAAACTCGAGCCTACGGTGATGTAATGGGGCTCATGGCGACATTACAAGATGCAGGATTGACTCAAGTTGGATTACTGACCGAGCCGATTAAGTAAGTTATGAAAGATTCTAAGCAACCACCTTCTAAAGAAAAAATCATCGCACTCGGGTTTACCGTTGCGGTGCATGTGGTGGCCATTACGGGTTTACTTTTTTTGGGTCTAAGTAAAGTTCCTGAACCACCAAAACCCATTAAGACGATTCTCATTAAACCCGAAGATATTCCACTGCCAGAACCCAAGCCAGTAGAAGTAACCGATGCGCCTGAAACTGCACAGGAAAATGTCGCAGCGCCACAGCCAAGCGGCCCTTCCCCTGCTGAACGACAAGCAGTTGCTGCGGCAAAAGCATTGCAGCTCAAACATCAAGCTGAACAAAATGCCAATGCCCAAGCCGCTGCCAAAGCCAAACAACAAGCGGAGGCTGCTGAAAAAGCCCATCAAGCGGCCTTAGAAAAAGCACGCCAAGCCAATACCGCGGCTGAACGTGCCAAAGCCCAAGCACTGGTAAAACAACAGCAACAAGCAGCTGAAAAAGCAAGAAAAGAAGCACAACAACGCGCACAAGCCGAAGCAACCGCGAAAGCCAATGCTGAAGCTGCGGCAAAAGCAAAAGCCATAGCGGTTGAAAAGGTCCGTAATGCGCAAATTGCACGCGACAAAGCCAATGCCGATAAACTTGCGCGTGATAAAGCTGCACGTGACAAAGCTGCTGCTGATAAAGCAAATGCTGACAAACTTGCGCGCGATAAAGCTGCACGTGACAAGGCTGCTGCTGATAAAGCCAATGCCGACAAACTTGCGCGTGATAAAGCTGCCCGTGACAAGGCTGCTGCTGATAAAGCCAATGCTGACAAACTTGCACGTGATAAAGCTGCCCGTGACAAGGCTGCTGCAGATAAAGCCAATGCTGACAAACTTGCGCGTGATAAAACTGCACGTGACAAGGCTGCCGCTGATAAAGCCAATGCTGACAAACTTGCGCGCGATAAAGCTGCACGTGACAAGGCTGCTGCTGATAAAGCCGCTCGAGATAAAGCTGCCCGTGATAAGGCTGCTGCTGATAAAGCCGCGCGTGACAAAGCTGCTCGTGACAAAGCTGCTCGTGATAAAGCCATTAATGATGAACTTGAAGGTGCAAGTAAAACCACCAACACGCAGAATGCGAAAAGAACGGCTTCAAATTCTGTTGGTGCGTTTAAAAGTAAAGTCAAATCTTCTTGGAATCCACCTCTTGGCAAGACTGGAGAAAAGGCCACAGTTAGTGTTGTCTTAAATGAAAACGGCTCAATTGCCAGTGTCAATGTCATTGCATCTGACCCCAATGTAAAAGCCAGTGCTGAAAAAGCAGTTCGTGCTGCGGCACCCTATCCAATGCCTGCAGATCCTGAGGCAAGGAAACTAGCGCGATCTTTTAAAACTGTACTCACTGTGCAATAAACAGAATATCCCTGCCCTGCGCAGGGATTTTTTATTGTTCATCACAAGTGATACTGCCCCTTATTAATTTTTAAATACTGTTAAAAACATCACTGCAAACCTCACCGTTAAATAATGTGAAACTTGCAGTAATAATCAATCTCATCTATTTGAATCTTGTCTCCCGATGCTCACGGCAGCTTTGACAATCGGCTTGGCTACCAAAAAAAGCATGACACATGCTATTCACTAGATTATGATCATTTTAATTTTAATTTATTGATTCATTTTTTATTCATCATTGCGTGCTTTATATAGCTTAGAATCATGCGGTTATGCTAGAAAATGAACGTAACTGAACAAACAATATATTGAGTATATGACGACCAATGAAAATTATGACTAGACATCTTCTCGGTTTGGCCATAGTGGCAGCGCTTAGCCCTGCACTCGTGACCACCGCTTCCGCACAGCTTTACTTTGAAATTGCCAAAGCGCCAGAACAAGCGCCAAAAATTGCCATCATTCCGTTCAGTAATGATCGTGCGTTTTACCCGATTATTGAAAATGACTTAAATCGCTCAGGACGTTTTAGCAGTGCTTCAACCAATTTGCCTGCAACAGCGACACTTAACAATGTCAATGCAGCAGAATGGAAAGCCGCAGGCGTTCCCTATGTGGTGCTTGGTGAGGTAAAACCAACAGCAGATGGCTCCTATGTGATCCATTACCAACTGTATGATGTCGAAAAACAAAGCTATTTATTAAATGAACAGTTGACCGTTCCTGCTTCGCGTGTACGTTCAGCCTCACATATGATCAGTGACACCATCTATCAAGCACTCACTGGGATTAAAGGTGACTTTACGGGGCGTATTGCTTATGTATTGCGTAATCAGGCAACCCCTGCGCAGCGCTATACCTTACAAATTGCTGATACTGATGGCGAACAACCCAAAACCGTACTGAGCTCGCGTGATCCAATTTTATCGCCAGCATGGACACCGGATGCCAAAAAAATCGCCTATGTGTCTTTTGAAACCAAACGACCTGCCATTTATTTGCAAGACTTGGCAACAGGACAACGTGAAGTCTTGGCTAAATTTGTCGGTTTAAATGGTGCGCCAAGTTTTTCACCAGATGGGCAAACCATGCTGTTCACCGCATCGATGCATGGCAATCCTGAAATTTACCAGATGGATTTAAATACCCGTCAAGTCACCCGTATGACCAATGACAGCGCGATTGATACCGAAGCGCGTTATGCCCCAGATGGTAAATCCTTTATTTTCACCTCAGATCGTGGTGGCTCTGCACAGATCTATCGCTATACATTTAACGATAGCTCAGTCAAACGCCTAACCTTTAGAGGCGCATTTAATGCCCGTGGCGCACTCAGCGCTGATGGCAAATATGTCGCTTTGGTACACCGCCCTGCGGGCAGTAATTACAAAGTTGCGATTCAAGAAATCTCAACTGGCATTACCAATATTTTAACCCCAACCAGTTTAGATGAATCACCAAGTTTCTCACCGAATGGTCAAATGGTAGTTTACGCAACACGCGAAGGCAACCGCGGTTTACTTGCGATTATGTCTACAGACGGGCGCTTCCGTATGAATTTGCCAAGTGAACAAGGCGAAGTCCGCGAACCGGCTTGGGCACCGAAATAACGCCTCTACACCGACTTCCTCACACTGACTCATTATGTTCATGGAGAACAGCATGCAATCGATTAAATATTTAGCTTTTCCTTTACTTGCACTCAGTCTGGTTATGACTGGCTGTGCAAGTCGTAAACCGGCTGTCGATATTACTTCAGGCACCACAACACCAACCGAAGCGATCACGGTCAATACTACGGGCTTAAGTGAAGATGCAGCGCTCAGTGCACAAAGTCTTGCGGGTGCGTCTTCTAAAGGTGTGACCGAAGCCAATAAAGCATTTTTAGCCAAACGTGTTGTACATTTTGACTATGACAGCAGCGACCTTTCAAATGATGACTACCGCACGCTACAAGCACATGCACAGTTCCTCATGGCCAATGCGAACTCTAAAATTGCATTAACTGGTCATACAGATGAACGTGGTACGCGTGAATACAATATGGCACTTGGCGAACGTCGTGCAAAAGCGGTACAAAGCTACCTAATCACCAATGGCGTAAATCCAGGTCAACTTGAAGCCGTCAGTTATGGTAAAGAAATGCCAGTTAATCTGGGTCATAACGAAGCTGCATGGAAAGAAAACCGTCGCGTAGAATTGAACTATGAAGCAGTCCCACCACTTTTAAAATAAGCAATACGCAAGAAGTCGATTGACGTGTCAATACACAGCAATCTATCAAAAAAAGCGCTCATTTAAGATGGGCGCTTTTTTATTAAAAAACAGATTATTCTTGCTCTGGCGGTTTGACTTGCATTGACTCAATCATGTCATGTTTGTTGAATGTTTTATACTCAGGTTTATCTGCGTAATCTTTCCAAGCATTCTTGACACTTTCGCTACTAATATCTTGAAGATCAATCGCTTCGGTAGATGATGGCATCGCATCAAAGGTTTTGGTTGTCATGGGCATACTCCTTGTACTTTGACACCGCTTTAATCAACATAGCAGGTTCTAACTGAGTTGCAAGTTTAAAATAAGCACAAATAACGGGTATTGTTTCTATTTTAGTGCGAACTCATCTAAAATAGCCGGCATTATTGATTTACCCCTTTTTTTCGGTTCTTGGAGCAATCTCGCTATGGCTTATCGTACACTTTCCCAATATTTAGCATTACAACAAGGGAATTTAACACCTGCGTTGGCTGATGTTATCAACACGATCGCCGACACTTGTAAAACGATTGATCAAGCCCTTCAAAGCGGTGCGCTCGCTGGCATTCTTGGCAGTGCTGAGCATGAAAATGTTCAAGGTGAAACTCAGAAAAAACTGGATATCATTTCCAATGACTATCTGATTGATGCATTAAAAGTTCATCAACACGTGGGTGGCTTGGCTTCTGAAGAACTTGATGAGTTCACCCCTGCACAAGCAAATGGCGAATATTTGGTTTTGTTCGATCCATTAGATGGCTCAAGCAATATCGACATCAATATGTGTGTCGGTACAATTTTCTCTATTCTGCCTGCAAAAAATGCAGTGACACAAGCTGAAGACTTCCTTCAAGCAGGTACGGAACAGGTTGCTGCTGGCTACGTGCTTTATGGTCCATCAACCATGTTGGTTTTGACCGTTGGTACTGGCGTGGTTGCATTCACGCTCGATCCAAAAACGCAAGAATACTTCCTCACCACTGAAAATATTCAAGTGGCTGCGGATACTCAAGAGTTTGCAATTAATGCCTCAAATCAACGTCACTGGGAAGCACCAGTTCAACGTTATATCGAAGAGCTACAACTGGGTAAAACTGCAGGACGTGGCAAAGATTTTAATATGCGTTGGGTGGCTTGTATGGTTGGTGATATTCACCGTATTTTATGTCGTAGCGGTATTTTCCTCTATCCTTATGACCGCAAAGATCCAAGCAAAGCAGGCCGCTTACGTTTAATGTATGAAGCCAATCCAATGAGCATGCTGATCGAGCAAGCTGGCGGAGCGTCAACCACTGGACGTGTTCGTATTTTAGATATTCAACCGACTGAATTGCATCAACGTGTGCCTGTCGTGATTGGCTCTAAAAATGAAGTTGATTTAGTCACCCAATACCACCTTTAATCTACAATGGAAGTCAGTGTTTAAGCTGACTTCCTTGGACCTGTGTACGATGTCTATTATCTTTTTAGAATCTAAAGAAAACCCCAAAATCAAGCACCTACGTGGCTTAATTCAACAAGCCAGCTATCGTAAAAAGCAAGGACAAACCATCCTTGAGGGTAACCACTTATGCGAAGCATGGATCGCGCAAGGTCATAAGCTCAATTCAATTTTTAGTACAGAAGCAGCGTTACAGCACCCTGATCTACAAAAATTAATTGATCTCGACAGTTGCCATATCTTTGTAATCAGTGAAGTACTCTATCGTGATTTAAGCCCATTGACCAATACTGTAGCTTGTCTCGCGATTATTGATTTACCGCAATCACGACACAGCTTAGATTTTACTCAAGACACACTTATTCTTGAAAATATTCAAGATCCAGGCAATGTCGGAACTTTACTTCGCTCCGCTGCTGCGGCCGGTTTTGATCAAATTGTCGCAACCCAAGGCACTGCTGCCCTCTGGTCACCACGCGTACTACGTGCTGGTATGGGTGCACACTTTTCATTGCATACCTATGAAAACATTAAACTTGATCAAATTCTAGATCAGTTTAAGATTCCTGTGTATGCCACCAGCTCGCATCAAGCTTCAAGTTTATATAGCAAAGATCTTAAAGCGCAGTGTGTTTTGATTTTGGGCAATGAAGGCCAAGGGGTTTCTGAATTTGCTTTGCAACACGCACAAGCGATTTCAATTCCGCAACCCGGTGGACAAGAATCACTCAATGTCGCAATTGCTGGCTCTATCTGTTTATTTGAAATGGTTCGACAACGGGTTTAATTGGTTAAATTATTTAATTTACCCTCAAAGTTTCATCAAAATCATTTACACTGTTTAAAATATTTGTTCACGATGTCAACCGAATCCGATATTTAAGCGTTAATTGAGTTAACGAATTAAAAATCGGTGGGCACCCAATGTCGGGACTTTCCATCTCTATGGATTTAGCACCTAAACAGTCACAGTCTGAAAGCAGCAGTACTCAACAGAGTACCGCTGAACAACGTCTTAAGTTTTTTATGCAAGACGTGACTGGTCGTGCCCTCGTGATGATGGAAAGCGCAACCCAAGGACATCATGGCATTGCGATGGATTTGGTGCAGGAAGCCTTTATTTCCCTGCACAAAGCCTATGCCGAAAAAGATACAGACGAATGGTATCCGTTGTTTTACACCATCCTCACCAATAAACTACAAGATTGGCGCCGCAAAGAAGCCCGACGTGCCTCGCCCTTTTCCTTATTCCGTAAATTAAATTTAGATTCAGACGACGAAGATGCTTTAGACATCATTGATGAATCAACCCCAAATCCATTAGCATTTTTAGATCAGGCAGTCACCGTTGAAGAAATTCAAGCGGCAATCGCAAAACTACCTGTTCGCCAACAACAAGCCTTTATGTTACGTGCTTGGGAAGGTTTTGATACGCAGACCACCGCTCAAATCATGAGTTGTAGTGAGGGAAGCGTGAAAACCCATTATCACCGTGCCATAAAAGCCCTAAGAACAACGCTATCTCATTTAGATCCATTTATGAGAGGTACACCGAATGAAGAATGATCTTTTCAACCAACAAGTCACCAAAAAGCTAGATACGCTTGCTCATGAGCATCGCAATAAAGCCGTAGTGATGGAAAAAGTACTTACTGAAATTGGAAATAAACCAAGATCCTATCTTGGTCTTTGGAAAATGACAGGTTTTGCGGTCACCGCAGCAATTATGGGCGTCATGGTTGTCCCGAACGTCATGCAGCTCAACAGTAAGCCCTATACCCAACAAGCGATTACCACACCAAAACTTTCCCCTCAAATGGTCGAAGATTTGGAAATGCTTTCTGTTTTTGCTGAGGATAAAACGTCACATGGCAGCTAAACGTTTTATATTGGCATGTTGTGCATTGAGTTTCTTACAAACCAGCTTTGCTGGTTTTGACCGCTTTTGGATTTTCTCAAAAAATCCCAATACGCAGATTGAAGCATGGGACACTTTGTCAGAAGATGAACAACGTGCCCTAATTAAACGCTACCAAAATTTAAAAGAAATTCCAGAAACCCAAAGCGTTTCCCTGCAACAGCGGATGGATTGGTTCACCCAACTTCCAGAACAAGAAAAACAAAAAATGCGGGAAGCTTGGCAACAAATGAGCAGTGATGAACGTCACACCATGCGCAAAAAACTCGACAAAGCGACCACTGCTGAACAGCGCGCTGAAATTCGAGGACAATACCTCCAAAAATATCTCAGCAATACCGACCCTAAATAACTTAAGTACTCGATAACTTAAATGACCAATCACTTAAATCTAAAACGAAGAAGATGCGATTAAACCCCGAAGCTTGTACAGCCTAATTGTTCAGCCTTAGTTTTCCCATTAAATTTAAATAGTTGTAATCAATTTGGTTCTACTATTTATATCTAGTCCGTCATTCATGCATAATGCTTTAAAATGTGACTTGGACGCTCCCGTGAAAATAACATCGACACTTCTTTTTGTTCCACTTTATAGTGCTCTTTCAACCACTGTTTATGCACTCAGCCTAAGTGAAGCCCCCATTCAACAGGTCACTTTATATCCCAATTCAGCAAAAATTGAACGAAGTATTCCGGTCAAAGCTGGTGAACACTTGGTGACTTTAGACGGACTTCCTGCAAATTTTGATATATCACAATTGCAATATCAAACCTCAAATATCGATGTCAATGCAGTATCACATCAAGATAGCGCATTAAATAAACCCGCTGGGCAAGAATCACATCAACTCAAAAATGAAATTAAACTGCTCGAAACACAGATTTCAGCACAACGTGCCATTATTCAAGCAGCTGAATTGCAAAATAAATTTTTAACCAACCTAACCACTGGATCAGGCACAAAAGTTCGCAATCAAGCCTATGATGCATTTATCGCGATAGATGCTGCTACTCAGCAAAAAAAAGAATTAGAACAACGTCATAGAGAACTACAGCAAGATTTAAATGCAATTGGGGATCACCAATTTAATCAACGTAGTCTAAAATTCTACGTTCAAGCAGCACAGAAAGGCGAAATTAAAATCAGCTATATCGTCCCCTATGCACGTTGGCAACCGATCTATAAAGCGGAACTAAACAGCGCTCAAAAACAAATTACCCTCACCCGCATGGCCATGCTTTCACAAAAAACCGGTGAAGATTGGAACAACGTCAAATTAGTTTTATCAACTGCTCAGCCACAAGGCCAAGTGAGACAAGTTACACCAGAACCTTGGTCAGTTAACTACTATGAGCCGACACCCATTATTCGTCCTGCACCCGTGCCAATGGCGGCCTATGCAATGACCAAAGAAAGAAAATCAATAGAAATGGATAACACCGTTGAAGTTGAAGCTGCTGCACCACAATTCCCTGAATTTGAAGCCAATGAACTCAACTACAGCGCTGAATTTCGTACAGATACCAAGACCTCACTGGCCAGCAGTCAGCAACAAATATATCTTCCTTTAAAAACAGAGCAATTTCCTGTCGCACTGTCTGTTTGGGTGATTCCAAGACAGTCTCCTCAAGCCACGATTAATGCTGAACTTTCCACACTCGACAACAACTGGCCATCAGGTATGGTCAAGTTATATCGTGATGGTGACTATATTGGACAACGTGCTTGGAACAATAGCCCAGATGAAAAACTCAACATGAATTTTGGAGTCGATGAGCAGATTCAGGTCAAGGTTGTTGATCTAGTAGACAAAAAAAATATGATGGGCAAAACTCAAGCGGAGACTTTGCAAAAACAGCAGTACGTCATCCAAAACCTGCATAACTATCCGGTTCAAGTCAGCCTCTTTGATGCTGTGCCACAAAGTCGTCAAAGCCAATTGAGCACGCAAAGCAGCTATAGCATCAAACCATCAACAACGACCTGGCAAGGCCAACCGAATATTAACCAATGGATCATTGCTTTAGCACCACAGCAGAAGTTTCAACTTCAACTCGAGCATCTGTTTAAATATCCAAGTAAAGGGCATACTTCTGGTTTTTAAGGCTCAGCGATAGAAATCACAGAATGCCGAAAAATATGACGCTAGCCAACTTAGTCATATGCAAATCCTAGCCACAAAAAAAGCAGCTCGATTTCCAATAGAGCTGCTTTTTTAATACTTTTAACGCGCTTGATCACTTGGCTAATTGCATCATACTGTGTGCAGCCATTATAAAAAGTCGCCTTCTCTTTCTGGCTGGAAAACAACTTTTTCAATTTTCACTTTCATCATATGTCCATCAGGCTGTGGCCATTCAATTTCTTGACCTTCTGCCAAACCTAAAATTGCAGCACCAACAGGGGCAACAATATTAACCTGTCCTTTTTCACCACGGAAATCATGCGGATAAACCAAGGTAATTTCAGTCGCTTCAGTCGCAGGCGCAATTTGAATCATCACTTTTGCATTCATGCTGACCACATTCGATGGAATGTCTTTCGGTTCAACGACTTGTGCACGTGCCAATTCATCTTCCAAATGTTGCATTGTAGGCGTCAATTTAGCCTGATGCTCTAACATTGTTTCCAAACGCTGTAAATCTTGTGATGAAATAATAATACTTGGTTTAGCCATCTTAGCGACTCCTTAAAACTCGAAATTTCACAGGCCATATTGCCCTGAATAACATCGTCATATTTGAATTAACGTATGAATTATTTATAACAGATTACAACAAAAGCAGTCGTTAAATTTAAAACTACTTTTTTTACTTTTAACGCTTTATAAAAAAAGCCCCCTTGAGGGGGGCTTTCTCAAGTTTTTCAATTATGCATAAACAGGGAATTTAGCGCAGACCGCTTCAGCTTTCACTTTAACTGCATCGATTACCGCTTGGTCACCTTTGCTATCTAGAATATCAGCAATCCAACCTGCCAATTCACGAACTTCCGCTTCAGCAAAACCACGTGTGGTCACAGCAGGCGTACCGATACGAATACCAGAAGTCACAAATGGTGAGCGTGGATCATTTGGTACAGAGTTTTTATTCACGGTAATATTCGCAGCACCTAACCATGCATCTGCTTCTTTACCGGTCACATCTTGTTTAATCAACGACAACAGGAATAGGTGGTTTTCAGTACCGCCAGAAACGATATCATAACCACGTGCAATCAATACTTCAGCCATTGCTTGAGCATTTTTAACAACTTGTTGTTGATAAACTTTATATTCAGGAGTCATTGCTTCTTTAAAGCAAATCGCTTTTGCAGCAATCGCATGAACCAAAGGACCACCTTGGTTGCCTGGGAATACTGCAGATTGTAATTTTTTCTCAATCTCTTCGTTTGCTTTAGCTAAAATTAGACCAGAGCGTGGACCACGAAGTGTTTTATGCGTTGTGGTTGTGGTTACGTCAGCAATGTTTACTGGGCTTGGGTAAACACCCGCAGCAACTAAACCAGCAACGTGTGCCATATCAACAAACAAGTAAGCGCCAACTTTATCCGCGATATCACGGAAACGTTGCCAATCGATGATTTGACTATAAGCAGAGAAACCAGCAACGATCATACGTGGTTTATGTTCTAAAGCCAAACGCTCAACTTCTTCATAATCAATTTCGCCAGTCTCAGTATTTAAACCGTACTGAATTGCATTATATGTTTTACCTGAAAAGCTAACTTTAGCACCGTGTGTCAAGTGACCACCATGCGCCAAGCTCATACCTAAAACGGTGTCGCCTGGGTTAAGCAATGCAAGGTAAACTGCAGCGTTTGCTTGTGAACCCGCATGCGGTTGAACGTTTGCATAGTCTGCACCAAACAATTCTTTTGCACGATCAATTGCAAGTTGCTCAATCACGTCAACATATTCACAGCCGCCATAATAGCGTTTACCTGGGTAACCTTCTGCATATTTGTTGGTAAGCTTCGATCCTTGTGCTTCCATCACCGCTGGAGAACAGTAGTTTTCAGATGCGATTAACTCAATATGCGCTTCTTGACGCGCATCTTCAGCAGTGATTGCTTGAGCTAGTTCTGGGTCAAATTCAGAAATAGAAATATTGGCAAACATTAGCGAAATCCTAATTAAAAAAGGCTGTGAAGCCGTGCTCAGATTGGCGCACATTGTACCATGAAGTTTGCCATTATACAGAATGAACTTTGATCATTATTAAATTAAAATTATTCATCTATATAAGTGATTTAAAAACAAATTAACCCAATAGTTTTATTAAATATTTCTATATTTTCGCAGCTTATTTATACTAACTTACTTTAAAATGTACTTTATTATCCCAATCATTGGTAAAAGCTGATTTGTTCGCCTATTCACTATACAGCTCCAATCAACTCTTGGTTTGTATGATCGAATCAGATCAGGTAAATTAAAAAACAGACCTCCACTTAGGTATATTGATATGCAGGCTATTATTCTCGACACAGAAACGCATAGCTTAAATGGCTTACCGATTGAAATTGCCTATGCCCCAATTGAGATTCATCACGCTCAATTAAGCTTAGATCGCCAGCAGATGTTTGATCAGCTTTATAGTATTGGTGATGAGAAAATCTCTTTTGGCTCAATGGCTGTACATCATATTTTAGAATCTGATCTAATCGGCAAACCAAGCTACCGTGAGTTTCAACTTCCTGCAGACACACGCTATATCATTGGTCACAATATTGACTACGATATTCGTGCAATTCAACAATGTGGTGTTAATACTGATCATATTAAAGCAATCTGTACCCTCGCTTTGGCCCGTGCCGTTTGGCCAGATGTTGAAGCCCACAATATCTCTGCTCTCATCTACCAAATCAGTCAAGGCAGTGAAAAAGCCCGCAGTATGCTCAAAGGCGCACATCGTGCCGATGCTGATATTATTTTAACTGCCAATATTTTGATGCATATCGTACATCACTTAAATATTCAAAATATTGAAGAACTTTATACAGCTTCCGAGGAGGCTCGTATTCCGAAAAGCATTACCTTTGGCAAACATCGGGGAACAGCAATTAAAGATCTCCCAGGTGATTATGTGCAATGGCTATTACGCCAAGAAGATTTGGATCCTTATCTACGTAAAGCCCTAGAAAATAAAAACCTGATTAGCAGCTAATTTTAACAATCAGCAAATTACTTGCTAAGCTAAAGTCTAATAGATGCATTTTCTTTTATATTGTTTCTCTGTACACGACAAAAATAGATAACTCATTGAAATAATGTCATAATAATTGTTTTCTAACGACGAATACTATGACACATCTCAATGAGTTATATCTTATCTTAAACAAATATCTAAAATGGAACAAGTCACATTTAAAGTGCTTTGCGCTCATCATGCTTGTGATTATTTTAAAGCAAACATGTAATCTTTCTTCTGCATCTAAAGCCTTGCCCATCAAGTGCTTACCACAATCATTTTATCGACGTATGCAGCGCTTCTTTGCAGGTCAGTATTTTGATTATCGTCAAATTTCTCAGTTGATTTTCAATATGTTTTCATTCGACCAAGTGCAACTGACTTTAGATAGAACCAATTGGAAATGGGGAAAACGAAATATTAATATCCTGATGCTCGCAATCGTTTATCGTGGAATAGCGATACCTATCCTTTGGACATTGCTTAATAAACGTGGAAATTCAGATACGAAAGAGCGTATTGCTTTGATTCAACGCTTTATAGCCATTTTTGGTAAAGACCGTATTGTGAATGTGTTCGCAGACAGAGAGTTTATCGGTGAGCAGTGGTTTACATGGTTAATTGAACAAGACATCAACTTCTGCATTCGTGTTAAAAAAACTTCATTGTCACCAATCATTTAGGAAAGAATCATAAAATTAGTGATTTATTTCGCCATCTTAAAGTTGGTCAAATTGAATGTCGTAAACGACGGATTTTGGTTGGTCGGGTGAAACTATATATAAGTGCACTACAGTTAGAAAATGGAGAGCTTTTACTCGTCGTTTCTCCTCAGTTTAATGCCAATGCTATTCAGGATTATGCATTACGCTGGGAAATTGAAACCTTATTCAGTTGTCTCAAAGGACGCGGGTTTAATCTTGAAAATACGCGCTTGACAGACCCTAGACGAGTGAAAAAATTGATTGCGGTGTTAGCTATAAGCTTCTGTTGGTGTTACTTAACGGGTGAATGGCAACATGATCAAAAAAAAGTGATAAAAATAAAGAAGCATGGACGACTCTCAATGAGTTTATTTCGCTATGGTTTAGACTATGTTCAAATGGCGATTCAGCGTTTAATTGGTTTTGGGAAAAAAGAAGAGTTTAAGGAAATTTTGGCAATTTTAAGAAGGCAGAACCCTGATAGGATAAGGGTTCTGTGAAATTTGTCGTGTACAGAGATATTGTTTAATGAAACTTCATTTAGTTACTTCGGTAACAATTTAACCCACTTCGGTGGGTTTTTTTTATATCCAAACTTATATTTCATTTAAATCTGGCCTCCCCCACTACTTATTGTTCAATAATATTCATCAAATCCGTTATTTTTTAAATTCGGTTTATCTTTTTTCAGTACCCGTACTTGGTTTTTTATTTAGATTTTTTAAATTTTACATAAAAAGCCCATTCACAAAATGGGCTTTATCAATTCAACTTGCCTCTTTATTTTCAGATTAAGAAGGCTTATCGATTGCATTAATCGCTTCAGTTTCAGCAGGTGACTGTTCTGTAGCAGGTGCAGACTCTACTGCTGGTTGATCAGCACTCATCTCAGGTGCTGGTGCGGATTGCTCAACAGTTTCCGGTGCTGCATTTGCATGACTTGCAGCTTGGCTTTCTACATTTTGAGCTGCATCTTTTTTACCACATGCCGCAAGCAGCAATGCAGAAGAAGCCAAGGCAATCACACACAGCGATTTAATGTTTAACATTTTCTACCCCAATAATCATGATTTAATAAATTCAAGCAATAAAATTTTATCCTGTTTATATGAAGCTTAGATGACGGTATAAATCTGTTCACAACAGATGAGAATTATATTGAAAGTACATTAATAAACTTTTGAATGATTTGATCTGGTGATTGCCATTGCGGCCAATGCGCAACATCATCCAGTGCTAGCAGCTTGGGATGATCTATTAATCGACAATACTGCTGCGTCATATATATGCCAGCGTTTGGGGCATTTTTTCGATTGATCAAGAACATTGGAATAACTGTGTTTTGCATTACTCCAACCAAACGATCTCTAGCTTTAAACTGCTCTAGAATGGATTTATTGAATTTGAACAACACCTTACACCCAGACTTATATTCTAATCATCCTTTATCATTGCTTTTAAAATAAAAACCATCCGAAGATGGTTTGTATTTCAATTTCATTGGAAATTATTATTGAGGCTGATTGCTTCGCATAAACTCCCACTCTTCAACCACCTGCCCATTTGGAAGATAACAATAACCAGACTGACCACCTTCAGCATCAGTTTTAATTTTTAATTCTCCACCTTGATCGACACAATATTGACTCGCAGGATTTGCCATATTGATTTTCATTGAGTTAGCTTCTGTTTTATTTGCAATATTTGAACAGGCTGTCAATCCAGTTGCAGTAACAGCCAATAGAATATAAATAATTTTTTTCATCTGATTCAACAGCTAAATTTTAAAAATAAAATATATCAAAAAATAAGTCTAGAGATTGTCTATGCAACAAAAAGCACCTAAACAAACATACTCGTAATACTTTATTTTAAATTGGCTTTGACAAATAAAAAGCCCATCTGACGATGGGCTCCACTTTCACTAAACGCTTATTTTAGCCAATGACTGTGATTAAACTGACTCTTCAAGTTCTGCATCTTTTGCCAAGACTACAGAAGCCAAAATAGGAACTGCAAGAATAATTGGCATTGCAAAAATCCACATGACAACGGTTATTGCTGGCGTAGAGAACAATTGAATACAAAGTGCAGCGAGTATCAAAATTAGTAAAAGAACACCTGCAAAGCGAATTATAAATTTTGTCGACATATTTTTACTCACATTAAGTTTCTAATCAAATATTCAAGTATATATCTTATACTCTCTTTTACTCAGATCGCAAAGTTAAGTGACTATTCATTCTAAATTTAATAGACCGCTTTCATAAATCTTTTCATTACACCGAATACGAGAAAGACAAAGCGTATTTTCATATTTATGAAAGGGCCTATTAATAACATTATTGAGCTTTGTATGTTCTAGATTTTAGGTAACTTTATTTTAATAAGACTTATTATCAACTTAAAGTTATTCAGCAACCCGTTTGATACTAAAGTCATTTATATAATATTCTTTCTGAGTCTGAATATTACACAAAACTATCCCTTCAATAATGACACGCTCACCTTGAAATACAGCAACATCAGAATGATTTAAAGCTATTCTTTTCTGTGTAATTTCACCACAAACGGCCCCTTTAAAAAACACTGGCTTATCTAGCCTTAAAACATGCGCTTTAAGCTCGGCCTCTGTATTTTCCGCACTTGAAAGACCTTTACCCACTGTTCCAGTAAAGACCATAGGCTTTCCACGCTCTGGAATAAACGCGAATCTTTCGTTATCTGGAAGTGACATGCCAAAGCTAGAAATCACCCCTGAAAAAAGCAAACTAAATATTGATATGTCTTCCATAATTAAACACTGTTAGAGATTAAGTTATTGTCAAAACATGCACGCCCTTTTTCTTAAAAATGCAGTTGCACGTCTAAAACACTTAAGGGTAATCGTGACAAGATCTGATAAAATTTATTATATACAGCTTAAACGCTCGACATACCTAGTATTAAAAATAACGCACGGTAAATTCTATTAATTTAATTATCTAAAGAAGTATTTCATTTTTTATTCATGATAAAGTGCCGTTGATTTTTTGCTCTACCATAAAAAATCTCTATTTTCAGACACATCAACATCATCATAGAAAGGGGAATAAATGAACACGAATATTTATTTGATCATCGGTGGAATCGCCTGCGTATTCATTGTTTACATGGTTGTCTTAAGTACAATCATGAAAAAAAGAAAGCAAAAAAGTTTTGATGACTTCAAGCTCAACAATGTTGAAAAACCATTAACCAAGCAACAAGAAAAGAGATTGGCCTTGGGTGCGATTCTTTTTTATTATCGTGGAGAAAAGATTTTAAAATTTTATCCAGACGATATAGATTTGAGCCAGTTTAAACATGAATTAGCTCAACAATGGGAGATTAGCAATGCGGAGGAAGCCAAAGAGGCATTAAAAAATCTACTTGAATTGCAACGAAGTCAGCAAATTGATGCGTTATTACAGCAACCGTCTGAAGATTTAAGTAAAATCCAAAAGCAAATAGCCAAAGCGTTAAAAATAGATCTTTCCTTGGTTCTACAAACACAATCTACCTACGCATGGGATATTTGTCGTGCCGTTTCATTGGCTAAATGGTGCTTTTGGAGTGGTTATTTATCCGAAAGCGAGGCATGGACGATTATAGAGCTAGCAGAAAAAATAGCTTCAGAACATGGGACAAACTGGACCGATTACACTGTCTCTTTCCTACTTGGAAGAACCATTCAAGGATATGATTTAGAAGAATTAATTATCGAGACCACACAGTTATTGCATAGTAAAAATCCATCTTTACGTAAAATACAAGATATTGATATTTATCAAAGATATTCTTTTGTATAAGTGATCTATCGTTCTGGAAAATCTTCGAAATATTCTCCTCCGTCGCTCAGTATTTAATTTATCTAAAATGAATACCATACAGGTTATACCAATCACGGTATGACTCTCAAGCAAGGTTAGAATGTAGCGAAGAAATTTCACAGCAAAATACAGCGAGTTTTATATATAGATGTATAGTTTATAACCTGCTGACGCCAAATTCCCGCCAAGGCACAGATAAGTTATTGATTATATTGAAGAGTGTGGTGCGCTCAGCGGGACTCGAACCCACGCCACAGGCTTCGGAGACCTGTACTCTATCCAGTTGAGCTATGAGCGCATAAAAATACAGCGGACATCATAGCAAAAATATTGCAAAGGTAAAGCAATTATAAGAGTGTTCACGACTTACTGCTTATGCTTTAAACAATGTTCCATTTATGCAACATTCGATTGCGCCATTTTAACTTGGTTTATTGCGATAGATCGCTCACAATAGGCGCACATCGGAGTAAGTGAGTTTTTCATGACTGAGGCGTTGACACTCAAAGATTTAGCAAAAACCTACAGCAATGGATTTCAGGCGCTTAAAGGCATCGACTTATCCGTTGCCGAAGGTGAATTTTATGCGCTTTTAGGGCCAAATGGTGCGGGTAAATCAACCACAATTGGCATTATTAGTTCACTCATCCAAAAAACCAGTGGTACAGTCGAAATATTTGGCCATAACCTCACCACCCACCCTTCACATGCAAAGCAATGTCTCGGGGTCGTTCCACAAGAGTTTAACTTTGGTCATTTTGAAAAGACCTTTGATATTCTAGTGACGCAAGCGGGTTATTATGGCATTCCCAAAGCGCTTGCTCAGCAACGCGCTGAACAGTATTTAGAAAAGCTTGGGCTTTGGGATAAACGTGATGTTCAGGCTCGGATGCTTTCAGGTGGGATGAAACGCCGCTTAATGATTGCACGTGCCATGATGCATGAACCGAAACTACTCATTCTAGATGAGCCGACTGCCGGTGTTGATATCGAGTTACGTCGTTCTATGTGGGATTTTCTCACCGAAATGAATGAAAAAGGTACTTCTATTATTCTCACCACGCATTATCTTGAAGAAGCTGAAATGCTGTGTCGCCGCATTGCGATTATCGATCGCGGTGTGATTAAAGAAGATACCAGCATGAAAGCTTTCCTCGGTCAGTTGAATGAAGAATCTTTTATCTTCGACTTAGAAGAGGCGATTGAACCGCTCGATATTCCAATTGCTGGGCTTGAGTTTAGCTTACTTGATCCGATGACACTTGAAGTGACAATGGACAAAGCACACAGTTTAAATGATTTATTTCAGTTGTTTGAATCTCTCGGAATTCAAGTTCGTAGTATGCGTAACAAGTCCAATCGACTCGAAGAGCTCTTTGTCAAAATGGTTGAAAAAAATCTAGATGGAGTGACGCCATGAATTTCACTCAACTGAGAGTTGCATTACTTACGCTAGTGCAAAAAGAAATTCGTCGTTTCATGCGAATTTGGCCACAAACACTGCTACCGCCTGCGATTACCATGAGCCTGTATTTTGTGATTTTTGGCAATTTAGTGGGTTCTCGTATCGGACAAATGAGCGGCTTTAGCTATATGCAGTTCATTGTGCCTGGTTTGATCATGATGGCTGTGATTACCAATAGTTATTCCAATGTATCTTCAAGCTTCTTTAGTGCAAAGTTTCAAAAGAGCATTGAAGAACTGATCATGAGTCCTGTACCGCTCCATTTGATCTTATGGGGTTATGTGATTGGTGGTGTGGCTCGTGGTGTTTTGGTTGGTGCGATTGTCACCGCGATGAGTCTGTTCTTTACCCAACTGAGTATTTATAATGTCTTCGTGACTGTATATACCGTGATTATCACATCGTTACTATTTTCACTTGGTGGATTAATTAATGCCGTCTATGCCAAATCATTTGATGACATTTCAATTATTCCAACCTTTGTACTAACACCATTAACCTATCTTGGTGGTGTATTTTACTCAATTAGTGCGCTTAGCACATTCTGGCAAAATCTCTCCCTAATCAACCCAATCGTGTATATGGTCAATGCCTTCCGCTACGGTATTTTAGGACACAGTGATGTCAATGTGGCGATGTCACTCACCGTGGTCACCTTTTTCTGTGCAGTGCTCTATGGCATTGCGTACTATTTACTCGCTCGTGGTTCAGGAATGCGTGAATAATGACTGTAGAACTCTCTCAATTGGGTAAAGAAACCCAATATCCAACTCAATATAGTCCTGATGTCTTATTTCCAATTTCACGTGCAGCGTCACGTGAAAGCTATTCGGACGTCCCAGGTATTTATCAAGGTCAGGACTGGTGGCATGTTTTTGAGATCTCTTGGCTCAATCAGCAAGGTATTCCACAAGTTGCAATTGGCCGAATCAGTTTACCCGCATCCTCTGCTTTTCTAATCGAATCAAAATCACTCAAACTGTATTTTAACAGTATGAATTTCACCAAGTTCGATTCCGAAGCTGCATTTATTGCAACGGTAGAGCAAGACCTCTCAGATGCTGCGACTGCACCAGTAAAGCTTAAGCTATTTCAAGTAGATGAACTCCTGATGACGCAACCACAAGGCATTTGTCTTGATGGCTTTGCCCCGACACAGTTCTCTGAACATCCAGATGCTAGCCTACTCAAATTTGAGACGATAGAAGCATGCACTGAAGTAAGTCAGCCAGCTGAAGAGATTCAACTTTTTTCTCATTTACTTAGAAGTAATTGCCCAGTGACAGGTCAACCCGATTGGGGCACGGTTTTCATCCGTTACAAAGGTAAAAAACCTTGTTATCACAGTCTATTAGCCTATATTATCTCTTTTCGTCAGCACAACGGTTTCCATGAGCAATGCGTGGAGCAAATTTATGCCGATATTTGGCAAAATTTAAAACCAGAACAGCTGATGGTTTATGCAGCATATACGCGTCGTGGCGGTTTAGATATTAATCCCTGCCGTGTATCGGACTTAGCATGGTTGCCGAGCCCAATCCGACTGGCACGACAATAAAAGTAACATTGAGGAATAGACAATGCCCTTTTTTGGTTTTGTACCTTCTGAAAACTTATTAAACAGTATTCAGGATGGTATTGAGAAAAAAAATTCTAACGAACCACTCTACCTTTTACGTGACAAGACCGCATTACTCATCAATGATGAGATTATTGATGCGATATTGACCAACGTTGTACATCATTTTCCAGTCAGTGATAAACGTGATACTGCTGAAAAATTAGCAGGTTATATCAAATCTACAGTTGCAGTACTTTTGAAACAACTATTGAGTAAAGCACCGAATGATGTGGTTCGTGACTCAATCGCGTTCTCTGAACGCAGTCTGTTTAAAGATACAACTGGCCGATATCATGTGGGTGAAGCACTGGATCTCAGCTTGGTCAATAACCTTAAAGCATGTTTTGCGGATGTTATGGCGGACAAAGAAGTCGACCGCACGGCTTTGGTTGAATATTACAAACAGTTTGCAGATGCGACTGTGCGCCATTTTATGGTCGAATTCAACAAAACCCTCGGCTTGGGTATGATCAAAGCCAAAGTGGCTGATTTAGGCGCTGTGGCAGTGACAAAAGCCGTTCATATTGCGATCAACAAATTAATCCCACATCTCAGTCATGATGAACTTAAAGCACTTGCTGAATATCATGACGGTTTATTTTTTGTAGAATAAGCCCTTCAGCACGCTAAAAACCGAGCTTTTGCTCGGTTTTTTTTATCATCTTGTTGATACAGATTGTCTTCAACTCGGATTGTGATAGCATGCCAAAAGCATTTTATTCAATATAAAAATCATCCTCATGCCGCCAAGTTCTCAATACAAGTTTTTACGCCAATCACCGCGTGATGGTCTTAGCACCGCCATGCAACCTTCTCGATGGCAACGTCTACATATCGATCCATGGTTATGTTTATTCTTAATTTTGAATGCCTTACTTGGACTTACCGTACTCTATAGTGCCTCAGCACAAGACCTCGGACTTGTCTCAAAACAAGCCATGAGTTTTGGTATTGGCTTTGTGGTGATGATTTTATTAGCGCAAATTCCCCCCAAGGTCTACCAAGCCTTTTCACCCTACTTTTATGGCTTTGGCTTGCTTTCTCTCGTCGCAGTGATGATCTTTGGTGAAGTACGTATGGGTGCACAGCGCTGGATTGATATTCCTGGCTTTGGGAGTGTACAACCCAGTGAGTTTATGAAAGTCGGTATGCCATTAATGGTGGCCTGGTTTTTATCGCTTAATCCACTCCCACCAAGCTTTAAAAACGTCATCATTTCATTAATTTTGATTATTATTCCCTTTGTCATCATCGCAGAACAGCCCGACTTAGGCACTTCACTGTTAATTCTTGCGAGTGGAATTTTTGTTTTATTTGTCAGTGGCCTATCGTGGAAAATGATTCTTGCTGCTTTTGCCGCAGTGGGTGCAATCGTCCCACTGGCATGGATGTTTTTACTCCATAATTATCAACGTCAACGTGTTCTCACCTTATTCAATCCTGAAGCCGATGCCTTGGGTACTGGTTGGAATATTATTCAATCTAAAACAGCCATTGGTTCAGGTGGCTTTATGGGAAAAGGCTATTTAGAAGGCACTCAATCCCATTTACACTTTTTACCCGAAGGCCATACCGATTTCATCATTGCTGCTTATTCTGAAGAGTTCGGCCTGATTGGGATCCTGATTTTAATTACGCTCTATTTTTTGATTATTGTTCGAACCTTTCAAATAAGCTTACAAAGTTTTCATAACTATGGCCGCCTTGTTTCAGCAGCCTTTGCACTTTCATTTTTCGTCTATGTCTTTGTAAATGCTGGTATGGTAAGCGGAATTTTGCCTGTGGTTGGCGTACCCTTACCCTTTATGAGTTATGGTGGTACCGCCATTATTACTTTGATGGCAACCTTTGGTATTGTCATGTCTATTCATACGCATCGCTAATAAGGAATATCTAATACATGTTAAAGCTGAACTTCTTGCATAAACTCAAAAATGTGACCTTATGTGTTGCTGCATTTTCCTTTTCAAGCTTTTCTCAAGCCAATGATTTCGCTCAAAATCCTCAATATGACGCATTTAAAGCCAAAACCATGCAAACCTATGGTTTAAGCAGCCAGCAAGTCGATTCAGCAATGAGCGGTGCCAAAAACCTACCCAATATTATTAATATTATGAATCGTCCTGGCGAAAGTAAGCCATGGTATGCCTATAAAGCAATGTTCCTCAATGAGGGTACTATTCAAAAGGGTGTTCGATTTAAAAATCAAAATGCAGCCCTACTACAACGTGCTGAACAAGAATTTGGTGTACCTCAGGCAATCATTCTGGGCATTCTTGGGGTAGAAACAGGCTATGGTGCCAATAAAGGTTCTTTTATAACCCGTGATGCACTTGCCACACTTGGCTTTGGTTTTCCTCGACGTGCCGAATACTTCCAAGATGAGCTTTCAGCGCTGATTGCTTGGACTTATAAAGAGGGTTATCCGACAGGCAGTATTGTCGGCTCTTATGCTGGCGCAATTGGCTATCCTCAATTTATGCCAAGTAATATCGATAAATTTGGTGTGGACTATGACCAAAGTGGCCATATCGATTTACGTAATTCTGAAGCAGATGCGATTGCCTCGATTGCAAACTACATGTCTAAATATGGTTGGCAAAAAAATCAGCCTATCGGTTTCTTAGCCCGCTATAGCGGTAACAACCCAGAGGAAGTCATTGCTAAAGACTTAAGTCAACCAACCCCTTATGGTGTGGTCAAAAACCTCGGTATTAGTCCAATCAATTCAATTATAAAAATTGATGACCTAGACTTAGTGAATATCATCCAACTAGAAGATCGTAATGGTCCAATTTATTACATCACTTACCCAAACTATCAAGTGATTACAAGCTATAACCGCAGCCGCTTATATGCCACAGCGGTATGGCAATTAGGCCTTGAAGTTGCAAGTCGCTAAGACTTGAAATTCAAAGTTTCACGAAAAGTCAAGAATTATTTTCGTGAAACTGTTCAAATAATCAGTCAAAAACATATATAGTTACAATTTAGATTATTTTTTAATCAGTTCTTGCGTGATTTTGTCTTTTTTTCAAAAGAATCTTAAATAATGGTAGACAGCATAATTACAGCATGAATATTATCCCCTACCGATAAATGTAGTTGCACCAGTAAATTTACAGACTCTGCCCGTGATTTTCAGTGAATTGAATGTTTCGAAGCAAGGTTCCGAGGAGTTAAACGATGCATGCTTCACTGAAATATGTGCTTGCAATAACGATGGGCTTCAGCCTAACGCAATCTCAAGCCGAACTGGTTCAGTCATCTTATTTAAATAACGATGCTGACAATTCAAGTCTTGCTTCACGTGTGATTAGCAAAGATTCAAATAACTTTAATTCGCACTTTTCAAACTTAAACAGTTTAACAATGACTGAAAGTTCTGGCGATAAAATCCGTCGTCAAACAATTGCAACCAAAGTTGCGATTCCAGCAGACCAGCCTTCAGTGATTGATAAATTGAATACGGTTGCATCCAATACAGTCCGCAAATTCAGCCAAACAGGCGTTGCTTCTTGGTATGGTCGTCAGTTCCATGGTCGTAAAACAGCCAGTGGTGAGACTTTCGATATGAATGAGTTGACTGCTGCACATCGTAGCCTGCCATTAAACTGCTTTATTCGCGTAACCAATAAAGACAACGGTAAAAGTGTTGTGGTTAAAGTAAATGACCGTGGCCCATTTCATGGTAACCGTGTTGTTGACTTATCTTATGGCGCAGCAAAACGCTTAGGTATTACCAACTCTGGTACCGCGAAAGTAAGTATTGAACGTGTTGATGGTCCGAACTCCTAAACCTCACTAACTGCATTTATCTTAAAACGGCCACTTCAATGTGGCCTTTTTTATGTGTTCAGATTGCATGAAATTCGCTGATGCATGCACAACAAGCCCAATGACGTCATTTAGCCCAGAATGTATAAATACAACATAAGATGTGCTCTGCGGAAAATAATGCGCCAAATCGCCTCTCATCAACAAATAACGCCATATATAAAACCACCCAGTCAGTTGATGGTGTGGTTTTCACTCGAAAAGTCATCTAATATCGTTTTGAACAATAAATAATTTCACGCCATGGAGTGCATCATGAAGACAAAGACAGAATGGTTTGATGAATATAGTGACAGTCACCAAAACAAAACCAACAAACTCATTCACTGGGTTTGTGTTCCAACAATTCTATTTTCAATCATTGGTATTTTGGCGCATTTTAGTGCTTTACTCACTGCGGTACTGCTTGTGCTCACGCTAATTTTCTACGCAAAACTGGATCTGATGCTTGCCATTGCGATGGCAGCATTACTGTTTGTTATGGCTTGGCTCATTATCATTCTCCCCGTTGGCATTGGCTTTTATCTTGGACTATTTGTCGTAGCTTGGATCGGACAATTCTATGGCCATAAAGTCGAAGGTAAAAAACCATCTTTTTTTAAAGACTTACAGTTTTTACTTATAGGCCCAGCATGGTGCATGGATGCTTATCTTGCAAAAATATGCCCAAAATATTGGAAAAAACCTCAAAATATTTTACAAACCACTTAATAAATTTCAAAAAATTAAAGCAAGTCAGTGACTTGCTTTGGTTTACTGCAACAATAGGCATCGATGCCCAATCTATTTACTGCCAAGATTGATCAATTGCACTAATCAAGCGCTGGTTCAATGCCTTTTGCTCAACCTGCCATTGTGCGACGTCTTCAGCACTAGGTTCCGCTTGCCCATCTGAGGCACTGAGGATCCGCTTAAAACGGTTCTTATAATGATAGGCGGATACATCACCCGTAATATCAGCACCAATTAAGCGGTGCTTACAGGCTTGAATCAAATCAATTAAATGCTGCTCTAAAAATGAACCCTGATCCCAATTGGTCTGAACCACTGTTTCGGAAAGCACATCCTTATCAATTGACAGGTAAATAGGCAAATCACTTTGCAACTGTGACAAGAATGCTGTCATCAATTGATCTGCCGAGTCAAAACCCCGCCAAGCACGTTTTGCACCAATCCATCGCGTCCACGCTGCAGACTGCCGCACACTCCAATAACGCACCTTCCCTTTAATTAAGGGCCCCCAATGATTTTCCCAAGCATGCTTTAAGCCAATATCCTCAGAACCAATACCAATCACATCAATTTGTGCTACATGTGCTAAACGACTCGCCCAATACACCCAAGAACCACAATGTATTCCAAAGGGATAACGCATATGATCAGGATGATTATCGCAAACAATTAAGTGAATCTTCGGTTGATCTTGAATACGCGATAAAAGCAATTGACTCAAATGGTGATAATCACCACTTCCCATTAAGACACAGCCCAATTTTTCGGCTGATGGTAGACGATCCTGAAGATGCAAGGCCAAACTTTCAAATTCGGTCCATTTACAACCAAAGCGGATCATTTCCTGCCAAGTACTTAAATCAATATTAATGCCCTGTTCAGGCTGACCTGCAGAATCGTCAAAATTGAGCACCAAAGGATGACGTTGCGATTGCATACTCACGTTGAAGACTCCTGCTTTTGTTCATGCCAATGTGCATCAGCTTCAAATAAATGCTTAAATTTACCTAACACATAGCGTAGTGCAGGTTGCTGTATCCACACCAGATGCCGCGTAAAGGTAAATTTCGCCCCCAATTGGGCCTTCACCTCAGGATCGGTCCAACCCGCAATATAAAACTTCAACCCCTGCTGTACGGCATAATCTAAGTTGACGAACCAGCTCACAAAATAAAGGTTAAAACTTAAGGCCAGTGGATAATTAAAGCCAATATATTTATCAACTAAATTACCTCTATGGATATAACAAATGTTATAACCCACCAGTTTTTCTTCATACCAATAGAAAAATACCCGACCCTCAGCTTGAACATCTTGTAATACAGCATCAAAAAATGCAGGACTGAGTAAGTCAAAGTGAATATCACTTTGCTGATAAACCGCAAAATAAAGCTGATAGAGTTGATCGCGAAAAATAGCATTGGCAAAACGTGAATCACCTGTGGCCAGTACTTCGACGCGCAGAAGATCCAAACTTTTGAGTTTGCGATTTAAATTTTTTCGACGACTCCGCGACAAGCGTGCCAAATATTCGGCACGATTCTGAAAATCAATAGGTACGTAAGCCAAGGCTTGGCCTTCAACTGTAATAAAACCCTGATTTTCAGACTGACACACCAATTCGGCACTGTAGGTATTTTCTTCTGTACTCAACAAAGGTGAGTTGATTGGTAAATCTTTAATAATTGTCAGTGTATTTTTACGTACATTTTGCTTCAGCTTCCGTAATAGCACATCAACCGCCAATGCTGGGCTGAGCAAGCTATATTCTGTCACTGTCGTCCCAATAAAACAGGTGGACAAGTGCAGCAACTTTCCCCAATAGGCATAAGCCGGAAGTTTACTAATACGCTGACGTACAGGTGTATCTAAGGTGGTGAGCAAATCAAAATCTGTGCTAAAAAATGGTAGAAAATCTGCATAATTTTGCACATTAAAATTTTGAGGTGGATGCTTTAAAAAAGCATCCACCAAACTTTGCGGTTCTAATTGATTAAGATTAGTTTGCATAAGCCTATTTTATAGTTCGCGTTTAGCACGGCTCAACAATTGCTCAAGCAATACCATCGCTTGATCAATTTCAGCACGACTAATTTCGAGTGATGGAGCAAAAGTAATCACGTTTTTGTAATAACCGCCAACATCAAGGACTAAACCACATTTTTGACCTTGATATTCCAAGGTACCAGACAAACCGATATCAACCATTTTGTCTAACAGTTCTTTGTTTGGTGTAAAGCCATCTTTCTGGCAAATTTCAGCACGTAGCGCCAAACCAAGACCATCCACATCCCCGATTTCAACATGGCGAGATTGTAAGTCTTTTAGGCCTTCCAAGAAGTAAGCACCACTTTGCATAATTTGTTGTTCATAATCTCTTTCAGCTGTCATACGCATCACTTCAAGACCAACCGCAGTACCCAACGGATTTGATGCAAAAGTAGAGTGCGTAGAACCCACTGGGAAGATTTCGGGGTTAATCATTTCTTCTTTCGCCCACAAACCAGCCAATGGATTTAAACCATTGGTCAATGCTTTACCGAAGACCACGACATCAGGCTTAATATCAAAATGTTCAAATGACCACAATTTACCCGTACGATAGAAGCCCATTTGCACTTCATCAACAACCAATAATATACCATGTTGATCAAGTACTTTTTTAAGACCTGGATAGAAGTTCATCGGTGGAATAACATAACCACCTGTGCCCTGAATCGTCTCGATATAGAATGCAGCAAATTCACTTTCTTGTGCTTTCGGATCCCATACACCGTGATACTCAGTTTCAAATAAACGTGCAAATTCAGCAATTAACTTCTCTGCATATTCCTCAGGTGTCATTCCTTTTGGACGGCGAAAAGGATATGGGAATGGTACAAACTGTGCACGTTCACCAAAATGGCCATAACGACGGCGATAACGATAGCTTGAGGTAATAGAAGAAGCACCTAAAGTACGACCATGATAGCCGCCTTCAAAGGCAAACATACGACTCTTACCACCGCAAAAGTTACGAACCAATTTCAATGAATCTTCGATAGATTGTGAACCACCAACATTATAATGAACGCGACCTTTAACCCCAGTTTTTTTCAGGATGTCTTGTGCAATGACCTTGCTCAATTCAATTTTAGTTGGGTGTAAATACTGACTCGCGATTTGTGGCAGTGTATTAATCTGATCAATAAGCACTTTATCTAAGCGTGGGTTTTTATAACCAAAGTTAACTGCTGAATACCACATCTGTAAATCTAGATATGGAATATCCTGATCGTCATATAAATAACTTCCCTGACAATTGGTGAAGATTTTAGGGGGATTTACATAGTGAACTGTATCACCATGCGAACAATAAAGCGCTTCATCTTCTAAAAGTTGAGCTTCATTAATTGTCATAAGACTTTCCTTCGAGAGTTTAATTGTTATGTTTAAACATAACTTGTCATTAAAAATGTTCACCCAACAACATTTCATTACGCCACTCGTAAATCGATGCTGTTATTTAGTATTTCACCAAAGAAATACCGTTAAAATGTATAGTTCAACCCAATTCTCGGCTCAAACTCATAGCGAGACGAAATCATTGGACTGCGATATTGTTGATTCGATAAATAATTAAAATCAAAAACTGTGAAAAAATCCCAATGTTTATTCATGCGATAATCAATCACCATACTTGCATATGGCTGTACGCTATTCTGAGCGGTATAAGGATCTATTCCACTTCGCGCAGATTCTTCTGCACTAACTCCAAAATAATATTGATTATATTTGGCATTATTCCATTGCATACCAAGCTCAGGATATACAGACCAAGGACCCTCTTTAAACTCAGCCAAATAGGCCAAGCGACTTACCATTCCCTTATGACGCCCTAAAACATCTTGCCCAACTTGCAGTTTAAAACCACCAAAAGGGGTTATATGCATATAACTCGCCCCCATCATGACCGACCACTGTCTTTTATCTAATTCATGTAATGGTCCGCTGGGTCTATAACTGCTTCCGTCATAATATGCATTCAGCCTTAATTCATTTTCATCATCATTGAGCAAGTAGACGCCCGCCTCATCCCCTTCGGCATAGATACGATCATTGTCATAAAAAAAATCAGGCAACACGCTGTACTCAATTCGATGCCCCTTATAGGCCTGATAATCAGCGGCAACGCTAAGACCAACAGTGAGCTTCGGCTGTTCCTGCTCAGCAAATACCGACGTCGATCCCGCCAGACATAAAAACAAAGCGCTTTTAGTAAATTCAAATGAGCTCAACAAAATACTGTTTTTTGACATAGAACATCACTTTAAGAAAGCATATGAGCAGTAGGATCTATAAATCATTAAATCGAAATAATGAAATAACTGAAAAAAAGTAATTACCCAAAATAGTTAAAATTAAATAAACAATAACAAATCAACTATATAAATTTTATATTTAGCTAACACTGTATTATTTATTGATATTTATCCAGCTATTATTTAATAAAATAAGATACAAGATCAAGCCCTAATATCAAATTATTTATAATTAAATACTTCCACATTATTATTTTGAAAAAATCCTGTTTAAAAAATCAGCATCAATTAATTCTACGCTATTAATCCACACTATATCCACATACTCTACACACTACTTCCATTCAAAATTAACACGGTAAACCTCTAAATATTGTTTCCTATTTTTTTATTATAAAAAATGAATACTTCCATTTACTTTAAACACGATGCGGATATTTTAATTATAAAAAAATCATCGACTTTATAATCATTTTTTAAGAACCTTATAGATTAAATGCAATTCATTCATGTAATATATCAAGGATTATTTACCAAGCTGATCTTGCACTTCTTACTTGAATCTAAGAGAATTTCAGGTTCATCTATATTTCTTATCACAAAGAAATACCAAAACCATTAAAAGTTACAAGATCGTACAGTGAGATGATACATGTCATTTATTCGCCAAAACTTAAACCTAGACCACTCTTGGCATATCATATGTGACTTCGATGGTACGATTAGTCAAAAAGATACAACCGACCAATTATTAAATTTATTTGCCCAAGATGGTTGGTTAGAAATTGAAAAACAGTGGGAAGATGGACTCATTGGCTCTAAAGTGTGCATGCAAAAACAAATCGCTCTACTGGATATGTCTGAACAAGAGTTTCATGCGTGCTTAGATCAAATCGAGATTGATCCTGGTTTTATTGAAATCGTCAATTTATTTGCCCAATCTAAAATCAAACTCAGTGTGGTCAGTGATGGTTTAGATTTGGCTATTCGCTATATTTTAAAAAAACATCAACTTGAACATTTACCAATTATCGCCAATAAGCTCACCCAACGCGCACAACGTACTTGGGAACTTAATTTCCCATATGCACAAGCGGATTGCATGAGCCAAAGTGGTACCTGCAAATGTAATGTTGCACAACACCCCCTACTGAATCGCGTGTTATTGATTGGCGATGGCCGCTCTGACTACTGCCTTGCGGAACAAGCCGACTATGTCTTTGCAAAAAAAAGTTTAATTAAACATTGTCAGGATAAACAAATCGCACATATGCCATTTGAAAGTTTATCTGAGCTCATTCAGCCAATTACACAACTTTTACAAAATCAAAGCATGCATTTTGAAAACGATTTATTGGTAAATTCATGATAAATGATCATTCTTTTTATCTTCCAGGTAGCCGTACTGGTGTTCTTCTGATTCATGGTTTAACTGGTACCCCAAATGAAATGCGTGGCATTGCTCGAACCCTGAACCAAGCAGGCTATAGCGTATATGGCGTACAGCTGGCGGGGCACTGCGGCAGTTTAGAGGACTTGGTACAAACACGCTGGGAAGACTGGTTCGCAAGTGTTTATCAAGGCGCACTTATTCTTAAAAAACATGTTGATGAGATTTTTGTAGCAGGCTTGTCCATGGGAGCATTATTGGCATTGCAGTACGCCTCTCAATATCCAGTTTCGGGTGTGATTAGTTATAGCCCAACCTTTCGTTATGACGGTTGGAGTATTCCACGCTGGTCAAAACTGGCTGGGCCACTTCTTCTTCCTCCGATCTATCATCTTAATCTTTTTCCAAATCGTACTTTTGATGAAGCCGAACCTTATGGCATAAAGAACGAACCACTGCGTGCACGTATTGTACATTCCATGCAAAGTGGTGATAGTGCTGAAGCAGGACTTCCAGGCAATCCTTGGCATTCGCTCTACCAGTTACAACGCCTATCACGCCAAGTGAAGAAAAACCTTAGCAAGATCAAAGCACCTAGCCTTTCGATCCATGCCTATAACGATGATGTGGCAGACCGAAATAACAGCCAAATTATTTATGATCGCGTTCAAGGTGAGAAAAAACTGGTCTGGTTGCATAACAGCTATCACATGATCACCATAGATAACGATCGCAAGCAAGTGATTAGTGAAAGTATAAATTTCATTCAAAAGCATTCTAAAGTGAATATGAACGATCACCCCCAAACCATGACCCAGCATAGCTCGGTCTAATCGAGGACACTTTATGAGTGCCATTGTTATCACGGTTTGGTTTTTTACGATCCTCATCGATACTGTTGGTCAATTGGCTTTTAAAGCAGCAGCTTTAGAGAATAAAACCCATGCAGGACTAACCTATTGGCGCAAACTGTTTGGTCGTCCTTGGCTTTGGGCTGGGATTATTTGCTATGTGTTTGAGTTTGTCATTTGGTTGGCATTTCTTTCACTGGTACCACTCTCCGATGGTGTCATGCTTGGCAGTATTAATATTGCCGTTATTCTCATTGCTGGACGTTTATTTTTTAAAGAAAAACTCACTCGAAATCGACTCTTAGGTGTGATTTTCATCTCCATTGGCGTCGCAATAGTCGGACTGGGTAATTCATGAGATATTTTTATATTGTTGGTTTTTTAATTCTCATGTCTTTTGACACCCTCACTCAAATTAGTTTTAAATTCGCATCTATACATGCAATGCCGATCACATTCGATGTGGCATGGCTTGCGCGGGTCTTTAGTCACCCTTGGATTTATGGGGCATTTATTGGCTATATTGGTGCTTTTTTCACCTGGATGACTTTGCTCAAGCATGCGCCAATTGGCCCAGCTTTTGCCGCCTCTCACCTTGAATTAATCACTGTCACGTTATTCTCTATCTGGTTGTTCAATGAACCCCTCACAATCGCCAAAGTTGTTGGTGCAGGATTTATCTTACTTGGGGTAATTTTATTAGCCAAAGAAGAAACCGAAGAAGATGTGCAAGTGGTTAAATCTCCGCACCCTTAAGTCAGCACTTCAACGTGATCCGCAAGGTCTCCCTAAAAACAATATTATGGAGACCTTGGGTCGTTATGCAGCGTCTTCACGCGCACGTAAGCGCTGCAATTTGACAAGATATTCATCTAAATTCGCTATTTCAGACTGACTAAACAGCAATCCAAGTTTACTGCGACGCCATAAAATATCATCACTACACATGCCCCATTCGACCTCTACAAGATAGTCAACTTCCTTCGCGTAGAGGCCATGCCCAAAATCATGACCTAAATCGTGTAAAGAGTTGGCTTGATTTAACATACGCCATACCCGTGTTCCATAAGCATTGGCCCACCGCTGTGCAAGCTGTAGAGGTACATCAGCAATTTGATGCTGAATCTCGAACACTAAATCCTCAAGATGATTTAAGTTTTCAGCTCCTGGCAAAACTTCAGTCGCAGTCCATGCACCTGTCATTTTAGGAAAGAATACTTGGAGTTGTTCTAATGCAGCTTCTGCCAACTTTCGATAGGTTGTAATCTTCCCGCCAAACACGGAAAGCAATGGCAATTGCTGTTCGGATGATAATGCCAAAATATAATCTCGGGTAATCGTAGATGGATTATCTGATGCATCATCGTATAAAGGCCGTACCCCTGAGTAACAAGAAATAATATCAGTGCGATTTAACTGCGTTTTAAAATGATCATTGGAAACTTTCAACAGATAATCAATTTCTTGATGACTAATCACAACATTTGCAGGATCGGCAGAATATTCACGATCTGTCGTGCCAATTAAACTGTATTGATCTAAATATGGAATCACAAATACAATTCGCTGATCTTCATTTTGCAAAATAAATGCACGATCATCCTGTTGAAGCCTAGGTACAATAATATGACTGCCTTGAATTAAACGCATCTTATAAGGAGATTGTAATTTTAGTTGCGTTTGAATAAATTGTGCGACCCATGCGCCTGCGGCATTGACCAATGCTTTTGCCTTGATCTGAAATATACCCTGCTGATTTTCAAGTTTAATCAACCAGTAGTCTGCTTCGCGCTGTGCGGCAATACAACGTGTCCGTGTCTGAATATCAGCTCCCTTTTCACGCGCTTGCATCGCATTCAACACCACCAAACGCGAATCATCAACCGTGCAGTCCGAATATTCAAAGCCTTGGGTAATTTCTGCCTTTAAAGGACTCTCCGCATTGGCCAAAGAGATGAACCGTGATTCAGCTAATTTTTTCCGCTTCCCCAAGTGATCATAAAAAAATAACCCTGTACGTATTAACCAAGCTGGGCGCAAATGTGGTCGATGCGGCAGAATAAACCGCATGGCTTTAATTAAATGTGGGGCCTTGTTTAATAATACTTCTCTTTCTGCTAAAGCTTCTCGCACCAAACGAAAAGCTTTATGTTCCAAATAGCGTAAACCACCGTGAATTAACTTACTGCTTGCAGATGAAGTATGGTTGGCAAGATCATCTTTTTCGCACAGATAAACTGACAAGCCCCGCCCTGCAGCATCAGCAGCAATTCCTGTTCCATTAATACCACCACCAATAATGACCATGTCATAAATTTTTATATTGTCTTGCATTACAGTTACCTCAATTGCAGGGCAAATTTATTATTAAATTGATTATAAGTTCATTCATATTAACCGACGATGACGAGATTTAATACACAACTGGTTTTCCAACTTCAATAAAGCAAAAATAGCCAGTATAAAAGGACGTATTGAATCTTATGTCGCTCAATCGGCTATAAGCAGATATGCTCAATAAAGAATTAAATGCTGGGATTATTTGCACTCACTCGAGGCCTGCGAATACCACAATCTGCATTTTCGCAGATTAAAATTCTATACAAAGCTGATCGTTTATTTTTTAATGCTATGGCATACTGCGTTCAAGCACTTTTAGGAACTCTTTGACATGAGAAATATTAAAATACTGGGTTTAAGTTGTATCGTTTTAGCTCTTGCTGGCTGCCAAACCACACCTAGACAATATAATGGAATTACAGGTTATCAAATAGAATCTCAAGATAATAATAGCGCGATCTTAGCCTATACACTTGCAGGCCGTGCTGATCGAGAGTTAGATAAAGAAAAGTTACAGCGTGCTTGCCAGAAAGTTCTCAATAACAACAAGACCTATCAACTTAAAGTCTTAAGTATTAATGAAATTGCCAATCCTGCCGCTATTCAAGCAGCACAGCCTGGCGTGCAACTGGGTAAATCACATACTTCTTTTAGCTTGTCTAATACGCCAGATCTTAACAATTCTGAAGGCTATGCAACTCGCCAAGCACTTGAAACCAAACCAAGTACGCTTCGTGTGGTTCGCTACTCTTGCTCTTAAGCCTTTAACCTTTACTACTGCTTATTAATACTGCATTTCTATAACGGTCACTTGTCAAACAAGTGGCCGTTATTTTGTTTTATAAAAGCTCACATTACGAAATTCTTTGGCCTCATCGAGGTCTGGCCAAGTGCTCGCACTACGCTCATCCATTTTAATATATTCAGGATGGCTAAAGTTTCTAACGCGACTGTCTGCGACCCAAACAGTGCTAGAAAACTTCAGAAACTCATCCAAGAAAAAACGATTGCACTGGTCATACAGCACATCTGCGGCAAGCAATACATCAACTTGCTCGGCTTGGTATAAATCATCAAGGTATTCAAGTTCAACGCCATTTAATAATGCATTTTCACGGCAGGCAGCCAAACTGATCGGGTCAATATCACAGCAAATCACACGACGCGCACCTGCCATTTTTGCAGCAATCGCAACGACCCCTGATCCTGCGCCAAAGTCTAAAACCACTTTATCTTTTACCTGTTGTGGCTCTGCCAATAACCACTGTGCCATGGCTAAGCCCGATGCCCAACAAAAAATCCAATATGGGGTATCTGCCCAAATGCGCCGAATTACCTCATCATCTAAACGATCAGTCGGAAATACCGGTGGAATTAACCACAGTGAGATTGGCGTATCGGGGAGTTGTTGCGCCATCAAGGTACAATTTGGAATGACCAGCTGCAATGCATCTAATAAATGTTGTGGTGCTTGCGCAGCATCAACAGAATCGTGGATTTCTTGCATATTCACGCCTTTAGCAATATTTATAAATCATAATAAAATGCCACACGAACAATCTGTCAGTGTGGCATCACAATTAGAAAATTAATAATGAATTAACCGATTGATTTTTCTGCAGCTTCAACAGATTGACGGATCAGCGTCGTAATGGTCATTGGACCAACACCACCAGGAACTGGGGTATAAGCAGAAGCAATATCTTCAATGCCTTCAAGTTGAATATCACCGACACCACCGCCATCACGTGGATGGAAGCCAGCATCAACCACAACTGCACCTTGTTTAATCCAATCTTTTTGAATTAATTCAGCTTTGCCTACAGCACCAACAATAATATCGGCTTGTTTCACCAACTCTGCGAGGTTCTGCGTGCGTGAATGACAAATCGTTACGGTGGCATTGGCTTGTAGCAACATCATTGCCATTGGTTTGCCCAAAATAGCCGAACGACCCACCACAACCGCATGTTTACCTGCGATTTCAATTTGGTTTTCTTGCAAAATGGTCATAATGCCTGCAGGCGTTGCAGAGCCATAAGCAGACTCCCCCATTGCCATACGACCAAAACCAAGACAGGTCACACCATCCACGTCTTTCTGTAAAGAAATCGCATCAAAACAAGCGCGCTCATCAATTTGAGCGGGTACTGGATGCTGCAACAAAATACCGTGCACATCTGGATTGGCATTGAGTTTTTCAATTTCAGCCAATAATTGCGCAGTGGTGGTTTCTGTAGGTAATTCAACTTTAATGGAATCCATGCCAACACGACGACATGCATTACCTTTCATGCGTACATATGTCGCAGAAGCACCATCATCACCGACT
The DNA here is from genome assembly GCF_006352475.1 of Acinetobacter pullicarnis. NCBI lineage: Bacteria > Pseudomonadati > Pseudomonadota > Gammaproteobacteria > Moraxellales > Moraxellaceae > Acinetobacter > Acinetobacter pullicarnis. The sequence goes on from NZ_VCMZ01000001.1 coordinate 2,818,450, forward strand.
AAAATCGTCGCTAAAATTGGGGTACGTCCTGATTTTGCTTTTAACGCTTCTACGCGTACCAACAAATCTGCTTCAATTTTTTTTGCTAATGCTCGACCATCTAAAAGCAACGCCACGGCACATCTCCGAACTAGATATGAATAATTTTGCAAATAATACATGATAATTGGGCTCAAATTCTTTTGGGTGTTGCTTTTATGTCCATCTTCACTGAATTTTCTATTGTTTTTTTCTCAAAGGTTGCTAATATGTGCATCACCAAGAGATGGCGGGGTGGCAGAGTGGTCATGCAGCGGACTGCAACTCCGTGTACGCCGGTTCGATTCCGACCTCCGCCTCCAAATCTTGTGTAACGCCCGGGTGGTGAAATAGGTAGACACAGGGGATTTAAAATCCCCCGCCCACAAAGCGTGCCGGTTCGAGTCCGGCCCCGGGCACCATTTTTCACACAATGAAAGATGGTGTAAAAACTTCCAGCTTAGGCTGGTTTTTTTTCGCCTGTCACTTTGTGATCTATACCAATTAAAAAGTTAAAAAGCCAAGTCATTGACTTGGCTTCTCTAACACATATGACCCACCAATGTGCGGTACGACGCCCCTAAGCCTCACTCATCACATGATTCATTTTCTTTAAATCAGTATTTAGCGCCAACTCAAAACCGCGACTTTGATCAACCTGATATAATTTCGACTTAATCGTGTCAACAAACACCCATTCTGCTTTCAAATCTTTCGCATTAAAATTCACCAGCAAATAGCCACGCTGATTTAGGTTACAGTAATCCAGCTCATCAATTAATGTCATAAATGCCATCTCAATTTGCTGCAACTGCTCCACTGGAATTTTTAGATATTGTTCCATTCCTGGTGAAGAAACCGAACTACAAGCCAACTCAACCCCAATAAAATCATTTTGTAGGGTGTGTAATGTCGATGACCAAGCATTATGAGTATCTCCTGCTAGGACCACCGCTTTTTTATTCATGGCTTTTAAGCTTTGATAGATGATCTCACGCTCTGCAAAATAACCATCCCATGCATCCAAATTATACGGTGCAACCGTGTTAATCCGCGCAAGCTCTAATTGGGTCAAGCTTGGATCATTTCCCTTAAAGCGTAATTTCAATATCACCAACTCTTCGACCTGCTGATAAAGCTTGGCAATGCTCGCCTCATCTGCCTGACCATTCATAATTCCTCCCAAAGCTGTCAGCAACTCAGCAGGAATTAACATTTTACTCATCAACACTTGCTGCCCAAGCACCTGCCATGTCGCCTTAGATTGCGCCAGCTGTGCTTGTAACCACTCACGCTGCTCATACCCCATAATGGTACGCTTAGGATTGCTCAGGTCTGCTTGAAAGCGCGAAAGGTCCATACCTTGTGCAGTTAGGTAGTCGGCGTAGTCCAACTGCTGATCTCGCGCCAAAATACGCGTATCCAACATGGTGAGTTGTACCAAATTGCCAAACTCAAACTGTCGATAAATATTCAGATGATTATTTTCAGCAACGGGTCGAATTGGCATCCACTCAAAATATGCCTGTAATGCAGCCAACTTACGCTCAACAAATGAGCCCTCATCGGGCTGATGGTTCTCTGCACCGGCTTTCCATGTATCATTGGCCAACTCATGATCATCCCAAATCACGATAAACGGATGACGATGATGTGCTGCTTGTAAATCTTTATCCTTACGATACAAGGCATAGCGCTTACGGTAGTCATCGAGCTTAATAATTTCTTTATTGTTATCTTCTGGCAAACTCCGCCCTAATTCTTCTGCATCTTCAGTCGCATAACCATTTGCGCCATATTCATAAATATAATCACCAAGATGAATAACCACATCCACATCTTGTTTGGCCATCTCCCGATAGACATGAAAATATCCCGCAGGATAATTCGAACAAGAACACACCGCAAATTTTACCGACTGGGTACTTTCTGCCAACGTTTTGGTCTGCCCTACAGGTGAAATCACGCTACCATAACGAAAACGATAAAAATAACGTTGATCCGATTTTAATTTTTGAGCATCCACCTTAACAGTGAAGTCTTGCGCTTTTGACGTCTGTACTCGACCACTATTGATGATTTGAACAAATTTATCATCAGTGGCAATTTCCCAAACCAATTCAAGTCTTGCAGATGAATCTTGTGGTGTAAGGCGCGTCCATAGAATGACCCGATCCTTTAATGGATCACCACTGGCCACCCCATGTAAAAACTCAGCATTCACCAAAGGTGCAGCGGCTTCCTTGTCATCACTCCCACACGCAGTCAATGCAACAGGAACCGATAAAGCACCGAAGCTAGCGAGTGTTTTTTGTATAAGCTCACGACGGGATATTTTAAATGACATGTTATTTTCCAAAAATGTTATTTTTTTAATTTAACCAAAAAATATCTCAATTATATTAAAACGCTGGCGTCCTATACAGCGAAACATTTTAATCACCCCCTTTCAGCAATCAACAGCAACAGATGCAGCTCAATGCTCGCCAATAGCACCACTCACTGAACGCCTCAATAATTTGATTTTTTTCAATATTGCCAAAGCTTTGTACAATCAACCTGCTGAATTGATTGAAAAGGAAGCAAACTATTGCACGACATCTTGCCAAGACATGGCGGGTACATTATGATTGCGCACATGCCCGGGTGGTGAAATAGGTAGACACAGGGGATTTAAAATCCCCCGCCCACAAAGCGTGCCGGTTCGAGTCCGGCCCCGGGCACCATTTTCATGCAATGGAAATGGTGTCAAAAAAACCAGCGATTGCTGGTTTTTTTATGTCTATTGATTTGATCTCGAACCATAACGCATAACTTGCATTATAGAACTTAAGACTGACTGCTTAACTTCTGCGCCGTTTCAGCCAACTCAACAAATTCAGTACGTAGGCCCAATTTCTCGGTTTGCTTTGCAGCTTTTGCTAAAATAACGATATCCGATCAAGTTATTTGACCGCTATATTCATCTCCACGCAGTTGCTGACCATAAGCAGCCCACCTATCGCACTCAACTCGATTGTAGTGCCTGCCACATTTTTAAGGCATCTACTGTTTCTTTGACATCATGCGCACGAACAATGCATGCCCCCTGTTGCACACTGATCAGATGCGCAGCAACGGAGCCAATGACACGATCTTTCGCCTCTGTGCCACCAACGACAGCACCAATAAAACGTTTGCGTGACAATGCCGAGACGATGGGATATCCCATCACATTTAACTGATCAAACTCGTGCAGTAATTTTAGATTTTGTTCCGCATTTTTAGCAAAACCAAAGCCAGGATCAATCAAAATATGTTCAGGTTTAATGCCTGCGGCCAATGCGACATCGACACGCTGTTGTAGCTCAGTAATCACATCTTGGGTTACATCCAGATAATGATCCAAATCATTCATGGTGGTCGGCTCACCACGCATATGCATCACAATGACAGGAATATCCAAATCAACGGCTGTTTGTAATGCACCGTCACGTGTCAATGCACGAACATCATTCCAAATATGCGCCCCAGCGGCCACAGCTGCTCGAATAACTTCAGGTGCTGAGGTATCGATGGAAATGACCACATCATGCTGAGAAAGTGCCTGTACGACTGGAATCACACGATCGATCTCTTCCCCCACCGCGACAGCAGATGCACCAGGCCGCGTAGACTCACCACCAATATCGATAATGCTTGCCCCTGCAGCCATCATCTCTTTTGCATGCTGAACCGCCAACGCTACATGCTGGTATTTACCACCATCACTAAATGAATCTGGGGTAACATTTAAAATCCCCATCACATGTGGAATAGACAAGTCCAAATTCAAACGTCCACAACTTAGTTGTCGCTGCGGTAGAGGCATTAAGCGCATGCTTTTTTCCTTTCAAAAATTCAATATCAACAACATCAACATGATGCCCAAATATAAATGAGCTAAATACTCAAATATTCAAATACTCACAAGTTACTAAACCATAAAACCAAGCGCTAGCCATAAAAAAAGCCTCTTAACGAGGCTATCTTCTTCGATCTTTTAGCTTGCAGGAAGCGGCGGTGGCGTTGATGGGCCATCTACCGGTGGTAAGGTATCCACAACTGGATTGTCAGCTATATACACTTTCGGTGGCTGTGGTTCACGACCTTCGATAATGTCACGGATCTGATCACGATCTACAGTTTCCCATTCCAACAGTGCTTTCACCATCGCATGCGCCATATCTTTGTTATTTTCCAAGATATCCCATGCGACTTTATATTGCTCATCTAGAATGCGACGTACTTCCAAATCAACTTGTTGTTGCGTTGCTTCAGAAATCGTACGACTACCAATACTACCCAAGAAAGACTGCTGAGAATCCTCTTCGTAAACCATCACACCTAACTTATCTGACATACCATATTTGGTCACCATCGCACGTGCCATTTTCGTTGCACGCTCAAAGTCGTTTGATGCACCAGTAGACTGCTGATTTACAAATATTTCTTCAGCAATCCGACCACCAAAAAGAATCGATATTTCATTTAACATCTTGTCTTTATAGTGACTGGTTTGGTCATGTTCAGGCAGTTGCCATGTCACACCCAAAGCCCAACCACGCGGCATAATCGTAACCTTATGCACTGGGTCAGTGCCAGGAAGAATTTCAGCAACGATGGCATGGCCAGATTCATGATAAGCCGTCGCACGACGCTCTTCTTCACGAATGACCATCGATTTACGTTCAGGACCCATATAGATCTTGTCTTTAGCATCCTCAAAGTCATGCATGTCGACTGTATTTTTATTGCGACGTGCAGCAAATAAAGCCGCTTCGTTCACAAGATTGGCAAGCTGTGCACCAGAAAAACCCGGTGTACCACGTGCCAGCACTTTCAAATCAACACCAGTAACTGAAGGCAATTTTTTCAAATGTACTTTCAGAATCTGTTCACGTCCTTTGATGTCTGGCAGACCAACCATCACTTGGCGGTCAAAACGACCTGGACGCAATAATGCTTTATCGAGTACGTCAGCACGGTTGGTTGCAGCAATAACAATAATACCTTCATTGCCCTCAAAACCATCCATCTCAACCAACATCTGGTTCAGGGTTTGCTCACGTTCATCATGACCACCACCTGTACCCGAACCACGATGACGACCGACTGCATCAATTTCATCAATAAAGATAATACATGGTGCATGACGTTTTGCTTGTTCAAACATATCACGTACACGTGATGCGCCGACCCCCACAAACATTTCAACGAAATCAGAACCTGAGATACTAAAGAATGGAACTTTTGCTTCGCCAGCAATGGCCTTCGCAAGTAAAGTTTTACCTGTCCCCGGTGGACCCACCATCAATACACCCTTAGGAATCGTTGCACCTAAGCGTTTGAATTTTGCAGGGTCTTTTAAGAAATCAACAATTTCGACAACTTCTTGTTTCGCTTCATCACAACCCGCAACATCAGTAAACGTTACTTTGATTTGGTCTTCAGTCAGCATTTTCGCTTTTGACTTACCAAAACTCATTGGGCCGTTCTTGCCACCTGCACCGCCACCCATATTGCGCATAAAGAACATGAATAACAAAATAATTAAAAGTACAGGGAAGCTGGCGATAAGCAACTGCATCATCAAACCTTGACGCTGTGGCGCAGTGCCCTCAATAACGACATTATTCTTCGTTAGGCTAGGCATCAATTGAGTGTCTTCTATAGAAGGACGAACACTCTCAAACTGAGTACCATTGGTTTTTTCACCCGTGATTTGCAAACCGTCTATTGTCACTTGCTTTACTTGACCAGCATTCACCGCAGTGACGAATTCAGAATAATTCATCGCTGATGGCTTCTCGCTGCTATTGATGTTACTGAAAATTAGAATCAGTACACCCAGTATAATGAGCCACAACACGGCATTTTTGAAGAGATCGCTCAAAGCTTTATTCCCATATCAATCTAATTCTGATCATGCCTAACATGGATGACCTTTAACAAAAGTGAGTAAATCGTTTCGCAACAATTTCTAAAAAAGATACAAAATGCACAATTTTTAGATCCTTGGCAAGCAAAGTTTATCGCGATACCTTTTTACGGCCTTGTCCAATTAAAAAAACTTCCTTCGAACGCGCCCGAGATGCAGCGGGTTTGGCAGTCTTTAACACATCAAAACTGTCAACCACTTGTTTTCGAAATTCATCAAAACCAACACCTTGGAATACTTTTACCACAAGTTGCCCTTTTGTATCTAACACCTTGTTGGCAAAATCTAAAGCAAGTTCACATAAATAGATTTGGCGCGGCTGATCTACTGCCTTATTACCTGAAGTATTGGGGGCCATATCTGAAATTACAACGTCTACCTTGCGTCCATTTAAAAGATTTAACAATTTATCGAAAAACTCTTGCTCACGAAAGTCACCTTGCAGGAATGTAACATCTGGTAAAGCATCCATTTCTAAAATATCAGAAGCGATCACTAAACCTTTATCACCCACCAACTTTCCAGCGATTTGTGACCAACTGCCTGGCGCAGCACCTAAATCAACAACCGTCATACCAGGTTTGATGAGTTTATATTTTTCCTGCATTTCCAGTAGTTTATATGCTGCACGAGCACGATAGCCTTCTTTTTGTGCTTTTTTCACAAATGGATCATCGAGATGTTCTCTCATCCATTCGCGACTACTTTTGGATAACTTTTGGTTGGTAATGCGTGTTGCCATAACTCTCTATATATACAAAATCATCTAATTTTTTATTGTACGTGAAAATAGTGGCTATTGCAGTATACATCTGTATCTAAATTCTCAAAATTTTAACAACACTAATGCTATAAACTGAATTTTTTCTGTATTTATGCAGCGTTTAAATACCTCATTTGTTATACTAAGCCGTTTTCAGTCTTAGGTTATATGTAATGGCGGCTTTATCTATCCAAGAGCGTAAACGTTTACGTCAAATTGGGCACGCACTCAACCCTGTTGTGATGATTGGTGGACAAGGCTTGACTGAATCAGTCATCGAAGAGACGCACCGCGCACTAAACGATCATGAACTCATCAAAATCAAAATTGCAGGCGAAGATCGCGAAGCACGTAGTGCAGCGATCACCGCAGTGATTGAAGCGACTGAGGCTCAATTGGTACAAAGTATTGGTAAAGTTGCATTGCTTTATAAAAAAGCAAAACAACAAAATCCTAAACTTTCTAATCTTGTTCGTCACGCGCACCTATCTAACTGAGCTGTCTGATTTATGGCAAGTTACGAACTCGCTGCCTTTGATCGCCACTTTCACGCCATTTCTGTGGTTGCGGCAATCGAACAGCAAAGTCCAAATATTTTAAATGTTGGTTTTTGGTTAAATGATCCAGAGCAATCGATCATTTGGCCACAAATCGTCAGCGCACATCCACGTGAAGATTTTTTGTGGGAAAAATCCTGCTTCGAAATTTTCCTTGGTGTTAAAAATCAAGATTATTATCGCGAGATTAATCTTTCACCCTCTCAAGCATGGCAGGCTTATCAATTTGATGAGTACCGCTACCCTGAGCAAATCCCTCCCCTCCCAAGTCATGATATTGATTTAGTTCAACTCAAAAAGACACACTTCGGTTTAAGCGCAAGCGTAGATCTGACGATGTTTATGAGCGAACATCAACTGCGGTGGACGGACTTATTTGTTGGATTGACTGCTGTAATTCAAACAAATAAACAGACGCATTATTTTGCGATGCAACACAGTGGTGCTCTTCCAGATTTCCACAACAAACATGATTGGCTACAATCTTTCTAAAACAACATTCTTGTTTGACCAGATAACGCAACAAAAAAAGTGAGACTTGTCTCACTTTTTTTTAAATCGATCTTGTGCCAACCTTACTGTTTTACTTTACTCCATATCTCAAAAGTATGGGCTTTAGAGCGTTTAAAGCTCTCCGAAATTTGTGCTTTATGCTTAGTTGAAATCACAGTGACATCGGTCTTCACACCACTGCCCAATTTGGTTAAATCTTCAATCAGTGAGCTTACTTCAGCCTTAACAGTTGCACCAAGTGCTTTAAAGTCTTGTTGTGACGATGAAATTTGAACTTTGAGTGTTTCGAGTCGACTGACAAGCTCTTGCTTAAACTGGGTGAGTTGCTCCTGTAAATTTCGTGTATTCAAGCTGACCTCTTCAGCCGTCACAGTCGTCTCTTCAACTTTCAATGTTCCCGTTTCAACGACTTGAGCCGTCGGACTTTCCGTATGCTCAAGCTTTTCAGTGCTAACCACTGCACTGACCTTGGGTGTTTTTTTAACTTCAGTTGTTTTTTGTTGTGTCGTCATGGCCTTATCCTATCGTTATCGCATGAAGGTTTAGCCTAGCTGATTTAAGTGCTTTTTGTAGTGGTTTTGTCGGACAAAACGACCTACTTACATTTTACAAACACACCGATTAAAACGGGCTTAAGTCTAAACAGCTGCTATTTATCTGACTTAATTCCTAAAACTAAATAGACTTTCAATATGATGGTGCGTATAATGCAGTGTTAAGTTCAAGCGAGCAGACATAAGGAGGGTTGGTTTAATTTGTAACCTTCCTTTTTTTTCGTCTTCTCGCTTTTTTACAGCCTCATTTTGTGGTTTTTAGTTCAGGAGCTTTGGTTTGAGCACCCCCGCGATTTTAGCCCTCGCAGATGGAACTATCTTTAAAGGTACTTCTATTGGCGCACAGGGTAGTACGACTGGTGAAGTCGTTTTTAATACAGCCATGACTGGCTACCAAGAAATTTTGACTGATCCAAGTTATGCACAACAACTTGTCACTTTAACTTACCCCCATATTGGTAATACGGGTTGTAATGAAGAAGATGTTGAATCAGGTCGTATTCATAAAGTCTGGGCAAACGGCTTAATCATCCGCGACCTTCCTTTATTACACAGCAACTTCCGATCAACCCAATCATTGGCCGAATATTTAGTTCAGCACAATGTGGTCGCAATTGCCGATATTGATACGCGTAAACTCACACGTATTTTACGTGCCAAAGGTGCGCAAAATGCCTGTATTCTTGCCGGTGACAATATTACCGAACAAGACGCTTTAGAAAAAGCACGTGCTTTTGGTGGTCTAAATGGTTTAGATCTTGCCAAAGAATGTTGCGATCCGACAGGCTTTGAATGGTCTGAAGGCTCTTGGACTTTGGGGCAAGGTTTTAGCCAACCAGAAACCAAATTCCACGTCGTTGCATACGATTATGGTGTCAAAACCAACATCCTACGTATGCTTGCAGATCGCGGTTGCAAACTCACCGTCGTTCCTGCAGAAACCCCAGCGGCAAAAGTATTAGAACTAAATCCAGATGGTGTATTTTTATCAAATGGCCCTGGTGATCCAGCAGCCTGTGATTACGCCATTGAAGCCGTAAAAACGATCATTGATACGACCAATCTACCTGTATTTGGGATTTGCTTGGGACATCAAATATTAGCTTTGGCTTCAGGTGCTAAAACCATCAAAATGAATCATGGTCACCACGGTGCAAACCATCCTGTACAGAATATCGAAACAGGGATCGTAATGATTACTTCGCAAAACCATGGTTTTGCTGTAGATGCAGAAAACTTACCTGCAAACTTAAAAGTAACGCATAAATCGCTTTTCGATGGCACCTTACAAGGTATTCATCGTACAGACAAACCTGCGTTCAGCTTCCAAGGTCACCCTGAAGCAAGTCCTGGTCCACATGACTGTGCCCCATTGTTCGATCATTTCATCGAACTTATCGAAGCAGCTAAGAAGTAATTAAGGAAGCGATCATGGCTAAACGTACAGACATAAAAAGCATCTTAATTATTGGTGCGGGACCAATTGTGATTGGTCAAGCATGTGAGTTTGACTATTCAGGTGCGCAAGCGTGTAAAGCACTGCGTGAAGAAGGTTATCGCGTTATTTTGGTGAACTCTAATCCAGCCACCATCATGACTGACCCGACCATGGCAGATGCCACCTATATCGAACCGATTACTTGGCAAACTGTTGCACAAATCATTGAAAAAGAACGTCCAGATGCATTGCTCCCAACCATGGGTGGTCAAACCGCACTGAACTGCGCACTTGCACTTGATGAACAAGGTATTCTAGAAAAATACAATGTCGAATTAATTGGTGCGTCTAAAGATGCCATCGAAATGGCTGAAGACCGCAAATTATTTGACGATGCAATGCGTCGTATCGGCCTAGAATGCCCACGTGCTGCTGTTGCAAGCAACATGGAAGAAGCATTTGAGATCCAAGCGAAACTTGGCTTCCCATCTATTATTCGTCCATCATTCACAATGGGTGGTTCAGGTGGTGGTATCGCTTACAACCGCGATGAGTTCATCGAAATTTGTGAACGCGGTTTTGATTTATCTCCAACGCACCAACTGCTTATTGATGAATCATTAATTGGTTGGAAAGAATATGAGATGGAAGTTGTTCGTGACAAAAACGACAACTGTATCATTGTCTGTACCATTGAAAACTTTGACCCAATGGGCGTGCACACCGGTGACTCGATTACAGTTGCTCCTGCACAAACCCTAACCGACAAAGAATTCCAACTGTTACGTAATGCCTCTTTAGCAGTGCTTCGTGAAATTGGTGTAGAAACAGGCGGCTCAAACGTACAATTTGGTATTTGTCCAAACACTGGCCGTATGGTCGTGATTGAGATGAACCCACGTGTATCGCGTTCATCTGCACTTGCATCTAAAGCGACAGGTTTCCCTATCGCAAAAGTTGCTGCAAAACTTGCAGTGGGTTATACCCTTGATGAATTGAAAAATGATATTACTGGCGGTGTAACCCCAGCATCATTTGAACCATCTATTGACTATGTCGTTACCAAAATTCCTCGCTTTAACTTCGAGAAATTCCCACAAGCTGAAGCAATCTTAACCACACAGATGAAATCTGTAGGTGAAGTGATGGCAATTGGCCGTAACTTCCAAGAATCGGTTCAAAAAGCATTACGTGGTCTTGAAGTTGGTGTTTCTGGCTTTGATGAACAAATTGAAGTTGGTAGCAAAGGCGCGAAAGATAAAATCCTTCAAGAATTGAAAGTACCAGGCCCAGAACGTATCTGGTATGTTGCCGATGCATTCCGTCATGGTTTCACTTTAGATGAAGTCTTTGCTGCAACCAACATTGACCGTTGGTTCCTGATTCAAATTGAAGACATCATCAAAACTGAAGATCAAATCAAGAACTTAGGCTTTGGCGATTTAAATGCGGACAATATCCGTTCATTTAAACGTAAAGGCTTGTCTGATTTACGCATCGCTGATTTGATGGGTATTTCACAGAAACAATTCCGTAAGCATCGTTGGAGCTTAGGCGTTTATCCAGTTTATAAACGTGTAGACACTTGTGCTGCTGAGTTTGAATCTGATACTGCGTATATGTATTCGACTTACGATGAAGAATGTGAAGCGAATCCATCAAGCAAAGACAAAATCATGGTGATCGGTGGTGGTCCTAACCGTATCGGTCAAGGCATTGAATTTGATTATTGCTGTGTACATGCTGCTTTGGCAATGCGTGAAGATGGTTATGAAACCATTATGGTCAACTGTAACCCTGAAACAGTTTCAACAGACTATGACACTTCAGATCGCTTGTATTTCGAACCGATCACGCTTGAAGATGTACTTGAAATTGTACGTATCGAAAAACCGAAAGGCATCATCGTACAGTACGGTGGTCAAACCCCATTAAAATTGGCACGTGCTTTAGAAGAAGCCGGTGCACCAATTATCGGGACATCGCCTGACGCCATTGACCGCGCTGAAGACCGCGAACGTTTCCAACAAATGATTCAACGTTTACAACTTCGTCAACCGAACAACAGCATTGTAAAATCTGCTGAAGAAGGTATGGCAGAAGCTTCAAAAGTTGGTTATCCATTGGTTGTACGCCCATCTTATGTATTGGGTGGCCGTGCGATGGAAATCGTGTATAACGATGAAGAGCTTAAACGCTATTTACGTGATGCAGTACAAGCTTCAAATGAAGCACCTGTCCTACTCGACCGCTTCTTAGATGACGCGATCGAAGTTGACGTTGACTGTGTTTCTGATGGTAAAGATGTTGTGATTGGTGGCATCATGCAGCATATTGAACAAGCTGGTATTCACTCAGGTGACTCAGCATGTTCAATTCCGCCTTACTCGCTTTCGAATGAAATCCAAGACGAAATGCGTCGTCAAACTGTCGCAATGGCCAAAGAACTTGGCGTGATTGGCTTGATGAACGTACAGTTTGCAGTCAAAGGTGAAGACGTCTATATTCTAGAAGTTAACCCTCGCGCTTCTCGTACCGTACCTTTCGTTTCGAAATGTATCGGCGAGTCATTAGCAAAAGTTGCTGCACGTTGTATGGCTGGTCAATCACTTGAATCTCAAGGATTTACCAAAGAAATTATTCCTACACATTTCTCTGTGAAAGAAGCCGTCTTCCCATTCAATAAATTCCCAGGCGTTGATCCTGTGCTTGGGCCTGAAATGAAGTCGACTGGCGAAGTCATGGGTGTGGGTAAAACCTTTGGCGAAGCATTCTACAAAGCGGTGCTTGGTTCAAACGATCGTTTGCCTGGTATTCCTACTGAAGGTGAAATCAAACATGCTTTCATTTCAGTACGTGATTCAGACAAACAACGTGCTGTAGGCATCGCCAAACAACTGATTGAACTTGGCTTTAAAGTCATTGCCACTGGTGGTACTTACGACGTCCTTAAAGATGCGGGTATTGACTGTGAACGTGTAAATAAAGTTACTGAAGGTCGTCCTAATATCGTTGACCGCTTGAAAAATGGCGAGATTCACTTCATTATCAATACGACCGAAGGTAAGCAAGCTCAGCAGGATTCATTCTCAATCCGTCGTTCAGCACTCCAAGCGAAAGTGTATTACACCACCACGCTCAACGGTGCTGATGCTGTTTGTCAAGCATTAAAAATTCAGTTACCTATGGATGTTTATCGTTTGCAAGATTTAAAAACAGTAGATTAATTCGTTACCGATCAATCCCGCCACTTGATCGGTGGCGGGATTTTTTCATTTTTATAAACCTATATTTTCAATATAATGTGAGGGACAACAATGCAACGTTATCCTATGACGCCACAAGGCAAACTCGCCTTAGAGCAAGAATTACAACAACTTAAATCTGTTGTTCGTCCACGTATTATTCAGGCGATTGCCGAAGCACGTGAACACGGGGATTTAAAAGAAAATGCGGAATATCATGCTGCACGTGAACAGCAAGGTTTCTGCGAAGGTCGAATTCAAGACATCGAAGGTAAGCTAGGTGCTGCTCAAGTGATTGACATTAATGATCTTGAGAAAAATGGCCGTGTGGTTTTTGGGGTTACCGTAACCATTGAAAACTTAGATACTGAAGAACAGAAAACCTATAAAATTGTAGGCGATGACGAAGCAGACTTTAAAATTAATAAAATCTCAGTCAACTCTCCAATTGCACGTGGTTTACTTGGTCGTAATGAAGGAGATGAAGCGAAAATCACCACTCCTCAAGGCCAAGTCGAATACGAAATTGTAAAAATAGAATATATCTAATATGCTAAGGGCTGATTGATCAGCCCTTTTTATTGCCCCACTTCTTTGTATAGCGCCTCCCACTCTATGAATGATTCCATCCAATCTCCGGTAAAGCACTGGTGTGAATTTGAGTTTATTTCGAAAACCGTAAAAAACCCCAATATTCATATCCGTGGTAACTATAGCTATTACAGCGCGTATTGGGATCAAGGCTTTGAACGTTGTGTAGTTCGTTATTTACATGAAAAACCTTCAACGCCTGACAAACCGATTGATCAATTACACATCGGCAATTTTGTTTGTTTCGGTGCTGAATGCGTGATTATGATGGGGGGAAATCAACTGCATCGTCCAGACTGGCTCTCGACCTTTCCTTTTGATACACGTAGTTTTGTGCCAGCAGGTGATACGATCATTGCAGATGGTTGTTGGATTGGCAGCCGTGCCATGGTTATGCAAGGTGTGAAACTTGGCGAAGGCTGTGTGATTGCAACAGGCAGTGTGGTGACTAAAGATGTACCAGCGTATGCGATTGTTGGCGGTACGCCGGCACAATTGATTAAATATCGCTTCCCTATTGAGCAAATTGAAAAACTACTCGCGCTGAAGCTATACGATCTCAATGAAAAGCAAATCTTAGCGATGCGTGAAGTCCTGCAAAGTGATGATATTGATGCTTTGCTTGAGTATGTACAGCTTCAATCTAACAATCTATAGAACCAAGAATAGCGCTGATCTTCGGTAGAATTCCGCCAAGAATAAGCATTTGTCCTGTAACAAGCAACTTGTCGCTGCGCACAAAAACTGCCCCATCCTGCTTAATCAATCTTGATTGCAAGTAATCGATTCACTTGTCTATTTTTCCAAGTCAAACACCCCACAATCAGGGCAAATTAAATAATACTTATGTGGTATTTGGATATTGTTTTCATGTTATGGTTAGACAATATGGGGAAAGTACAGCTATATCTTGAGCTCGTGAATGTACAAAGTAAATAAAAAAACTTGTTTTATAAGAAATGTGCAGATCCGGTTTGAGGAAACTCTCTAGACTTTATCCATATGAATTTACTAGGTTTTATAAATAGTTTAAACAGGCTATGATCAAGCGTAGGGCTTTAGTTATATCGCTCACTTGCACATCCAGCTTCGTTTGATTAGTCATTACAATAAGGAGAATTTCTCATGGCTTACCAGCATATTCTTGTTCCAGTTGATGGTTCAGATACCTCTTTAGCCGTCATTCAACAGGCTGTAGAACTTGTAAAAATTTTTAATGCCAAAATCACTTTGGTTCAGGTGATGACACTTGACCCTTATATCGCTGCTGATTATGTTACTTATGGGCATAATAACGAACTGATTCAACGTGCTCGTAGTTTTATTCAAGAAAATATTGATAAAGCCAAAGAAAAATTTCAAGCAGAGGGCGTTGAACCAGAAACCCGTTTACTTGAAGGTGAAAGCATTCCTTTAACGATTGCGAAAGCAGTAAAAGAGCTCAATGTGGACTTGGTTGTAATGAGTTCACATGGTCGCAGTGGGATTAAAAAATTGATTCTTGGTAGTGTTGCACAAAGCCTGCTCAGTGAGCTTGAAGTTCCTGTACTGGTTGTAAAAGCGAAATAAATTCCATCATCCCCAACACTGCCGCGGCCGTGATGGGGATATTCTGCTTATCTCGATTCAAAACATCAGTGCCTTAAAATAAAAACTACGCCAACCAAGCATAAATTTTCATATTGACTTTACCATTTAAAACCACAACCCCTTCTTGCATCAGCTTAATCTGTTGGATATTTTCGCCCTGCTCAGTTTCTTTGCTGAGGCTAATTTTGCCCTGTGCATTAATCACGCGGTGCCATGGTACTTCAGTCTGTTCATCCAATTGGGAAAGTAGTCGCCCTACTAAACGTGCATGTCTAGGCAAACCTGCCATTTTGGCCACCTGCCCATAACTGGCGACTTTACCCAAAGGAATCGCCATTACTACCGCAATAATCATCTGTCCGAGCACTTGTCGGTCTGATTCATTCTCTACTGACATGCTGCACCTGATCTTGCTTCTCTTTAAATGATGGTCAAGTATTGTTGTCTACCAACATAACTGCTCATTAAAACCCCCAGCTAAACGCTAAACATTTGATCGAATCAGTTTAGAAATTATCTGGGTTTTCCAAATGCTTCACTTCATGTGCTTTATCTGGACGATGTACTGTGGCAATTCCATCTGCTGTTTTCTGATCGACAATTAATTCTGGTTTATAAATGGTAATGGTTTCATTACCATTTGCATCTTCACCCACGATATATTGATAACCCTTGCGATTCATTTTATGGCATAGCCGTTGATACCATCCCTTAAAGCCACGTTTTTCTTCATTCGGATTATAATAAAAAGCATTCATAACCGCAGGTAAACCCAAGCCACATACGACACCTGAAAGTAATACGCTGATAAAGGTATAACCAATCAGGATACTGCTATATTTACGCAACTCTGGGATATTGGCGACTGCCAAAATTAAAGCCAACGAAATACCACCGCGTACCCCACCCCAAGATAAAATAACTAAACTGCCGTTATAGCTCTTTTTACGAAACCACGGAAAAAAAGCAAAAGAAAGGAAATTGGCTGCAAAACGAGATAAATGCAGTGCAAAGAAAGCGAATATACCGCCAAGAATAAGGCTACTGCTGAGGTCTAAAATAAAGATTTCCAAGCCAATTAAGGTAAACAGAAAAGAGTTAATAATCCCCTCAACGGTATGCCAGAAATGATTTATCTCTCGAATCTCTCGTTCAGCAAGAATCTCTTTCCACTTATTCCCGACAATCAAACCACCAATCACACAAGCAATTGGTGCCGAAGCATGTGCAAACAATGCCACCAAATAAGAACCACATGCTAATAACGCGGTGGTTAATATTAAGGATTCCATCTCATGTTTACCACGTAATAGGCGTAATATCCCCAGACCAAAGGCCCAGCCAATCATCACAGCCACAACGATTTCATATAAAAATGTCTGTAAGGTCGCAACTAAACTAAAATGCTCACCCTCTAAAACATTGAGTAGTGTCATAAATACTGCAATACACATGGCATCATTAAATAAGGATTCACCCTCTAATTTAACAATCAAGTGATGTGGCGCACGTACCGAACTCAATACTCCTTTCACCCCAATCGGATCAGTCGCACCCAGTGCGGACCCCAAAAGTAAGAGCACTAAAATTGGTACAGGATTACCAATTAAATATTGGAATCCAAAAATCAACCCAGCAAAAAACATAGCACAGAGTAATAAGGCGATCGTGGCCAATATTCCAATTGGCTTCCAATAAACTCTTAAATCGGAAACCCTAAACTTCAATGCCGATGAGGTTAAAATAAAACAGATCACCCCATTCACCAAGAAGTCATAAAAATCAATTTTACGAACCGCTTCTTCAATATTATGAATATTGATGCTAATAAACTCATTGCCGTTGAGTAAGCTTGCCCCCCATTGCAATATAAAGACCAAAATCGCAGAAACAATGGGAACACCAATCGCTTGAGGAAAACCCAAGATGCGTTTATTAAAAATGGTGGTGGCAATGGATAATGAAAAAACGACGGTGAATACCTGAAGAAGGAAATAATTACCCATGTGAATCCTAATACGACTTTTTGCTAAAAATAAAACGGCAATTAAATTTCTAAAGACTGTATTAGAAGCATGCCACTGAAATCGAACTTATTTTACAAAAAAAAAGAGGAATTTCTGTAAAACTTATCGTTTTTACACAAAAAACCAAATAGTGAATTTAAATTGCGCTGCTAAATGTATCGCAACGCGTAATTTCTCCAGTGTCTAAGCCCGTTTTGAACCACTGCATCCGCTGTGCACTTTTACCATGAGTAAAACTATCTGGCACCACCTGACCGGTCGCACGTTTCTGTAAATAATCATCCCCAATTTTCTCAGCCGCATCCATAGCCACCTCAATATCGCCCTGCTGTAAGAACTGGGTTCGATTCTGATTATGATGCGCCCAGACTCCTGCAAAGCAATCCGCTTGCAACTCTAAACGCACTGACAGTTGGTTACTTTGTACTTGATTGGCTTTGCTACGTGCTTTTTGAACCTGAGATGAGATCCCCATTATATTTTGCACATGATGTCCGACTTCATGTGCAAGCACATAGGCTTGAGCAAAATCACCAGCTTGATTACTGTTGATCCGCTCGGAAGGCTGCCGATCCGCAGCAATGCCCAGTTGTTGATGCATTTCTCTAAAGAACTGAGTATCGATATAAATTTTTTGATCTGCTGGGCAATAAAATGGCCCGACTGCCGAGACTGCCGCACCACATGCAGAATCGACTCGACCATTAAACATCACCAACTTAGGTTGACGATATTGCTCACCATTGGTTTTGAAAATTGTGCTCCAGATATCTTCGGTGTCTGCCAATATTGTCGCCACAAAAGCAGCATCCTGTTGCTGTTCTGCTGTGGGCTGCTGTAATTCTGTAGCAGTGTTGGATTGGGCTTGCTGCGTGATTTGTTGTGTGGCTTGATACGCCTGCTGCGGGTCAACATCAAAGAATTTCCATGCAATAAAGGCCACAACCAGCCCAAGAATACTAATTCCTCCGACCTTTCCGCCACCACGACGATCTTCGACATTTTCACTTTCACGACGACCTTTCCAACGCATTGGCCTCTCCTCTTATGCTTATTTACTTGTGCTTATGTTATTTTACGTGGATGCAAAATTTTGATTAATAATGCAAAATCAATGGTACTACAACTATATTCATCGACACAGCATAAATTTCTTGTCACACAGCGCACAGCATGCGAGCAGTATTATTGGCTTATTTTTTTCAATTGCATGGCATGTATAGCAACTTTCTCACTGACATAAAAAAAAATAATACCGTACAATATGTCCAGTTATCAAAACAGTGTCGTCAAACGACCTCGTAAATATTGGAAAAACGAATGAGTAATCAAGATTCACGCCCGATCATTTTGACAGGTGACCGCCCAACTGGTCAGCTACATCTCGGACATTTTGTCGGTTCATTGCGCTCACGTGTTGGCTTACAAGATTCACATCATCAACACCTTTTATTGGCTGATGCGCAAGCATTCACTGATAATGCGGATAATTTTGAAAAAGTTCGTCGCAACATTATTGAAGTCGCTACGGATTATTTGGCTGTTGGAATTGATCCAACCAAAACCACAATCTGCGTTCAATCTAGCTTACCGGCATTAAATGAATTGACGATGTTGTATTTGAACTTTGTGAGCGTGGCACGACTAGAACGTAACCCAACCATTAAAGCTGAAATTCAACTCCGTGGTTTTGAGCGCGATATTCCTGCTGGCTTCCTATGCTACCCAATTGCTCAAGCCGCAGATATTACAGCGTTTAAAGCGACAGTTGTGCCTGTCGGTGAAGATCAGATTCCGATGATTGAACAAACCAATGAAATGGTTCGCCGTATCAATCGTCAAATTGGCCATGATCTCATTCCTGAATGCAAAGCCTTGCTTTCAAACATGAGTCGCCTACCTGGTTTTGATGGTAAAGCGAAAATGTCAAAATCACTTGGTAACACCATTGTGTTAGATGCAACGGATAAAGACATCAAAAAAGCAGTGAATGCCATGTATACCGATCCGAATCATTTAAGAGTCGAAGATCCTGGTCAAGTTGAAGGCAATATTGTATTTACCTACTTAGATGCATTTGATCCAAATAAAGATGAAGTTGCTGAGTTAAAAGAACATTATCGCCGTGGTGGACTTGGTGATGGTACGGTTAAAAAACGTCTTGAAACAGTCCTCAAAGAACTGATCGAGCCGATTCGTGAACGCCGTATCGAACTCGCGAAAGATCCAGACTACATCATGGATATTTTGCGTACAGGTACAGAGAAATGCCGTGATATTACACAGCAAACACTCGATGAAGTAAAAACTGGATTAGGTGTTTTCCACTTCTAAGTTACACAGATTTTACTAAATGAATTAAAAAAGACCTTAATATTTAAGGTCTTTTTTATATTTAATCAAATAACATGTTTATTTAAACGACATAGATTAACGTGAATTAACACTTGATTACGTGAATACCAATGAATAAAAGAACACAATTGCTATTATCTAAGAATTGTTGTTGATTCCCCCGAATCAAATAACAACCACCTTAACCGAAACTGTGAAAGCAGGTTCGTTGTTCTACGCAATGATCACCCCAATCATTGCGTATTTTTTTGCCTAAAATTCGGACAACAACCTTTTATATCGAAATCTAGGCTCTATTACAAGTAATTGTTTTTCCATTTAAATCATAAAGCATTTCTTAAACAACAGTACTCAGCAGGCAATACAAACAAAGACCAATTTCTGATTATGATGGTCCTACTATTCTCCTTCGATATCGCATAAAATACAGTCAACTTAACCAATTGATTTTTAACATCTAAATATTTAAAAATTTGCATAAAAAAGGTACAATCATTAAACTTTATGCGATAATTTCTTGTTGAACTCACCTCTATTTAAATTAATCTCGTATTTATTATTTTTAACTAATTATTATTTTTTAATCGATAACCATTTGGTCGAGTACTTATGATGTTGTGGGAATTATTTCTTGAACCATCCAACCTTATTTTTAGTATCAGCCTAAGCTTAATGCTTTTATTCGGATTGATCGAATGCTTACTGCTCTTGATCGGTTCAAGTTCACAAGGCTTGATGGAGCAATTTGTTCCAGATCAACTACATGAAATACAAGGAGTTGAAGCAGACCTAGAAGGGAGTAATTTATTTTTGACCTTTCTAGATTGGCTTTATTTGGGTCGCATTCCAATGTTGGTTTGGCTGGTGATATTTTTAACAGTTTATTCACTCACTGGTTTTATCACGCAAATTATTTTTTTCAATTTTACTCAATTTTATTTGCCATTGTGGTTAATCGCGCCTGCTTGTTTGATTGCATGCATGCCTCTGGTACGTCTCTCCGCAGCAATTATTTCTCGGATTTTACCTAAAGATGAAACTACTGCGATTTATAGTGAAGCGCTAATTGGCCGTACAGCCTTGATTATATTGGGTGAAGCCAAACAGGACTACCCAGCACAAGCCAAAGTAAAAGATCAATTTGGCCAAATCCACTATATTTTAGTTGAACCCGAAATTGATACAACTTTCTCACTGGGACAAGAAGTGATTTTGACCCAACAAACCAAAAATGGTTTTAAAGCCATTACACATTCTATTTAAATCAAACAAGAGATAACGATGATGAGTGAATCCTTTTATCAAATTATTGTCTTTGCAGGAATTATTTTAACTGCATTGGTTATTA
This sequence comes from Acinetobacter pullicarnis, assembly GCF_006352475.1. Classification (NCBI taxonomy): domain Bacteria; kingdom Pseudomonadati; phylum Pseudomonadota; class Gammaproteobacteria; order Moraxellales; family Moraxellaceae; genus Acinetobacter; species Acinetobacter pullicarnis. The sequence goes on from NZ_VCMZ01000001.1 coordinate 2,839,408, forward strand.
TTGGGGTCATTGTTGCCCGACTTTATAAGCGTTCAAGCAAAGAGGTTTCTTTTGTTCGTACCGGTTTTGGTGGCGAAAAAGTCATTCTTGGTGGTGGTGCAATCGTTCTACCTGTTTTACATGAAGTTATTCCGGTCAATATGAATACCTTACGTTTAGAGGTAAAACGTGCCGCAGATCAAGCGCTGATTACGCGTGACCGCATGCGCGTTGATGTGATGGCTGAGTTCTATGTTCGGGTTAAACCAACAGCTGAATCAATCGCGACTGCCGCACAAACACTTGGTCAAAAGACCATGTCACCCCAAGAGCTTAAAGATTTGGTTGAAGGGAAATTTGTCGATTCACTGCGTTCAGTTGCTGCTGAGATGGCAATGGAAGAACTACATGAGAAACGCGTTGATTTCGTTCAAAAAGTTCAACAAGTTGTATCTGAAGATTTGTTTAAAAATGGTTTAGAGCTTGAAACCGTATCATTAACAGGCCTCGATCAAACGGGTTTTGAATATTTTAATCCGCAAAATGCGTTTGATGCTGAAGGCTTAACCAAACTGACAGAGACCATCGAAGATCGCCGCAAAAAACGTAACGATATTGAACAAGATGCTGATTTAGCAATTAAAACAAAAAACTTGCAAACAGAACAAGCACGTCTACAAATTCTACGTGAAGAAGAGTACGCCAAACTCCAGCAAGAACGTGAAATCTCTATCCGTCGTGCTGAACAACTTTCAGAAATTGCTTCTCAAGAAGCAGCCAAAAAACGTGAAGCAGAAGAAGCTCAAATTGCAGCCGAACGTGAAGTCGAACTGAAACGTATTGGTTCTGCACGTGATGTTGAAAATGAAAACATTCTCAAAGCGCAGTTAATTCAAAAAGCCCAAGTTGAACAAAAGAAAACCATTGAATTGGCTGAGCAAGATCGTGCGATTGCGATTGCTGAAAAATCACGTGCTGAATCTGAAGCCAAAGCCTTGGCAGATCAAGCACGTGCCCAAGCAGTAAAAGCCGAAGAAGAAGTACTTACAGTACGTGAAACACAACGCGCTGAACGTGCCAAAGCAGTTGATTTGGTTGCAGCAAAACAAGCCGCTGAAAAAGATGCAATTGCGATCACTGTTGCTGCTGAAGCTGGTAAAAAAGCGGCTGTTGATGAAGCCGATGCCATTCGTATTAATGCAGAAGCTGAAGCTGAAAAAGTGCGCCTAAAAGCGCGTGGTGAGGCTGATGCCAAAATTCTGCTTGCACAAGCACAAGAAAAACAATATCAGGTTGATGCTGAAGGGACACGTGCAGTCAATGAAGCAAATAACCTGTTGTCTTCTGAACAAGTTGAAATGCAGATTCGCTTAGCATTGATTAAATATTTGCCAGAAATTATCCGTGAAAGTGTCAAGCCAATGGAGAATATTGATGATATTAAAATTCTCCAAGTCAATGGACTTGGTGGACATAGCGGTATGGTCGCTGCTGGTGAAGGTGGCGAGCAAGGTCAAGTCGCCTTGTCTGATCAAGTCGTGAACAGTGCACTTCGCTATCGCTCACAAGCCCCATTGATTGATAGCTTAATGAATGAGCTTGGTATTCAAGGTGGTGATATCAATGGCTTTACCCAAAGCTTAAAACCAAAATCACAGCCATAATTCCCCCCGTATTTGCTCTATCGTTTGCTACGCTAGAGCAAATCTACGTTTATGCTTCACTCCCTTGATGTTCTCCCCTATTCAATCGTTATTAACTTAAATAAAATCGATATTCTTGTTTTCTTGATTGCACTAAATATGTAATACTATAACATTACAATTAGGTGTAAATTTCAATGAAAGTTGTTTCCTCTCTTAAAAGTGCAAAACTACGTGGTGACTGTCAGATTGTAAAACGTCGTGGCAAACTTTATGTCATCTGCAAATCCAATCCACGCTTTAAAGCAAGACAAGGCTAAGCCCTATTCAGCATGATATAAGATCATCCGGCTTTATATCATGCGCCCTTTTCTACTTATTTCCCCATTCATTCTTAAACCCAATAAACAACCTTCCATGACTAAATTCAAAAGTATGTAAACTTAAAAGATTGCTTATTAAGCATTTATTCACCTAACTCAATCAAAACTTATGTTAAAAGTTGCTATCGTAGTCAACTTATAAAAACGTACTTGTGGAGCAAAACGCATGAAAAAAACACTACTGGCTATTTCCTTGAGCAGTCTTGCACTTATTGCATGTTCTAAATCCAATCAATCCGCCCCTGCCGCAACAGCAGAAACACCGGCTTCAGAAATTGTGAGCAGCGAAGCAATCGCGATTAGTCAAACAACCGAAATATCAGAGAATATTGCAACTGGCGATAATGCGCAGACCAGTCTGGATTGGGATGGTCAATATAAAGCAATCCTACCTTGCGCAGACTGTGAGGGAATTGAAACCATCATCACGCTTGCACCTGATCAAGGTTATGTAATTTCAGAAAAATACCTTGGTGCTAAAGATGCCAATAAGCCAATCGTCTCTCAAGGTAAATTTAATTTTGATAAGCAAGGTCAGATCATTACTTTAGATAAGGCGGGTGATGCACGTAAATATTTTGTTGCGGAGAATCAACTGTTTGCACTTGATATTGATGGCAATAAAATTACAGGCCCAAGTGCTGAGCTGTATGTCTTGAAAAAACAACTGAACTAACATCAATATTTAAATGAACAGATTCAAATCAATTTCTTGAAATGAATTTAGTTCGCTGCCAACCCACAAAGCAAATAACCCGCTCAAATGAGCGGGTTATTTATACACACTAGCGATAAACCAGTGTTGAATCAGTTGGGGAATTAACCACCAAATTGGTTCATTGTATTTTTAGCATCATCGCCTGCTTTAAGCGCGTTGTCACCAGCAAAGATTTCTTTGTGATCATCACCGATATCCGAACCTGCCATTGCTTGGTGTTTAACACAAGCGATCCCTTCACGGATTTCTTTACGTTGTACGCCAGCAACATAAGCAAGCATACCTTGATCACCGAAGTAACCTTTCGCAAGTTCATGCGTAGAAAGCGCAGCAGTGTGGTAAGTCGGAAGTGTAATCAAGTGATGGAACACACCCGCTTCACGTGCAGCATCTGCTTGGAATGTACGAACTTTCTCATCAGCATCTTTTGCTAATTCAGTTTCGTCATACTCAGCGCTCATTAACTTAGCACGGTCATAAGCAGAAACATCTTTACCTTCAGCAACATAGCGATCATAAGCTTGTTGACGGAAGTTAAGCGTCCAGTTGAATGATGGGCTGTTGTTATACACAAGCTTCGCATTTGGAACTGATTCTTTTACACGGTTAACCATGTGTGCAATTTCATCTACGTTTGGCGTCGCAGTTTCGATCCAAAGTAAGTCAGCACCATTCTGTAAGCTAGATACGCAGTCAAGAACAACACGGTCAATTTGAGTGTTCGCGCGGAACTGATACAAACCAGAAGCTAAACGCTTAGGACGATGTAATTTACCATCACGTTTGATCAATATTTCATCTTCTTGAGCATCAGCAATATCAATTTCAGTCGTTTCTAAGTAGCTGATATATTGAGAAGCGATATCACCTGGCTCTTTAACTACTGGGATTTTTTGCGTTAAGTCAGCGCCTTCAGAGTCAGTACGTGCAACGATAATACCGTCATCAACGCCCATTTCTAAGAATGCATAACGAAGTGCGTGAATCTTAGAGATAAAGTCTTCATGTGGAACAGTTACTTTACCAGCTTGGTGACCACATTGTTTCGCGTCAGATACTTGGTTTTCGATTTGAAGTGCGCAAGCACCTGCTTCAATCATTTTACGTGCAAGTAAGTAAGTCGCTTCGTCGTTACCAAAACCAGCATCGATGTCCGCAATAATTGGCACAACGTGAGTTTGGAAGTTATCAATTTGATTTGTGATTTCAGCTGCTTGAGCAGTATCACCTGCTTCGTTCGCTTTTTTAAGCGCACGGAACAAATCATTTAATTCTTTTGCATCAGCCTGACGTAAGAAGGTATAGATTTCTTCGATCAATGCAGGTACAGACGTTTTTTCGTGCATAGATTGGTCAGGTAATGGACCAAATTCTGAACGAAGTGCTGCAACCATCCAACCAGAAAGGTAGATATAACGTTTATCAGTCGTACCGAAATATTTTTTGTTCGCAATCATTTTTTGCTGAGCGATAAAACCGTGCCAGCAGCCAAGTGATTGGGTGTATTTGCTTGAGTCAGCATCATATTCAGCCATATCACGACGCATAATTGCAGCCGTATATTTAGCGATGTCTAAACCAGTTTTAAATTGATTTTGAAGTTGCATACGCGCAGCATCTTCTGGGCTAATATCGCGCCAAGTGTTGCCAAATTTTGCTTTTAATTCGCGGATTGCATCAATCGCTGTTTGATAAGTAGTCATGATATGTTCCTGTCTATGTTTAGGAGTTCATCAGTCAAAGAACTAAATCTTGTCAATAACAACTGCTTAGATTTAGATCATTTCGTTGTTCTGAACACAGCTTAGTGGGCAGCAGAAAATTAATCCAGTGCCGTAACGATATCTTCACTATTTATTTAAAAAATGTATAGATCAAAGTCGTATTATAATACGCATAACCTCCTAAAAAGTGCCCAAGCAATGCCAAAAAAAGACAGTTTCAGCTCAGTAAAAATAACCAACAATATTAAAATAACTTTATATAAATCAAAAATATAATTAAATTAAAATTAGACCATCTATTAATATTTAATCAATCATCATCACTACATTTAAATTTACTGAAAATTGACCAAAAATTTAAAAACTCTATTTTCTTCTTGGAAATCGACCTTATTGTTGCTATTTACAGCAATGAATGCGCATTCTGCTATTCCTCAAGATGTTCGGCATCGGTCTGCATCCTTGTATTGACGGTGGTTTAGGTCTCCCTATGTTTTTTCCTGATGCTTTCACACAAAGTGCTTTAGTTATGGCATAATTCAAAGTGATTTCATGCGTTTATTGTCGGTATTTATTTTATGAATCTGGAGCGGGTCGATCTAAACCTTTTAATTTACCTTGATGTGTTATTACGTGAAAAAAATGTTACCCGTGCCGCAGAACAATTGGGAGTTACCCAACCTGCAATGAGTAATATCTTACGTCGTCTACGTAACTTATTTAATGATCCACTTCTAATCCGCTCTTCTGAAGGCATGACGCCGACCGAACGTGCTTTAGAATTACAACCTCGTATTCGTGATGCCCTTTCTGATCTTTCCATGATTTTAGAGCCGCGCACCGAATTTCGTCCCTATACCAGCAACCGCGTGTTCCGGATTATGACCTCGGATTATGCAGAAGCAACCTTGGTGCCCCGCTTAGTCAAAGCATTACGCTCTGAAGCACCCAATGTGGTTCTCGATTTTCTGACGCCAAGTGATGTGTCCTATCGTGACATGGAACAAGGTAAAGTCGATCTTGCAATTAACCGCTTTAATGAAATTCCACAAAGCTTCCATCAAGTCTTGGTTTGGCGTGATAGTTTTTCTTGCTTACTCAATGACAAACACCCAGCTGCTGTTGGTTTAAACTTAAAAAGCTATTTAGATGCACAACATATTTGGGTATCCAAAACGGGTATGGGCGTTGGCTTTGGGGTAAACCCAGAAAAACAAGCCGGTCTTGGTTGGATTGATCAAGCTTTGGATCGTATTGGACAAAAACGTAAAATTTCTGTTTTCACACGCCACTATCAAATGCCTGGCCTGTTGGCAGCAAATGTTGATTTAATTGCAACTTTACCAAGCCGTATCGCGCGTTTACAAGCCAAAAATCAAAACCTGATATTAAAAGACCCGCCATTTTATATTCCAGAATTTGAATTAAAAATGGCATGGTGCCCATTGCTTCACCATCATCCTGCACATCGCTGGTTGCGCCAATTGATTTTGTATGTCGCCAGACAAATTATCGAAGAAGAAAACCGTGCATATTTGTTAAATAACAGCACTACTCAACCACCACATACTTTTTACTAAGTTAAAGATTATGCTAATATTTCAGCCACAGTTACTTGTGGCTGATCTTTAAATATAATTTTCATAATGCGCATCTGTATAAAAAATATATTTAATGATTTGATAATTTTTTATTTGGTTTAACCCAATTCAATATACACAAGATTATCTAACTGCTACATTTTCAACAAATGTGATCGCTAGCGAATTTCATAAATAACAGGTGAGGTATGGATATATTTCAAAGCATTATGGTGCTTATTTTTTTGGTACTCTGCTCATTTTTCTTATCTTTATCTGAAATCGCCATTGCTGGATCACGCAAAATAAAATTAAAACTTCTGGCCGAGGCCGGAGATGAGCGCGCAGCGAAAGTCATCATCATGCAGGAAAACTCTGCGGACTTTTTCGCTTCCACACAAATTGGGGTGAATGCCGTCGCTATTTTAGGCGGTATTGTTGGTGAATCTTCATTACGTCCCTACTTTAATAATCTGGTCCTTGAGTTCTATCAAGGGAAATGGGCAGACAGCATCGGCTTCAGTTTGTCATTCCTCACAGTAACCACGTTATTTATCTTATTTGCCGATTTAATGCCAAAACGTTTGGCCATGATTTTCCCAGAAAAACTGGCTATTAAAGTCGTTAACGCCATTCTGGTCTTCATTAAGATTTGCAAGCCTTTGGCGTGGATTATCAATCTGATTGCAAACTCGATTTTTAGATTATTTAAAGTCAATACCAAACGTGATGACAGCTTAACCTTTGATGATATCTCTGCCATTGTAAATGCTGGTGCTCAATCAGGTGTTCTACAAAAACAAGAGCATCATTTCATTGGTAATGTGTTTGAACTTGAAGAACGTAATGTTCCTTCCAGTATGACACCACGTGAAAATGTAGTTTTTTTCACGCTGAATGAGCCTGAAGAAAGTATTCGACAAAAACTGGCCGAATACCCATTTTCTAAATTCTTAGTTTGTAATGACAATATTGACAACGTCATCGGCTATATTGATGCCAAAGATATTTTAGTTCGTATTTTAAATAATCAAAAATTTAATCAGCTAAATGAATCCACCATTCGTAATGTACTCACTATTCCTGATGCCTTAACTTTATCTGAAGTACTTGACCGTTTTCGTTCTAGTAAAGAAAAGTTTGCGGTTGTCATCAATGAATACGCATTGGTGGTCGGGGTCATCACCCTCTCTGACATTATGATTACTGTGATGGGTGACTGGGTCACGCCAATGGAAGAAGAACAGCAGATTATTCAGCGTGATGCCAATTCATGGCTCATTGATGGCAGTACACCAATTGAAGATATGATGCATGCACTTGCCATTGACTCTATGCCAGACAACGATAATTATGAAACGCTAGCTGGTTTTATGATGTTCCAGTTGCGTAAAATTCCACGCCCAGCAGATACCGTCATTTTCGCAGGTTATAAATTTGAAGTGGTCGATGTCGATAACTATCGAATTGATCAACTGCTGGTGACCCGTTTACTTGAACAACTCGCTGAAGAAAAGCCTGAAGAAGAGTAATTTATAATCATATCGCCTACTTAGGCGATATGATTTCCATTTAGATTCGAAATAAACGGCAGATACGGCTAGATTTTTTAGTGCCTCATTAAACCAGAAAACCTGCCTAGTCTTTGAGCAAAGAGCAACATTTAAAGCTCTCTAAGTCATTCAAAAAACTAATTTTAATGTGTTTTAAGTCTGCTGTAGTTTTGAACAATTTATACCTAAATCTTGCAAGATGATCAAAAACAATCATTAAAAAAATGACTTATAAACCAATAATTTTAAAGATTATTTTTTAAAAAAATGAAGTCCAAATTAATATTTCTTTTAGATTGTTGAGTTTAATTAAACAAATTGCTAGCATTCTTCGTTATTGAAAGGAATGACAATCTAGGTCATCTTCCAAAATTGTTTTACTTTTAATTACTTTAACTTTCTAGATTGTCTAAAACCTAAACTATCCGTTGTAAAGAAAATAACCATTATATATTTCAAAGGAATGAACTATGCTGACCTTTATTGGCATCAGCATGATTTGCTGCTTCATGTATCTGATCATGTCTAAACGCTTAAGTGCCCTTATTGCACTGACTTTAATTCCAATTATATTTGCACTTTTGGCCTATGTGCTTGGTTTTTATTTTGAAAGTTTAAGTCATATTCAACTCAGCGGTTTGGGTGAAATGATGCTTGATGGCATCAAGAAACTCGCGCCAACGGGCATCATGTTACTCTTCGCCATTCTTTACTTTGCCATCATGATCGATACGGGCCTGTTTGACCCCTCTGTGAAATGGATCTTAAAAAAAGTAAAAGGTGATCCACTTAAAGTGACCCTTGGCACGGTATTCCTCACGCTAATTGTGTCGATGGATGGGGATGGCTCAACCACGTATATGATCTGTGTTGCAGCGATGCTACCGCTGTATCGTCGTCTAGGCATGAGTCCACTGATTATGGCTGGCTTGATGATGCTTAGCAGTGGAATTATGAATCTCACCCCTTGGGGCGGGCCAACGGCACGGGCTGCCAGTGCCTTAAAGGTTGATCCTAGCCAAGTTTTTGTGCCAATGATTATTCCCATGCTTTTTGCAATCGCGTGGTTATTCTTTTTGGCTTATATGTATGGTCGGTTTGAACGTAACCGTATCGGCATCATAGAACTCGATATCAAACATGCGGATGACATTCAAATCTCTAAAGATCCTGAAGCTAATCGTTCACATTTAAGATGGTTTAATGGCAGCTTAACGCTAGTTCTTATGATTTGTTTGATCATGGGTGTGCTACCGCTCCCAATCCTGTTTATGATCGCTTTATGTATCGCACTGGTGGTTAACTATCGTGATTTAGACATGCAAAAGCAACTGATTGCCAATCACTCTGGTAGCGCCTTGGCCGTAGTCGGAATCATTTTTGCGGCGGGAATTTTTACAGGCATTTTATCGGGTACAGGCATGGTTGAAGCCATGTCCAAAGAATTAATTGCCATTATTCCACACAGTATGGGACCATTTTTAGCACCAATTACAGCTGTTATGAGTATGCCGCTGACCTTTTTCATGTCGAATGATGCGTTCTATTATGGCGTATTACCGGTACTTTCCGAAGCAGCTGCCCATTATGGCGTTAGCCCCGTTGAAATGGCACGTGCTTCGATTGTGGGACAACCTGTACACTTACTCTCCCCACTGGTTCCCTCAACCTATTTACTCTGTGGCTTGGCTGGAATTGAATTTGCCGACCATCAAAAATTTACGATTAAATGGGCGATTATCACCTGTTTAGTGATGTTGGCGATCTCTCTTATCTCTGGTGTTTTTCCACTCTACTCAAGCATTTAGAACTCAACATTAAAAAGGCTTTGCTCTCCCATTGGGATGAACAAAGCCTTTTTTTATTGCTGTGCGAATGATGATCGGCAGCTACGAATTAACCACCATATAACTTGAGCAGTACATCTAAAGTCGCTTGATAGTGAATATTGATATCATCTTCAAGGATTTTATAAGCATTATCAAACTGCACCATCGGCCAACCTTCTTTCCAAAATGGGAAGATGTTATGCAAATCATGGGTCACCACACCGTCTTCAATTTCGATTGCTTGAGCAACCTGTGCAAGAACTTGTGAGGTTTCAACACCATCAATGGCCATATAATCGACACCTTTGGCTTTCAAGATACGAATACGGTCTTTTTTATAACGAATCTTTTTGCTTTGCGTACTATTTAAATGCAACGCCAAGCTAACTGCTTCAATAAATTTTGATTCAAAGCTTTGTTGTAATGCAACCAATGCTTGTTTATGTGCTTCTTGACGGCCTGCTTTCCCCCCCTCACGAATAATGTCATTGGCTTCAGCATTGAGTACATCATCTTTCATGGATCGTAAGATGTCTAAAATTTCAATATTGCTTAATGCTGCAGGGGTTTGATCTTGCATGACCGACCTAATAGAAAATATAAAACATAATTGTCGCATAAAAGTGCTGTAAAAACTTAGTTCATCATGGCTATTTCTTGCAAATTCGCAATGAACTAAGGTTTATCCACTGCGATTGAGCCTTTAATTGCTTGGTCGAAACAGCATACAATCGGAGCAGCGTTTTCGCTGATCATCGCCAAAATAATTAGGCAGATTGGTCAAATATCATTGAAGATAACTACGATTGCCTTAAGGACAATAATATGCAAACCATCGCTTACCAAAAACCATATCCTATTGATGAAACAAATATTTTTAAGATGGTCGAACAAGCAACACCAATTGCAACAGGCCATGACCTCTTGGTTGCCGTGAACGCAATTTCAATCAATCCGATTGACATCAAAGCCCGCCAACGCACAGCTGAAAGCAATACCGCATGGAAAATCTTGGGTCGTGATGCTGTTGGACAGGTGGTTGCTATAGGTGAGAAAGTAACAAACTTTAAGATAGGTGATCAGGTATTTTATGCTGGAACCTTAAACCGCGATGGTTCTTATGCTGAATTTCAATTGGTTGATGAACGGATTGTTGGACATAAACCGCAATCCTTAACTGATGCAGAAGCTGCGGCACTGCCACTGACTTCAATTACAGCATTTGAAATGTTGTTTGAACGGCTCAAAGTTCAAGATCTCGTTGCCGGTCAAAGTCGCAATATTCTGGTAATTGGCGCTGCTGGTGGTGTGGGTTCCATTGCCGTGCAGTTGTTAAAAGCCTTAACTGATTTAACCGTGATTGCCACTGCTTCACGCCCAACATCCACGCAATGGTTACAACAAATCGGGGCAGATCAGATACTCGATCATAGTCAGCCGCTTGTTCCACAAATGCAGCAACTTGGTCTTGATCTACCCTCTTATATTTTCTCAATTACTGGTACCGATCAACATTTAGCTGAGATCGCACAACTGATTGCCCCACAAGGCCGCGTGGGTTTAATTGATGATCCAGAACATTTTTCGATTATGCCCTTTAAGGCAAAATCAGTCTCAATTCATTGGGAGTCGATGTTTACCCGCTCAGTTTTTCAAACCGCAGATATGCACGAACAAGCTGTGATTTTAAATAAAGTGGCAACCCTGGTGGATGAAGGGAAAATCAAAACCACCATGAACAAACATTTGGGCCGCATCAATGCCGAAAATATTCAACAGGCACATAGCCTGATCGAAACAGGCCAGAGTATTGGGAAGATGGTACTCGAAGGATTTTAAAAGACAAAGCCTGTTTCAGTCACTGAAACAAGCTTTGTCAGAAAAACCATCAACGCGGAGCATTGCCCGCGTTGAATTGGATCGATATTAGATCACTTCAACCACAATTTTACCGACATGATCGCCAATATCCATCGCAATATGCGCATCTTGGATTTGATCAAACTTAAAAGTTTTATAAATCATCGGTAAGCATTCGCCTTTTTCCCATAACGGCAATACTTGTTGCTGTAGCTCTTTGGCAATCAATGCTTTTTCAGCGGTATTACGTGCGCGCATGGTCGAACCGGTAATGGTTAGACGCTTCATCATAATTTGCCCTAATTTCACCTCTTTGGCTTTTGCACCGCCTAAGAAAGCGATATAAACCAAACGACCATCTCTACGCAACAAATTTAAATTGGCCGCTAAATACGGCGCTCCCACCATATCTAAAATGACATCAACACCCTGCTGCTCAGTTTCTTTTTGAATAACTGCTTCAAAATCTTGGGTTTTATAGTTGATTACATGGCTCAGAGAAGCAATGGCTGCGACTTTGTCATCGGTACCAACTGTCGTAAATGTTTTGATTCCGAATGCCTGACACAACATCAGTGCAGTCGTACCAATGCCACTGCTTCCACCATGTACCAATACCGTTTCACCGGCTTTGGCACGGCCCATTTGGAATACGTTGGCCCAGACGGTAAAAAAGGTTTCTGGAATAGCGGCAGCTTGTACAAAACTGACATTCTCTGGAATAGGCAGTACTTGAGTTTCAGGCACCACACAATATTCAGCATAACCACCGCCATTGGTTAAGCCACAAACTTTGTCCCCAATACGATAAGAAGCAACCGCTGTGCCCACCGCCACAACTTCACCAGCAACTTCTAGTCCAGGAACCGGTGTAACCCCTTCTGGCATAGGATATAAGCCTTGACGCTGTAGAATATCTGGACGATTTAAACCAAAGGCATGTACTTTGACCAAGACCTCATCGGCTTGCGGGGTTGGAATTTCAGTCTGCTCAATGGCAAGTTTTTCTGGACCACCCGCCTCAGTAATAATGATCTGTCGCATGCTGCTGTGTTGTGGCATTTTTCATTCCTTGTTTATTTTAAATCATGATTGAACTGTGAACGAGTATCGCAACTTAGACCATTTTCAACAAGATGCTTATGATCGATATGAGCAACCAAATTTGCTTTTTCAGATCCAAAGCCTATACCGACAAGCTGCTTTAAAATAAATCGGTGCGTATATCGCTCAAATAGGGGTTAAACATCTGCGCCTTTTCTACCATCACCGATGAAATATCTGCAAATAGCAGTTGTTCTTGATAAATCGAAGCCTGCACCACAAGTTTGCCTTGTGGAGAAGCCACACAACTCAGCCCGACATAGTGATAATCAGCTTCGGTTCCGACTTGATTGGCATAAGCAACATAGACTTGATTTTCCCAAGCACGGGTCGGTATCAGGGTAGTATTCACAAAACTATAGGGTTGCATTTGAGCCGTTGGGACTGCAATCAAATGCGCGCCTGCACCTGCTGCAGCGCGTACTGTTTCAGGAAATTCAACGTCATAGCAGATTAGCATGGCAATTTTTATTTGTTGATATTCGGTTATCACCACAGCACGTTCGCCTTTGACAAACTGCTGCCGATCTAACTCACCAAATAAATGAGTTTTATCGTAATGATTCAATAAATTGCCATGATCATCAATAAAATAAGCACTATTCATCACACCATGTTTGACTGGTCTTGGACCACCAATAATCATGGCAATACCTAACTCACGTGCCATGTGCTGCAACTGTGGCAAAGGAAAGTGCTTGGCCATGTGCTGCATCGCTTCTTTCAGTACATAGCCTGATAAAAACATCTCTGGGCTTATTAGCAATGCTGCGCCATTGGCTTTGGCTTGTTCTGCATACTGATAGAGTTTCTTGATATTTCCCGCATAATCACCTGAATGACTTTGCGCCTGTAGAATAGCGATTTTCATTGGATCATATCCTTGAGTATCAACTGCGTCAGCCTTGTTATTATTAATTTGTTCTCTATCCATCCAAGCTATAACAACTCAAAGAATCAAGTCAATTTAAATTCACTTTACTTGTGTTTTAATCATTCGGTTTGCATCATCTGAACTACGCCAAATCGCTATCTCACTCAATAAGATTAACCGACCTTCACTGCCTCGGTCTTTTCTAACGACTTGCTTTATATGATTTAATCATCTGTGCTGTGACATCTTGTGGATAACAAAGCGGTGCATGTCCCCCAGCTCGGTTGTAGGCACTACGCTTACCACAACGGCTGCCATTTGAAGCCGAATTGTATGGGCATGCGCAATTGCCTGGATAGCTTGCAATAGATGCTGCAATAATTGTTTTCTTAATTGCGCTGTCATTTTCACTATTTGGTTTGGCATCCACATTTAACGCAAGGCATAAGCCCATAAAAAATAATATTTTTTTCATAATTCCCCCTATAGAACGCCAGATTCTACAAGGAGGTCATTTTTTTAAAATATCAAACTAAATCAAATGCTTACTATTTAATCGAATTGGCGTTATTTTATCCGCACAATAAAAACCCCATAAGTTGTGTCCAACTTATGGGGTTCAGTGTCGGTTTTTTTATTTCAACTTTAGCGAAATATTATAAGCGTACCAATTTCACTAACTGTTCAACCAAGGTTTCAAGTGTCGTACTGTCAAAGCTGACATCCGTCCCTTGTTCGAGACTGGTCAACACCAACAGCCCTGTTTCGCGAAGTAAGGCCACTTGCTCAGCCGTAAAATCTGCTTTAGCAATGGCAACAATTCCTTCTTGGAGCAGGATGCTCTCTAAGACCTGTGCCTGTTCCAGTAATGCAGCTGGTATTTGCACAGCAGCAGGTTTTTGGCCTAAACGCGCAGCACGATCTTCGGCAGAAATCTTTTTATGATCTGCGGTCCATTCCACAGCGGCATCAACCATACCTGCACCAACCGTCACGTTGCTCAAACGGTCAATAAAGATAAATGAACCGGTGTAACGACTGTCTTGGTAACGATCAAACATCACTGGTGCGTCAAACTCGACCGTGACAGAGGCAATTGCATTGAGATCAAGTTGATCGACTTGGCTATGCTCAAGCGTATTCACATTAACGCGATAGTGAATTTCAGAAACTTTCGCAGGTACCGTTTGTGTACCAATTTTGATGTTATACAGCTTGCCCAATACCAATGGATGATCATTCATCCAAACCACACTGGCACGTGCACGACGCGATAACTGCGGTTGCTCACCGACCTTGACCAACATATTGCCACGTGAAATATCAATTTCATCGTTTAAGGTCAAAGTCACGGCTTGCCCAGCAATGGCATGTGTTAAGTTGCCATCATAGGTCACGATTTCTTTGACCGTCGATGTTCTACCCGATGGTAAAGCAACGATTTCATCACCTACACGAACTTGGCCCAAAGCAATCGTCCCAGCAAAACCACGGAAATCGAGGTTTGGACGATTGACATATTGCACAGGGAAACGGAATTGACGCGTACTCGAATCACGGCGGATTTCAACCGTTTCCAAAATTTGCATCAAGGTCTGACCTTGATACCAAGGCGTATGTGCAGATGGATTAACTACGTTATCGCCATTCAATGCTGAAATCGGTGCAAATAAGATATTAGCTGGTCGACGCTCACCGAGCTGACTCACAAAGGCATCATATTCTTGCTGAATTTCATTAAAGCGTGCTTCAGAAAACTCGACCAAATCCATTTTATTGATGGCAACCACAATGGTCTCAATCCCAAGTAGGCTGGCGATAAAGGTATGGCGACGGGTTTGAGTCTGTACGCCATAACGTGCATCAATCAAAATAATTGCGAGGTCTGCAGTCGAAGCACCTGTCGCCATATTACGGGTATATTGTTCATGCCCTGGGGTATCGGCAATAATAAACTTACGCTTTTCCGTTGAAAAATAGCGATAAGCCACATCAATAGTGATCCCTTGCTCACGTTCTGCTTGTAAGCCATCAACCAACAAAGCCAAATCAGGTGCATCGCCTGTAGTTCCGACTTTTTTGCTGTCACGGGTTACCGCTTGTAATTGATCTTCATAAATTAATTTTGAATCATATAACAAGCGCCCGATTAGGGTACTTTTACCATCGTCGACATTACCGCAGGTTAGAAAGCGCAATAAGTCTTTTTGCTCATGCTGTTTGAGGTAGGACAAAATATCCTGACCGATTAAGTCTGACTGATGAGACATTGCTCAAACTCCACAAATACTGAAATACTAAAAATGCGTTGTTAATGGTTAGAGACTAGAAATAGCCTTCTTGCTTTTTCTTTTCCATTGAGCCAGCTTCATCATGGTCAATCATACGACCTTGGCGCTCGGAGCTCGTGGCCAACAGCATCTCTTGAATAATCTCAGGTAAAGTTGCTGCTTCCGACTCAACTGCACCAGTCAATGGATAACAACCGAGGGTACGGAAACGTACCGATTTCATTTGTGGAACTTCACCTGCTTTGAAACGCATACGCGCATCATCGGCCATAATTAACGTGCCACTGCGCTCAACCACTGGGCGCTCAGCGGCAAAATATAAAGGCACTAAAGGAATATTTTCCAAATAAATATATTGCCAAATATCAAGCTCAGTCCAGTTTGACAATGGGAATACACGAATACTTTCCCCAGTGTTCACCTTACCGTTATATAAGTTCCAAAGCTCAGGACGTTGGTTCTTGGGATCCCAACGATGTTGTGCATCACGGAACGAATAAACACGTTCTTTAGCACGTGATTTTTCTTCATCACGGCGTGCCCCACCAAATGCAGCATCAAAGCCATATTTGTTTAAGGCTTGCTTTAAACCTTGGGTTTTCATGATGTCAGTATATTTAGAACTGCCATGATCAAAGGGATTGATACCCGCTTCACGGCCTTCTTTATTTTGATGTACGATCAAATCAAAGCCATGAGTTTTGGCCATTTGATCACGGAACTCAATCATTTCCTTAAACTTCCAGCCAGTATCGACATGAAGCAATGGAAAAGGGAGTTTTGCAGGATAAAATGCTTTTAAAGCAAGGTGTAACATCACAGCAGAATCTTTACCAATCGAATATAACATGACTGGATTTTCAAATTCTGCAGCTACTTCACGGATAATATGAATACTCTCAGCTTCAAGCTGTTTTAGATGAGTAAGTCTTTCCTCATTAATCGACATCGACAGCACCAACGCAAATAATCGTGTTATTACACTTGTAAAAATATTTATTCATTATAGTGATTTAGACCTGTTGGTTATTGCTTGTTTTATTATATTGATATTCTTAATCTGTATATAACTCAGCCCCACATTGATTTAAATATCAAATAAAAAAGAGCCTATTTAGGCTCTTTTCACGTCTTCATCAAATGCTTAAAACAAGTGCTTATCCAATGGAATTTCAATTCCAATTGATCCACCGGTGTCATTACCATGTTTATCCGAATCACTCACCCAAGCATTCAGCTTTAATGGAATGGATGGTTTGAGATAGTGTGTCCAAGTCAAATCCAAGGCTTTAATCTTATCTTCTTCAGGGAAGGCTTTATTGACGATCACATTGGACTGATTGACGTTTGCATACAATATACGACCATTGAAGCGATTCATTTGATCAACACGAATATCACCGCCAAGCGCATACATTTGTCCGTCTCCGCCCATGGCATGCCCTAACGGAAAACCTTGCTGATAATAACCATCTTTATAAATATGATGGGTATAACTAATACCTCTGACTTCACCGTTGGTTCGAGTATCCGACCATTCGGTATACAACTGGAACGGCATATTGTTAAAACTCGAAGAATAGTCTACCCCAGCTTGATACATATATTTAGCTGGCAGTGCACCCGCCTCATCTTCACCAATCATTTGTCCATAAAGACTCACCGGCGCATTGATTAAAGGCTGTAAATTTAAACGTGCATCAAAACCACCTAACTGATTACCTGGGTTATTTACCCCCGTACATTCAGCCGTATCACAGCCGTTGTCATTTCCTATAATCGCATTCCAATAAGCTTTACCACTATGTGGCTGACCTTTTCCGGCCATTTGAATCACACGTGATGCACCCAACTCCAAATATGGAAGTGGTTGTGCAGTCAGACGCATACCAATAATTTGTGCCCCTGGAATCGCATTATATTGCTTGAGGCGACCAGCATAAAGTTGGTATTGCCATGGACCAGCCCAAGAGAGCCATTTGCTTTCAAATGCTTTTTGCTCTGCGCGCTGCATGGTTACGCCTACAACTGAACGGCTGGCATCACCACGAATTAAGCTGCCATCATGACCAGGACCCCACCAAGTCGGTATTTGCCCAGCAATAATCCATTGATTCCAAGCTTTTCCGGCAATATAAGAACCATCGAAATTGACATGACTGTCGTCGTGTATACGCTGCTCACTTTCAGCATTGACACGTAATTTTGCATCCCAACTTTCACCGCCAGCATTGCCTTCTAAGAAGCCGACATAACGGGCTTTTTCTTTGTCTGCAAAATTCTGCGGAATATTCTGCTTGTCTGTCGACGCAAAAGCACCGAGTTTCAACATTTCATTGTCATTGTTGAGTGCTTGCTGAACTGATGCGATCACTTTCTGCTGTGTCGTATTAGAGACCTTTGCTTGAGACAACGCACGCTGAATTTCATCACCACTCAAAGGCCAAGTCGAAGTACTAATCTGAATCACACCTTGTTGATTTAACCAATTTAAATCAGTGCGTAAATTATTATCATTGAGGACTAAACCCTGAGCAAAAACCGGTAAAGCCACAGTCGCCAACAGGGTGGCGCAGAGTGATTTTTTAAAAAACATTGCTTATTTAATTCTCAAACATATTTATCTGCACCACGATAGTTTTTTTAACAATTTTATTCAACATAGAAACGAATATATTTTATATTTTAACAATTAATACAACTAACAGTGCTGTTGGTATTTACTAAATAAAAAACATATGTATTTAATTAAATATAAAAAATGACCTCAAAAGAGGCCATTTTTAGATATTTGAACCACTTAGATTTCTTTTGGACGCATATGTGGGAATAAAATTACATCACGAATACTCGCAGCATCTGCAAATAACATGACGAGACGGTCAATACCGATCCCCTCACCTGCTGTTGGTGGAAGACCATATTCTAGCGCTTCAACATAATCAGCATCATAATGCATTGCTTCATCATCGCCTGCATCTTTCTCAGCCACTTGTGCTTGGAAACGCTCTGCTTGATCAATCGGATCATTTAACTCAGAGAAACCATTTGCCAATTCACGACCACCAATGAAAAACTCAAAACGATCTGTAATATGCGGATTATCATCGTTACGGCGTGCCAATGGTGATGTTTCTGCCGGATACTCCGTAATGAATGTCGGTTGACGTAATTGTGTTTCAACCGTTTCTTCAAATACGATGGTTTGTAAACGACCTAAGCCAAAGCCTGGTTTCACCTCTTGTTTTAAAGTTTCTTTGGCAAACTTGGCCAAGAACTCACGATCCGCAACATTTTCAGCAGTCAAACTTGGATTGTTTTCCAAGATCGAATCGAACATTGAAATTTTCTTGAACGGGCCTTTAAAACTAAACACTTCACCTTGATAAGGCACATCGGTTGAGCCCAAGATATCAACGGCGAGTTTCTCTAACATTTTTTCAGTCAAAGCCATTAAATCTTTGTAATCCGCATAGGCTTGATAGAACTCAATCATGGTGAATTCTGGGTTATGACGGGTAGATACCCCTTCATTACGGAAGCTGCGGTTGATTTCAAATACTCGTTCAAAACCACCAATCACCAAGCGCTTCAAATACAGCTCAGGCGCAATACGCAAATATAATGTCATATCTAAGGCATTATGATGCGTTTCAAATGGACGCGCTGAAGCCCCCCCCGGAATGACATGCATCATTGGGGTTTCAACTTCCATAAAGCGTTCATTGCTCAAGTAATTACGGATACCAGAAACAACTTTGGCACGAATTTCAAAAGCTTTGCGCGATTCATCATTCACGATTAAATCTAAATAACGCTGACGATAGCGAACTTCGGTGTCGTTTAAACCGTGGAATTTATCTGGTAATGGGCGTAATGATTTGGTCAATAATTCAAATTCTTGAATATGCACATACAAGTCGCCTTTGCCTGAACGACTGATATAACCTTGAATGGCAATAATATCGCCCAGATCCAAAGATTTAATGCTTGCGAGAACATCAGCAGGCAGTCCTTTGCGGTCAACATAGAGCTGAATACGTCCAGTCATGTCTTGAATCACCACAAATGAACCGCGATTGAGCATTACACGGCCAGCAACGGCAACATAAACATGTTCTGCTTCATCAATTTGCGCCTTGGTTTGTTCTGCAAATTGAGTTTGTAAATCTTCTGCATAATGCTTGCGTTTAAAATGGTTTGGCCAAGGACTGACGCCCTTTTCAGTTGCTTGTTCTTGTATTTGTTTAAGCTTGGCATGACGCTGTGCAATTAAATCGTTTTCGGAAATAGGTTGTTCAGAAGTCGATTGAGCGTTATGTTGCGTCATTTCAGCCTCGGTAGTCAGTTAAAAAAGAAGTTGTATAGCATAGCAGACTCAGCCAATAATGCGTATGCCTTTAAACACTTTAGCCAGCTACAAGAATGAATATGTTTAATAATTTCTATTTCAAAATGTGCAAAGCCCTATTTTTGACAGCAATCCTCTGTCTTTCATATTCTGCTGTTGCTGCAGAAAACATGGCAAATTCAGCTCAAGATCCATCCCCAATCTATCAATTAAATCGAATTGTTGAGTCAACCAATTTAGTGACTCAAGACTATATTTGGAAGTTTGAACTGCAACCTGATCCGCAGACCTCACAGGTTCGAGTTAAACTATTGAATCCCAACACTCAGTCTGAACAACTCAATCAGCGCGCCATTAATCTCGCCAAAACCATACGCTATGATCAACTCGTGGCGCAACATAAGCTGTTATTAACGCTAAAAACGACAACCGAAACCGAAAAAAAAACGATCTGGCCTTTGCAGCATACAGATCGTTTCTATATCAACATTCACTTCGTCAATAGAATCGGCTATAAACGTATGCCAAATTTTAAAAGTACGAAAGCCTACATCTTACAATTGTGTAAAGCGACTATCGCTGATGGCGAATTAGCTTCTCCCTTGATTAATCAAAACCAGCGTAAAGTCCTACTCACGCTAAATCTGACTGTCACCGCTGAAGGTGATTATCAAGCGTATCGCATTAGCCCTAACATTGCTGATCAAGAATTTTTAAAACGCCTATCAACAGATCTTCAACGAGTCAAATTCTTTTCCAATAATATCGATGGTCGCCCAACCGCTTTTCAGGTGAGTCAACCGGTTGAATATGCATGTGCGAATTAATCCGCGAGGCGAAAACAGATGCTATTTATTTAAAATAATCTGGTCATTTGCCCAATCAACATGGGTTTTGATCAATCTGGCCATTCAGCTTCTAATTCAATACGTTAAACTCCTTTTTTCGCTTTACATTGCTATTCGAACTGCGTAACAATTTCAATCAATATGAATAGGCTGTGTTGCACCCAATTGAACGGCACAACAAAATTCAGCAATTCATGTGAATATCATGCAAAATAATGAATTCTGTCTGACAACATCAGCCCCACCTGTCAGATTTTGGAGAGTCAAATGAAGAAGTATCAGTGCATCGTTTGTGGTTGGATTTATGACGAAGCTGAAGGTTGGCCATTAGATGGCATCGTTGCAGGCACGTTATGGGAAGATATCCCAGAGGATTGGACTTGCCCTGATTGTGGCGTGTCAAAAGCAGATTTTGAAATGGTAGAAATCTAATCCCAAAAAGGCCATGTTGACATGGTCTTTTTTTATGGACTTAAGCAATAGAACATTGATCAAATAATTGGAGAAAATTATGCAACCGATCATTATTGTTGGCTCAGGCATGGCGGGATACACTCTCGCACGTGAATTTCGTAAACTCAATCCTGAGCAAGCATTAATTATGATTAGTGCTGATGATGCGGTTAATTATGCCAAACCCACCCTCTCCAATGCGCTGGTTGGCAATAAGCATCCCGATCAAATCGCTTTAGCGGATGCAGAAAAAATGCGTTTGCAACTGAACATGCGCATTGAAACACATACGCGCGTTGAACAAATTAAAGTCGAAGAACATCAACTTATTCTCTCTAAAGACCAGCAACAACAAAGCCTGCATTATTCAAAACTGATTTTAGCCGTTGGCGCAAATCCAATTCGTTTGCCAATTGACGGTAATGGTCGTGATGATATTCATGTGGTGAACTCACTCAATGACTATCGTACCTTTCGCGAAACCTTGAGTCGTAGCGATAAAAAACGTGTGGTAATTTTAGGTGCCGGTTTGATCGGCTGTGAATTTGCCAATGACCTACAAAATACCGCTCACCAAGTCACTCTAATTGACTTTGCAGCGCAACCCTTAGGTCGTTTATTGCCAGAACATGTGGCCAATGCCTTTAAACTAGGTCTTGAAAAAACAGGCATTCAATTTATTTTAAATACCACTGTTGCGCAGATTAACCAACAAGGTCAAGATGGCTACCAAATTCGCTTAGCCAATGGCGACAGCCTAACCGCAGACATTGTGCTCTCTGCCATTGGTCTGCAACCTGATCTCAGCCTAACACAAAGCGCAAATATTGAAGTGAGCCGTGGTATTTTAACCAATCCATTGCTTGAGACCAATCAGCCGGATGTGTATGCACTCGGAGATTGTGCCGAAGTACACGGTATGTTACTGCCTTATGTTATGCCGCTGATGCAACAAGCACGGGCTTTGGCAAAAACCTTAAATGGCGAGCAAACTGCAGTACACTATCCTGCAATGCCAGTGGCTGTGAAAACCCCAGCTGCCCCATTAACGATTCTACCTGTACCTCCCCATGTGGATGTTACTTGGGAAACGGAAAGCTTTGAAGATGGTATGCTGTCCAAAGCCATTGACACAGATGGTACGCTAAGAGGCTTTGTACTGCTGGGTGCAACCGCAGCAAAACAACGCTTAGTCTTAACCAAATTGGTACCCGATTTAATCCCCATTGCGGTTTAAGCGTGACTTTATGGGGATGTTCTTGGTAAAGATCCTTTTTTCAGGATGATCAAAATGAATAGCATATTACAATTTCATGCTTCGCCTTATACCCACTTTATGCAAGAAACCAAAGTTGATTTAGGCAATGGGATTCAACTGCATGTTGAAATTGGTGGCAAGCCTGAGGATCCCTGCATTCTGTTGATTATGGGCTTAGGTGCTCAGTTGTTATTCTGGCCTGATTTCTTTTGTAAGATGCTGATTGATCAAGGCTTTCGAGTTATTCGTTTTGATAATCGCGATATTGGTCTCTCCTCCAAAGTCCGTGAGCATACTCAGCGTCTCAATACCTATAAGCTGATGGGCCGTTTTAGTTTGGGTCTAAAAAATCAGGGAGCAGCCTATACGCTGTTTGACATGGCGGAAGATACCGTCCTGCTGATTGATCGCTTAGGCTTGGACAAACCCCATATTCTTGGTGCCTCTATGGGCGGCATGATTGCACAGATTTTGGCAGCGAAGCATCCAGATAAGATTGGAAAGCTAGGATTACTTTTCACCAGTAACAATCAACCTTTTCTGATGCCTCCCTTCCCCAAACAGCTTGCTGGGCTATTGGCTAAACCAACATCTCGCGATGAAAATGCTATTGTGAATCACTCTTTAAAAGTATTTAATATCATTGGTTCGCCTGGCTATGTTAATCAAGTCGATACAATACAAACAGCACGCAAACTATATCGCAGAAGTTACTACCCTGCGGGTGTACTTCAACACTTTTTAGCCATATTATGTAGCGGTTCATTGTTGAAGTTAGACAAAACGATTCATGCGACCACTTTAGTGGTACATGGCGCTCGCGACCGCTTACTCCCGCCAAGTCATGGTCGGGCCGTTGCAAAAGCGATTCCTGGTGCTAAGTTTGAATTAATTGAAGGCATGGGACATGATATGCCACCGCACTTTATTCCTGAACTTAGCAGTTTATTTGCACATCATTTTAAATCTTGAACACTAGGACACTATGGCTGCATTACCTTCCCTAAGACAGCTGTCATATTTGGTGACACTGTCTGAAACCCTCCATTTTACCGAGGCTGCGCGTCGTTCATTTGTCACCCAATCGACTTTGTCTGGTGGGATCATGGAACTCGAACGTTTATTGGGTGGCGTACTTGTTGAACGTGATCGACAAAATGTGCGCCTAACACCGTTGGGTGAGCAAGTTGTTGGACGTGCTCGTGTTCTGCTTGCAGATGCACAAGACCTGATGCGCCTCAGCCGTGAAATGAGTGAACCACTCACTGGCGATCTGCATCTGGGCATCATTCCAACCATTGCACCTTTTATTCTGTCACGACTGTTAGAAGAAGTGCATCTACAACTGCCAAAAATTCAGCTCCACCTACACGAAGCGCAAAGTGACAAAATCGTAGAGCGCTTGGAGCATGGTCAGCTTGATATGATTATGCTGGCACTGCCTTTTGATACCCGTGGCTTAAAAGTAGCTGAAGTTGCAAAAGAAAACTTATATTTGGTGTGTAATATCGACGATAAAAAATCGATACAAGCGCAAAGCTTAGAAGACTTAGATTTGGCACATTTGATGTTGCTTGAAGAAGGTCATTGCCTGCGCGATCACACTTTAAGTGCTTGCCCAATTGATGAACGCAAAAATGATCACCGCTTAAAAGCCAGCTCATTGCCAACATTGGTTGAAATGGTCAGTGCCAACTTAGGCTTCACCCTGCTGCCAGAAATTGCCACACACACCAGCATGCTGAAGAACAATGAACAACTGATTATTAAGCCGATTCAAAATGCGCCAACGCGTGTGCTCGCCTTAATTACCCGCAAAAGCACCCCATTACAAAGTGAATTTGATGTGGTTCTACAAATTTTGCAGAAAATTACTGCGGATTTGCATTAAGTGTGCCCGATCTCCATAAAGAGATCCGCATAAAGAGAACAGCAAAAAAATAGCCGCAATCGCGGCTATTTTTAGGTCTAACAAATGTGATCGAATAAAATTAACTTTGTCGTTCCAAGAGAAACTGAGAAACTTGATGTAATTGCTCCGCCCCTGTTTCAAAATAGGCCAAGGCGCTAAAAGCTTGATCATGCAATTGCTGGGCATATTGCTGCGCTTGTTCAAGTCCCATCAAAGCAGGATAAGTTGATTTTTCAACTTGTTGATCTTTGCCTGCTGTTTTGCCTAAAACTGCTGTTTCTGCAGTAATGTCCAAAATATCATCTTGAACTTGGAATGCAAGACCGATGGCTAAACCAAAATTACGCAGTTGCACAATTGCTGGATCACCGGTTTCAAAGATCGTGACCGCTGCCATCATGATCGCAGCCTGAATTAAAGCACCGGTCTTATTGCGATGAATTTCTTCAAGATGTGCTTGATCAACACGACGGCCTTCTGCTTGTAAATCGAGAACTTGGCCACAGACCATTTTTGAGCTGGCGGTTGCAAGTAACTGCATTTGTTTGAGCACAATTGCTGCAGGTACACTGTGCATTTGATCAAATAGGCGACTGCCTAAAATTTCAAAAGCCATCGATTGCAAAATATCACCTGCCAACAATGCAGTATCTTCACCATAAGCCACATGACAAGTTGGTTGACCACGGCGTAGTAAGTCGTTGTCCATGCACGGTAAATCATCATGCGCCAATGAGTAGCAATGGATTAACTCAATTGCAACCGCAGCACGACGCACCGCTGCATAATTGGGGTGATTGGCTTTCAACTGTGCCGTTGCGTAACAAAGCGCAGGACGCACCCGCTTACCACCCAGCATCACAGTATGATGTACTGCCGCTTTTAACGGCTCAGGAAGAGAAAAACCATCTAAAGCCACTTGCAGATCCTGTTGGATTTGCTGTTGTGCTTGTTGCAGAACTTCTGCATTCAAATTGAGAAGTATGGTCACATTCGCCTCGAATTTATGTTGGCAACTCAGTCCAAAAACAAGTAATAGAAAATTGTTAAGTCAATCAAAATAACAGCATGCAATGGAACGTCCATTTACAGCAGTGTCTGCGAGTTTATACCAAATCAAAGGCAATTACTGATCAATTTGGCAGCACCCTTTTGCAATCTGAATCAACGTATTTGCATCAATCGGGCTTAGGCTTCAACCCAGCTTGGTATTTCTAGTTATATCGTTGTACGGTGCAACCTCAAGATTAAAGTAAAAGTGCTGATGGCTTTGGCATTGCACTGCAAAGGATTTAGCTCAAAAGCAATCCCTCCCAGCCTTAATACCAGTCAGCACCTCTCCCTCATTCCACTGCTTAGAAAGAATCACCTGGAATGCGTACCCAACCTTCCATCAATACACGAGCACTGCGGCTCATCAAGGCTTTTTTCACTTGCCATTGACCATTTTCAAGCTTCGCTTCTGCGCCCACACGTAACGTTCCTGAAGGATGGCCAAAACGCACTGCTGCTTTTTGCCCACCACCCGCAGCCAAATTGACCAAGGTATTGGGAACTGCCGCCGCAGCACCAATCGCAACCGCAGCTGTGCCCATCATGGCATGGTGTAATTTACCCATCGACAAGGCACGTACCAACACATCAATATCATCGACAGCAATGGCTTTACCACTGGATGCGGTATAGGCTTGCGCTGCTGCCACAAAGGCCACTTTGGGGGTATGTTGACGACTGGCTGCTTCGCTGACATCTTGAATTAGACCCATTTTCAAAGCACCATAAGCACGAATTTTTTCAAAACGTTCTAGGGCCGCAGTGTCGTTATTAATGTCGTCTTGTAACTCAGTCCCGTTATAACCCAATGCGTCAGCTTGAATGAAAATGGTTGGAATGCCGGCATTAATTAAAGTGGCTTGGAAAGTACCGACTTCTGGTACTTCAAGGGTATCGACAACATTACCTGTCGGGAACATCGCACCGCCATCTTCACCATCATCAGCAGGATCTAAAAATTCAATCTGTACTTCTGCTGCTGGGAAAGTTACGCCATCCAATTCAAAATCACCGGTTTCTTGAACTTGACCATTGGTGATTGGCACATGTGCAATGATGGTTTTTTGAATATTGACCTGCCAAATACGTACAGTGCAAATGCCATTTTCTGGAATACGGGATGCATCCACCAAACCTTGGCTAATCGCAAAAGAACCAACCGCTGCAGTTAAATTACCGCAGTTACCACTCCAATCAACAAAGGCTTTGTCGATAGCAACTTGACCAAACAAATAATCCACATCATGTTCAGCTTGATGACTTTTACTCAAAATCACCGTTTTACTGGTACTTGAGGTAGCTCCCCCCATACCATCGGTTTGTTTTCCATAAGGATCTGGACTGCCAATCACCCGTAACAGAATACGATCTCGTGCCTCACCTGCCACTTGTGCAACTTCAGGTAAATCATCTAATTTAAAGAAGACCCCCTTGCTGGTTCCCCCACGCATATAGGTTGCAGGAATTTTTATTTGTGCAGCAAAGCTCATGATCACGATCCTTTTATGTTGTTGTGATGTTTTGAAAGATGTTACAAGTCAATATCATAGCCTTTTTTTCTGGCTAAATATAATCTTCATGACCTTAGTCTAAAAAGCATCTGAATGCAAAAACCACGAATCCTGCATCACAATGTTGACTTATTTAAAACCTTACTAAAATTATGACTTTAGTAAGTTCTCTATTTAGATTTCCATAAAGTTCAGTTTTTCAACAGGAATCTCTCTAGGCGAAGTGTGATCAATCTATTACAATCCTGTTTTTATACTTCCCCTTTTGAGTTAAAGACCTTGAGTAACGAATCAACAAAATTACAACGCGGTCTAAAAAATCGGCATATTCAATTGATCGCCATGGGTGGTGCAATTGGTACAGGCTTATTTTTAGGCTCTGGGCACGTGATCCAACAAGCGGGCCCCTCCATTATTTTAGGCTATGCCATTGGTGGATTTATCGTTTTTCTGTTCATGCGACACTTAGGCGAGATGATCGTGCATGAACCGGTTGCTGGTTCTTTCAGCCATTTTGCCAATAAGTACTGGGGTAAGTTCCCCGGCTTCTTGACCGGCTGGAACTATTGGATGCTGTATATTTTGGTGGCAATGACCGAGCTCACCGCCGTCGCCAAATATGTCCATTATTGGTGGCCACATATTGAACCGTGGATGTCTGTGCTGTTCTTCTTCGTCCTTGTCACGGTTGTGAATTTAGCCAATGTACGCTTCTATGGCGAATCTGAATTCTGGCTATCGATTATTAAAGTCTCCGCCATTATTGCCATGATTGTCTTTGGTATTTACCTGCTCATGATGGCTGGCCCTGATTCAACCGCATCATTTAGCAACTTATGGTCGCAAGGTGGCTTCTTCCCGAACGGTTATGACAGTCTATTTTATATGCTGGCCTTTTTGATGTTTGGTTATGGTGGTATTGAACTGGTTGGAATGGCCGCGGCTGAAGCCAAAGATCCTGAAAAGACCATCCCCAAAGCCATTAACCAAGTGGTACCACGTATTTTAATTTTCTACGTTGGTGCAATGACCATTCTTTTATCATTGGTGCCTTGGAATCAACTGCAACTCGGTAGCCTCGATCAAAGTCCATTTGTGATGGTCTTTGGCATGATCGGAATTGGTTGGGCTGCTCATTTGGTCAACTTTATTATTTTAACCGCTGCGCTATCTGTATATAACAGTGGCATGTATGCCAATAGTCGTATGTTGTTCGGTCTGGCCAAACAAGGCAATGCCCCTAAAATATTTGCTAAAGTGAATAAACAAGGTGTGCCAATTCCTGCAGTGTTGTTCTCAGCCATCCTGATTTTTGGCTGTGTGATTCTCAACTATAAAGTGCCTGAAGATGCGCTGAGCCATTTAATCTATGTCGTCGTCGGTGCGCTGGTGTTGAACTGGGCCATGATTAGCTGGACACATTTGAAATTTAAGCGTGCCATGATCATCCAAAATAAAACCACCAAATACCCTGCACTTTGGTATCCGTACAGCAACTATTTGGTGTTGGGTTTTATCGCCGTGGTGCTCTATATCATGTGGACTCAAGGCTTTAAAGAGTCGGTGATTATGATTCCATTCTGGATCACGCTCATGATTGTGTTCTATGATTATTTAAATCCTAAAGACGTCAAGGATATTAAAGACCTCGAGTAATTCACCAAGCTCCCGTTAAAGTCTCACTCAGGTCACTTTATCGGGAGTTTGCTTGATTGCGTTGATTTTTAAAGCTAAACATTTGTTTGTAAAGTTTAATTTTAATACTATAATCTCGACTGTTGCGCCCTTAGCTTAACTGGATAGAGCAGTTGCCTCCTAAGCGACCGACGTGGGTTCGAGTCCCGCAGAGCGCACCATAGATTAAATATAAGTAATTTAATTCAATAACTTAAAAGCTTAACCTGTATGGGTTAGGCCTTTTTTTGTTGGGGTTAAATTTCAATTTTACATAAAAATTTCAGCCACTACAGCCTTGTCGTACTTCAGATACTTGTATATCCACCGCTTTAAAATATTCCTCATATTCTATAATCATCTCTTGGCAATGCTTCTGAGCCAAATCATCTGACCATTGTGTATTGTTATAAATTAGAGCCAACTTAAATGATTCTATTTTAATTAGCATCTTTTCGATAAACTTCTCACGCTTGACTCTAAAAGTATTATTACTAAATTCTGAATTTAGACTGCGCGATACCAAGCCCAAATTACCAAAAGAATCTAAGAATTCAGTCGTGACTTGATTTGGATCTGCTTGTTTAGGGGATTGCGGAGATACATGTTCAACTGAGTTCTTGGCGGTCATGCGGTATGCTTGCCATGCTGTGCCTCTATCTTTACTCTTTTCCCACAAGATATATTCAAGCTTATAGAACCAATAATGAGAAAAACTAACGCCTTGATTTTGCTCTAGGATAGATTGCATATCTTGCAAATTACCATTGTGATCCCATGTCTTCTCCAAGAATTTTCGAGTACGCTCGATTAAAGATTCTTCACGCTGAGTACACAACAAGTAGTTATCAAGAAACTTCAAATAAATTTGTACATTTTCGCTGCCGTAGTCCAACAAGAATTTCAATAATGGTGTTAACCAATAATGTGTAGTCAATTGCTGAGAGTGATATAACATGCTTTGTAACATGGCAAATGCGCTATTCTGATTATGACTTTCTCGAACTACACGTTGGTAGCCCTTACTTTCATTCATTCTTAAGCCACGAATTGCATGGCATTCTTCCTCACCATCAGTGGCAATAATCCACTTAATCACATGTAAATCAAATTGATACCGACAAGCCCAAAGTATCTCAATAAATGATTTCACTTCTGACTCATGTTCTAACTTATTGTTGTCGTTCTTGAGCCAATACATATTAAAAATACTTAATAAATCCTTATCTAGGATTTTTTGAATATCAGGCCGTTTGTGACGAACAAGAAAAATTCGTAGTACATGTTGGAGTAACATTGGAAAAGTGATAATACTACGTACCCGATCTGTTTCACCGACCTCGTTCATATCCACGTCATTATTAACATCGGCAACTTCAGCAAATGGACCGTGTTCAGAAAGAATACTATTTAAATTCAATTCAACCGTTTTCTTTTCTTTATATAATTGCTTTAAAGCAGCCAGTACTTTTTCTGGTTTGGCTAAATCTTGCTGATCTACATGCCCCTGATTAAATAAAGCCGTGAGCTTTATCCCTGTAGTTGCTCTTAAATTTCGCTCTACATAATCAGTCATATAAGAACAGGCATCCCACATCTGCCCATAAACTTCACGCTCTGCATTATCTTGTATCTTTGCAAGTAAACGTGCCTTTAAAATCTCATGATGTTGTAGTTGAATCCCACGGTTATTAATCACTTCAAATAATTTATTTAAATCCGTCTGCACAGGAACTTTAGTCAGTACAAGCTGAACGCTTTCTAAAATATACCGACTCAACTGCGTTAAACAGATATTTGTTAATGCATTAAAATAGCCGTTAATTTCTTGGATGGCCTGACTTAAGTTATGTGCTTTCGCTGTATTTGTTGGTTCACCATCATTCAAAAGTATTTCAAAAAACTCAGTGACTTCTGGCCGAATGGCAAACTGAATGCGAGAAATCTGCTTATCATTGTCTTTTAAACAGCGATAAGCATCTAAATGATTAACCTCACCTTTTGCACGTTGTTTAATTAAGCGTTGCATCGCAATACTGATCAGCCATAGCGTGGTAAATCGTTGTTGACCATCAATAAGATCAAGTACAGGTTGTGCATTCTGACCTGTTTGCTGAATAACCAGTGTACCGCCCAAATAAAAAACATCTTTATTGTCGTTACAAGCCTCGACCAAATCATCAAGAAGAATCTTAATCTGATCAGCCCCCCAGACATATAAACGTTGATACATTGGGATATTAAAAATTTGTTTATCACGAATAATATCTTGGATGGTGATTAAATTCGATTCATACATCGGCCAAATCCTTATTCTTCAATTTAATCTGCTGATCCCAATAATCTGTGCTTTTAGGTAAATCATCTAAATCATAATAATTAAATAATGCTGCTAAATAGCGGCCTTGAACCCCTTTATTACAAATAATTTTCACGTCTTCTTTCTGCTGTTCGACAGTAATTCTGTGGTATGAGGCCAACAATACCCGATCTTTTTTCAAATATTGCATAACTTCATCTGGGCGATAACTCGAATTAATCACATTGAATATGTTCAACTGGCTTTCTTTTAAATATTTGAGTTGTGCTTGTTGAAAAATATATTTCTTATCTAAGCGTATTGCACCAAATACAAGCTCTAGGCGTTGGGAAAATTCTAGCAGCCGAAACTCGGCAAACTGATCGTAATACATCAGTGCAGCCAATTTAAATAATTCACGTAGATAATAGGAATTGGCCTGTACAACTTGTTGATAAAACACTCTAAATTGCATTAAGGGTTTAGATGGTCGATCTGAGTAAAATAGTTCATTCAGCAATGCTGCATATTTTTGTGCATAGAGAAAAAAACCAACACCTTTATGAATAGGCTGACGTAATTCAAAAGGTAATAAAATTGGGTTTTCACTGATCGCGACTGGATTGAGTGTTAAGCGATATTCATTATTGGTATCTAAACTCAGCGTTCGTGCAAAAGTATTACTACGCCCAGCGTAAAGCGGGACTTCATCTATCTTGAGTGGCTGAATACTCTGATGTTGGAAGCTTTCCAGTATTAAGTCATGACGTTCATATTGATTGTCGTTTTGACCGATCCAATGACGAGCACGCCATAAATAGGTATGAAAAAGCTCGGGAGCAAAATCTTTTTTTACACCTTCCTCCGATTTTCCACCACCAAGCTGTACATCCTCCCAGCGTTTTGCACACTGCATTTGCAATGCTTCACCCTGTTCAGGCACATCATTACGAATGGCTCTTAAGTGATAGGCTTTTAATAGGTCAGTGGCATTGAGCGGGACACCTCGATTATTTTGCGTATCAAAAAAGGTAAACGCCAAATCTTCACGATCAACAACAATCACTGTAAATTGTAATTTATCAAAAATTTCCTGATTAAAATCAGGTTTAGCTTGTTGGATAATCTGTTGGGCAATTCTTAAGTTTTTTACAGATATTGGTGATCGATAATGAAATGCTAAATTTTCAGGGAGTTTTCCCTTTAGGGAATAATAGAGGACTGCCAATGAACTCAGCCGTTGTTGTCCATCAATCACAAACATACCGTCAACTGTACGATGTAATAACAAGCTTCCCAAGTAATAGATCGATTGATCACTTTTATGATGAAACTCATTTAAATCATCAAGTAACTGGTGTATTTTTTCCTGCGTCCAAACATAGGGTCTTTGATAATTATCTAATGCTAGCTTAGCACCTGACGCGAGTAACGCATTAAAGCTCAGCACTTGAACATCAACTTGTTTCAAAGCCGCAATATCAACATTATGCCCCATTGTTTTTCCTATCTTTTAATTGCAAAGCTTGCCCCCTCTCCCGTTGGAGAGGGAGCCACAGACGTAGTCAATAAATCACGGCTATCTCACCACGAGCTGCAATTTATTTCTCACCATTTCATAGATCAGGCTATCAAATTGCTGCTTCTTCATCGGATCGGAGAGCAACTGCATCATCAGGTCTTGATGGGCTTCATGACTGCCCATAATCGCATCATCAATAGCACGTGGAAAATGCCCTAACATGGCTTGCTCGCGGGTGTTATTGCTGACTTGCGATACCACATTGCTGTCCTCTACGACTTTGTCCATCACAGTATGCGCATAATTAATCAGGTCTTGGTCGGTCAGTTTTTCCGTTATAAACAACTCATTTAGACGCTGCAAAATACTGGAAATAAAGGTTTCCTTTTTATCCTTACCTGCACCACTGCCCAGATCATTACCTGGCTCTAGCGGTTGCCCACTATTGGCCTGTAATTGGATATCAATCTGACGCAATTTAGACAAGCGATAATGGCTCATCTCAATATTACTGAGGTCAATCTCTTCATCTGGATTATGGTTTTCTTTCAACATATTGCGTAGGCTACGCGCAAATAGGCTGAGTTTTTCCAAGTCTCTATCATCATAGTCAACAATCTGCGACATAAATTCATAAAAACGGATAAACGTGCCTAAGTCTTTTTTAAAGATTT
Source organism: Acinetobacter pullicarnis (assembly GCF_006352475.1). Classification (NCBI taxonomy): domain Bacteria; kingdom Pseudomonadati; phylum Pseudomonadota; class Gammaproteobacteria; order Moraxellales; family Moraxellaceae; genus Acinetobacter; species Acinetobacter pullicarnis. The sequence goes on from NZ_VCMZ01000001.1 coordinate 2,872,501, forward strand.
CCAAGGCATCTTTGGCTTTTTTGGCTTCAGCACAATCTTTTTCTGCATTGCCAATCAGGACGGCATCGCCTGTTTGCTTACAACGCTCCAGCATTGCTTTACTTTTCTGATCGTCCTGACTGGCTTGGCGATAACGTACATTCCAGCGTTCGATTGCAGGTTTGCAGATATTGGCCAAGACCGCATTGGATTTACTGCGGCTATAAAATGCCTCTGCGAATTGCTCAACCTCAGACCAGCGGAATATCCCATTACTTCTCAGCTTATTTGATAACTCAAAAACTTTATCTGGATCAGTTACATCAGCCAGTTCAGCCGTTTGATAATAGGGCTGGAACGATTCTAAAATATCGGCAGGTTCATTAAAGAAATCTAATACAAAAGTGCCCGACTCGGCCTTGCCCGGATAAGTACGATTTAGACGAGATAAGGTTTGTACGCACTCTACCCCACCCAGTTTTTTATCGACGTACATGGCACACAATTTCGGTTGGTCAAACCCGGTTTGGAATTTATTGGCCACCAACATGATTTGATAGTCATCACTGTCAAATGCCTTACGCATTTCACGGCCTTTGAGGTTGGGATTCATATTCTGTTCAGTGAACTTTTGCCCGATCAAATGACCGCTGTTGGGATCGGTATCGTTAAATTCAACTTCACCTGAAAATGCCACCATTGCCTGTATTGACTGATAACCTTGCTCAGCCACATATTTGTCCAGTGCCAATTTATAACGCACCGCTTCTTTACGTGAACTGGTCACCACCATGGCTTTGGCTTGACCACCCAATAAACCCATGATGTGCTTTTTAAAATGCTCAATAATCACTTTCACTTTTTGTGAAATATTATGGTCGTGCAAACGCACCCATTGATTGACTTTAATCTTGCCTTTTTTGGCATCGACGGTAGGGTCTTGGCTGGCAATTTTTTGGGTCAGCTTATAAGCCACGTTATAGTTGGTGTAGTTTTTTAGCACATCTAAAATAAAGCCTTCTTCAATGGCTTGGCGCATTGAATAGACATGATAGGCTTGCGGAATATTGTCTTTGGATGGTGGCATGGATGGATCTGGGCATTGTCCAAACAGCTCTAAGGTTTTGGCCTTGGGTGTCGCGGTAAAAGCATAATAACTGACATTGGGATTGGCACGGCGTGAAGCCAAAGCTGCATCTAAAATGTCTTCGCTCGACAGCATCACATCTTCGTCGTAGCCCTCTGTCATCAGCACTTCTTTGAGCTTATTTGCGGTTGAACCACTTTGTGAGGAATGCGCTTCATCGGCAATCACCGCATAGCGACGCTGCTTCAGCACGATACTATTTTCAATTGCCTTCAGCACAAAGGGAAAGGTCTGAATGGTCACAATAATAATCGGTTGCGATTTTTCTAAGGAACTGGCCAGTTTTTCCGACTTGGAGCCACCACCCTCATTATTATTAATTCGTCCAACCACGCCATCGGCATGTTCAAACTGATAAATGGTGTCTTGTAACTGCGCATCTAAGATGGTGCGATCGGTCACTACAATCACCGAATCAAATTGCTTATTGCCCAATTCATCATACAAACTGGAAAGTTGATGCGCTGTCCATGCAATCGAATTGGATTTACCCGAACCTGCACTGTGCTGAATCAGGTATTTATGCCCTGTGCCGCGGTCTTTGGCATCTTGAATCAGCTTGGTCACCACATCCCACTGATGGTAACGTGGAAAAATCAGGCTTTCTTTTTTGTATTTACGCCCTTCAGCATCTTCTTTTTCATCAATATTCAGATGGACAAAACGCCCGATAATATTGAGTAAATTGGCTGGGCTGAGTACCTCATTCCACAAATAATCGGTGGCATAACGGCTTTGATCGGCAGGGAGAGCGTTGCCTGCACCGCCATCCGCAGTGCCTTGGTTAAACGGCAGAAAATAAGTACTGTCACCGGCCAAATGCGTGGTCATAAACACTTCATACTGACTCACCGCAAAATGCACCAAAGCACCGCGTTTAAACATCAGCAAGGGTTCTGGCTTATTGGTGGCGGGGTCTTTGGCTAGCCGAGTCTTTTTGTATTGCAGAATCGCATCGCTCACCGTTTGCTTAAATTCAGATTTAAGCTCTAGGGTCGATACAGGTAAGCCATTGATAAACAGCACCAAGTCAATCCGCCATTTTTTGGCTTGCTTACCTGTGGTTTCTAACTCAGCTTTATTGGCATAGGGGCTATACACCAGTTCGGGCACCACCCGACAAATATTTTGTTGATAACGCGCCAAAGTATCGGCATTAAGGTTGTGCTCAGGTTTAAATTGGCACAACTTAAAACGTGCATTACGGATGGTTAGGCCATGCCGCAGCACGCCCAAAGTGCCATAACTGCGTGAGGCTGAATCGGTGGCATTGATACTGGCTTTTGCGAGTTGCACCACGAGGGCTTCAATAAAATGCCGTTCCGAATCATTCGGATAGGTCTGACAAAACTTTTTCCATTCATCTGCTTGGCTGCTTTGAATAAAGCTCAGTAGGTCTGCGGTATAGAGTGCATTTTCACGGTCATAGCCGACACCACTGCCAAGCTGCCAGCCTTGGGCGAGCATTTTCTGGATAATATCGCGTTGGAAATTCAATTCGCGGGTCACGTCAAAGCTCATGCGCTGCACTCCAAGTTTGGCTCAGTTTGGGCTGGCGCTTGCCAATCACGTACATCAATTTTTCCAGTCACCGCAGCGGAGATTAAGGCAGTACGGCGTTCTTGCATCAGGGCGATAGCGGATTCGGCTTTAGATGTTAAAGAATCAAAATTATTTTGCATTTCGATAATATAATTTGAAATTGCTTTTTGTTCTTCAGCGGCAGGAATTACAACTTTGCTTTCTTTGACCTGATCTTGCCCAATATTAGGATCTTTTCTTGTTCCTGCTGCTTCAATCATCCAAAATGGTCGATAAAACTCATAAAACCTGTGTAAAAACTCAGGGTGAAAATTACTGTTTGGTAAAATACCGCATACAGCTTGATTAATTGTTGATTCAAACTCTAAGAGTGCATGCTTACCAATAGAACCTGCACCGCCATACATTGCAATTAATATACTTTTTTTAGGTAAGACTGAACATGCTGTTTCAGCAACTGCTCTCTTAGTTATACTTATTGGAGTTTCCTCTAATATTCCATTATTTAAATCAGTTGTTCGAATCCATGGAATATCACCATCTTCATAATATAAAGAATATTTCGAAGTTGAAGGCGTAGAGCCACTTGTAGTAAATGTTTTCCATTTTAATTTACTAACGTCCCAATGCTCAGGGACTTCCCCTAACCATTCCACACCTGAATCTTTCATCGGTGCATTAGGGTTGAGCCCTTTGGTCACCGCATGGCTAATCACCGCTTGACGTTTTTCTTTGAGTAGCGCAATCAAGCTTTGTTGTTTTTCAATGAGGCTGTCAATTTTTGCAGTTTCATGGTCGAGGAAAGCGGCGATTTGGATTTGTTCTTGAATATCAGGTTTTGCAATTGAATAGGAGTTGATAATATCTGCCGGAACTCTTTTTAATCCACCTGCACCTGTCATCGCTGCTGTAGCGATATCCATAAAAGTTGTTTCTTGTAATCTATAATATAAAAATCTGTTATTACTTAAATGATTACTGCGAAGAACATAAATCTCAGATGAACCAAACCCAATTCCATTAACTAATTCTTTTGCTATAGCGATATTTTTATTCTCAAAGCATGGTGTAACTTTTGCCATTAAGACATCATTGTTCTCAAAATACGTATATCCTTCAAAAACCTCTCCGATGTTCCTCATTTCATCTAGGACTATTGAGTTCAACTTCAATTTATCCATTGGTATAAAACTACACTTTCCCAACTTTGTTTGTAAGCCAAGCCCTGATTTTTTGGGATTGAGTATTGCGATATATTTAATTGGAACTAAATCCCAACTACTCGGAATCTCACCCAACCACGCTACCCCTGAGTCTTTATACTCGGCATACTTTTGATACTTGCTCACTGCCCCGACCATTATGAATGCACCTCTTGCAGCAATTGCATAATCTCGGCACTTACCGCATCGAGGTCGGCATCAATCTCGGCCAAATCACGTGGCGGTTGATAGACATAGAAATGACGGTTAAACGGAATCTCATAACCGACAATGCCAATCTCGCCATCTTTGTCATCACGTTTATCGGCATTGATCCATGCATCCGCCACATGCGGTTGGACTTCACGTTTAAAATAAGACTCGATTAATTCAGTGGTGGTCACCTGTGGGTTGAGTGCGATGTTTTCCGCATCACGTAAATCACCATCTTGCACAAACTCAACCACTTTGCCTTTATAACTAAACTGGCCATATAGCGGCTTTGCTTCGCCCTTGACCACTTTATTGACCACAGGCTCTGCTTCTGGGTTTTTCCACGTGATGGCATCGAGCAATTGTTTTTTCTCTTTGGCATCGAGCTTGATATCGGTGGCTTTTAAGGCCTGTTTAAGGGTCTCATCAAAGGTATTAAAATCATCACTTTGTGCGGTGCCAATCTGCGCCTGTAAGGCTTGGGCTTTTTGCATCAGACTACGTTGTAATAGCCAAATTTTACTGTCCAACAGATCTTTAATGTCTTTTTCTTTGAGCTCTGGATATTCGGCTTTAATCAGCGCACGGATTTCAATCTGTTGATCAGCGTTGAATATGCCATAGCTGAGGTCTGTCGCTGCATCTGTCCATGTCGTCGCAAACTGCGCATAAAGCGTTTGCATCACCGCATTAAAGGGCTTCGGTGCAAAACGTAATCCCGCTACGGCAGCATCCGTAATTTGTGCCGACAGACGTAATGGACGTTCAATGCTGACACGGCGATAACCAAATTCATAACTGTTAAAAATTTTGCTGGCAAAGGTTTTGGCAGTTTCAGTTTTAGGGTTGGCAGACTGACGACCACGATTCGATTTTATTTCGAGAGATTTATCCAGCGTGCGCGCATCCTCTGCTTCAAATTGACCAAAACTACAAATAATAGTTTTGATATCTTCTTCACTCATCTCATTACGCTTCGAGCCGAGTGATTTACGCATCTTGCCGTATAAATGGCTACCATCAATCAACTGTACTTTGCCTTTGCGTGCTGCCTGTTTTTTATTACTGAGCACCCAAATATAAGTCGCAATGCCAGTGTTATAAAACATGTCATTTGGCAGCGCGATAATCGCTTCGAGTAAATCGGCCTCTAAAATGTAGCGACGGATTTCACTTTCACCACTGCCTGCACTGCCGGTAAACAAAGGCGAACCATTTAAAATAATCCCAATCCGACTGCCCTGCTGCTGATTACTATCAACGTCACGCATTTTACTCATCAGGTGCATTAAAAATAATAATGAACCATCTGATACCCGTGGCAAGCCAGCACCAAAACGCCCATCAAAACCTTTGACCTGATGTTCGGTTTTAATATCTTGTTCGATCTTTTTCCAGTCCACCCCAAAAGGTGGGTTAGACAGCATATAGTCAAATTGATCCCCTGCCAGTTGGTCATTCGACAGGGTGTTGCCAAGTTTAATACGGCTAACCGCTTGGCCTTTAATCAACATATCGGCTTTACAGATGGCATAAGACTCTGGGTTCAGCTCTTGACCAAAGGCACTCATCAGCGCATTGGGGTTTAACTCATGCACATATTCTGTACCTGACGATAAAAACCCGCCCGTCCCTGCCGTCGGATCATAAATAGTACGGATAATCCCAGCTTGAGTTAAGACGTCATCATCTTCCATAAATACCAATGCGGTGGTCAGACGCACGATATCCCGTGGGGTAAAGTGTTCCCCTGCGGTTTCATTTGAACCCTCGGCAAAACGACGGATCAACTCTTCAAATACCAAACCCATATCATGGTTAGATACAGTTTCTGGGCTTAAGTCGGTGTTGGCAAATTTCTGTACCACTTTATAAAGTAAGTTAGCGTCATCGAGTGAACCGACAAACTCATCAAACTTAAAGTGCTCAAAAATCTCACGGGCATCCTGTGAAAAACTTTGTACATAGGTTTTAAGGTTGGCCTTGATGTCTGTTTGCCCCATCTTGGCAAGATCCATCGGCGAGGTATTAAAAAAAGTAAGGTTATCGGTCGCACGTAATAGGAACTTTTCTTGGGCTTCTTCCGGTAGATTCATTGGCTTAATTCGTTCATGTTCCGCCAATACCGCAGCCTTGCTGCTCGTAAGCACACACTCTAAACGACGCAATAGCGTAAACGGTAAAATTACCCGTCCATATTGCGATTGCTTAAAGTCACCACGAAGTAAATCGGCCACTGACCAAATGAAAGCAGCGACTTGAGAGAAGTTATTATTTGACATACGAGCGTCTATCCAAAGCGTGAAAGCGACAACAATTTTAAGTTAAGTTGATTGTGCCTAAACTGCTTGGTCAATGCCACGTTTAAAGTGAAAAATGTTGGTTGGCGGATGTGGTCTTGAAAGCTCACTGCGTAAAAACAGTGGGTTGTCCCCGTTCAATCCATTTTTGATAACTGATCCCAATATTAAAAATATTCATTGCAATGCTCAAAAGGACGGCAACCCCTGCTATCAAGATCGCCTTCTTATTAAAACAAACCATTGATATTAAAAATATAATTATAGATAACATACTAAAAAACTGATCCACCGCAAAGCCATAATGATTATTTCCTGTCAAATAACAAACCATATAAATGAAGAGTATGCCGAGTAAATTTAAAATAGAGATTAGAAAGGGTAGATGAGTGTTCAAGATTTTTTCAGCCCTGTTATTTACAGGCTCACTCCTTATTCCGTTTTACGGAGTATCTATGAATCATTAAATTCCACTAGATATTCCGTAGAGTCATTTTTTTCAGAGGATAATGTTATTTAAAGTTTTTTAAAAAATCTATTCGTTTCTTCGTCATGTCAATCTCACATTGCATTGCATCAAAATGACTCTCACGCCCATAATTAGCTTCATCAACAACACACAACGATTCCTTAACCTTAATCCAATTTCGTTGTGAATTTTGAAGATTATCCTTTTTATCTTTCTTTAAATTATTAATTCTTTTCTTATAAATAATGTTTAACTCCTTATCCACCGCTTTGAACTCATCTATATAGCATCCCAAAATGTCATTATATACGACACTATTGGGAATGCATTTAACTTGATATTCAGTATCCGCAAATACAGGTGAACTGCTAAATATAAAAAATAGAATCAATAAATAAATTTTGTTATTTATAACAATCACATTTTACCCCTTTTTCAAATATATCCGCTTCTTCTTTACGACGTTTCCCTACACCACTATTGCCCTTTGGCCCTGTTTTATTCCATAGTTTAGACATATCTCTCAAAATATCAGGAATCTTTTCAGGGCTACCTGATTTAAAGGCATCTTTAATTTGCCGCATGTGCACACGAGTCAGTCCTGTTTTGGGATCTTTTAAGGATGGTCCTCTATTGAATACAAGTGAAAGTAAAACACCTTGGCAATGTGGATGTAGTTCTAACACTTCAGGATAAATAGAAAGCACTTGATTGGCATATCTTGTTTTCAATACTGTAGCTAGTTGTAATGCTTTATCTTTGGTAATTGTAATATTAGATAATACAGGAATTAACGCTTTAGCGGCTCCCCCTTTTTTACCTTGTGCTTTTAGTAGTTCTTGGATTTGAGTCGCTGTGTAAAAAGGTGCTAAATCCTTTTTTATTTGTGATGCAGATTGCTGCCCCAAATCATAACCAATTGCGATAGTTACACCACTATTATCGTCACCTGGTTGATAAGGTTTTGGTTCATATTTTTCAAATTCTAAGATTTTTTCCCAGGTTTCCATAGAAATAATATACGGTCCTGGAGTGGTCTCAAAACTAACGGTTTCTACTACACACTGTGGTGGGCAAGCTTTCTCCTCCTCAACCAAACTATTTGTTTGGTTCTGTTGTGTATTCGTTGATTGTAAATTCGATACAGCAGAAAGAGCAGACCCTCCCGCACTCTCCCCCACCAAATGACTTTGCTGTGGCAATATCTTTGCCCCGCAAGTGAGTTGATCGCCAACATAAGCCACGGCTTTGTCATCAAAAATAATATGGTCATGACTTTTCACGACTGTTGACCAACATTTACATTTAGGGCAAAAGTGCCCATCACCTGCACGTACAAATAAATTACCCAGTTGGGCACTTCTCATCTGCGTTGACGGAACGATGCCGCCATGATCGGTTGGGGCATTATGAATCGCAAAGCCTTTCATTGTGCTACTTCCTGTATTTTATAGTTGTTATTTAAATTTATTATTTTTGCTTTTACATGCTGTACTTTTATTAAACTCGGCTTAATAAAATCATAATTCCGAATCAAAGTATATAATCCGATTTTTTCTGCTTGAATGTCACTTGATTTTCTGCAAAAAATCCCAATTCCACAGCAAATTTCTGTAACATGACGCACGAGAAAGCGCTTGATGATGCTCGTTGTGTTTTTAGAGGCAAAATAGTCCATCACCAAGCGCTTTTTATATTTGGAATTATCATTCCAAGTTCTAGTTTTATATCAATATATTAAATCTTCTGTGAACATGGTTTCACATCGAAAATTGTAAGGTGCCAGCATGGAAATCAAGGTCAATTATCTCGACAACCTTCGACTTGAAGCCAAGTTCGATGACTTCACGGTAATCGCCGATCAACCGATTCGTTATAAAGGTGATGGTTCCGCGCCGGGACCATTTGACTATTTTCTTGCGTCATCCGCTTTATGCGCGGCTTATTTCGTTAAGGTTTATTGCCAAGCACGTGATATTCCAACTGAAAATATTCGCCTTTCGCAAAACAACATTGTAGATCCTGAAAACCGCTATAAACAAATTTTCAAAATTCAAATCGAATTACCGGCTGATATTTCTGACAAAGATCGCCAAGGCATCTTGCGTTCGATTGACCGTTGTACTGTCAAAAAAGTGGTGCAAACGGGACCTGAATTTGTGATTGAAGCAGTTGAAAGTATTGATGCCGATGCACAAGCTTTGTTGATGCCAAGCCTCGCCTCTGAAAACAATACTTATATTCAAGGGAAAGACCTGCCACTCGAACAAACCATTGCCAATATGTCTGCGATTATGGCCAAGCTCGGCATGAAGATTGAAATCGCGTCATGGCGTAATATTGTGCCGAATGTCTGGTCGTTACATGTGCGTGATGCACAAGCACCAATGTGTTTTACCAATGGTAAAGGTTCAACCAAAGAGAGTGCGCTAGCCTCTGCCTTAGGTGAGTTTATTGAGCGTCTGAACTGTAACTTCTTCTATAACGATCAGTTTTGGGGTGAAGAAATTGCCAATGCTGACTTTGTCCATTACCCAGAAGAAAAATGGTTTAAGCCGGGTCCTGAAGGCGAACTGCCAACTGAAATTCTCGATGAATACTGCTTAGAAATTTATAATCCAGATGACGAGCTACTCGGTACGCATTTATATGACACCAACTCAGGCAATACTGAGCGTGGTATTTGTTCACTGCCCTACGTGCGCCAGTCAGACCAGGAAGTGGTGTATTTCCCATCGAATCTGATCGAAAACTTGTTCCTCAGCAATGGGATGAGTGCGGGTAATACCTTAGAAGAAGCACAAGTGCAGTGTTTGTCTGAGATCTTTGAACGCGCTGTCAAACGTGAAATCATCCAAGGTGAAATGACCCTTCCTGATGTCCCACAAGAGGTGTTGGCCAAATACCCAAGCATCGTTGCAGGCATTCAAGCGCTTGAAGAACAAGGCTTTCCAGTCTTGGTCAAAGACGCTTCACTTGGCGGTCAATATCCGGTGATGTGTGTCACCTTGATGAATCCACGTACTGGTGGTGTATTTGCATCTTTCGGTGCACATCCAAGTTTTGAAGTTGCCTTAGAACGCAGTTTGACTGAATTACTCCAAGGTCGTAGTTTTGAAGGCTTAAATGACTTGCCACAGCCGACGTTTAGCAGCAATGCCGTGACTGAGCCGAATAACTACGTTGAACACTTTATCGATTCGAGCGGTGTGGTGTCTTGGCATTTCTTTAGTGCCAAAGCTGATTTTGAATTTGTAGAATGGGATTTCTCTGGTCAAGGTGAAAACTCCAATGCAGAAGAAGCCGCTGCTCTATTCGGCATTCTTGAAGAGATGGGCAAAGAAGTCTATATGGCGGTGTATCAGCATTTAGGTGCAACTGCATGTCGAATTTTGGTGCCTGATTATTCTGAGATTTATTTGGTTGAAGATTTGATTTGGGACAATACCAATATCGCACTGTCGTTCCGTTCCGATATCTTAAATTTACATCGCTTAGATGATGCTGCACTTGAAGCCTTAATCGAGCGCTTAGATGAAAGTGAACTGGATGATTACACCGAAATCACCACCTTAATCGGCATCGAATTTGATGACAATACCGTTTGGGGTCAGCTCACCATTCTTGAATTAAAACTGTTGATTCAGCTGGCATTAAAGCAATTTGAAGAAGCCAAAGAATCAGTCGAAACTTTCTTGCAGTACAACACCAATACCGTTGAACGTGGTCTGTTCTATCAAGCCATGAATGTGGTGCTTGAAGTGGTGCTGGATGATGAACTTGAATTGGATGATTTCGAGTTTAACTTCCGCCGTATGTTTAGCGATGAACGTATGGATGCGGTGATGGGCTCGGTTGATGGCAGCGTGCGCTTCTATGGTCTCACTCCGACCAGTATGAAACTTGAAGGGCTAGACCGTCATTTACGTCTGATCGACAGTTATAAAAAACTACATGCAGCACGTGCTCAAGCAGCAGCTTTGACGGTTTAAGTTATTCCAAATAGCAGCTGAGTAAGTGAAAAGGCTTAATCTATAATGGATTAAGCCTTTTTATTTGGGCTGTGGAATAATTAAACAGAAAAGAATTGAGTGGGAATAATCAAGCTGGAATAGCGGTGATTTCCCTATTGTTCTATTTACCGGCTAAACCATCGATATTTACGCGCTATAGGTAAAATTAATAATAAAACGCTTAATCCCCAGAGAGAAATACTGATGCTACTTTGCCATAAAATACCCAGCTCACCATGTGAAATCGACAAGGCACGACGTAAGTTCGACTCCATTAATTCACCCAGCACAAAACCTAAAATTAACGGTGCCAAGGGAAAATCGAATTTACGTAAAATATAGCCAACCACGCCCAAGCCCATACACAACAATAAATCGAAGGTGGTGCTGTGAATTGCATAGACACCGACAAAACTCACGGCAGCAATCGCAGGAATTAAAATATAGTTCGGTACATTTAACAGTTTGGCAAAGAGTCCCACCAAAGGCAGATTCAATATTAATAAAATAATATTACCCACCATTAATGAGGCAATCAGTGACCACACTAAAATCGGTTGCTCGGTGAATAACTGGGGACCGGGCGTAATATTATACAGTGTCAATGCTCCCATCATCACCGCGGTGGTCCCTGAACCAGGTACTCCCAAAGTCAGCATTGGTACGAATGAACCACAGGCAGCAGCATTATTGGCACTTTCTGGCGCGGCTAAACCACGTAAGTCACCTTGTCCAAACGTGCCATTTTTACCAGCGATTTTACGTTCAGTGGTATAGGCCAATGCACTGGCCACACTTGCGCCAGCACCCGGTAAAATCCCAGCAAAGAACCCCACCAATGAACTGCGAAGTATCGCCACAAAGGTGCTTAAAAATTCTTTGACATTAAACAGTGAGCGCTTACCTTGCGCCAAAACTTTTTGACCCGTTGTGGTTCGCTCCAACAATAATAAAACTTCACTCACGCTAAATAAGCCAATCACGATTGTGGTAAATGCAATGCCATCACTTAAACCGACTGTACCAAAAGTAAAGCGATATACTCCGGTAATTGCATCCATGCCCACCGTCGAAAGTGCTAGGCCCAGCAAGGCCATAATCAGGGTTTTAAAAGGTTGGGTACTGATCAAACCCGTTAAACAGACAATTGCAAAAACCATTAAGGCAAAGTATTCCGCAGGCCCAAAAGCAATCGCCCAATTGGCAAGTAACGGTGCAAATAGTACGATTCCAATAAAAGCGACCGTACTACCAATAAATGAACTGATAGAGGACAGTGAAAGTGCAATGCCAGCCTTACCTTGTTTAGCCAGCGGATAACCATCGAGTGTGGTCATAATGGCCCCTGCATCACCGGGCACATTAATTAAAATCGCAGAAATACGCCCACCATATTCACACCCCAAATATACGGCTGCCAATAAAATTAATGCGCTTTCTACAGGTAAACCTAGGGCATAGGCAAAAGGCAATAAAATCGCGACCCCATTAATTGGACCTAAGCCCGGTAATAAACCGACAATGGTGCCAATAAATGCACCAATCAAGGCAATCAGCAGATTCTGCGGCTGTAAAGCAACTCCAAAACCCGCCATTAAAAAATTAAATACGTCCATAAAGCAGCCATCCTTAGCCCAATAATCCTTGTGGTAATTGCACATCTAAAACTTGGTCAAATAAATAATACATCGTGCTACTCAGCAATAATGCCGTGACTGCAGTCGGGATGGTTTTCCCATTAAATAAACGTCCAAGCATCATGGTCATCAGTGCGGTGGCAATGATAAAACCCAGCCATTCGAATAATGCAGCATAGAGCGTCATTGCCACGGCGCATAAAGCCAATTTGATCACCATTGGTTTATCCCAGCCCAATTCAATCCGTTCAAAAAACACTGTTGGTCGTAGGGTGAGATATAAGGCACTGGCACAGATTAAACCCATCAGTAAAATGGGGAACGCTTTTGGGCCAACCACATCATAAGAAATCGTGGCGTCAAAACCACATGCATAGATAAACAAGACAAAAGTACACAGTGAGATGATTGCCGTTAGAATCCGTTCAGATTTCATAATCTTTCCTCAAGTCAAAACGCAAGCCAAAAGCGTCCACTTCTAACATGCAGCTTTGCTGTATTTGATAAATTAATTGAATAAATTTGGTTCGAAAACAATCAATGTAACAATTGATATTCTTGTGATAGCTGACGCATTTGCTCAGTTTGTTTATAGACATAGATGCTGAGTTGATCACCGGTTAAATCAAATGCTTCAACCCCTTGTTTTTCTCGTAATGCATTAAATTTATTATTTTTCATCATGCGAATAAATGAGTCCTTCCACCAATCATAAGCAGCTTGACTCACTTTGGGTCCCATATAAAAACCACGGATCACAGACCACTGAATGTCATAACCCTGTTCTTTTGCAGTCGGTAAATTTGCAAACTTCCCTTTTAAGCGCTTGTCTGAGAAAACAGCCAAAATACGGATCTTTCCTGCTTCTAAATTAGACCCCACATCACTGATATTACTCACCCCCACTTGGATATGCTGCCCCAGCAAAGCCGTAAGCACTTCGCCTCCCCCTTCTAAGGCGACATAACTCATATCCTTTGGATTGATCTTGGCTTTTTTGCCAAGCATCGCAGCTTGCATCCAATCTTGGCCACCAACACTACCGCCACCACCAAAACTAACTTTTTGCGGATTCGCTTGGAGTGCGACCATCAGATCATTGAGATTCTTATAGGGTGAGTCCTGATGTACTGCAATTAAGCCATGATCCACAGCAACACCAGACAACCACTTCACATCTTTTTCAGTAAAATTGCCAAATTTCCCTTGGGCTAAATTCAACAAAGAGCCTGTCGAAAAAGCAATAATCGCATCATTATTGGCAGGATCACTGCCGACAATTTTATTGTAAGCCACTGCACCAACACCACCGGGCATGTAAGTCACACGAATTGGATCTGCAATCACAGCGGTATCTTTAAAGCCGGCTTGGATTAATTTACAGGTCATATCCATTCCGCCCCCTGGTTTTGCAGGCGCAATGCATTCGGGACGATTTGGCTGACCTGCTTGCTTCGGTTGCTTACTGTTATTACAGCCTGTGAGTGCTATTACTGCACAAGCCAATACGACCATTTTTGTTTTCTTCATATGGGTTAAATCCTTTTTGTTTTTTAAAATCGTTCTGTCCATTCTTCCCATGCAACACATGTGTTATTGCTGCGATTTAATTCGATTTTTGAACAATCGTGTGCTGCTTCAAGTGATAGAGATCATTCAAAGTCTGTTAATACATTGCTTAAAATGCTGCAAATACCACTTGATCAGCGAATGTTGCGAATAGCGGTAAAATAAACATCCTGTTTTTATAAATTTACCTATTGTTATTCCAATAAAACAATAATCTTAAATTACACATCTCTCTTTATTATTTAATTTAACTGCATCACAGAAAACCCAATATACGTCTCCTTATATTTATAAAAACAACCAGTTTGCATGGCCTAATAGATAAAACCACCGTTTAATGATTTGTTATTTTGAGCTAGAATGATGGCATTCACATACTCACCACGCGCCTAAATAGAGTAAAACGTATTTAGTGTTTTCTGTATAGTATTTGAACCTTATTTATTTTCAAAAGATCAATTTTAAAATCTCGAACAGTTGCTGCTTTACCCAAGAACTGTGGTTATTCTGGAATTCAAGCTTCACTTTCGTGAGAAATTTCAAGTGCAATGTTTCCTTCGCCTCATGCGATAGGCAACTCAATATCAGTCGCGATTATCTTATCGTCATCTAACCGTTTAAAAACATCCCTTTGGATAATCTCCCTAAGCGATCTTTGCAGCATCAATTTCAAGCGTCCTTCACCCTCAAAAACCCAATCTATTCCTATACTTTTCGGTTAGTTAGCTTAGACTATAAGTGCGATACATCAGGACGTGTTCATGCTATTTAAAGATAAGCTCGCAGCCTTTGCCGTGATTTTTATTTGGGGTATCAATTTCTTTTTCATGAAAGTTGGGGTCAGTGAAATGAGCCCGATGATGCTTGGATTTTTCCGATTTCTATTGGTGCTCTTCCCAGCAATTTTTTTGATTAAAATCCCCAAAGTGGCATGGAAATGGTTATTCCTCTACGGTCTAATCGGTAATTTTGGTCAATTTGCTTTTGTGTTTAGTGCTATCAGCACAAATATGCCAACCTCTTTGGTGGCATTGGTGATCCAATCACAAGCGTTCTTTACCGTATTGATTGCCAGTCTGTTGTTAAAAGAACAGGTGAAGTGGAATCAGTGGTTAGCCATTGCTGTTGCGGCCATTGGCCTGTCAATTATTGCATTAGGGCAACAGCATTCTGCAATTCCACTGTTGGGTCTGATCTTGGTTATCTGTGCTGCAATGGCCTGGGCTTGCGGTAATATTATCGTGAAGAAAATCGGCCAAGTCAGTCCAATCGGCTTGATCATTTGGGGAAATATTCTTACCCCATTTTGGTTTCTATTACTGGCCTTTCAACAACAAGGCTGGCAAGGCATCCAAGCTGATCTCAATACAATTTCATGGCACGGCGTTGTTGCCGCGGCTTTTCTTGGCTATTTTGCAACTATTGTCGGCTATAGCTTATGGGTTTATTTATTGGCAAAATATCCCGTCGCTAAAATTAGTCCACTGTCGCTTTGGGTGCCTGTGGTCAGCCTGATTTTTGCATTTATTTTCTTAAATGAACATTTGAACCATTGGCAATGGATCGGATCATTGATCGTGATGTTTAGTTTGTTAGTGCATTTATTTGGTGACAAAGTTCTGCAATCACAACGCAGTAAGACTCGAGTGAAAGCGTCGGGTTAGCAAAGACACAGCTAACCCGTTTAACCACATCACTGCTCATATAATGCATCATGCTTTAAACGAAATATAGCGTTCAGCGCATCGGTTTCAAGTTATATGTCACCACGCCCCAAATCACAAATTCTTGACCTTCATGAATATAAATATTCTCAAAATCCGGATTTTCTGCTTTTAGCCAAACCTTATGCGGACTGCTTTGTTTGTCGATCATCAAACGTTTTACCGTAAATTCATTGTCAATCAAGGCAATGACGATATCTCCCGACTTTGCAGTGATGCTTTTATCAACCAACAGCGGATCATCAATATCAATACCGGCATCAAGCATTGACAAGGAGTTGGCTTTGACAATAAAGGTCGAATTTTCATTTCGAATAAGATATTCATTTAAATCTAATGCTTGATCGATATGATCCTGCACAGTTGCAGCTGCGCCAGCTGCAACACGTTCAGTCGCCAATGGAATTTGGTAGGTCTTGTCATTATTTGCTTGTACCATTTGGGCTTTAATTGTACTGTTTAAATCTGACTGACTTCCTGTTTTGACATTATTCAGTAACCAATTTTTGATAAAAGAAACCTGTGAAGCAGGAACCCGAATCACCTTGGTTTCTTCATTAAATTTTGATTTACGTCCTGCATTGGCTCTCACACCACCATGTTCAAACTCAGTTTTTTTTGACATTGCTCGCCCACCTAGATGATTTAAAAGCGTTGATTTAATCTAACTTGAATTAGTTACAAATTCAAGTTGACGAATGTTTTTTTTTGATCAACAATAAGCCTATCGGTCAAATATTGATTTAACCACCAACTAAGCTCGCATCACAAATACAATATATTATTTGTTATATCAGTAGCTTAAATGGCTTTAAAGTCACAGCAACATCGCAAATATATTGATCATCGTACTTAATGAAATTTAACCATTCTAAAGTTTAGCATTTTAAATATTTTTTGAAATGGAGATATAAAAGATGAACACTCAACGTGATGCAATTCTTGGCTACGCAGACAAACAACATGCTTATTTTATTCAACTGATCGAAAACAATACCAACTTAGGCAATAGCTATGGTTTGATTTGCAATCCACAAAGCGATGATGCCGAAAGTATTATGACCACATTATTCTTAAAAAAATCTTTTTGGTTAAATGGCTCTGCCTTCACCGATATTATTAAAGGCCTAGAACCAATTTGATCGAGCTTATTCCACATACGACGAGCCGCAGTCGCGCGACTGATCTCAAACGATAACCTCAGTCAATAAATTTAAATAAAGCGCTGTTTTAATGAAAAACGCTCCCCGCCAAACCCAAGTTGTTCGATCAAGGCCAGACTTTGACTAAGCAGCTTGGTGACGCGCTTCTTACCCATAAAGCCTTAGATGGGTATTTAGCAAAAGAGCTGACTTTTACTGAGTTTTAGACTTAAAAACGTGTTTTACATCTGAATAACTCGTTTTATTCACTAATTTTTTTCTTAATCGATCTTCCTCGTTACCATTTTCGGGCTTAATCGTTTACTATCTATTTTATTTTTAGTTTGAATCGCCTTGGATACTATTACGCTACTTCAGCCAGATGATTGGCATGCTCATTTACGTGACGGCCTTGCATTGCAACGCACAGTGCCTGATTTAGCCCAACAATTTGCGCGTGCGATTTGCATGCCAAATCTGCTACCACCCGTTAAAACGGTTGAAGATGCACTGGCTTATCGACAACGCATCTTGGCTCATGTCCCTGAAAACCTCAGCTTTGACCCAAGAATGGTGCTTTATTTTACCGATCAAACTTCCCCTGCTGAAGTCCGTAAAATCAAAGCGTCTGCATTTGTCGATGCCATCAAACTTTACCCGGCTGGTGCAACCACCAATTCAGACAATGGTGTTAGCGATATCCGTAAAGTATATGCAGTGATTGAACAACTGGAAGAACACCAAGTTCCATTGTTGTTGCACGGTGAAGTAACCAGCAATCATATTGATATTTTTGATCGTGAAAAACGTTTCTTAGATGATGTATTGTCGCCATTGCTTAAACAATTTCCAAAATTAAAGTTGGTGTTAGAACATATCACCACCAGTGAAGCTGCGCATTTTGTGCTTGAGCATGATCGCAATGTTGCTGCCACCATTACACCGCAGCATTTATTGTTTAATCGCAATGACTTATTGGTGGGTGGTATTAAACCGCATTTTTATTGTCTGCCTATCTTAAAACGACAAAGCCACCAACAAACGTTGCTTGAAGTCGCTACCAGTGGAAATCCTAAATTTTTCCTAGGCACAGACAGTGCGCCACATGCGCAAAATGCCAAAGAGAATGCCTGCGGTTGCGCTGGTTGCTATAGTGCTCCTACTGCAATTGAGCTGTATGCCCAAGCCTTTGATCAAGTCGGAAAAATTGAGCGACTCGAAGGTTTTGCCAGTCATTTTGGTGCAGACTTTTATGGCTTAGCACGAAATACCAATACCATTACCTTAGTGAAAGAAGCGCAAGTTATTCCAGAACGCTTAGATTATTTGGAAGATCAGCAAATTATTCCACTATATGCTGGCCAAACGATTGCATGGAGAAAAGTGTGACAACAGAAGTTCAACCGGTTATAGGTCAACGTTTTCGCGGTTTTTTACCTGTTGTTGTCGATGTCGAAACAGCAGGTTTTAATGCAGACACTGATGCCTTATTAGAAATTGCATGCATTCCAATCGTCTACGATGAACACGGTACTTTTGTGCCCGGTCAAGCACATCATGCGCATATTAACCCTTTTCCAGGGGCAAATTTAGACCGTAGATCGCTTGATTTTATTGGGGTTGATCCATTTAATCCGATGCGCGTTGCCATGGCTGAAGACGAAAAAACTGCACTGAAACGCATTTTTAAAGCCATCAATGAAGTGCGTAAGCAACAACAATGTACCCATGCAATCTTGGTGGGTCACAATGCGCATTTCGACCTCGGCTTTTTAAGAGCTGCAGTACTCAGAACAGCGACTAAAAATCAAAACCCATTTCATAGCTTTTCGGTGTTTGATACAGTCACTTTAAGTGCTGTGATGTTTGGGCAAACGGTTTTAGCCAAGTCTTGTATTCAAGCTGGCATCGAGTTTAACGGCAAAGAAGCACACTCCGCTTTGTACGATACTCAAAAGACGGCTGAACTGTTCTGTCATATTTTGAACAAACTCACGCCTCATGTACTTGACACATTGATGGTGGATCCCTAAGATACCGCCATCTCTTAACGACCCTATCGTCTAGAGGCCTAGGACATCGCCCTTTCACGGCGGTAACCGGGGTTCGACTCCCCGTAGGGTCGCCATCTCTTTTTCAAGAGTATCTCTTTGAAAAAACAATCTAAACCACGTTTTAGATTATCTTTACCCTCTCCTCCTTGATCTATCGCTTCGCGATATCCATTCAACTTTAGAACTTAAATTTAATCTATTTATTTGCATATTTTAATTTAGCCAACACATCAGTTTTTTCTCATAATTCCAGCTTAACCTCGATTAACCGCATAAAAAACAAACATCCACAGTTATTATTTAACGCATTCCTGTCTTGCAATTTTGTGAAATTTCTCACTTTCAATTACACTGCTGCGCTTTCAATGTTTTTGACCATTCGTTATGTCTTCAAATTCAGATTCCCCAACATCAAATCAACTTAATCAAGCACCTACTACGCTTAAACGCTCGATGACCAAACGACATTTAATTATGTTGTCACTTGGTGGCGCGATCGGGACTGGGCTATTCTTAGGTTCCGGACAAGTCATTGCACAGGCGGGTCCCTTTGGTGCGGTGTTGGCCTATATTGTCGGTGGACTGATCGCCTATATGGTGATGCTTTGTTTGGGTGAGCTTGCCGTTAACCAGCCGGTTACTGGTTCTTTTGGGGCATTTGCGACTAAAAACATCGGACCGGGCACAGGCTATATGGTGTCATGGATGTATTGGCTCGGTTGGTCTGCAACATTGGGTACCGAATTCACTGCCGCTGCACTTTTAATGCAAGAATGGTTTCCAACAATATCGGTTTGGATATGGACCCTTATTTTTGCCAGTGCTGTGTTGATTTCAAACCTCAGCTCAACCCGTGTTTTTGCGGAATCTGAGTTTTGGCTCTCCATGATTAAAGTCGTCACGGTGATTATCTTTATTGCGCTGGGATTGGCCGCCATCTTTGGCTTAATCTCCTTTCAAGGCTATGACTCCGCCCCGCTATTTAGCAATTTAACCGCACAATCTTGGCTACCGAATGGCTTATTGCCACTCTTCACCACCATGTTGATCGTCAATTTTGCCTTTAATGGCACGGAAATGATTGGGATTGCTGCTGGAGAAACTGAAAATCCCGAAAAGAATGTCCCCAAAGCGATTCATGCTGCGGTATGGCGCCTCATGATCTTCTTTGTCGGTACCATTATTGTGATCAGTGCATTATTGCCTTATCAAGATGCTGGAATGGTTGGAGGACATGGCGATGGCTTAAGCAGCAGCCCCTTTGTGACCGTCTTTAATTTTATTGGAATTCCCTACGCTGAAGACCTGATGCGTTTTGTGATTATTACCGCACTGCTTTCAACGGCAAACTCTGGTTTATATGCAGCATCACGCATGATGTGGGCGCTCTCTATTCAAAAACAATTGCCACGGATCTTTTCCAAACTAACGGCATCGGGCACTCCCGTAATTGCAATCTTGGTCACCATGATTGGTGGATTACCCGGCTTATTGTCTGAGCAGTTTGGTGCCGATGTGATCTTTAAAAACTTGCTGGGGGTTGCCGCCTTTACCATGGTGATTGTCTGGATGAGTATCTGCTTAAGTCAGTTCAACTTTAGACGACAATGGAAAAAAGAAGGCCATTTGCTTTCGGAACTGAAATTTAAAACCCCATGGTATCCAGTGCTACCCATCTTAGGTTTTGTTTGTTGCGGCATAACCGCAATTAGTATGGCATTTGATCCGGAAATGTTAATCGGCTTTATCGGCTGCTTAGTCTTCATGTTGGCTTGTTATCTTAGCTACTATCAACTTTACCACCCTGCCAGTAAGCATAAAAACTAAGGCTTTAACACAGTAGAATGACCAAGCTTGTGTTGCGATTTTGCAGCATAAGCTGAATTACGCAATCTTCTGTCAGTTTATTACAACAATCCTGTTCATTGAAAAAAGTGTCACTCACAAAGATTAGGCTGCCGACCTCATCAATCTAGGTGAAAGTGCAGTCAATTTTTTTGATCCAATGGATAAAAACGTGGTCAGATTTAGCAATGAAATCACATGTGAAATACTGCATGATCATTTCCACCCAGCGCAATCACTTCAAGCCCCAAACATCACAATTTTCGAATACTTTTAACAATTAGACTCATAAATTAAACAACTGTTTTAAAAATTAAGCTTTTCTATAAATTACCTTTGACTTTTAAGCTGAAAATACCTAGTATGGCGTCACTTCTAAACGACCCTATCGTCTAGAGGCCTAGGACATCGCCCTTTCACGGCGGTAACCGGGGTTCGACTCCCCGTAGGGTCGCCATTTTCTTTTGTACTTTACGTTAAGTAACATTCGTTCATTGCAGAATTTAATGTTCTAACTAAAATAAACGGCTTCGCCTTAATGGACTAAGACCGGACATGCAATCTCCTACACACACCCCTCCCGAACAGACTCCTCATTTAAAACGCACCATGACCAGTCGTCATTTGGTGATGATTTCGTTGGGCGGTGCAATTGGTACTGGTCTATTTTTAGGTTCAGGCGAAGTAATCAATCAAACTGGCCCAGTCGGTGCCATTCTCGCCTATATCCTAGGTGGCTTAATTGCCTACATGGTCATGCTCTGCCTAGGTGAACTTGCAGTACATTTTCCTGATTCAGGTTCTTTCGGAAGTTATGCCAACCGATTTATCGGACCAGGCACAGGTTATATGATCACTTGGCTGTATTGGCTCACTTGGACAGCAACCCTCGGCACCGAATTTACAGCCGCTGCAATGCTGATGCAGGAATGGTTCCCACAAGTCTCCGTTTGGCTTTGGACCATTATCTTTGCGGGCATTGTCTTTACCTTAAACGTCAGTTCAACCCGTTTATTTGCTGAATCTGAGTTTTGGTTATCGCTGGTTAAAGTAATTACTGTAATCAGTTTTATCGTACTCGGTCTATTGGCGATTTTCGGTCTCCTGTCTTTTAATGGCGCTGAAACCGCACCGCTGTTTAGCAATCTAACCGCACAAGGCTGGTTCCCTCAGGGCATCTTTCCTATTTTTGCCACCATGTTAATTGTGAACTTTGCCTTCTCAGGTACTGAACTGATTGGTGTTGCCGCAGGTGAGACTCAAGATCCAGCCAAGAACGTGCCTAAAGCGATTAATGCGGCCATCTGGCGCTTACTGATCTTCTTTGTTGGTACCATTATTGTGATCAGCGCTCTATTGCCTTATCAAGCAACGGGTTTGCACAGTGATGAAGTCAGTAATAGTCCTTTTGTGACTGTATTCTCTTACATCGGTATTCCTTACGCTGAAGACATTATCCGCTTTGTAATTATTACTGCACTGCTTTCAGCAGCGAACTCCGGTTTATATGCCGCATCACGCATGATGTATTCACTTTCAGTCAAAAAACAATTGCCACAGGTTTTCTCCAAGTTGAGTAAATCAGGCACGCCAATTATTGCCCTCATGGTGACCATGATTGGAAGTTTACCTGGGCTCTTGTCTGAGAAGTTCGGCGCTGAATTTATCTTTAAAAATCTGTTGGGGGTCGCTGCATTTACCATGGTCGTGGTGTGGATGAGTATCTGTTTAGCGCAGTACAATTTCCGTCGTCAATGGTACAAAGCTGGTCATCGTAAAGAAGAACTCAAATTTGTTGCTCCGCTGTTCCCAATCGTACCGATTCTTGGCTTTATCTTTTGTGGAATCACCGGTATAAGCATGGCAGTCGAACCTGAAATGTTGCCAGGCTTTATTAGCTGTTTGATCTTTATTGCAGCTTGCTATATCAGCCACTATGTTTTATATCGCAATAAATCTTAAAAATTCATCAGCTTGTTGACCTAGTTGCGCAGCAAAATACAGCGCGATTTACTTAGAGCGACTTAGGTCGCTCTTTTTTGGTTATACTCAAACAAATAAAATTAGCCTATAAAACCATGAAAATTATATTTATACATGGCATGAACCAGCAAAACTATAATGCAGCAGCCCTCAAACAGCATTGGATCGATATTTTTAATCAAGGCCTACACTATGCTCAAATCCCGATGTCTGCGACGGATTTCGACATTGAAATGGCTTATTATGCGGATTTGCTGCTGAGCTATCAAAGCCCGAAGCTAGTCAGCCCAGCCCGCTCAGCAATACTCTCGGCTCATGCACCCCAAGTTCCGCCCGATCCTGCTGAATTGTATTTATATGCACCGATGCAATGGCTTTTGAACGATCAAACTGATTCAAAAGCACAAACAGCCATACCGCTGCTCCCACAGTTTTTAAAGCAAGCACATCCCGATTTCCCCACACGCCTGTCAGCCTATGCAGCGCTGTTAAAAGATCACCTGTTTAAAGATTTAGCCAGTCTCCTTGATCATTTCCCCAATATTCACGCTCATTTAATTCATGAATTCCTGTTGGAAACTTATTTGTATTTGTCGGATAACGAATTTATGCAAGCTGTCCATCAGCGTATCCAAGCCTGTTTTGACCCAAACCAAACCCATCTGATTGTTGCGCACTCACTCGGTTCAGTGATTGCCTATAACTTTTTACATCAATATCCGCAATACCATGTCGATGGCTTCATCAGCCTTGGATCACCACTGGCCTTTCGCGTCATACAAGAAAAAATCTACCAACCAATTTCAGCACCCAATAATCTCAAAGGTGATTGGATAAACTTTTTTTCAACCGAAGATTTTTTGACCGCATTTCCGCTCACAAATCCACCTTTCGATTTTAGTCCCCCCATTCTCAATCAAGCGATTCAAACCTTTAGCCATCAACCACATCAAATTACGGGATATTTACAACATCCGAATGTAATAAAAAATATTGTGAAAATCGTTAAAAAAGCATAATTTTTTATCAATCCTCACCACCCATGCTCGATATTGTTTTAATTTCAACCATTCAATTCATATTTTTAATTTAATTGGCTAAAAGCGTTTGACAGTTTTTTAGATTCGCCCTAATATACGACCACCTCTGAAACGACCCTATCGTCTAGAGGCCTAGGACATCGCCCTTTCACGGCGGTAACCGGGGTTCGACTCCCCGTAGGGTCGCCATTTATTGTTTCAGTTGGTACTAGCCTCATCTATACGACCCTATCGTCTAGAGGCCTAGGACATCGCCCTTTCACGGCGGTAACCGGGGTTCGACTCCCCGTAGGGTCGCCAAATTCGAGATAGCTTATCTCACAAAAAAACCTGAGCAATATGTCTCAGGTTTTTTTATGCCTGTCATTTCTTTCGACGATTTAGCGCCTAACACATCTTTAAATCTCAGCGCGTAGACTGATAGCCCTACCCAAAGCCCTTAATCCCCCCTTGCGCCATATATGGCGCATCTTTTCCAAAGAGGGACTGGTCGAAATTTTAATACTTAAGTTATTTAATTGCTCGTCTAAGCCTGTTTACGTGAGTTCAAGCGGCCTTGCAACATGGCTTTAACATTACTCTTGGCATAGCCCAAGAATATTTTAAGCGGTGACAACTTCGGGTTCGGTTGCTTGCCTTGTGCAATCGCTTTGAACTGCGCGGCATACCAAATAATTTCCATGATCGCCATTTTATCGACAAAAGGAATACCGGTTTTAATGGGCTTCACTGCGTAACGGACATCTTGCCCGGCAATCAAGCGATCAGTTAAATCAACTTCAACCGCCAGTGGTCGTGCCAATCCAATAAAATCACAAGCACCACTGTCGAGTGCTGCATTCATGCCTTGAACGGTACGAAACCCACCCGTCACCATTAAGTGACAACCAACTTGTTTACGAATATTATCGGCAAAATCAAGAAAATAGGCTTCACGCGCAATGCTACTTGGTTTACGTTTATCCGCTTTTACACCAGCCATTGCAGGAGCTTCATAGGTTCCACCTGAGATTTCAATGAGATCAATGCCTTCAGCATCAATCGCCTGAAAGACGCTGACCACTTCATCTTCAGTTATGCCGCCACGTTGGAAATCGGCAGAGTTCAACTTCACTGCAACAATAAAGTTTTCAGTGGTTTTCGCACGGACTGCACGGTAAATTTCAAGTAAGAAACGCATCCGATTTTCAATCGATCCGCCCCATTGATCTTGGCGTTTATTGGTCAAAGGGGATAAAAACTGACTGATCAAATAACCATGCGCACCATGTAACTGTACGCCCTCAAAACCCGCCTTTTCACAGATTCGTGCAGATTCGGCAAAACGTTGAATAATATCTAAAATTTCAGCTTCAGTCAGTTCCCGCGGTGTACCAAAGGTAGTGGCAAGCATTGGACTAAATGGCACAGCAGAAGGCGCAACGGTTTCTTTATTTAAGCCTTTCGGGCATTGGCGACCTGGATGTGACAATTGAATCAACTGCACCATGCCCTGTGCCTTACCAAGATTGGCCCACTGTGTGAGTTGCGCTAAATCACGTTCAGTTTCAACCACCACCACCCCAGGTTCATTTTTGGCACGAAAATCGACCATCACATTACCGCTGATAGCACAACCTAAACCGCCTTTGGCCCACGCATCATACAAACCAAAATGCAATTCATTGGGCTGACCTTCTCGATTGGCCAAGGCCTCACTCATTGCCCCTTTAATAATACGATTTTTAAATGTGATGTTTTTTATTTGTCGTGCTTGAGCAAGATGCAGCATGGCCAGTTTCTCTCATTGGTGTGAAATCAGATATCGTGTAAAACGGAGTGCAAATTCATTTGAGTGTAGATTTGACAATAACCTTTGTCAAATCGCCTCATCTGTATTTAAACCGAGACAGTGATCCTGAATATCACCTTAAATCAATCACTCAGGCATTTGCGCATACTTGCTTGCTTGAATTAATTGCTGGGTATAATCCTGTATTGGCTGCTTAAATAAGTCTTCCGTGTTTTGAAACTCAATCACTTGGGCATGCCGAAGCACCAACACCTTATGGCACAACGCCCGTACCACCTGTAAGTCATGACTAATAAATAAATAACTCATTTGATGTTGGACTTGGAGTTGTCTTAATAGTTGGACAATCGCCCGTTGTGTGGTTCGATCCAAGGCCGAGGTAGGTTCATCTAAAATCAATAACTTCGGTTGTAAAATCAAAGCACGTGCCAAAGCAACCCGTTGGCGTTGCCCACCAGACAACTGATGTGGATAGCGCTGTTTAAACTCAACGGGTAACTCTACCTGTAATAAGGCTTGATCAATATGTGACTGTATTTGTTCCTGATTCAGCGACTGCAATGCCAAGCCCTCAGCCACAATCTGCGCAATACTCATGCGTGGATTTAAGCTGCCAAAGGGATCTTGAAAGACCATTTGAAATTCACGACGCAATGGGCGTAATTTCTTTTCATTCAATTGGTTTAAATCTTGTCCCAACAAGACAATCTGACCATCACTCGCAATCAAGCGCGCGACCGCCAACGCCAATGAAGTTTTACCCGAACCACTCTCCCCCACAATTCCAATCGATTCCGCTTGCCGCAAGCGAAGATCCAGTGGTTCTATTGCAGTGACATAATCTATGACCCGATTGAGTAAGCCCTGCTTAATTGGGAACTTAACGGCCAATTGCTGCAAAGACAGCACTTCCGGTGCATCGGCAACAGCTGCTTCTGCCTGACCAAAATCATGGTTGAGTAAATGTCGGGTATAGGCTGTTTTCGGCTGTGTAAAAATCGCTTTGACATCCCCCTGCTCTTCAACTCGACCTTGATTCATCACCACAACTTGATCCGCATAACGTCCAACCAAATTTAAATCATGGCTAATCAAAATCATCGCCATATTGCGTTGCTGTTGTAACTGCTTGAGCAGTTCCAAAATTTGCGCTTGTAAGGTGACATCGAGTGCAGTAGTCGGTTCATCAGCAATCAGAATATCTGGCTCCAATGCCAAGGCCGCTGCGATCATTACCCGTTGGCGTTGCCCACCCGACAACTCATGCGGATAACGACGGAGCTTGTCAGCAGGCTGTGGTAGACCAACATCTTCGAGCAATTCAATGCTACGTTGCCTAATATCTTTGGGCGCACAGCCATTTAAGTGCAAAGATTCAGCTAAAATCTTTTCCACCCGATGTAAGGCATTTAAAGCGGTCATCGGTTCTTGAAAAATAATTGCAATTTTTCGACCCCGAATTTGCCTTAACTCCGCTTCATTGCAGCGCAAAAGGTCTTGACCCTTGAAATGTGCCTGTCCTTGTACTTTAAGTTCTTTGGGCAATAAACCAAGTAAAGCCAAACTACTAATCGACTTGCCTGAACCACTTTCCCCAACAATCGCGATAGTTTCGCCAGCATGTAAATCAAAACTCAGTGCTTCAAGCAACGTTTGCTGCGGCAAGCCAATATTCAACTGTTTTACCGCAAGATAGAGCACCGGATTAATGTCTTGGATCGAATGCATCACGGGTTGCCTCCCCAATATAAATTAGCAAGGATAAAACCAAAGCCAAGCTAAAAAAGCCAGAAAGAGCGAGCCACGGGGCATCCAAGTTATTTTTACCCTGTAACAACAGCTCGCCTAAAGAAGCTGAACCTGGTGGCAGCCCATACCCCAAATAATCCAAAGCAGTTAGTGCGGTAATGTTCGCTGTCAGCATAAATGGGAGTTGTGATAAGCTCGAACTCATGGCATTCGGCAAAATATGGCGAAACATCAAAGTGCTGTCTTTAACTCCCAGACAACGCGCGGCACGAACATAGTCCAGATTACGGGCACGTAAAAACTCAGCACGTACCAAGCCGACCAAGGCAGGCCAACCAAAGATCAGCATAATCACAAACAGCCAATAGACGCTGGGGCTAAACATGCTGACCAAAATCATTACCATAAACAGCGTTGGCAAACCGCCCCAAACCTCTAGAACCCGCTGCCCGAGCAGATCGACCCATCCGCCATAATAGCCTTGCAGCGCTCCAACAATTACCCCAACAACCGCGGCAAAAAATGTCAGCGCTAAACCAAAGATCAGCGAAACGCGTAAGCCATATAGAATTCGCGCCAATACATCGCGGCCTTGATCATCCGTCCCCAACCAGTTCTGCTTCGACGGTGGTGACGGCATCGGCACATCTAAGGCATAGTTTGGAGTGTCATAGGAAAATGGAATCATCGGCCAAACGGCCCAACCTTTATCATCAATCAGTTGTTGTACCACGGGATCTTTATAATCGGCGGTGGTTTCAAACACCCCACCAAATTCAGTTTCTGGATAATCTTTAAAGATAGGGAAATAATAAGACTGATTATATTTAAGCAAGATGGGACGATCATTGGCGACCAGTTCAGCCACTAAAGAAAGGCAGAAGATCACGACAAAAATAATCAGGCAATAAAAGCCCAAACGGTTTTGTTTAAAGCGCTGCAAACGTGCTTGCATAATTGGAGACATTATTCGACTCCTCGCGCATCAAAGTTAATTCGTGGATCAATCACCTGATACAACACATCACTGATTAAACGCAGCAGCAAACCCAATAAGGTAAATAAAAATAATGTACCGAATATCACAGGATAATCACGCTGCTGAATTGCTTCAAACCCCAATAAACCAATTCCATCTAGGTTGAAAATAATTTCAATAAACAAATTACCCACAAAGAAAATACCCACCAGCGCCTCAGGTAATCCAGCAATCACGATTAACATCGCATTTCGGAAAATATGGCCATACAGTACTTTATTCTCGGTCAGCCCTTTGGCACGTGCTGCAATCACATATTGTTTATTCAGCTCTTCCATAAATGAGTATTTGGTCAAATAACTCAGCCCAGCAAAACCACCAAGTACAATGGTCAATAAAGGCAAGGTCATGTGCCAAAAATAATCTTTGATTTTTCCCCACAAACTAAAATCTTGGAAATTTTCAGAGACCAAGCCTTGCAGTGGAAACCATTGCCAATAAGAGCCACCCGCAAAAAAAACAATCAATACAATCGCAAATACAAAGGCTGGTACCGCATACCCCACAGCCAATAGCAGCGAAGTTGCCTTATCAAAGACTTGACCATGGCGACGGGCTTTTTGAATCCCTAAAGGAATCGCCACCAAATAAATCAGCAAAGTACTCCACAGCCCCAAAGAAATCGTGACTGGCATTTTTTCCCACAGCAGTTGCGTGACAGGTTTATCTTTAAAAAAACTGGTGCCAAAATCTAATTGAAAATAACCTTTTAGCATGAGCCAGAAGCGTTCTGGGGCAGGTCGATCAAAGCCGTATTGTTGTTTAATTTTTTCGACCATTTCAGGACTGAGTCCCCGCGCACCCCGATATTCAGTTTCTCCACCACCCTCCGCATGCAAGCCCTGAAAGCTTTCGGCTTGTTGAATGGTTTGCTCAACCGGTCCACCAGGTGCCAATTGCACCACCACAAAATTAATCAATAAAATCAAAAATAATGTCGGAATGATTAGCAACAGTCTTTTTAATATATACGTGCCCATAGCGATATTCCTTGTGAGCGCATTCGCATTCTACGTGTTTTATTTTTTACCGAGATACTGGGAAACTTTTTGTGATTTCTGAGAATCAATCCACCAATAATCAATTCCTGTACTCAACTTTGGTTTAATCAAAGGCTGTTGATACATATTCCAATAGGCAAGCCAAACATCGGTTTTATTATAAGTCAGCAGCTGATAATAACCGGCACGCAATAAGCGATCCAAAACCCGCGTATATAACACCAACTGCTCACGATTTGGTGCTTGGATAACTTTTTCAACCACTTCATCAATGACTGGGTTTTTAATCCCGGCATAATTATAATTGCCGATCTCATCTGCTGCCTTAGAACCCCACATTTGCGCTTGTTCATTGCCCGGACTTAGGCTCTGCGGCATCGCTAAACTGGTCATGTCAAAATCATAACGTCGCGTGCGTTCTAAATACTGCGGAATATCCACCAAGCGTACGCTGATATTAATCCCGAGCTTTTTCGCATTGCGTACAAACGGCATAATCGTGCGTTGCAAATTTTCTTGTTGAATCAAAAATTCAATATGTATCGGCTTGCCTTGCCGATCAAGCAACTCCCCATTTTTATAGTGATAGCCAGCATCGAGTAATATCTGTCTTGCTTTCAATAAACCATCACGATTAAAACCACTGCCATCCGAAACGGGATACTTCCAATCAGCCAATACCCCTTGACGTTGCAACGGATCTAAACGCTTTAAATAAGGCTGTAATATTTTTAATTCTTCAACACTGGGTTTGCCCGTTGCTGCCAATTCACTATTTTGAAAGTAACTGTCTAAACGCGCTAACTCACCATAAAACATGGTTTTATTCAGCCATTCAAAATCGTAGGCATAACTCAAGGCTTGGCGAAAATGAATATCGTTAAACGGTGCACGGCGTTGATTAAATACAAAACTCTGCGTTGCAGTCGGATTTTCCAGTCGGATTTTATATTTTTGCAGCATGCCCGCTTTAAAGGCAGGAAAATTATAGCCATTCACCCAAGTCCGGGTGGAGTTTTCTTGATGTAGCGTATATTGCCCCGACTTAAAGCCTTCAAATGCCGTATCTATGCTGCGGTAATATACATATTTAATTTGATCAAAATTATAACGCCCGCGATTGATTACTAAATCTTTGGCCCAATAGTTGGGATTACGTTTATAGGTAATACTGCGCCCAGCATCAATTCGATCAATTAAATATGGCCCTGAACCCAAAATCGGCTGCATGGTTATTCGGCTAAAATCTTTATTGTTCCAATCCGCTTTTGAATAAATCGGCAACTCCGCCAAAATGCTGGGTAGCTCTGTATTGCTTTTCGATTTAAAACTCATTTTCACCTGATATTTAGACAAGACTTCAGTTTTATCTAAATCGGCAATATAAGCCTGCAAGCCATAATTAGACTTGGTTTTATAGGTGTCAAAGGTAAATTTAACATCTTCTGCAGTGACAGGTGCGCCATCGCTAAATCGTGCTTTGGGATTTAAATTGAAAATTATAAAATTGGCATGCGCAGGATCAACCACCACGCTCGAAGCCAATAACGGATACATCACTCCAGATTCATCCAATGAGCGGCTCATCAGTGAATCAAATAAGAGGTCAGCCCCCTCAGCAAAACTGCCCTTACCATTCATGCTATTTAAATTGTCAAAAGTTCCCCGAGCAGAGCGGGTTAATATTCCACCTTTAGGCGCATTGGGATTGGCATAGGGCATACTGTTTAAATGCGTATATTGTGGTGTGGTATACATCGCAATATAGGGCGTAGTCTGCATAACAGACCACGCCATAGTGCAGGCCATAAGGCCCGCCACACCAGCAAGCGTTTTTACAATAGATCGGTCTAAACGCATGAAGTTTCCTTTTTCAGTGACCCAAACCGTTTGAGATTATAAGTTTGGTACTTTAATCACTTCACCAATGCGAAGACTTGCATTGGGCTTCATGTCATTCATTTCAGCCAAAGCTTGTGTATCTAAACCATATTTACTGGCTAAGCGGATCAATGAATCACCACTTCTTACCGTATATTGCACTGTGGTTTTGGGTAGCTGAATGGTCTGTCCACGGCGTAAGCTGGTTTTTGCAGTCAAGTCATTGATCTCTGCAAGCTCTTGCACAGACACACCAGAACGAGCAGCAAGTGAGGTCAAAGACTCTCCTGCTTTTACCACATATTTTTCAGTGCTTTTGCTTGATGTCTTACTAGCACTGGTTTTTACTGTTTTGGCAGCAGGTGCAACCACCTCACCAGTCAGTTTTAACTTCTGTCCCACTTGTATGCCCGAACTGCTGCTAAGTCCATTGAGGTCAGCCAGTTTGCTCACGGATAAATCATATTTATTCGCGATTACCGTTAAACTATCTCCAGACTGTACCGTATAGTTTTCAGGGGTAATACTCCCTGCTGGCACTTTAATGCTTTGTCCCACCAACAAACCTTTGTTTGGCGAAAACTTATTGAGTTCAGCCAAGGCATTCAGGCTTATTTTTGATTGTGCAGCAATGCTCGACAGGGTTTCACCGCGTTGAACTTTATAGTTCTCTGTCTTATAAGTAATTTCTGGCTTAGCAATTTCGACTTTTTCTGCCTTAGCAGTTGTACTTTGTGTGTTGACTTCATTGAGTGGCACATTAATTTTTTGTCCCACCAATAAACTGCTGTCAGCGGATAACCCCGCTGTTAAATCAGCAAGTTCCTGATTCGACATGGCATAACGATTGGCAATCAAATTTAAAAACTCACCACGCTTGACGGTATAGACCTTGGTCTTCAGTTTAACTTCAGTGCGTTGTGTGGTTTTTTGTTCTTTACTGCTATTTTCGATGACCGGTTTGCGATTGGGATTGTCCACCAAACTCAGTTTTTGCCCCACCAGTAAGTTACTACTCACACTTAAATTATTATAATTCGCCAATTGTTGTAAGGATAAACCAAACTGTTCAGCCACAGCCGTTAAGCTGTCATTTGGTTTCACCACATAACTGGTGGTTTTTTCTACTTTCTGAGAGTTTGAGGTCTGACTAGGCGCATCGGTTGTTACAGGTTTCGCATCATAAAGATATAAAGTCGTGCCAACAAATAAAGTACCGGTTGGATTGACCTGATTCCAATTGGCAACATCGCGCCAATTCACCCCATTTTTCGTGGCAATAATCGCTAAAGTATCGCCTGCAACCACTGTATAGGTGCTACGCTTCCCCTTTGGCGGAACCACAATGACGTCATCTGTCGCTGTTCTTTCAAAGCTTTTTCCTTGGTTTAAACGCGCTTCAGCCGAGTTTGCAGGTGTATTTTCAGCAACGCCTTTCGGGTAGGAGAAACCAACCGTAACTTCTTTACCTTGCTGTTCTGCAACGGATTGACTGGTTTGAATCGCAGTCAATTTGATTTTGCCATCCAATGGATCAACCACTTGCGTCCCTTGCGGTGCAAGTGCAGTAATTTCTTTGACCACTTCGTCTTTTTCTGCAGCTGTGGCTTGCGGTTGCAAGATTTGCTGTACGGTTTCTTTGCCATTTTCAGCTTTTACAGCCGCAAGGATTTGCTCACGCTCTTTGCCTGAAATGGGTGGCTCAATACTTACAGGTTTAATATTTGCAGCTTGATTAATTGCGACAGGAATACGTGGCGCACTGGGCACGTCTGCATTGGATGCAAAACTCGCCAGTGCATTTGAACCTTGCGGGGTGTTTTTAAGCGTTGTTTGAGTCACGGGTGTCGGTACTTTTACCGAACTACTGGCAGTATAGGTTGGCGTGGTAGCGACAGGCGTAATCACTTTGCTCACACTGGTACTGGCCACCGGTTGTGGTGTCGTGGTCACTGTACTCGCGGTATTGCCGGTGTTCAGTGCCAAAAATTCACCCGAACCTGAAATCACACGTAAACGCGCATCAATATTAGGGTTTAAATATGCTGGAATTAAAATCCGTTGCGGACTTAATGCATCAATCACTTCACCACGATGGCCGGGGTTTAATGCATATAATTCTGCTCGGCTCATGCCCGTAATACTGGCAATTTGGTTGAGTTGTGCACCAGCAGGAACCGCGACTTCTCTAAAATGTGGCCGATTGGCAATAGGCGGTAAACTCACCCCATAGTTTTGCGGACTTTTAATAATCTGTGCCACAGCCAAGAACCGTGGTACATAACTCATGGTTTCTTGAGGCAGTTTTAATGACCAATAATCTGTAGGTAGTCCAGCCGCTTGGTTACGATTAATCGCCTGTTGAATTCGGCCAGGCCCTGCATTATAGGCGGCCAAAGCCAATTCCCATGAACCAAACTGATTGTAGAGACTGCCTAAGAATTCATAAGCAGCACGTGTTGATTCAACAACATCACGACGCCCATCATAAAGATTGTTTTGTCTTAGGCCATAAATACGGCCAGTACTCGGAATAAACTGCCACATGCCTGCTGCTGCTGCACTACTGGTCGCAGCTGGATCATAGGAGCTTTCAATAATAGGCAGTAAAGCCAATTCTGTTGGTAAGCCACGACGCTCCGCCTCTTTTACCGTATGGTAAAGATAACGTGAAGCACGTGCACTGAGTCGATCTAAATATGGCTGTCTAGAAATAAACCAACCACGCTGCGCTGCAATACGTGGATCGGGATTGCTTTCATCCATTTTAAAACCAACCGTCATGCGCTTCCACACATCACCGTGTTTTAAAATTTGTAGTCGATCGCCTTCAACCGCACGCATATCGGTTGCTGACAATAAATCTTCAAGTGAATTCAAGCTATTGGCATCTAACATGCCAGATTGCTGTCCAGATGCCATACCGCCAGCTGTTGGTGTAGTAGAACAACCTGTAGTAAGACCGAGCGCTGCCAATGCTGATGTAATTATTGAAAGTTTAAATATTATAGATGCAGAAGGCTTCCACACAGCTGTACTTGGTTTATACATACAAGGTTCCGGAACACAAATCGTAAATTTATTTTATATATGCCATTGTAGAGAAGCGGCACATTGACGCAAGTCTACTATTGAATGCGAATCGCATACAAATGTTACAAGAAATTAAAAATAATTGAGAATTATCGCTGAAATCCCCTATTTGCATATACAATAATTTCTTCAACCCTGATGTTCAACTCTAAATTTAATTTCACTGGTTCAAATTATGTCTCAAACAATCACACTTTATGTCGATGGTGCTTGCCGTGGTAACCCTGGTTTAGGGGGTTGGGGCGCCTACGTGATCACGCCAGATCAAAAGCATGAGTTGTGTGGTGGTGAAGCGAACACCACCAATAATCGCATGGAGTTGCGCGCTGCCATTGAAGGTATTCGGTTTTGTGCACCGACCGACAAGCTGATTTTGTGGACAGACTCGACCTATGTGAAACGTGGTATTACCGAATGGATTGAAGGTTGGAAAAAGAAAAACTGGAAAGATGTTAAAAACCCAGACCTCTGGAAAGAATTGGATTTAGTCTGTCAAAACCGTGACATCGAATGGAACTGGGTGAAAGGCCACGCAGGACATGCCGGCAATGAAAAGGCCGATCAATTGGCCAACCGCGGTGCAGACCAAACCCTCACCCAAATAAAAGCCGGCGAACCCATACAAGCCAGCATCGATAATATGGTTGTCGCAGCTCAACCAGCAACAGCCACTGAAACCAATACAGACTCTATCACCGATAGCACAGCAAAAAAAAAAGCTGAACCAGACTGGCTCTTAAACGACCCTTTTGGTCTCGACTTTGCTGACACTGATGATGGGGAAATGGAAGAGGTGCCAGAAGCAGATGCACCCTTGCTCAAGTCTGCACAGAACAGCTCCAACAAGCTCATAACTTCTGCTGAACAGCCAACTGCTGTAGCCCTAACCACCACGGCACCAACAGAAGTACATCCGCAGATTGTTATTACCCCTGCCAATAAACACCTCGAAGGTCCACGACAGTTTATTTTGGATACAGAGACCACTGGTTTCTATTTTCAAAATACCGACCGTATTGTCGAAGTTGGCGCGATTGAAATGGTGAATCGCAAACTGACCGGCAGTTCCATCCATATTTATATCAATGGCGAAACACCGGTCGGTGACTCTTTTCGTATTCACGGCATCAGTGATGAGTTTCTTGCCGATAAACCCAAGTTTGCCGAAATTGCCGCGACCTTATTTGAATATTTAAAGGGCGGTGAAATTATTGCGCATAACGCCAGCTTCGATATGAACTTCTTAAATATGGAGTTCAAGCGTTGTGGCTATCCAGCCCTGTCTGAAGTCTGTAGCGTCACTGACACCTTGGCGATGGCCAAAAGCAAACATCCCGGTCAAAAAAACTCACTGGATGCTTTAGTGCGACGCTATGAAGTACCGCAACGTGATCGTACTTTCCATGGTGCCTTACTCGATGCTGAAATCTTAGCAGATGTGTATTTGGCCATGACTGGTGGTCAGGTTTCTTTGGACATTGATGCGCTGACTGAACAAACGGATCAACAGCAAACGCTCGACAAGCAACATAATCTTGAAGCTCAACTGCCGGTCATTTTCCCTTCAGCAGAAGAGTTGGCCGCACACCAGCAATGGATGCAGCACTATCAAGACAAAAATGGTGAGCCAAGCCTCTTTGCCAAATAAACCGTACATAGGCTTCGACGATACAAAGGCCTGAATGCAATCCACTTATACAGCGCAACTGCTTGTTTTCATCAGTCGATCTCTCTGTTTCGACTAAGGTTTTACAAATGCATCGCGCTGTATTACATTCAGTTGTAGCACCATCTCCCTACAGCCAACATCAAATAGCGAACGCCAACATGTCTGAACTCTCACTTGCCTATATCTTCCATCACAATCAACTTTTAGTGGACTCTAATCTTCAATTACCCCAAGTTGAAAAGCTGGTTGATGATCTTCCCCTGCAAGTTGGTGATCAAATTATTGCACGTGATTTAAGAGATTTAGAAGCAATTCCCAGTGGCTATCAGCTTATGCCAATTCGACAACTGATTAGCCAATGGTCTACCAATCAATTTGAGCAAGCCAGTCGTGCTGTACAGCTACTTGAATGGCGTCGTAACCATAAGTTCTGTAGTCATTGTGGTCATGCCACACAAATTCACGCTACCGAATATGCCATGGTCTGCCCAGACTGTGCTTACCATCAATATCCACGTGTGCAGCCCTGCGTAATTACCATTATTACCCGCGGTAAAGATGAAATTCTGTTGGCTAAAAACGCAAAGACCAATACCAATATGTATGGTCTGATTGCAGGTTTTGTTGATGTTGCAGAAACGCTAGAAGAAGCTGTACAACGTGAGACACTTGAGGAAGTTGGCCTACAGGTTAAAAACATTCAATATCTTTCAAGCCAACCGTGGCCTTTTCCAAGCAATCTGATGTTGGCCTTTAGAGCTGAATATGAATCGGGTGATATTGTATTACAGGAAGAAGAAATCAGTGATGCTCAATTCTTTAAATTTGATCAACTGCCTGAAATTCCATTTAGTGGCAGTATTGCGCATCGTATGATTCAACATGTTATTCATCAACACTCTATGTCAGATTAAAATCTACAGCCTGTACCGTCGCAATCCCTTTTTCAGCTTGGCCATGCATTAATCACTACACGGATTAATGCATGCGCTGATCTTTGAAGGTTTCATCTAGGGCATGAATCACCCGCGTTCTGGTCTGGAAAAAGCGACTAAAAATACTCGCAAAACTTCCCATAATCGAAATATGCCCAGTACGGCGAATCACCTCAACATGACTATGATTGCCCACACTGAGTAACTCTGCATGTAAATCAAAAGTATTTTTATCTTGGACGATCTGATCTTTTTCAGCCAAAAAAAAATAATGTTTGATCGAATTCTCTTTCACAAAATAATAAGGCATCACTTGTTGATAAGGAACACTTTGATCAAAGGCATCTTGTGCGAGTTGATCACCCAAATAATCAAAGTGATATGGCCCCGCGATCCCAATAATTGCACGAATAAATGGCAATTGCATACATGCGACTGCACGTGGATGGTACAGCAACGAGGCCACATTAAAGGCACCGGCAGAATGCCCCATTAATGCAATATTTTCAGTGGACACTGCATATTGTTGCTGATGCCTGCCCAAAAAATCGAGCGCCAAAGCCAAATCATCGACATAACTTGGAAACTTATGTTGTGGCGCATGATGATAATTAATCACAGCAACATCGTAACCAAATCGAGTCAATGCTTCTCCAACAAAACGATAGGTATTTTTATCACCATGTGACCAAGCACCGCCATAGACAAACACCACCAATGGTCGCTGTTGATAACGTTTTGACTTTGAAACATACAGATCCAGTTGCTGCTTGTTTGCTGTTCCATACGCGACATTCTCAGTCAAGTGATAACCTTGACGTGAACTAAAACGGTTTAAAGCATAACTGCCGAGATCATACAGTCGAAAATCTTTAAGTTGCTGTTGCAGATTTTTGGCTGTATGACCGAGATAGCGCTGTAACTGTTGACGTTTAGGGTTGAACATTATTTGAACCTGATGCATTTGGATCAACCGCAACAGGTGTTTGCACCCCAGCATTGTTATAGGGCTGAGCAGAAACATTACTTTGGTTTGCCGCACTTTGCTGCTGAGTATTGTCGATTAACGTCACAATTTTAGTGACATTCCCCACTTTTTTCAGCACATCATTTAAATCTACAATTTCTGGGTTATTTAAACGCCCCATCACATACAACACACCATCTTCAGTATGCAGAGAAACCTTACTGTCTGAAATAACAGGCGCTTTCATGACTAAACCACGTGTGTTTGCGGTCACTGTGCCATCTTGCATGATGGTGCTATAACCAATCTGATTGCCAATCGTAATGTAGTTGTGCACAGTTTTCACATCACTCATTGCGCGTAAATTGTCTTCTGCCAACTGCTTTAAATGTGCGTCAGGCACTTGTCCAGTTAACAAAACATTGCTGTGAAAACTATTAATATTGACTCGAGATTGTTTAAAACGTGAATCTAATTTATAGAGGTTAACTTTTGCAGTCCGTTCAATTGATGAATCGATAAAGACTTGCCCTAAAGAGCGCACGCCACTATCGGTCCCAACTGGTGTTGTTCCGGTTCCACCCGAGATAAAACTACAACCAGACAAACTTGCAATACATAGCATGGTAATGACAATCGGCTTTAACACTCAGGATTACTCCTCAAATAATTTATAAAAATCTATATTTTTTTCAAACCAATACATTTAGATAAATCACAGACGAATCAAGTCTGTATCCAAAGTAAATGCGTTTTCTATCCACTGCAGATCATACGGAAATTTAGCAAAGTCATACTGTACGTTTTTTGCAAATTTACGATAAAAATCAAAACAAAAGACGTCAAAACGAAAGAAATATGAGTGTAACTGCGGATTCTCCGCTAAAAACACCCAAGCTGTTTTGATAATCTTCAGTTGTTTCGCACGTGTAATCACATCATAAGCATGACCAAATTGTGTGGCTGCTCGGGCTTTGACTTCTGCAAAAACCACATCATGATCACGTACCGCAATCAGATCAATTTCCCCATAACGGCTATGAAAATTTTGTGACAGAATCTGAAAATCGTGCGCTTCGAGTAACTGCCGTGCAGTACATTCAGCCCAACCACCTAACGATGTTTCTGCCATTTTCCCCATCTACAACACCACTAAACCCTTTTTCGTATTGATAAAACACGCCGGGGTACGTTGAATTTGCTGATCTGTCATTGTAATTTCTCCAGTTCGCCCAGAAAAACTAAAATGCTTCAGTTTAGGCTCTGACAATATGACCTGACTCATGGCCCATGCATCTCCACCAAATGCAATTAAGCGTTGATAAGGCATTGAGGTTGGATCTTGCTGATAGGCTTGCATAACATCTGGCCATTTTGCAACATAAATTGCAGGAACGTCACAAAATTTTAGACCAACTGGTATCGGCTGATTATCTGCAATCGCCTTAGCGGATGCATAAATATGTTTTGTTGGCAATTTTTTCAGTGTATTTATCCACGAATTATCGCCTAATAATAAAATCCCACTTTTTTTGCTTGTTTTCTTAGGCAGCTGATCAACGCGTTCAATCTGACCTTTAAACTTCTGCTGTAATGAGGTTACAAACATATTAAAGGTCTGTTCAGTACCCGATTGCTGATAAACATAGAGGGTAGACAAATTATCTTTTTCGATTTCCCTGAGCAGTGCCTCGGTATCCGCATCTTTGGATAAACTAAACTGCCATACATTTTTATGGGTTCGTGCGACTTCATTCAGTGCCAAAACAGGAAGCTTAGGATTA
This sequence comes from Acinetobacter pullicarnis, assembly GCF_006352475.1. NCBI lineage: Bacteria > Pseudomonadati > Pseudomonadota > Gammaproteobacteria > Moraxellales > Moraxellaceae > Acinetobacter > Acinetobacter pullicarnis. The sequence goes on from NZ_VCMZ01000001.1 coordinate 2,912,270, forward strand.
TATTCAATCAATCGTTCTACATCTTGTCGTGCTAATGGCCCAATCACCATTTCAGTTTTTTTATTGACATGCTTTTTTAATAAAGCTGCCAGGTTATTGTCATTGGCATTGATAAATTTTAAGCTGGTTTTATCGCCAGCCATTTGATTTGCACTCTGCATGCCTTGCCGAATACTTAAACCCGCTCTCGCCAAGTCGCCAGTTTCAGGTAGAATAACCAACACTTCGGCTTGCACTGTCGAAACCCCGATTAAAAGCCCAAAACATATCAGTCCCTTCCGATATATATTCAACACCTTATTTTTTTGCATGGAGAATCCCTATGAGTGCTCAGTTATTTGTCGTCGCGACCCCAATTGGCCACTTGGATGATATGACTTTCCGCGCAGTAGAAGTGTTGAAATCTGTGGCGGTAATTGCGGCGGAAGACACACGCCAATCAATACAATTATTAAGACATTTCAACATTATAACACCATTAACTGCATGTCATGATCACAATGAAAATATGGTAATCGATCAATTGATTGGTCGGCTTAAAAATGGTGAAAACATTGCATTGGTCAGTGATGCTGGTACCCCACTGATTAGTGATCCAGGTTTTAAACTGGTTCGAGCTGCGCAGGAACATGGAATTCGTGTCACACCTGTGCCTGGTGCATGTGCTGCGATTGCCGCATTAAGTAGTGTCGGCCTCCCCAGTGATCGCTTTAGTTTCGAAGGCTTTCTGCCCTCAAAGTCATCACAGCGCCTTCTCCAATTGGAAAAACTCAAGGATGAAACCCAGACACTGATTTTTTATGAAGCCCCGCATCGTATTTTGGCGAGTGTTAAAGATATGGCACAAGTCTTTGGTGCAGACCGACCTGTAGGTTTTGCACGAGAAATTACCAAGACATTTGAAACCATTAAAAAAATGACTTTGGCAGAACTGGTCAGCTTGATTGAGCGCGATCACAATCAGCAAAAAGGTGAAATTGTTTTAGTGATTGGTGGTGCAGCCAAAGAGGTCGATCTAGATCAGTTAAAATTAGACCAACTGTTAACTCGCTTATTGGAAGATCTCTCTGTTAAAGCAGCCTCACAATTGGCCGCAGATCTTTCTGGGGTGAAAAAGAAAATCGCTTATCAGCGTGCTTTAGAGCTTACTGCGGAAAAAGAGCAAGACAAACTAGACAGAGACTTAAATTAATCTAAAGCCAAGTCCAAATTCAATCAAAATCATGGCAATAGATATGCCATAAAAAAGCATCACCGAGGTGATGCTTTTTTCTTAATCGTACGCAGATTCGTCTGGTGGAACTTCTGTGATTCTGCCACCACTTGCCAAGAATTGAGCAAGCTCATCTTCAAGTGATTGGCGCTGTTTATTTTTGGCGGTCACCGTGAGCGTTTCTGCGGCTGCTTGATCTGTATCCGTAACAGTTGCATCACTTACAGCCGCACCCTTCTCTGCAGCTTGTGCTTCATCCTCGTCGACAGCGTCGTCATCATTTTCATCGTAATCATTTGCATCAGTCATTTTAAACTCCCCATCAACGACATCTTTTGACCAAAATACAGGTCATGTTTTAACGAGAAATGTACCAAGCTCTTGTGCTTTCGACTAGAGTCTATTTTAACAAAATCGTATTTATTTTAACCAAAAAAGTAACAATGTTTAAAAATTTGTTCAAATTTCATCATCACATTTATACTGCTGCATAACGCGTGTTTTCCAAAGCGTATAAACCGTTGGCGCGAGACATAAAGACATCTTTTAAAATGGGTTGCTGTTCGACCTGCTTTAAGCCGAAATTTCGCGCCCAAACCAGTGGGAAAAGTTGCTGCGTTTCCAGCCAACCAATCGCAGACATGCTATGCATCATGGCATCATTTTGACCTTTACGACGATGTTCATAGCGCATAAGGGTCTGCTCATGGGCCCAAACACCACGTTTTAAATCATGCAATAACGCATCACATAATAATGCCGCATCCAGACAACCAATATTAACACCTTGACCAGCCAATGGATGGATCACATGTGCTGCATCACCAATTAACGCTAAGCCTTGACGTACATAGTGTTGAGCGGCACGGGCTTTTAATGGGAATACCGCACGTGGTGTTGCTTCAAGTACGGTGCCAAGCATCAGGTGGCTTTCTCGGCTCAGTAACTGACAAAAATCCGCATCATCTAAAGCTGCATATTCATCTGCGTAGTCTTGCGGTAACGTCCACACAATCGACAACCAATGGCCTTGTTGTTCATCATTTAAACTGGCCATCGGTAAAAAGGCCAACGGCCCCGTCGGATGGAATATTTGACGCGCCACATGTAAATGAGGTTCAGCCGTTCGAATCGCACAAGTCAATCCAGCCTGTTGATAATCCAACACATCAAGATCAATCATCGCCTGTTCACGCACAAAAGAGTTTGCACCGTCAGCACCGATAAGTAGCTTGGTGTGCAGTTCAGTGCCATCCGCCAAACGGATCATCCAAGTATTGACCTGTTGTTCAATCGCCACGACTTTGACTGAAGTCCGATAATCATCAATAACCTGCAACATCTTTTCTTGGATTGCCAAATTGATAATGCTGGGCTCAGCCATTACCCCTAAACGTTGTGCTTCACTGGGACAATTTTCACTGGCTTGGCCAAAGTTGATTTCACCATAACCATTTACATTCCACACTTGCATACCGCTATAAGGCATGAGACGTGCCATTAAATCCCAAGCACCACTACTTTTAAGCAAATGAATGCTGGCTTGGCTAAGTGCGAGCACACGAGGGTTGGCAGTTGCAAGGACTTTTTCACGATCTAAAATCGGTGCAGCATCTAAAACAGTGGCTTGTACACCGCCTTGTTGCAGCAACAAAGCCGTTAACCCACCGACTAGACCACCGCCAACAATCACCACATCTAAAATTTGACTCATGCTTTTAGCCCCATGGCATAACTTGCTATCAATGGTTTTACCCCAGGAATTAAATCAAATGCGACCAAACCAGTATTTCGCAAAAGTTTAAGTGCAGGATTTGTATGGCTAAAGCCGCGTACCACTGCATCACAGAATTTAATGACACGGCGTTGATCACTCAGGCGCGCTTGCTCATAGGCTTTTAGAATATTGGGATCACCAAGGTCTTTGTGCTGTTGCTGTTGTTCGTCAATAAATCGCAAGAGCACATCGGCATCACGTAAGCACAGATTAAAACCTTGTCCAGCAACGGGGTGAATGGTATGCGCGGCATTACCCATAATCACGACACGCCCTACGGCTTGGCGATCAGCAAGAACTTGTGACAATGGAAAACTAAAACGTCGGCCCGTTTTAATAAATTTACCAGCACGATCCCCATAAGTTTCCTGTAAGGCATCTAAGAAATGTTGATCGTTTTCTTCACCCAACCATTCGTGTTCTGTCCCCGTTTTTACCGGCCAAACCACGGAACGGCGATAATCACCAGGCAATGGCAACAAGGCCAAAGGTCCTAAGGCACTAAAACGCTCAAAGCCCACTTGACGATGCGGTTTAGAAGTTTCAACCGCAGTCACAATCGCAACTTGATTATAATCATGCACATCCACCCCCACCCCCAAAGCTTGGCGGCAGAATGAATCACGACCATCTGCAGCAATCAATAGCTTCGCTTGTAGCGACTGGGTCTCTCCTGCCTGGTTATCAAAGTTCAGATAAACCTGTTGCTCATCTTGTGTCAGTGAAGTGACCTTTGCAGCATCAATCAGTTCAATCAAAGGCTGCTTGAGAACTTCCGTCAGCAGTACCCGACCCAACCATGCATTTTCAATCACCTGCCCAAAACTTTCGACTTTTTCTTGATCTGCAAGTAAACGCGCCTTACCAAAACTGCCCTGTTCAGTAATATGAACTTCTAAAATTGGGGTCGCATGTTGTTGTAAAGCATCCCATAAGCCTAAACTTTGGTAAATTTGCACACTTCGACGTGATAAAGCGGTATTACGCGCATCAAAACTAGAGTGGTAAGGAGCAAGCTCGGTTGAACGATAATCTGGATATTTGATCGCCTCAATCAACTTCACCGCAATGTTCACTTTCGCCAACATCAGTGCAAGACTCAGGCCGACCATACCACCGCCAACAATAATTACATGTTCCTGCATATTCTCTACTCCGCCACCCAATTAAGATTACATCGTTTAAAGACTTAAAATGTTGTTTCACTTCACTTGAGCGCTTTCAGTATTGATTTTAAAATACGTTTCTCTCATCAAAGGAGAAACTCAAAAACCACTGAAAGAACACTCCACTACTGAATTTATGCAAATTTCTGCGACAAATCGACTATTTTTACAGTGCTTCTGCCATAAGTTGCTCAATCTGCTCAATCGACTTCACAACATTTGCAGTTAAGACCCGTGGTCCAGTTGTGGTTACAAGCACATCATCTTCAATGCGAATACCAATACCACGCCATTTTTCATCCACCGTTTCATCATCGGGCGCAATATAAAGTCCTGGTTCAATTGTCACAACCATTCCAGCTTCATAACAACGTTGTCCTGTGGCTGTCTGGTACGCGCCAACGTCATGCACATCCATACCTAACCAATGCCCAGTTCCATGCATATAAAATTGTGTATAACTTTCCGTCGCAAGAATCTGTTCGAGATCCCCTTGCATAATGCCGAGCGCCAATAAGCCTTCGACCAAAATGCGTACAGCAACATGATGTGGCTGTTTAAAAGGTTGTCCCAATTGCACAGCCTCAATTGCCGCAAGTTGTGCATTTAAGATCAATTGATACAGTGCTTTTTGTTCAGGATTAAAACGGCCATTTACAGGGAATGTCCGTGTGATATCCGATGCATAACATTGATATTCACATGCAGCATCAATGAGGACCAAATCACCATCTTTTAATACTTGATTATTTTCAACGTAATGTAAAATACACGCATTGGCACCACCACCAACAATACTGTTATAAGCAGGCACACAACCTTGTTTTCCAAAGACATAATTTAATTCTGCTTCCAAAGCATATTCCATCATACCTGGACGTACCTGTTGCATTGCACGGGTATGTGCCTCTGCACTAATATCAGCAGCGATTTGCATCAATGCGATTTCAGCTTCGGATTTATATAGGCGCATTTCATCTAAAATTTGATCGAGCTGCATTAATATTGCAGGTGCATTTTGCCCACGGCTTTGTTTAGCCTGTGTGTACCACCCACTAATACGTGCATCGAAATCGGCGCTTTCGCCCACACGGTAAAATAATTTATTTTTATTCCGTATCTTATCGACGATTTCTTCATCAAGTAAATCAATTGCATAAGCTTCATCAGCTTCATATTGATCAATCGCACCATCAATTCCAGCACGATAACCATTCCAAATTTCCATTTCACGATTTCGCTCGCGACAGAATAAACTGTAGCTATATTCAGCAACGCTCTCAAAAGTTTCGATCACTGCAACGGCTTCGGGCTCTGCAAAACCCGTTAAATAAAAGAAGCTGCTGTCTGCCCTGAATTTATAGTCAGCGTCACGATTTCGCATCACTACTGGGCTAGTCGAAATAATGGCAATACTGTTTGGCCCCATACTTTTGGCTAAACGGTCACGCCGTTGCTGAAACTCAACTTGAGCTAATTTCATGATAATTCTGCTTTAATTCCAATAGTTCGATAAAAATGCCGATAAAATTAAATCTATGGTGGCTCAGCGCTCTCGCCAAACCACCATTTTAATCGCTTTAACTTGGTCGATCTGGGGTAAACATTTCTACAATCTGATCACTTTTGGCTTCGCTGCGCTGTGTTTTCTGCTGAAAATGATGTAACAACGAGCTTTCACTTACAGGAACTTTTTTTCGCCCCAAAGACAAAGAAATCGGAATCAAACGTACGAATTCATACAGTTCTTGATAGCTGATCTCACCTTCTTCATCATCATCTGATTCTTCGAATTCAACCGCAGCAACATCTTGTAAATGCTCGATTAACTCTTGCTCATTACTGCGAATATGTCCTGATGCCAAACCAAACCCAAGCACCACACCTGCACACCAATCGGCCAAAGCATCAACGCGCTTAACCAGTAAATGTTCATCATCTGGAAGCATTGGAAGATAATCTAATTCATCTTCTGCAAGCGCATGTGATACATCTTCTGCTTCTGCAGTCAGCATCGCCAATGCTTCTTCTTGCATCGGTGGCACATTTAGCGTGGAGAAAATTTGCAGCCACTCATCGCGGGTCGGCGCATCAGTAACACAAACTATACCTGTTAGCAGGCCATGTAACTCACTAGGGCTTGAAATTTCATCAATACCGCTGAAATTCTGGTTCCAATCTAACCAACCTGAAATATCGTCTTGCATTCGTTTATCCAATCTCTATACTTCTTGTTATATTACCTTTGATTGCTACTCTGTGCGACCATCTTATGCTAGAACAACTACAGCGTTTACAGACGCATTTTGGTGTTTTAAAAAATCAGTTAAAACATTTCCAAGATGAAAATAAATTACTGTTGAAAGAAAAAGTAGACAGTGATGAGCAAATGCATGCTCAAATCACACAGAAAAACAGTGTGATAACGCAGACACAAGATCAAGTTGATAACTTAAATGAACAACTTGGTCATGTTCAAAATCAATTCCAAACCTTAAATGTCGATGCAACAGCACTCGCAGAACGTTATAGCCGTTTGGAGAAAAGTTGTACTGATTTAAAGAATCGCTTTCAGGAAATTTTATCTGAGCGTAACGAACTACGCCTATTTAAAGAGAAGATGTTAAGCGAACAACGTCATGCGCAGCAAGAAATTCAAAACTTACAAAAAGAACGAGAGCGTTTAATTCAGAAAAATGATCATGCCAAAGCCAAAGTAGAAGCCATTATCCAACGATTGGCTGTACTAGGGACTGAACAAGATCATCATGCACAAGAAATTCAACAGCTTGCGCACCCATCTGAAAATCATGAGGAAGCTTAATCATGTCTGAGCAAGTGATTGTTGAATTACGCATTAACGAACAGCCTTTTCGCCTTTCTACCACCTCAAGTAAAAAAGCGGATTTAGAGCGCGCAGCAGAACTACTCAATGAGAAGTTTCACGACTTTCGCCGTAAAGCCCCCAATATTGAACATAATAAGTTGATTCTCATGGTGGCACTGGAACTTATGCAAGAAGTTCTGACCATGAACAAATCATTACAAGAGTATTCACACTGCGAACGCTTATTAAGCGACATATTGGAAGATGTTGAAAAAGTGGTTTAAACCGCTTTTTCTTTGTGCAAATAACACCAATAATGCAGTGCTTTTAATTTAAATAAAGCGTATATCATTTGCCAAATACCAGAGTTTGGTTATACTTAAGATCACTCTAGGATGTTCGCCAGCGGGTCAAATTCCCCTGAGCCGATATTTATATCTTAGGATTGCGTTCTGCATATTTTGAGCGTATGCCTGCCTTGTGTGGGAAACCTAGCAAGTATGCGTCGCGTCCACCTTGAACTTTAGGGTTCAAGGGTAATGACATGCAGCGGCATCATTGGAGTGATCTTATTCTGAATCATTACAAAAGATAAAAGCTCATTCAGCTTCAATTAATTTCTTGCCAAATTATTTAATAAATAAACTATTCAGTTTTCGCATCAAAGCTTATTCAAAATTAATCCGTCTGTGTCGCCAAATACCAGTTTTTCCATGAACTACTTCCACGTATTTCAATGGGTACAGTGGGTATCAATACTGTTTGTAAAATATCCGTTTGTTTGACCGCTTTGGCCAAGCGTGCTTTGACAGAATGAATGCATTCTCGATCACCAAATTCACAGCGATCTAGCGTCGTCCCTCCACAAGGACCATTGGCCAACCCTTTCGGGCAAGTTTCTGGACAGACATATAAAGTTTCAGCCAAACGACATTGACCACAGGTTTCACAGCCAACGATTGCATGCTTACTGATATATTCAAGTTTAAGCAAAAGCTTATTGGTGAAGCTCTGACTCCAAATCGGTGCACGGAATACAAAGGCACCCACACCACGCGCCAATTTGGCATTAAACAAAAGCTTGTGCATCAGCTGCAAATGTTGATGTTTGATGACTTGGTACTGCGATGCGCTGGTAGCAGCATCAATAATTTCTGGATAAAATGCAGTTTCTGATTTGAGTTGCCAAAGTTCATTCCATAAGGCTTCACAGGCACCCAAATCCATAGACTGGTATTGTTCAATATACTGTGCCAATTTTGCTTGTTCTTCAGGCTTATGACATGCCGACAGATGCACACCTGCAAAACCAAGATGCTTGCACATTAAAATCTGCAATGCACAACGCCGATATGAATTATCTCGTTGATTATGTTTATTATTACTGTGCTCTTGCGTCAATATGGACAACATATGCGCTGTGATCACAATACCTGCCACTTGCTGCTTTAGCATAAACTGGGCACGCGGCAAGGTTAGTGGCATGACACAGGCCAAAATTTTCTGTGGATATTGATGTTCTGCCAAAAATGCTTTTGCCTGTTTTAATGCTGATAAATCAAAACCTAACTGAGTAATGATAAAATCAGCACCCGCTTTAATCTTCTTCTCTAACTTAAAATACTGCGCGTCTTTTTCTGCTTCCGTATATTTAAACGGATTTAATGCAACGCCAACTGCAAAGCTATGCCGTTGCTTGGCTGCCATCACCGCATTCACAGATTCTAAGTAACGACTGCGAGGGTTGACTGCATCACCATACTGATGTTGTTTAAGCTTATCACCAGTAACTAATAATAAGTTGTACTGCCCTGCAAGTTCTGCCTGGTCGAGAAACCGTTCAAAATCTTTAATATCTCGGCCTTTACCAGAGAAATGTAGCACTTTCTCTGGCTGTGCTGGATAGGAGGCTAAAGCGTGTAAGGGCGCAATATCCTCATCCGTATGCACCCGATCCGCCAAGGTCATACAGGCAGGAAAGCCTGCAAATTCAGTTTTTACTGGAAACCGTCCTTTAATCGAGGTGAGGTATTCAACCAATACACAAAATTGATTCTGAGCAAAATACTGTGTGAGTTCAGACATAAATGAGAGGAAATCGAAAAGATTATTTAAAAAGCGTGCTGCAGTATAGAGGATTACATGGCAGACTCAAACTCTGCGGATTTTAACGATTTAAAGTCAGTGGACCATTGCCTCAGCACGTGGAGTGGGTAATTTAAGTGGAGCAATAAATACGGAACTTCCTACAGATTGGGCAGTTGATCGTACTCGTCCACTGTGCCCTTATCCACGCATTGCACGCTACAACGGTCAAGGTGATAGCGAAAAAGCTGAGAACTTTAGTTGCCGTTAAATATTGATAAATAACACATAAGGAGTAACTCCTGCTCCTTATTGCATGAGTGTAAAGTGCCAATAACGATTACCTTTGAAATTGATTTAAATATACCTACTGTAATGACCTCCTTTACTTTTATGCCTCCATGTCATTCTTTCGAACCGTGAACTCTCGGTCTCAGCATGCTTTTTCAATTCAATAAAAAATATCGGAACCTTAGATCACTTTTATTTGATCAGGCAAAGCCTAAGCCAATTGAGTATTACGTCTTTTGCTCTAGTCATACTCATTGCATTCAAGTTTTCATCACACAGGATGTTTTTCTATTTGAAGGCTGGAAAACTCAAAGAAAAAAGGGAATGCCACTACAACTTATTTTCTTAGTTAAATCATTAACTTGCTCGTGCTTTATTCAAAAAATTAGTTGAATATGAACGCATGCTTTTTAAATTTACTCTTAAAAATAAGCGTATAGAGCAAATAATTTTCAAAACTATTTGTCAATTTATCTGGCTAAACCCAAGCGAGCAAAAAAGTAATCAGGATTATTACTCAAATCAAAGTATTAAGGACAATGAATATGTATCAAATAAAACGCAATACATTTTTTTTAGGAGCATGTCTTGCCACATTTATAGCATCACCTGTATTTGCTAAAGAGCTTTCGATTGGTAATGCAGACTCTGATCTAGGAAAACTGGCATTTTCTGGTTGGTTAAGGGCAAATATTCAAGATAAAGATTATTCAGATGATGATCATAAACTCAAGTTTGATGCTGCAAAAATCGCAATTAAATATGATGCTAACCGTTTCTTTGGCAATTTTGAGTATCGATGCTATCAATTCGATACCCTATGTGACTTTTCAACATTAGTGAATGCCAATATTGGCTATAAATTTAATTCAGATCATAAATTAACGGTTGGTGTTCAGGATATCCCTTTTGGTCCTGGTCGCGGTTGGTCAACCAATTGGTATGGTGGTATTTTAGTCAATGCTGGTCTCGAGGATGTTCATAATCTAGGGTTTAATTTTCAATCTAATCTTACCGATAGCACCAAAATTGATCTTGCTTACTTTATACGTGATGCGGGTAACTATATTGGTAATAGTAAGGATTCTTCAAGATATACCGCAAATTTTGTGAAGTCCAACAATCCTGCTGATACTTCGTTGGTAGAGAAGAACATGTTTATTGCACGTATTGACCAACAAATTCCACTTAATATTGAAGATTTCAAATTAAGCTTAGGCGGGTCCTATTGGCATTCGCAACTCGATAATAAAACCGATGCGGAGACAGGGAATCGTAAGAGTTGGGCATTTTTTTCACGTGCAAAATATAAAGACTTTAATCTGAGTCTGACTGGCGGTAAAAATAAGGTCAGTAATAAAGATCCACGACATCCTGATTATTCAGTCGTTGGCTCTTTTGATAGCACATATAATGTTGCAAATAACGCAGATTTTTATACTGTCGACTTGAACTATGTCTATCAAGATCCAAATAGTCGATATAGCTTAACACCTTACCTCACCTATTCGCTCTATAAAAAGAATGTTGCAGCATACAAAGACTCGACGCGAAATGTCATCGGTGCACAATTGGATGTGAAACAGTTTTCAGTTGCAGCAGAATATATTATTGGTAAAAATGATCCATTTATCAACGGCTCAGCTAACTCTCTCACGACTGGTGATGATAATCAAAACAATAAAATGTTAAATCTTCTGCTGTTTTATAATTTCTAGTCTATTCGAGTGGATCATTAGCGCAATGATCCACTTATTCAACACCGACATAATCTTAGGGAAGATCCATTTTTTTACGCATTTTTAATATATCCAGCAAAGCTGTATCACGTAGTGACTGCAGATCTTTATCGCCCAACTTGCTTATAAATTTCTCAGTTTCCTCACTCAGTAGCTCAATTTTTTCTTCAGATAAAGTATAGGCATGCATATCCGCCCACCATTCACTCATTGGTCCACCTAAATGATGCATCGCAGCTTTAAAGCCCTGTTGATTGGCCAATTGCATATTCAGATAGGGACCAAAAATCGCCCAACGTAAACCGGGTCCATTGCTAATTGCAATATCAATATCTTCAGCACTACAGACCCCTTCAGAAACCAGATAAAAGGCTTCTCGCCAAATCGCAGATTGCAGCCGATTTGCCACATGCCCTTTCACTTCTTTATGGATCAAAATCGGTTTTTTACCTAATTTTTGATAAAAATCAAAAGCATCTTTGATATAGCGCTGATCGGTTTTTTCACCGCCAATAATTTCAACCAGTGGCAATAAATGTGGTGGATTAAAAGGATGTCCGAGTACAATTCGCTCTGGGTGCAGACAATTATTTTGAATATCTGATATTTTCAAACCAGATGAGCTTGAAGCAACAATCGTATCTTCTGGACAATTTTGTGTGATTTGTGCATATAAATCTTGCTTAAGATCAATTCGTTCTGGACCATTCTCTTGAATAAAGTCAGCATCTTTAACGGCATCAATTAAATTATTAAAAAAGACCAATTTTTTTAAAGTGTCGGCAACATGATCGACTGTATCTTTATCGCATGCTTGATCCAGTTCAATTAAGTCTAATAAATAAGTTTGCACTCTATTGCGTAAATTGACTTCTGCATCCGGTGCAGGGTCAAATGCATTCACTTGAAAGCCTTTATTTAAGTAGAATGCTGCCCAACTGGCACCAATCACACCTGTGCCAACAATGGCAACTTTTTTAATTTGTTTCATGACATAAATCCTATGACACAGTGAAATAGATTGATTTTCTTACCTCATCTAGATAAATAAATAGGCGGCATACGCCACCTATTTATATGAAATTCACTCGATATAATGTGATTTTAATCGTATCAACTGATCGCCAATACAATTTCAGTGCAGCTTATTGAACGGTATAACCGCCATCCATAACCACGGCTTGACCAGTTACGCCACCAGCCTTATCACTTGCCAAGAAAATAGCGTAGTCCGCAATTTCTTCAACGCTCAGTAAACGCTTCTGGGGCACCATTGCTAAAATCACATCTTCTAATGCACTGGCTTCACTAACATTTCTAGTTTTTGCTAAATCGGCAATTTGCCCACGTACCAATGGCGTATCAACATAACCTGGACATAAAGCATTAACGGTAATACCATCCCGCGCACACTCTAAAGCAGCCACTTTGGTTAAACCAATTACGCCATGCTTGGCACTGTTATAACCTGCCTTACCCGCAAAGCCAATCAAGCCGTTAATTGAAGCCATATTAATCACACGGCCAAACTGCTGCGCTTTCATGATTGGGAATACATGTTTGATACCAACAAAAGAACCCACCAACATCACATTCAATAACTTTTGATAAATCTCTGTTGGAAAATCCTCAATAGCCGCAACATGCTGAAATCCTGCATTATTAATTAGAATATCTAGGCGCCCAAATGTCTGCTGTGTCAATTCAATCGCCGCTTTATAGGCTTGTTCATCCGTCACATCACATGGCGCAGACAAGGCTTCAAAGCCTTCCTGCTTGAATAGCGCTACCGTTTCTGCACATTTGTCGCTATTCATATCTGAAATAACAACTTTTGCACCTTCCTGCGCAAATTTACGGGCGATTTCAAGCCCAATCCCACTGGCTGATCCGGTAATAAATGCAACTTTATTTTTCAGCATCTGACTCATGATCTACTCCATATTTCTATTTTAGAATGACTTTTTTAAACAATACCAAACCAAGTAAATGCGGCAATCACAATAAATACAGCCATCGTTTTTATCAGGGTAATTGCGAAAATATCTTTATAAGACTGCTTGTGAGTTAATCCTGTAACTGCAAGCAAAGTAATCACAGCACCATTATGCGGTAAGGTATCCATCCCGCCTGAAGCCATAGATACAACACGATGCATTACTTCCGGTGGAATCCCCATGGTCAAAATCGCAGCATTATATTGTTCAGCCATTGCACTTAAGGCAATACTCATCCCACCTGAAGCAGAACCGGTTACACCTGCCAAGACGGTTGTTGTCACCGCACCATTCACCAATGGATTCGTAAAAGTATGTCCCAATGCCTGACTAATAATCACAAAGCCGGGTAATGCTGCAATGATTGCCCCAAAACCATATTCAGACGCAGTATTCATTACAGCCAATAAAGAACCACTGATACTGGCATTCACGCCTTCTTTAAAGTTGTTATATACACGGCGAAAATCGTAAAGTATTGCCGTTAAAATTCCGACCATTAAAGCCAAACCGACAGCCCAAATCGCGGAGGTTTTTGCGACATCTACACTATAAGCAGCCAGCCCAATCGCATTAAAATCAAAGCCATTTGGGTACCACTCTTTAATGGCTGTCGATAAATATTTATTGGTCACGGCAACCAAGATCAGCGGAACAAAAGCCAAGAATTGGCGTGCAAATGAACCATTCGATGTTGGGTCAGTTTCTGCATCCAATTGTTGCAACTCTGCCGCAGTCAACGTCACCCCAGATGCATAGCCATCACCATTTCGAGCCGCAACACGACGACGCCATTCCAAATAGCTTAAACCTGCAACCAAAATGAATATTGCACCAATAATCCCCAACATTGGTGCTGCATAAATATTGGTTCCAAAAAATGTCGTTGGGATGACATTTTGGATCTGCGGTGTACCTGGTAAGGCATCCATAGTGAAAGTAAATGCACCTAGAGCGATTGTTCCAGGAATCAAGCGCTTTGGAATATTGGCTTGTCTAAACAATTGGTTTGCAAATGGATAAACAGCAAACACCACCACAAATAAACTCACACCGCTGTAAGTTAAAATTGCGCCCAAAAGCACAACGGTTAACATGGCATTTTTTGAACCGATCAAATTGACAATCGTTTTTGCAATCGATTCAGCAATCCCTGACATTTCAACGACTTTACCAAAGATTGCACCCAGCAAAAACACCAAGAAGTAATCTTTAATAAACCCCACCATCTTCGGCATAAATACGCCTGAATAAAAGGGCAAAACATTTTCTGGATTAATTAGAAATACAGCTAACAAAGCACAAATTGGTGCCATGAGTATTACAGAAAACCCTTTGTAGGCGGTATACATCAACAGCCCAAGAGAGAGTAAAATTACACCCAATTCCCACATATTTTGACTCCATCCTTAAAGAATATATTCCCATCTAACTTTTATATTTCAGGAACATTTCCAATCGACTAATGTTACTAAGTTCAATTCAATATGAACCCCACTGAATTGGCTTATATCAATGTGCATAACAATCACCTTGCACACTTTATGAAACAGCGCATTCACTTCTAATATATTGACGGAACTATACTTCAATTTATCGAGGGTATTATTTGAAAATAATCATCGATTAATAAGAAAAAATAATGAATTAAACTTTATAATCACTAACGGGATGACTCATATGTAATGGATTGCTTTTATTGATTATTGTCAAATCATTTGATTGTTATTGCTTTCACTGGCTCGGCCCTATAAATGGCCACAGCGATATTATGTGCTCAGGCGAAATATAGGATGACTTTTATAAAACAAGTCCGCAGTCTAAAATATTTTTATTTACAAATTAATAGGCAATCAAAACGCTAAAAATTGCTTAATCCACTGTTAATGCAGACTTCACTGTCTATTAAAACCCGACTTGCAATACAAGTTAGACAATTGCTTAAAATTACCACTCAAACTATTGTTGCAATACATTGAACAAGCGATTAATTATTAAATTCACATCCACTATTAAGCGTCTTTGCAGCAGAATTGACCATTAAATGCTATTATTTTTAGCGAAAACACATCTTGTATTCAGTGCAGAAATCATCTGCCACATCCCTTTGGAGCGATTTATTTCAATATGTCAGACCACCCTATTTCGCTCGCTTCACAGCGTAAGCAACTTCGACAGCAACGTCGAAAGCTAACGGTTTTTCAACAAAAACAAGCTGAACGCGCCTGCCTTAGCCAACTGATTCGCTTCCGAGCATTTCAGCAAGCGCAACATATTGGACTGTACTTAGATGCTTTTGGTGAGATTCGAACTCAGCAAATCATCAGCTACTGTTTAAAACATAAGAAAAAAATCTATTTACCTAAAATTTGCTCAATGAACCAACGCTTACTTTGGCATCCCATCAGCTTGCATCAATATCAAGCTCAACGCTTTTCACGACATAAGCTCGGCATGCTAGAACCAATGCAGCATCGGGGAATTGCTGTTTCGAAACTTGATCTACTGATTATGCCGTTATTGGCTTGTGATTCAGTGGGAATGCGTCTTGGCATGGGCGGTGGTTTTTATGACCGTACTCTGGCAACGGCTCCCCAAAAACCATTCCGTTTAGGGCTGGCCCATGACTTTCAATTTTTTCCCGAAGTCTTTCAGGCACAGCGTTGGGATCAAGCATTAGATGCACTACTCTGTCCCTCCAAAATACGTTCATTTAAACGCCACTTACGCTCTACCCAATGTCTTTAGCGTAATCAAGCATAGCTTGATATGCTATTTTTATAATAAAGTTGACTAAAACCCTTGTAATTTTATAAATACACATCACTATTAAAAATATAGCAACACAGCTGTTACTCATTAGGAGTGTCCATGTCTGAAATAATTATGAATGAAAAAGCCTTAGAGCCACAGGTTCCAAGCGTACTCCCACTCTTAGCGTTAAGAGATGTTGTTGTTTATCCGCATATGCAAATTGCGCTTTTTGTTGGTCGTGAAAAATCGATTAAAGCGGTTGATGTAGCGCGGAACAGCGATAACCTCGTCTTTGTCGTTGCTCAAAAAGATTCTTTAACTGAAGAGATTGACCACGACAACCTTTATCAATACGGAACCATTGCCAAGATTGTGCAAGTTGTAAATCATGAAAATGACGAAAATTGCATTAAAGTCTTAATTGAAGGTTTATATCGCGCCAAGTTGGAAAAAATCATTGATGAAAATGATTACCTAACGGCTGAGCATGAATTAAGCCCAATGGTTGTCACGATTGATCAAGAAACTCAGAATACCCGCATCCAAGAATTACGTGCTTTATTTGCACAATATGCTGAAGCGAAATTACGTAATGCACGTGAATTAATTGCTGCAGCCAATAAAATTGAAGATGTGCTGCAACTGCTGTTTTTTGTGGCGACTCGTGTGCCTTTGAACATTGATATTAAACAAAAGTTCTTAGAGCACAATGCGTTTGAAGCCCATTTACAAGAGCTAATGACGTATTTATTGCAACAGTCAGAAGAACAGCAAATTGAACAAACCTTGCATGATTCTGTTAAACGCCAAATGGAAAAAAATCAACGCGAATACTTTCTCAATGAAAAAATGAAAGTGATTCAACGTGAACTTTCTGACATGAATGGTGGTGCAGAAGATGACGTTGCAGAAATTGAAAAACGTCTGCAAGAAGCTGATTTGCCTGAGCATGTTCGAAAAAAAGCAGAAGCTGAATTCCGTAAACTTAAAGCAATGCAACCGGCTTCAAGTGAAGCTGCTGTGGTGCGTAACTATATAGAAGCTATTTTAGATACGCCATGGAATACCGCCAGTAAAGTCAGCATCAACTTGCCAAAAGCGCAAGAGATTTTAGATGCAGATCATTATGGTCTAGACGAAGTTAAACAACGTATTGTTGAATACCTTGCAGTGCAATCACGTGTGAAAAAGCTACGTGGACCGATTCTATGTTTGGTTGGTCCTCCTGGGGTGGGTAAAACCTCACTTGGGGAGTCTATTGCAAAAGCGACTGGACGCGAGTTTGTACGCATGGCCTTAGGCGGTGTGCGTGATGAAGCAGAGATTCGTGGTCACCGCCGTACCTATATTGGTGCGATGCCAGGTAAAATTGTGCAATCACTGACTAAAGTCGGTGTTAAGAATCCGCTGTTCTTGCTCGATGAAATTGACAAGATGGCACAGGATTATCGTGGCGATCCAGCTTCAGCTTTGCTTGAAGTACTTGATCCTTCACAAAACAATAAGTTCAACGATCATTACTTGGATCTTGATTTGGACTTATCAGAAGTCATGTTTATTTGTACTGCAAATAGCATGAATATTCCTGAAGCACTGCTTGACCGTATGGAAGTGATTCGTCTACCGGGTTATACCGAAGATGAAAAAGTCAATATTGCAGATCGTTACCTTGTGCCTAAATCCATTAAAAATAATGGTTTAAAAGCAAAAGAACTGACTGTGCATGAAGAAGCAATTCGTGACATCGTGCGTCGTTATACCCGTGAAGCCGGTGTACGTAGTTTAGAACGCGAACTGTCTAAAATTGCACGTAAAGTGGTAAAAGAAGCGGTCAGCAAAAAAGCCAAAAACTTGCAAGTTGATGTGACTTCAGAGAATCTTCCTGAATATCTTGGTGTGCATAAATTTGACTTCGGTATGGCTGAAGATGAAGCGCAAGTTGGCCGGGTGAATGGTTTGGCTTGGACATCTGTCGGTGGTGAACTACTCACGATTGAAGCAGCAACCATGAAAGGTAAAGGCACCTTCATTACCACCGGTTCTTTAGGTGATGTCATGCAAGAATCCATCAAAGCTGCAATGACCGTGGTTCGTACCCGTGCAGATGAGCTGGGTATTGAGTCTGAACGTTTTGCTGCAACAGATGTACACGTGCATTTACCAGAAGGTGCAACACCGAAAGATGGTCCTTCAGCTGGTTTGGCATTAACGTTGGCTTTGGTTTCTGCGTTTACAGGGATTCCAATTCGTCCAGATATTGCGATGACAGGTGAAACCAATCTCAGTGGCCGTGCAATGCGTATCGGTGGACTAAAAGAGAAACTACTTGCTGCACATCGTGGTGGGATTAAGTTGGTCTTTATTCCACAAGAAAACGTCCGTGACCTTGCTGAGATTCCAGACAATGTCAAAGAAGGCTTAGAAATTAAAGCCGTCAAGAGTATCGATGATATCTTGAAGGTTGCTTTAATCGAACAACCCAAACCATTGGTGAAAGCTCCAATTGTAAAAGCAGTTGGCGCAACCAAAGCGGCACGTCATTAAGCGTTAAAACCTGAATCATCTAATCAAAGAGAGCTTCGGCTCTCTTTATTTTTTTGAGGACTTGTAAAATTTAAAATAATCCCCATGTTTATAGTAAGTGATTTTTTATTTTTAAAGTTTTCAAAGTGAAGTCCAGATTCTCCAGACTGATCTTCACTTGTTCGCAGTCTTAATTCAACTTTAAGACTGCGTTTTTTTATGCGCTAAGCCAAACATCCATACCGACTATTTTCATCCAGTACTGTTCGAATTTCTTCAAATCCAAAACAAAGCACAATGCTTGCATTTTATATTCTCTACAATCCTGTGAAACGGAAAAATCAACGCATCTTATAACTTAATCAAAGCTATAATAGCCAAAAATTATTGATTCGATTTTATTATGAAAATTCGTATTTTAACCATTGGGCAAAAAATGCCAAACTGGGTTATCACTGGTGTTGAAGATTATTTAAAACGTATTCAACCTTTTGTACAAACTCAAATCATCGAACTTCCAATGGCAAAACGCGGAAAAAATGATTCAGAAGCTGATATCTTAAAGTATTGCCAAATCGAAGGTGAAACCATTTTAAGCGCAGTCAAGCCGAATGAAATTCTGATTGCCCTAGAGGTAGGTGGTCGCGAATTCAGCACAGAAAAACTAGCTGATACGATGAAAGATTGGATGCTTGAGGGTCGTGATATTGTCTTGGCAATTGGTGGCCCTGATGGGCACAGTCAAGCAGTTCGCCAAGCGGCTGCATGGCATTGGTCGCTCTCTAAACTGACCCTGCCACATCCCTTGGTACGCGTCATGTTGATTGAACAACTCTATAGAGCAATGACCATTAATCATAATCATCCCTATCATCGCGCAGGTTAAAACCATTTGCCGAGGCGTTGCAATTTTAAAACAGTACGTTGATGCTGACTGGCTTTATTCACCCCCACTTTACTTGCAGAATGACTGTAACGGCTTTATTTAGAGATAAGACATGCAATTACAAACACTTCCGGGATTATTCATTTCCCATGGCTCCCCAATGTTGGCGATTAACCCAGAACAAGTGGGTCCAGCTTTGGAACGTCTTAGCTTGAACTTGCCACAACCTAAAGCGATTGTGGTGATGTCAGCACACTGGGAAAGTGATGCACTTGAAGTCAGTACAGCTGCGCGTCCAGAAACTTGGCACGATTTCAGAGGTTTCCCACAAGAACTCTATGAAATTCGTTACCCTGCCCCTGGACAGCCAGAACTTGCCGAACAAATCTTGCGTATGTTTGCTGATGCTCAACTTAGCGCACATGCAAACAGCACTCGCCCGCGTGACCACGGAGTTTGGACCCCTTTGGTACATATGTACCCAACGGCTGAAATACCCGTAATTGAAATTTCCATTCCACGTCACAGTACAGCACAATCCCTGTATGCCATTGGCCAATGCCTCGCAACATTACGCCAGCAACAAATATTAATCATTGGCTCAGGTAGTATTACCCATAACTTAAGTGAATTGAGCTGGAATGCAGATCAAGCAGTCGTACCCATCTGGGCATCTACTTTTAGAAATACAGTGGTAAGCAAATTAAATAACAGTCAATTTGATGATGTTCTCGATTTCAATACATTGCCCTATCTCAATAAAAATCATCCAAGTTTAGAGCATCTTGCGCCCTTATTTTTTGCAATGGGAACAGGCCCGCGCTTTAGTATTGTGCACAGTAGTTTTTCAATGGGATCATTGGGTATGGATATTTATCGCTTTGACTAACCTAAAATGCTGTAAATGTACAATATTTTTTCAATTCAAATACATTTAAACACTAAAGTAATTCAGTTTCGACATATTCTCAAGCAGACAATCGACTAAGATAGATTTAGTTTAAATGGGGTATATATTTGAAATGAAAATGAAATTCTTAGCAATTGCACTTCTTCCTTTTGCTTTAGCAGCATGTCAATCAAGCGATGTTCAAATGGTGAAGGATACCGTGGTTAATGTAATCCAACAGCAAAATGCAGATCAAGTGTTGACAGACTACCAATGGTCTTATCAGCCTGCAGAGACTCAAACCCCAATCGTCTTGACCTTTGCTAAGCAAGATCAACGATTAAGCATTGCAACGGGTTGTAACACTCAAGGCACCACCTGGAACCTCGATAAAGGTCAACTTGTGACTGGAAACTTGATGTCAACTATGAAGGCTTGTAGCCCAGAGTTGATGAACCAAGAAAAACTTTCAAGCTCAATTTTCGAAAAACGTAATATCGCGTTTAGCCTCAATACCACCGAAGCAGAAAATCCGACTTTAACGGTATCGAATGCCAAAGGTGAAAAATTTGTATTTCAAGGTAAAATGACACCTGAAGCACAATACCAAACACAAGCTGAAATCATTTTCTTAGAAATTGCACCAGAAACAAAACCATGTACAGGTGTTGCACCACAAACCTGTTTACAGGTTCGTGAAGTTAAATATGATGAAAAGGGTCTAAAAACTCAGGTTGATAAAGACTGGACTTATTTCTACTCAGGCATTGAAGGTTATAACCATGTGCCAAAACAGCGTCAAATTGTTCGAGTGAAACGCTATGAAATTAAAAACCCAGCAGCAGATCAATCTAAATATGCCTATGTACAAGATATGATTGTTGAAAGTGAAATTGTAAAATAAGCATGTTCAAATAAAGATTAATAAAAAACCGATGCAAATGCATCGGTTTTTTAGTGCGTTTAGTTTTACGAAAAAACTTAGTAAACGCCTTGCGCAATCATCGCATCCGCAACTTTCACGAAACCAGCAATATTTGCACCATCAACATAATTAATTGTGCCGTCTGCTTGTGTACCAAATTTCACACAGTTACGGTGAATTTCTTTCATGATCGCATGCAAACGCTCATCAACTTCTTCAAATGTCCAACCGAGACGAATCGCATTTTGTGACATTTCCAAGCCAGAAGTCGCAACACCACCGGCATTTGATGCTTTACCTGGTGCATACAAAATTTTAGCTTCTACAAAATTTTCAACAGCATCTAGGGTTGAAGGCATATTGGCACCTTCAGCAACACAGAGCACACCGTTTGCAATCAATTGCGCAGCATCATCGCCATTCAACTCATTTTGTGTTGCACATGGTAATGCGATATCACATGGAATACTCCAAGGACGTTGCCCTTCTAGGTATTCGAATCCATGTTTAGATGCAAATTCTGAAATACGGCCACGTTGAACATTTTTCAAGTCCATTACTTCAAGCAATAATTCATCAGTAAAGCCATCTTTCACATACACAGTTCCGTTTGAATCTGAAAGTGAAACTACTTTAGCACCTAAGAAAATTGCTTTTTCAGCAGCGAACTGTGCCACATTACCCGAACCAGAGATCGCAACAACTTTGCCATTAAAGCTTTCACTACGGGTTTTTAGCATTTCTTCAGCAAAATATACAGTACCAAAGCCAGTTGCTTCAGGGCGCGCAAGCGATCCACCAAAAGACATCCCTTTGCCTGTGAATACACATGAAGTATCGTTGCTGAGTTTTTTCATCATCCCAGCCATATAACCAACTTCACGGCCACCGACACCAATATCGCCCGCAGGAATATCGGTGTTTGAACCTAAATGACGATAAAGCTCAAGCATTAAGGATTGGCAGAAACGCATAATTTCGCCTTCAGATTTACCTTTAGGATTAAAATCTGATCCACCTTTACCGCCACCCATAGGCAATGTGGTTAAGGCATTTTTGAAGGTTTGTTCAAAACCCAAAAATTTCAAAATTGATAAATTAACCGAAGGATGGAAACGCATTCCACCCTTATAAGGTCCGATTGCAGAATTGTACTGGATACGGAAAGCACGATTCACATGCGTTTGCCCTTGGTCATCGACCCATGACACTCTAAATTGAAAAGCGCGTTCAGGCTCAACGAGACGTTCAAGCAATCCATGGTCAGCATACTCTGGATTCTTTTCAATAAACGGCCAGATACTGGTCATTACCTCTTCAACCGCTTGTAAAAACTCAGGTTGATTCGGGTCTCTTGCTTTTACGTAATTTAAAAAGTCATTTAAGCTAGTATATTTCAACGCACTATCCTCAGCAGAAGGTGACACAAAATCGGTCATGTAACATAAAAAATGATTTGTTTTGGCGAAAAGTATTAAATATCTTTTGTAAACAATCTACAACACATTTTAATATGTTTTTTCAAATAACTCGTATAATCAAGATCTTAAATTAGCATAAAAATGGTCTATTTGGTCAGTTCTGACAAATCAAAACAGTGCATAAATCAATTAATTTAGCGCAATATTATGCATTGTATTAGACATATTTCAGTGTTCAACATCTAGAAATCTAATCTCAACAGCACTAGGCACTTTATGCTAAAATGGCGCGCTGCTTTAATTTTTTTTCCTGCTTACTGTCTCAATAGCTTTCTGAACCATGAATTTAAACATTACACTTATCCAGCAAGTCGATGCGCTATTGCCTCAAACCCAATGCGGTTTGTGCGGTCATCGTGACGGATGCCTGCCTTATGCAAAAGCAATGGTCGACGGTGAGACTGCCAATAAATGTGTCCCAGGTGGTCAACCGGTTGCCGATGCGCTTGCTGCATTATTAAAGCGCCCGATCTTGATGGCAGAGCCGAGTGTTTGGCCGATCCAAAGCGATGGACGACCACAGCGCATGAAAGCCATCATTCGTGAAGATGAATGTATTGGCTGCACCAAATGTATCAGTGCCTGCCCGGTCGATGCGATTATTGGCAGTGGTAAGTTAATGCACAGTATTTTAACGGATCTGTGCACGGGCTGTGAATTATGCATTCCCCCTTGTCCAGTCGATTGCATTGATTTAGTTCCAGAAGCCAAAGCTCTTCCAACGGAAGCGATGCAATTGCTTGAGCAAGAAGATCTCCGTGAACGCTACTTTGCCCATATCCAGCGTGAAGAAAAACTTAACGCCACCCGCAAAGGTCCAGTCGTTCGTGCTGCCATCGATGCTTCACTGTTCGCACAATTTGGTGAAAATACCCCAGAAGCCCCAGCACTAAATATACCTCTAGCAGTTGTTCCCGTCGCAGCACCGCAAGATGCACAGACCACCATTGCCTTAGCCAAGCTCCGTACTCAAATCAAAAAACTAGAAAAACAACTCTCTGTTCGCCCAGACCCCAATAAACTGCAATTGCTGCTCGACTTACAAAAACAACTCACCGAAATACAAGGAGTTTGAGTCATGGCAATTAAAAATATGACCAAAAAACAAGTGCAGACTTTTTTTGAACGACTGCGCGAGCAACGTCCACATCCGACAACTGAACTGAATTTTTCTAATCCATTTGAGTTGTTGGTTGCCGTTACGCTATCGGCCCAAGCCACGGACTTGAGTGTCAATAAAGCGACAGATAAGCTATTTCCAATCGCCAATACCCCTGAAGCCATTTATGCACTCGGTGTTGATGGCTTAAAAAGCTATATCAGAACCATTGGGCTGTATAATACCAAAGCTGAAAATGTCATTAAAACCTGTAAAATTTTAATCGATAAGCATCACAGCCAAGTACCTGATAATCGTGCAGATCTAGAAGCACTGCCCGGCGTTGGTCGTAAGACTGCAAATGTCGTGTTGAATACCGCCTTTGGGCAACCTGCTATGGCCGTTGACACCCATATTTTCCGCTTGGGTAATCGTACAGGCCTTGCCATTGGTAAAAATGTACTTGAAGTTGAACATCGTTTAATGAAGGTCATTCCCAAGGAGTTTCTGCTGGACTCACATCACTGGCTGATCTTACATGGTCGCTACTGTTGTATCGCAAGAAAACCCAAATGCAATGAATGTGTGGTGTCTGACGTTTGTCAGTGGCCTGATCGTTTTGAGTTTGGTGCTGCACGCCCAATGAAAATTGTGAAAGCTACCACGTAGGTATTGCGATCAAAGTCTTGCGTACAGCATCTGGGGAGCAAGGGCTGGCTTATTTATGCTTAGCTTTACGGTGTGCTTGATTATTCACCTTACTTTCTTTGGCTAGCTGCTGGCGCAATTGCTGCTGCTGAATTTTCTCTTGCAAAGCCTGTTGTTGAGCACGACGCAGCAAGCGGAAACTGATAAAAATCAAATAGCACAGCACAACTAAACTACACAGTAATACAGCAATTATGGCGATTTTTGACAAAAGATAATCTCACTGATCAAGTTGAAAAAAAAGAGCTCTAATCAATATTAGAACTCTTTTTTATTAAAGCGAACTGCTTTATATCATAACAGCTTCGGACTTAGCCAAGTATTGAAAAAAGTTCTTTTTGAACGTCTTCAATTGGGCGTAAACCATCAAGTTTATTATATTTTGGTGCGTCAGCAGAGGTTGCTGCACGACCTTGATAAAAACCAACCAATTGCTCAGTTTCAGTATGATAAGAAACTAAACGTTTACGAATCGTTTCTTCAAGATCGTCTGGGCGTTGAACCAAATCTTCACCAGTTTCATCATCTTTGCCTTCCACTTTTGGTGGATTATAGATCGTATGATAAATACGACCAGATGCTGGATGTTGACGACGACCTGAAAGGCGTTGCACAATCTCTTCATCTGCCACTGCAATTTCAATTACATGGTCGATATTAATCCCAACATTTTCTAAAGCTTCCGCTTGAGGAATGGTGCGTGGGAAACCATCAAAGATACAGCCATTCACACAATCAGGTTGAGTTATGCGTTCTTTGACCAAACCAATAATCAATTCATCAGAAACTAAACCACCTGATTCCATCACAGCTTTTGCTTTCAAACCCAATTCACTACCTTCACGAATTGCAGCACGAAGCATATCACCTGTTGAAATTTGGGGGATATCGTAGCGCTTACAGATCAACTGAGCCTGAGTACCTTTGCCTGCCCCAGGTGGTCCGAGTAAAATAATGCGCATAAAAAAACATCCTCATTTAAATCAATGTGTATGATACCGCTTCAAGATCAAATCAAGATTCAACCTTGTTTAAGCATCCAGTTATAAGAAAGCCACAAATAAATGTATTAAGCCCGCGACAAAACCAGTGACCCCGCCCAGCAAAATTAAAATCCATTCATCTTCCCGAAAAGCAGGTCTGAGCAAATTTTGGAATTCAGCTGGCGTCAACTCGCGAATCCGATCTTTAAACATTTGAAAGATTTTCTGTGCACGGCTCGCATTAAATGCCGGGTCGCATACAGGAACCATCGTAATTTCAATTGACCGATCAATCAAGTCCGTCTTCAGTTTTGCGTATTCTTTTAAGCCCAAAGACAATTGTAATGTGGTCCGTACTAAAGGTGTTTCCATGATCTCATTAATATGACGTTTGATGATGCGACGTGTTTTGTCCTTTTTCGGACCATACATCATTTCAGTCATAATTGATTTCAGGGTGATCAAATCTTCAGTGACCACTTTAGCAAAAACATCAGAAACTTCTTCTTGGCGCTTCATAAACGCACCTTGGATATTATAACGACCTATACGCGGAATAACAGGCTTAACCCAAGGGAAAGTATGATTTTTTGTCAATTCAAAAAATTGGAAATAACGTACATAGTGCGGTTCTAACGGGTTAAAGACCATCCAAATCGCAATCCAGTTGGTGAGAAATCCCCAGATTGCCGCCCAAAAAGGAACAGTCCAATGCCAAGGCACCAAAAACCAAACGATCATTTGGAAGATACCGAAAATCATACCGATCAGTGCACTGATATGCCAAATGAAATTAATCTCTTTTTGACCAACTTTCAAAAACATACGTACCATCAAACGACGGTCGCCTTCCATTTGGTTTACCACCATGTCGCGCATGTTGACCAAAGACTCAACATTAATGACCAGCTCGGTCACTAATTCTCTTAAGGTTTCCGGTAATTGCTTATGGGCTTGTGCATAAATTCGGCGTTTAATCGAATAAGGTAGATTTTCCCACAAAACCGCATTGCGCTCCATCATCACTTCATCAATCAGATGTTCAAGTTCAAAACCAACCTGTTCACCAATGATTCGTGCCATGTCATCTGGATCCATTGCTTCCAAGAATTCATGTAATGAGCCTAATTTTGACAAGGTATTGTCTGTAATAACCCCAGAAATTCGGCCTGCTTTACGCGGAACAATGCCTTGCCAACCAATAGGCAGTGGACCAATATGAAATCCCCAAAATTTAATTGGGTAAAACACCATTTTAAGTGCCATCCAAACATGTGCCCAGGTCACAAAAGCCGTAACCGGTATAATACTTAGCACTGCAAGGTGGTCAGGTCGTCTTAAAAAAACTTGCCACAAATCACCAAGATAACTGGGTAGACTCAAAAAGATTTGCCACAAACCACTCAGGTATTCAAACATGCATGACTCTCGTATTTATTTCTATTGGCGGTCGTATGAATTATTTAACATGACAGTTTTTAAAAACCTACACGCACAGTATAGATGAATTGTACGTGGTTTTACTGTCCTTGCTGTTGCAATCCGCAGCGTAACTGCATTGCACTGTGCAATTCCTACACCACTTGTTATGAGCGCACGCTGTACAACCCCAACGACTCAAATAATATTGAGTACTATAATAACCACTCAATTTATCATACACAAAAATTAAAGAACCGATCCAATCTACATTTAAAGTAATTTTCTTGGCGAGCAATTGTGGATCTCATTAAAAGTTAAAATATTCCCAACCTTAAATTCTGTCTCAATTAAGCACACTCAAGTTAAACATTTGATTGATTTATAACAATATAAATAACACTAAGGGAAAAATTTTTGCATTTTAAATCTGCAGTCCCTTATTATTTTTTAATCAAGCTTATGATTCCTTTTCACTGGACTTTAACAGAAATACGAATTGACTCATATACAGCAGGACACAATTTTCCTGTCTAAAATGTCAAAACGTTCCGATAAAAACCCGCCTTGCTATTAATTTTTTAGTTCTTTAAGCAATTCTAAGGTAAAATCTTTTGCTTCAACTTACTCTCACCACGTGCCGATCAAGTCGCCCAATATGAAGCAGCAGTTTCCTCTTAAAAACGTTCAACAAGAAAAGCGCATCTTTCGTGGACGAGTATTTTTCGCAATCGCGTTCGTTTTTTTCTGTTTAGCAATTTTGATTGCGCGGTATGCCTATTTGCAAATCGTGCATCATGAAGAGTTTAGCAATGCTTCCGATAAAAACCGTATTCGCTTACAACCGATTCCACCAGCACGTGGTTATATTTATGACCGTAATGGTATTTTATTAGCAGATAATTACCCTGTCTTTACCGCAACCCTTAGTAAAGCAGATGTTACTGATATTGATGATACTTTAAAGCGCTTGATCCCCGTTTTAGATCTTAGTCCTGAAGATGTTGAACGTTTTAATAGCCGTGTGAAAACCGTCAAAAAAACAGAGCGAGTCACCTTAAAACTAAATTTAACTGAAACCGATATCGCTAAATTTAGTGAAATCAAATATCAATTTCCAGGTGTTTATATTGAAACGCAAATGACGCGTTTCTATCCGCATGGTGAATTATTTGCACACGTCATTGGCTACGTCGGCCGTATTAATGATAAAGAATTAAAAAGTATCGACAAAGATGCTTATGCAGGAACCAACCTGATTGGTAAAATTGGGGTCGAAAAATCCTATGAAGATTTATTGCATGGCACACCTGGCTATGAATCGATTGAAGCCGATGCACACGGCAATGTCTTACGTCATTTAGGTCGCAAAGAATCCGTACGTGGTAATGATTTATTTTTATCACTCGATTACGGTCTACAAACTGTTGCCGCTGAACAACTTGCCGGACGACGTGGTGCGATTGTGGCCTTAGACCCGCGTACAGGTGAAATTTTGGCTTTGGTTTCAAGTCCAAGCTTCAACCCCAATTTGTTTGTAACTGGCATTGGGCATGACGACTATAGTGCACTGCGTGACAACCTCGATCAGCCCTTATATAACCGTGCCTTACAAGGTTCCTACCCACCAGGCTCTACCATTAAACCAATGGAAGCTTTAGGCGGTATTCATTATGGAACTGTCGATTGGGGAACCACCATCTCCGACCCAGGTTATTTTCATTTACCAGGTGATTCACATAAATTCCGTGACTGGAAAAAAAGCGGACATGGCAGTGTCAACATGCATAAATCAATTACGATTTCATGTGATACCTACTTTTATATTTTGGCCTACCAAATGGGCATCGAGCGCATGAATGATTGGATGCGCCAATTCGGTTTTGGTGCTAAAACTGGCGTCGACTTACCAAGTGAAAGTGAAGGTTTATATCCAAACCCCGAATGGAAAATGCGAACCCGTAAGAGTAAATGGCTCAGAGGTGAAACTATTTCAGTCAGTATTGGACAGGGCGCCTTTATTGCAACACCTTTACAATTGGCCTTAGCTACCGCGATTACAGCCAATCATGGCGCACATGTTACACCACATGTATTACGCTCAACCCGTGGTGCCAAAGTCCATGAAGTGATTAATGCACCCACAGGTAAAATCAACTTTAATGGCACAGAAGAAGACTGGATCAAAATGCGTGATGCCATGGTGGACGTGATTCAAAGCGGTACTGGCCGCGGTATTAAAACTCCGAATTATCTGATTGCGGGTAAAACAGGAACGGCACAGGTTAAAAGTATTGCACAAGGCAAACGTTATAACGAATCGATATTGACTGATCGCCAGCTCGATCATGGTCTTTTTGTCGGTTTTGCACCTGCAGAAAATCCAGAAATCGCCATCGCTGTGATCTGGGAAAATGGTCGTCATGGTGGCTCAGCAGCCAGAATTGCCCGCCCTATTTTAGATTATTGGTTAATGCAACGTAAATCTAATCCAATGCTGCCAGCCAACCATCAAGTCAGTGGTGGATTGATGACAGCAGGTATTAAACCGGGTGAGCTTGCAGCCAGCACAGTCGCTCAAGTTGCGAGCAATGCCGCTAGACTTAACAACACGATAAGTAATATACCGCCAGCAGAGGATGGAGAATTAAGTGAGTAAATCAAACAATCAATTGCGTATTATTGGTGGTGAATGGAAACGCCGTATTCTTCCCTTCGCCAATATTGATGGTTTGAGACCAACACCTGATCGTGTGCGTGAAACTGTCTTTAATTGGTTGATGTGGGATGTACAGCAAGCACAAGCCCTTGATTTATGTGCAGGTGCAGGTGCATTGGGTTTTGAAGCGTTATCCCGTGGTGCAGCGCGAGTGGTCATGATTGAACCCGATATACAGCAAGCACAATTTTTGAAAAAAAATATCGAATTGCTAAAAGCCCAGAACTGCGATGTGCTGTGTAGTACCGCTGAAAAAGTACTTGAGCATCTAAAGGGTGAATTTGATTTGGTCTTTTTAGATCCACCCTATCAACTTAACTTATGGCAATCACTGGCAGCCAAGGTTGACCCGTTAATTATTGATCAAGGCTTAATCTATGTCGAGGCAGATCAACCCCTCGATAAATTGGTCTTACCTGCAACCTGGCAGCTCTTTAAACAGATGAAAGCTGGACGTGTTCGTGCGGGTTTATATCGAAAGCAACTCACACCGATGTGATCAGCGCCAAAGGTTGAGACTGCAAAAATAGTCGTAAGTGCAAAGCTGAAGCTGCTGTGATCTGAATAAGGTTGAGTGATTAAAAAAGGGCGATTCGCCCTTTTTTATCCTCATTTAAAACGCGGTGTGCCATCCCGATTACCGTGCTGCTGTCCATATCTGTGATCATCTGAGGAAGTGACTCGACGCTGGTCACGATCATGACGTTTATGATCCTTATGCCGCTCATATCGATCATGCGTGTTGTTTCGGTCGCGATATTCATGGTTATTGTTTCGGTCATAACGATCATGATTGTAATTTCGATCATAACGCCCATAATTTGGGCGATCATCGATAGGACCAACCATACATCCCACCAATGAAAGACTGACTAGCCCAAGAACACCAATTTTTATTAGCGTATTTTTCAACATGATTATTCTCCGAGACAACCACTATAGCCTGTCGTTAAAATAACCAAAACTTGTGTAGTACAAGGGCATCTTCTGTTCGTAATTGTACCGATCTAAACACAGTATCTTCATCATTCTTCAGCATGTGGTTACGATGATCTGCAACAGTGACTTTAATCGCATTATAAAGCTCTGACCCAAAAAAGACGGACCAGCTGACCACGATCATAGGGGAAGCTTGAAATATATTCATAGCCAATCTTATTGTGACTATTCACTAAAAACTCAACACCATAGCCAAAGGAAATCGAAAGCTGTGAAATATTATCGAGGCTGCCAGATTTGGCTTGCGCACTCAATTGTTGACTATCGTAGGCCATATAATTGAAGACACGAAAGCGCTCCGTTTGATAAAGCTGATTAGAGAGTGTGGAATACTCTTTTTCTTGTGTATCGTATTCAATATCCAGAATATCGGTTGGTGCTTGCTGATTAAAATCAAAGTATTGAGTAGGTGTTGTTGTGGCTAAAGCTTCGGCAGTCACAGCACCACAGCAAAGTAGCGCGTTGCAGAGGACCAGTATTTTAATGTGTTGCAAAGTATCCCCCTTTGTTCTGTTTAATAAGTTGAGTGGGTTAATGCAGCATACTGTATTTCAAATAAAAAAGAAGCCTTACGAGAAGGCTTCTTTAATGAAAATAAATCTAAGCGCTAAAGTAGAATGCTTAAGCTAAGCCTTTCTCTTTAAGCACTGCAAGCATAGTTGAACCAAGCTCTGCAGGGCTACGGGTATAGGCCATACCTGCTTTTTCAAATGCAGCAAATTTTTCTTCAGCAGTTCCTTTACCACCAGAGATAATTGCACCAGCATGACCCATACGTTTACCAGCAGGAGCTGTAACACCCGCGATATAACCAACGACAGGTTTAGTCACATCAGATTGGATGTATTCAGCAGCTTCTTCTTCTGCAGAACCACCGATCTCACCGATCATGATGATTGCATCAGTTGCTGGATCTTCTTGGAACAATTTCAATGCATCGATTTGGTTCATACCAGGAATCGGGTCACCACCGATACCGATACAAGTCGATTGACCTAGGCCAAGCTTAGTGGTTTGAGCCACAGCTTCGTAAGTCAATGTACCAGAACGTGAAATAATACCGATACGACCTGGTTGGTGAATGTGTCCTGGCATAATACCAATTTTACATTCGCCCGGAGTGATCACGCCTGGGCAGTTAGGACCAACTAAACGTACGTTATTACCATACGTTTCGATATAACGTTTTGCTTTTAGCATATCGAGAGTTGGAACACCTTCAGTGATCACAACAATCAGGCTTACACCTGAGTTTACCGCTTCAACAATTGAATCAAGTACGAATGGTGCAGGTACATAAATAACAGTTGCATCAGCAGCTGTTTCAATGACAGCTTCTTTCATGGTGTTAAAAACAGGCAAACCAATATGTGTTTGACCGCCCTTACCTGGCGTTACACCACCAACAACTTTAGTGCCGTAAGCAATCGCTTGTTCAGAATGGAATGTACCGTTTTTACCTGTAAAGCCTTGTACCAATACTTTGGTGTCTTTATTAATTAATACGCTCATTTGATACTCCTTACGCTTTTACTGCAGCAACAACTTTTTCTGCAGCATCGGCTAGACCATTGGCAGAAATTAATTTTAGACCCGATTCATCAAGTAATTTAGCACCTAATTCAGCGTTGTTCCCTTCTAAACGAACAACCACAGGTACTGTTACATTTACTTCTTGAACCGCTGCAATAATTGCTTCAGCAATCATGTCACAACGTACAATACCACCAAAGATATTGATTAAAACACCTTGTACAGACTCATCTGCCAAGATGATTTTGAACGCTTCGATTACGCGTTCTTTGGTTGCGCCGCCCCCAACGTCAAGGAAGTTAGCAGGTTGGCCACCGTATAGTTTAATGATGTCCATGGTTGCCATTGCAAGACCAGCACCATTCACCATACAACCGATGTTACCTTCAAGCGCAACATAGTTAAGATCAAATTCAGATGCTTTCAACTCACGCTCATTTTCTTGAGATTTGTCACGTAAAGCCGCAACTTCAGGAAGACGATATAGGGCATTTGAATCGATGCTGACTTTGGCATCTACACACAAGATATCGCCATTTTCGCGTACTGAAAGTGGGTTGATTTCAAATAATTCAAAATCATTTTCAATAAATGCTTGATATGCAGCAGCCATGATTTTTACAAATTGGTTAATTTGCTTGTCTTTCAAGCCCAATTGGAATGCAATCTCACGTGCTTGGAATGGTTGTAGACCCACTAACGGATCAACTTCAACCTTTAGGATTTTTTCAGGGGTTGCTTCAGCAACTTTCTCAATTTCCACGCCACCTTCAGTCGATGCCATGAATGTGACACGACGACTTGAACGGTCAATCACGGCACCAAGATAAAGTTCGCGTTCAACTGGATAAACATCTTCAGCAATAATAATGCTGTTAACCGGCTGACCATTCGCATCAGTTTGGTAAGTTACCAAATTGGTGCCAATAATAGAGTTTGCGAAATCGATAACGTCTTGCTTAGATTTTGCAATCTTAACGCCACCTGCTTTACCACGGCCACCAGCATGAACTTGAGCTTTCATGACCGCAAATTTGCCGCCTAATTTCTCAAATGCTGCAACTGCTTCGTCTGCAACTGTTGCGAGAATGCCTTCTTGAACGGGCATTCCATATTTTTTCAACAGTGCTTTCGCTTGATACTCATGTAGATTCATTTAGTTACCTTTTTACGACTTCCAACATTGTTATGATTCGCCAATACTTAAACGTCCTTCGCAGTAAGTATCGGAATTTATTAAATCTGTTACGAAAATACACAGCAATTTTATTATATTGAACAACTAAGCTGTATATTTTTTGATAGCTAAAGAAAGAGCGGCATATACCGCTCTTTTCCGTCTTACTTACGTTTACGTTGAATCGCGTGAATGGCACGACCATCGACAGCTAAAGCTGCTTCATGTACCACTTCCGAATACGTCGGATGTGCAAACGTCATCAATTGGAGATCTTCAATACTTGAAACAAACTCAAGTGCGATCATACCTTGATGAACGATGTCAGAAGCGCCAGTACCGATTACATGCATACCCAATAGACGATCAGTTTTTGCATCAGCAACAAACTTCACAAAACCAGCAGATTCACCCGCAGCAAGCGCACGACCGTTTACAGCAAATGGGAATTGACCCGCTTTCACTTCATGGCCTTTTTCTTTAGCTTGCTCTTCTGTTAAACCAACCCACGCTGCTTCTGGGTGGGTGTAGATCACAGAAATAATCGTGTCATAGTTCACTTGTGCAGCATGACCGTGAATACGTTCAACTGCCATTACGCCCTCTTCCATTGCTTTATGTGCAAGCATTGGACCGCGTACCAAGTCACCAATCGCATATACACCTTCAACAGAAGTTGCACATTGATCATTCACTTCTACAAAACCACGATCTGTCAAAGTAATGCCAGAATCAGCAGCCAATAGACCTTCTGCATATGGCTTACGACCCACACAAACGATCAATTTGTCGAAAGTTTGTTGTTTGTCTTCACCACCTTGGGTGTAGTCAACCACAACTTCGCTGCCTTGAACTTCTGCTTTAGCGACTTTAGCGCCAACACGAATGTCCAAGCCTTGTTTGGTCAAGATTTTTTGATATTCTTTTGCAATCGCTTTATCAGCCATTGGCAAGAAGCTATCTAAAGCTTCAAAAATAACAACTTCTGAACCTAGACGACGCCAAACTGAACCCAACTCAAGACCGATCACACCTGCACCGATCACACCAAGACGTTTAGGCACTTCTTGGAATTCAAGCGCACCAGTAGAATCGACAATGATGTCTTCATACAATGGCGCAACAGGAATATTCACAGGTACAGAACCAGCTGCCAAGATTACATACTTTGCATCTAAAATCTGAACATCGCCTTCAAATGGCGTGAATTCAACTTTTTTACCAGCAAGTAATTTACCAGAACCTTGTAACCACTCGATGCCATTGCCTTTTAACAATTGCGCAACACCGCCAGTCAGTTGATCAACAACTTTATCTTTACGGGCAAGTAGTTTTTGCAAGTCTAAAGTCACGTTATCAACGCTAATCCCATGCTCTGCAAGACCATGATTCGTTGTTTCAAAGTGATGTGAAGAATCAAGCAATGCTTTAGAAGGGATACAACCCACGTTTAAGCAAGTACCGCCTAAAGATGGTTTACCTTTATGAATACGTTTTTCAATACACGCAACTTTAAAACCAAGTTGTGCAGCACGGATTGCAGCTTCGTAACCACCTGGTCCACCGCCAATAACAACAAGATCAAACTGTTGAGACATTTTTATCTCCAAAAGCCCAAATAGAGGATCACTCTATCTGGGTTGTTATTTCATTGAGTCGTATAAATAATCTAAATCAAGGATCTAAATTAAAGATCGAGGATAAGTTTTGCAGGCTCTTCTAACAATTCTTTGATCGTTACAAGGAATTGAACAGCTTCTTTACCATCAATTAAACGGTGGTCATAAGAAAGTGCCAAATACATCATTGGAAGAATTTCAACTTGACCATTCACTGCCATTGGACGTTCTTGGATTTTGTGCATACCCAAGATTGCAGTTTGTGGCGTGTTCAAAATTGGTGTAGAAAGCAATGAACCGAACGTACCACCATTGGTAATAGTGAAAGTACCGCCAGTCATTTCTTCGATTGACAATTTACCAGCACGAGCTTTAGCTGCATATGCGCCAATACCATTTTCAACTTCAGCATAGTTCATGCGGTCAGTATCACGTAATACAGGAACCACTAAGCCACGCTCAGAAGAAACTGCAACACCGATATCGTAGAAACCGTGGTAAACGATGTCATCGCCATCAATCGATGCGTTTACTGCTGGGAAGCGTTTTAATGCTTCAGTTGCAGCTTTAACAAAGAAAGACATAAAGCCAAGACGCGCACCATGACGTTTCTCAAACATGTCTTTATATTGTTTACGCATTTCCATAACTGGCTTCATGTTCACTTCGTTAAACGTTGTGAGCATTGCAGTGCTTTGCGTCGCATCTAATAGACGTTCAGCAACACGTTTACGGAGACGTGTCATCGGAACACGTTTTTCAACACGCTCACCAACAGCAACGCTTAATGGCGTTACAGCAGGTTTAGCTTGATGATTTGCAACGTCTTCTTTAGTGATACGACCGCCACGACCTGTACCAGATACGTCACCCGCATTAATACCTGTTTCAGTCAATGCTTTACGCACTGCTGGCGCTTGATCTTGCGCAGCTTCAGTACGTTCAACCACTGCAGCAGCACCTGCCTGAGTGGCTGCAGAAGCTTGTGCAACTTCTGCTGCTGGCGCAGCTGCTGCAACAGCACCTGCTTCAAACTGAGCAATCACTTCATCAGATAAAACGGTGTCGCCTTCGCCTTTAATGATCGCAACTAAGCTACCGTCTGCAGGAGCAACAACTTCTAACACAACTTTGTCGGTTTCAATATCACAGATAACTTCATCACGTGCTACTGCTTCACCAACTTGTTTGTGCCAAGTTGCGATTGTTCCGTCAGCAACTGATTCTGGGAATACTGGTGCTTTAATTTCGGTTGCCATTAGTTTGTTTCTCCTGATTGATCAGCTACGATTGCAAGTGCGTCATTGACGAGCTGAGCTTGTTGTTTTGCATGTAAATATGCAGAGCCACATGCAGGGGCAGCAGATGCTTCACGGCCTGCATAGCTAATGCGAATTTGTTTACCAGATTCAATAATGTCGTCATAGAGACGTGGTGCAATAAACAACCAAGCACCTTGGTTCTTCGGCTCTTCTTGTGCCCATACCAATTCTTTCACATTTGGATAAGCGGCAAGCACTTCATCTAAACGTTTTTCTGGGTATGGATAGAGTTGTTCAACACGCACAATTGCAATGTTAGACAATTCAAGTTCACGACGTTTTTCAAGTAAGTCGTAATACACTTTACCGCCACAAAGTACTAAACGAGTAACGTCAGCTTTGTTGATTGGATCAATTTCATCAATCACGGTTTGGAAGCCGCCAGTTGCAAGCTCTTCTAAGGTAGAAGTCGCAAGTTTATGACGAAGAAGTGATTTTGGTGACATGATAATCATTGGCTTACGAATTGGGCGAACCGCTTGACGACGTAAGGCATGGAAAATCTGTGCAGGTGTTGTTGGTGTGATCACTTGCATATTTTCTTCTGCACAAAGCTGTAAGAAACGCTCTAAACGTGCAGATGAATGCTCAGGACCTTGACCTTCGTAACCGTGAGGTAACAACATAGTCAAACCACAAACACGTTCCCACTTGGTTTCGCCAGAAGCGATGAACTGGTCAATTACAACTTGCGCACAGTTTGCAAAGTCACCGAATTGGGCTTCCCAAACAATTAAGCTATGTGGCAATGTGGTTGCATAACCATATTCAAAAGCAAGCACCGCAATTTCTGACAACAACGAGTCATAAATCGCAAGACGTGGTTGATTTTCTTTAACATGAAGCAATGGAATATAAACTGAACCATCAACTTGGTTATGTAGTTTCGCATGACGATGCGAGAACGTACCACGACCAACATCTTCACCGGTCAAACGCACCAAGAAACCATCATCTAACAAAGATGCATAAGCTAAAGTTTCAGCAGCACCCCAGTTCAGTGGCATTTCACCCGTTTGCATTTTCAAGCGATCATCAATTACTTTTGACACTTGACGTTGCATCACGAAACCTTCAGGCAGTTTACGCATGTTCTGACCAAGCTCTTTTAAGCGCTCAATCGGAACCGTGGTATCCCACACATCGGTATAGTCATGACCTAAATAAGGTGTCCAATCGACATACATTTTTTCATTTGGTTCAAGTACCAATGCATTCGCAACGTGTTTACCTGCTTCAAGATCTGAACGATAGTCTTCTACCATTTGATCTGCAGCAGCACGGTCTAATACGTTGAGTTGAACCAATTGATCGGCATACAAAGTACGCGTCGTTGGTTTTTTGCTGATGACTTGGTACATCATTGGCTGAGTTGCTGCTGGCTCATCGGCTTCGTTATGACCACGACGACGATAGCAGAACAAATCGATGACAACGTCTTTACGGAAAGTATGACGGAAATCATGTGCCAACTGAGAGATAAACACCACAGCTTCTGGATCATCACCATTGACATGGAAAATTGGTGCTTGAATCATTTTAGCAACGTCAGTTGCATATTCTGTAGAACGCGCATCACGTGGATCGGATGTGGTAAAACCAACTTGGTTATTCACCACAATATGCACGGTCCCACCCACGGTAAAGCCGCGAGTTTGTGACATTTGGAAGGTTTCTTGGTTTACACCTTGACCTGCAAATGCAGCATCACCATGTACGATCAATGGCAATACATCATCACCACCAATGTCTTTACGGCGTACTTGACGTGCACGTACAGAACCTTCTACTACAGGTCCAACGATTTCAAGATGTGATGGGTTAAACGCCATAGCAAGATGGACTTCCCCACCTGGTGTCATCACGTTAGAAGAGAAACCTTGGTGATACTTAACGTCACCAGAGCCTTTCTTATTAATTGACTTACCTTCAAACTCACCAAATAGATCAGCAGGGTTTTTACCCATAATGTTGACCAGCAAGTTTAAACGTCCACGGTGTGGCATTCCAATTACGACTTCTTTACAACCTACAGAACCTGCACGTTGAATGATTTCGTTTACCATTGGAATAAAAGACTCACCGCCTTCAACACCAAATCGCTTCGCACCCACATATTTATTGCCAAGATATTTTTCTAGGCCTTCAGCAGCAGTTAAGCGTTCAAGAAAATGTTTTTTCTGATCTGCGTTAAAACCAAACTGACCGCGAACACTTTCAAGACGTTGTTGAATCCAACGTTTTTCTTTGGTGTCCACAATGTGCATATATTCTGCACCAACCGTACTACAATAGGTTGCTTCCATCGCAGCAATCATTTCACCAAGTGTGGCTTCAGATTTACCGATAGCAAGGTTACCCGTATTAAATACAGTGTCTAAATCAGATTTGGTTAAACCATGCGTTGCAAGGTCTAAATCAGGAACATCTTCGCGAATAGCTAAACCTAAAGGGTCTAACGATGCTTTTTGATGTCCGCGATTACGGTAAGCTGCAATAAGCTGCAAAACCGCAATTTGACGGCGTTCATGCTCAGTACTTACTTCGCCCTGTACAACAGGTTGAACGCGGTTTGAATTACGACCTAATAATAAAAATTGCTCACGGATATTTCCGTGCGGCTGGTCACCTTTAGGGTATTTATCAAAATATTGGCGCCAATCGTCACCGACTGAGGTTGGAGAAGACAGGTACTGTTCGTAAAGCTCTTCAATATACGCTGCACTATCAGCGGAAAGTTCAGTATCAAGACGCAATGCGTCAGCAACTTCTTGCATTTTTGGACCCATTTCCTATTGCAAAAACATTACAGGATGCTTTTTTTAAGCAAACCCATGATTGATAATGCCAAATTGGTAAATTGACATTCACCCATTTTGGCGCTAAAGACCACGGGCGTAGCGGCACATCAGGATCTTTTCTCATGCACCCAACGAATCATAACACCGTCATAGGCATCATCATTCACTCACATACTCGACGCAGTCGAGCAATTTTTTTTGCAAATCGGCTTAGAAAAAACACGCAAATTGCCAATTTTTTCTAAAACGACTTAAACTTGTCTATACAACGCTTAAAAACGCTAGGAATATACCCCAAAAACACATGAAACCCTAGTCTTTTTACAGCTCAAAAAGACTTGTTAAATGCTAACATGAACGCAACAGTCGCTTGATTTTATTGACACATACCATCCATAAATTAGCTAAATACATAAGAAGTATAGCTGAGTTACATATGATGCGGTATCTAATACATTTCGACCAGTGATACTCACAATTAATTACTATTTTTTCGATAAATAAAAAAAAGCGCACATTATTCCAATGTGCGCTCTTTTTTCAATTACTTAACCCGCTTGGTCAAGCAACATATTACGGATGTGACCAATCGCTTTGGTTGGGTTTAATCCTTTAGGACAAACCGATACGCAGTTCATAATTCCTTTACAACGGAACAATGAGAACGGATCGTCTAAGCGTGCAATACGCTCTTGAGTCGCTGTATCACGT
Source organism: Acinetobacter pullicarnis (assembly GCF_006352475.1). Taxonomy (NCBI): domain Bacteria; kingdom Pseudomonadati; phylum Pseudomonadota; class Gammaproteobacteria; order Moraxellales; family Moraxellaceae; genus Acinetobacter; species Acinetobacter pullicarnis. The sequence continues at coordinate 2,951,913 of NZ_VCMZ01000001.1, forward strand.
GAATCGATGATAAAACGGTAAGCATTTAACAGTGCAGATGGACCCAAGAATTTATCTGGGTTCCACCAGAACGATGGGCATGCCGTTGAACAACATGCACAAAGAATACACTCATACAAACCATTCAAATGATCACGCTCTTCAGGGCTCTGTAGACGCTCTTTCGCAGGTGCTGGCTGATCATTGATTAAAAATGGGTGAATTTTATCGTATTGATCATAGAATTGGTTCATATCAACAACCAAATCTTTAACCACTGGCAAACCAGGAAGTGGACGAATTACGATTTTTTCTGGTAAATCGTTTAAGTTCCACAAACAAGCTAGGCCATTCTTACCATTAATATTCACACCATCCGAACCACAAATACCCTCACGGCAAGAGCGGCGGAATGTCAAACTTTCGTCTTGAACTTTAAGTGCAAGCAAAGCATCGAGCAACATGCGATGTTTGTCTGTTAATTCAAGCTTATAGGTTTGCATGTACGGTGCTTTATCCTTATCAGGATCATAGCGGTAGATTTCGAATGTACGAGTACCTCTACTCATCTTATTTCTCCTGATTAGAATGTACGTGGTGCTGGTGGAATTGGTTCAACCGTTAACGGTTTAAAACGTACTGGCTTGTATTCAAGACGGTTGTCTGATGAATACCACAAAGTATGTTTCATCCACTCATCATCACGACGACCATATGAATAGGTCGGGTGATCTGCTGGTAACTCATAGTCAACAACAGTATGCGCGCCACGGCACTCTTTACGAGCAGCTGCAGAAATCAAGGTCGCTTTAGCAACTTCATATAAGTTTTCAATTTCTAATGCTTCAACACGCGCAGTGTTAAATACTTTAGATTTATCTTTTAAATGAATGTTACGAACACGCGGCTCAATCGCTAAAATTTGCTTCACGCCTTCGTCAAGTAATGCTTGTGTACGGAATACACCTGCATGGTCTTGTACGATGTCACGAATTGCATCAGCAACTTCTTGTGCATTTTCACCTTCAGTGGTTTCATCTAAATGACGAACACGCGCTAAAGTTTGCTCCAAGACGTTGGTTGGAAGCGGTTGATACTCATCACCGTGATGTTTAGTCACATAGTCAATGATATGCTCACCCGCTGCTTTACCAAACACAACCAAGTCAAGTAACGAGTTGGTTCCTAAACGGTTTGCGCCATGTACAGAGACACATGAACATTCACCGATTGCATAAAAACCTTTAACTGGTTTGGTATAGTTCTTGGTACCTTCTTCTGGTAACACAACCTGACCATGCATATTTGTTGGAATACCGCCCATTTGATAATGGATTGTAGGCACAACAGGAATCGCTTCTTTGGTAATATCGACGTTGGCAAATTTCTTACCAATTTCGAATACTGAAGGCAAACGTTTCATGATGGTTTCAGCACCCAAATGCGTCATATCTAGCAAGATATAATCATTTTTAGGGCCACAACCACGACCTTCTTTAATTTCTTGGTCCATTGAGCGTGATACGAAATCACGTGGCGCCAAGTCTTTTAAAGTTGGTGCATAGCGTTCCATGAACGGTTCGCCATCTTTATTACGTAGAATTGCACCTTCACCACGACAACCTTCGGTAAGTAACACGCCTGCGCCTGCTACACCTGTTGGGTGGAACTGCCAGAATTCCATATCTTGCAATGGAATACCTGCACGTGCTGCCATACCAAGACCGTCACCAGTATTGATATAAGCATTGGTAGAAGCACGATAAACACGACCTGCACCACCCGTTGCAAACAATGTTGCTTTACCTTGGAATACAGCGATATTACCGGTTTCTTGATCAATTGCAGTTACACCAAGAACTTCACCCGCTTCGTTGCGGATCAAATCAAGTGCAATCCACTCAACATAAAACTGAGTACCCATTTTTACGTTGCTTTGATAGAGCGTATGCAAAAGCGCATGACCTGTACGGTCAGCTGCTGCACAAGCACGCGGCACTGGCTTATCACCATAGTTCGCAGAGTGGCCACCAAATGGACGTTGGTAAATCGTACCATCTGCGTTACGGTCAAACGGCATCCCCATGTGTTCTAATTCATAGACCACTTTTGGTGCTTCGCGACACATAAACTCAATTGCGTCTTGGTCACCTAACCAATCTGACCCTTTTACGGTGTCATAGAAATGGAAGTGCCAGTTATCTTCTTGCATATTACCAAGCGATGCACCGATACCACCTTGAGCAGCAACGGTATGCGAACGTGTTGGAAATACTTTGGTCAGGACAGCAACTTTCAAACCCGCTTGAGCAAGTTGGTAAGAAGCACGCATACCTGAACCACCACCACCCACGATGACGGCATCGAAAGTGAGGTTTTGAATATTTGAATAATCTTCTTTAGGGGTTATCGCGCCCATGATCTCATCCTATCAATTTGCCCAGAAAATCTGGATTGCCCAGATGGCATACGCAAACACTGCAATAATCACTGCCGATGTCAACACAAGACGTAAGCCAGGTGCTGAAGGACCCATTTGACGAGTCGTCACATAGTCTGTGAATACTTGCCACATACCAATCCAAGCATGTGCGACAAGAGATAAAACTGCCAACAATGAAAGTACTTTCATTGGCAATGTCATCATAAAGCCAGTCCATTGCTCATAGCCAAATCCGCTATTGAAAAGGATCCAACCTAATATCACAAAGGTGTAAACAGCGAGTATGACAGCACTAACGCGCTGGATATACCAATCGCGAGAACCCGAACCAGTTAAACCAGTAGCACTTTTCATCAGAGTACAATCCATATAAATGCTGCGATGATACCAACCGCAGACAAGATCAATGAAAGCGTAGCTGCAATGCGACCACTTTGAAGCTCTTCGGCAACACCCATATCAGCAAATAAATGCTTAATACCATTTACCAAATGGAAAATTAAGCCTGCTAAGAATACCCATACGACGAGACGTACGACGATGTTTCCGAAAACCACATTTTTTATGTAATCAAATCCTTCTGGCGAAGATAAAGACTTATCTAAGATCCATAATAATACGGGTACCAATAGGAAAACGATTACACCAGAGAGACGGTGTAGAATTGATGCAATAGCCACGGGTGAGCGTAAGTTTACCGCTAACACTTGACCCATGGACAAATTGACAGGTCTGTTGCTTTTCACAGCGGGCATCCTGTAAGTAAAAACTCCGGCTGGAGTTTGTTAGAATTAATTCGAAGGAAAGCTGGCATTGTTAGGCAAGCAAATGCCTAAACTTATAAACGACGTCGAATTATAAAACGTCAAGTACTAAATTACAAACCGTGTCGATTGGGTTTTACCTAAAAAAACCATCAAATAAGAATCATTTATAATTCCTATCTGTTTTCCCCAATCTAATTCCCCTTGAAGTTTTTTTGTAAAAACAAACATATACTATTGTTTTTACACAGATAAACAACGAACAACCAAGATTTAAAATCACAAATCTTTTATGCCGCACATAGACTAAAGTAAGTCGCGAAAAGAATCGAATTATATTTAACTTTTATGTGAAAACTAAATACCAAAGGCAAACGCTCCATTTAAACTTAAATACAACGACAATGGATTGACTCACCCATTAAATACCCTTTTAAAATAACGACAATTATCACATAAAACCACATCTCCCCCAAAACCTACTCAAAATTCGTCAATTAGGCTAACGCCGCTTTAAGAATTAAAATTACGTTTAAAACAACACGTGTTTCCCCCTTCTCGCGCTTTACTTACACCGATTTGCAATCACATTGGATTTTATTTAAACAATACCCAAATAAAACATGACTTTTTTTTAGTCAAATTAGAATAAAAGTGAAAAAAAATATTTCAGGATTTGAAGATCGCATTGCCAATAAAAATCAGTGATATATTGCGAGCTAAGTTCCGAACCATCAAGAGTTCAGCAACTTTCTCTCTCACCGGTGACACCCAATAATCTCAACCCAGCTGCGCAAAACCAAGAAATGAAACTGCAGATGTATAATATTTTTCTGCACCTCTTTTATAATTTGTCTTATTATACCGAGTCGATACCTCGGGTATCGACTCGCTTCTCTCTGCTTTCATTGGCAAAAGAGCACACATCTTGTCAAATTTATCCCTAAGTATAATTGACAAAATTACTGCACTCACTAAGCTAAGAGCAAATTTCGATCCGTCTGATTCATCATTAAAATTTCATTATTTTAAATCAGATAATATTTCCACCGGGACAGGAGATCTATTGAATGTCTGAAGCAACTGGCAAGAAAGCCGTTCTAGAGCTTGATGGCAAAAAAATTGAATTACCAATCTACAGCGGCACATTGGGCCCAGATGTAATCGACGTTAAAGATGTATTGGCCTCAGGTCACTTCACTTTTGATCCTGGTTTTATGGCTACAGCATCATGCGAGTCTAAGATCACTTTCATTGATGGCGACAAAGGTGTGCTTTTACACCGTGGCTATCCAATTGATCAGCTTGCAACCCAAGCGTCTTACTTAGAAACTTGCTACTTATTATTAAATGGTGAGCTTCCGACTGCTGAGCAAAAAGCGAATTTCGAACAAATCGTTCGTGAACACACTATGGTTCATGACCAAGTCAGCCGTTTCTATAATGGTTTCCGTCGTGATGCACATCCAATGGCAATCATGGTTGGTGTAGTTGGCGCACTTTCTGCGTTCTATCACAACAATCTTGATATTGAAGATGTAAATCATCGTGAAATTACAGCGATTCGCTTAATTGCTAAAATTCCTACCCTTGCAGCTTGGAGCTACAAGTACACAGTAGGTCAGCCATTCGTTTACCCACGTAATGACTTAAGCTACGCTGAAAACTTCTTATATATGTTGTTTTCAACACCTGCAGACCGTGACTATAAAGTTGATCCAGTCCTTGCTAAAGCAATGGACCGTATTTTCACACTGCATGCTGACCATGAACAAAATGCTTCAACGTCAACTGTACGTTTAGCGGGTTCTACTGGCGCTAATCCTTATGCATGTATTGCTGCGGGTATCTCTGCTCTTTGGGGGCCTGCACACGGCGGCGCCAACGAAGCGGTATTGAAAATGCTTGATGAAATCGGTAGCGTAGATAACGTTGCTGAATTCATGGAAAAAGTAAAACGTAAAGAAGTGAAGCTGATGGGCTTCGGTCACCGCGTTTATAAAAACTTTGACCCACGCGCTAAAGTCATGAAACAAACGTGTGACGAAGTGCTTGCTGCTTTAGGCATCAACGATCCACAACTCGAACTTGCAATGGAACTTGAAAGAATTGCATTGAACGACCCGTACTTCGTTGAACGCAAACTTTATCCAAACGTAGATTTCTACTCAGGTATCATCCTTAAAGCGATTGGTATCCCGACTGAAATGTTCACTGTGATTTTTGCGCTTGCACGTACTGTTGGTTGGATCAGCCACTGGATCGAAATGCATAGCGGACCGTACAAAATCGGTCGTCCTCGTCAGCTTTATACTGGCGAAACACAACGTGACATTAAAGGTTAATCTTATTCAATAAGATGACTTGAAAACCGCCTCAAATGAGGCGGTTTTTTATGAAGTATTTTTGCTTTTTATTATTTTGCCTTCATCTCATTTACGCTTACCACAACACATTAAATTGATGCCCTTTGTTTTTCCCACTTAAGAACATGCAATAAAAGCATCGGCTTAAATCCTCAATGCAACTAACTTAAACCAAGATGCGTCATATGCAAAAACTTATTTGGATATTGCTTCCTTACTTAAAGCTTGAACATTTTCATTGGCGTACATTAACACCTGCAGAAATTGCGCTGTGCCAACCGATCTTTGCCAATTTAATCGACTACTCCAAAGTCAAAATCATGAATCACCCCTTCTTACCCTGGCAGCCAACAGGCATGGTCATGGCACCTATGGGGGCTATTCACTTAAAACCCGCAGATTACTGTACAGACTTTGCACAAGAGAGCCTGTATAACCAAGCCATTTTCATCCATGAGATGACCCATATCTACCAATACCAACAACAAATTAATGTGTTACTTAGAGGTGCCCTGCTGCAGTCCGCCTATTATTTAAGCTGTAAACGCTACAATCCATACGCTTATAATTTTATTCAAAAAAAACCGTTTTCAAGTTACAACATTGAACAGCAAGGTGACATTGCCAAAGATATTTTCTTAAAAAAAATTCAAAACATTATAAAATAATAAAGAGTGATTTATTTCACAAAACTGACCACTAATTATTGATATATTTATAAAAAAAGTTTATAAAACATATGTTTAGTTTTTATAAATCATGCTCTTAATTTATCGTTCGGTAAAATAAGTTCGTGAAGAATTTGGCTAAATGGAGATATATGTGAATAAACGTCATTCAAAGCTAGCTTCTAGATGATTTTTAGTTAAAATACAGAATAATTCTCCTTTTCGCATTGTGAAAAAAGATTTATTTTATAACCATTTACTGGTTATTTTGCATTCCGCGCTCTAGCTATAGTTTTTTTAGTGAAGTACTCAGGGTTGAATAATTACAAACATATAAATCAACGCGTAGTGTACTAAACCTATAAGGAATAGGATTTTACTTAAATGAAAAGTTTTAAAATTGCCCTTGCTCAATCCTCTCCTTACATCGGCAATATTGAATCGAATGTTCAAAAGATGATTGCGCTTGCAAATGATGCTAAAAAACAACAAGCGAACTTAATTGTTTTTCCTGAGCTTTCTACGATTGGCTATCCTGCTGAAGACTTGCTCTTACGCCCAAGCCTGTCGAAACGAATGACTCAGGCATTTGAACAACTAAGCCAAGTCAAAGACATTGTCATGGTCTTCGGTTTTGTCAATCAAAATGAAACAGGACAACGCTTCAATTCCGCAGCTGTAATGAAAGATGGGCAGATTCTGGGGATCTACAATAAACAAAACCTCCCAAATTACAGTGTGTTTGATGAGAAACGATATTTCGAACAAGGCCACCAGCACCTTGTTTTTGAATATCTCGAACATAAATTTGGCGTCTTAATTTGTGAAGATCTTTGGTCAGTCGCAACAGTACAGCAACTTGCCCAACTCAATGTCGATAGCATTTTGGTCTTAAATGCCTCTCCTTATGAAGTTGGTAAACCACAGCACCGTATTGAAGCGATCCAAGCGCTCATCAAACAATTCAACATCAACGTCGTGTATAGCAATCAAGTGGGTGGACAAGATGACCTCATCTTCGATGGCAGTAGTTTTGTAATTAATCGCGATAGCGAAGTGGCTTTACGCGCACCAAGCTTTACTGAAGGCCTTTATTTTGTTGACTATGAAGCCAACAATCTAGCCTATAAAGTGGTTAAACCTGAACCTGCACTCGATACCATGGCCGAAATTTATCAAAGCTTGGTTATGGCAACCCGTGACTATGTACAACGTTCAGGTTTTCCTGGTGTGATATTAGGTCTGTCGGGCGGGATCGACTCAGCGTTAACTCTCGCGATTGCTGTTGATGCGCTTGGTGCAGACAAGGTCCAAGCCATCATGATGCCTTATACCTATACAGCACAGATCAGTGTAGAAGATGCGGCAGAACAAGCCAAACGTTTAGGCGTTACTTTTGGGATTGCGGAAATCAACCCGATCGTAAATAGTTTTATGCAAACACTCTATCCATTCTTTGGCAACAGCCCTGCTGATACCACTGAAGAGAACTTGCAAGCACGGACACGCGGTACCTTATTAATGGGGCTATCGAATAAGTTTGGCAATTTGGTACTTTCTACAGGTAATAAGTCTGAATTGGCTGTTGGCTACTGTACGCTGTATGGCGATATGGTGGGTGGCTTTGCAGTACTCAAAGATGTTTATAAAAGCATTGTGTTTGAGCTTGCAAAATACCGTAACAGCATCGAAGAAAAACCGGTCATCCCACCACGTGTAATTAGCCGTCCACCTTCTGCAGAGCTCCGCCCTGATCAAAAAGATCAAGACTCTCTTCCGCCATACGATGTGCTTGATGCCATTTTGTATGCCTATATTGAAGAAGATCAAAGTCAGGCTGACATTATCGCAAAAGGTTTTAAAGCTGAAGTGGTTGAGAGAATTATCGGCTTAGTTGACCGCAGTGAATACAAGCGTCGACAAGGTGCAATTGGCCCACGTATTACTTCTCGTGCATTTAGCCGTGAACGTCGCTACCCAATCGTCAATGGCTGGATACCGGGTGTCTAATCCGACCGGATCAGCACAACTTGCTCAAGCACTGCTGCTTGAGCAAGTTGGTTATTATAGAAAAAAATTATTAAATATAGAGCAAGAAAAAAACCACCAGCAACAGATTCTGCAACAAACCATTGATCAGCTCTATCAAAATGCCAAGCAACTCCAACTCAAAGATGTAATTCAAGTTGAGCAGCTGCATGAAGTGGTCAAAAAATACAGCTTCGAACTCAATCTTGGCGCTGAAATACTTGAATTTATTGGGGTAGCCTCACGCGAACTCTATCAACAATTAAGAAATAACCAGACCCCACTGAAAGCATTTTTTACCCACGCTTCTTTTGCCCTTTGGCTACAAAAAATACTCGAACTCGACCATCTCCGCGATGATTTCCGTGATTACCTCCTACAAACGCCACATATCCAGCAATTGAGCTTACAGCTCGCCAATCACCTCCTGACCGAGAACACCCCGTGGCTCGACTATTTACGTAAATTACAGCTCTCTCAGCACAGTCGCATAGCGCGTGGAATTAGCTTCCTACAAGACCAACAACAAAATATAGAACTTAAGTTAGAACAACGCTTGGCCAAAGTATTGCTCAATCAATTGGGCGAACTGATTACCCTACCCAATGATGAGTTAGCTGATTTTTGTGAATTAATTTGGTCTTCCGTTCAGGAAAAAACCATCAAGCAATGCTGTATGCATATCGAAGCAATCGACTTTGAAGAGTTCTTTATTTTGGCCTATGAAAGCTGGAAACAACTCCGTCAAACAGTACTGATGCAAACATTGATTCTACGTATTGTTGATGTGTTCTATCAACATTTTGCCGAAGATGACTTACAAAGCCTCATCCTCGCTGTAGGGCTAAATAAAACCGATTTCTATACCGAGGCTGAACGCTTCCTTCCACCTATTCTCAAAGTATTAGATCAAATTGGCTTACTTGAGCAGATGCTTAAAAATCTACTTGAACCATTTTATAACAGCGCACAGACACAGCACTTAATAGATGCGCATATCCAGCAGATGCTGGACCAAGCCAAATAAACCAATAAAGCCCCAATGCATCATTCAACTCACCGACACATCCTGCCAAGCATCATCATGCCAGCCATATTGATTCGTCAAACGGCTTAAGGATTCAAATATAATTTTTCGATAAAAAATGCAGATAAAAAAAGACCATGCATTGGATGCATGGTCTATAAAAATGGTGGCTATGACGGGATTTGAACCTGTGACCCCAGCATTATGAGTGCTGTGCTCTAACCAACTGAGCTACATAGCCGAAAAACTGTGAGCGCATTATCTAAAGTTCGGAAGCATGCGTCAAGCAATTATTCACACGAACGCTCACAGTTTAAACAACTCATTATCAACAAGTTAAATTTCATACAGATTCACTAATATTTTAAAGCTGATACTAGAAAATTGGGACAAAAGCTTATTTTTATCAATTCATGGGGCATTTCAATGGAGGTCAATTTTAATATCGACAGAACAATAAGTAGCCTAAAGCCACCCAAACTAAAATGACGCTCACCGTTTTTCTTATTTTAAAGATAAAAAAAGACCACACATTGGATGCGTGGTCTATAAAATGGTGGCTATGACGGGATTTGAACCTGTGACCCCAGCATTATGAGTGCTGTGCTCTAACCAACTGAGCTACATAGCCGAAAACTTCGCGCATTATCTGCTGTAATATAAATTACGTCAAGCACTAATTTCAAAAAATTTAGATGAAGTGAGCCGATAAGCCGGGTTCTGTCGTGAACGATCATTCCTCTAGGCGTACAATCACTCATACGCTCCAGCAACCTACCCGAATCCAGTACGGGCCGTACCTCAGGATTCCTATTTGGTCTTGCTTCAGGTGGGGTTTACCTTGCCATGAACTGTTGCCAGACATGCGGTGCGCTCTTACCGCACCCTTTCACCCTTACCGACCTTACTTACTTCCCGAAAGAAGCAAACAAAGCAGGCGGTCTTCTCTCTGCTGCACTTGCCGTCGGCTTGCGCCGCCCAGACGTTATCTGGCACCTCGCCCTTTGAAGCCCGGACTTTCCTCCCCTGCTCCAGTCACGGAGACTTACACAGCGGCGATCGTTTGGCTCACTTCAAGGGGCGCATCTTAGCAAGTTTTTCTAAGAATTGCCCGTGTTTTTTTGAGCAATCAGTTTTTTATACTTCGCCATCAGCTCATCTTGGCTTTCTGCATGATCAGGATCGAGCGGAATACAATCAACTGGACAAAATAACTGACATTGTGGCTCATCATGATGACCCACGCATTCGGTACATAAATGGGGATGAATTTCATAAATGATCTCCCCCATAAATATCGCCTCATTGGGGCAGACTGGTTCACAGACATCACAATTGATACATTCATCGGTTATAAATAAAGACACGCTACCAACCTTGTAGAAGTTTACGTTCAAAGGCTTCAACGACTACTGGCGGTACAAATCGCGTGACATCGCCTTTTAACCGGGCAATTTCACGCACCAATGTCGATGAAATAAAAGAGTACTGCTCAGAAGGTGTTAAAAATACCGCTTCAAAATGAGGATCCAATTGGCGATTCATATTCGCCAGTTGAAACTCATATTCAAAGTCAGAGATTGCACGTAAACCACGTAGTACCGCAGTCGCATTTTGCTCTCTGAAAAAATTGACCAACAAGCCATCAAAACCAGCAAATTCAACATTGTCTAGATGCGCCAATGATTTTTTTGCAAGATCAACACGTTCTTCTAAACTGAAAATCGGATTTTTATGATGTCCAATGGCGATCGCGACGACAACCTCATCGAACATTCGTGCTGCTCGAGTAACTAAATCGATATGACCATTGGTAATTGGATCAAATGTTCCTGGATAGATGACACGAGTTTTACGCATCTAAGCATACTCTGAATAAGTTAGATCTGCATTCTACCAAAAACTTATTTGAACTCAACTAAAGCTGCACACTCGCGCATTTAAGGGCAAGCTCTGCCTTGTATGCTTCGTTGCATTGTTAATGAGAGGTCAAAGGCGAACTATTCCGCTTAGATCCTCTTAATCAAACTTACCTGCTTGAGCACAGAGTCGCTCATAGCACTTCACCTTCTGGGCAGATTAAGGCAAAATAGAACATTCTTGGAAAAATAGTCTTATGGCAAAAAACATCGTCGTTAAAAAAAATAATGGTGGCACCATTGCACAGAACAAACGTGCACGTCACGATTACTTTATTGAAGAAAAAATTGAAGCGGGTCTTTCACTACAGGGCTGGGAAGTAAAATCCATGCGTGGCGGACGTATGACCATCACTGAAAGCTATGTTGTCTTTAAAAACAATGAAGCGCTCTTGGTTGGCTCTCAAGTGCAACCCTTACTTTCAGCCTCAACCCATGTCGTCCCAGAAGCCACGCGTACGCGTAAATTGTTACTGTCACGACGCCAAATTGACAACCTTATGGGTGCCGTTAACCAAAAGGGCTATTCTTGTGTGCCTTTGAGTTGTTACTGGAAAGGTCATTTGGTTAAGCTTGAAATTGCATTGGTTAAAGGTAAGCAGTTGCATGACAAACGCGCGACTGAAAAAGATCGCGATTGGCAACGTGATAAAGCACGTATTTTTCATAAGTAAAATCATGCGTCTCGCCCTTATCCGCACAGCTTCAGGCGTGTCTTCTGAACCTCCGCTTAATGTTATCAATTTATCTGCAACAACAAAAAGGTCCCAAATCATTTGGGACCTTTTTATTTTCACTTGCTTGGATTTTGCTTTTTAAGTTTTGATCTTTAGCACATTAACCCACATGCGCATATAGATTAGAAATGTTTGTTAAGTAATAACGCCACATATTCACCGAACCAAATCGCAGTATTTAAATCCCCTTGTGGTGGTGTGACTTCAATAGGCGCATTGTCCGATTGCGTCATCAACCCCAAACAACTTGATAAGCGATTCAGATCCATTTCCGAGCTTCCCGTTGGAGACAAAGGCAAACCAGCCCACAGCATGCCGTGTTGCATCGCAAATAAATTGATTTGTTGAAGCACTGACAACTTATCGCCACTCAACCCACCCGAATTGGTAAAGCCTGCAGCTAACTTGCCTTGCCACAAACGGTCGCGCCAACGCTTCGAGGTTGAATCCATAAATCCTTTAAAAGCAGCAGTAATACTCCCCATATACGTCGGGCTACCGAAAATAATTGCATCTGCTTGGTCTAGGAACTCCCAATCAATCTGTTCAATATTCATCGCAAGCACCCGCACCCCGACTTGCTCTGCCCCTGTTGCAATGTGTTGCGCAACTTTTGCAGTGTGACCATAAGGACTGTGATAAACGATGGCGAGAGATTTAACAGGTACGGACATATCAATGGTAATTTAAAAAAATTGACTCAGTGTAGCATTATTCCTATCACTCATTTTTGAATATTCCCAAAAATAGCTTCGGCTAAGACCAGTCGCCTTAAGCCATAAATGCAAAGCTCGCCATGCGGCCCGCTTGGGGATCACGGCGATAGGAATAATAACGATCACTTTGACGATAACTGCATTGATCCCCACCCAATACAACTTTCACGCCATACAACCCTAAGATATAGCGTGCAATCGCATAGAGATCTGCCTGATATTTCCCAAACTGTTTGCCCGATTCAAATGCCGATTCCAAGGGGGGATATTTTTCACAAAATACCTGTTTAACTTCTGTACCCACCTCAAAACACGGTTGACTAATTGCAGCACCAAGCCAAGCCCAAGTCGGCTGTGACTGCATCTGCTCAATGGTATTTTCAATAATACCATTGGCTAAGCCACGCCATCCCGCATGCAGATTGGCAACTTCAGTGCCGTTGGCATTGCCCAACACCACAGGTAAACAATCTGCGGTCATCATCATCAAGGCATGACCGGCAAGTTGTGTTACCAAGCCATCGCCTTCACGTTCATTAAAAGACTGTTGATGATTGACCGTATGGCAAAGCGTGCTATGGGTTTGTCTCATCCATGTGATTTTATTAACCCCATAAGCCGACAGTTGATCGAGCAACATCATACGATGCTGTTGCACACGAGCCGTTTGATCATTGACATGCAGTGCTAAATTAAATCCAGCCAATGCGCTAGAAGTTGATGCTAAGGCACGCGGATGTTGTATTTGGGTTTGTCCAACATAGACTCCCTGTGGCAAACCGGATATAAATTGCATCTTCTGTTCCTCACGCATCATCTTGCTTGACTTACTTTAAATCAGACTGAACTGGATTAATAGGCAGCATTCTCTGTACGCAATACCTCAACCAAGTTTTTGAAGTCATCCGACCACGGTGCTTCAAACATCATTTCTTCACCACTGCGTGGGTGAATGAGCCCCAATTTAAAGGCATGTAAGGCTTGACGTTTAAAGCCACGAATCGTGGTTTGTAAAAGCTCTGATGCACCAGCAGGCATGCGCACACGGCTTACATAAACGGGATCACCCAAAAGTGGAAAGCCGATATAGTTAAAATGCACCCGAATCTGGTGAGTACGTCCAGTCTCTAGCTGCGCTTGAATACGCGTAAAGTGCAAAAAGCGTTCTTTAACATTGTAATGGGTAATCGCATCACGCCCGCCTGGCAGTACTGCCATTTTAATGCGATCAACAGGATGGCGTTTAATCGGTTCATCAATGGTGCCACCAGCAATGACTTGTCCATAAACCACCAAGTCATAAAGGCGATAAACGGTTTTTTTAGCCAATTGTTTACTTAAAGAAAATTGTGCTTCTAAATTCTTGGCGACCACCAATAGACCACTGGTGTCTTTGTCGATTCGATGTACCAAGCCTGCACGTGCCAATTCGGCAGATTTTGGATAATGAAACAAAATCGCATTAATAAGCGTGCCATTGGGATTACCAGCACCTGGATGAACCACCATACCAACGGCTTTGTTGATCACCATAATGTCATCATCTTCATAGACAATGTCTAAGGGAATATCTTCAGCAACTGCACCGATTTGTACTTCGAGCTCAACCTCTAAGGTCAATAACTCATTGCCTTCACAGCGATATTTGGGCTTAACTGTTGCTCCATTGACCAACAAATGACCGTCTTTCATCCATTGTTTTAGTTTTTCGCGAGAATATTCCTTCCACACCATCGCAGCGACTTGGTCGATACGTTGTCCGAGGTAAGATTCATCCAATTGAAATTTCAACGATAAACGGGTTGCAGTTGCTGCAGAATTATGGTTATCTGCTTCCTCAGAATCTTCGAGTAAATTGAAATCGGTTTCTGAGAAGATAGAATTAGAAGATTGTGTTGAAGTCATTTTGCGCATCGGGATAAAAGTGGTTTAATAGCGCAATTGTAGCCTATTGCCCAGATCAACAGAGGATTTTTTATGTCGCTACCACGTTATAAAATTACAATGCTAGCTGTAACAATCGGCTTAGCAACAACATTAGTGGGCTGTAGCAGTAATCCAAAGAAAAAAGATGTGGTTGATACTGGTCCGAAATCCAGCGAACAAATTTATTATGATAAAGCGCTCAAGTCACTTGATCGTGGTCAATATAGCGAAGCTGCCAAGTCTCTAGAAGCCATTGACACCTATTATCCGACGGGACAATATGCGCAGCAAGCACAACTCGATTTGATTTATAGCAAGTTTAAGCAAAAAGATTATGAGGGAACCATCGCCCTCGCAGAACGTTTTATTCGTATGAATCCGCAGCATCCAAATGCAGATTATGCCTATTATGTTCGTGGTGTCGCCAATATGGAGCTGAATTACGACAGTATTTTACGCTACACCTCTTTGCAACAAGCGCATCGTGATGTGAGCTACTTAAAAATTTCTTATCAAAATTTTGTTGATTTTGTACGTCGTTACCCAAGTAGCCAATATGCAGTAGATGCAGCGCAACGTATGAAGTATATCGGCCAAGAATTGGCTGAAAGTGAAATGAATGCCGCACGTTTTAATCTCAAACGTAAAGCATGGCTTGCTGCAATCGAACGCTCACAGTGGGTGGTTGAACATTATCCACAAAGCCCACAAGTTCCAGAAGCATTGGCAACGATTGCTTATGCTTATAATAAACTGGGTGACCAAGCCTCAGCACAACAGTATAAAGAAGTGATTCGTTTAAATTATCCAAATTTAATCAAATCAAATGGTGATGTGAATTTACGTGCCGCACGTAAAGATGGCAGTTGGGTCAACCGTGCCACACTTGGTATTTTTGGTCGTGAAGCCAGCAGTGAATCAGATAAAAATACGGTAAAAGAAAGTACATCAGCACCAGAACGCAGCTGGACCAATCGTTTAAGCCTAGGTCTTTTTGATAAGCCAACGGCCGAAAGCGAACAGTAATCCGCATAAGTGCAGTGAAAAGACGAGTTTTAACTCGTCTTTTTTTATGTTGAGTAATTTATCTTAAAGACGAAACTCAAACACTGGGTTAAACTGAGCTTCTGCTTTTCGGTTGCATCTAACATTCACTCTTGAGTCTGGCTTTTAAATTATGGCAATTCCACAACATACCATTGATCAAATTCTGGATCGCACAGATATTGTTGATTTAATTGGCCAACATGTGAAATTGAAAAAAACGGGACGGACCTATTCTGGTTGCTGCCCGTTCCATCAAGAAAAATCGCCTTCGTTTCACGTTTATCGTGACAAGCAGTATTATCATTGCTTTGGTTGTCAGGCCAACGGCAACGCTATTCGTTTCTTAATGGATATTGAGCAACGCAATTTCGTTGAGGTGATGAAGCAACTATCAAGTCAAACCGGCATTGAACTGCCCAAAGACCAACAAGATTCGAAACGTCTGGTCTATAAAAAAGAAACACCCAAAAAAATAGCACCACAAGCAACGGCTACACCACAAACCAAAGCAGCACCAAGCAGCACCCCTACAAATACTCCGCCCAGTCATGGTCTTAGCTTTGCTTATGATCCTTTTGAACAGTATCAAACCGCACCAGACTTTGATGAACAAGGTTTTGATGTGCATGGCTTTGATACAGGCTTTGTCAATGAAGCCGTGGTACAAGAAGGCAATCTCTATGATTTATTAGAGAATGTCGCGCAATACTATCAACAACAGTTGCCACACAGCCAAGTTGCACAGCAATATTTTAGACAACGTGGTCTCAGCAATGAAACCTTAGCCTACTGGCGCTTAGGCTATGCACCTGAAGATTGGCAACATCTCGAAAAAGTATTCCCACAAGACATTGCTGGACTCAAATTATTGGGGCTGATTCGTACCAGTGACAGCGGCCGTGATTTTGACTTATTACGTGAACGGGTGATTTTCCCCATCCGTGATCACAAAGGCCGAGTCGTGGGCTTTGGCGGTCGTGCCCTCAATGATGAAATCAAGCCGAAATATATCAACTCGCCAGACTCCGAAGTCTTCCATAAAAACCAATTGCTTTACGGCCTCTATGAGGGCCGCAAACACAAGGCAAAAGACTGGCTGATGGTTGAAGGTTATATGGATGTGATTGCCCTACAGCAAAATGGTATTTCGGGTGCTGTTGCGACGCTCGGAACAGCCAGTAATGCCGACCACTTAACCACACTATTTAAACAAAATAATCAGCTCACGATTGCCTTTGATGGTGATGCAGCAGGGCAAAAAGCAGCTAAGCGCACCCTCGATATTGCACTGCCCCTGCTCAATGATGGTCGTGAGCTCAAATTCTTTGTTCTTCCTAAAGAACATGATCCAGACTCCCTCATTCGTAAAGAAGGCTTAGAAACCTTCCATCGGCTTTGGCAACAGTCCCCACTGCTCTCTGATTTTGTCTTTGCACTGCTGAGTCAAAACTATGATGTTAGTTCACCAGAAGGTAAAAGTCAGGTGATGGCTGAGCTGAATCAGCTGACGGAGTTATTGCCAAAACATGGCTCTTATCGTTATTTGTTAAAACAGTTTTTTAGAGAAAAACTCGGCATTAACAAGAAATGGCAACCTAAAATCAGTCTTGATGCCTCCTTGTCTTTTAATATCCGCACCAAAGACGAAGATTTTGCGGTCGCAATTCTGATGCATCACCCCTTCTTATATATTCACTTTGAAGTATTGCGTGCCTTTATTCATCCCGATGAATTGCTGGCGCGAGTCTTGGCGCGATTTGATCGTGTCTTTGATGAACTACCCGATGATCAAGAACTTGCAACCTATTACATATTAGGTGCGTGCAGTCCCTATCATTATGAATTGGTTGAAATCATGCAACGTACCAATATTCAAGCACTCACCCAAGCACCTGAAATGGCAGATAAACTTGCCTCAGAATATTCATTATCATTACAAGAAAAGTATGTGCGGATGAAACTAAAAGCACCGGGTTCTTTAAGCGAATCACGCAATTTAAGACAACATTTGAATGAATTAACCAAACGAATTAGCTTAAAACTGGTCCAAAGCGAATAAGTAAAAAATGCTCAGCTTACATTTAGCTGCAAAATTTTAGTTTTAACCTGGACGACGGGGCTTACGTTGCTTTTGAAAGATCTCAGCCAACTGCGTTTGCATCCATTCAATTTGAGATGGATCTTCGTCTTTGGCCGCTTCACGTAATAGAATCGAGGTTGGATGTAATAGTTTTTGAGTTAAGCGATGGCTAAATTCTTGTAAGACTTGCTCAACGTTTTCATTTGCTTGAATACGTGCCAATGCATGTGCTAACTCAGTCTGGGCAGATTGCTCACCCTGCTCACGATAGGCAGCAATAACCCCACCTGCATCATTAATTTTCTGACGGGTCACCAATTGGGTTACCAATTGATTCACCATCACTTCTGCTTCCACAGCGGCTTGACGACGTTGTGCTAAATTTTCTTCAATCACACTCTGTAAATCATCGACCCCGTACAAATAGACCCCATCTAAACTTTCAACTTTGGAGTCAATATCACGTGGTACAGCCAAATCAACCAATAACATTTGCTGATAACGTCTTCGTTTTAATGCGGTTTTAACATCTGTAAATGAAATCACTTGATGCAGACTGCCTGTACAGCTAGAAATAACATCTGCGCGATGCAAATGCTGCGCCAATTCATCGAAGGGGACGATTTCCACGTCAACACGATGTGCAATTTCTTGTGCTAACTTTTCTGCACGTTCTCGCCCACGGTTGCAAATCAAAACTTTGGCCACACCCATTTCGGCCAAATGCTTGGCAACAAGGTTGTTCATTTCACCTGCAGCCACCACCATCACGGTCAATGTTTCTGGCTTACTAAACACTTGCAAAGACAATTGTGCAACGGCATAGCCCATCGAAACCGCATGACTTCCCACGGCCGTTTCAGAACGCACGCGCTTCGCTGCATAAAATGCATATTCAAAAATTTGATTGAGATTTTGTGAAACCAGTTCAGCCTCTTTAGATAAAGACAATGCTGTCTTAACCTGCCCCATGATTTGCGGTTCACCGAGCATTAGCGAATCTAAACCACTGGCAACTCGCATTAAGTGGGAAACTGCATCGGTATTTTCATAGCGATATACATGGTTTGACAAATGTTTTACATCAATGTTATTTGTTTGAGCGAGCCAATCTAATACCATATCCGCACTTTCAGCCATAGCGTAGACTTCTGTGCGATTACAGGTAGAGACCACGACCATGTCATGCAGGTCTGGATGGCTGTTTTGCGCGATCAGCAAATCCTTTAACCGCTCAGGGTTAAATGCTATGCGTTCACGCAGCTCAACAGAGGCTGTTTGATGGTTGACCCCCAATGCAAAGAAAGACATATCAGATCATCATTTCGCTAAATTTGTGCTATTGTGCAACATTGGTGTCATAAGAAAGTATTACTTGGATCAAAAAAAATTGTGTAATATCAGCAGCCGAATTAACAGTATGGCCATAAAGCACTATTCTAGCACATTCTTGCTGCTGGGTAGCATGGCTTCGACTGCACATCTTAGAGCATCTGAACCAACTTTACATAATGAATCACATAAAGAAGCCATTTTACAGAGTATGGTGGCTGAGTTTGCACTCGCAAATGGCGATACTGCAACGGCATTACACAATTATACCGTCTTGGCCATTCGCAGCGATTCTACCGCAGTTAAACAGCATGCACTTAATATTGCAATCGAGCAAAATGATTTACAGGCCGCACTAGACATTGCTAGACATTGGGTCTTACAAGAGCCCAAGGACGTTCCCGCTAAGTTTTATTTGGCTCATATTGCGCTCAAATCACATGAATATGAACTGGCAGCACAGACCTTAGACAGTATTTTAAATCTGGATAGTAATGCGGACTTAGAAAACATCTTGGCTGGGATTTCACCTGAAACAGCACAAGATCGTGACAGCTTACTCAAGACTTTAAATGCCAGTAAAGCCAAAGACAATCCCTCTATTCTAATTTTAATCGCAGGCTTACAAGCACAGAGCAACCAACTGGAACTAGCGCTTAAAAATGTGAATAAGGCCTTGAGAAAACGCCCCAAGGTAACGGGCTTTATTTTACTCAAAGCCAATTTACTCATGGCTTTGGGTGATGATGAAGAAACCTTAAAGTGGTTTGAACGAAGCAGCAAAAAAAACAAAAACAACTTAGAAGTCCGCTTAGCTGAAGCACGCTATTTGATTAAGATCAATCAAGCTGAAGCCGCGCTTGATAAACTCGCACAAATTACCAATGTCTGGCCCAATGCAGATGAAGCTTTATTCATTGCTGGGCTTACTGCCATTGATTTAAAAAAATATGATCAAGCGGAACAATATTTGGTTGGCCTGCGCTATTCGAGTCAATATCAAAACGAGGCTTATTTTTATTTGGCAGTCAATGCCGAGCGCAAACAGCAAGAAGAAACGGCCAAGGCCTACTACCGTCTGGTCGATGGAAATTTATATACCGTTTCAAGACGTAATCTAATTTCAATTTATGATCGTCAGGGGAAGCTCAATGATGTGCTGCGTTTTCTGACACAAGAACGGGTCAATTATCCACAGCACGCCAGTTTTCTCTATCAGGCACAGGCAGAAATTTTAAAAAGAATGGGGCATGACAAAGCCGCACTCCGCTTACTCGACGAAGCGGTAAAAAACTTACCCGATGATCCTGAATTGGTCTATTCCCAAGTGTTATTGCTTGACCCATTTCAAAATCGTGAACGTCTCGATAAAGCCCTGAAACAACTGTTGCAGCTTGAACCGAATAGTCCAACCTATCTAAACGCCTACGCCTATACACTTGCCTTACAGAATCGACGTTTAGATGAAGCACGTCGTTATGCTGAACGCGCACTCGAATTTGCCCCCGAACAAGCCTCTATTTTAGATACACTCGGCTATATTACATTTTTACAAAATGATTTTGATCGTGCTTCTCAGGCCTTAGGCCAAGCCTATGCACTCAGCCCAAGCGTGAATATTGGTGTACGTTATGCCAAATCGCTTTATATGCAAGGTGCACTGGAAAAATTCAATCAAGTTTTACAACAACTGCAACTCAACCATCCCAATGATCCGCAACTTAATCAACTGAATTCGTTGATATTGCCAGAAAAACATTAAAAGAGTGAATTCACCTATGTCTCGATTTCGTTCTCGCCTCTTGGTTACTGCATCTTTGGCCATGTTCAGCCTGAGTGGTTGTCAACTGATTTCGCAACAGCCGACCTTGCCTAGCAGCACAATTGATCCTGCCCAAGCGCTGCAGCAAAATCAATTTAGTTTACAGGGTAAAATTGGGGTCAAAACACCCGATCAATCAGGCAGTGCTTTTTATACTTGGATTCAAAATGGCCCGCAATTTAACATTCAGCTCAATGGCGCCTTAGGCGTAGGAAAAACCATTATTGAAGGGCAAGCGGGTCAGGTCACGCTAGACAATGCAAAAACTGGATTAATTACAGCTGCAACACCAGAAGAGCTGCTACAACAAGCCACTGGATGGGTTGCACCGATTACCGCTTTGGTCGATTGGGTACAAGCCAGACCAGCAACAGCGCAGGCTGAAATACAAAAAGATGACGCTGATCGCATTGCGCACCTAAAAGAAGCGGGATGGTCTGTAGATTTCAGCTATGTAGATCAGGCAACATTACCCAATAAATTGATTTTGACGCAGCAACTGGAAAATGAGCAGGAAAATCGCATTACCCTACTGATTCAAAACCGTTAACAAATTGTTTTACATAAA
Organism: Acinetobacter pullicarnis; assembly: GCF_006352475.1. Taxonomy (NCBI): domain Bacteria; kingdom Pseudomonadati; phylum Pseudomonadota; class Gammaproteobacteria; order Moraxellales; family Moraxellaceae; genus Acinetobacter; species Acinetobacter pullicarnis. The sequence continues at coordinate 2,973,335 of NZ_VCMZ01000001.1, forward strand.
TTTTCAAATTACTCACGTGCTAAGTGCAGATTATGATTCGTGTTCCTTCCCCAGCCAAATTGAATTTATTTTTACATATCACAGGGCGCCGTGATGATGGCTACCACAGCCTAGAAAGTATTTTTCAGCTGATTGACCTGTATGATTGGCTCACCTTTGATCTACGTCTTGATGATCAAATTGAAATCCAAGGCTTACAAACGGTCGCATTAACGCAAAATCTAATCTACAAAGCTACACAACTGCTCAAACCTTATGCGCAAGCGTACTGTGGCTTAACTATTTCGATTGAGAAAAACATTCCAATGGGCGCAGGCCTGGGGGGTGGCTCCTCCGATGCAGCAACCACACTCCTTGTACTGAATCAATTGTGGCAATGTCGCTTAAACTTAGAGCAACTTGCTGCGCTCGGTCTACAACTCGGCGCGGATGTGCCTGTGTTTGTCCATGGCCGAAATGCTTGGGCAGAAGGCATTGGTGAACGTCTTACTTTCATAGACTTAGATCAAAAACAATACATTATCTTAAAACCTGCCTGTTTTATCAGCACTCAATTGCTTTTTTCACAAAAAACATTGACAAGAAACACGAAGACATCTACATTTTGCGCCTATCAGTTAAAGCCATCTGCCTACGGCAATAATTTTGAGCCAATCGCTCGAAAGTTATACCCAGAAGTAGATGAAGCAATGCAATATCTCAATCAATTTGGGCTTGCAAAGCTTACAGGTACAGGTGCTTGTGTTTTTATTGAGGTAAGTCCTGAAATGGATTGCAATGCAATTGTGAAAAACGCTCCATGTACAGCGTATATGGTTAAGAGTTTAGATCAATCACCATTAATCCAGTTCAAACTTGCAAGAACATAGGGGCGTCGCCAAGTGGTAAGGCACCGGGTTTTGATCTCGGCATCCGTTGGTTCGAATCCAGCCGCCCCTGCCATTGTTCATTTCATCTGTAGATGTTTGTAATGCATATTTACTTGTTTAAAAGAAATAGGGGCGTCGCCAAGTGGTAAGGCACCGGGTTTTGATCTCGGCATCCGTTGGTTCGAATCCAGCCGCCCCTGCCATTACAACATCAGTAGTATCTCAAGCAAAAGTATATAAATAGGGGCGTCGCCAAGTGGTAAGGCACCGGGTTTTGATCTCGGCATCCGTTGGTTCGAATCCAGCCGCCCCTGCCATTTATATCAATTATAGACAGAACATATATTTTACTTTTCCTTGTCTAAACCTTGACAAAAAATTGTAAAACCATTAAAGTTCTGCCGCATTAGGGGCGTCGCCAAGTGGTAAGGCACCGGGTTTTGATCTCGGCATCCGTTGGTTCGAATCCAGCCGCCCCTGCCATTTCATTTAAACATGCCAACCGCCAAGGGTGCTTCATGCCCAATCTTGTCGTTTTTAGTGGAACAGCTCATCCACAATTCGCTCAAAAAGTCGTAAGCCACTTACACATCCCTCTTGGGGCTGCATCAGTAGGTTGTTTTTCTGACGGTGAAATTACTGTCGAAATTTCTGAAAATGTACGTGGTAAAGACGTCTTTGTAGTTCAGCCAACATGTGCTCCAACCAATGATAACCTCATGGAAATCTTGGTCATGGCAGATGCTTTACGCCGCGCAAGCGCTGGTCGTATTACGGCAGTCATCCCCTATTTTGGTTACGCACGTCAAGATCGTCGTCCACGCTCAACGCGTGTACCGATTACGGCCAAAGTGGTTGCAGATATGCTTACCACCGTTGGTATTGACCGTGTCGTTATGATTGATCTGCACGCAGATCAAATCCAAGGCTTCTTCGATATTCCAGTCGATAACATTTACGGTACACCTGTTTTACTTGCTGACCTTCGTCAACAACAACATCACAATCTAATGGTGGTTTCACCTGACGTTGGTGGTGTGGTTCGTGCACGTGCAGTCGCAAAACAAATGGGCGATATCGATCTTGCGATCATTGATAAACGTCGTCAAAAAGCAAATGAATCACAAGTGATGCATTTGATTGGTGATGTGAAAGATCGCGACTGTGTCATTGTTGACGATATGGTCGACACTGCGGGTACGCTATGTAAAGCTGCGGATGCACTAAAAACTTTTGGTGCTCGCCGTGTTGTTGCTTATGCAACGCACCCTGTACTTTCTGGTAAAGCACTTGAGAACTTGAAAAACTCAGTTATCGACGAACTGGTTGTGACTGATACAATTCCACTTTCTCAAGAAGCATTAGAACTTGGTAAGATTCGCCAAGTTTCTGTAGCAAGTATGGTTGCAGAAACAATTCGTCGTATTAATAACGAAGAATCAATTAGCGCAATGTTTGATAGTTATCTATAAAATAACGCGCAATTTTTTAAGCCCGATCCCTATGGTTCGGGCTTTATCTCACTAAACTGGTCGTAAGTTTAGTTCATTGAACATTAATGAGGATTTATCTCATGGCACAATTTACATTAAATGCGCAAGCACGCGCTGAAGACAAACAAGGGAAAGGTTCGAGCCGCCGCCTTCGTCGCGAATCTCTTGTTCCTGCAATCATTTACGGTGGCGAAGATGCACCTGTAACAGTAACATTAGAACTTCGTGAGCTTGTTAAAGCTTTAGAAGACAACGCTTTCTTTGAAGAAGTTGTCGCAATCAAAGTTGGTGATAAAGTTGAAAACGTTAAAATTCAAGCGTTACAACGTCACCCAGCGAAAAACACACCAATGCACGCTGACTTTAAACGCGCTTAAGTGCTGATTTAAAGGCATATTGGTGTCGAATATTTCGCTCCTGATCGGTTTGGGTAATCCTGGAAAGGAATATGCCCAAACCCGTCATAATGCAGGCTTTTGGTTCATTGAACAGCTTGCCGATCAATATAATATCCAACTCAAAGCAGATCCAAAATTTCATGCCTATAGTGGCCGTGGAACCATTGAAGGCCATGACGTGCGCCTACTGCTACCGACCACTTTTATGAACCGTTCTGGTCAAAGTGTTGTCCCCTTCGCAAAATTTTATCAAATTCAACCTGAATCGATCTTGATTGCCCATGATGAACTGGATATGAATCCAGGCATTATTCGCCTAAAAACTGGCGGTGGTCATGGTGGACACAATGGTTTAAAAGATATCGTGCCACATATTGGCCCAAATTTTCATCGTTTACGTATTGGTATTGGTCACCCAGGTCATAAAGACCAAGTGTCTGGTCATGTTTTAGGCAAAGCGCCAAGCAGCGAACAAACATTGATGGATGATGCGATTTACCATGCAAAATCACGTATTAAACTGTTACTCGACGGCGAAGTTCAACAGGCGATGAATCAAATTAATGCACATAAGCCTTAATTACACCGACTGACGCTTCATTTCATATTGTCATAAATTCCTTGCCATATCATGTCATTAAGTGGCAAAATTTGGCCGTGAATAAATCACTGAGTCCTTATGTTGGTGGTCACGATAAGATCGCCACAAAAGATCAGCACCAAGATTAACTTAGGAGACGCGAATCATGCTATCTCGTTTATTAAAATGTAAAATTCATCGCGCAGTCGTCAGCCATGCAGAACTTCATTATGAAGGATCATGTGCGATTGACGGTACATTAATGGATTTAGCAGGTATTCGTGAATACGAAGAAATTCATGTTTGGAATGTCACCAATGGTAAGCGTTTCACCACCTATGCGATTCGTGGTGAAAATGACTCTGGAATTATCTCCGTCAATGGTGGTGCAGCGCATCAAGCCGATGTTGGTGATTTAGTGATTATTGCCACTTTTGGTGACTTTACAGAAGCCGAAGCAGATGCACATCAACCACGTTTGGTTTATGCCAACCCAGACAACACGGTTAATCACACCGCAAACTGTATTCCAGTCCAAATTGCTTAAAGCAGTCTCTGAACGGAATATCAAAAGCCCCTCGTGGGCTTTTCTTGTCTTTGTAGATTACGACTTGCTCAAGATAAAGCACTACTATTAACGTGAACTGTATAAAAACCATTCAACTAAGGTTACGTTTCATAGGCGTTAAATAGAGATTTCGCCTTCAGACTAGATTGTGATCAAAAATCATCCTATGCTTGTGGATTGTCTTATTTTTTCCTTTTAAGGGACTCCCATGAAAAAAACAACTCAACTTATTTTCGCTATTTCTGTTGCTTCTACTTTTACACTGCTTTCAAATACAGCCACTGCTGCCGCATTAGATTGTGCTGCCAAAAAAGCAGAGATTGAAACTCAACTCAGCTATGCAAAACAGTATGGTAATAGTTATCGTATCCACGGTCTTGAAAGCGCACTGGCTAAAAACAGCCAATACTGTAATGATGCTGAGCTTCGCCAAAAACATGCAAAAAAAGTGGCTGAAAAACAACAGAAAGTGACTGAGCGTGAAAATGATCTCGCACGTGCCAAGCAACAAGGTGATGCCAAAAAAATTGAAAAGCAACAACGAAAACTTCAAAAAGCAATTGCTGAGTTAAACGAAGTAAAAGCTTAAGTCGATATTAAAGAGGCTGATGAAAAGTAGCCTCATCTTTATTGGCTTTAAACGCTGTAAAAGAAAATGCCCTCTGCGATGCAAGGGGCATTTTTCATTGCAAAAATGATTATTTTTTATGATGCTAATCAATCAAATCCCAATAAATTCAAGTAAATGCTGATTTATTCATCCTAGCGCTCAGTTTGCTCACGGCTGCCCTGCCACCAAAATCGTACTTGTTCACAGCCGAGTATTTTCAGGTTTTCTCCACGTAAGGATGCCAAAATTGCATTGCCACTGTCATCCACTTTAAATTCTGCATAGTGTGCTTGCTCATAGCAACTGGCTAGACCTTCAGCGAACAAGAAACTTTGACTACTCGGATATAGACTATCAACATAATTACTTGGGTTTTTCAGTTTTAACGGCTTAATTGTACGTGTCTGATCTAGTTGTAATGGATCAATCACGGTATGCACCACCCTTTGCTGTGCATCCAACTGAACATACATCAGTATATTGGGCTTATTTTCAATATACGTTTGAATCCCAGCGTATATATTCGATAGATTCGCTCTATCTGATAGATCCTCCGATGCTGGGTTATTGCTAAAATAAAGTTCATAACGCAAGGCCATATAATCACCTTGCAAAATCGAACGCGGATCCACAGGACGCAATTCCACATAAAGACTTTGGCTGTGTTTAAGCTGCCATTGGTTTTTGACAATAATACCGAGAAATAAGCCAATCGAAAGTACAGCAAGTATTAAGGCACTATATTTTTTAATCATGCCCCTTCTCCTTGTACCGCATTATCTTGATCAGGTGCATGTGTACTTTTTTGCAAGCTACTTTGTAAAATAAAATGCAGTACAAATATCAGCAAAGCTGAAATAAAAATACTCAAGGCTTTAAATAGAAAACTCAAATCAAGTAAATAATACAGTTGCCACAATATATACATCAAAATAAGCAGTGCACAGGCATACACCAATTTGTCCCGTGCTTGAATTGCCCACACTAAAATCAGCAATAATAAATAAACTTCAAAATAACCGAGCAAACTGAGCATCATGCCCAGCAAGGTGACGGCAAGCATGGGGATAGCTTTCAACTGTGGTTTTAAAATAAACCAAGCACTCGCAGCAACCCAGAGCAGTGATAAAAGCGTATTCCAACTTAAACCTTGATATAGCGCAAAATGGCTTGTTAAACCCAATTGATATTGCAGTGAGCGCATGACAACAATGGCCAAAACCAATAACATCACACTCCGCCGATAAGCCAAATCGGCAATCCGCGCCAATATGAAAATTAGGCTATAACACAGCAGATTAAATCCCGTCCAAATTGCAATATATAATTGTGTATCCAATTCCGGCAGACTCGATAGATCAAACCAGACGATCCAAGCCGCAATATAGGTCGCAATCAATTGCAACGCGATAAAAAACCAATGACTACGCAAATATAAGCACAAACCCAGTATTGCAAGCTGTACCGCAAAAACAATACTGGTGATTTTAGTGAGTTCATAACTATGCCACATCAACGCGACTTGACCACTGATTAATAAGCAATAGGCCAATTGCCGTGCAAAATAATGTCGATATTTTCTTAAAATAAAACTACTGGCAACAATAAACACAGCGCCCAAAAGCAAAGACAAGGTTCCCCAACTCATTAAGAAGCTTGTCGCCAATAAAATACCCGCCAACCAAGCGCCAAAAGCCAGTGGGATCACATAAAAATTGGTCTGTGGCAATAACCGAACCAATGCACAGCTTAATAGCGCAAACCATGCAAAAATCAGCAATGCTAAAGCGAAGAATACGGCACTGTCTAAAGCAAAGTTTTGCTCAAGGATAATATGCACCAGCCAAATAGTGCTACTTATTCCAATACTGAGCGCAGCTAAACTACTGCCCAATGGTTGCTTATTTAAATAGAGATAGATAAACGCACTTACAGGTAATAAAAATGATGACAGCAAATAAAACCATTGCTCAGCACTAATAAAACGGAACATCGAATACGCTGAAATCACGGCAAAGAACAATAAAAAAACATAGCTTAAAGCCGCATATTGTTTCAAACACCAGAGAGCACAAAGCAAAGCTAAAGTATTAAGTCCAGCTAAATAAATAACATTAGACTGCTCGAGTAAATGCATCTGCTTAAAATATAAAAATAAAGCCAGCTGACTAACAATACTCAACAGGCAGAATATGCCGATATTCGGCCGTAATAACCAAGGCAATAACAACACCGACCACAGTAAAAATAATAAATAACTGTCTGCACCAGTTTGATAGACCTGACCAATAACCGCCAAACTTAAACCTAACATCAGTCCACAAATACAATCGAGACTTTGCCGAATACGCGCATTATGTGAATAAAAGACACTGGTAATGGCCGTCAAAAATAATAAAATCAATGGAATACTCAATTGCATTCCACGTGGAATCATCCACCAATTGGCTGCAATCAAATAAATAAAGCTACTCGCCAACAAACCCAATGCAATCACTTGCAACAGATCAATAAACTTTTGTTGTCGTAATGGAAATAAATGAAAAACCATATTCACTTAAATTGTCCCCTCTTTTAGTAACGGCATCGCTGTTTAGCTAAAGTGAATAGCGCTCGACGCATACCGAGCTTGAGCAGTAGCCAACACCTTTTCTCACATGCATCATCTGGATCAACGTGCTTTGGTGTATTTGAATATTAATTCTATCTATAGCACTGATGTTTATATACAAAATAGATCACAAAGCAAAAATCTAGCGTATACTTTTGTGACATCGCTTCAGGGCGGGGTGTAATTCCCCACCGGTGGTAAATTAAAAAGTGAAATCATTTTGCTTATTTAATCAGCCCACGAGCCTGTCAAACGATTTAAGTTTGACTCGCAGATTTGGTGAAAAACCAAAGCCGACGGTATAGTCCGGATGAAAGAAGACGACGTCACGACACCCTGATCAATAATAGATTAGGGCTTTTGTTACGAGCTTATTTTCAATTATGTCCTGAAATGTTCAACCGTATTTTTCAATTACGAGAGCGTTTCAATGTCTAGTTTAATTCAACCCGAAATTTTCTTCTCAGCACTTGCTCCAGCAGAGCAACGCGTTCAACAAGCCATCGAAGATATGCGCCAAGGCAAACCTGTTTTGGTGATGGATGATTTTGATCGTGAAAATGAAGCGGATTTAATTGTCGCTGCTGATACCCTCAATGTAAGTACCATGGCACGCATGATTCGTGATGGTTCAGGCATTGTCTGTTTATGTTTAACCGAACAACAAGCAGATCATCTCGAACTGCCACCGATGGTGGCACACAACTCAAGCCATTTTCATACGGCATTCACCGTGACTATCGAAGCCGCTGCAGGCGTGACCACAGGTGTCTCAGCACAAGATCGTGTTACGACTATTCATGCAGCCACTCAAAAAGGTGCTGTTGCCAGTGATCTTAACCGCCCAGGCCATGTCTTCCCTTTACGTGCCCGTGATGGCGGTGTATTAACCCGTCGTGGACATACTGAAAGTTCTGTCGACTTGGCACGCTTAGCTGGCCTAAGCCCTGCTGGTGTACTGTGTGAACTGACCAACCCAGATGGCAGCATGTCTGCGGGTATTCAAGTGTTGGCTTATGCACAAACCCATGAATTAACTTTGATTAGTGTAGACGAGCTGGCGCAGTATCGCCTAAAACACTCGCTCTAAAACCAATCAAATTACATTATCCTTTAAACATAAATCCCCTGAACTTAAGTGCTCAGGGGATTTTTCATGCAGCATGCTGTGCCCAGATTCAAGCTCTCGCATTACTGCCCTTTTGGGGTTTTCGTCTGGCAAAGCGCCAACGCATAACTTGGCCATTTTTTCTGACTGCGAATATTATTGACCAGCCATGCAATGCTGATCAGTGTGACTGCCCCAGTCAGCACAGGGAAGATCAGAAAACTCCAACCATAGTCCACGGTATTTGCTGTCAATAAAATCACCAAGGGATTGGCCCCTGCAGGTGGATGTACACAGCGTAGAAGTTGCATCAATGCAATCGCACAACCAACCGCCAGCGCAATACTCCATGTGGTCACACCAAATAACTTAAGCACGGCTAAACCAACAAATGCTGAGATCAAATGTCCAAAGAGGATATTACGTGGTTGCGCCAAGGGTGAAATTGGCACGGCATACAGCAAAACGCAGGTTGCACCAAAAGGTGCCATGATCAATAGATGATTTGACCACTGCCCCAAGAGCAACAATGCAAAAATACTTAATGTTCCGCCAATCAGCCCACGCATGATTTCAATCAACGGTGGCCGTGTGGCTAACTGTTCTTTTCCTGACAAGAATGAAAATTTCATTTGTCTGATCCATTGCGGTACGATCGAATAACGCATAAAATAGTACAGATCTGTACTAATCGCAAGAAAAAAGCGTAAAATTTAAAAGTGAAAAACCAACAACAACCTGAGGTCATCAATCTGATGTCTAAATCTGCAGAAAAAATTTTAGATACTGCTGAAGATTTATTTAACCAGCATAGCTTTGTCGCTGTTGGGGTCGATTTAATTCGAGATCAATCGGGTTGCTCAAAAACGACCCTCTACACCTATTTTAAAAATAAGCAGCAACTGATTTTGGCGGTGCTGGAACAACGAGATCTACGTTTTAGACAACAACTCGAACAGTATGTCGCTGCGAGCCATGGACTTGAGGCTGTTCAAAAGATTTTTGAATGGCATATGCAATGGTTTCAACGTGATGATTTTAAAGGCTGTTTATTTGTGCGTGCCGTTGCAGAATCATCTGCGCAGGATCAAGCAATCATTAGGCTTGCACAAGCACATAAGCAATGGGTTAGACAGTTGATTGAGCAGCATTGCCAAAATTTCAGCAATGCCGATGCTATCAGCCAGATGAGCTATCATTTACTTGAAGGATTAATCAGTCGTTTTCTGGTCGAAGGCTATGACGCGAAAATCGCGCAAAATAGCCAAGCGAGCTTAGTGCAATTCATCACACTCTCAAACACTCAACCAAACCTGCTTTAAACAGATCTAGCAAGGCCCTCTCTTGATGCAAAGCCAATTGCTGTACCCAAGGTGCCAGCAATGGCTTTATAGCCCAGAAATACGATCTAAGCGCAAGATAATGTTTAACCCAGCAAGGTACTGTAAATTCCGTAAAGTGCAACCGCAATTAAGATCAGGCCACAACCCGCGAGCAGCGTGTGATAGATTTTAGATTGAGCCAAGCGGTTGAACACCAGATAGACCAGACTTAGGGTGGCAAAGTCCAATACAACCCAAGTCGCGGTCAGTAACCCTAAACTCTGATTCAAGTCCGGCAATACATGAATAAACTGCGGAAAAAAGGAAGCAAAGAAAATAATATCTTTGGGATTAGATATCGCTACAAGGAAGCCTTGTTTAAAGCCTCCTGCTGTTGCCGACACTGTTGCCAGTGTTTGATTGTGGTCGAATGCCTCTCTTAGAATCTGGATCCCAATATAGGCAATATATAAACAACCCAAAATTTTGACGAGATTAAAGCTAGTCGAATCAAGCTTAAATACACCTTTTAAAATCAGAATCGAAAGAAAAATTAACACCAAGGAGGCTAGGTTTGTACCAATGATCGTTTCTAAGGCTTTTTTGTAGCCACCTTTTAAACCTGCACTGGCCACCAGCAACATTACAGGGCCTGGTGTCGCAATCATCACAATCACGGTCACAGCATAAAATAAATATTCGGTCAAATTCATCGTTATTTTCTAGTTCTTTATTACGGTTGATCAAACGCTTAAAGATCGTCTTCCTGTTCATTCCATTTCAATAAAGTCTGACCCATAACATCCGCGCGTAACCAAGCAAAATCATAACTGGCTTTACCAAGCGCAAGAGCACGGCGCTCAAACTCGTCCCAAATCGGTTTGACCTGGTGTGGACGAATCCCTAAGCCACTTTCTGTTGCTAAATTTCTATTTTTTTCACATAACTTTAAAGCTTGATAGAGCTTTCGACCTTGACTCGCTGTCTCTAAAACCCGCACCCGTTTCGATAAAATAAATTGTTCCACTTGCTCGAGCTGTGCCAAAGGCAGCATTGGCAACAAAATTTGATCAAGCTGTGCATCTAAACGGGTCCACACCGCAACACGCTGCTCAAGGTTATAGGTATTCCATTGAATAATTTCATGGTTATAACGTCTGCAACCACGGCAAACCGCATCACCAAACACAGTAGAACAACGCCCGACACAGGGCGTTAATGTTGGGATACGACGTTGGTTATTCAAAATACTTTTCCTCTCAAACCCATATTCACTTTATGGTTTTCTCGCTTATTCTGTAATTTCGCGTTAAAATGCGCCCCAGAATTTTTCATATACTAATACATTTGGAGTACTCGATGAACGCTACTGTAGAACAGCTTGCACCTGTAGAACAGCAAGCGAGCACGACATGGGTTGTTGCCGCGCTTTACCAATTCAAACACGTTGAAGATGCTGTCGCATTGCAACAGAAGCTGCTTGAGTTGGTCAACCTGCTAAAACTGTGTGGTACTTTAATTGTTGCAGATGAAGGAATCAACGGGACCGTTGCAGGAAGTCGTCAAGGAATTGATTTACTTCATGCATTTCTATTAGAGCACGGCTTTAATAGCATGGAATACAAAGAATCAGAAAGTAGCGAAAAACCTTTTCGCAAGATGAAAATCAAACTTAAAAAAGAAATTGTGACTTTAGGCGTGGAAGTGAAACCACGTGATTTGGTTGGACATTATTTAGATCCAAAACAATGGAATGAACTGATTGCACAAGATGATGTGATTTTGGTCGATACCCGTAATGACTATGAGTTTAAAGCGGGTACCTTCAAAGGCGCGATTGATCCGAAAACAGAAAGCTTCCGTGAATTCCCAGAATACGTAAAACAAAACCTAGAACAACATAAAGGCAAAAAAATTGCCATGTTCTGTACTGGTGGTATCCGCTGTGAAAAATCAACGTCTTTGTTATTGCAAGAGGGCTTCGAAGAGGTTTATCACCTAAAGGGCGGTATTTTAAAATACCTCGAAGAAACCCCTGTAGATGAAAGTCTATGGGAAGGTGAATGTTTTGTATTTGATGGTCGTACTGCCGTCACCCACGGTGTCGAAGAAGGTATTAATGTGAAATGTCATGCCTGTGGCTGGCCACTCACCCCTGATGAAGTTGAGCTGCCAAGTTATGAACATGGTGTGTCTTGTGTTTACTGTATTGAAAAAACCACTGATAAACAAAAAGATGGCTTCCGTATGCGTCAATCACAAATTGCGGCTGCAAAACGTAAACGCCTCTAAGTGATCGATATTAGGCTGGTCTAGTCAACAGCATCGCCCTGACTGCACATCCATTCTTTAAGAAAAATGCGGTCAGCTCGAAGCTCAACACAAAGCACCCTCCTCTCTGGGATGAGGGTAAAACATTTTTGAATCTAACCGCAGTAATCGCTGCGGTTTTTTTTGTTCAAGCGGTTACTCAGTCAGTGCATAAAATCAGTGCATAAAAAAAGCCAGTTCAACATAGCGTTGAACTGGCTTTCAATATTGATTGGGCTTGATACAACACGACCTAATTAATTGGGAGTGTGATACATCAAATACAATTCATTTAAATTATCTGGAATCTCTTCTGCAAGTTCATCCATCAACTGACCGTTACGGCGGAAAGTTTCCATTTGAGGATCTTCATCATCAATGCCACTAAACACCATAATTGGCAGTGTTAAATCAACCAGTTGCTCTTCAAACTCAGGAGTGAACCATGCTTCTTCATTGAGGAACATCGCATCAACAAAACCCACACTCCAATCGCCTAGGCTTGACTCAACATCTGCTTCTTCAATTTCAAAAGGAAATTCGATTCCTTCTTCATTGGCAAGCTTTTGACGTAAATCATCTAACCAAAGTTTAATTTGGTTGATAATTTCTGCTGGTGCCTTGTTTTGATTGCCATCAAATAATTCTTCTAACCAGCGATCAAACTGCGGCCCTACAGCAATTGCACTGATAAAGCCATGAGTCGCAGCAAAATCTAGACCAAACTCATTTTGGTCGCCATCTAAATAGTCGCTCAGTAGGTCTAAATCTAAAGCACTCATTTTCGTTCCAATTTTTAATTCATACAGGGGAGTAGCATAGCATTTTCAGGCATGACTGTAATCATTGCACCCAACATTCTTCGCTGTGCGATTGGCTATGTGCATCAATTAACTTTACTTTAGGGTTTACTCTTCATCCTCATCGTCAAACTCTTCGTCAAAATCGCACTCAAATTCTTTGAGCTCGCGATCAAGACGACGTTGGGCAAGTAAGTCGTCAATTAAACGACGCTTTTCTAATGATTCTTTGGCACTAATTTTACTCGAGGCTTCATCAAAGCTTACTTCCTCGTCGCCAAAGCTATCATCTAATTCAAAATCTGTAGAAGACACAAAAACAGCCTCATGATGGAAAAAATGAATAGGTCTAGGCGCTGTTTATCTTTGTTCAATTTCCATGTCAAGTTTTATTTTATTTTTTTGATAAAAATACATGGGTCTACTTTTTTTTTGATTATAAAATATGGCACTATAGCCAACATGCCTGTTCTGATTCATTTAAACATTAAAAAAGCGTTACAGCACTTGAAAAGTAAGATTTAAGCCCAATATTGAAAAAGAATTATTAAATCAATCTTTTGATTCAATGATGCGGGAATCAGCAATCCCAAACTATTTTTAATGAATTGTGCTATAATGCACGGTTTTTCACTGCCACCGATTCAACAAAGAGTAAGCAAAGATGAGCGATATGCATTCCCCTACTTCTCAGGTAGCGGCTCTGATTAGCCGAGGCAAAGAACAAGGTTACCTAACCTACGCTGAGGTTAACGATCATCTACCAGACTCGATCACTGAAAGCGAACAGATCGAAGACATTATTCAAATGCTTCGTGACGTGGGTATTCCTGTGCATGAACGTGCACCTGAAGCTGATGACACAATGTTCGAAGGCAACAATGAAGCGACAGATGAAGTTGCCGAAGAAGAGGCTGCTGCCGTTCTTGCTTCTGTTGAAAATGAACCGGGACGTACCACTGATCCTGTCCGCATGTATATGCGCGAAATGGGTACAGTTGAACTTTTAACACGTGAAGGCGAAATTAGTATTGCCAAACGTATTGAAGAAGGGATTCGTGACGTATTGCATTCAATTGCCTATTGGCCGAATGCTGTTGAAGTGGTTCTTAACGAATATAAAGATTATACCAATGGCGAACGTCGCCTAGCGGATATTTTATCAGGCTATTTAGACCCTGAGTCAGACGAAGTTATTCCAGAAGTCATCGAAGAAGAAGTTGAACTCGATGAAGAAAAAGCCAGTGCTGCCAAACCGACTAAAGACGTCAAACTTGACGATGATGAAGAAGAAGAAGCCGAAGCTGAAGAGGAAACTGAAACTGAATCTGGTCCAGATCCTGAAATTGCAAAAGCACGTTTCGAAGACCTCGAAGCTGCGTGGAATGCAGTGAAAAAGAGCATTGCAGCGCATGGTCGTAGTAGTGCTGAAGCACAAGCTGCCATGGAAGCCCTTGCAACCTTGTTTATGATGTTTAAATTTACCCCACGTTTATTTGACATTATTTCTGAAATGATCCGTGGTACGCACGAACAAATCAGAATGTCTGAGCGTGAAGTAATGCGTTATGCAGTTCGTCGTGGACGCATGGACCGTACTCAATTTAGAACCACCTTCCCTGGCCAAGAATCAAATCCGGCTTGGCTAGATGAGCAAATTGCCAAAGTACCTGCTGAAACCAAGAACTATCTTGAAAAAGTTCGCCCAGACGTTTTGGCGTTCCAACAAAAAATCGCAGATCTTGAAAAAGAATTGACCCTTACCGTTAAAGAAATCAAAGAGATTTCTAAACGTATGGCGATTGGCGAAGCCAAAGCGCGTCGTGCTAAAAAAGAAATGATCGAAGCCAACTTACGTTTGGTTATTTCTATCGCGAAAAAATACACCAACCGTGGCTTACAATTCTTGGATTTAATTCAAGAAGGTAATATCGGTTTGATGAAAGCCGTAGACAAGTTTGAATATCGTCGTGGTTATAAATTCTCGACCTATGCGACTTGGTGGATTCGTCAGGCGATTACCCGTTCAATCGCTGACCAAGCACGTACCATTCGTATTCCGGTACACATGATTGAAACGATTAATAAAATCAACCGTGTGTCACGTCAATTGCTACAGGAAATGGGCCGCGAACCAACCCCTGAAGAATTGGGCGAACGTCTAGAAATGGACGAAGTCAAAGTACGTAAAGTGCTTAAAATTGCCAAAGAACCAATTTCGATGGAAACACCGATTGGTGATGATGAAGATTCGCACTTAGGTGATTTCATTGAAGACAGCAACATCACCTCACCTGTGGATGCTGCTACCTCTGAAGGCTTGAAAGAAGCCACTCGTGAAGTCTTGGAAAACTTGACTGAACGTGAAGCCAAAGTCTTGAAAATGCGTTTTGGTATCGATATGCCAACCGATCACACTTTGGAAGAAGTCGGTAAACAGTTTGATGTGACACGTGAACGTATCCGTCAGATTGAAGCGAAAGCATTGCGTAAATTACGTCATCCTTCACGTTCTGAACATTTACGTTCTTTCCTTGAAAACGACTAAATTTAACACTTCTGAGCGAATGCTCTGTTGTGTCAACCTATTCTAGGACGGGACACGCAGCAATAAAAAAACACGCCATTGAGCGTGTTTTTTTATTGCTGCTTTTTTTTGTTTAACTTTCGTGCTTAGTTTTAGATTCTAAAGTGCGGTTTTAATCAAAGGACAAGCCGCAAGATCGGCATATAGCGCATGGACTTGCTCAAGCTCATCAAAACGTAATTGTGCCGTTAAGGAATGATACTTCCCTGTTTTAGATGGCTGCACTTTAACACTTGCTCCATCAAACTCTGGGAAATGCTTAACCAAGATACCAACTACCGCTTGATGTAATTCTTCTCCTGCATCACCAATCAATTTGATTGGATAGTCCATTGGAAATACCCAAAGATCTTCTTGCAGTTCACGAGAGGGGGTGCGGTCTACCATAATTCACCTCAAAATTGATGTATGTAAAACAACTACACTAGTATACAGGCCAGCTCAAAAAACCATGTAAAACCATGTAAAACCATGCAGGTGTTTAAAATGTTCATTCTAAAATGGGGATATATCTTATAAATGCAAGGTGTTCATTACTCGACTTCTTTCATAAAGCCTTTTATTTCTCTCACCAAGAGAAAAAGAAAATGAGCTTGCATTCAGGATTTATCATAGCGGACCCATCATGACTCAATCTGATTAAGCGGATGGCTTATTGGATTCCATCTTGATATTGAGCAGAAGCATGTGAACCATCGCAAAATGGTTTGTTGGCAGATTGTCCACAGCGGCATAAGGCTTGACGATTCCGTATCTCATAAGACTGCCCAGCAGCACTTTCAACACGCACTCCACCACGCACCATCAAAGGCCCACTACAATTCATGCCCGGATCTTCAATCGCATAACCCCTTGGATCTTCTGAATTTTCAATTGGTTGCATAGTTTCTCGGTCAATTACCAATAAACGACCCGCTGCACAAGAATGCACCATAAATTCGGTTAACTTCTCATGCGCTTCACCAGGCATTTGCACTTCACTCCACACCCGGTTGCCGTTATCGCAAAATCGAGTGAATGCACAATAATGTTCGTTATCTGTCAAAATATGCTTCGGTCCATTTGTATAATTTCGTTATCTCGCTAGATAAATCACAACAACCCAACTTGTTGCTTCCCTAACCCAACCTAAATTACCTATAATCATAGACATTACTCAGCACGATAAAGGACACATTTAAAGTGAATAATGCTGTTCTAAAACCGACACTCACGATTCGCCAATATCTAGACTTTACCGCTTACACTGATCGCTTTGAAGAAATGAAAAGCTATACAGAGCAACGTACAGCCGAAAGTTCAGATCAGCTTTGGTTATTACAGCATGCAGAGGTTTTAACCCAAGGCCAAGCTGGTAAACCAGAACATATCTTGATGCCAAGCCATATTCCAATCGTACAAAGTGATCGCGGTGGGCAAGTCACGTGGCACGGCCCCGGCCAATTGGTGATTTATTTTATGTTTGATTTAAATCGCTTAGGTTGGAATGTCCGTTCACTGGTCTCCTTTGCTGAAGACCTCATGATCCAATTATTGCAAAAATACAATATCGATGCCTACGCCAAAAAAGATGCGCCAGGTGTTTATGTCAATGAGCGTAAAATTGGTTCTTTAGGCTTTAAAATCCGACGTGGCCGCAGCTATCATGGTCTCGCTTTAAATATTGATTGTGACTTGTTTGGTTTTCAGACCATCAATCCTTGCGGTTATTCAGGCTTGGAAATGGTCCGTATTTGTGACTTAATGCAGGATTACCCAAGTTATACGCAATTATGCGCTGATGTTATTCAATTTTTTCAACAAAGTGAATATTTTGGTGACGTTCAAGTCATTGAGCAATAAAGCGCTTTCTTTTCGAAACAAAACAAATTAGAGTAATTACTCTATAAAAATCAATATTATTTTAAAAGGGATGCAAGCGTGATTTCAACCAAGTCTGTAAAGCCCGCCCTCGAACTTACCTACGTCAAACTCATGATGGATGTGATTGGCAGAGGTTTGGTCATGGCAAGCCAAGTTGATGATGAAATTCAACAAGAAGTGTCTAAATTTCCTGTCGGTTTTTGCCTTTCCATGAGTGTATTTCCTGATGGCCCTGCTTTTATTGCAAAAGTCACGGAACAACATCAGTTGGAACTGGTGCAACATGCCACAAAAAAACCAGACCTTACGATTAAGTTCAAACATTTACATCATGCCTTTCTGGTCTTTTCATTCCAAGAAAGTACGGCACAGTCATTTGCCAATGACCGTATGATTGCCGATGGGGATGTCAGCAATGCAATTCGTTTAGTGCGCTGCTTAAACAAAATGGAATCACTCATTTTACCCAAACAGATTGCTGAACTTGCGGTAAAACAATATCCAGAACAATTGAGCTTAAAAGAAAAACTCAATGGTGCTAAAAATATTTATCTTAAAATTGCCCAATCATATTTAAAAGGGAACGCATAACATGGCCAAACCATATTACGAATTTTTCTGTCCGGTTAAAATCATTGCAGGTCATGCTGCCTTAGAGCATATTCCCTTTGAACTAAATGCTTTAGGTTCAAAACGCCCGATGATCATCACCGACAAAGGTGTGCGTAGTAATAATTTACTTGCCCCACTTGAAGCTGCATTCAATGCAACGGATGTTGTACTTGCTCATATTTTTGATGATGTTCCACCAGATTCAAGTTTAGAAACAGTTCGTGCTGCGGCAGCGGCATATCGTGAAAATAACTGTGATGCGATTATTGCAGTTGGCGGTGGTTCAGTAATTGATACCTCTAAAGCCACCAATATTTTGGTGACCGAAGGTGGTGATGATCTATTGAAGTACTCTGGTGCACATAATCTGCCCCGCCCACTTAAACCATTCTTTGTCATTCCAACCACCTCTGGCACAGGTTCGGAAGTAACCATGGTGGCTGTCGTTTCAGACAATCAGCGTCATGTAAAACTGCCATTTGCATCCAATTATTTGATGCCTCATGCGGCCATTTTAGATCCACGCATGACGCAAACCCTGCCACCGCATTTAACCGCGATGACGGCAATGGATGCGATGACCCATGCAATCGAAGCCTACTCTTGCTTAGCTGCCAATCCGATGAGCGATGCTTATGCAACCGCTGCTATTAAGAAAATCAGTGAAAATTTATTTGCAGTGCTAGAAAATCCGAACGACAGCTATGCACGTTTAGAACTGGCTCAAGCATCCACCATGGCTGGGATCGCTTTTTCTAACTCAATGGTGGGTTTAATCCATTCATTGGGGCATGCACTCGGTGCGGTTGCACATCTGCCTCATGGACTGTGCATGAATCTATTCTTGCCCTATGTGCTTGAATACAATAAAGAGGTAAATGGCAAGCGACTGGCTGACTTATTGTTACCTTTAGCCGGTGCTGATATTTATGCACAAACACCAGCAGCAGAACGCGCAGACAAAACCATCAATACGCTTTTAACGATTCGTGATCAGCTACATGCCTTGACCAAATTACCACGCAGCTTGAGTGAGACTGGTAAAGTGAGCAAAGCGCAGTTGGATGACGTCGCTGAAAAAGCCTTAAATGATGGTTCAATTATTTATAACCCCAAAGAAACCACCTTAAAAGATTTGAAATCGATCTTAGAAAAAGCTTGGTAATTTCTTAAAAATCAGCCAATATACGCAAAACTAAAGCCTGATGTTTTAAACATCGGGCTTTTATATTGGGGAAAGTCTGTCATTGCTTATTTAATGGCATATTTTCTGCTATTCATAAAAGCAAAAGTGCCATTAAATAAGATTAAATTGGTGCACTTTGTTTTATTTGTAGGGGGGATCATTCGTCTCAAATGATCCTTTAATCAATATGACTGATCCTTGATCAACGACTATGAGGAATCCGCCGTTGACACACATTTCTGGGACTCAACCTGCGGCTAAACTTAAAAAAAATCTTGTGCTCTGGCATATTATTATTATTGGTTTAGCATATATTCAGCCGATGACAGTTTTTGATACTTTTGGTTTAGTATCGCAAGATAGTCAATCGCATGTGCCCACATCCTATATTTTTGCTTTAATTGCAATCTTACTGACGTCCATTAGTTATGGACATATGATTAAGCGCTATCCTTCCGCAGGCTCTGCCTATACCTATGCACAAAAATCGATCCATCCCAATGTCGGGTTTATGGTCGGTTGGTCATCATGGCTCGATTATTTACTCTCTCCATTAGTAAATATTATCTTGGCAGATATTTACCTGAGGGCTTTATTTCCAGAAGTGAATAACTGGATTTGGGTCATTGCTTTAACCATTATCATGACGGTGATTAACCTATTTGGTGCGCGTTTTGTCGCACGCTTTAATAGCGTCATCGTGTTTGTGCAAGTCGGTGTCATTTTCTACTTCAGTTACCAAGTCTATCTCTTGCTTACGCAAGGGATTAATGCCGATGGAAGTTTAGATGCCGCACAATACCAGCTCTGGAGTATGGCGCCATTTTGGAATGAACTCACCTCTGTGGGTGCATTGGTGACGGGTGCAACGATTTTATGTTTCTCCTTTACAGGCTTTGATGCTTTATCTTCGCTTGCAGAAGAAACCAAAGATGCAGAAAAAACTTTACCACGGGCAATATTCTTAACTGCATTAATTGCTGGGGTAATCTTTATTATCAGCACTTACTTTATGCAGATTTATTTCCCAAGTGACCCGAATCTGTATTTTACAAAGATTGATGAAACCCAGCCTGAAATTTTATTTGCGATCGGTGGATTGTTATTTAAAAACATAATCCTTGGTTTTGCCATTGTGACCGTTATGGCTTCAGGTATTTCAGCACATGCGGGTGTATCTCGTCTAATGTATGTGATGGGACGTGATGGTGTTATTAATAAGAAAATTTTCGGTCATATTAGCCCTAAATTATATACCCCAACCTACAATATTTTAATTGTCGGTGTGGTTGCATTAACGGCTGGCTTCTTAGACTTTGAAAATATTGCCAATCTGATTAGCTTCGGGGCATTGACTGCATTTAGTTTTGTCAATTTCTCAGTGATTTCACGCTATGCATTACGTGATGGTCGTACCAAAAATCTTAAAGATATTTTTAATTATATTGTGATTCCACTGCTTGGTTTTGCCAGTGTATTCCTGATGTGGTTAGAAATTGATGCAACTGCATTGAAGATTGGCTTAATTTGGGCGGCGGTTGGAGTCGGCTATTTGGCTTATAGAACCAGAGGCTTTAGATATCCTGCTCCACAACATAATGAGCACGAATAATCTTTATTTTTAACGATGCTTCTCAATAAGACTAAAAAAGGCGCGATCAGCGCCTTTTTTATACCCCGTGTTCCTAGAGATCGAATAACAAAATTGAAAATTCCCCCTAGATGCCGATACTCCTGCTAAACACTGCTGCGCACTTTTAAAAACTCGGAGACATAGCCATTGACGGGTGCATCAATCATTTCATGAATATAACCGGTTTGGATTAATTCAGCATCGTGCATTAAGGCAACCCGACCGCCCAACTGTATTGCCTCATCCACATCGTGTGTGACAAAAACGATGGTCTTTTGATACCGCTGCTGTAAATCAATCAGCAACAACTGTAAACGGTGCCGAGTAATCGGATCAAGTGCGGAAAAAGGTTCATCCATCACCAAGATATCTGTCTCTGCCGCCAAGGCTCGTGCCAATCCAACCCGTTGCTGCATACCACCTGAAAGCTCGGTAATCGCAGCATATTCATAGCCTTCCAAGCCAACCTCAGTTAACCAATGTCGTGCTTTCCCAGAACGCTCAAATTTTGATAGGCCTTTGGTACGTAAAGCAAATTCTGCATTTTCCAGCACATTCAGATGTGGAAACAAGCCAAAATTTTGAAAAACCATACTGACCTGTTGCTGGCGTAATACCCGTAACTCAGAGTCAGAAAGTTGCTTAATACATTGCTGATTGACCCAAACTTGCCCCAGTTCAGGCTGTAGCAAGCGATTAATGAAGCGAACCAAAGTCGACTTACCTGAACCTGATAAGCCCATAATTGAGAAAATTTCTCCACGGCGAATATCCAGACTGATCTGTCTAAGTGCAACCTGACTACCCGTTTCCTGCTTAATCTCTTGATTAGTTGCGCCCTGTTGCAGTAGCGCCAAAGCCCGTTGCTGCTGCCCACCAAAGACTTTGCTCACCGCCTCAAAACGAATTACATCCTCAGCGTTTAATACTGCTGGATTAGGCATTTGGCTGTCCTCTTTTTCGTCCATAGGCCTGACTGATCCGATCAATAATAATCGCTAAAATCACGATCGCACTGCCAGACTCTAATCCCTGTCCCACGTTTAAGGTTTGAATGGCGATCAAAACATTTTCGCCCAAACCCGGTGCACCAATCATCGAAGCCAACACCACCATTGACAATGACATCATCACCGTTTGATTGAGTCCCACCATCATACTGGGTCGCGCCAACGGTAAAATCACCCAAAATAATCGCTGCCGTGGCGTGGTACCAAAGGCCTCTGCGCTTTCTCTAATTTCGGAATCAATTTGAGTAATGCCCAGTGCGGTTAGTCGAATCAAGGGTGCAATGGCATAAATCATGGTGGCAAAAACCGCAGGTACATAACCCAGCCCAAACAACATCAAGATCGGAATCAAATAAACAAAACTTGGCATGGTCTGCATCACATCTAAGACCGGTTGTAGCACCCGATAACTGCGCGGATGAAATGCCATCCAAATCCCCACTGGCACACCCACAATCACCGTTAACAGGACCGCACAAAATAACAAAGCGGTGGTTTGGATCAAGGCAGCCCACAGACCAAAGGCGCCAATCACAAATAAACCAAACATGCTCAATATCGCAAACCAGATTTGTCTTGAACTATGCCAAGCCAATAGCCCGGTCAATACAATCCATAGCCAAGCAGGCACCCCGATCAATAGCGTAATCACAGGCTGGACCATATAACGTTGAATCGCTGCACTTACCTGCCGTAGCGGTGTCGCAAGCACATCGACCACCGACTTGGTCTTTGTGTTTAAAAACTGTTGAATATCCCAATCTGGAAAATAAAACTGTTTATTAAATTGCCAGTTCCCTGCTGGTATCGCCGGTTGCAGTGCATGTTGCATTTTTTCAGCTGCGTTTGGGCTCAGCCATTTTGACCAAAGTGCAGGATGTTGCTGTAAAAAAATTTCGGCTTGTTGTTGTGGTGAACGATGTTGTTCCGTCATTTCTAAAATAGCCAGATTAAGCTGTTCTGGGGTGAGTTGAATTTTCTCTAAAAATTTAATAATTTCAGGATTTTGCTTAGCAAAATCTTGTGATACTGCCACAGATAAAGTTGAGCTCGGAAAACCTGAAACACAGCGATTTTGGCTGCGTGCATTGAGCAATTCATTCCAGCATTTTTCTTTATAGACCGGAAATTGAATCGGTACAAAATTGTATTTGGCCATAAAGCCTGTGGGCTGCCAATAATAAAATAGGATCGGCTTTTTTTGCTGATAGAGACTTGCGATTTCCGCATCCAAAGCTGCGCCCGTGCCTGGTAGTACAGCTTGATAATCCTTGAGCAGCCCAGTATTTTCAAGCAAGCGTTGATTAAAAGTTTGACAAGCCCACCCAGTTGGGCAATTCAGAAAACGACCTTTTTCGGTCGTTGTGCCTGTGACAAAGAGATGAGCATACTGCGACAAACTGTCCAAATCTGTTAAGTCTGGATATTGCTGTTGCAAATAAGCCGGGATATACCACCCCTGCTGCGCCCCACCCTGTAGTGTATTACCAACCAACTGAACTTTCTGCTGATCTAGCCCCTGTTGCAACACTTCTGAACGCCCAACCCAAACTTCAGCAATTAACTGTAAATCATTTTGGATGACCGCATTTTCTTGTGCCGCACTCGAACCTGATATTTCGGTCACTTCACAATCATAACCAAGTTCTAAAATCTGTTTAATCAATGCTGAGGTGAATTGACCACTCTCCCAAGTCAAAGCAGCCATTTTAATCGGCGCGCGACAATCAGCATAAATCGCTGTTGAGCAAAATATTAAGATCAAACTAAAGAAACGTGGCAGCATGCAAAATACCTAACAATCAAACATCCGATTAAGCTAAATAAATATTTGAAATATATGGTTATAAATTAAAAATCGGACTAATTTAGGATGATTGCTTTTAATTTATTGTGAGCTTAAATGGATGTAATTTAAGCTAAATTAACCATGCAAAAATCCAAGGTCAATCCTTTTTACAAGAAAATGAGCATACAGCAGTATACTTTGTCGCACAACAAGACATACTTCCTTGATCGTTATATCAAAATTTCCCTTAAATGGCATTCTAACCAACTGTTTTTAATTTGAGTATTATCCACAGAGATCAATCCGATCCACCACAATACCTTGAATATCTCTACTGGAGAAATATCAAGGCAAGCGCAACATAAGCACGAAAATCAGACTAATCGATTGCCGAATTGGCTTCGATTTCAATCAAAGGTTGAAAGCCTTGTTGGCGCCAAGCTTCATAAACAATCACGGCAGTTGCATTAGATAAATTTAAGCTGCGTGAATTGGCCGCCATTGGTAAACACACCCAATGTGCTTCAGGAAACAATAACCGCACAGATTCGGGCAAGCCCCGAGTTTCGGGTCCCATCATCAACGCTACTGGCCGATTGAGGTCAGCCGTATGCGGTGTCGCCTTACCTTTGGTGGTTAATGGATAAATTGAATCCGTACCAATCCCCTGCTCAGCCAAATAATCCAAACATTGCGCTAAGTTCTGCCAGATTTTCAGACGTGCCCATTCGTGATAGTCCAAACCTGCACGTTTGAGTTTTTTGTCTTCCAACTCAAAGCCAAGAGGTTCGATCAAATGCAGTTGTGCACCCGTATTGGCACACAAACGAATAATGTTTCCGGTATTGCTTGGGATTTCGGGCTCGTATAAAACAACATGAATCACTAGGGTTCTCAACAACGTAGATCAGGCAATCGGAATCGACTGCCAATTTAATTTCTCATGCAGACGCACCACCTCACCAATAATGGTGAGCGTCGGTGCTTGAATATGATGTTCTTTCACTTTAGATGCAATATCGGCCAAAGTCCCCACCACCACCTTCTGCTCTGGCGTGGTTCCTTTCGAGATCAAGGCCACTGGCATGTCTGGGCGTTGCCCATGAGTAATGAGTTTGGCACAGATTTCCTCTAAACCCACCAAGCCCATATACAGCACAAGCGTTTGATTTTCATAAACCAACTCAGACCAAGGTAATTCAGGAGAACCTTCTTTTAAATGACCTGTTAAAAAACGTACACTCTGCGCATAATCACGATGGGTCAGCGGAATACCCGCATAGGCGGCACAACCAGAGGCCGCCGTAATTCCTGGCACGACTTGAAAACCGATGCCAGCCGCATACAGTTCTTCAATTTCTTCGCCACCTCGGCCAAAAATAAACGGATCACCACCTTTTAATCGACAGACCCGTTTTCCTTGTTGTGCATATTCAACCAACAAAGCATTAATGCCATCTTGGGCGACACTATGCTGCGAGCGTGCTTTGCCGACATAGATTTTTTCAGCATCACGGCGACATAAGTTTAAAATCGGTTCTGAAACCAAGCGATCATAAATAATCACATCGGCTTGCTGCATCAATCTTAAGGCTTTGAGGGTCAGTAGTTCAGGATCACCTGGCCCTGCACCGACCAAGTAAACTTCACCTTTTGGCATTTCCCAATCCGTCAACGCCTGTTGCATCATTTGCTCAGCAACGGCTTGCTGACCATAAAACACCTGTTCTTTGAGTGGACTCGCATAGAGCTCTTCCCAAAAAATTCGACGTTGTTCAGGATTTTTAATTTGCGCTTTAACTCGCGCTCGCCACTGACCAGAAAATTCGGCTAACTTGCCCAAGCCATGCGGAATGGTACTTTCAAGTTGGGTTCTTAACTGACGGGACAGTACCGGTGAAGTGCCATTACTGGCAATCGAAAGCACCAACGGTGAGCGATCAACAATTGCTGGCACCATAAAGCGACAATGGGGTGGATCATCAACACTGTTGACCAATACATTGTGTGCTTCACAGACCTCAAACACCTGTGCATTCACCGCAGCTTGATCTGTCGCAGCAATTACCAAGCGATAATGTGCCATTGGAAATTCAGCAGTAAATGCAGCTTGAATAAAGCGACCTTGTGTTTGCTCAACCAAAGCCAACAAATCGGCTTCAATTGCTGGGGCTAATACATCCAGTACCGCACCCGCTTTAAGCAATAACTGGGCTTTACGGTAGGCAATATGTCCACCGCCAACCAGCAAACATACTTGGCCCTGTAATTTTAATGAAATTGGAAAAATATCCACAATACACCCAGCCTTTTAACGCAAATGCGGCTGAGGCATTGCCCACCAGCCGCATTCACACATCTGTAAATTAATCGCAATATATCAACAGATTGGTCTATCTATACTTCGCTTTACTACAACGCGAGCAATTAGTCGATAAACTCAGCACCGCCCATATATGAACGTAATACTTCTGGAATTTCAATCGAGCCATCCGCACGTTGATAGTTTTCCATCACCGCCAATAGAGTACGCCCCACAGCCAAACCTGAACCATTTAAGGTGTGTACAAATTCAGTTTTCTTAGGATCGGTGCGATAGCGTGCTTTAAGACGACGTGCTTGGAAATCACCCATGTTTGAACATGATGAAATTTCACGGTAAGTATTTTGACTTGGCACCCAAACTTCTAAGTCATAGGTTTTGGTTGCACTAAAACCAAGATCACCACCACACAATACAACTTTACGGTAAGGCAAGCCCAGCGCTTGTAAAATATTTTCCGCATGACCAGTTAGGTCTTCTAAGGCTTGCTTAGAATCTTCAGGCTTAACAATCTGAACCATTTCAACTTTGTCGAATTGATGTTGACGAATCAAACCACGGGTATCACGACCATAAGATCCTGCTTCACTACGGAAACATGGCGTATGCGCAGTATATTTAAGGGGTAAGCGGTCTGCATCAATGATTTCGTCACGGACAAAGTTGGTGACTGGCACTTCAGCAGTTGGAATTAAATAGTATTCTTTTTCACCTTGTAATTTGAATAAATCTTCTTCAAATTTAGGCAGTTGACCTGTGCCGCGTAAAGATTCAGCATTAACTAGATACGGTACATAAGCTTCGGTATAACCATGCTTCAGGGTATGTGTATCTAACATAAATTGGGTCAATGCACGCTGTAAACGCGCCAATGGACCTTTCAACACACTGAAACGTGAACCTGTCAATTTGGTTGCAGTTTCAAACTCAAGCCCACCCATGAATTCACCGATATCAGTATGATCTTTCACTTCAAAATCAAACTGACGTGGCGTTCCCCAAGTCAATACTTCAACATTATCGCTTTCATTCTGACCATGGGGTACAGACTCATCTGGCAAGTTCGGAATATTTAAAACTTTAGCTTCTAGCTCAGCTTGTAATTCGTTGAGACTTGCTTCAGCAATTTTAATTTCATCGCCAATCGCAGACATACGTGCCATCAATTCAGATGCATCGCCGCCAGCTTTTTTAATTTGACCAACTTGTTTGGCACCCGCATTACGCTCAGACTGTAACGATTCAGTTTTTGATTGAATCGCTTTACGACGGCTTTCTAAATCCGCCCACTCTTCGGCATTTAGTTGAATACCACGTTTAGCATAAGCTAAATTTACAGCCTCTATATCGTTTCTAAGTAATTTTGGGTCAATCATAGTCAATCTATATGCAAAAAAAACTGAATATAGTGTAAGCGCTTCACGCTTAAAAATATAGTGATCAGACTGTTTCTATTTGGCATTGATTCTAGATGCCGTTGAATTAAACGGCATCTATTGGGGTTAATCGCAGTGCTATTTCTACTGATTGATTAAATACTCAGGTTTAATAAATGCGGCAGCATCATAATAAGGTAAGGTCAACTCACTCATGCCTTCCGCATAAGATGCCAACTCATAAAGTGGATAGACAAATACAATCCCATTGACCCCATAATAATAATTATCACTGAGCTCCAGTTTAGCTGGCTCAATCTTATGCGCTTCTAACCACGTTTGATTGGCTTCATATAACTTCTCTAATAATTTTTTTTCAATATTAGGTTTTAAAATATCCGCCAAAGCCAGACGTTTCTTTTGGCTTAAATCAAAAATCACATATTCATTATGTGACATACCATGTGCAGCGCCCGCACCATACAACGAAGTCTGCATTTCAAAACTGGCAAACTGATCATTTTGCCCCAAATAACGTACCGAAATTTGGCTTTCACCGGTCGGTTGATTGGCAACTTTAGCGGGATCTTTTTCCTTGGATGGAGTGAAGGCATCTGGTACATCTTTTTCAATGCGTTTCAGGAAGTATTCATTGATCCAAGGCAGATTAGTCTGCACCGTTTTTAGGCTGTACTCGGTACATTCGTCTTCATCACAAAAGGTTTTACTTGGATGCTTAACCTCAACAACTTTGGCTTGAATTAAAGTCACCGCATTTTTACCAACATGTGATTGCTCTTCATCTGACTTTTTCTGGCAACCAGCAGCAAAAATAGCTACTGCGCAGACTGAAATGACCCCAAGCCCTACTTTGTGCTTATATTGCATCATCTTATAAACCTGTTTTATTACTAACGCTATCGTGTCCATCACTATACAAAGCTAAACCTTTGAATGAAATTAAAATATGTATCTCAAAAGTTGCATTACATGCTTTATCGCCAGCATAAAAAAGCCATGCAACGCTTGTAATTGTGACCGCGCTTATTCAAATACCACATGCAAACCAGCCGACTCAAAACACCCTGTTCAAATCTGCCAGTTCAGTTGAAGGTTCTCATACTTTACTCACGATGATCGGCTAAAAACAGCGCCGTATTGATTGTATGCTGTGGTTTCATAGCTAAAACATTGGCCTGAAATGGCCACATTCGGTTTTATTTAAATAAAACTATGCAACAGGAGTGCGTTTTAAAAGCCTCTTTTCTTATATACTGTGCTGATCGTGTTTACAGCATAAGGTAAAGTCCATGAAAGTGCAGTTTCATCAAGGAAAAATTAGACAATATAATTCTGAAAAAGGATTCGGTTTTATTGCCATGCCTGAACAAGATGTATTTTTTCATATTTCAGATTTTCCAGCGACAGAAGGTGAACCGAAAAAAAATGAAAAAGTTAAATTTGTGATGGTTGAGAACGACGGTAAGTTTAAAGCAACCCGTATTGAACGTGTCGACCCAAATCCGGCAAAAACCAGAAAAACGCAAATATCGACACACAATAAATCAATCACGTCTTCTTTATTGTCGAACTTTAGAGGTTAATTAATTTCAACCTACCGCGACACTTAGACGTCATGGCGCTCGATCTGTAGTGAAGTTGCGTTACATTAAAAACCGCTGAAGGCAAGCTTGCCTTCAGCGGTTTTTTTGGTTCATTCGGCTGATCGAATCCAGTAAAAACGCATTGACTAACGTTTTGCTGGTTAACCTTTTACCGATTAATCTTTTATTGATTAATCTTTTATTGATTAACCTTTTATTGATTAATAATATCTGTGCCTTTTGGTGGTGTGAAATTAAACACTGATGCTGGAATGCTTGGATTCACTTTTACATTATTAAAGCGTATTGATGTAGTTTGTCCGAGTGAGTCGAGTAAAACCATCATATTGGGTGCTTTATTGGTCCCAAAACTAATGGTTAAACTTTGAAATGCTGAATCTTTTACTCGCGGATAAAGTCGATAATAGGTTTTGCTTTGATCTGGCTGTGCAACCCGATAGGCCTGCATAATTTGCGCAGTGTTGCCTGAAAGCAATAAGGCGGGGGTATTGGCGACTTGATCATCTAAAGTCTGACGTACTGCTTGTTGTAAATCTGGATCATAAATCCAAACTGTTTTTCCCGAAGTCACAATCGTCTGTTTTGCGGGTGTTTTGGTTTCCCAGTAAAACTTCCCAGGGCGCTCTACTTTCATTTCCCCAACAAAAGTTTGGTTCATATGCTGTGCTGACAAACCGGTACGTTGCGCAGGCTTAGTCCCTGCAGTTGCTTTGGTGGTTTGTTCGAAATTGGCAGAAAAGCTTTTAATATTACTAAGTTGTTGCACCAAATTACGGGTTGCTTGTTGTTCAGACGCAGCCGTCGCTGCAAAAACCACCGTACTTAATACTGGGCTTAGCATCGCTGCACCAAGAACAGATACAGAGATTGTTTTCAACAGCTTATTCATAGATTATTCCCACATATCTAAAAGTGTATGTAATTTAATAAATTGACGATCATGTTAAACCATATTTTACAGCGAATAATTGGGGAAATAAGCTGTTTTGTATTGTTATACCGATTAAATGTTTAAATCTCTCCATCATTGTGGAGCTTTATCGTTTTTCTCTTATACTGCGCCCATAAAAAAACCCACAAAACTGTGGGTCTTTTTTATAACGCTAAAACTTATACAGCTTCAACAGTTACGTAGCGACGGCCAAACTGACCTTTCACTTCGAACTTGATCACGCCGTCAGCAGTAGCAAATAAAGTATGGTCACGGCCCATACCTACGTTTGCACCCGCGTGGAATTCTGTACCACGTTGACGAACGATGATGTTACCAGCAGTCACAGCTTGACCGCCATACATTTTAACGCCTAACATTTTTGGGTTTGAATCACGACCGTTACGTGTCGAACCACCGGCTTTTTTGTGAGCCATGTCTATTACTCCTCGTAATTAGCCTGAAATCGTTGTAATTTTCAACTCGGTAAACCATTGACGGTGACCTTGTTGTTTACGATAGTGTTTACGACGACGCATTTTAACAATACGAATTTTGTCGTGACGACCATGGCTAAGGACTTCTGCAACAACTTTTGCGCCAGCAACAACTGGAGCACCAATTTGAATGCTATCACCGTTTACAAGCATCAACACATCATCAAATGTAATGGTTGAGCCAGTTTCAGCTTTCAATAATTCAACTTTAAGGGTTTCACCCTCGATTACACGGTGCTGCTTACCACCGCTTTGGATTACTGCGTACATAATGTACTCCAATATATGCCCGTGTCGTCGTGCCAGTACGGAAATATACTGATCTTAAGACGATCGCCACTGGGGGTTATACAAGGCGAAGGATTTTAAGTGATTATTAGACAAACAACAAGCAATTTTCTATAAATGTTTAGATCGACCAAATTCATAACCGTTGAGCGAACCAAAACCTTCCACTCAACTTATATTTTAAAGCTGCAAAACTATATATTTAGCTAAAAATAAAATAGATTTTTAAATCCAATCGGCTACTATGTAATGCATTTGAAATTGATACGATTATATGATGTTGTCAGTTTTATTAGGATTGAAAGTTAATCACTCAACCTATCCAATCAAATCAAAAGCAACAATTTATCGCTGCACATTGCTACACTAGCTGCGAATTTGACCTACATTTTATAAGGACGCTGCTCATATGACCATTGACTTTAAGCAAGATATTCTCGCTCCTGTTGCCCAAGACTTTGCAGAAATGGACAAGTTAATTAATGAGGGAATTAGCTCTAAAGTAGCGTTGGTTATGTCTGTTAGCAAACATGTGGTTGAAGCGGGTGGCAAAAGAATGCGCCCAATTATGTGTTTACTGGCAGCACATGCATGTGGAGAAACAGATTTAGCACGTGCGCAGCGACTTGCGGCTATTATTGAAATGCTACACACCGCAACGCTGGTACATGATGATGTGGTCGATGAATCTGGTCTGCGTCGTGGTAAGCCCACTGCGAATGCAACATGGAATAATCAAACTGCTGTACTGGTCGGTGACTTCTTGATTTCACGCGCATTTGACTTGCTGGTCGATCTGAACAACATGGTCCTGCTCAAAGATTTTTCAACAGGCACTTGTGAAATTGCCGAAGGTGAAGTACTGCAACTTCAAGCCCAACACCAGCCAGATACAGATGAGGCAACCTACCTCAGTATTATTCATGGTAAAACCTCACGCTTATTTGAGCTGGCGACTGAGGGTGCTGCGATCTTGGCGGGCAAAGATCAATACCGTGAGCCATTAAAACGTTTTGCTGGTCATTTTGGTAATGCCTTTCAGATTATCGATGATATTTTGGATTACACCTCAGATGCAGAAACCTTAGGTAAAAACATTGGTGAAGACCTTATGGAAGGTAAACCAACCTTACCGTTGATTGCCGCCTTAAAAAACACCAAAGATGAAGAACACCAGATTATCCGCCGTAGTATTGCCACAGGTGGCGTTACGGAACTCGAACAGGTGATCGACATTGTGCATCGCTCTGGTGCTCTAGACTATTGCCGACAGCGTGCGCATGAAGAAACAGAATTATCTATTCAGGCCTTACATGCTTTACCTGAAAGTGACTACCGCCAAGCACTGATCTATTTGGCTGAAATGGCTTTACATCGAATCCAATAAAATATAACGATTGCATATGCATATAAAATTCAACGATCTCTTCCTAAAAATGCAGGAACAGTTAGAGATCAGTACGACTGTTCCTGATGAAAAAATACTCATCGCGCTGGTACAACGAATTCGTCCAGCCGATAGCAATGACAGCATTGAAATCCAGCAGCGATTAAATGCTTTATTTCAAGCCCTGTTACTTACTCCGACTGCTGCCACGTGCTTTCAAGCCTATCTTGTACGCCTCCTCAATCGCTACAAACAAACCAACCTCTATGCCGATAGCGGTATTTTATCTTTAGATGGTTTTTGGAATCAGCTGAGTCAACGTATTGGCGCACACTTTCTCCCCTTACTCCCCAATGAAAGCCAACTACAATATCTGGTCGGTCAGGTATTCAATGAACGTAATGATCAATATTGGTTAGAGAACATCCCAGATCAGCTCTGGATTCAGCTGTTTGGCTTATTAAATAAAAATCTTCACGACACAACAGCCATTCTCAATATCGAGCAAGAGCTGATCAAAGCCATTACGGTGTTGTCTTATCGCATTAGTGGTATTGGGCTTTACCCAGAATTCATTAACGCACAACCAGAGCTGGGCGAATATGAGTCTCCCTTTCTGGTACAAAATCGTGAAATTGTCGAATTCATTGAACTCTATAAAAAACAACATCGTGATACTGCTGCGACCGCAATAAACATACCGCCAGATGCGTCTCAAGCGCTGGTGATGTTTGAGCAATGCCGTGACGTGGTTTATAAAATTAGACGTGCAACCAAACGAATTGGGGTGAGTATTAGTCTCACCTATCTTTTATCCCTACTTGAACAATGCCTTGATCGCATTGAATTACTATTGACCATCTTGGTTGAGAAAGATCAAACCCGCTATCAAAGTATGGGCGAACTTCTCACCGACTTGGTGATTGCGAATTTCAGTGAAAAAAGTGTGCGTTCCTTACTGGTCATCAATAGTGAATTGATTTCATTACAAGTCACAGAGAATGCCAGTAAAACCGGTGAGCACTATGTAAGTAGTGACAAAAAAGGCTTTTTAGGGATGTATAAAGCCGCAGCGGGGGCTGGTGCGATTATCGCAACCATGGCCACGCTCAAGATACTGGCCGCACGACTTACCCTTGCCCCTGTCATGCATGCTTTTTTATATAGCATGAACTACTCCTTCGGCTTTATGTTGATTCATGTACTGCATTTTACCGTTGCGACCAAACAACCTGCGATGACAGCCGCAGCACTGGCATCGACGGTACAACACCAGAAAGGCTCTAAAACTGCACAGATTGCCGAATTGGCAGGTTTGATTGTGAATATTATTCGAACCCAATTTGTGGCCATTTTAGGGAACATTACCATTGCGATTCCAACAGCTGCCCTGATCACCCTACTGTGGCAATATGGTTTTGATGAACCGCTATTAAAACATGCCAAGGCAGATGCACTGTTACATAGCTTAAATCCCTTTACATCGCTCGCAATACCGCATGCCGCAATTGCTGGTGTCTGCTTATTCTTATCTGGTTTGATTGCAGGTTATTTCGATAATTTAGCAATTTACCGCAAGATTGGCCCACGACTCAAAGCACATCACCGCTTAAAAAAATGGATGGGACAGAAACGTTTAAATGTCTTTTCCAACTATATCGAAAGAAACCTAGGTGCACTTGCAGGGAACTTCTTGTTCGGGATCATGCTGGGAAGTATGGGAACACTCGGTTTTATTTTAGGGTTACCGCTTGATATTCGTCATATTGCTTTTGCAGCCGCTAACTTTATCCAAGGCTTACTGTGTACCAATGGCGGACCTGACATTGGCTTGATTTTTATTTCATTCTTAGGTGTATTGCTGATTGGGATGACCAACTTATTCGTCAGCTTCTCTCTCACAATTGTGGTGGCACTTCGCGCTAGGCGGGTTCGCTTCGAACAATGGAAACCCTTGGCCAAGTTGGTATTGACACACTTCCTCACACGTCCATTAGACTTTTTTTGGCCACCGAAACATACGCTTAAAATTGAAGATAACGATACGAACCCAATAAAACCGAACAAATAACTGATTTGTTGTGTTTATGTGCGAGATCAACTAAACCGTTATAAAAAGAATTTACCATTAACTCGATTTTTATTTACTTGAAATAAAGTGTACTGATAAGTACACTTTGGCTTATTAACACATCTCATGAGCTGAGATAAAACTAAACCAGGTCACTATCATGCCTTATCTACTTTTGGTTTTTGCCTGTTTAGGAATGATTATTAGTTGCATAGGTCTATCTTTTCCCTGTATACAACAATTTGATCATACGATTGTGGCATGGATGAGTAGTGTACGATCTCCATTTTTAAGTGGTATCGCACGTGGTCTATCGCTGCTTGGTGGCTTTCCATTTTTGCTCGTGATTTGTGTCATCAGCTGTATAAGACTTGCTTGGGTAAAAAGCTATACAAACATTCTATTCATTTGTATAACTATTTTTGGAAGTGCGACGAGTGGATGGTTACTAAAATACCTGATCAATCGTCCTCGTCCTGATCTTGTTGACCCGTTCATTGAAACCTATGGTGCCTCTTTTCCAAGTGCGCATAGTCTTTATGCAGTGATACTTGCAGGTTTGGCAGTGTTTATTTTTCGTAAACATAAGCAAATTAGAGTCATCACTGGGCTTGCCTGCCTTTGGTGGATTGGTATGGGCGTCTCTAGAGTCTATCTAGGTGCACATTATCCTACCGATGTCCTTGCGGGCTGGAGTCTGGGTTTTATATGGATTGCAATGCTGTGGTTAGCATTGCGCAATTTAAGCAACTTAAGAAAAAATTAAATTTGTTAGATTTTAACGAGGTGGAATAATGATGTTGGCAAAGCTTTGGGCTCCCGCCCTCACTGCTTGTGCTTTAGCAACAAGTATTGCACTTGTAGGATGCAGTAAAGATCCGAAAGAGGCAGAAAAAGCAGCAGCAGCCCAAAAAATGCCACCAACTGAAGTTGGTGTTGTTGTTGCACAACCACAAAGTGTTGAACAGAGTGTTGAGCTTTCAGGCCGAACCTCTGCATATGAAATTTCAGAAGTTCGCCCACAAACCAATGGTGTTATTTTAAGACGCTTGTTTGTGGAAGGAAGTTATGTCAATGCTGGTCAACCGCTGTATGAGATTGATCCAAGTATTAACCGTGCTAACTTAGATAGTGCAAAAGCTGCAGTGGTTCGCCAACAAGCCAACTTAAATGCGTTACAGGTGAAAACCAATCGCTATAAGCAACTCATTGGTATGAACGCTGTGTCAAAGCAAGAATATGATGACTTGGTTGCCCAAGTTAAACTTGCTGAAGCTGATCTAGCTGCATCTAATGCCACCTTGAAAAATGCACAAATTGATCTCGGCTACTCGATTGTACGTGCACCAATTTCAGGCAAAACCGGTCGTTCGAGTGTGACTGCTGGTGCCTTAGTGACTGCAAATCAAGCTACTGCATTGGTCACCATTCAACAGTTGAATCCAATCTATGTCGATATCAACCAATCAAGTACTGAGTTGCTTCGTTTAAGACAACAAGAAAGCAGCGGTAATCGTGATGGCAGTACAAACAGGAAAGTACGCTTAAAACTGGAAGATGGCACGTATTATCAGGTGGAAGGTGAACTTGCCTTTGCTGATGCAAGTGTAAACCCAGATACAGGTACCATCACTATTCGTGCGAATTTCCCAAATCCAAACAATTTGCTCCTACCGGGTATGTTTGTGAATGCAGAGATTGCACAAAGCGTTATCCCGAATGCCTATTTGGTTCCTCAAGTCGCAATTACTCGTACACCTACAGGCCAAGCGATGGCAATGCTTGTCAATGCCAAAGGTGTGGTTGAACCACGTCCAGTGACAACGGCGGGTACGAAA
Source organism: Acinetobacter pullicarnis (assembly GCF_006352475.1). Lineage (NCBI taxonomy): Bacteria > Pseudomonadati > Pseudomonadota > Gammaproteobacteria > Moraxellales > Moraxellaceae > Acinetobacter > Acinetobacter pullicarnis. The sequence continues at coordinate 3,009,020 of NZ_VCMZ01000001.1, forward strand.
GGCGAAAATTGGATTGTGACCAGTGGTCTGCAAACCGGTGATAAAATTATTGTTGATGGTATTGCCAAGGTAAAACCTGAACAAGCAGTCAATGCAAAGCCGTATCAGCCTAAAGCCGCAGCACCTCAGGGCGCACCTGCTCAAGGTGCACAACCAGCAGCAAAACCGGTAGCTCCAGCTCAACCTGGTCAACCGGCAAAAGCAGCTGATCAAAAAGCTACTTCAAGTGTATAAGGAGTAGACTGAATGGCTCACTTTTTTATTCATCGACCCATCTTTGCATGGGTAATTGCATTGGTCATTATGTTGGCTGGTGTGATCACCATCAGCAAAATGCCAATTGCACAGTATCCAACAATCGCTCCACCGACTGTTACGATTACTGCTGTTTATCCTGGTGCATCTGCATTAACTGTTGAAAATACCGTTACCCAAATCATTGAACAACAAATGAATGGTTTGGATGGTTTACGTTATATTTCCTCTAACAGTGCGAGTAATGGTCAGGCATCGATTAATATTAGTTTTGAACAAGGGATCAATCCAGATATTGCCCAAGTTCAAGTACAGAACAAATTGCAATCTGCTACAGCCCTTTTACCTGCTGACGTACAGCGTCAAGGGCTAAAAGTCACCAAGTCTGGTGCAAGCTTCTTGCAAGTCGTTGCATTCTATTCACCAACAGAAAACCTGTCTGGTGCAGACATTAAAGACTTTGTCAACTCAACAGTTGCTGAACCACTCAGTCGTGTTGAAGGCGTTGGTGAAATTCAAGTCTTTGGTGGTTCTTATGCAATGCGCATCTGGCTTGACCCTGCCAAGATGAACAGCTTTCAAATCACTCCAAATGATGTGGCTATAGCAATTCGAGCGCAAAATGCGCAAGTTGCTGTCGGTCAGTTGGGTGGTGCACCATCTGTTCCAGGACAACTCTTGAATGCGACAGTCACAGCGCAAAGTATGTTGCAAACCCCTGAAGAATTTAAAAATATCTTCTTAAAGAATGCCGCTTCTGGTGCGCAAGTCCGCCTATCTGATGTTGCTAAAGTTGAAGTGGGTTCAAGTGATTACGGTTTTGACTCTAAATTCAATGGTAAACCCGCGGGCGGTGTTGCGATTAAACTTGCCACAGGTGCCAATGCCTTAGATACAGCGAAAGCCATTGAAGCACGTTTAGTCGAATTACGTAAAAACTATCCTCAAGGCCTTGAAGATAAACTGGCTTTTGATACAACGCCGTTCATTCAACTTTCAATCGAAAGTGTGGTGAAAACCCTATTTGAAGCGGTGTTATTGGTCTTCCTCGTGATGTTCTTGTTCTTGCAAAACTGGCGCGCGACGATTATTCCAACCATGGCCATTCCAGTGGTGGTTTTAGGTACGTTTGCCGTTATTAACTTATTCGGTTTCACTATTAACACCTTGACCATGTTCGCGATGGTATTGGCCATCGGTCTCTTGGTCGATGATGCGATCGTCGTGGTAGAAAACGTCGAACGGGTCATGGCTGAAGAGCACAGTGATCCAGTCACTGCAACCGAACATTCAATGCAACAGATTTCTGGTGCGTTGGTCGGGATTACCAGTGTATTAACAGCAGTGTTCGTTCCAATGGCGTTTATGAGTGGAACCACTGGGGTTATTTATCGTCAGTTCTCAGTCACGCTGGTCACCGCAATGATCCTGTCATTGATTGTGGCACTGACCTTTACACCCGCACTTTGTGCCACCATTTTGAGACAGCACAACCCAGATAAAAAACCGAGTAACAATCCTGTATCTCGTTTCTTTGGCTGGTTTAACCGTAGTTTTGAAAAAACTGCAGATAGCTATCAAAAAGGTGTCAACTTCATGACGCATCAGAAATTATTTTCTGGCGTGATTTATGTTGCTGTGATTTTGGGCATGATTGGCTTGTATAAAATACTCCCTTCTTCTTTCTTACCCGAAGAGGATCAAGGGGTAATCTTTGCATTAGTCCAATTACCACCAAATGCCAGCTTGGAACGTACTGGTAAAACAGTGGATGCGGTGAGTGAGTACTATCGCGTAAAAGAGAAAGACACTGTCGAGTCTGTGTTTACTGTTGCGGGCTTCTCTTTCACTGGTGTTGGTCAAAATGCCGGGCTGGCCTTTGTTCAATTAAAGGATTGGAGTGAACGTACGACATTACCGCAACAAATTAATCGTTTGGTTGGGCGTAGTGCTAAGTTCTTTAACATGAACTACAAAGATGCCGTCTACATTAAAGACGCCACCTATATTATGCCTGTGCAGTTACCCGCAATGCCTGAATTGGGTGTGACTGCAGGTTTTAACTTCCAGTTAAAAGATCCAAGTGGTCAAGGGCATGACAAACTGCTTGCGGCACGTAATGCTATTTTAGGTATGGCTTCACAAGATCCACGCTTAATGGGTGTACGACCAAATGGCCAAGAAGATACAACACAATACCAAATCAAAATTGATCAAGCGCAAGCTGGTGCAATGGGCGTGAGTGTTGCCGATATTAATACCACCATGAGCATCGCTTGGGGTGGTTCTTATATCAACGACTTTGTTGACCGTGGTCGTGTGAAGAAAGTCTATGTTCAAGGTGCTGCCGATGCGCGTATGATGCCTGAAGACTTGGATAAGTGGTATGTACGTAATAATCTAGGTGAAATGGTGCCCTTCTCTGCTTTTGCTAGCGGTGAATGGAGCTATGGTTCACCACGTTTAGAACGTTATAACGGCGTATCATCCATGAACATTCAGGGTAGTCCTGGTGCGAGCACCAGTTCTGGCGATGCAATGCTTGCAATGGAAGAGCTCGCTGGGCGTCTACCTGCCATGGGACTTGCTGGATTTGATTTCGAATGGACTGGTTTATCACTTGATGAACGTGATTCAGGCGAACAAACACCCGCATTGATGGCATTATCTTTGCTCATTGTCTTCCTCTGTTTAGCTGCATTGTATGAAAGTTGGTCTATTCCAGTTTCTGTACTATTGGTGGTTCCGCTGGGGATTATTGGCGCGATTTTATTAACCTTTGGTGGGATGTACTTCTTAAAAGATCCTAATCTCTCGGATAATATTTACTTTAAAGTTGCCATTATTGCGGTCATCGGTCTTTCCGCCAAAAATGCAATTTTGATTGTCGAATTTGCGAAAGAACTACAGGAAAAAGGCGAAGAGTTATTTGAGGCGACTTTGCACGCAGCACGTATGCGTTTACGTCCTATCATTATGACCACCCTGGCCTTTGGTTTAGGGGTACTTCCACTTGCCATGTCAACAGGAGCCGGCGCAAGTAGTCAGCATTCTGTCGGTTATGGTGTACTTGGTGGGGTACTTACCTCTACAGTATTGGGGATCTTCTTCATTCCAGTGTTCTTTGTTTGGATTCGAAGCGTCTTTAAATACAAGCCTAAAAATACCACTAATCAGGAGCAATCATCGTGATGCAAAACTTATGGTCTATTTCAGGTCGTAGCATTGCGGTATCTGCACTCGCGCTGTCTTTGGCTGCTTGCCAAAGCATGCGCGGCCCAGAGCCCGTCGCTCAAGCAAATATTCCAACTGGCTATTTAAGCCAAGGGGCTGGAACATCCATTGCTGAGCAAGGTTATAAAGACTTTTTCTCTGACGCACGGTTAATCCAAGTCATTGATCTGTCTTTGGCCAATAACCGAGATTTACGTAAAGCCGCTTTGAACATTCAACGCGCACAGCAACAATATCAAATTACTGAAAATAATCAGTTACCAACGATTGGTGCAAGTGGCAGCGTTTTACGTCAAGTTTCACCCAACGTAAATCCGAACAACCCTTATTCAACCTATCAAGTTGGCTTAGGGGTGACGGCATATGAACTCGATTTTTGGGGTCGGGTTCGTAGTCTAAAAGACAATGCATTGGACAACTATTTGGCCACGCAAAGCTCACGCGATGCCACCCAAATTGCCTTGATTGGTCAAGTGTCACAAGCATGGTTGAGCTATGCCTTTACCAATGCCCAGCTCAAACTGGCGCAACAAACCTTAAAAGCGCAAGAAGATTCTTATAATCTGAATAAAAAGCGTTTTGATGTTGGTATTGACAGTGAATTGCCAGTCCGCCAAGCACAAATCTTGGTAGAAACGGCACGTAATGATGTGGCAAATTTTAAAACACAAATTGCCCAAGCACAGAACTTATTGAACCTTTTGGTCGGTGAGCCTGTTCCAGCAAACTTGTTGCCACCATCACGCATCACTCAAGTGACCAACAGCAAAGCCCTTGCTGCTGGCTTACCAAGTCAATTGCTACAAAACCGTCCTGATATTAAAACTGCGGAATATAAATTGAGTGCGGCTGGTGCCAATATTGGTGCTGCACGTGCGCAAATGTTCCCAACCATTAGTTTGACGGGTACTGCGGGCTATGCTTCTGGTGATTTAAACAAATTGTTTAGTTCAAACACCGGTGCGTGGTCGATTGGTCCGAGTATCAACCTGCCAATCTTCGACTGGGGCACACGTAAAGCCAATATCAAAATCTCTGAAACTGATCAACAAATTGCGTTGTCAGATTATGAGAAATCGATTCAATCGGCTTTCCGTGAAGTGAATGATGCTTTGGCCACTCGCCAGAATATTGGTGATCGACTTACAGCACAAAAGCGCTTGGTTGAAGCCAGCAACAAGAGCTATCAATTGTCAGATGCACGTTTCAAAGCAGGGATTGATAGTTTCTTGACGGTATTGGATGCACAACGTTCATCTTATAGCGCTGAGCAAGGGCTTTTATTACTGCAACAAGCTGATTTAAACAATCAAATTGAAGTGTATAAAACCTTAGGTGGTGGCGTTAAAGTCAGCACCGCAGATCAAATCAACTATGCGCCTTCCAGTTCAGAGTTGAAATATCATAAAGATGAACGCACGAAATAAGCCTCATTTTTAGCCTGTTTTAAAAAACCCACTTCGGTGGGTTTTTTAATGTCCTTGACCTCATCCGATCATTTAAATTGCTTTTATTGATAAAATTTCTTATGTTCATAACATCTTCGCATCCGAAAAAAAAGTTATGCAACTTAGTAATTTAGAAAATGTTCCGGGTCATCAAATTATTCGTCAGCTTGATGTGGTTTATGGCAGTACCGTTCGCAGTAAACATGTAGGACGTGACTTGATGGCAGGTCTTAAAAATATCGTCGGTGGAGAGCTAAAAGGCTATACCGAACTGCTCGAAGAATCTCGTCAAGAAGCCATGCAACGCATGATCGATAAAGCACAAGCCCTCGGTGCCAATGCCATTGTCGCGATTCGCTTTTCAACTTCAAATATTGCCCAGGGTGCTTCTGAACTATTCGTTTATGGCACTGCAGTGGTGGTACAACCCAATACCCCAATTGCTGATCCCTTTGCGACACAAGGTTAAATTATGGATGCCGTAATTTTTAAAATTGGCCTATTTGTTGTCCTCTTTATGATTGGTTGGGCAGTTGGTCGCTCGATTGAAGCCAAACACTTCAAAGCATTGGATGCGCAAGAACAACGCTTGGCTTATATCCGTACAGACAATTCACGCTTTAAAAGCTCAGATCAAACTGGGCAATTAATTAGCAGCAATGTAGTCATCTCACATGATTATTTTAAATATGTCATTGCAACCATTCAAAGTTTATTCGGTGGTCGTCTGACCAGTTATGAAACCGTGGTCGAACGCGCACGCCGTGAAGCCATCGTTCGTTTAAAACTAGAGGCTGAAAAAAATGGTGCGGATCATATTCTTGGTCTACGCATCAGCACCACCGATCTAGGTATGCCAGGTATGACTGAAGTATTTGCCTATGGCACAGCAATTCGCTCAGCCAAGCCTGTTGTTTAACGGATATTTTACAGATACTTAGGCTATTTATACTTATGTTTTACTTGGCCTATCTATAATCAAGCAATTTAACGTTATACGTGTTCACTCTGCTGATGCACTTGATGATAAATGATAAAACCAAGCTGAGTGGTATCCCCCGACCACTCAGCTGACACCCTCCAATGGAGCGCTATTTCACTTTGATTTTACGAATCATTTTATATAGTAACTTTGGAGATAAGCGTGAAACCATTACGCCCAGTTTTTCTTTTTTGCCTGCCACCACGATATATTCCTTTTGTGCCAACAATGCGTTGACCACCTGTTTAGCAAAGACATTCGGGGCTAAACCATTGGCAATGGCATCATCTTGATGTCCCTGTGGCTGACCAGCACCATCAAGTGCATTAAAGGACACATTGGTTTGGATAAAACCGGGAAAAATCACTGAAACACCAATTCCATTTTCAGCCACTTCTGCACGTAAGCTATTGGCCCACATGTGAATTGCGGCTTTTGCTGCCGAATAAGATGCACGATATTGGGTTCCCAATAGTCCAGCCACACTCGACACATAAGCAATACGACCAGACTTCTGTTTAATAAACGTCGGCAATACGGTTTTGGTGAGAAACACCTGTGAGAAATAATCAATTTCCATAATAGTGCGTTCGGTCTGCATGGTGGTGTCTTTGATGAGGGCACGTTGGCTTAAACCAGCATTGTTAATCAGACAATCAATGCGCCCAAACTTTTCCAACACCTGTACATAGGCTTGTCTGACCTGATTTTCATTGGTGATATCTGCGGCAATAGAAACATGCTGATCGGCATTCAGTAAGCCATTGCGGACATTTTCCAGTTCATCAAAACGACGCGCCATTAGTACCAAACGTGCTCCTCGCAATGCACACTCTTGTGCCAAGGCTTTCCCCAACCCCGAAGATGCACCGGTAATCCACACCACTTTCTGCTGTAGATCTTTTTCCAGCTGAGCCATAACTCTATTCCTTATCATTGATTTATTTAATATTATTTACACAGAATGTCATACTTATACACGAAAACCTTGATCATCTCATGCCATCCCTTGATTCTCGTATTACAGTGAAAATAGCGTTGCATTATATTTAGCCCGATTGATCTCAAAACTCAAGAAAATGCCTTGGTTTTCTCCACCTACGTTGGATTATTCTTTGTTATACTGGTCGCAATTTTTAGTTGACCTTTGATCTGTTTTGATATGACTGATACTGCGCAAAATATTGCTACGACATACGATCCTACCGAGATTGAAAAAAAATGGTACAAGATTTGGGAAGAAAAAGGCTACTTTAAGCCATCTGGTCAGGGCGATTCGTTCTGCATCATGATTCCGCCCCCAAACGTCACCGGTAGTTTGCACATGGGTCATGGTTTCAACAATGCAATCATGGACTCACTAACACGCTACAACCGTATGATGGGTAGAAACACCTTATGGCAACCGGGTACTGACCATGCCGGTATTGCCACTCAAATGGTGGTTGAACGCCAACTTGCTGCACAAGATATCAGTCGCCACGATCTTGGCCGTGACAAATTTATTGAAAAAATTTGGGAATGGAAAGAGCAATCGGGCAACACCATTACCAACCAAATTCGTCGTTTAGGCTCATCAGTGGATTGGTCACGTGAACGCTTCACCATGGATGAAGGTTTGTCCAATGCGGTCAAAGAAGTTTTTGTACGCCTACATAAAGATGGCCTGATTTACCGTGGTAAGCGTTTGGTCAACTGGGATCCAAAATTTCACACTGCCCTATCCGATCTCGAAGTTGAATCGATTGAAGAGAAAAGCTCACTGTGGCATTTCAAATACTTCTTTGAAGACAAATCTGTACGCACTCAAGATGGCCTCGACTATTTAGTCGTTGCCACCACACGTCCTGAAACTCTATTGGGCGATGCAGCAGTTGCGGTACATCCTGAAGATGAGCGCTATGCACACCTCGTGGGCAAAAATATTGTGTTGCCAATTTCAGGACGTTTAGTCCCGATTATTGCAGATGATTATGTTGAAAAAGACTTCGGTACGGGCTGTGTCAAAATCACCCCTGCACACGACTTTAACGACTATGACTTGGGTAAACGCAATCAGTTACCACTGATTAATATCTTCAATAAAAATGCTGAAATTTTGGCAGACTTTGAATATATGGCCAAAGCGGGCGAGCCAATTTCTGCAAGCATCGCAGCCCCTGCTGACTATGCTGGTGTAGAGCGTTTTGCTGCACGTAAGAAAATGGTTGAGCAAGCAGAAGCGGAAGGCTGGTTAGATAAAATCGAACCATACGACCTGAAAGCACCACGTGGTGACCGTTCTGGCGTAATTATCGAGCCATTACTCACAGATCAATGGTATGTGAAAATTGCACCATTGGCTGAACCTGCAATTGATGCAGTCAAAGATGGCCGTATCAAGTTCGTACCTGAGCAATACAGCAATATGTATATGTCTTGGATGAACAATATCCAAGATTGGTGTATTTCACGTCAATTGTGGTGGGGTCACCGTATCCCTGCTTGGTATGACGCTGCTGGCAACATTTATGTTGGTCGTAACGAAACAGAAGTGCGTCGCGAAAATGGTCTAGATGCCAATATTGAACTCAGTCAAGACGAAGACGTCCTAGATACGTGGTTCTCGTCTGCACTGTGGACGTTCTCAACCTTGGGTTGGACTGGCGACTTTGAAAAAGACATTCAAAACTTAGACCTTAAAACCTTCCATCCAACCGATGTGTTGGTGACAGGTTTTGACATCATTTTCTTCTGGGTTGCTCGGATGATTATGATGACCTTACACTTCATGAAAAATGAAGATGGCACGCCACAAATTCCGTTCAAAACTGTGTATGTGCATGGTTTAGTCCGTGATGGCGAAGGTCAGAAAATGTCGAAGTCTAAAGGTAACGTCCTTGACCCATTAGATTTGATTGATGGGATTGATCTCGAAGGCTTAGTACAAAAACGTACCTTTGGTTTAATGGACCCAAGACAAGCGGCTAAAATTGAAAAAGCCACCCGCAAAGAATTCCCAGAAGGTATTAATGCCTACGGTACAGATGCAGTGCGCTTTACTTTCTGTGCACTTGCCAATACGGGTCGTGACATCAAGTTCGATCTAAAACGTGTTGAAGGTTACCGTAACTTCTGTAATAAAATTTGGAACGCCACCCGTTTCGTACTGATGAATCTTGAAGGTCAAACCGTTGGGCAAAGCCCTCGTCCTGAACTTTGGGAATTGCCAGAACAATGGATCGTGAGCCGCTTAGAAAAAGCGCAACAAGCGGTTCATCAAGCCTTTGCAACGTATCGTCTCGACTTGGCTGCACAAAGTATTTATGACTTTATTTGGAATGAATACTGTGACTGGTATGTAGAACTGACCAAACCCGTATTGAACGATCCTGAAATTTCAGAAGAACGTAAAGCTGAAGTGCGTCGCGTACTCTTGTCTGTGATGGAAACCGCATTACGTTTGGCACATCCAATGATGCCATTCTTGACCGAAGAAATTTGGCAAACGCTTGCGCCAATGCTCGGCAAATCTGGCGACACCATCATGACAGCGGCTTATCCGGTATTGGATGCAGCAAACCTCAATGATCAAGCCGAAGCAGATATGCAATGGTTACAAGGTCTGATAGGTGCGGTACGTAATATTCGTGGTGAAATGGGTCTCGGCAATGCACGCCTTCTCCCTGTACTGCTACAAAATATTTCTGCTGCCGAACATACCCAGATTTCACGGATCGAGCCATTGTTCAAAGCCTTGGCCAAAGTTGAAAGCATTGAGTTCTTGGGCAAAGACCAAGAGCCACCATTGTCTTCTTCTTCGGTAATTGGTCATGCTTCAGTTTATGTACCAATGAAAGGTTTGATTGATCCAAAGGCTGAATTGGGTCGTTTGCAAAAAGACTTTGATAAAGTCCAAAAGCAACATGACCAAATCGCTGGAAAACTTGCAAACGAAGGTTTTGTTAGCAAAGCGCCACCAGCTGTAGTTGAAGGTGAAAAAGCCAAATTAGCTGAGTTTGTCGAGCAACTTGCGAAGATCAAACAAAGCATGGATCAGATTGCTGCGCTATAACCCTCTCCCCAGCCCTCTCCCTAAAAAACAGGGAGAGGGAGCTTTAAATTGAGTTCCAGAACCTTATAAACCGGGAATCCCTCTCCTTTACAAGGAGAGGGCTAGGGAGAGGTTCTTTTGTTTACCCACCACACTCCCTACGCCTCGGTGTATATTTTTATCAGTTTTACATTTGCTTTATAATGCTCAAGCATTGGCTTTATTTTTTCATAATAAGTCTGAATCGAATGGGTTTTAAGTTCTCCAAAACCTCGAACATCAGCGACTAAACTTAGAATATGCTCTGCTTCCAAAACATTATCTTGGTTTAAATGACTTAAAACCTGATCAACCAAATCAATATAATCTTCTCTTAAATTTACTTCTAATTTTCTTTCAGGATTATATTTGAATGGATCAAGTGATTTGCCTCGCATCCATTTAAATGCAGATAACACTGAAAATAGTTTAAATACCCAACTTCCAAATTTAATTTTTTTCTGAACCTGTTTATCTTTTTTAAATATATTTAAAAAAGGTGGTGCAAGCCAGATATACATTTTATCAACTTTATCAAACTGGCGATCTAAGCCTTTTTTAAAATCAACGGAACTATATAATCGCGCGACTTCATATTCATCCTTATAAGCCATCACTTTATATAGATTAATTACGACAGTTCTGATTATTTTGTCATTTATATTCAGGTTTGCAGACTTTTGCGTAACTTTCTCGATTACCTGAAAATATCGTTCCGAATAGGCCACGTTCTGATAGTCAATCAATTCTGTTCTATATTTTTCAATGAGGGTGTCTGTCGCTAACTCATCTTGCAGTACGATGTCATTATTGGTGAAGGATTGGATGGTTTCAGGATGCTGCGCTAAAATCCGCCCCCATTGAAATGCTCTTAAATTATCTTTCGGCGCAACGCCATTTTCAATCACTTCAACCAGCGATATTAAGGAAATAGGAATAAGTTGTTTTTGCCATGCATAACCGAGCATTAAAATATGCACAAAAGTCGGTTCACCAAATAGGCTTACACAAACAAGGTTGGCATTAAACTCAAAATAATTTGCTTTTTTTGTATTGCTTTGTATTTTACTTCTGAGTTCATCTTTATCAATCTTCTCATCTCGATTGATTATAAAGTTAGATGTCGGAGTTAAGTCCGAGTTTATGACCGCACTGGTTTTCTCAACAGATACCTTCGATAAAATTTCCGTCGAGGCTGCATACAGCATATCTGCACCTAAAAGCAGTTCTGTTTGCCCTAAGCCTATTCTTGATGAATGTATTTCACTATTATTGTCGGTTATTTTGACCTGACTAAAGACCGCACCATTTTTCTGAGCCAAGCCAGTAAAATCGAGTACATTTGAATTTTTCTGATCTAAAAGTGCCGCATTTCCAACCAAAGCACCCACCGTTAAAACACCAGTCCCTCCAATACCCGCAAATAAAATATTATAACTGCCCGTTATTCTAGGAGGCTGCACCTCAATTAACGCACCAATGAGCTGCTGTTCAACTTGACTAGAAAAAGCTGTAGATTTAGCCCTCACTGCCCCCTCAACTTCAACAAAGCTAGGGCAAAATCCTTTGAGGCAAGATAAATCTGTATTACAACTCGATTGATTAATTTTTCGTTTAATCCCAAATGCAGTATTTAGTGGTTCGATTGAAATACAATTGGATTGTTTTGAGCAATCGCCACAGCCTTCACATATACGATTATGAATAAATGCACGCGTTGGTAAAGCCGGTGCTTGTATTCTTTTGCCTCTTCGTCTTTTTTCGGCAGCACAGGTTTGCTCATAAATAATTGCGCTGGTGCCAGAAACTTCTCTAAGCGTGATTTGAACACGATCTAATTCATCTCGATGCGCTATTTTAACGTGAGCTGCTAAGTCTTTAGCTTTAGCCCACTTCTCGACATTATCTGAGACCAAATATATTTCTTCGACCCCCTCAGCCCTTAACTGTCTCGAGATTCGAGCCGGATTATTATTTCCTTCTGTTGGCTGCCCACCCGTCATCGCGACGGCATCGTTATATAAAATTTTAAAAGTAATATTGGTTCCAGCCGCCACTGCAGCTCGGATGGCTAAAATGCCTGAATGTTCGTAGGTACCATCGCCTAGATTTTGGAAAATATGTTTGGTTTCTGAAAATGGTTGCGCACCAACCCACTGAATCCCTTCTCCCCCCATTTGAGAAAATGTATCTGTTTTTCTATCTGGCATCATTAAGGCCATAATATGACAACCAATACCACCGCCTGAAATTGATCCATCGGGCACCGTTGTAGAAGTATTATGTGGGCAACCTGAACAAAAGGTCGGTGCACGTACCGCTTTATTATCAATAATCTGCTTTACTGCAGCGCGCTGTTTCTCAAAGGCTTGGCATAAATCCTGATCATGATTTAACAGTTTAACGAGGACTTCTGCCACAATCGAAGGTGAGTATTCCAAGATTTCAGGCAACATCATATTCCCAGTCTGATCTTTTTTACCAACCACAATTGGACGCTTATCCGCTGTTAAATTATATAAAATATCTTTTACTTGCGCTTCAACAACGGCTTTCTTTTCTTCAATGACCAGTATTTGTTGATGCCCAATGGCAAAATCCATAATTCCATCTTCAACCAATGGCCATGACATACCAACTTTATAAATCGATATACCTAATGCTTCCATTTTAGTATCAGAGATTGATAGGTTCTCCAAGGCCTGCATTAAATCTTGATGGGCTTTTCCAACGGTGATAATGCCTAATGTTCTGTTATGAGCATTGAATATAATTTTGTCGATATTATTTAGCTTTACCCAGCGTTTCACTGCTGGAAGACGATACTCAATCAGTCGCTTTTCCATTTCAAAACGTTGTTTGGGCCACTTTAAAGAAATATCCCAATTTAAATATTGATCATAACCTTGATCTACTGGCACAAGATAAGGTTTAGGTGCTTTGAGCTCGACTGTCCCTGCTGCTTCAACAACATCTGCAATGGTTTTTAAGGCAACCCACAGCCCTGAATATCGAGACAGTGCGATTCCCGCCAATCCAAACTCAAAGACTTCTTTCACATTGGCTGGTTGTAGCACAGGGATATGTACTGCTTCAAAAATCCCATCGGTTTGATGTGGAAAGGTCGATGACTGCGCAGCATGATCATCGCCAGAAATGACCAGAACACCACCCGTTTTTGAGGTTCCCATCATATTTGCAGAGCGAAATACATCACCCGTTCGGTCGACACCGGGTCCCTTTCCGTACCAAATTCCGAAAACACCATCATACTTTACTGCACCAAATGCTTTATGCATTTGCGTTCCCCAAAGTGCAGTCGCTGCGAGATCTTCATTTAATCCGGGTTGAAATACAATATTATTTAATTTTAATTGCTTTTCATTTTTCCATAATAACTGGTCATAGCCACCCAACGGTGAACCGCGATACCCAGTTATTAATCCTGCTGTATCTAAGTTATTTTTTTTATCTAATTCTCTTTGCATTAACGGGATTTGTATTAATACCTGAACGCCAGATAGATAAACTTTATTACAAAATTCAGGCTGTATATTTTCACCTGGGATTAAAAATTTAGAATTCATAACTTAGTCCTTTAATCTTTAGTAAAACTAATCAATATAGATTAGATAATCTAAACTTCTAAACACTGACAATTCCATTTATCAGAGGTCTTAACTATCGTTCTGCGACTTTTGTTTTATTTCAGAAGCTAAACATAGCAAAACCATCTGAACTTATTTTCTGACCTTGGTTGATATCACTTAAATACAATCGAACTTGAAAAAACTAAACACATAAATATTTGGAATGATACGTATAAAAAAAACTTATACACAAGAACATTCAATATGCTGAAAACCAGCGTATTTTTCAATGACATTATTCAACACTTAAATGTAATGTTTTGTATTCAGATTAATTTGCATTTCATTCAGCAGTTTTTGTTGATCTTGTTTATTTAAGCAAAGAGTTTTATATGCATTTATAAATGGTTTTTGAATTATTGAAATGACATTTTATTATTACTTTAATCACCGACAGCATTTACTATAATCAAGGGCTAATGATAAAACCATACAGATAACCAAAGCATAACCTGGTTATGCATCGTTATGGCATTCGGTATAAATGCTGATGAAGAATGGAGTATTTAACACGATTTTTAATATAAAGTATGGTAATAAACCTCTTTATTCAGTTATGCCAGAAGTGAGAAATTCCATTACTTTCTCTTAAACTATTTTCGTTATTTATTTTTCTTTTAAAAGCGAATTCAAAGCTTAGAAACATCCTAAAGTATTTTAATCTGCCAATTTATGCTTAATCTTGATGAAAAATTGCTAGTTTATTTGTAATGAACCAATAGTTGATACTGTGTTAGTTTCGCCATATAACGATGAAATTGACTGTTGAAATATTTATACTAAGCGCCTTATTCAAAGCCAAAGGAAAAATCAACAGATGCTCAGACCTGCGCTCAAAGCTAAAATCATCAAAGTTTGTGATGAAAAAATTGAAAAGAAAGGTACGAATGTCGGTCTTTCTTTTTATGCCTTCTTTGCCAATAAAAATGACGACCCTGAATTACTCATGGAAGCGGCACACTGGTGGATTATGCAGCACCAATTGGATCATTTTGAGAAAGCCACCAAGATTAAAGCCATGATGAGTGATGCTTAAACTAAACTGTAGATTCAAAAGAGTCGATTAAAATCAATGCAACCTATCCAGAACATCAGCCCTTACTACAGTTTGATCGCAGGCTTCGGGATCGCATGGAGTCTCTTCCTCAATCTCTCAACTTATTTCAATACTGAGTTTGCCTATCAATCTGAGTTGCTTGGTGTACTTGCTGTTGTTCTGACGATTTTATTTATATTGAGCTTTCGTTATATCAAGCGTAAACCGCTTGCGCTAACAGATAATAAAGTGAATAACAGCTATTTATTCGCACAACAACGTCAAGAATACTCAGCAAAAAGAAGGGTTATATTTTTTGCACTTTTTATTTATGCGGGATTATGTAGCAGCCTATTCGATGATCACTATCTTGATTTTTATACCGTGAGCAATGATTTAACACATTATTATTTAAGTAGCGGTGGCGAGATTATGCACACCCTCTCTAAAAATGAGTTCGTACGCTATCAAAAAAGCCTGACTCGTGTTTTCAGTGGCTGGCAAATGTGTGGCTATGGTTTGATCTTTCTTTGCGTGTTTAGAGCGCCAATCCCTTAAAGCCGATCAACAAATAAGATTCCGTCGAGGTGATCCACCTCATGTTGTATAATCCGTGCGACAAAACCATGATAAGTCGCATGTTTTGACTCACCGGCTAAGCTCAAATATTTAACCGAAATTGTTTCAGCGCGAACCACTTCACCACGTGCATCTGGCACGCTTAAACAGCCCTCTTCACCTATGCAGGTTGCATCCGACATCTGGGTGATTTCTGGATTGACCATTACCACGGCATCCATATCGGGTGCATCGGGATAGCGTGGGTTCGCACGTGAGGCAACAATAATAATGCGTTTGGAAATATAAACTTGTGGTGCTGCAATCCCAACCCCATTGCGCTGCATCATGGTCGCATACATGGCATTACTCAGTTGATTGAGCCATGCACTATCGAGTTCACTCTCTGCCACAGGCGCAGCTTTGAGCGTCAAAATGGCTTCACCACGTTGGGCAACCGCTAAAATTGCAGTCATGATCTTACTCCTCAGAATTTGCCTTGATCTCAGCATCACTAGCAATGGATGAGTCGCCATTGCATTGAAATCATAACGCTTGCACAGCGCATGACTCAAGCATTGTCTTATTGATCACATCGTCCAGATCGGCACTAAGGACAATGCCAACAAGATGCCCATCACCCGATTAAAAATAACCACTCGATTGCCTTGATTTAAATAGCTCGCCAATTGATGACCGATGACTGCCCAAACCAAAACGCACGGCACTCCAATCGCACCATAAGTCAGTCCAATCATTAAAATATCACTCGTTGAACTTTGTGCCGTGGTATAGGCCGTCACTGCACCGAGTAATACAATCCAAGATTTAGGATTAATCCATTGAAAAAATGCACCCTTCCAAAAGCCCAATACTTTCTCTGACTCGCCTTGCTTGGTATTAAATTTTCCAGAGAGTGCAATCAAATAGGCCAAATAGAGAATATATAAACTGCCCGCAATTTTTAATACAGGAATAATCACTGGAAACCGCACAAAGACCGCATTAATGCCCAGTGCAATCAGCAAAAACATAATGGTAAAACCAAAACAGATGCCAATCACCAAAGGAAGGGTTTTCAACACACCAAAATTGACCCCTGATGCCAAGGCCATAAAATTATTGGGGCCAGGTGTCACAGAAGTAACCACGGCATACACACAAAATGCGAGATAAAGACTGAGACTCATAGGTAGTAACAACTTAAAATGCAGTCTTCAATTTAAAGTCTCTTACGCAATTAAGCAAAAATTAACTGTTGTATCAGACACAAAACAGCGCCGTTTACCGGAATAATCGAACATCGGTCGCACTTGGGATTTAAATCTGGGTTTAAAGGATTAGCTGTGACTTGAGACTCACAGCTTATAACGACCAATCTTGTTTGCCTGCAAGCACCCAATCAATCACATCCAGCACACCTTCCTCGTCATTACTTTTGGTCTGATATTTCGCAACCTGTTTCAATGCCGGCACGGCGTTGGCCATGGCAAAACCATACCCAGCCTGTTGCACCATCTGTAAGTCATTGTAGTTATCCCCAATGGTCAGCATCTCAGCATCGGTAATGCCCCATTTTTTCTGCAAAAAACTAAGGCCAAAGGCTTTGTGTTTATTTGGCAAAATCAGATCGATAAATCCAAAACCACTCGAAACGATATTCACCTGTTGTTCAATCACATAAGACTTGGTTTTTAACAATGCCAAGGCTGCTGGTTCATCGCTTGGATAAGTATTTAAAGTCACTTTGCAAATCGGTTCATCAATCGATTGTAAATCTGCGACCTGTTGTAATTTTTTAAAATAAATATTTAACTTGGCAAGGCTCTGTTCAGGTATTTCAGGCCCCATATAGCCACAGTGTTTGGCACACAGCAGCATACATTCAGCAAAATCAGGATGTAAATCGGCAATGATCTGCTTGAGGAATTCCGGCTGAAAGGCTGAATAGTTAATTTCAGTATCACCATCCATCACATAGACCCCATTCTCTGCCACATACGCAATTTCATTTCCAATTTCGGGGAAATACTGCTTCAAGGTATATAACGGATTACCGCTGGCGGCGACGAAATGAATTCCACGTTTTTTCAGCTCTGCATATTGTTTTAAAAACCGTGGTTTATTATAAGTTTTATCAGTTTTTAAAAAGGTGCTATCCATATCGACGGCAATTAATTTAACGGACATGATGACTCCATACACGGCTAAAAAATAGAGGGGATGATCAAAGAATACCTAGGCCTAGCTTTGGCATCACGACTCGTATCCATAATCAAAATTGCAATACAGTCATACTGGCTTCAACCTGAAAATGCCTGAGCGTTTCAGCTTTTAGTCAGCGCTCAGATCAGCTTAGGCAACTGCTTTAAACGCAATAAAATGATATTTAAAACAAAAAATCATACGGACTTAGCTTAGCACTGTCATTGCCGCCCTGCCTAGCAAGTTAAATTACATTTTTAAAAAGCATGGCTCGCTTGAAATTCAATATTTTTAAAGTGTTACTTTTATTTTAATATTCGCGTAATATCGAATCATGATGACAAAAAAATAACCGACCATGACACAGATAACACCGCAGGATGCAACCACACTTACCCGACAAGATCGTCGAACCCTCGCGCTTTCCTCACTGGGCGGTGCACTCGAGTTCTATGACTTTGTCATTTATGTATTTTTCGCCAAAATCATTGCCGAGCAATTCTTTCCAAGCAGCTTAAGTCCATTTTGGGCGATGCTTAACACCTATGCAATTTTCGCAGCGGGCTATTTCTTTAGGCCACTTGGTGGCGTAGTGATGGCCCATTTTGGTGACTTACTTGGCCGTAAGCGCCTATTTACCCTCTCCATTTTACTGATGGCCTTGCCGACATTGGCCATTGGTTTATTGCCCAATTTCGCGCATATCGGCTATGCCGCCCCCTTATTGCTGTTACTGATGCGTATTCTGCAAGGTATTGCCATTGGGGGTGAAATTCCAGCAGCATGGACTTTTGTTTCAGAACATGTGCCACCGCAACGGGTTGGCTTTGCCAACGGCTTACTCACCGCGGGCCTGTCGCTTGGGATTTTACTTGGCGCACTGATGTCGCTGTGGATTGCAATGCAATTTACTGAACTCGAAGTGAAAGCATGGGCGTGGCGTATTGCCTTTATTGTTGGCGGTGTTTTTGGATTGGTGGCGTTGTATCTCCGACGCTATTTAAAAGAAACCCCAGTCTTTCAAGCCATGCAGGCCAAGCAACAATTGGCCAAATCACTTCCAGTATTACAAGTGCTTGCTCAGCATAAAACTGCTGTGGGTATTGGCATGTTATTGACTTGGTTTTTAACCGCCTGTGTGGTGGTGATTATCTTGGCGACCCCCAATTTACTTGCTAATTTTGGCATAGCCCGTGCAGATGCCTTTAAAATGCAAAGTATGGCGATTGTCATGCAGATGCTTGGCTGTGTTATTGCAGGCCTCTGTGCAGACCGTTTTGGCGCAACCAAAACCTTATTGTTGGGTGCCATATTTGTCGCCTTAAGTTCACTGCTATTTTATCTTAATCTCGGACAAGTCAGTCAATCCACCTTATTTATATTATATATGCTGTTAGGACTGAGCTCAGGCACTGTCGGTATGGTGGCCTATGGCTTGGTGAAAATGTTCCCTGCACCGATTCGTTTTTCAGGTATTTCATTTTCCTATAATCTGTCTTATGCCATTGCAGGTGGTTTAACGCTGCCTATCGTGCAATGGCTCAGTCTATATAGTCCAATTGGTGGAATGTATTATATTCTGTTGGTCTGTGTGGTTGCGATGATTACCGCCTGGTTATATCGACAAAAATTTGAAAAAACCAGCTAAGTCGTACAAATGCCCAACCAAATTATGTTGGGCAAAACCTTTTATAAAATCATTCAACTGTGCGAATATAATTCACTTTCTATATTTATAATAACTTAAGTAATAAGGATTAAAATGGATTGGGCATCTCTCTTACAACAATATGGCTATATTGCTGTCTTTATCGGCACAATATTTGAAGGCGAAACCGTACTGGTCTTGGGTGCCTATGCGGTACAACAGCATATTTTAAACTTTTGGTTATTGGTTTTAGTGGCAGCAATGGGTGGATTTATTGGTGATCAAAGCTATTATCAAATTGGTGCCAAATACGGTCGTGCTTTTATCGACAATAAACCCAAGCTCAAACAGAAATTTGAACAAGCCAGTATTTTTATAGACCGTTATCCCTATTTAACGATTCTCTTTATGCGTTTCGCTTGGGGACTCCGCACCATTTTACCAATGAGTGTCGGAATTCGACATTTCCCACGACTCAAATTTATCGCAGTCAACTTATTAGCCTGTTTTCTCTGGGCTTTTGTGGTGGTTAGTGTTGGCATCCAAATCAGCCATTGGTTACATCGTATTTGGCGCAACTTACTGCCCTATCATGAGGCCTTTTACGTGACGGTAGCAGCTGTTGCGACCTTGCTTGTAGTTCGACTCGCCTATATGTTGATTCAGCATATCCGAGCACGGCAGAAAACATAAAAGCTAAACCCATTCAGCATTAAAAAACGCAGCCCTTGCGCTGTAATACCAGTCAGTTAAGACAAATACTGCCATTTTAGATTAATCAATTATCTCTGAAAGCTCCTTCTCCCGTTGGGAGAAGGCTGGGATGAGGGGCATTTGAATCATTAAAAAAGCTTAACTAACTGGCATTAACCCTTTCGCTGCGTTTTTTAATGCTGAATCGATTATTGAATACTTAGGTTTTTCTTCAACTCATCTTCTACAATTTCTAATTCAATATCACTAAACTTACGAATTTCACCTTCAGCATGACGTTCTAACATGCCACCAATCAAAGGAACTTTGACATTGACCTCCCATTCCAAATGAATTTCAATCTGATCTGCATTGCCCGTCACGGTACGTGCACAATTGGCACTTAGTGGCAGATTGCCACCAAGCTCGACTTGCGAAGTCATCTGCTGCAAATTGGTGATATCGGTACGCTTTAATCGAAAAGCATCTTTTAATAATTTTTTTGCAATCTCGGGAATATTGACGTCTAAATTGTATGCACGTCTTAAGGTATAAATCTCGCCTTCTATTTTAGATTCAAAAATCTCTAGTTTCTCACCAGGGATACGTTTGCAGACAGCTTCATGTAAGTCTGTTTTTGCAGCCAATCGTTTAAAATCATGTAATGAAATGCCGTGTAAGGTGGCATTGACGGTAAAGCGATGTGCCATGGTTGATCCTTTCGCTAACGCTTTTAATTCTATCCAATATTTAAACGGTGCAGATTTCAGCTATTGTTATCCCCTGCACCGAGGTCCATTGCCATTAAATGCAAAATACCGCTGTTCGTCATTGGCTCTACTGCGCTGTTAAAGCAAAAATGAAGCCAAATTGAATCTCTGTTTTATGGTTATGTGTAATATTTAAATAACAGCCCTGTCGTGCATGATGTGGATTTCCCAAGGCACCATCATGACGATAAACACGTAATTCAATCCGTGCATAAAACTGTTCAGCGCCATCATCTAAACCCGAGGCATAAAAAGTCGTCCCTTTGGGAAAATCATCTAACCACGTGGCTTGATAAAAATCTGCGACTGAATCAAAGTTTAAATAAGTCTCAGGCTGCGCCATGATTTTCTGCGCGATCTGCTCAAACTTCAACAATTGCTGTTCGCGTAAATCAATAATCATGGTCAATCCCTCAAGCATGCCCTAAGTGCTGAACCTTAAAATCTCAATCCAGTAGGCCGCGGATCATTCCGAACATCGGCCAAAATCAACGCTTATAGCGAAGAAGGAGACTGTTGTTTGGCACGGATCTGTAACCATTGCCACCAACCAAAAGCGGCGAGTCCAACAAAGGCGGCATAAAGTCCGGCAGTTAAATACAAGTCTTTATAAGCAAACATTCCCACATAAATAATATCGACCACCACCCACAGCATCCATGTTGCGATATATTTCTGACTGGTCCAATAGGTGCCCAGCAAACTAAAAGCAGCCAGTTGCGCATCCAAAATTGGCACAGCGGCATCGGTAAAGAAATATAAAATTAAGCCAAAGATTAAGCCCCCAATCGCCGCCAAGCCCATTTGCTTGAAAGCAAGTTGCATCGGAATCATTTCAACCCGAATTTGCTGATCTTGTTGTTTTCCTTTCAGCCAATATGCGAAACCATAGACGTTCATCCCCATAAAGAAGATTTGCAGGATAGTTTCCCCATAAAGCTTCACTTCATAAAACAGCCAAGCGTACAGCACCACAGCAAGCAGATTGACAACCCAACACCACATACTGCGTAAAATGGTCAACGAAACACCCAGTACACTGACCACAACCGCAAACACTTCAAGTGGGGACATAAGACTCAGTTCAATTTTTAAAAATCCTATTATGAAAAAAAGCCATCTGAATGCAAGTTAAAATCAAAATCATCGTTAAGAAATATCCACTTTTTACAAATTACACAAGCAATATGGCTAACCGCATCCTTCTATGCTCAATTCAGCAATGTCTATGAACCTTGGTTCACGGGTTGCGGTTGACGTAGTGAGGCGGAAACCGCTACAACAGTAGACAATTTTCATTTCGGAAAATAATCATAATGAATACCGTCAAGCAACAACAAGGCAAAGTCAGTCGGGAAATACGTGGATCTGTTTTTTTAATTGGCTTGGATCGCCCACATAAACGCAATGCTTTCGATAGCCATATGATTCATGACCTGTCGTGGGCATTGACGGAATACGATGAAAATCCCGCATTGCGCTGTGCCGTGCTGTTCGCACATGGTGAACATTTTACTGCCGGTCTGGACCTAATCGAGTTACAACCGAAACTTGCAGATGGCGTATTTAATTTCACCGATGATTTGGTCAATCCGTGGGGAACTGTCGGTCGTCAACGCAGTAAACCACTGATTACCGCGATCCAAGGCTATTGCTATACCGCAGGCATTGAGTTGATGCTCAATTCAGATATTGTAATTGCACATGCAGAGAGTCAGTTTGCACAGATCGAAGTGCAACGCGGCATTATGCCTTTTGGTGGTGCAACAGCACGTTTTGTGCAAGCGGCTGGTTGGGTCAAAGCCATGCGCTATTTACTCACCGGTGATTTTTTTGATAGTGCCACAGCCTATGATATGAATCTGATTACTGAAGTTGTGCATGATGAGATATCACCGTTACAACGTGCGCTGGAACTTGCACAAAGCATTGCCAGTGCAGCCCCACTCGCAGTCCAAGCCACTTTACAATCAGCACAATGCGCATTTTTAAACAGCCCAGAAATGGCATTTGCTCAACTTCAAAACCAACTTACACCGCTGTTAAATTCAGCTGATGCCAAAGAAGGTGCCTTTGCCATGCTGGAACGACGTAAGCCCAAATTTAGCGGTCAATAGCTCAGAATTTGCAGTTTAGCGATCTTAGTTATCTTAGCTATCACCTTAATTGGTTTCACTTAATCACTGCCCCATGAAGTCTAAGCCTATGTCACAAAATCCAAGCAACATGCGCAACGTAGCCTGTGCCTCAGACCTTGTACAGTTCCCTGCCAGTGATGGTTATCTATTATCTGGAACCTGCTATTCCCCCGAAACTGCCGCCAAAGCCAAGATTGTCGTGGCCTGTGCGACGGGCGTACCCCAAGCATTTTATCGTCGCTTTGCGGAATACATGACCCTATTTGGCTATCAAGTCCTGACCTTTGATTATCGTGGTGTCGCCGCTTCCGCCCCACCACAGCTCAAAGGTTTTCAAATGTCTTACCTCGACTGGGGCAGATACGATCTTTCTGGCGCCATTGCTTATTTAAAAGCCGAATCTAAATTGCCATTGTTTATGGTGGGGCACTCCTACGGAGGCCAAGCACTGGGACTCTGCAGCAATCATGCACAGGTTCGAGCCATGTTCTGCTTTGGTACGGGTGCAGGCTGGGCAGGTTATATGCCGGCCAAAGAACAATTTAAAGTGAAAATTATTTGGAATGTGATCTTTCCACCGCTGGTTGCCCTAAGCGGTTATCTGCCTTGGAGCAAACTGAAGATGGGCGCTGATCTGCCCAAAGGGGTATATCACGAATGGCGACGTTGGTGTAAAAACCCAACTTACTTCTTTGCAGACCCTCAAATTGGTCAAGCCTTGCAAGTTCAGTTTGCTGAAGTTAAAACCCCAATCTATGCCTATGCCGCGCTCGATGACGATTGGGCCTTGCCCAACTCACGCTATGCCTTTATGCAATATTATCGACAAGCCCCCATGCATTTTATCAACCTAGAAGCCAAACAATTGGCGATGCCACAGATTGGTCATATGGGCTATTTTAAAAAAGATGCCGTACCCATTTGGGCAATGTTGGTCAAAGAAATGGATTTATTATGCAAAGCCTAAGAGGATATTTTTGTGCTGATCAGCACTGACGAGAATAACCCTGCAAACGTCCTCGCTCCACCTAATGCTAGTCAGTTAAGGAAAATACTGCCATTTTTGATTGATCGATTCTGTCTAAAAACACCTTCTCCCGCTGAGGGAGAAGACTAGCATGAGGGTGATGCGGCTTACTTTAAAATCGACTCAAACTCTTTTAAACGTTTATAAATCGAGAGCATTTCAATAATGCTTTTCCATGAACTGACCAAATATTGGAAGGATTCACGGACTTTTTCAAAGACATGGCTAATCTGTTGCAATAACCCCAACGTGATTAATCCCGCAGCAATCGCAGGGAATAGCACCACCAAACTAAATAAAATATCCAATTGGATATACCAAATACTCACCACGTTGAAATAGGCATAGTGAAAATACAGTCGGAAGTAATTTTTACGGACATTGCCAAACAAGTCCTTCACCTTTTTCGGTTCAGCACGATGATCATGATCCTCACCATAAACCAACTCTTTACGTAATGCTGCTTCAACCTTTTGGTTATTAAACTCCAAGCCCGGTAATTTAATACCGACCACCATCAAGACAAATGTCCCAAATAATGCCCAGCCAATTGAGGCCCACACCAAAGAGTATTTCAGCTCACCAATAATCGGCAAAGCAGGTACATGTGCTGATAATTGCACCAAGACAGGCAGGAATGCGATTAAAGTCAGAATGGCTTTAATAAAACTGACCCCAAGCGTTTCTAAACTGGTGGCAAAACGCATGGTATCTTCTTGGACCCGCTGTGATGCCCCTTCGACTTGGCGTAGAATCGCCCAGTTTGCAATATAATAATCGTTCATTGCGGTACGCCAGCGGAAAATATAATGACTAACAAAGAATAGATTCAATACAGCAATGGTGACCGCAACCATCGCGATATATAAAAAAGTTAATGTCCCTTGATAGAGTAAATTAACATCTCCACCGACCCCATCATTCATCATTTTTTGAATCAAATCAAAAAATGGGCTATACCAGGCATTAATGGTTACACTCATTTGCACGCCAAGCCAGACATTGAAAATAATAAAAGCAGAGCCCCAAATCGACCAAGCCTGCCAAGGATGATTGACTTTAATTTTCCAAAATAAAGCAAAGATCGCAATAGAGAGCCAATACCATAAATAGAACCAGATATACTTTAAGTCCCAAAACCGACTGACCCCTAGAGAATGCTCTATTTGACTATAATCAGTAGGAAAACCAATGAGCGTCCCCCATTCTTTACCACCGCTGTACCACAGCCCAATATTGATCAGAAACCACAAAATAACAGATAAAAAAAACCACTTGGGGTTTGGAAAAAAAGATTTAAACATCGAATAAAATTGTCCTAAATACTGTTTTATAGCGCTGGGTAGAGATGCGGCTCAATCTGCGGTAAAGCGTCTGGAGTGATCATTTGCCTAAAGCTTAAATATTCTTGAATGAATCCACTTTAATCTGCATGGAAAAGATGCAGTTTTTAAAAACTTAATGCTTGTTTAAAACCTAAAACTGAACAAATTTATTGCTTTAAATCACTTGAGGCGAGATCTGTGACAAGGTCTGGCAGTGTGCAATTAAAATGCCGAAATAGACATGCAGTTTTACCTATTGCTTAGAAATCCGTCAAGCAATTGAATGTAGGTATTTTTATATTTAGAACACCTGCCGTATCTCGACCCCAGGTGCATAAGCATCTAGACGTTTCGCTAATACATGTAAATGCCGAGTCGGTACGGCTGGAAACAAATGATGTTCGACATGAAAAAACATGTTGTAGGTGACCACACGTTTCAGCTCATGCCTGACCGTACGCGCCATATAAATATGATCTTCGGTATCATGATGTACTGTCCAAACTGCAAAAAAAGCAGTCATGCATTGCCCGATAAGCATTGCAAGCACATGAAATTTCAAAATAATATGATCAAAAACCACAAAGGCCAGTAGCAATACCAGTACATTGGCCAACAGCTCTGCATAAATCCATTTACGCTGTGTCTGATTCCCCACTTGCAAGGCTTTTTTATGTAGCATCAATGGGAATATTGGGCCAAATAATAGTGCTTGCCACCAACGCATTCTCGCACTCTTCGCTTCAACATCTTCATCTTGCATGCAATATTGATGATGACGTAAATGATTAATCTGCACAGCATGCATTGAACCAAGCATCAATACACTAAGCCCAAACATGACCCAATGGGTTTGTGGACGGGTGATACCGAGTGCAAAATGAAATGCGTTATGAACCTGTCGCAGACCGGTTAGGAAGAACATAAAAGAACAGCCCAAAGCAGGCAAATAAAGCAAGTGATATTGTTGTGCAAAATAAGCAAAGCCAAAGGCAAAAAGTAACCACGGTAGCGAGATAAAAAGTTCTGAAATAATGTCTTTCTGCGTAAGCTTCAGTAAATCTTTCCATTCAACAGCTTGAAGTAAGTCATTTGTTTTGTGCATTTTTAATTCTTAATTGACAAAATACTGCATGAAACATAGCCAATTTAACTTTTGAAATCAAGTACCTGTTTTCAACGCAAGGTCTGCGCTGACGGAGCAATAGCTTGATGCTTCAGGCTATTGCTCGATTTTAGCGATTTTATTTACACGGCTTGTGGTGGAAAACCATCTTCAGTCAGTGCTGCAGCAATATCCTCAAAGGATTGGGTACTCTGTACTTCAACCATTTTTGTTGCGACATTAATATCGACCACAGCATCTGCATCAACGGCTTTAATTGAAGCAGTTACACCACGTGCACAACCACCACAGGTCATATTAGGAACAGTAAATTTCATATTGGACTCCAAACGGGACATTAAAAAGAATAAAACAATCTCAACAGTTAAACTCTAAAGCTTGCCATGATCGTAAGGTCAAGCCCTGAATCATAAAATTTATTGATTATTTTATGAATAGCCTGAGTCCCTCAATCTAGATCAACTTAAACACAGCACGATCTACAACTTAATCGGCCGACATCGTGCATTTAAATAGCGCCAACATTAATTCTATGTTATATCATCACCTGCCTCATCTTGTTGCCGTTGGGCAAGCGTGACTGACTAGATTTTTTCCTGTATTTCAATATTCTACTTCACGCCAAAAGCAATTTTGTAAGATCAATTACTGGTTTTTTATCCACGATTTCGTGTTCTCTATTGATCACGCATCTGACGGCGGTGACTTTCGTCGCTTTGATTTTTTTGCATACCGTTTTACTGTTCAACGATGCGGATAAGCTAGAAATATTCTCTGATATTTTCTAGAATTTTATTCAAATTTGAACTTCGGTTCAATTAAGTAGCCCATTCATGTATTTCATTTTTAAATTTATCGCATTCCTCCCGCTCAGCCTATTGCAGTTATTTGCAGGTTGGATTGCGATCATCTTGTATCAATACAATTCATCGATGAAACGTATTACACAGATTAATATTAAGCTTGCTTATCCAACATTAGCTCCACAAGCACAGCAGCGTTTAATTAAAAATAGCCTAAAAAGCCAATGTAGGACTTATGTTGAATTTGTAAAAATTTGGGGAATGCCCGCTGAATATAATTTAAGTTTATTGGCTAAAATTCATGGTGAACAACACTTTACGGAAGCATTAGCAAATAAAAAAGGCGTCATCGTGGTGGTTTTGCATTATGGCTGTTGGGAATTACTAAACTCATGGTTAAGCGTCTACAGCGAGCCTGTGATTATGTATAAACCAAATAAAATCAAAGGGATCAACCGCTATCTATTAGAGGCACGACAAAAGTTTAAAGCCACTTTAGTTCCAACAGATGAAAGTGGCATTCGGGCGATTTTCAAAACCCTTAAACAAGGTGGCTTAACCGTTATTTTACCCGATCACCTCCCCAAACTCTCCGGTGGAGTTTATTCTGATTTTTTTGGACAAAATGCGTTGTCGAGTACGCTGGTTTCTAAATTGGCTGCAAAAACGCAATGTAATGTGGTAGGTCTCAGCTGTATCCGACGTGCGAACTTAACCGAGTTTGATGTACATTGTCATCGCCTCCCGGATGAGATTCGCTCAAAAGATGTGCAACAATCAGTGGACTGTTTAAATCAGGAAATTGAAAAAATGATCAGCATTGCGCCAGAACAATATATTTGGTCGTATAAGCGATTTAGAAATGTGGCAGAACAAGACAATATCTACAATGACAACAAATAAACTTATAAACTTATAAACAAAAATAAAGCCCCTCAATCAGGGGCTTTGCCGAAAAATACCAGCGAATATTGAGTACTTAGATCTGAAACCATGATTTAAATGATGGTCATATATTTAAATAGAAACTAAAAGCCTTGCAACGCTGTGAAATATAGCACAGTTTTTTAAAAAACAAAGAAATATATTCAATTATTTCATAAGCTTACCCACAATTTAGTGTTTTCAGTCAAGCAAAACAACATACCTATGTAATAGTGTTTTAAACTGAATTAAATTGTGAGAATGCCGTTATACCTAGCGCTTCAACATGAGTTTTTTCTATATAATGGAACACAACAATGTAGTTTTTTTCACCACCATTAATTTGTATTACAAAGTGCCAAAATTACTTGCCTGAGCCACGCATGTGCCTGATCTGCGTCAAAACGTGGATGCCAAAGTAAAGAGAGCGGAATCGGTTGTAAATCAAAAGGCAATTCAAAACGATATAAGTCGCTACACAATTGATCTGTATACCGTTCAGGTACAGTCGCAATTAAATCGGTGTGCCTCACCAAAGCCAAAGCAGCCGTGAAACTCGCAACAGATATCTGACTTTGGCGAGTTAATTGCATTTTTTTTAAATAGCTATCAATGGGATGAATTTTATTAAAATCGCGCACAACCAGAACATGTTGTGCGGCAATATAAGATTCGATACTCGGCGTAGCCTGACTTATAGAATGACCCATCCGCGCCACACCAATAAAACGATCCTGAAACAAGATACGACTGCGCATATCTAAGCCTGTGGACTGACCAACAACCGTGGTTTCTAAATCAATGCTTCCCTCTCTGAGCCCTTGGTTGTTTTTATTGTGCTTCATCACAAAACGTAGTTCAAAATAAGGTGCATGTACAGCAAGATAACGAATCAGCCTTGGGCCAAAATTTTCTACAAATCCCTCACTACAGCGCAAAGTAAAACAACGCGCTAAGCTTTCAATCTGGGTCGCAGAAACTGGACTTAAAATTTTCTCAATCTGCTCAATCAACGGAAAAATCTCGTGCTGCAAAGCAATGGCTCTTGGTGTTAAACACATTTTTTGGCCAGCCCGGATCAACAAAGGATCTTGCATACTGAGCCTTAAGCGCCCCAATGCACGGCTCATTGCCGATGGACTTAAATTTAAACGCTTTGCAGCTTGGGTAATATTCTGTTCAATCAATAAAGCCTGCAAGGTTCTTAACGAATTATAATCAAGTTTATCAATGGACATGCGCTTGCTTCTCAACCTAATTTTGAGTGATTCGTGTCTGGCAATAATAAAAATAGATAAGCACCTTGATTATTTCACAGCGATCACTGGTTCATTCAAGCGTTTGCTGCATAGCGGATTTGCAGCTAACGCGCCTTCAACGCACAACTTTTTGCTTTTAAACTGCTGATTCTGCCCATTAAATACTCAACTACCATGCCAAATCAGCAGCATTTCCGTACCGGACTCATTACCTTTTCCATTCCTATCTTACTTGCATCACTCAGTACCAGCATTGTTAATATTTCAATTCCCACGCTGGTATCCAGTTTTCAGCAAAGCTTAAATGGGGTGCAATGGGTCATTGTGGTGTATTTAATCAGCATGATGAGTAGCAGTGTGATCATCGGTCAATATCTGGATCAGCATGATCGTCGTCAAATACTGATGGGTGGCATTGTCCTGTTTATGTTGAGTGCCCTCTGCTGTGCCCTTGCACCTAGTATCGGCTGGCTGATTTTTTACCGTGCATTACAAGGAATTGCCGCAGCGATGATGCTGAGTTCGGCCATGTTGCTGTTCATCAGCTATCAAGCAGATCCCAATTCAGCCCAAGCCATGGGCTGGATCGGGAGTCTATCCGCGGTCGGAACTGCACTCGGACCAACGCTAGGTGGTGCTTTGATTGGATTTGCAGGATGGCCTGCAATTTTTTGGATAAATATTCCGATCGGTATTGCTGCACTGATCTTGATTTTTCGTCTTCCTCATTCAACCACTTCACCAGCAAGCCCCAAAGTCGTTCCCCCTAAAAAAACAGTGGACTGGCTCGCGATGCTACTGCTTAGCTTAAGTTTGATTACTTATGGCCTAGGTTTCAGCTTAGATCGACCATTGAATATCATTTTTCTTATTTGTAGTGCGCTCTGTGGTTATGGCTTTTATCGTATGCAACGTCGCAGTCTGCAACCGATGATTCCATTGAACTTGTTGAGCCGAGGATCGGTTTCAGCCGGTCTCTTGATCAATAGCCTGATGGCAACAGCGATGATGGCAACTTTGATTATTGGCCCATTTTATCTAAGCTTAGTTTTGCAGTTCCCCCCTGCCAAAATGGGTTTGGTGATGTCGGTGGGGCCGCTACTGGCTGCAAGCTTGGGCGTTCCTGCTGCACGTTGGGTCGATCATTTTGGGGTAAAAACCATCCGTACCTTTGCTTTAAGTTGTAGTGCGCTTGGATTCAGTCTATTTGTCCTATTGGCGCAACAACTCACGCTATGGAGCTATATATTGCTCATGGTATTCGTCACCATCGGCTATGCGCTGTTTCAAACCGCAAATAATACCGCACTGATCCTCATGCTTGAACCTAAACGTAAAGGTCTGATGACTGGTCTACTCAATTTGAGCCGTAACATTGGCCTGATCAATGGAACGGTGCTGATGAGTAGCATTTTCGCCTACAGCACAGGAAGACAAAACCTCGCAAGCTTCAGCGAATCATCTACAGCATCGGTCATCCACGGTTTTAGTTGGTGTTTTTCAATTACCGCACTATTGATGGGGATTTCCTTATTGATCAGTCTAAAACTGAAATCTGATCCCCCAAGCCAACAAACGAGTTCGATCTAATTGTTTTTCATCAAAAATACAGATCGTGCTAAAAAGCAGTCATCACAGCAGCTGGATTTATGCCAATCAGCTTAAAATGCCAATATTTGTGTTCATTGATTAACATTCATCAGCTAGATGCTTTTTATTTTGAGAAAATTGCTTAATTGTTAGCATTTAACGGGGCATCACAGCCAAAAGTAAAAAAGAAAATAAAAACGCTTGCAAGTTGAATTTTTTCATGTAGTATAATCGCAAACTAGGAAAAATCTTGTTTTGGTCAATTTTCTTTAAGTATCGCAGTTTTAGTCATAATCCTTCGTTTTTTCAGATTTAAGTTGCATTATTTTTTCAAAGTTATAAACCAGTCACCCAAAAAGTGGCTAAGATCTTCAAATTCAATAGGATATATTATGTCTAATACAATGAAAGGTACTGTAAAGTGGTTTAACGAAGCTAAAGGTTTCGGTTTTATTCAACCAGAATCAGGTCCAGACGTTTTTGCTCACTTCAGCGAAATCACTGGTTCAGGTTTCAAAACTTTAGCTGAAGGCCAACAGGTTACTTTCAGCATCGCTCAAGGTCAAAAAGGCCCGAACGCTGTAAACATTGTTGCTGAATAATCAGTAGCAAATAACAAAAAAAGCACGCTATAGTGCTTTTTTTGTTTTTGAGTTTTACCCATTCAGATCTCCTCTCTTTACTTCCCTCCTCAAATCCCCATCTTTAGCTAAGCTCTTCAATTCACAACATAATATTTAGATTTATTGGGCTGTATGTTATGGTCTTTGTTTCGATTCAGAGCGGCCGAACATGACACACCAACGTATTAATCCACCGACTGTATTTAACTCGCTGCAATATGGGTTTAGTCAAGCGGTTGAAACGCGAGGCACTCGCCAGTTATTTTTATCTGGTCAAGTGGGTGTCGACGTCGATGAAACAACTGTTACGGGCGGTATCAAAGCACAAACTCGTAAAGCTGTAGAGAATATTGAAAAAGTACTGCATGCTGCCGGAGCCGGTCTCAATCACGTTACAGTACTCCGGATTTATATCAAACAAGGCTGTGACAGTCCTGCTGAACAAGCTGAAATTTCTGAAGTTTTATTAGAAAAATTTGGTCAACACCCCCCTGCATCCTCTTGGATTATTGTAACTGGGCTGTCTTTACCAGAATGGCTCATTGAAATTGAAGCTCAAGCTGTTTTGAGCTAAGCAAGCAGATGTACTGGCATAATTCAATTGAGTTGTGTTGAAAGTTACAGACTCAATTTACACAGGCAGCAGATCATTCCAATGATGCTGCCTGTTTTTAAATCAATCAATATTGTCCCTAATACCAAGATTAGCAACTGCTAATCCATCTGTATTTTCATTCCCTTACGCATGAAGCCAGCACGCTTATAGGCACCAATCACCATATTACTATTACATGAAACAATACCTTCAAGTTTACCCAACTCTTCCGTGGTTAAACGCCACAAGTCTGCTAAGTCTTCACAAAGGACATGCCAGAAAAACTGTGATTCGCCACTAATTCCAAATAAACATCGAGTATTCGTTAGACTGACTAAGCTTTGTGCGATGGTTTGCGCATGCTGTGGTTGAATTTTTATCAACAGAATCGCTTCAACACTCAAACCCAAAATACTCGGCTCAAAATCAAGTCGAATTGAAAATGCATCTTCATTGAGTAAATCGTTGAGCATTTTTTGGCTCCGATGCTCACTCATTTGCATCTGTTCTGCCAATTGCTTAATCGACAAGCGTGCATCAAAAGACAAAAGGTGAATAAGCTTTAGTTCATCACTGCTTAAGTGCCGATCAGGATAATGCGTTGACAGAAGATCATCTGCTTTTCTGACACGACTCGCCCAAGTAAACGGCTTCAACACCACTTGGGTTTCAACCGTTTTAATATCTGAGCTGTTGTTAACAAAGTCATGCATCCAAACAGCAAGATCAGACTGTTTTTCTAAACCAATTTCTAAAAATATATCTGCCATCCCCGTGGTGATAAACAACACCCGAACCTCAGGCAAAGCAGAAAAAAACTGAGCAACCGCTTTTTCTTTGCCAAACAACACCCCGATCCAGACATGCACCGTAATGCCACGATTGACCACCAAAGGATTCAATTCAGCCACGGTACGAATATAGTGTTCTTCAAATAACTTGTTGACCCTTCTCGATAATTTCTTTTCAGGAATACCGGTACTCAAGCTCAAGTCACGCCAAGAACCGCGTGGATTGGCCATTAAGGCCGTTACACATGCCTTATCAACCTCGTCGATATGTTTTATCTCATTCATCATCATTGACACGTCTATAAATTAAATATAATCTCATATTGGGTCTACAAACCAAATAAATAATATATTTTCTGTCCACAATATGAATTATGAATATGGGAATAACTTATGGATGAGTTTAACAGAGATGAATCTGCATCTAAACCAGAAACTGTCTCACAGCGTAAAGTGATTATCGCGGGCAGCATAGGAAATGCCGTAGAGTGGTTCGACTGGACCATCTATGCAACCTTCGCCTTATATTTTTCTAAACAATTTTTCCCTTCTGACAACCCAACAGCGGCCTTGTTAGCGACCTTTGCAATTTTTGCAGTGGGTTTCTTTATGCGTCCATTGGGTGGCATTGTCATCGGTATTTTCTCAGATCGTTATGGGCGTAAAGCGGCCTTATCAGTCACCATCATTATGATGGCTGTTGGTTCCTTAATGATTGGTTTATCACCGACTTATTCTACGATTGGCATTGTGGCCCCCATTATTTTAGTGCTTGCGCGTTTACTCCAAGGGCTTTCTTTGGGAGGCGAGTTTGCCTCTGCTGCAACCTATCTCTCTGAAATGGCACCGGATCATCGTCGTGGTTTATATTCAAGCTTCATCTTCTTTAGTTCTGCGATTGGGATCTTGGCGGCATCAGGCTTGGCCTGGATCTTAACCTCTAGCTTAAGCAAAATCGAAATGAGCGAATATGGCTGGAGAATTCCATTCATCATTGGTGCAGTCGGTGGTTTGGTTGGACTCTGGATTCGTAAATCAGTGCCGGACAGTGAACTGACTGAACACAAACCAAAAGTTAAAAACCCAATTTTCAAACTGTTAAAGAACTACCCACGTGAAACACGTCGCATCGTTGGCATCTCGATTCTTACCACCTTTGCTTTCTATGTATTTGTAATCTACGTACCGACCTACGCCATTAATACACTGGGTGCTGACCCTAAAACGGCCTTTGCTGCAAATACCATTAGCATGGTGTTGTTTATGCTTTGCCAACCTTTGTTCGGCATGCTCTCCGATAAAATTGGTCGTAAACCACAACTGATCGTCTTTGCTGTTGGCTACTTACTCTTCTTCTATCCCGTGATTAAATGGATGGATGGCTCATTTAGCTCAATTTTATTGGCAGAGATGTTTGGTCTATTGCTCTATGCCTTATATACCTCAATTGGGCCGGCAGTAATGTCAGAACAATTTCCAACAGAAGTACGTGCTGTTGGTATTGGTGCACCCTACAACTTAGTCGTTGCCCTCTTGGGTGGAACCACACCTTATATGTTGACTTGGTTACAAAGCATTGGAAAACAAGACTATTTTTACTTCATCATTTTAGTCGGTGCTTTAATCACACTGATCACCTTTATCAAAATGCCCGAAACTGCCGGAAAAAAATTGGAAGATATTTAATGAACTTTTTAAATATGTCTGCATTAGACATGGCTCAGCACATCGCAAATGGCTCAACCTCATCTGTCGCTGTCACCCAATTTTTTATTAATCGGATCGAAAGCTTAGCTGAGTTAAATTGTATTTCTGATCTTTTTGCTGAACAGGCGCTCGCGCAAGCACAGCATTTAGATGACTTAACCGCGCAAGGAAAGGCCTGTAGTATTTTTCATGGCACACCGATTATTTTAAAAGACAGCATTGATGTTGCTGGGCACGTTTCACAGGCTGGTACGATCTATCTCTCTGAAAAAGCAGATACAGATGCCAGCTTAGTACAACAGCTGAAACAACTTGGTTTTGTGATTTTAGCCAAAGCCAAAATGACAGAACTGGCTTTTGGTCTCTCAGGGCAAAATCCACAACAAGGCACACCGCATAATCCGTGGGCGACACAAGTGGTCGCACCAGGGGGATCGTCTTCGGGTTGTGCAGTCGCAATTGCCGCGGGCCTTAGCCCGTTGGCGATTGGTGGAGACACTGGCGGATCAATTCGGGCACCTGCTGCCTTTAACGGTATTTTTGGTTTTAAACCATCACAGTTTCGCATCGATGGTTCCGGTACGGTGCCTTTGGCCAAAAGTCTAGATACGCTAGGACCGATGTCATTGCATTTTAATGACTTGGTTCAGCTGTATTTGCTGCTCAGCAACCAGTCACTTGCCAGCATGAGCGAAGCCATGGCACCAATCTATTATTTGGATCATTTGGATTTCCCTGCACCCTTAGCACCAGAAATTATGCTGCTTTGGCAAAAACTGCTTGAGGACTTGAGCTTACAAGGTGTTGTTTTAAAGCCATGGATACGACCACAAGAACTTGATTTTACGGAATTATCAGCCTTTACCTCAACAATCATTGCCTATGAGTCTTATCGCTATCATGGGGATGCTGCTGAAAATCCTGCGACGCCAATGTGGCAAGTGGTCCGTGAGCGTGTCTGCAAAGGCAAGTTGATTTCAGCAGACGAATATCAAACTGCTTTGCAGCAACGCACACATTATCAACAAATTTTTAAAGACAGTTTAGGCGACAACCTCTGTTTGTTATTACCCGCCAGCCCCTTGTTCGCCACCGATCTAGATGAGCTCGATACGAACTATGTGCATGTTGGCGATTACACTCGTCCGTTTAACTACTTAGATGCTCCCGCTTGCAGCTTTCCGATTGGTTTTAGCAAAGATCAACTGCCGATCGGGGTTCAACTGGTCAATGCCTTTGCTCAAGATCAGCAGTTATTGTCCCAAGCCCAACAGCTGATCCAACGTTTAAATATTGAAGCAAGCACTGCCGAACTCAATACTGCGCTGGTGATCTAATCAAAGAGGACTGACTTAACGTTATACGATGGGCTTGATCGCTAAATCAAAGCCCTCACTCGCTCAACCTTTGTGGCCAATCTCCCAATTGGCCACTTTTTTTATTTAAATTATGATAAAAATAAATGCTGAAATATAAAAATAAAAAACTAGGTTTAACGCTCAAAACTCATTTTACAATCGACCTATCTGGGTTAAGCTGCTGCTCTTGATTCAATTAAGTCACCCTCCCCATGTCCAGTGTTGACCGCAGCCCCCTCATCCGAGCACCGCAATGGCAGCTCTATCTCAAATTAATTGCAGTGGCATTTTTCTGGGGTGGAACCTTTATTGCTGGTCGTCATTTAGCACCTGACGTCCCTCCACATTTGGCTGCAATTGGCCGATTTGGGATTGCCGCAATTTTACTGGTGATTTTGGTTGTACGTAAACACGCTGGCTGGGTCTGGATTAGCCCCTCACAATTGCTGTATACCGCAATAATGGGATTCACTGGAATTTGCATCTACAACCTCTTCTTTCTTGGTGCACTCAACTATATAGAGGCTGGGCGCAGTGCCTTATTTGTCAGTTTATCGCCGGTAATGACCGTGGTTGCAGCAGCAATCATTTTTAAAGAAAAACTGTCCAAACTGAATTATTTTGGCGTCTTACTGGCCTTTTTAGGAACCATCATTGTGGTCAGTCGTGGGCAATTCAGTAGTTTATTGGATGGTGCCTTTGGACAAGGCGAAGCCATGATGTCTGGGGCCGTATGCTGTTGGGTGATCTACACCTTGTGTATTCGTAAAGTTGCGCCCTTATCCGCCCAGCTCACCACCACCTATGCGATTCTTTGGGGGCTGCTGTTTTTGCTGGTGAGTGCCATTCCACAATTAGAAAGTTGGCAAGCCATTCATATTTCAACGATGAATTGGTTGGCAATGCTATATCTTGGTGCCCTCGGTACGGTATTGGCCTTTGTCTGGTATGCACAAGGCATTGAACAGATTGGTGCATCACGTACGGTTATTTTCAACAATCTGGTACCTTGTTTTGCCGTGATCTTATCTTTTTTCCTCTTGAAAGAAACGGTTACATGGGCCATGCTGCTTGGCGGTATATTCTGTTTTGCTGGGGTCATTTTGACCAATAAAAAAGCCAAATCAGGGTCAACAGTACAGCATCAACAGGAATAACCCCCTTCGTATGAGCCAGATTTTTATTTCGCTATTCCCACTCCTCGCCCTGATCTTGGGTGGATATCTGCTGCATCATAAAAAAATTCTAGCCGATGGTTTTTGGTCTGGTGCTGAAAAGCTGAATTATTATATTTTATTCCCTGCCATGCTATTTAGTCAGTTGGCCACAGCCAATATTGATTTTGCGCTGGTACAAAGTCTGATGTTAGTTTTAGGGCTAGTCTTTGGGATCGCCTGTATTGCCTTATATCTCATCCGTGCCCTTTATCACACGCCTTCAGCACGTTTTGGCGTCTATATGCAAAGTGTCGTGCGATTTAATACCTATATTGCCTTGGCCGTGGTAGCCGCTTTATTTCAACAACCTGGGATGACCATTTTGGCCATTTGTTTGGCCATGAGTATTCCTGCGGTAAATATCGTTTCCGTGGTGGCATTGACTGATCCGGAACAAATGAGTTTTATTGCAATATTCAAAGCCTTAATCAAAAACCCACTCATCTTATCCTGTTTAATTGGGGCGCTATTTAATGCGTCTGGTCTGAGTCTTTGGGTCGGATTGAATCACCTGCTCCATCAATTGGCGATCTGTAGCTTACCGCTTGGCTTACTTTGCGTCGGTGCAGCACTGCAATTTGACCAGTTTAAAGCTGCGCTCTGGCCACTCTTTATCAACACCTTTGCGCGCTTACTGATCATGCCGGCCCTGGCTTGGCTGGTCTGCATCTATGTATTTGATGTCTCACTCTTGGTGATGCAAGTTGTGGTGATTTTCTTTGCACTCCCAACTGCATCCGCTGCATACATCCTGACCAAAGTCCTGAATGGTGACAGTCAACTAATGGCAGCAGTGATTAGCCTACAAACTCTCTGTGTCGCCTTTACTCTGCCCTTGGTGATTTGGTGGGTGATCTAATCTTGCCGTCAATTTAAGCAAGGTGGGCGATTGATTGTGATTGTTTCGCCCACATCTCAGCATCACCCTCGTCTCACTACGCTTTTTTCATACCCATTTTAAAACCAGTAAGCGAGCCATTTAAAATCACATAGGCAATTAATCCAATAATTAGACCCCAAAATGCCCCACCAATTCCAAACAAGTTAATATTTGCAGTGGCAGCTAAAAATGTAATTAATGCTGCCTCTCTGGTTTTCGGCTCAGCCAAAGCATTTGCCAAGCTCCCACCGATGGTGCCGAGTAATGCCAAGCCCGCCAAGGTCATAATAAAAGTTTCAGGTAAGGCCATAAAGATGGCAGCAAAGGTTACCCCAAACAATCCAACCAGTATATAAAATAGCCCTGCCACAATACCGGCAATCCAACGTTTTGATGGGTCTTCATGCGACTCTTTTCCAGTACAAATTGCAGCAGTAATCGCAGCCAAATTAAAGGCATGTGAACCAAATGGTGCCATCAGCAATGAACCCAAACCGGTTACGGTGATAATCGGATTGGCACTGGTTTTAAAGCCATCATTGCGTAAAACCAACATGCCAGGCATATATTGCCCAGTTAAGGTAATTAAAAATAATGGCAATGCCACACTCAGCAAGGCATTAAAAGAAAATGTTGGCATCGTAAATACTGGGGTCGCAAAACTTAATTGCACGCCAGATAAATCAATCCGTGTTTGCAGCAGCAATAAAATAATGCCCAATAATAAAATA
The DNA here is from genome assembly GCF_006352475.1 of Acinetobacter pullicarnis. Classification (NCBI taxonomy): domain Bacteria; kingdom Pseudomonadati; phylum Pseudomonadota; class Gammaproteobacteria; order Moraxellales; family Moraxellaceae; genus Acinetobacter; species Acinetobacter pullicarnis. The sequence continues at coordinate 3,047,665 of NZ_VCMZ01000001.1, forward strand.
CCGACCACCGCATACCGTGCAGTAAAACGCTTCAATACAATATAAACCAAGACCAATAATCCGACCAATATAGGATCGACCGTCATACTGCTAAATGCACCAATGCCAAATTGCAATAAAATCCCTGCCAATAACCCCGCAGCAATACTGGCTGGAATAAAGCGAATCAGTTTTTCAAAATAGCCAGACCACCCCAATAGCACAAATGCAGCAGCAGACAGTAAATATGCTCCAATCGCTTCAGAATAGGGCACAGCAACCAGTGCGGTGACCAAAAATGCGGCCGCCGGGGTTGACCATGCGGTGATAATCGGTGCACGTGCCCACCAACTTAAAATAATGCCAGTAATCCCCACCCCAATCGAAATCGACCAGACCCAAGAGGCCGTGAGTTCAGGGCTTAACCCTGCCATTTTTGCCGCCTGAAATACCAAAATAAAGGTGCCGCCATAATTGACAATCACCGAGATGAGGCCTGCCACACTTGGGTGGATCAGATCATTAAAACGCAAAGAAGAGGATGAGGACATGTTCGGGCTTTACTCCATATTGATCGGTTGAGTGAAGATCAGAATGGCTATTGTAAAAGCACAATGGCTTGTATTACCCTACCATTTTAATCAAGATGAGCAGACCATTTGTTTAAGCACTCACAACTCGAATCGGTAAAGGTCTGCTTAGTCGCCCCTCAATATGCTGCCCTTCCACGCTACGCCCGGATTCAGCGTGCCATCCGTCAATTAATTTTGGATGGCATCCTCGATGTGGGAAAACCACTCCCTGCCTCACGTGCTTTGGCCAGTTCACTTGGTGTTTCACGTGATACAGTCGAGATGGCCTACAGCCAATTACATGCCGAAGGTTTTATTGAACGACGCATTGGCAGTGGGAGTGTGGTCTCCAAAAGAGTACAACGTCTGCCAAAACGCAATACGCACGGCACGCCAGCACAAACCCTCAGTCAACGTGGCATGCATATTTTTAAAAATGGTGGAGTTCGTGACTTTATGCAGCCGCGCCCCTTTGCACCGGGCGTTCCCGAAACACGACTATTTCCTTTACCCATCTGGGAGCGTTTACAACGGCAAGTACTCAAGGAATATGGCAGTAAAGCCTTATTGCACAGTCCACCCCAAGGTATCGAATGCTTACGACATGCCATTGCCGACTATGTCAATTTGGAACGCGGCGCACATGCAACGGCTGAACGGGTTTTGGTGCTGACCAGTTCACAACAGGCCATGAGCTTATGCGCACAATTATTACTCGATGTAGGTGATGCAATTTTTATTGAAGATCCGCTTTATCACGGCGCACGAAAAGCCTTCGATGCGGTTGGGCTCAATTGCATTCCGATTCCAGTCGATCAAGATGGCATTTCAGTCGACCAATTACGCCAAAGTCCACATGCAGCAAAAGCGGTTTTTCTCACCCCCTCACATCAGTTTCCAACTGGGGTCACCCTATCACTCGACCGCCGTTTGGCGATGATTGAATGGGCCAGCCAGCAACAGGCGTGGATTATTGAAGATGACTATGACAGTGAGTTCCATTATGCAGGCAAACCCACCGCTTGCGTACAGGGGCTAGATCCGCATGAACGGACCATCTACATCGGTACCTTTACCAAGTCATTGTTTCCGGGCTTGCGGATCGGCTATATGGTCTTGCCTTCTGTGTTGGTACAGCCCATGACCATCGCCCGAACCTTACTCGATGGGCATAGTGCACCGATTGCACAGCTGACCCTAGCACGCTTTATCCAAGGCGGACATTTTGGCGCATATGTGCGCAATATGCGCATGCTCTATGCCGAACGACTCAACGTTTTATTACAGCTGATTCAACAGTATCTCAGTGATTTTGTGCAGCCAATCATTCCCAGCGGTGGTCTGCAAATCCCGTGTATCTTCCGTGGTGAATTCATTGAACATGTGCTGATTGAACAAGCTGCTCGTGTGGACATTGATCTTTTGGGGCTTAGTGGCTTACATGCCCTAAAGCCTAGCCAAGCAGGCATTTTAATGGGATTTGCTGCCTATACCACCGAAGAATTAACACTGGCTATACAGCAGTTAGCGGATATTTTTAAGCGTTTGCGTGTTTAAAATCTAGAATGGTGAAAGTAGTCTTATCTCAATGACAGCCTATTCGCAAAACCGTTGAGAGCATATTGACATTTCTTTGCTTATATCATTTAGGCTATTTTAGATAATAAATAACTGAGCCATTAACATTGAGTTCAAAAATAAAAATATCACGGACATCATGACTACAAATAAGTATGATTCTATATTGATGAATTCATCTCCCATAGAATACATATCTTCTCACGGCTTCTATTTAATTATTCGACTTGCAGCATTTTCTTCATATTTATACCGATTGATCTATTATATTTCACTTTGGTAGGGCGATATTATTTATAATTAAGGTGAACTATCGCCTTAGCCTCTACAGTACCACCAGTAACATCCGATCCCGTCGCGATATATCTCGCATAAAATTGTTTAGTTAATGTTGTTTCTTTATTAGAAGTCCATATTGTGCCAAAATCTATTGCAGTATTAAATCTGACTTCTGCATTGTCCGCAGCATTATAGATTTTAATACCAACATCTTTTGCCGTACCTAGATTTTTCAATATATTCGATCTATTTTCAATCTCAGCATTATCTAAAAAAACTACCTCTACTAGCTGATATCCAACGCCCGGATCACAGCTAACACTATAAGAGAAATTTGTTTTACTGACCTCATCGCCAATTTTTTTAAAACTTGTTGTAGAAACTTTTGGTAAAATAACTGTTGGATTCGCCATTCTGCAGGTTTTTGTTGCAACAGGTAAAAAGTTTATTGTTACATAGAGATCTTCTATATGATTAAGAACAATTTTTTGTCCTTCGGGTAATTCACTATACGGCCTACTATCTGACATATTCAATACAGCCTCACCAATATTAAGAGTTGTAGACATTGGATATGGAATTGGTGCCAGAAAAATAAAGTGAAGATTATGTAAAATTAGATCTAATGCTGATGATTTACCTAGTGCACTCCCTTGATCGATTCGAACCGCACCGTTTATCTTCTCTATATTTGTATTTGTACCTGCATAATCTCCATTCTGTAGGGAAAAGTTAATAAAAGCATGCCGGTCAAGAAAAGGGTGGCCAGTATTCATGAGACCATGATAGCTGATCCCATCAATAGTCTGCTCCCTTCGTAACGCTATACTTTTGTTCCCGAGAACATATTGTGTGTTTTTATCCTTTGCTAATCCATCTGGTATTGTTGCTCGACAGTCAATCAGCCCAAATGCATTAATTCTATCGCTAATGCCATCCTTTGCAATATACCAACTTTTACCAGGGATTTGGGTCGTTGTAGCAGTAAATGTAGTTTGACCAAGTTTTAAATTTGGTGTAAATGATTCACAATCACCACCTGCGTAGACAAGATGGCTTTGACTGAGAAAAAGTGAACATAGTGATATTTGAAAAAAATATTTAAATTTCATTATTTGCATTCCACATCAATAACCTGAAAGGCTTTGCTTGTTTTTGTTTTTTGTACTAATTTTTCGGGAGCTTCAATCTGGCATTTATATTGATTTGACTCCCCCCAAAGTACTTGAATGTCATTTTCTAGATCAACTGTATTTTCAATGAATAATTGATTTGATTGACCAAACATGCCTACAGGCTTTTGTTCAGTATTTAGAGCATACGCACCAATTGGAATTTTCTGACCTTGATCAAACTTCACATTAAGTAAAATATTTGATGTTTTAACCGCTTTAAATTCCACCATTGTTGTACTAAAACGACGAGGAATGACTTCTGCTTGATTCGATTTAAAATTGAGATTAACTGGTAAGTTTTTCAAATCTAAACTGACAGTATTAATTTCATATGGGGATAGATTTGAAAAAACCGCATTACCAAAACGGTCAATTTTAGTTCCCCAAGCATTTGAAACACCAGCTCCTTTTGCCCCATCAGCATGTATGATGGTAAATGTATCTGATAAGGTATTTGTGGCAGTCAAACCGTATCTATGTGCAACAAACGCACCACGTGCATGCATACCATATTGTGTTTGATCATTTCTCCATCCTGCAACTGCACCTAACTGCACTTGTGGTAGTTTGTAATTTATATTGGTTGATATCGATGAACTAGAATGATCATTGCTCCAATAGTTATTGGTATTTAAACCATAATTAAACTGATTACTTTCCCCGAGTACACCACTTAATCCAAGACTTGCTGAGGTTGGCTTTCCAATTAAATCTGAATGCTGAATACTTGAATAAACACTTGCACGTTTACTTCCAAAATCAAGTGGAAGCGTAAAGCTCATATAAACTTTCTTCTCTTTATTACCTAAGAAAAGATCAGTTGCACTCTGAGATAAGCTCAGCGAGTATCCTATTTTTTTCCAGTTATTTGAATATCCAATACTATATTGAAAAAAGTCCTTGGATGAGTTCCAATAATTATTTTTTGAGGCACTTAAATAGACTGAACCATATTTATTTTCTTTGAGACTTTGATGCATTGAAATATTAAATTGTTGTTTAAGGCGGTAGGTTCTAAATATATTATCTATTTCTGCATTATCTAAATTATCTAAATTACGCATCGCCATTGTATTACTTAAAGTCATATACTCCCGACTTTGATACTGCGCACCTAAACTAATAGATGTACCCAATGGTGCATAATTATATTGATAAGCCGTCTGATATTTCTGTCCTGAACGTTCATTATTTGCTAATGTTGCATTACTATGTTCTACATCAAACTTTATGCCACCTAAATGTGTATTGGTACCAACCCCTAAAAGGTAACTTTTAAATGGGTTACTGATATTAGTTCCAGCGTACAAGCTCACATAGTTGCTTAAGCCATATTCAAAGCTAAATTGTGAAATATAATCATCTGAAATTTTATTATTTAGCTTATATTTACCTACTGCAGCACTATAGTTGAATTGCCCAATACGAATAATATTCATACTGCCTTGCAATGGCACAATAAAACTATACTTCTCCCCACCATTTTCTGTCACTTGTACGGTCAAATCACCATTATTACTAATCGCATTAAGGTCATTAATTTCAAAGTCACCAGCTGGAACAGTACGCTCGTACACCTTGCGACCATTTTGAAAAACAGTTACAAGTGCATTCGTATTGGCTACCCCTTTAATCACAGGTGCATAACTGCGTTGAGACATTGGTCGCATACCAATATCTGATGCCAATTGTGCACCCACAATTTGAGCCGAATCGATATAATATGTTTGCGTATTAAATTCACCAGCCGTTAAACGCGATTTTAACGGTAATATATCTGTTGAAACTGTATTTAAATAAGATTGATAGTCCCCAAGACTAGAACTATCTCCATTAAAACTCCCAGAATGACGAAAATTCAAACCACCTATATTAAGCCCCCCATTAAGGCTTAAATAATTACTCGTTATTTTTTCATAACCATCACTTTTACTTTGATAAGTATTGAAATCATATCCCAAAAAAGCAGCAGTTACCCCTCGTTCAAATAGTTCTGGTGCAATATAACCAGATGGTCGATTATTTAATATCACCAAAGGCAATGACATACTTAATGACAGTGTAGAAAGATCAGCATCATAGTAAGCATCTGGACTTAAATTTTTAATCGTTAAACATTCTACTTTAGGGAGTTGCTCTAAAATATCTTTACGTAAGTCCAAGTATTGTAATAATTTATCATCAATGCATAGTACTGCACTACGACTTGCATCTAAATGCTTAAACTGTAAGGTAAGCTGCCCTAAAGACCGATTATTTACACTGGTCGTTAACGAATAAACACCTGCTGCAATTGCATCTGTGCTTGTAAACTTACTCAAGTCAATATCTTGACTTGATCCACCAAATAATGATCTCGCATCAAAAGAATACAAGTGGCTTGCAGACATGCCTGAAGCTTGTAAATTTTCTAAATTTTCTCCAGCTTCTTCTGCAATGGAAATTTGCATAGAGAAAATGACTAAAGTACTTAAAAGTGATCTTTTCATCATTTTATATTTTCTATATTATAATCATAGGATTGATTCGAGCCATAATCATTAATTAGATTAACTCCCACTCGAACAGGAATAAAATTAATATTTATTTTAAATTTATCTGATGCATAAGGTGCAATCATGACAGGATCTGTATGTACAAATGTTTCTTGCTTTTCTGATTTTAAATCTAGATCATAAAAATTAATATAATAAGGACTAGGGTTATCAACTCGAATTTCTTTTGAATCTGATAAATATTTAAATTTAAGCGCTTTAAAAGCTTTTTCTTGGCCCATTTCCAACTTTACTGGACGATAAATTAATTTAAGGCGCGTACGTATTGAAACCTGCAACTTATTTTCATCTGTTTTTTCAGTTGCAACAGGTGGAATATCCAAGATATTAAACCAATATATGCTTTCACGGTCTTTCGGTAATTGATCTACATCCTTTGCTATAATTCTTATCATTTGCCCCTTCTTTGGCTCAATTTGAACCAATGGGGGTGTCAAAATAAAAGGAACTTCATTTGCATCAGGAATCGTTTTGGAATCTCCATTATCTAGCCATCCTTGAACAAGTGCTGGTACTTCCAAAGGATTAGCCAACTGTACTGTAACGGCTTGCTGGTCGGAGGGAAAGATTATTCGAGTACCAGTAACTATTACACCCGCGAAAAGGGTTTGCGAGCAAATCAATGTTATCAATGTAACCAGGAACTTAATACCCATTTTATAATCTCTCCCACCAAAAAAAATTTATACTTATTATTTATAAATGAAACTATAGCTAATTGATGCATTTACAGCGCCTGCACCTGCTGTATCAGTTGCATAGTAACGAGCAATATAGTTGTAATCTTTATGTCCAGGTGATACTGAAGTGATCTGATCAGCTGTGTCTTTCATTAGATCAATTGTTCGGTTGGCACCATCCAAAATTTGAATATCAACATTGGTTGCAGTACCCGTATTAATTAATCGACCTTGCGAATTTACCTTTGCAATATCAGGCTCAAAATATGGTGTTGCAAACTTCCCTCCTGATTCGCAACCATCGCTCCCAGCATCACCTGTTAGTGCAATTGTAAATTTCATTTCACCAGCTGTTTTATTCGCATCCTTTAATTCAGAAATATTCAGCGTTGGTAGGGTAACTGTTCCTGAACTAACTCCCGCCCCACCTTCAATACTAGGTGTGCAAGTACCAGACACAAGCGATCCGCTAAAGGTAATAGAACCTTCAGCAGCATAAACAGATGATGATCCGACTAAAATGCCAATAAAGGCTAACCCAAGTTTAGTTTTATTCATTAAGTTTTCTCACATAAAATTATTTAAATATCCTTTTATTAAGCTAACCTTTTCGTTATTCTCAACAAAGGCTGTTTATTATTTAAACCACAAATAACAGACTCTAAATATAGTTTTATATTATAAAAAAGCAAATCACCTTAAAATAAAACACCACAACCCTTATACTACCGCCAATAAAAAAATAAAAAATAAAACCCAACCAATTTAGTTAAACTAACTAATCTATGTTTAAATAAAACAAAGATCCTACAAAAAACACAAATACTAAATAAATTCTAAACAATCAAAATTTACAAATAAAAATATAAAATAATTTCAAACAAAATTAACAATAAAATAAAAATAATCATTTATTAGAAGTTCATAAATCTATTATTTTTTTAAAACACATTCCAAAATATAATTATCTAGCATTAAAATACAATCAAACCATTTTAATAGTTATAAATATCAGTATTAAAACTTTTCAATCCACTTAACATTATTATTCTTTTTTTTACAAAACCACTTTAAATTGGTAATTGCACCTTTTCATTGAAAAAAATCAATACAACCAAATGGCTTTATTACATCTGTAGAAATGAAAAGTAACCGCATTGGAGATCTAGAAGTTCTGCCCGATTTACTGGATCAGATTCTGGAGTCAGCAGAAATTATTGCAGTTTATGGAGATGGTACTTACGATACCAAGCAGTGCTATAAAAGCATTATCGATGTGAAGAAGAATACCTATTATTGCACCACCTAAAATGCACAGATTTAGAGAAATTTTCTACCTTTTGCACAAACACGAAATGAGGTTATTAACCTAGTAATGAAAATTGGTATTGATGTCTGGAAAAAAGGGGGTAAATATCATCTAGGCTATTTGGTAGAGACTAAATGCTCAGTAGATAAATAAGCACAGTCACTGCGAATGCCATTCTAGAAGACAAGTAGATTTCTACCCCACCAAGCCCTGCTCAATTTGATTTAAAATGCTACAGTCTGGGCCATAATCACCGGCACAACATTCTGTGGCTTGTTCGAGCACCAGCACCATCTCTTGCAGACTTTTAATTTTTTGATTGAGTTCTTCGATATGTCGTAGCGCTAACTTTTTAACTTCTGCACTTTGTCGATCTGTATTTTTCCAGAGTGACAATAAATCTTTCATTTGTTCCGAAGAAAAACCTAGTTCGCGTGCATGTTTAATAAAATGTAAGGCTTTGAGGTCTTGTGCCGCATAGATTCGATAACCTGCATCAGTTCTATTGACCGCATGAAGTAAACCAATCTCTTCATAATAACGAATCATTTTGGCAGAAATACCCGATTGCTTTGCCGCTTGCCCAATATTCATATTGATTATCCCTCAGTTCGTCGCCTAAGCAAAACTCCACCTATCTTAAGCGACGTTGAGTCTTTAATAAAAGTAATTACTTAAATAATCACAAATATTGTGACGATCATGATGACGTTAACACGGGTTTAAAGGCATTCAAACGCAGTGCATTGGCCAATACAAATACCGAAGACAATGCCATCGCCCCTGCTGCAAAAATCGGCGAGAGTAATATACCAAAGCTTGGATAGAGCAAGCCTGCAGCCACTGGAATTAAGGCAGCATTATAAATAAATGCCCAGAATAAGTTTTGACGGATATTATCAATGGTGGCCTTGCTCAAAGCGATTGCATTGGGCACACCTTGTAAGTTACCCGACATCAACACCACATCAGCAGCTTCAATCGCAACATCTGTGCCTGTCCCAATGGCTAAACCGACATCCGCTTCTGCCAAAGCAGGTGCATCATTAATCCCATCCCCCACATAGGCAACACGCCCATACTGCTGTTTCAATTTACGTACAGCTTCAACTTTTCCTTCTGGTAAAACCTCAGCAACCACCTCATCAATGTTCAATTGTTTTGCAATCGCTTGTGCAGTATGTCGATTATCACCAGTAATCATCGCCACTTTCAGCCCCAATTGATGCAAGGCTTGAATCGCACTAAAACTGGTTGGCTTAATTGGGTCGGCAACTGCAATAATTGCAGCCAATTGATCATCCATTGCCACATATAAGGGTGTTTTGCCCTCAACCCCAAGTCGTGCCGCGGTATCTGCAAATACACTTGGATCTAAGCCGAGTTTTTGCATAAAGCGATCTGCGCCGACATAGACCAGATGTTCACCAACTTTGGCTTGAATTCCATAACCCGTGACCGAATTAAATTCACTAATCGGTTCTAAAGCTAACTCAAGTTCCTGTGCAGCAAGCACGATGGCCTGTGCGATAGGATGCTCAGACTTAACCTCAACCGCTGCGACTTTCGCAAGCACATCATTACGATCAAAACCATTCACCACATCAAAATCGGTGAGGCTTGGTTTACCGGCCGTCAGTGTGCCTGTTTTATCAACCGCAACCACTTTGGCTTCTTTAAGTAACTGCAAGGCCTCACCCTTACGGAATAACACGCCCATTTCAGCACCACGACCAGTTCCCACCATAATTGAGGTTGGTGTGGCCAAACCCATCGCACATGGGCAAGCAATAATCAGCACCGCCACCGCATTCACCAAGGCGAAGCTTAAAGCGGGTTCAGGCCCAAAAATCAACCAAGTCAAAAAGGTCAACAGCGCCAATAACATCACCACTGGCACAAACCACATGGTAATTTTATCTACCATGGCCTGAATCGGCATTTTTGCGCCTTGGGCTTGTTCAACCATCTGAATAATTTGCGCCAAAACCGAATTATTTCCGACGGTCGTCGCACGAATCCGGATACTTCCCGTTTGATTGACGGTACCGCCAACCACGCCTGCGCCCGCTATTTTTTCAACAGCAATTGGCTCACCCGTAATCATTGACTCATCAATAAAGCTTTGTCCTGAAAGCACTTCACCATCCACTGGCACACGCTCACCCGGACGAATCTCGACCACCATGCCAGACTGTACATCAGCCACAGCAATATCCAGCATACGGCCATCTTGTTCAATACGTGCCGTTTTCGGTTGCATGCCCACCAGATGCTGAATCGCCTGTGAAGTCCGCCCTTTGGCTTTGGCTTCAAAGAAACGCCCCAATAAAATTAGTGCCACAATCACCGCAGCGGCCTCAAAGTACACATTCACCGTGCCTTCGGGCAATACTTGTGGTGCAAAAGTCGCAACCAAGGAATAACAATAGGCGGAGAACGTCCCCACGGCGACCAAAGAGTTCATATCTGGTGCCAAACGCAGCAAGGCTGGAATGCCTTTCTGATAAAAACGACGTCCTGGAAAAACCAAAATCAGGGTGGTTAATACAAACTGAATCAACCAACTGTTATAGGTACCAATGTTATGCATCACCCACTGATGAAAGACGGGTATCAGATGCGACCCCATTTCCAAAATAAACACAGGCAATGCCAAAGCCGTCGCGATGATCAAATCACGTTTTAAATGCTGTAATTCATCTTGTTTTTTATCTTGCTGTTCAGTGTTATTACCTTGATGGATAGTTGCGGTATAGCCTGCGCGTGCCACCGCCTCAATCAAATCGGTGACATTGAGTCCAGCTTTGCCCTGAATCGTGGCTGTTTCCGTAGCCAAATTAACAGAAGCGGTTTGCACACCATCAATGGCTTTTAAGGCCTTTTCCACCCGCCCCACACATGAAGCACAGGTCATGCCTTCAATATGTAGTTCAATCGCAGGTGCCAACACTTGATAACCGGCTTTTTCTACCGCGGCAACCAAATCAGCACGCGAAACCTCGTAATCAAGTTCAACTTGTGCTTTCTCTGTAGCCAAATTCACCGTGGCACGGCGCACACCGGCTACTTTATTCAAGGCTTTTTCTACCCGGCCAACACAAGAGGCACAGGTCATGCCCTCAATGACTAAACTCATGGGCTCAGGTTGCTGCAACTTATAACCAGCACGTTCCACTGCACTAGCGATATCAGTATGTTGCAACGCCTGTTGACTGACGATCAGCGCTTGTTCTGTTGCCAGATTAACGCTCACGGAATCAACCCCATCGATTTTAGCCAAGGCTTTTTCTACCCGACCCACACAGGAGGCACAGGTCATGCCCTCAATACGTACACTTTGACGAAACTCTAAATTTTGATGATTTTGCATGTCTTTCCCCCACCTCTCGTAGGTCGTAGGCGATTTATTAAACTGAGCATAAAGATTGCCATCATAGGAAGGTCAAGTACTCTGGATCATTTTTTTATGCAAGTGCCAAATAACCCATACTGCGGTTATGAAAAATTGATTTTTAACTGATGTTCAGCCCCGAAGCGATCAACGTGGGTATAAAATATGCCATAGCGTCCCACGTAGTATTCCAGCGATTGCTGCTTATAATTCCAAAAAATAGACCATTCTCCAAGATCGAATTCTTCAATCTGACTATGGCATTGTGCTGGCATTTTACCCAAAAACTGTTGTTGAATCTGGGTTGCATCTTCAAAATTTGCTTGGGAAATTCTATTTTCAAAAAGTAACTTGGCGACCTGATCAAAACGCAATTGATTGGCAATGACTTCTTGCGCTTGCGTCGCACTCATCTTGGGGTCTATTTTTTGATAGTTTCTTGCACGATTAAAAAGTTTTGAGGTGGCTTGGCGACTGGGGCTAATTAAAAATTTCAGCTTCGGTCGAGTTAGCCGTCTTCTTAAAAAAAAGACCAAAACCAACACGACTATGATTAGAAAAAGCCACCATTTCAACATACCACACCCTCAATCGACGTATTTTTCATAAGCTGAATATCGATTTTTTGATTTTATTTTTAATCTGAATACCATTGCTTTGGCTTCATTGTATAAGGCGTAGTCGCTGACAGTAAAAATAAAAGTAACAATTAATGTCTAACAGCTCACATTATTTATTTTGATGAAAAGACTGTATTTTTTGAGCAAAACCTTGGCTAACTTGAATTGCAAATCGATCCACATAACGACTATAAATGGCAGCGCAGCACAGCAACGCACATAAAAAAATGAAAATGGCTGCCCAGACGGCAAGTTGCGCATCGACCTGCCAATGGATCAATTGATTTAATACTGGTACACAAACCAAATACAGCAAAGGCAAATGCAGCAGATAAATCGAAAATGACCACTCCCCCAACTTCACTAACCCTTTTTGATCTAGATAGCTGGAAATTTGTGGACTCATTAAAATGCTATACACCAACAACACCCCTGCCAATGCATTGGCATAGTCATAGGTCTTCGTGCCCAACAAAGCAACTAACCACTGATAAGACCCACTATTGTCATGCGTTCCAGCCAAATAAAGCCCACTCAAACCCATCAGGATGGCAACAAACAGCGGTAACTCACGCGCATAGGCATAAATCAACATGCCCAACACAAAGCAGCTTAACCCCAGAAAAACGCCTTCGCTCCAAATCCAATAACTGATACTTAACAACAGCACTGCGGTCAGAAAAAATAACCATTGTTGGTATTGTCTAATCAAGATCAATAAAAACAACAACAGTGAACCGAACAATTCAACCTGCATGGTCCACAACACCCAGTTCACCGAACTTTGTGCAAATAAAAATGAACCGATCGCGCCTTGATATATTGCATCTTTGAGGCTGACCGACTGCGTCAGATAGTGGGCCAACCATGCGCCAACATTTTGTGGATCGACTTGAAAAGACTGAAATAAAAGCCAAGTCAACAGGCAGGAAAACAAAGCCGGAATGGCCAAGCGTGGATAGCGCTTATACAGCATATTTTTGACTTTAGTTTGCAGTTGATTTGCGTGCTTATAAATTGCAAAACTCAAAACATAACCACTGAGCACAAAAAATACATAAACCGCAGCGGTACCCGAAAACCAAAAGCCAAAGGGCGATTGATGTATCCAAGCCATCCAACTGGGTTGCAATGGGCCAACCACATCAAAGGCATGTAAATCTGGGAAAAAGCTTAAACTCAAATGTGAAAATACCACCGCCATACAAGCCAAACCACGGATACTTTCTGCTGCATTCAATTTTTGCATACATGCTTCATCGGACTAGATCGCTCACTTTGTCTCGCTGACTATTTGTTTATAAATTACTTTATTGCAATGAAATGCAAAAATAAAAGTCCCACAGTCGTGGGATCAAATATATTCTAGTCCCGTTTATTCAATATGGGTAATTTTACCCTCAGCATTATGATGCACGGTCATAATTTTTTGCTGACGCGACTGAGTCAAATCCTCAGGATTCAAAGCAAAATAGTCAGCATAATCCTCCACACTATTTTGCTGTAAGGGTTTTACTTTTTTGGCAGAAGCAAAGTTGCTCCATAACCACAATGAAATCGCACAAGCCACTAAAGCAGTAAAACCATTTTCAAGTGCTTTGGTAAAGACCTCAATAAAATGGTTAAACAAATACGGATTTTGTACACCAATAAAGCCAACCACGATCATTAAAGGCCGCCAAAGAAAAATCCAGCCCGCCCAAAGCATTGCTGTCGTTGTATGTGAGACATAACGTTTATGCCAAGGAAGTTGGCGACGTAAATCAATGATCAAAGAGCTTTTTGTCATTTTATTCTTCTCCTTCTCGTTCATCATGTTGACGTATACCACGATCTGGACTCACCCAACGGGCACGTTTTCCACCGCGACGAAATAATACGCTTGGAAAAGCGATAATACTGGCTGAAACTGTAATTAACCAAAAAACGATGGGATACCAGATCATCCAATAATAGTTACGTCCCAGTTTAGGCTCATAACGACTATCCATCCACTTACTTACTGCAAATTGAATTAAACAGGTCGCGCCCAATAAAACCCCAATCCCTGAAGGCAAGAGGGGTGAACTCAATATCGGAGAACCTAAGCCGGGCCAAATTAAATACACCAGCCACATAATCAGCATAATTAACATCAGATATGACCACAGCAAGGTCAGGAATAATTCAATAATCAGCGGCCACAAGTAATTTAACTTGGGTTTCATTAGAATATCGATATTCTTAAGCAGAACTTGCGCACCACCCATTGCCCATCGAAGCCGCTGTTTCCACAAACCACGCAAGCTCTCTGGCATTAATATCCAAACCAAGGCATTCGGTTCAAAATGTACATCCCAACCTGCGCGCTGTAATTTCCAAGTAATATCAATATCTTCAGTTAGCATGTCGGGTGACCAATACCCCACTTCATGTACTGCACTTTTACGAAAAGCAGTGACCACACCCGATACAGTGAATATCCGCCCGAATGTTCGTTGCGCGCGCTTAATCATTCCAACAATAGACGAAAACTCCCCGACTTGTATACGCCCAAGTAAAGTGGAACGGTTGCGAATTCGTGGGTTTCCAGTGACTGCAGCAATTGCCAGATCACGCTGAAAATGCCGCATCATCCAACGTGCCGCATGCGGATCAAGCAAAGCATCCCCATCAATACCAATTAGGAATTCAGCATCAGTCACTAAGCTCCCAGCTTGTAAAGCCATGGCCTTGCCCTGATTTTCGGCCAAATGCACCACACGTAAATTGGCATATTGGCTAGACATGGCATTTAACACGTCAGCAGTATTGTCCGAACTTCCGTCATTGATGGCGATCACTTCAAAATTTGGATAATCAAGGCTCAATGCATGGCTAATGGTTTCCTCTGCATTATAACCTTCATTAAAACAAGGAATCAGAACTGCTACCCGTGGATAATCCTGCAAATCTGGTGGTGCGGTATAAGCAGGCTCACGGCGTTCTTTCCAATAAAAGATCAATGCGCCGAACATCCACAGATAGGACATAAACAAGGGATAGTAAAAAATAAAGTTGAGTAATGACTGCCAAAGGCTCTGAAAAGAAGACATATCCATCATTCCCTATGGAATCAAACGATAAGACTTGCTATCGAACACTTTACGCATTTCTTCAGGATCTGGATGACCTTGGATTGGGTCATCTGGATAATAGCCAACATGTAAAACCCCTTGTTGATACAAAGATTTAATTGTATCGGTCATTTCTGTCGTCGGAATTTTCTCACCTGTGCGCCAATTGACAGCCTGTAATTCAAATACTGCTTTTTTCATGCCCTGTGGCTGCTGTTTAACCCGTTTCACCAAGTTCTGATAAAACTGTTTTGCATCAGGTGCTTGTTCCATATAAGGCATCGCCATGATCGCGGTGAAGTCATATTTTTTCAGTGATTGTTCCAATGATTGCGAATACCAATTTTCAGAATAAGCGGACAATGCCACTTGCGCATACATATTGCGCGCAGTCATTAAAAAGGGTTGATAAAGTCGAACCTCTGCCGCAAGTTCCATTGCAAAGTCATCAATGGTATCGGTTTTCAAGGCGGTCCATTTTTGCAATTTTGCATCATCCTTACGGATTTCAGCAAGGTCCGTCGGCAGTCCATGTTGAGCATAGACCCGCATCGCTTCAGGGCTAGCGTCTTCGTAGTCAGACAAGGTCGCATCATCATGGAATAGAATTCCATTAAAAGGTGTCGATTTTGCCAAATCTTGATAAATGCCTTTAATTACTTGACGTGCTGGTGCTGAAAATGGACTTAAGCGTAAATAGCCCATATTTAAATGCTCACCCGTTTTGCTCTGCTGCGTTACCACTAAATCCTGAGATATTGGATTGTTTTTTGGCAGCTCCCAAGCCAACAATGGCATCCACGCATAGACCCGCCCGACTTGGGTTTGACTCTGAATTTGCCATGCGACGCGGTTAAACAAATCAGCGCGCATCGGCAGATAACGATTGGGGAAATACACCATATCGGCTGAACCATTGGCATCAGGATCAGAGAATGCTTGTAAATAAATGGTATTTACTTTCATTGCACGAATACGGTCCAGCAATAACCCCAGATTTTTTTCTTGTTGTTGCAGATCTGGATCATAAATATAGTCTAGATCGACATGCATAATTTTCTGCGGACGATTGTTATCTCCTAGGTTCATTTGGCGATTTTGAATTTCCTGCGCCAAATTATCCGTGGTCATATTGCCTTCGATTAGAATTCGGTTCATTTGCCCCAATGATTTTTTAATATGATCGGGCCCATCATCTAAGCTAATCGCAATTGGCATACCCAATTTCTTTGCAATATTTATGGTCTGCATATTATAACGACCATAAGGCCAAACCATGACCCGTGGTGAACGTAAGCCATGCGCTTTAAGTACGCTATTATTTTTCTTTAGATCCTTATAGATCCGTGCAGCATAGGCTTTGTCAGATTCGTAGGTTTTTGTTTTAGCGTCATATTCTCGGGTGATGGCTGCTGGCTCAGAGTTCCCCTGCGGATTGCCAATCACACCTCGATGTAAGTTATAGCTATGGCTGCCAATTTCAACCAAGCCGCTGTCTTGCATGGTCTTTAACTCAGTCCAACTGAGCAATTTATTGCGTGCCAATTGATCATCACCAAATTGCACCATACTATTGGCCTTGGGTTCTAACCAAGAACCGACCACGGATAAAACCACGGGGATTTTTCGTGCTTTTAAAATCGGATAAGCATATTGATAAAATGATTGATAGCCATCATCAACCGTTAATAGGACCGGTTTGCTCGGTAGCTGATAGCGACCTTCACTGGCTTTAATCAGTTGATCTACAGTAATAAAATGATAGCCATTTTGTTGCAACCAATCCAAATGCAATTCGAATTGTTGGCTACTCACAGCATAATCAGGAATGATCGCATTGGCATGTGCCACGATTTCATGATATCCAATAACGGTTAAGGTTTTTAAGTCAATCTTGGGGACTTCGACTTCAACTGCCGCTTCTGGTCGATCTTCTGCTATCGCATGCGTAGCAAGCATAGGTAAACAAAGACTGATGCAGATCATCACAGCAGGTGAAAAGTAGCGGCTCAACATAAATTATTTACTCATACATCATTATTTGACGATTGATTAATCTGCCTATTCTTGAGAGGACGCTAGGTGAAGTGGATTTTCCTTGGACCCAGCTGAGCAACTGTTTGAATGGTGGTAATTTAAAAGATGAATATGAAAAAAATCTTAAATTTCGGGACTGATTTTTCATAATTTTAATCTTTTTTTTATAAAAATCAGCGCAAAAATATGTAAGCTTTATAAAATTCACATGATTCAGTAATACCATGTGGCACACTTATCTTTTTTATTATTTAATGCTAAATACAACCATCCGCAGCAACAGGATGAATAATTTAAAGTGGCTTAAAAGGTTTAAACAGCAGCAATCCATTACCCATAACGTTAAGCAATCCCCCACCTAAATACTGCTTACACAGCATTAATTGAGCATCAGATGGTATGCTCAGCGGTGTAAGCAATCTTAATTAAAACCCAGTCACTTATTGGTCACGGGTTTTCACATCAAATAATTCAATTTCAAAGGTCAAATTTGAATTGGCAGGAATGATTTTGCCCATTTTACGTTCACCATAAGCCAAATGCGCAGGCACGATCAATTTACGTTTACCACCGACTTTCATTCCAATGATGCCCTGATCCCAACCTTTAATCACACGGCCTGTTCCAATCACACATTCAAAATACTGACCACGATCGAGTGATGCATCAAACTGGGTCCCATCTTCTAACCAGCCGGTATAATGTGTGGTAATTAAGGCGCCTTTTACTGCTTCTTTGCCAGTTCCAACTTTTAAATCAATAATTTCTAATTCAGTACTCATCTTAACGCTCCAACCTCAACCTATTAAATTTAAGTTCAAACTCATTTTAAGCTCAAGCATTTACTGTATTTGTGTCCATTCAATTAATGCTTGTCCGTGATCTGAGATCAAGTTCCATTCGCCATCTAAAATATTCAATTGCAATTGCATGGTGCGTTGGCACAGTGCTGCAACGGCTTCAGTCGTGGCTTGGGAGAGCTGCCAAACTTGAACATTCGAAAGCGTTTTAATTTTACTTGATTTTTTATACCATTCCGCGACATTACTACCATAACTGACGACAGCCACAGTATTACAACGCGCACTGGCTTTTTTCAGCTTATCTTCATCTGGATAGCCCACCTCAATCCAAGTAACCAATTGCCCGGTAAGATCTTTTTCCCACAATGCTGGCTCACTGGTTTCAAATAAATCTTGGGTAAAGCCCAACTGTTCATTGGCAAAACGAGCAAATGCAAGTAAACGCACCATCATCCGTTCAATGGTTTCAGACGGATGCTGCGCAAGAGTCAACTGATAATCGGTATATTGATGTTGATCCATATCAGCGATGTTTAAGTTTACTTTATAGATTGTTGCTTTTAATGCCATTGGGTCACACTCCTATTTGGCGCTAAGCATATAAGATTTTGCTAAATAAAGGCGACTTCTTCTGCAAGAATCGCTCGCAATCTTTAGTTGATTCGACAGTTCAGCAAGGCTGTTTCAAAACTTTCCCAATCACGTTGACCGGAAATAATAATTTCAATACGATTATCCGGCCCTTCTGGGCAAGACTGATAATTAAATTGTGCAGGATTAAAGTTAAAACTCAACCAACCTTGAGTGGTATAAAAAATTGCTTTAATCCTTAACCAATCTTGCTGTTCACTTAAACAGTCAAATAAAGAATGAAAATCAAAGCACCAACGCTTAGAAAAACGCCACCCAGCCACTGAGTAGTCTTGGTTCGTTTCCGTATAGTGGTAAGGTAGTTGTTGAACTACCGTAGGTATGGCATCTTTCGGCAACAGACGTTGTTGTTGGATCAAGGGCGTTATTTTGCGATTTCGAGGTTTTGAAGCGATATCAAGGTGCTGAAATTCAATCTGACCTTGCTCTACCATCATCCAATCCCTTATTTGGGCCACATAGTCAACTTTTAATTGCTCAAGCGCCTGCAAGTCTTGCGTATTCATGCGATCAATATGCGAAACGACCACCACTTGCGCTGCTTTTAATTGATCTTGATAGAGTTGTTGCTCAGCTAAGGCTTGCTCATGCAGACGAGAACCATCAATCACTGTAATCAGTGCGCGAAGTTCTAAACTCTCCTGCCAGTGCGGCTCACTCAGCTGATCTAACAATTGTGCTGGGTGTCCCAAACCAGTAGGTTCAATAAACAATCGATCAGGACGTAGGTCATGAATTAATCGAGATAAGGCGAGCTGCATGGGAAATTGACTGCTACAGCATAAACAGCCTCCCAATAGTTCTTTCACCACATAGCCGGGTTGTTGAATTAAAAGTTGCTGATCAATGCCAATTTGACCGAACTCATTCATCAATATTGCCCAAGTTTCGTGTTCAGGTTTTTGCGTGAGTAAATGCTGTAATAACGTCGTTTTACCCGCGCCTAAAAATCCAGAAATAATGTGTGTTTTGACCGGTGCCTGAATAACAATTTTCAACTAAATCGCCTCATTTTGTCATGACCTTTTAATAATACTAATGAATGTGCTTGCTATGATCTATTTTTAGCTTTAAAGTCTTAATCTTGATTTAAAACTCCAATAATAGATCATAAGTAATCCAGCACATTATAATGATGTTCTGTAAACACTATGGCTGTCTTTCACCCAAACCTTACATATTTGCACACAATTGGTGCGCGGTTTTTCAGCATCTACTTACACTTATAAAACATAGCAATAGACTCTGTAACTGCTCTGTATCTAGCTCTGTTTCGCTTTGTTGATAAGGTTGCCCTATCTAAATTCAGCACGTAGCATGATTTTCGATCTCCAAGCTTTATTTTTACTTAACCAAAATTTGGTGATCATCACATTTTTAAATAAGGATGCCTACAATGAATTTAGTTAAAACACTACTCGCTACGACACTTGTACTTTCTGCTGCAACTACTTTTGCTGCACCAAATGATCAAGTTGTTCTTGTTGAAGAACAAGCAGTAGAAGCAACCCCTGCAACAGATCAAGCTGCACCTGCAACAGAAGAAATTTCAGCCAGTGTTGTTGCTGAAGAAGTTGAAGTTGACGCAGTTCCACAATAATTGTGGAATGAATGAGGTTTTCCTCATTCCTCACCGCACTTCATTGATGCGGTAATGCAAAAGACCAAGTCATGCTGCGACTTGGTCTTTTGTAGATCAAAATACAATTCATCCAATGCATGCTTGGTTAAAACAATTTAGAGCAAGCATGCTCAGGTCAGAGGATCATTTTAATCAGTCTGCTTGGCGCTCAATTAAGTATTTTTATAGATACTGCATGAAGGATGATGATTGTCTTGCAAACGCGCAGCCTTACGCTGTTCTGCCGCTTCAAAACGACAACGTTTCCACTCATTGTTTAAATCAAGTTCTGGAATTTGCTTTGGCTTGCCCTGCTCATCGACAGCAACCATGGTGAAATAACAGCTATTGGTATGTCGAACAGTCCGTTTTTGAATATTCTGCGCTTCAACACGAATACCAATTTCCATTGAAGTTCGACCAACATGGTTGACACTTGCCAGGAAGGTAACCAACTCACCGACATGAATCGGCTCTTTGAAATTCACTTTATCGACTGACAAGGTCACAACATACGCACCGGAATAGCGGCTCGCGCAAGCATAAGCCACCTGATCCAATAATTTCAGAATTGTGCCACCATGCACGTTCCCAGAAAAATTGGCCATTTCAGGTGTCATAAGCACGGTCATGGCTAATTCTGACTGGTCGTTGTCGATAGGAACAATTTGATCTAAAGGCGCCATCAAAAAAACTCTTTATGCACTAATCTAAAAAGACATTATACGTGGCATCGCATTAAAATGTTATAAATCATGCCCAACTGCTTCGACAAACAGGTCATTTTTCACACTTAAAACAAACATTAACCCAATTAGCTTGCCATACCGAGTCAATCCTGTGATCTCTTTCTACAACTGAATTATTCGTTCGTGCTGGAATCGAGCTGATTCACTGCATTCACTTCCAGCATTTTTTGCGCTTCGATTCGTTCTAATACGTTTTTGATCAACTTAATTTTTTGTTGTGTAACATCGATTCCTGCCTGAATAGTTTCTTGACGCGCAGTAACATCAAAAATATGCGCCTTCTCACGCAAATCTGGCTGAATCACAATGTCCGCATTTTTTAATTCTTTTTCAGCCAAAGTGTTTTGCATAATATTGATATTTTGGTTAAACAATCCCCATACATTCTTGGTTTCGGTATACATCGGTTGTGCCAAAATATCGACAGCAATAACCACATCAGCCCCAAGCTCGCGTGCAACATTAACAGGTACCGGACTCACCAAGCCACCATCGACATATTCTTTACCATCAATCAAGGTTGGAATAAACATACTCGGTATGGTCACAGAGGCACGCACGGCTTGCCCGGTATTACCCGAATTAAAAACGACTTTTTCACCATTTTTTAGTTCAGTTGCGACCACAAACATCGGAATTTGCAATTGTTCTAGGGTTTGCTCTCCAACTTGTTTATTGACATAGTCTTCTACTTTTCTACCGTCAAAAATACCTTTTAAACCAATTTTAAATTCTCGAACATCCGTGGCTTTCATGCCTAGAGCAATCTCAGTAAGTTGCTTGGCTGTTTTACCGCTGGCATAGATCGATCCAACAATACTACCGGCACTGGTTCCGACAATAAAATCTGGCTTAATCCCTTGCTGCTCGAGTACCTCAATCACCCCAATATGTGCATAGCCACGCGCACCACCACTACCAAGAACTAAGGCAATGATTGGTTTTTCTGGATGTGCTATTTTTTTCTGTTTCAGCCGATCATTCAAAATTTTCGTATCGGCCTGTGCTGCAATTGGAGTGACCGTCGTTGTCGTTAAACTTTGTATTGTTAATAAATCATCTGATGCCAACACTTGTGCCTCAACAGTTTGAACTGGACGCAACTGACATGCAGTAGACAGTACACTCAAGATGAGGATTGATATTTTTATAAATTGCATCAGCAAAACACAGTCAATAAGGCGAATCCGACCATCTAAGCATATCTGATCTTATTTTTCTGTTAACTTTATTAAAATTCATTGCTTTAGAAACATGAGACAAACGCTATTTATTCAAAATTAGCCAAGCCAAATCAATTCATTAAATTGAAAGTTTTTAATAAGATTCACGATTCAAAGCACGTAAAAAAGCCTCAACCCAAGACTGGATTAAGGCTTTTTTTATCATGCCTTGCTTATATTATTTAGGCAAAGAAAGACAGAATAGTTTGAATAACGGTTGCATTGATCAAGTCAACAAAGAATGCACCACACAAAGGCACGATTAGAAATGCTTTATGTGAAGGACCATACATATTGGTAATGGCCTGCATATTCGCAACGGCGGTCGGTGTCGCGCCCATTCCAAAACCACAGTGCCCTGCCGAAAGTACCGCAGCATCGTAGTTTTTCCCCATAACACGGAAAGTCACAAATGCAGCATACAAGCCCATCGTCAATGTTTGTGCAGTTAAGATCACCATCAATGGACCAGCAAGATCTGCCAACTGCCAAAGTTTCAATGATAATAAAGCCATTGCAAGATACAGTGATAGAGATGCATTTCCAAAAACATCAATTGCACGGTCAAAAATATTAACCTTGAAGATGCCTTCTAGAACATTACGCAGAATCACACCACCGCCAAGTGTCCAAACGAAAGTCGGTAACTCATACCAAGTATCTTTACTAAATGCAGTCATAAATTCAGCAAAAGCAAGACAGGCCGCAAATAGACCGAGTGTGGTAATCGCATTATCAGCAGTAATTAAACGAACCTGATGAGGATGTTCAAAAGCGATAAACTCATCATCACCTTGGTTTGAAATTTGGTGCTCATCACGATTCTCAACCTCTTCCTTGTTCATTTCAGTGGCTAGTTTATGACGGTTAATCAAAAACTTAGCTAATGGACCACCAATCACACCACCAATGATCAAACCAAAGGTCGCACTGGCCATACCGAGTGCTAATGCACCTTCAATATGGAATTTGGTTTCTAAAATTGAACCCCAAGCGCCAGCAGTTCCGTGTCCACCCGTTAAGGTAATTGAACCCGCAATTAAGCCGATTAATGGATTTAAGCCGAGTGCTGTGGCAAGTCCAATACCCACAGCGTTTTGTATAAGAATAAAGGTCGCAACACAAACCAAGAAAATAACAAGACCAACACCACCTTCTCTGAGTTTTGCAAAATTGGCACTTAAACCAATTGAGGCAAAAAAGATCAACATAAAGCTCTTCTGAAGATCTGCACTGGTGGTAATGCTATATCCAAAAAAATTGTAGACCAGCAAAGAAATAATCGCAGCAACCAAACCGCCTGCAACAGGCTCTGGAATATTATAACGTCTTAGAAAGTCAATCCGATTAACTAAAAATCGTCCAAGTAACAATACGATGACTGCAGCAATAAGCGTATAAAACGCATTAAAAGTAAATTCCATGACCAAATCCATTCAATATGATTTCACACTTTTTGTTCTGTAGTCTCACTTAGGCTTTATCATTCATCATTCATGTTTAAGTCCAGAAACCTCCAAACTTATTTAGAAAAGCCACACAACAAAAAGCCCCGTATTCTAATAACGCATCGCACCAAGACTTTCATCTATTCGGTTCTTTAGAAATTTGGCTTGCTCAGCAATGACAAATTCAAATTCCGCTGCGACATCATTTATCAATTTCTCAGTCTTGTGAAACAGTGATGCTATTCGCTTAAAACCACTTAAAGCCAACAACAAAACATAGACTATTTAAGCATTCATGTTGAATATTTAAGAAAGCGCACATTATGCAGAAATTTGATTAGATTTCTTTATTTTTTTACAAAACTATTTCTGGATGCCTAATATTTATCTTGTCACTAGCTAAATCAATCATTACTCAAGTTTATTGACTATTTAAAATACAATCAATATTTTTCTGCATTGCTTTACCCTGCAATCATCTTGATAAAGATTAAATAGCAAAAAGCCGAAGTAAAGACTTCGGCTTTTTGGGAAAACATAATAATAGATTAGAGTTTAGAAATCGTATTTCGCCATTACACCAATACGGCTATCACGACCAACGCGATCGCTAGTATTGTTAACGATAACTGCACCGCTGCTGTCTTTGACAATGTTGTTGTAATCATCAACTGCACGTTCACCATAAATATATTCAGCACCAAAAGTTAACACTTTAGTTGGGTTATAGAATACATTTAACCAACCTTGTTGTAGGTTGTCATTCTTGCCTGCACCTTGCTTGTCATAGAACATGGCACCATAACCAATGCTGGTACGTACTTGAGGATTAATTCGATACGTTGCACCAACGCTGACCGCATCTAAATCAACCAAATCAACTGATTTTTTATTGGTATTGACCGTATAAGCATTGTCATTCCCGTACAGCATATAAGTCTTATCACCTGTTAGATGGGTATAATCTGCTGTCATAGACAACTGATCATTGAACTTATATTTGGCACCTGCAGCAAGGCCCCAACTAAATTCACCTTGATCATTATATTCATTACCGCCATCCACAGGTTTTAATCTAGCACGGGTTTCTTGAACCAACGCACGCGCATTGACTAAGCCTTTATCGCCCGCAAAGGTTTGGGTGATCTTAGCCGTTGCTGTCGGCAAGCGGTTAGCACTATCACCTTGCTCCAGGCCGACCATGTAACTGGTCGTATCAGAAATCTTGTCTGCATAACGGACCATTGGTGTACGGTGTGTTCCTGTGCCCAACGGACCATTAAAATCCAAAATTTCTGGTGAAGTCTCACCCGACACGAAAGAAGATGAAGTTTGACCAACTAACCATTTGTTATAAGTCAAATAAGCATGACGAATACGCACAGTATCGTTTTTATCGCCACCACGGAAATCGATCTCAACTTTACCCCCCACATCAGCATTTTGTACTGGGGCTTTAAAATCTAAACCAAGACGCGTTGTAGTGACCGTACTATAAAAACGATCGTTATTCGGGTTCATGATGCCATTTGCATCAAGCACACCATTTAAATCAACAGCATTGATTCGATTAAAGATTGCATTACCACCTTTAAATTGGTATTCAGCATCTGCACGCACAAAACCATATAAATTAAAGTTTGAACCCGCTTTGGTTTTCAAACTTGCAAGTGCAGATTCAGCTTTTGCAACTGGCTGTTGTACTGGCGCCGTACGAACTTGTTCGATTTGAACTTGCTGTTGCTGTTGGACTTGCTGCTGCTGTTGTTGAACCTGTTGCTGTTGTAAAATTAGTGATTTAAGAGCTTGCACTTCATCACGTAATTTTTTAATTTCATCTTTGTCAGATGCTGCATGTACAGAACCCATCATCAATGCTGTGACCGCAACCGCAACGCCCTGCTTTAAAAATACTTTACGACTCAAAAATTGACTCATTTAAAACTCCTAAATTTATAATATCCACATCCATGCATGTCAGATTTTTTAATATAAAAAAATCAGATTGAAAACCACTCACTCTAGTTTTAGCAGAGCGCTGTAAAACACCCACAAAAAAAACATCGAAGTAACATGCTTTGACTTAATTTTGATGAAACTTTAAAAACGAAAGTAACATTATGTGTATTTCACACGACTAATTTAACAACTTATTGAGATGTTTAAAATCAGTTTTCTTCCAGTTTGCTTAATTCCCAACCGTTTGCTTAAATCAAATTCCAATAAGTTTATAAAAATTATATATTTACACAAATAAACTTGATTCTATCGTGAGAGCATATTCGACTAATGTATAAGCAAAAAAAATACATGTGTCTTTTTATTTGTTCTTTCCAGCGTAATATTGCTCAAAAAACCGCTCAATACTGGTCTCATGATCGCGGCGCTTCATTATTCTAACTGAACTTTTATTGGTTTTTTCACTCACCACTTCACGCTCATCTGCTTTTATTGCTGTCTAGCGATGGTGAAAATAGCAGTTAGTCCAAGTAGGGTGAAAAGCACCATTAATATGCCCATATTCAGCAGAGCATTCCAAGGCATAAAGTTAAGCATCAGGCCACCGAGCAGACCAGAAGAGAATTGAACGCTCCCCATTAAGGCACTTGCCGTTCCAGCACGCGCTCCTTGTTGCGACATGGCTAGCGCCATCGCATTGGGACCCGTAAAACCAATACCTGCAACCGCCATAAATAAACCAAACATTACAACCCACAGGCTTGCTGATGTAGCAAAAGCACACAACAGCACGATAACCGCCCCTGTAAACTGAATAAGACCGCCCATTTGTAACCGCTGCTTAATTCCAACCCGTTGACTGATACGTTTATTGATCGACGATAAGAACATGATTCCTACAGCATTGAATGCAAAAGCATAGGCAAAATGCTGTTGGTCCATCGCAAAGACCCCCATAAAGACTGCGGAAGCCGAACTGATATAACAGAACAGCGCACCACCGGTTAGACAGCCAGCCAACATCGGCAATCTAAAGCTTTTATCTTTTAAAATCGTCTGATAGAGCAAGCCCACTTGGCGAATTGAAAGCTTTAAACGTCGCTCTACTGGTAAGGTTTCTGTGAAAAAGAAATGCACACAAACCAAGCAAAAAATACCAATCAGCATAAGTAAAATAAAAACGGCCTGCCAATCAAAGAAATACAGCACCCAAGCACCAAATATCGGTGCCATGACTGGTGCGATTCCCATGACAATCATCATGCTAGAAAATGCTTGAGCAGAACCTTGCACATCTAAACGGTCTCGAATGGCTGCTCGCGCAATCACCACCCCGACACACCCCCCTAAAGCTTGCAATAAACGTGCACCAATCAAAAACCAAACATCTGTCGCAAAGGCGCAAAGTAAGCTTGCCAATGCAAATACAGCCATGCCGAAATACAGCGGTGTTTTACGTCCGATTCGGTCACTGAGCGGACCATATATCAATTGGCCCAGTGCCAGTCCAAGAAAATAAGCGGGTAAGCTATTGGAGACCATTTGCGGGCTGACATTAAAGTCATGTGCCATTTGTAAAAATGCAGGAAGATACATATCAATAGACAATGGACCAAGTGCAGTAAACAAGGCCAATAACATGATCCAACCAGTTGAATACTGTTGATCTATTTTTTTTGTTGTCATGCGTCTATTTCTACTTTCCAATCAATCTATGCTGACAAGTTTACACGCTCCGTAGTACTATTTGTGCCGAGAAAAGATTTAAATTTATCGTTTTATTTAGATCTAGCTTTACCGCTATATTCAGCTAAATCTACTGAGTGAAAGCTATACTGCGTGCAGAAATCTTCCGATTGCTGTCATGCTTGGTTTTAGCGCTATGCGTGGTTTGTTTTGGGCACTATTTTATGCTTCGATTATTTGAAGTGTTTTTGCTGTATTCGTTAATAGGAATTCAAACTTGAACTCTGGGCTAACGCTATTTAAAAAAGTGATTTATAACAGTTCCTTCATGTATGGTCTTCGCATGATCATCGCCTTTGCAGGAACGGCTTTTATCCCTTACTATCTGGGCCAACAACTCTGGACCATTCCACTCACTTTGGGTGTGGTTGCTGCGGGCTTAAGCGATATTGATGATCGTTTTTCAGTCCGCATTATGAATTTGATTTATACCTATATTGGTTTCTTTCTGACTGCGGCTTCAGTTCAACTCTTATTCCCCTATCCATTTTTCTTTGGCATCGGTTTAATTTTATCGTGTATTGGCTGGATTTTACTGGGATCTTTGGGCCGACGTTATGCCACGATTTCCTATGGCTGCTTGGTCGTCTCGGTTTACACCATGTTGGGCACCCACTTATTTGAACAATGGTATTTTCAACCCATCCTCTTGGTTGTTGGTGCAATCTGGTATGGTGTGATCTCAACCATTAGCTTTTTATTGTTTCCTGCTCGGCAAGTCCAAGATAAATTATCGCAATGCTATTCTGCGCTTGGTGATTTTTTATTTTCAAAATCCAATTTATTTGATGTTGATATGACGGCAAAAAGCTATCAGCAAAGCATGATTGGACTGTCTTTGGAAAATGGTAAATTAATCGGTATTTTTAACGAAATGCGCACTACTTTGCTCACCCGTTTAAAAGGTGACCGAGGCCAACGCGATACTCGAACCAGCTTACAGTATTACTTCGTTGCACAAGATATTCATGAACGTGCTGACTCGTCACATATCGATTATCAAAAACTTGCCAAAATATTTGAACACAGTGACATCTTATTTCGCTTTCAACGGATCTTATCCTTACAAGGAAAGGCCTGTGAGGACTTAAGCGAAAGTATTTTAAATAGACAAAACTATCACCATAACCCACGCTTTCAACAAGCGTTTAGCAATCTTAGAAAATCCTTAGAAAAGCTAAAATACAACACCAACTATGATTCGATTTGGACCAATGCACTTTTTGCACTTTTTGATAATTTAAAGTCAATCGATGTACAACTGCGCAATGTGGAAACTGAACGCCACATTAAACTCGATAAATCCAAATATATTGAAAACCAATTAAAAGATGACGACCTTAAAGGCTGGGATGATATTTTTATTCGGGTGAAACAAAATCTAAGCCCTGAATCGGTTTTATTCCGTCACGCCATTCGCGTTTCAATTGTTCTGCTTATCGGCTATATCTTTGTTCAATTGAGTAATATTGAATATGGTTATTGGATTTTGCTAACAGCCTTGTTTGTCAGCCAACCCAATTTTAATGCGACCAAACGCCGTTTGCGCCTGCGAATTTGGGGTACCTTGGCTGGGATCATTTTAGGCTATGCAATTTTATATTTTGTGCCCTCCATTGAAGGGCAGCTGATCTTTTTAGTGATCTGTGGCGTGCTATTTTTTGAATTACGCAGTAAGCAATATGCCCAAGCCACGGCTTTTATGACAATTTTAGCGCTGATTAACTTTAACTTAGATGGCCTTGGATTCAGCGCTGCCCTACCACGTTTAATTGATACGATTATTGGTTGTGCATTTGCTTGGTTTGGTGTGACC
Organism: Acinetobacter pullicarnis; assembly: GCF_006352475.1. Lineage (NCBI taxonomy): Bacteria > Pseudomonadati > Pseudomonadota > Gammaproteobacteria > Moraxellales > Moraxellaceae > Acinetobacter > Acinetobacter pullicarnis. The sequence continues at coordinate 3,076,954 of NZ_VCMZ01000001.1, forward strand.
TTTATTTTCCCTGATTGGAAATTTAGACGTCTCCCAAGAACCATTAAACGCGCAATTGAAGCGCAATGTAATTATTTAACTGAAGTGGTGCAACAGTATCATTATGGTCGCAATAATAGCCTGAATTATCGGGTATTTCGTCGTGCTGCACACAATACCGATGCGGATGTCGCATCATTAATTTCAACATTGGTGACTGAACCCGAATTTGATCCGATGCAAAAGAATCTGGCCTTTGAGTTTCTTTGTTTGAATCATACCTTTATTAGTTATATTGCCGCTTTAGGTGCGCATCGTAATCTCATCTCAGATCCTGAGGTTTTAACCTTACTTGATCAAGCCTTAAATGACATTAAAGGTGCGTTGTTACACGACCAAATGCCAGGACCACATACACAAGATTTATTAAAAAGTATGTTAAAACAACTCAACCAATCAGATGATCCGTCATCTGAAGCGCGAATCATCCTGCAGCAATTGTCTTTGATGTTCGCGGTACTGCCCCAATTGAGTACGTTAAAGCAGAGTTTAAGCCATGATCCCAATGATCAGATCAGTGAATTTTCACCTGTCTAAGGGTCTTGCTTAAATATTCGATTATAATCACGACGAGTTTTAATTTAATGTTAAACTCTCGTGAGTTTACCCATTTTTTATTGTTGATGTTATGACCGCCAAGAATCTTTACGCTTATACTTTACAACCTGTTCCTTATGAAGTCTCTGACGTTGAGCAACGTCAGGCACAACTCTTCATTTGGCGCAGTACCAATAAAATTAGTACCAAAGTCTGGATCATCATGGCTGCGGTGATCGTACTCTCTATTATTGGTATCGTTTCAATTAAAAACTATTCTACAGTCATGTTTTGGGTTGCAATTGCGACCGTCGTGATCTTTTTCCTGATCCGTAAATTTGGATTAGAGTGGTACGTAAAACGTAAAATGAAGGAATATCCAGTTCAAGAAATCAAAGGAATCCAATTAGGTGTGCAACCTCAAGGCATCGTAATGCGCCAGCAAATGGGTGCTCAACATGGTGTAGGCACAATCGCTTGGACGGATATCTATGAATGGTATAACACCCCAGAATTTTTACTGATTAACTTCAAAGCCAAAGGCCAGCAAGGTGCTTATATTTTACCTGCGCGCATGAATGGTAAAAACTTTTCATTTAAAACCATACGTAAACATTTAAATGAAACAGTTGGTGCAGCAAAGCCAGTTTAAAAGTATTTTTTATTATTGATTTAAAATATATGCCTAAAAGCCTCCAAATCTGGGGGCTTTTGCCTTGTATACTGTGCAATATAAACCGCTTTGCCTAAAAATAACTATACACTCGCACTTGTTCAAATAAAAATGATAATGAGAATACATACTACCTACAATCTCTTCAGTTATACTTAGCGGTGTCAACTCACACACATCAACTTAACAATATGTTTAAAAAAACCTTTTTTCAAATCCATTGGTTTTTGGGGATTACAGCAGGATTAGTGCTTTCGATTATGGGCATTACTGGTGCTATTTATTCGTATGAACAACAAATTCAAAAATGGTTGAACCCTGCCAGCTATACCGTAACAGTTGAAAACAGCACGAAGCTTAGTCCGAGTGAAATTTATCAACATTTTCAGCGTATAGATCCGGGGCTAAAAATAAATAGCATCACCATCGATAAAAATCCCGAAGCATCGTCAAGTATAAATATCGTCAAGGAAGGCGCGCGACGTGGTTATAACATGATGATCAACCCTTATACCGCAGAGGTACTGCCGGACATTCAGGGACGAGATTTTTTCCAATTTATTCAACAACTCCATCGCTACTTAACTGTAGGTGACGTCGGTAAGCAAATTACTGGTGCCAGTACATTAATGCTGATTTTCTTTGTGCTCAGTGGTGTGTATTTACGATGGCCAAAAAAACACACTTGGAAACAATGGTTTGCTGTAAAACCCAAGCTTAAAGGTCGTAACTTTATTTGGGATCTACATGCCGTCATTGGAACTTGGTTGGTGGCTTTTTATCTGACCTTTGCCTGTACTGGACTGTATTGGTCCTATGACTGGTGGCGCAGTGGTATGTTTAAGGTGCTCGGAGTAACTGCGCCACAATCACAAAATAAAGCCGCTACCAATCCAGCAGCTGAGAAATCTGCACAAGCTGGTGCCAACAATGCCACACGCGGAAATCCAAACAATAAACAACTAAATCTGGAAAAACAGCACTCAGCTACTGATGCTCAGCTCAATGCAGATCAAATAAAAACTGCATTACAAAGCACATGGATTGGATTCAATAGCCAAATTGGTCGTGATTATTCAACCCTTACCCTCAGCTTGCCCAAAAAAGCAGATGGAATGATGGAACTCAGCTTTGTTGATGCAATTCCACAACATGAACGCGCACGTAACAAAGCCAATTACAATTATCAAATCAATCAACTTCAAGATATTGAGTTATACCAAGACAAAAAACTGAATGAAAAAATCATGGGCAGTATGCTGCCTGTGCATCGCGGTAGCTTCTTCGGCCCCGTGGTACAGTTCATGTTTATGCTTGCAGCACTCACCATGCCCTTGTTCTTTGTGACGGGTTGGATGCTCTATCTCAAACGCCGCAAACAAAAAAGACTTGCTCTTGCTGCGCGTATAGCAAGCCCAATTACACATATTGATCCGAATGCCAAACCATGGCTGGTGACTTATGCCTCACAAACAGGTGTGGCTGAACAATTGGCATGGCGTACCTCAACCCGCTTGCAAGAAGCACATCAACCCGTTGTGGTTAAACCGATTCAGCACCTCACTGAAGATGACTTTCAGCAAAATCAGCAAATACTCTTGGTACTCAGCACTTATGGCACAGGACAAGCCCCAGATCTTGCCAGTACTTTTGAAAAGAAAATGCTCAAAATGGAGTGTAACCTTAGCCATATAAGTTATGCCGTCTTAGCACTCGGCTCCAAAGAGTATCCCGATAGTTATTGTCATTTTGGTCATCGTGTAGATGCATGGATGCAGCGCAAAGGTGCGCAGCGTTTGTTCAATACCATTGAGGTCAACAATGGCAGTGATCATGATATTCAACAATGGAATAGCGCCTTAGTACAAGCCACCCAGCTTGAGCTAAACGACATGTCAATTGAAAAAGTATTCGATTGCTGGCAGTTACAGCAACGTAGCTTACTCAATCCAAACAGCCTAGGTGCACCGACCTATAATATTGAATTAGAAACCAAACACGATGTTAGCTGGCAAGCTGGTGACATCGCAGAGGTTCAACCTGGCAATAGCACTGAACGTATTGCTGAGTTTTTAAAACAACACGCACTTGATGCCAAAGCGCCTGTACCCAATCAGCAATGTAATTTGCAGCAATGGTTATGGGATCGCGATTTAACAGTGCAATGCAAGCCAAACAATCATCTTGATCAGTTCCTTGCACAACTCCCGCCCTTGCCTACCCGTGAATATTCCATTGCCAGCATTCCTGAACAGCAACGTTTACGTTTAGTGATTCGACAACAAGTCAACCAACTCGGTGAAGTTGGCTTAGGTTCCGGGTGGATGACGCAACATGTTCAATTATACGATGCCGTTCAACTGCGCATTCGTAGCAATCGTTCGTTTCATCTAATCGATGATAATCGGCCAATTATTTGTATTGGTAATGGGACTGGTATCGCAGGATTAATGAGCTTAATTTATGCCCGAGCCGAGGCCGGTTATGGTGAAAACTGGCTGATTTTTGGTGAGCGTCAACGCGCACATGATTATTTCTATCAAGGCACCCTTGAGGCTTGGAAAAATACGGGTGTACTTAAACGGCTTGATCTGGCCTTCTCACGCGATCAAGCAGACAAAGTTTATGTGCACCACCTCTTGCGTCAACAAGCAGAACGCCTCAAACAATGGATTGACAATGAAGCCATCATCTATGTCTGTGGCAGCATGCTGACAATGGCTCGTGATGTCGACAATGCCTTAATTGATATTCTTGGTGAAGCTGTTGTCGATCAGCTTCGTCAAGCAGGTCGCTACCGACGTGATGTCTACTAACTTTTGCTCCGAGATCAACTCAAAAGCCGAGCATTTATGCTCGGCTTTTTGACAGTGCCACCTCTCTTCAAAACTATAAAACCAAGTTAAACTCGCGTAGACTTTGCCTAAATTTTGGCAAAACATCGACACATGCGTAAAACTTTAATTTTTAGAATATTCCTCTTTATCGTCGGGCTGATTTTATTGCTTGATGGTGCTATTTTACTGGCATATAAAAAAGTCCATTTAGGCACAATTCTGCCCTTTCTAATTGGCGCAGTGTTTTGTTTAAGCAGTATTTTCAGCAATAAAATTCAGCAGTTCTTATCTACGCGCCCCCGGCTGGCTAAGTTATGGCGCTGGGGCTGGATTGGGTTGAGTGCCTGGCTGATTAGCTTATTTGCTTTCTTTATTTATATTGCCAGTCATAGCCAACAACCGCTTCCGGAACAAAAGATTGCTGCCATCATTGTACTAGGAAGTGGCATTGTGCAAGGGCAAGCCTCACCAACACTGGCGCTACGTTTAGATCGCGCAGCCTTACTGGCGCAGCAATATCCACAAGCTTTGATTATTGTCAGTGGCGGATTAGATTACGGCGAAGTTCGTACTGAAGCTGCGGTGATGTCTGACTATTTACAACATAATTTTCAGATTCATCCCACACGTATTGCACTTGAAGCAAAAAGTACCAGCACCGAACTGAATCTTAAAAACAGTCAACCGATTTTAGTCGCACAGCAACTTAGCTTGAATTCCCCAATTGCGATTGTCACCAGTGACTTTCATACGCTCCGTGCCAGTGCAATCGCGAACAAGCAAGGCTATAAAAATGTCGAAAGTGTCAGTGCCAACACCCCACTTTCAACCCGCTACAATGCTTGGCTCAGAGAATATTTTGCTTATATTAGTGGTTGGCTCTTGGCTGAATACTGAAACTGAAACTTATATGAAAAAGCCCCTACGGATACTTAAGAGCAATATATCCCGCAAGTATCGGTAGAGGCTTTTAAAATATTCAAAGTCATCAATCAATATCTTATAAAAATTAAAATGACGCAGCCCTGCAAAATGATTCAATTGCATGATCAAAATAAGTTTGAATGATTGAATAAAAAATGAAGGTGTGAAATACGCAGTCAGGTTAATCCAATGACTTTATTAGAATAAGAAGTATTTAAGAAGAATATGGTGGGCGCTGACGGGATCGAACCGCCGACATTCTGCTTGTAAGGCAGACGCTCTACCAACTGAGCTAAGCGCCCTTTTAGAAAATCTAAAGGGTAAAAATTCAGTTCCAACCGCTTTAGTTCATATAAGATAATGAATAAAGTGAAGAAATGAATATATTTGATTTTAATAGAGAAATGGCGCAGCGGACGGGACTCGAACCCGCGACCCTCGGCGTGACAGGCCGATATTCTAACCAACTGAACTACCGCTGCGTCGCAATACTTTTCTAAGTATTAAAATGGTGGGCGCTGACGGGATCGAACCGCCGACATTCTGCTTGTAAGGCAGACGCTCTACCAACTGAGCTAAGCGCCCTGAAAAATAACAGGGTTATTTTACTGTGTCACTGGATCTAGTGCCTTATCTTCGAAGTTAAACTTCTAGAAAATGGCGCAGCGGACGGGACTCGAACCCGCGACCCTCGGCGTGACAGGCCGATATTCTAACCAACTGAACTACCGCTGCATCGCAATACTTTTCTAAGTATTAAAATGGTGGGCGCTGACGGGATCGAACCGCCGACATTCTGCTTGTAAGGCAGACGCTCTACCAACTGAGCTAAGCGCCCTCAAGAGTGTGTATAAATGGCGCAGCGGACGGGACTCGAACCCGCGACCCTCGGCGTGACAGGCCGATATTCTAACCAACTGAACTACCGCTGCGCAAACACAAACACTTTTGTGGCAAACGTAAGCTGAAATTTTAAATGGCGCAGCGGACGGGACTCGAACCCGCGACCCTCGGCGTGACAGGCCGATATTCTAACCAACTGAACTACCGCTGCACTTTAAAAATTCAACATTAAGACATGGTGGGCGCTGACGGGATCGAACCGCCGACATTCTGCTTGTAAGGCAGACGCTCTACCAACTGAGCTAAGCGCCCAAACGACTTTAACGTTTGTGTGGTGCATTATAGAGATTCTTATGGGACTGTCAAACGCTTTTACCGAGGAATCCACTTTTTCGAGACTGAGTGATTAAAAAATAGTTGATTTACAAGAAATAAGCGGTTTTTTGTCTATTTTTTATCTATTTATCGCGATTTTTAAAATCTATATCCAATCAGCACGGCCTAATTTTTCTGCATAATTTGATATTTTAAAGCCACAATGCTCATTACAACCACATTGTGTAGTCCGCATTCGATTTAATTGCTTTAAGTCGGTTCGGCTTTAAGTTGACTCAGATGACTGAGATGTTTTGGTCGGTTCCGGTCTCATCCATAGCCAAATGGCCACCGCGAACATCGTCACATTGGTAAAAACTTTGACTGCAAGCGGTGCTGGAGTAAATAACATCATCACTGCGCTTAGTAACATCATGATCGAAGCAAAGTATTTGGCCTTTCTCGGCACTGTGCCGTTTTGACGCCAAGCACGCAAAGTTGCACCATATTTAGGATGGTTCAATAGCCAAGCATCCATCTGCGGCCAACCCTTCGATGCAGCCCATGCTGCCAAAATCAAAAAAACCGTGGTTGGCATACCAGGCAACAATGCACCAATAAAACCGAGTATGATGAACAGAATAACAAGGCTACGCCAAAACAATATTTTCATGTGAACACTTGATCTAGGTAGTTGGCTGAGTATATCTATTTTTTGTTATTTCCCACAGCCATGATTTCTGAGTATTGATTTTAAAGATGACTACAGCCACACGTTTTACTTCGTATTTTGAACCTTGGTTAGACTATAGTCATCCTCTGGTTCGGCAACTTGCTTTCGCACTGGCTAGCCCGAACTTAATCCAAAATACACCCGATGAACTCCTACTTAATCATCACTTTTCTTGGCACACACCTGACTTTTGGTCACAACAATACTTGCACTACCAATCACGACTTCGCCAACTCGATCAACATCCCGAAATACTGACTGCCTTTTTCGCACCACTCAAAAGTACCCGTCTTGGACTCAAATTTGAATACCTGATTTGGTTTTGGCTACGCGATCAGGATTATCATTGCTATCAACTATTGGGGCATAGCTTACAAATCATTGAGGGTCGCAATACATTGGGAGAGCTCGATTTTTTAGTGCTTAACCGCGATACGCAATGCGTTGAACACTGGGAAGTGGCTTTAAAATATTATTTAGCAGAAGCAGATCTGAGCTTAGCGCATTGGTATGGGCTAAATCGGGATGACACTTTGTTTAAAAAACTCAATCATTTTAGTCAACAACAATTTAAATTTACACATGCAGCCGAACAGCAGATTGAAAAACGCATTGCGGTTGTTAAAGGACAATTCTATCTTCCCAGCCAACAGCGTGATGCGACTCTCCCTCAGTGGGTGAATCCTTTACGGCGCATAGGTCATTGGGGACATCAGCTGTATGCCCAGCATTACTCACGCCTCAATAGGCAAGAATGGTTATGCCCAGATTTCCAACGTGACCGTAGCAATTGCACTTGGTGGACAAATGGTTTGTACTACAACTTTAATCACAATGACTTTTATATGTATCGTCAGGCACCTGCACTGCACAGTAACGTGACTAAAAAGTAAATTTCGTGATATCAGCTACATTAAATAACGTTTCTATAATGAAAGTCTTGTATTCAATCCATTTGTATTTACCTAATCTTTAAAAGCATCAAAATAAATTACAATTTGGAGATGATGATGAAAAAAATTTTAGCAGCTTCGTTAGTAGTCGCATTTGTTTTAACTGGCTGTAATACCTTTAAAGGTATGGGGCAAGATGTTTCTTCTGCAGGTAACGCAGTAACCAAAACAGCAGAAAAGACACAAGATAAAATGTAATTGTTTTGACTGTCTTTATAAAAAGCCCCTATCTCGCCAGATATTGGGGCTTTTTTATGATCTGGCTATTTCCATCTTTATTGTATTTCGGTTTTCATTCAGTTTTATCTTCCTCTATCATAGCCCTCAATTTGACTTACTTGATCTTCTTCCATGAATCAATCCGATACTCTCGACCTCAGCTTACAACTTTTACGCCAACCCTCTGTCACGCCACTCGACTATGATTGCCAGAACATCATGGCCAAGCGTTTAGCCAATGTTGGCTTTAATATTGAAAATATGCGTTTTGATGACGTAGACAATCTTTGGGCGCGTCGCGGTACAACGGATCCTGTATTTTGTTTTGCGGGTCATACTGATGTCGTACCAACAGGTCATTTGGATGCTTGGCAGTCAGATCCTTTTCTACCAGAAATTCGGGATGGAAAACTCTATGGTCGTGGCAGTGCCGATATGAAAACAGCGCTGGCTGCAATGGTGGTTGCCACCGAACGCTTTGTGACAAAACACCCAGATCACCAAGGTTCAATTGCCTTTTTGATTACCTCTGATGAGGAAGGCCCATCGATTAATGGCACCGTCAAAGTCATTGAAACCCTAGAAGCCCGTCAAGAAAAAATGACCTGGTGCTTGGTTGGTGAGCCTTCAAGCACCACTCAGCTTGGTGATGTGATTAAAAATGGCCGTCGTGGCTCGTTAAATGCGGTATTAACGGTGATTGGTAAACAAGGCCATGTTGCCTATCCACATCTCGCCAACAACCCCATCCACGCTGCAACTGCTGCAATCGATGAGTTATGTAAAGAAGTTTGGGATCAGGGCAATGAATACTTCCCTGCGACTTCATTCCAAATTTCAAATATTCATTCAGGTACAGGCGCAACCAACGTTATTCCAGGCGAATTAGAAGTAACCTTCAACTTCCGTTATTCAACTGAAGTAACCGCAGAGGACTTAAAGCAACGTGTACTCGCGATTTTAGCGAAGCATCAATTGGAATATAAAATTAACTGGACTCTCTCTGGTCTACCATTTCTCACCCCCGTTGGTGAATTAGTCAATGCAGCCACACATGCGATTCGTGAAGTGACTGGCGTTGAAACTGAACTCTCAACCAGCGGTGGTACTTCTGATGGCCGCTTCATTGCACCAACAGGCGCACAAGTCTTAGAGCTTGGGGTACTCAATGCCACCATTCATCAAGCCAATGAACACGTCAACATTTGTGAACTTGAACCTTTGGCTGAAATTTATGAGCAAATTTTAGTTCAACTTTTGGCAAAATAAGCCACTAGCTGAGGTCCATCTAGCCCAAGGAGTGAATGCCCTAATTGGGCACTTCTGCAAAGAATAAGGCGCAAATATGCGCCTTATTCTTGAGTGTTTTATTCTTGGTTAATTGACATATTGCGCAATAATTTCAAGTAATTCAGCTTCATTAATTGGTTTAGTCAAGTATTCTTTGGCACCTTGCTGCTTCCCCCAAGCCCGATCGGTATCTTGGTCTTTGGTACTCACCAAAATAATTGGAATATGCTGGGTGGTTTCATCATGTGCAATATGACGTGTTGCCTGAAAACCATTCACACCAGGCATCACCACATCCATAATAATTAAATCAGGTTGTTCAGCCAGTGCAAGGGTCACTCCATCTGCACCATTACTGGCTTCTAGGACTTCATAGCCATGACTACTCAAAATTTCTTTGAAACGGAACAATTCTGTCGCTGAATCATCCACAATCAGTATACGTGTCATAGCATTTCTCCTCTTGTCCTTGTTGTTCTGTCGAATAAAAGGACCGTTGTAGGCCCCAAATCAATTAAAGCATTTTTCATGCTTACATTAACATGACAAGCGCACGAAATCAGAAGATTTTTTACCCACTCCAACGCTGATGCAACGAGATAAAACCGTCGATTCATCGCCCCCATCTGAAAATTTCATGGCATAATGTCGCATCCGAAAATGAGTCGATCGCTTTTTTAGCACACTCATGCTCACTTTATTTTTATCGTTAATGATCAGGAAAGTTTCCATGCGCGCGAGTCGCTTTTTATTTGCAACGTTAAGAGAAACCCCAAATGACGCGGAAGTGATTTCACATCAGCTCATGTTACGTGCGGGGATGATTCGTAAATTGGCTTCAGGTTTATACACTTGGTTGCCGATGGGTGTACGCGTGTTGAATAAAGTTGAAGCGATTATTCGTGAAGAAATGAACCGCGCTGGCTCACTTGAAGTACTGATGCCCGTAACCCAACCCGCAAGCTTATGGGAAGAGTCTGGCCGCTATGTGCAATACGGCCCTGAGCTATTGCGCTTCCATGATCGTCATCAAAATCAATTTGTGTTGGGCCCAACCCACGAAGAAGTGATCACCGATCTAGCGCGTAACGAACTCAAAAGTTATAAACAGTTACCGATCAATTTCTATCAAATTCAAACCAAATTCCGTGATGAAATCCGTCCACGTTTTGGTGTGATGCGTTCACGTGAATTCACCATGAAAGATGCCTACTCTTTCCATATTGATCAGGCATCATTGCAAGAAACCTACGATGTCATGTATGACACTTACTGTCGTATTTTCACACGTTTAGGCTTAGATTTCCGTCCAGTACAAGCCGACACAGGCTCAATCGGTGGTTCGGGTTCACATGAGTTCCATGTATTGGCCTCAAGTGGCGAAGATGACATCGTGTTCTCGACTGAATCTGACTATGCTGCAAACGTTGAAAAAGCTGAAGCGGTACTGGTCGGTGAACGTGCTGCCCCAAGCCAAGCACTTAAAAATGTAGCAACACCACAGCAAAAAACCATTGCAGAGGTCGCAAGCTTCTTACAAGTTGAGCCGAATACATCAGTGAAAGCCTTGTTGGTTCAAGGTCATCCAGATGAAAAAGGCCAAGTACCTGTCATCGCATTATTTTTACGTGGTGATCACGAACTTAATGAAATCAAAGCTGAACATCATCCACTTATTGCAGCGCCTTTAGAATTTGCAACAGATGCACAAATCGAAGCGCTTGCACTACCGACTGGATTTATTGGTCCTCAAGGTCTGCTTGAAAAAGGCATTACCGTGATTGTCGATCGCGCAGCATCAGTATTGTCTGACTTTGTTGCCGGTGCAAACCTCGTTGACCAACATGCAACCGGCGTGAACTGGGAACGCGATGCGAACTACAGTGAAGTCTATGACCTGCGCAATGTCGTTGATGGCGACCCATCACCAGATGGTAAAGGTGTTCTGCAAATCAAACGTGGTATCGAAGTCGGCCATATTTTCCAATTGGGTCAGACCTACTCTGAAGCCTTGGGTTGCACCGTATTGGGCGAACAAGGCAAACCTGTAACCGTTACGATGGGCTGTTATGGGATTGGGGTAACACGTGTTGTGGCTTCTGCCATTGAACAAAACTTTGATGACAAAGGTATTTTATGGCCGGCAGCCATTGCGCCTTTCGATATCGCCATTGTGCCAATGAATGCACATAAATCACCGCGTACCGTGGAAGCTGCGGAAGCTTTATATGAAGAACTTCAAGCAGCTGGATTTGATGTATTACTGGATGACCGTAATGAGCGTCCAGGAGTGAAATTCTCAGATCTTGAATTAACCGGTATTCCACATCGTATTGTGATTGGTGAAAAAGGCCTAGATGCAGGTACTTTTGAATATAAAGGCCGTCGTGATAGCGAATCTGTGCAGTTAGACAAAGCTCAGCTTTTGGCACAACTGGCCAAATAAGCGAGCTTAGAGCAAGCCATCAAACCTAAAAAAATCCCGCTCATTAAACTGAGCGGGATTTTTTATGCAATCAATTCAAACATTCAGCACTCGGCTTCACGGCAAATGATCGAAAAAATACAAGGCTTAAGCTTTCGGTAAAGTTACACCGGTTTGACCTTGGTATTTACCACCACGGTCTTTATATGAGGTTTCACAGACTTCATCACTTTCAAAAAATAGCATCTGTGCTACACCTTCACCGGCATAAATACGCGCTGGTAAATTGGTGGTATTTGAAAACTCTAAAGTGACATGACCTTCCCATTCTGGTTCAAGTGGGGTCACGTTGACAATAATACCGCAACGCGCATAAGTCGATTTACCCAAACAAATGGTTAAGACATTACGAGGAATACGGAAGTATTCAACTGTGCGTGCTAACGCAAACGAGTTTGGTGGAATAATGCAGACATCTGAATCGATATTAATGAAGCTCTTATCATCAAAGTTTTTCGGGTCAACAATCGCAGAATGCACATTGGTAAACACCTTAAACTCAGGTGCACAGCGAACATCATAACCGTAGCTCGACACACCATAAGATACAATTTTTTCGCCACGCTCGTTTAAACGTACCTGTTGTGCAGCATAAGGTTCGATCATGCCGTGTGTTTCGCTCATCTCGCGAATCCAACGATCAGATTTTATTGACATTAGAATATTCCAAAAAAAGCTATGACATATATAGCGCTGTACTTTAACTGAAAAAGTCCATGAAGGAAATGTTTAGCCAACAGATCTTGCCGCGTAAATAAGGTCTCACGTCAAGTTAAAACGGCATTTACGCCTAACAGTAAAAGACTAAAGGCTGATAATGGCCGAGTAACTAAGCGGAATACAGAAAAACATTAAGATCACTGATGCCCCTTTCTGTAGGTTTCTTTGGTTCAGCCATTGTATTTTATTACTCACCAATGCCGTTCCAATCAAGGTCCATAAAAATGCAATCGGTATAATCAGCGCCAAGAACATCAGCATATGTGAGGTATAAGCAGTCGCATTATGCCAAACAATGTCAGGGAAAATAGCTGAAGCAAATAACAATGCTTTAGGGTTTAATAAAGTGGCACAAAACAATTCACGTGCACGAATTCCTGCAACTTCTTCTAATTCGTTACTATTACTTTTCCATAATTTAAAAGATAAAAATAAAATATAACCCGCACTGAATAATTTTAGAATTGGCGGAATAAATGGATATTTTAACGCAACTGTACCAATCAACACGCCCCATAAACTAATTGAACATAAGTATCCCAAAGCTTCGGCTGGAATAAGCATGAGCGAACGTCGCACACCCACCTGAATACCAGAGGATGCCAACAGTGTATTGGTCGGGCCGGGAGTGAGTAAAATTGTGGTCACCATCCCAATAAAAAACCATGAAATCATCCATCAACCTTACAGCCAGATTGAGGGCAGATTAGAATAAACCACAGCCAATGGCAAAAAATAATTTGTAAGCTGACATATCAAAATTACAGGATTCTGTATTTTAATTTAGATAAATCATACACTTGTTATCTGATAAAAAAATTACAAATAAATTAACAAGAATCCATTATTTCTACATTAAAGCACACTTTTCAATCTTTTTAATCTGTGCTTATCACTTTAAATGTCACTTTTATAGTCAACAAAATTGACATGACACTTAAGTTTAGTCGCCCCCAAAAAAACACCAACGACAATCTGATTGTCAGATGCATGAATTGAGAGGAAAACACTTTATGTGTTTAAAACCAGTTCTGACTCAAATTCACGTTACTGCTTGAGCAGAAATAACGTGAATAAACATGAGCTAAAAAACCTAAAAAAAGCGCAATTAGAAAATTCGATGTGAATCTTTTTCGGTTTTTGGAAGTTGAGCTGCGATTTTTTCCGCAATCTCAATATAGCTTTCAGCGGCACTATCGCCGACAGCAACGGAAGGTTTACCTGCATCGGCATTTTCGCGGATCTGCACATTCAATGGTAGGCGTCCAAGCAATGGAATTTGGTATTGCTCGGAGAGTTTATCGCCACCGCCCACCCCAAAGATTTGCTCTTCAAAACCACAATTGCTACAAATATGGGTCGACATATTTTCAATCACACCCATCACTGGAATATGTACCCGATTAAACAGTTCAATGCCTTTGGTTGCATCCATCAATGCCACATTCTGCGGGGTGGTCACAATCACGGCACCTGTCACTGGAATACGCTGCGCCAATGTCAGTTGAATATCTCCAGTGCCTGGTGGCATATCAATCATCAGTACATCAAGGTCTGGCCATAAAGTCTGATTAAACAATTGCATTAACGCACCTGTTGCTTTGGGGCCACGCCATGCCACTGGGGTATTATTGTCCCCAGTCAAATGGCCAATCGATAAAACGGGCATTCCATAGGCATCAATTGGTACAAAGTTTTCAGCTTCAATCAGTGGAGTGCGACCAGCATTGCCCAACATCGTTGGGATACTTGGTCCATAAATGTCAGCATCAAGTACACCGACTTTCAAACCCAATTGCTGTAAAGCCAAAGCCAAGTTAACGGTGGTGGTTGATTTCCCCACCCCACCTTTGCCTGACGACACTAAAATCACATTTTTAATGCGTGGATGTTTTGGCACATCACGCTGTTGTGGTGCCGCTTTTTGAATCGGTGGATTATTTGGATCAGCTTCAGCGGCTTGTGCTGGCGTTTCAGATGGCGCAGGCTTGGCTTTGTCCTGTACGTGTGTTGCTGTTGTTGAAGCTGCCGTTGCATCAATTACAGGGGGAAGTTTAGGTTTCGCAGATGTAGACTCAGTGCCTTCAGCTTGTGCTGCTTGTTGCAGCTTGCCTGTTTTCTGCTGAATCACATGTAAATTCAATTCTTGAATACCACATTTTTCCAGTGCATCTGCCAAATCATCATGAATTTTCTGCAAATGATCCGCTTCATGTACAAAGGTATTGATGGTGAGTTGTAAAACACGCCCTTCAATATTAATTTGGGAAATACGGGCTTGTAGCGTATCTGTCGATTCAGGCAACACATAAGATTGGAGTACCTGCTGGACTTCTTCTTGCTTCACCTCCAGCGCAGGTGAAAAAACAGATTTAAGCGAAGAAAGCCACGACATAATTTACTCCAAATTTGGATAACAGCTGAATATTGGCTAGTTTAGCCTTAAATGCAGACAAGGTTAAGCACAGATCTATACGCTTTACAGCGAATGATCATAATTCCGAGTATTTTAGTTGGTT
The DNA here is from genome assembly GCF_006352475.1 of Acinetobacter pullicarnis. Taxonomy (NCBI): domain Bacteria; kingdom Pseudomonadati; phylum Pseudomonadota; class Gammaproteobacteria; order Moraxellales; family Moraxellaceae; genus Acinetobacter; species Acinetobacter pullicarnis. The sequence goes on from NZ_VCMZ01000001.1 coordinate 3,092,041, forward strand.
TTATTGATTTGGTATATTAAAAATTATGGAAAATATAGATTTACTGAGGGAGCGAAGACTAATTGAATCTATCCAATCAGGTGATCGAGCACTAAACTCGATCACACCAACTGAGCTTAGGAGGATTAATCTTTAAACTTATTTAAGGTCTCTGTTGCTGCTTTTTTCAGATCATCAATTTTGGCACTGGCCTGATGTTTTAAGTCTTCCAACTTTGCGCTGGCTTCATGTTTAAGTTCAGTCGCTTTGGACTTTGCTTCATCTAGCTTTTGGCTTGCATCTGCTTTTAACTGATCCAGCTTATCTTGAACATTGTGCTGTGAATCCTTTAGATCCCCTTTGATTTCATCTACTTTTGCATCAAGCTTTTCTTTATGCTCAGTAAAGTGATCTGTTGCACTCTTTTTCAAATCATCAAATGATTTCTCACCCTGAAGTTTTGCTGCATCAACATTATGTTTCAAATCATCAGCTGATTTTTCCGCCTGTAACTTCGCCTCTTTGGCTTTATGTTGAATATCTTCACTTAGGTCTGATGCTTTGTTTTTTAAGTCGTCAAGTTTGCTGTCATTTGTCATTTTATAAGTCCTCTTGAAATTGCTTTTAAGACGGAAACCCGTTCATGATTGAACATGGCTATAGTCTATTAGTTATACATTAGAAGACATAAATACCGTTACAAAACTGCATTTTGAAACAAAACAGTTACTCTTTTATATTTTACTTATCCTAATTCAATGCTAGACCACTAAAGTTATAAGACAAAGACCAATAGCATAGATCTTAATATTGCGCCTGAATATAACCAGGCTTCTAACAAAAATGATTTTAAAATCAGAAGAATGAAAGCAATCGAATACTGAGATCAAGTAAATTCAGCATTGCGCTTCAATCCGATAGAATCCTTGCTTTCCCCCACTCATCAGGTAAAATCGAGAGCCTTGTATTCACTAGCAATGAGAGTGTTAGATCCGTGCGAAATATTTTAGTCACTAATGCCCTACCCTACGCCAATGGTCCAATTCATATGGGTCACTTACTCGGTTATATCCAAGCTGATATTTGGGTTCGTGCGATGCGTGCAATGGGACATAATGTGACTTATGTTTGTGCGGACGATGCGCATGGCACCGCGATCATGCTACGTGCTGAAGCCAACGGGATTACGCCTGAACAGCAAATCGCCCAAGTACAAAAAGAACATCAACGCGACTTCCAAGGTTTTGCCATTGAGTTCGATCACTATGATTCGACTCATAGCGCAACCAATAGCGCACGTGCCAATGAGATTTACCTTAAAAACCGCGAAGCAGGTCATATTGCAGTGCGCCCTGTGACCCAGTTATTCGATCCTGAAAAAAGCATGTTTTTGTCAGATCGCTTTATTAAAGGCACCTGCCCAAAATGTAAAACAGAAGACCAATATGGCGATGCTTGTGAGTCGTGTGGTACCACCTACAATGCAATTGAGTTACTGAACCCGCGTTCAACCCTGAGTGGTGCAACTCCAGTTGAGAAATCATCAGATCATTATTTCTTTAAACTGCCTGATTTTTCTGAGTATCTACAGAAATGGACGCGTGACCAAGGTCGCTTACCTGTATCTATTGCTAACAAACTTGATGAATGGTTTGATGCCGGTCTAACCGATTGGGATATTTCTCGTGATGCGCCTTATTTCGGCTTTGAAATTCCAGATGCACCGAACAAATACTTTTATGTATGGGTTGATGCACCGATCGGTTATATGTCGAGTTTTGAAAACTATATTAAAACCAAACGCCCAGATTTAAGCTTTGATGATTATTGGAAAAAAGACAGTCAAAATGAGGTCTATCACTTCATTGGTAAAGACATTGTTTATTTCCATGCACTGTTTTGGCCTGCCATGTTGGAAGGTGCGAACTACCGTACGCCAACAGGCCTATTCGTCAATGGCTTCTTAACAGTAAATGGCCAGAAGATGTCAAAATCTCGTGGCACGTTTATTAAAGCAGAAACCTATTTAGCGCATTTAAACCCAGAACATTTACGTTATTATTTTGCATCGAAACTTTCAGATAAAGTTGAAGACTCAGACTTGAACCTTGAAGACTTCGTACAGAAAGTCAATTCAGACTTGGTCGGTAAAGTGGTCAATATTGCCAGCCGTTGCGCCAAATTTATCAACAAAGACTTTGACAACACCTTGTCTGCGAACTGTGCAGAACCGGAGTTGGTACAAAGCTTTATCGATGCAGGCGAAAGCATTATCCACGCTTATGAAAGCCGTGAATTCTCAGCCGCAATTCGTGAAATTATGGCGTTGGCAGACAAAGCCAATCAATATATTGATGAGAAAAAACCGTGGGCACTGGCCAAGCAAGCAGGTCAAGAACAACAAGTACATGAAGTCTGCTCTGTCGGGATTAACTTGTTCCGTCAATTGGCCGTCTATTTGGCGCCAGTCCTTCCGATGCTGGCTGAACAGGTTCAGCTGTTCTTGCAACTCGAGCGCTTTAACTTCGCTTCACGTCAAAACATTCTCACCAATCATGCGATTGCGCAGTTCCAACCATTGATGCAACGTGTAGATAAAGCAAAAGTTGAAACCATGGTGGATGAATCTAAAGATTCTTTAGCCGCGGTTGAAGCACCAAAAGTCGTGAAGAAAAAAGAAAAAGCAGCAGTCAAAGCGACACCCGTTGCAACAACATCGGAAGATTCAGTGATCGGAATTGAAGACTTTTTAAAAGTTGATTTACGTGTTGCCAAAGTCGTTGCCGCTGCAACTGTTGAAGGTTCAGACAAGCTATTACAACTCACCCTAGATGCTGGTGAGGCTGAGCCACGCAATGTATTCAGTGGCATTCGTAGTCAATATGCACCTGAAGATTTAACTGGTAAATTGGTGGTCTTGGTTGCCAATCTTGCACCGCGTAAAATGCGTTTTGGGGTGTCGAATGGCATGGTACTGGCTGCTGGAAATGCTGATGGAATCTTTATTATTTCACCCGACAGCGGTGCAAAACCCGGTGATAAAGTCAGTTAATTACTAACGTTCAACACAATGTATGCCACAAACATCGCAGATCAGTCCGTACAAGATGGGCTGATCTTTTTAAAGCCATTAAAGGCATAATGTGATCCACATGCGTATAACCATTAACTTTCAAGCCGTACAAACAATCTATGCGTTGAATAATAAGCAAGTACCAAAATTTATTAATGTCAGCGAAGATCTACTTCAAGCAATCACCTTTGATTTCTCGATACAAAGCCTGTATCAAATAGAATATTTTTTCTTAAACCACTACGCCACGCATGAACCCGATGATTTAAAACTACTGGGATTTTATATTGCTGAGATCTTTGCGCGTTTAACACATCACAAAATTTACTGGTATGAAGATGACCAGATCATTCAGGCAAAACGAAGTGATCTCAAAGATACGATCCTCCAAAAGTTTTTTACGCTTGATCAATTAAATGATGCGATTGTACTTAAACAAAGCAACTTCATTTCGCTTCTTGCAGAAAAGTTGGAAATTAAAATTCCAAATGAAAATATTAAACAAACTCTGGTAGAAATACCGCAAGAATATAATAAAAACCATTTAAAGGCCTTGAAGCAATTAAACTTAAAATCGCTAAAATCTTTTTTAAGCCAACGCCCACTATACTGTAGTCAAGAAGACCCGCTTTATGCCTACTTTGATGAAATTGATATTTTGCTCAAACATGGCTTCAAAATAAGATGCCATATTGTTCAAGCCAATCAACTATTATTTAAAGCACAATATGTTGGTGGTTGCCCTGCAGAAGTCATTTATGATCCATGTAATAAATTATTAGCTGAAGATTTAGAAGCATTCGCAAGTTACTTATTTTCTCTAAGACATCAGCCTCATTTAAACACGCATGAGCAAATCTTGGCGGAGCATTTAAATAATGAAATGCAACGCGTTCTCGGTGAATATCTGCCAATGGAAATTTTTGGATATCCCCTTTGCACGGCGACAATCTATATTGATCAAAAATATTTACCCAATGGTGTGCTAGTCAATGGAAACTTACCTGCCTTAATAGCCCCACAATTTAGCCAGTTTATTTTATTACTCCCAGCCCAGTTTTGGCACTCAGATTTAATCGATCAATGGGAACTCAGCGCCTACGATCAGTTTGGCAAGGAAGTTACCTTAGAACAGATGATGATTGATGCTGGCGTCAGCAACCAAGCACAATCTCAACTCAACCTTTTTAAAATTACAGTCTCTATTCTAGTCATCCTATTTTTAGTTAAGCTGATTAAAATGATGGTCTAATATTATTTTCAAACCGCCAAATAAAAAAGCTACCCAAGCGGAAATTTATAATATCGCTTGGGCAGCTTCATAAGCTCAATTGCTTTATTCTTTTAAAGTTAACTCGTACTCACAATCACTTCATTCCAAAAATCAGTTTCAACCCTAAGAGTGCCATGACTCCGCCTGCAACGCGGTCAAAGACGGCTTTAAACTTTAAATACACCTGACGCGGCCTGTGTGAAGATAAAGCCACAGCAACCAGTGAGTACCAACCGCCATCGATACAGAAACATAGCAGTGGCAACACCACATAAAAGTAAGTTGGAATTTCTGCGGGCAACAATGCCGTAAAAATACTGGCTAAGACAATTGCGATCTTTGGGTTACTCATTTGAGTAATCAGTCCCAAACGAAAAGCCTGCTTAAAACTCATCTGTGTGGCAGACTGTGCCTGTAACTGCATCGGCTCTTTGGCGTGTCGAATAATTTTATAAGCCAACCAGAGTAGGTAGATCCCACCACAGATTTTTAGGGCTAAATAGGCTGACGGAACCGCCAATAACACCGCTTGTAAGCCCATCACTGCGAGAAAACCAAAAATTGCTGCGCCCGTTGCTGTTCCAAAAGCAGTAAATAAACCGTGCTTACGAGAAATCGCAATTGAGTTTTTAGCCACATAAATAAAGGTTGGCCCAGGGCTAATCGCCCCTAGCATTAAGGCAATTGCAATTGAAACTAAAATGAACAAGGATTCCACAGGAGAATGGCCTAAGAATTTTCCGCCCATCTTACATGAAATCGTCTTTTATTTATTGTCCTAAGATGAATAAATTTGGAGTAAATGTGTTTACACACGTAATAGAGTTGCATGCTGGTCTAATGTTACGGAGATGATCAAATCCGCTCGAAATTGAACTATTTTACAGCAGGCTCATTTTAGCTTATGCTTCTGAAATGAAAAAAATTAATGTAAATGTCTTTTTCCAATTCGGCCCTTTGATCGGTACAGCAATCATTCTGCTGGCATTTCTGCTACTCAATTTTTTTTCAGCTTCATTCAACTTTGCAGATCAGTCACTTTTAGTTGAACATGTTATTGGAATGCTGCTCTTTAGCTGCATTGCAGTGGTCGTGGGTTATATTGTTGGTTCTATTCCTGCATTGATTACACAGCGAATTTTCCTGAATATCCTGATGTACTTCCCCAAACAACGTAAATATCACCATTTTATAAAAGCTGGTTTTTATGCTTCACTGATTTGGTTCATCCCTGCCTTATTCATTTATTTCTTCTATCGCGATACCTTAGTCCCCTTAGCGCTTGCAGTCGTACTCTGTAGTATGACCTCGATGATTTGTGCACATTTATCTTGGAAATATACGCAAATACGACCCGACACCGAAGCTACGCTTTAGGCTTTACCGCATACTGATTTAAGCACGGCGAACTTGTACCACGATAATCGCCACCCCAAGTACGATAGCCTGCTGCATCAATATGAAAACTATGTCGTGGATAAATACCGAGTCCCATATTTAACTTACGCCCTTGGCTTGACCAAAACTGACAAAACTGCTGTTCGATTTTTTGGTATTCAGTCCTGCTATAAGGCTGATACTTTGCATCTAACACCTTAAAATCAACTGCATAATTAAAGACATGCTTACTTTTAGCCGCCCCCTGAATACAATCATTCATCTCCGAACTACGGAAGGTCGAGATAATTCTGTAATGCTGAAATAGCCCTTGCGCTTGTAATTGCTCAATCAGTTTTAAACTCGGGATCAGGTTCCGCCAATGATTTTTTGGAGGAATCGAAAAACGTAATGCCTCACACTGCTTTGGCATACGATGCCCATTGTAACTCAAGGCAAATAAGCTCAAGGGCTGTTGAATACGTTGCGCCACATACTGTTGATATTCTGCCAACAACATTGGATCTTGCTGCTGCTTCCATTGCTCGAACTGTTGCTGTAGTTGCTTTGAGACTGGATTTTGCAATTCATCTACAGGCAGGGTTTCAGGCTGTTTCGGTTGGCAAGCGATCAAAAACACAGCAATAAAAAGCATATAAGCAGCATGATTTTTCATATTATTGGTTTTAACTTATCTGTTTTAAATTTTACTGAGCTCTAAATATAAGGCTTGGCTAACAAATGTGCCATCAGCTTGAATCTGATAATACTGCTGAACAGCATCCGATGCATTTTTTTGTAAATATCGAATAGTTTCAATTGCATGTATAGGTGTTTGCATCCGTTCAACCCAGCTTTGAAAGTCAAGTTTTAGACTTTGCTTCTCCATCCGCTCAATTTGAAATCCGGCATACTCCGCCATCTGCACCCATTCTTGCACGCTATAATCTCGCACATGGCTCGGATCTCGAATCACTTCAATACTTTGCAAGAACGTATCTAAAATGGGATCGGAACTGCCGACGATATCAAAAAACACCACACGCCCCTTTGGTTTCAACACTCGATGCACCTGTTGCAAAGCCTGCCCGACATGCTGCCAATGATGGGCAGAATAGCGACTGATCACCGCATCAAAACACTGATCTGCAAAGACTAAACTTTCTGCGGGACCAACCTCTCCGATCACATTGTCCAAGCCTTTAACAGCTGCTTGCTTGACCACTAAATCAACCATCTCAGCACTTAAGTCATAGGCCACGACTTGTTCGACAAAAGCTGCAACTTGGTAACTCACATGACCACCACCACAGCCCAAATCTAAAACGCGCTGACACTGCTGTTGTTGTAGCATGTCCTGCATTTTTGCAAATTCGATGCCCTGCGCATGCGCTTGACTATTTAAATAGGCTTCTGATTTATTTCGATATTGTTGCTGATTAAGCTGATGTTGATTATTTATCATGAGGCTTCTCCTAAGCTGAATGTTCTACTCTAAGACTATTCGATATAAAAATAAAATTATTAATTTTATAAAATTTAACAACTTATAGTTATGAATAAATAAGCATTTTGCTCAAACAATGCATTAAAACTTGATAAATTTTATGATTCAATTTGCGCTATGATGCCACACTCAAACAGAATTTAGAGTCTGAGATGTTAAATCAATTTGATCAGATTGCCCAAGCTGTACCTTATCAGGCACTCACGATTGATCCTGCAATAAATCCGACAATCAAAATCAGTATCAAACGCTTAGACTGTATTCATCCGCAAATTTCTGGTAATAAGTTTTTCAAACTCAAATACAATTTGCTTGAGGCGCAGCGCTTAGGCTATCGCCAACTGCTGACCTTTGGTGGTGCCTATTCCAATCATATTGCAGCAACCGCTTATGCTGCACAGTATTTTGGTTTTGATTGTATTGGTATTATTCGTGGGGAGGAGCTGGCCAATAAGCCACTTAATAGCACCCTGCGCTTGGCCCAAGAAAACGGCATGCAACTCCAATTTGTTTCGCGTGAAAACTATCGACTAAAACAAGATCAACACTATCTTGCACAACTTAAAATGCAATTCCCTGATGCCTATATCATTGCTGAAGGCGGTAGCAATGCCCTCGCAGTCCAAGGTTGTCAGGCTATTCTCAGTGAACAAGACTTGGTCAATTATGACGTAATCTGTGCTGCAGTCGGTACCGGTGGAACTTTGGCAGGCATTATTAATGCCAGTTCAGACACACAACAGATTTTGGGCTTTTCAGCCTTAAAAGGTGATTTTTTAAATGCTGAGGTACAGCAATATACTACCAAACAAAACTGGAAAATCATTGATGATTATTGCTGTGGTGGTTATGCCAAAACCACTGCTGAATTACGCAGCTTTATCGATGATTTTGAACAACAATATGGCATTCCGCTTGAGCCAATCTATACGGGAAAAATGCTTTACGGGCTGATTGATTTGCTTAAGAAAAACTATTTTCAAGCAGGTACCCGTGTACTGGTGATTCATAGTGGCGGTTTACAGGGGAAGGGAGAAGCAAATGCTTGACCTCAAGCAACCTCTCCGTTTAAAGAAGAGCTTGCTCTGGTCGATCTAGCACACTTGATTGATTAGCTCATCAGCCATTATTTAATTTCATCAGGATATAACCATAGATCTAAAAGCTTGTCGTTGGTATTTAACATCCGAAATTGAACAGGTTGATATTCAGCATTTGCAACCCAATAGCCTTGTAAATTTTGCGGGATTTGATCGACACAATTTTGTGCTGAAAGTTTATAGCTCAACGTATTCGGTATTTTACTTTCACTCAGCTGTCCTTGAAAGCTACACCCTGTTCCCTGGGTACTGACTCGACCTTGCTGATCAACATTAAAGGCAATCACTTGATCCATAAATTGAGACTTATAATGACCTGCTGCCTTTTCCAAAGCGAGTGGCTCAGCGCTCATTGCATCAGTATTTGCAAATTTAATCGTACTCGGTGCAGTCCCTGAAGTGAGCATAAGCCAGTTATCCCGACCATTTAAGTAATACAACGTTTCTGCTCGCTGTTCATCATTATTGATCAGTAAAAATGCGTCATCCGCATTTTTATAATATTGCCCAACCTGAATATCGTCACCATTCTCGATAGAAAAGTTAAAAGCACCATTGAATAGCTGAGGAAGATTTGGCTGAGCTGGGACGTCTGGGCGTTGATTGTCTTTATCATTATCGCTACAACCGACCATTAATCCTAAGCAAGCAAGCGCAACATATTTGAATTGATTCATTTCGCGTAACCTATTTTAGTTAAATAAATGACGTAAACGAAGTTTCAACCATTCTTGAGTTGTTGGCCGAGCATCATAAGCAACTTGCATAGCAGTGACTGAGATTTTATTTTTAGAAACGACAACCTCATCTTGTTGTTGTGCTGCAGTCGCTTGCGTAATGGGGGTATAGCCTGAGGAAAGATCTTTATCGAATTTGGCAGTATATTCATCAAAGCTACCAATTTTAGCAAAAGCAAAGTTTGTTTGAGGCGTTACATTATCTGGGAAATTGACATTTAATACGGTACGAGATGGTAATAACTTGCCTTGGCTGGCATTCTTTTGAATCTCAGTAACTAAACGTACGGCTTGATTAGCAACAATAGTCGAGTTTGGGTTATTTAATCCTGGATTGGCAACTGTATTCATCCCCGCACTAAATGCAATCGCTGGAATACCCCGACTACCTGCATACTGAACAATACCGATCGTGCCAGAATATAGATTAAAACTACCTACATTTTGCCCCTCATTTGGTCCTGAAATAACCAGATCAGGCATTTTCCCCCATTTATTTTTTGCAACCACATCAATGCCATACATCACAGAAACTACTGGTGTAGCGTGAATATAATTATAGTTTTCATAACCAGCTTTTTTATAAGGTCCGAATGCAGGATCCCCGACTTTCGCGACACCATTTAAACATCCACCTTCCTTATTAATTTCTTTATCATTGGTTGCCTCAAGTTTATCTTTACTATAGACAACTAAACCAGCACTGCGACCACTCTGATTGGTACATGGTACTGAAACAAGGACATTATGACCGGCATTCGTTAATGCGACTTCTAATGCCTTTAAATTACTCGTCAGGCCATCATCATTACTTAATAGAATATTTAAAGCAAAACTTGGTGTTGCACATAAAATTAAACTACATGAAAGGAGGATTCTCTTCATTGTTAACTCAAATTAAAAAATGAGGCTAGAATATGCGATATAAATATTTCAAATTAATGAATGATTTTTATGCTTTAAATACGTAATTTTATGAATAAAGCTACTAAAAACTCACTTCATTGCAAGGTCTCTTTTTTATAGCACCGATAACCCCACTCAAGCTGATTGTGTAATATTAATTTAAAATCATTATATTAACCTTAAATTAACGCATCATAAAACCAGTGGTTTTTATTTTTAAAGGTTGGGTTTACCCTATTCTTAATCGACTCATCATACGAGCAGCTTTGTATAAATGAGATTTCGCATGCGATGATTTTTACATAAAGTCACAGAAGTAGCCGTACTTTAAAGCATAAATCACAACTTCATTCAGTTTTGAAAAGCAAACCAAGCGCGCTAAGCTTGGTTTCACAAAACATTTTGACTGAATATCTTTATCCCTCACTCCCAAGATTTATCCTGAAAAATACTGAAAATTTGGCTATACTGCCCACCTTTTAGACCTTGATGAGTTTCACATGTCCCACTTAAACTATGATGTTATTGTGCTTGGTGCAGGTGCATCTGGACTGATGCTGGCATCATTGGCCGCACAACGTGGACGCAAAGTCTTGGTCTTAGAAAAAGCCAATAAAATTGGCAAAAAAATCTTAATGTCTGGTGGCGGTAAATGTAACTTTACCAACATGGATGTCGAACCTGCGCATTTCATTTCACATAATCCACATTTTGTTATTTCTGCTTTATCGCGTTATAGCCAATGGGATTTTATTGGTTTGGTTTGTGATTATGGGATTAGCTATGAAGAGCGCAATCATGGTCGACTATTTACATTAAAAGGTGCCAAAGAAATTTTGGCGATGCTACTGGATCTATGTGAAAAGACCCAACGCGTCACCATTCAGAGTAGTTGTGAAGTCACTGCGGTACAACAATTAGAAGATCAAGGTTATTCTGTCAAAACATCACTAGGTGATTTCAAGGCCGAGTCTCTCGTTGTTGCGACGGGTGGTTTGTCTATTCCAACCTTAGGTGGCTCTGGTATTGGCTATCAACTGGCAAAACAGTTTGGGCATCATGTTCATCCGACCCGTGCTGGCTTGGTTCCTTTTACTTTCTCGGATCAATTTAAAGAAGTGACTACACGTCTGAGTGGTAATGCCCTTGATGTGACCCTCAGTAATCCACTGAATGCATTTAATGAAGCTTTATTGTTCACGCATCGCGGGCTCAGTGGCCCAAGTGCCTTACAACTCTCGAACTATTGGATGGCGGGACAAAGTTTCAAAATTGATTTCTTGCCACATCAAGATCTCGAAGCATTTTTAATCCAGAAAAAAACCCAACAACCCAAAGTGCTGATTCGCACCCTCCTGAGTGATTTCTTCACCAAAAGTATTTTACTCGAATTGCAGCAACTTATTTGGCCCGCAGATGCAGAGACTGCAATTGCGCAAATGAGCGATGATAAGTTGATTAAAATAGCCCAGCAACTGCATGCCTTTGAAGTAAAACCTTCAGGTACCGAAGGTTATAGAACCGCTGAAGTGACCTTAGGTGGTGTGGATACGACCGAGGTTTCATCAAAGACCATGGAAAGTAAAAAACAAAAAGGCTTGTATTTTGTTGGTGAGGTTTTAGATGTCACCGGACATTTGGGGGGATACAACTTCCAATGGGCTTGGTCATCTGCTTATGCCGCTGCGCAATATGTATAAGTACGCCTCATCAAGCTTATCGTTCAATATCTTGCAGCGTTGTCGTCGTACCTATTTCAGCTTGCGCATTCGTTGATGGTTGATGCTGTTTTTTTGCAAAAATGAATTTATAAGCACTGACTAAGAAGCCAACCGTGATCCCCGCAATGATCACTGGTGCTAAAAATCTATTGGGTTTCCTTGTTGGCATATGCTCCCCCTAATTTGTCTTGACTTAAATTCGCATAAAAAAAATCGACCACGCATCAGCGTGATCGATTTTTGAGTTTATTTAAAGGTTAATTCAGGTCATCTTTCGACGGACTTTGTGCATTGTCATCTTTAGATGTCGCTGGATCTTTCACACTCAACGTTGGTTGCACTGTCGACTGTTTCGCAGCCGCTTCATCTTTCTGTTTTTTCGCACAGTCAATGAAATCGCTCAATAGTCGCTCAGCAGGTTGACGCCCACCCAAACCGAATGCCAAGGCAAAGGCCACAGCCACTGCACCCAAGGTCAAGCCAAACGCAAGATTGACGATCGAATCTGCAATCCCCATGGCTTTAAGGCCCATTGCAATGACGAGGCCCATAATTAAAATACGGACTAAGTTGGCCAACCAGCGTGAGCTATTGTATTCGCCACGTTGTACGATATTGGCCACCACATTGGCTAACCAGAAACCGATTGCCAAGATCACCGCACCTAATAAGATATTTGATCCAAATTGGATAAACATCGCAATCAAATCACGAACTTGATCTAGACCCAAACGATTTGCAGCTTCTGACACGGCAAACAGCATGGTGAAGAAGACGATCAGAAAACCAACAATACCTGAAACTTTGGTTTCACCTAAGTAACGTTGTAAGTCTAACTTCGCAGGAATGTTGTCTACGCCAGTGCCAGCAACCAATTCAGCGACTAAGCGTCCGACAAAACGTGAAACCACATAAGCCACAACGAGGATTAAACCTGCCGCAATAATCTGTGGAATAGCATTCATTACTTCATACAACATCGCTGTTGCAGGATCAGAAATTGCACGTACACCCAAGGCTTCAAAGGCGACAATCAGTGCCGTAATCATGATCACGGTAAAAATAAATGAACCCAATAATTTGGTGACATTCGACTTTTTAAAGAGACCAACTTTTTCAGCACATTGCTGAACGTTCAGACTGTTGCTCAAACCCTCAACAATACCGCGAACGATCTTCGCCAAAACATAACCAATAAATAGAATCACCCCAGCCATAAAGATATTTGGCACAAAGGCAACGGCATCATTCAGCATGTTCTGAATTGGAAGTAATAAACCATCTAAACCAAGAATCGATAAAATAATCGGTAAAAACAGTAACAACACTAGCCAATAAACGATATCAGCAATATTTTCACTGATGGTACTGATACCCACTTCACTGCTCAGCTTTTCATCAAGCTGAGTCTTTGACAGGGCTTTGGTGAGTGCAGCACGAATAAAACGTGCAATGATCCAACCCACAAAACCGACAATGAGTGCTGCAATAAGATTCGGTACAAATACCAAGAATTGTGTGATCATGGCACTTAATGGGCCACTTACACCGCTAATATTCAGTACATTCAGTGCTGCAATAATCGCGAAAATTAAAATAAACCAAAATACGAATTTGGCTAAAATCGACTCATAGTTTGGGGATGACGCAGTTTCTGTCGTATGCCCTGCTGCATTTGACAGCTTATGGTTAGTATTGAGCTTATTGAGTAATTTCTTAACACCTGCAGCAATAATTAATGCAAGCAACCATCCTAAAAGTAAAATTGCCACTGCAGCGATGATGGGCTGAAATTGATCCCAGTAATACATCATGTCAAACCGGCCTGTAATATCACGAGTCAAATCGTCACGCATGCTTATGCCCTCATGTTTTCATTGCGTTAAAGCAATGTTTTAAAAGTTTGTTAAAATGTTTTTCTAATAATCTGTTTACCACCATAATAATAGTCTTTTTTTTAATCAATGAAATACAGCATAAATACAACAAAACATTGGCTTTTATTTGTAAAAAGGCCTGAGCATAAAAAGATCGCTCAAGCCTTTTTTCAGTGATGTGACCATAACCTATGTGTCTAACACTCAGATCAACTGAGCACATGTTTATTTTCTGAGAACGTTGAATAGCGGGCTAAACCGTATGAGAAATAAGAAAGCTGAGCATTGCGACCAGAAATAAGCCAACCAATATCAACATATAAATTGGCAAACGTTGTTTTCTTTTCAATTCTTCAGCACTGGTTACATGAGATGGTTTGCTGAAATCATGTTGCATGATAGTCACCTCCCGATTAAACAATCGACGCCATTAATCTTAGCAATGCAGCCCATCCGCTGTTGTTGTCTTGTGTAAAATATTTTATTGGTTGGTAACGCTGCAATAGCGCCTCTCTGCAAGAAACTAAGCTATACTAAGCGCCCACTTTTCTGTTCTGGTTGCTATGGTTTATCAACGGCAGCATGTCACGCTTGATTTAGACACTGATGTTACACATGAATGTTTTCTACATCACACGCGCGACGAGCATCTTATTGGAATTATCGAATTTCATAAGCCAAGCGAGCTATTGCAATGGGGCGATCTCGAATATTTCCGTAGACGCAGTGATGAGTTTTCAGTCATGCCTTTCCCTGACTGCATTAATGCGCTGATTATTGATATTCGTGATGTTGTTGCTTATCTTGATCAAGAAGTCCCAATCATTCCATGGCGCCTGCTTGAAGAGGACTGTCCTGTCCGCCTGATTGTGCCCCAAGATCGCTTAGAACATTATGCTGGCCTATTTGAGCCGACATGGTTAAACAGCGATGTTGAAACAGCAATCGCAGAATTACGTGAGTTTATGGACATGTTCGTCCATTAAGACAATCTGCCAAGATTGTCTTAATTTCTACTTACCAATAATTTTCGACCGCAATATTTCCTTCACCACGTCTATTCATACTGAGTCCACGCGCTTTTAAAGCCTCTTTGGTGTCTTCTACCATTTGTGGATTACCGCAGAGCATAATATGGGTGGATTCTGGATTGAACTGTAATCCAACTTTCTGTTCAAGCTGACCATTTTCAATTAAGATCGGCAAACGTTCATGTAAATCTGCTTGTGGATCACGGGTAATAATCGGCACAAACTGAAATCCGCTATGCCCTTCGGCAAAGTTATCTACAATCTGTTGGATTTGATCGACATAGGCCAATTCAGCTGCGCTACGTACACTATAGACCAGCAGAATAGATTGATAATTTTGCCAAGTTTCAAAGTCTTGTAACATTGATAAAAATGGTGCTAAGCCAGTTCCAGTCGCCAACAACCATAAATCCTTGGGCAGTGGCTTTTGATAACGTGCTAAGGTTAGAAAACCATAGGGGATTTTTTCTAAATAAATTTCGTCATCCACTTTAAGATGTTGCAAATGAGATGTAAAAGCACCATCAGGAACGACGATAGAAAAAAACTCTAACGTTTCATCAAAAGGAGAAGACACCACAGAATAAGCACGAACAACAAGATCATCTGCGACTTTAATTCCAATGCGCGCAAACTGACCTGCTGTAAATTTAAAATGTGCAGGGCGTGTCATCGTAAAACTAAATAAATTATCTGTCCAACGATGTACGGACAGGACTTTTTCTAAAGTAAACTTATCGAGAGACATGATTTCTACGTGGCACGAAAGACAGTGCTCATGGTAGCATGACTGCTTAACCAATGAATATTTAAAAAATAAAGGCATATTACATGCGCATGACTTTACGCCAATTGGCTGTTTTTGTTGCAGTTGCTCAAGAGGGTACCGTTACTAAAGCCAGCGAAGCTGTGCGGCTCACACAAAGTGCTGCCAGTATGGCCTTAGCGGATCTTGAGGATGGTTTAGGTACGGTGCTTTTTGACCGTCTGGGAAAACGACTACAGTTAAATGATTTAGGGCGTTTTTTATTGCCCCAAGCTTTAGAAATTTTAGGCCGCTGCGAAGCTTTTGAACAAGCCGCCAAAGGTGAGTTACAAAGTATTGATCTTCGTATTGGTGCAACACTGACCATCAGCGATTATTTAATGCCAGATTTAATGGCCAATTTTTTACAGCAACAACCTCAAGCTCACTTACAATTACAAGTCGGCAACACGCGACAAATGATTGAAGCGGTCAGTCAGTTTCAGCTTGATTTGGCACTGATTGAAGGCTCTTGCCATCTTCCTCAATTACAATGTATTCACTGGCGCGACGATGAAATGGCAGTCTGCTGCTCACCAGATCATCCTCTGGCGCAGCTTAATCGTGAACTCACACCACAAGATTTCAATCATATTGAATGGATTTTAAGAGAAGAAGGTTCAGGTACGCGTGAAGTCTTTGATCAAGCGATTTTAAAAGATATTCAAAATGCCAAGATTCGTCTGACCTTAGGTCATAATGAAGCCATTTTAAAAATTGTTGCTGGTGGCTTAGGCATGTCCTGTATTTCCAAGTTGGCGATTCAACCGTTGCTGGACAATGGCCGGTTAATTATTTTAGATACACCCTTCTGGCAACTCACCCGCCCGCTATTCATGCTGGTCCATCGTCAAAAGTATCAAGGGCCTGGCCTAAAAACCTTTATGCAGTTTTGCAACGAATAAGCCAAAAAAAACAGCGGGGTTCTTATCAAAGCACTGCGCTGTTTTTTGATCGGAGCAAGCTTCAGCTTCGGTGTGACTAGTCTTTTTGTACACTACCAAAGATTTTATCACCAGCATCACCAAGACCTGGCACGATATAGCCGTGTTCATTTAGGCCTTCATCAATTGAAGCAGTAAAAATCATCACATCGGGGTGAGCTTTTTCGACACGTGCAACCCCTTCTGGTGCTGCAACCAAAACCATCACTCGAATATCTTTACAACCACTGGCTTTGAGCACATCAATTGCTGCCACAAGAGATGAACCTGTTGCTAACATTGGATCGATGATCATTGCAATACGGTTTTGTACATCCGGTACCAGCTTCTTATAGTAGGTGCGTGCTTCGAGTGTCTCTTCATCACGCTCCAAACCAAGTACAGAAACTTTGGCACTTGGAATAAGGTTGAGAAAGCCTTCTAACATGCCGATACCAGCACGTAAAATCGGAACAACGGTAATTTTTTTACCTGCAATACGCTGAGTCACCACCTTACCGGCCCAGCCTGAGATTTCTTGATCACACATAGTCAAATCTTGCGTTGCTTCATAAGTCAAAAGCATGGTGACTTCTTGAGCAAGTTCGCGAAAATTTTTAGTGCTAATATCCGTGCGGCGTAATAAGCCAAGTTTATGCTGAATCAGTGGATGTCTAATTTCTTGAATGGGCACGGGAGACTACCTAAAACATAACGATAAATTGCCGCTATTATAAATGTTTTTTATCAGTTGGAGTACAAAAAGAATATTCATGTTTTTTTAGGTTATTGATGAGACAGAAAAAAGCCCTCATCAATGAGGGCCTTTTTCATGCAAACATTAAATTAGCTGTATTTAGCCAAGATGATTTGCAATGGGCTGAGGATTTCCAGGCCTTTCACCAACTCGATCATTGGGTTTGGATAAACCCCGAGTAAGATCACCAAGAATGCTGCAAACAACACCATGATGCCGCCTGCTTGTTGGCCCCAGTTATGCTCTGCATCAACACTTGGTTGAACCGGTGCAGTCATATACATCACGATCATCACGCGTAAGTAGTAATACAAACCAATACCACTGCCGACAATAACCATTGCTGCAAAGAACCAATGTTGAGTTGAAACCATGGTCATAATCAGCATGAATTTACCGATAAAACCAGCCGTCAACGGAATACCCGCCAAAGACAACATCATCACGGTTAAAGTTGCCGTTAAGATCGGACGACGCCAGAACAAACCACGATAATCAGCCAAGCTTTCTGCTTCAGTTTGGTTGTTATATGGGCTCGACATCAAGGTCACTACCCCAAACGCACCAATCGTGGTCAGTACATAAGACAGTACATAGACATTGATTGAAGTGAGGCTCAAGAACGAAACACTCATGAGACCAAGCAATAGATAACCAAAATGAGCAATCGAAGAGTAAGCTAAAATACGTTTTAGATTAACTTGCTTCACTGCCAAGAAGTTACCCACCAAAATTGAAAGCACAGCAATGATCACGATAATCGTGCGAATTGAGTCAATGCTCACCACACCAGAAGTGAGCAAGTAGCGAATTAAGAAGCCAATCATGGCTACTTTAGACACAGTTGCTAAGAACGTTGCAATTGGTGCTGGTGCGCCCTGATAAACATCAGGTGTCCATTTATGGAATGGCGCTAAAGACAATTTAAACGCAATCGCAGCAATCATCAGGCCTAGACCTAGAATCATCACTGGTGACTGGAATAAAGTCTCATAAACAGGCAAATATGTTTGTAACGCCATTAACTGTTCAGGCGTTTCTTTTAACATCAGCGCAAGAGAAATATCATCTGCTTGACCTGCAAAGCTCAGTGAACCAAGCGTTGCATAGATATACGCCATACCCATCAACAACATCGCAGAAGCAGTCGCAGAAAGGACCAAGTACTTAATGCCCGCTTCTAGTGATTTACTGCGCTGATAGGTATATGCCACAAGTCCATAAACTGGAATTGACATTAACTCAAGGCTAATAAACAGTGCCGCAAAGTTTGAGCTTACCGTCATTAACATTGCGCCCGCAGTCGAGATCAACATTAAGAGATAAAGCTCTTCACGGTTGTCTTTGTAGCGCTCGATATACGCATGAGACAAGGTGCAGCATGCCAATGCAGCGATCAAGATAATCACTTGATAGAACAAGGCAAAGCTATCAACCATGAACAAGCCCATGATTGAAATAGCAGCTGTATGACTGAGGTATACCGTATATAAAATATAAGCAACCGCAAGGTTTAAACCCACAACCGATGTTGTCGCGATCAGATTATGATTGCGTTTAATCGCAATCAAAATCATCACCACGATGGCGGTTAACGCCACAATCATCACTGGGGCCAATGGCATAAGTTCATTAAATGAAAGTGTGAAGTTCATGACTTATTGCATCTCCACAGTTTGTTGAATGACAACCTGTTGGGTTGCTTCAACGACTTCTTGAACCGGTAAATAGCTATTGGTAATCCACGCCATGCTTGAATGAGAAATATCAAGGAAGCTTTGTGGATAGAGACCGAGCCAAAGTAAACCGACTGCACAAACCATCAATAGACTGATCTCACGCGCAGAGAGATCTTTGAGTGGGTTTGTATAATGTGCTTGCTGTTGTTCATTTGGCGTACCAAATAGCGTGCGGTGAATCAAGATCAAACCATACAGACCAGCAAAAACTAGACTGATTGCGGCAATAATCGTGAACACTGGGAATTGGTTGAACGATCCCATCAGGATGAGGAATTCACCAATAAAGTTACCCAGACCTGGAATACCGACCAGCGCAGCAACAAAGAACATTAAGAAGAAAGATAGATAAGGAAGTTGACCGCGTATCCCACCCATTAAACGCATATCACGGGTATGTACACGTTCGTAAACCTGACCACACATAATGAACAGTGCTGCTGAAGACAGACCGTGTGCCAACATCATGATCATCAAACCTTGGAAGGTCAGAATATTACCGGCATAAAGTGCCAATAACACGAAGCCCATGTGCGAAATTGAGGTATAAGCCAACAAACGTTTCATATCGGTCTGCTGGAAAGCACACCATGCGCCGTAGAAAATCCCGATCATACCCAAAATAATCGCGAAATCTGCAAATTGAGCAGATGCCAATGGGAAGAAAGGAATGACAAAACGCAATAAACCATAAGCCGCTGTTTTAATCAGAATACCAGCCAAGTCGACAGAACCCGCAGTGGGTGCTTGCGCATGCGCATCTGGCAACCAACCATGTAATGGGAATACCGGTAACTTCACTGCAAAACCAATAAACAGACACAGCATGAATCCATAAGCCACGCTTGGATATTCTCTTTCAAGAATATGTGCTGCATTCATAAGATCTGCATAAGCAAAACTTAAAGGCTGTCCTACAACCATGGCATTAAATAACACCAGTCCGAGGATACCGATCAACATGATCAGACCCGCAATTTGGGTGTAGAGGAAGAATTTGGTCGCTGCATAAACGCGTGATTTTCCTGCTGTACCTGAATGTCCCCAAAGTGCAATCAAGAAATAGATTGGCACCAACATCATCTCCCAGAAGAAGAAGAATAAGAACATGTCGATTGCAATGAATACACCGATTACGCCACCCAAAGACCACAATAGGTTCAGGTGGAAGAAACCAACGTTCTTTTGGATTTCACCCCAAGAACAGCCAACAGCTAATACACCCAAGAGTGCGGTTAAGCCCACCATCAGTAACGATAAACCGTCGACTGCAAGGTGAATATTAATGCCGAGGGCACTGATCCATGGCACATAGAATTGAGCAGCCCAGGTTGGGGTTGCTTGGCCGATTTCATAACTGAAACCACCCTGCCCCCAAAGGACGACGGTTAGGACCAAAGTCAACAACATACCGAGCAATGCAATATAGCGCGGCAAGTGTTTATCGACTTTGTCGACGACCCAACACAGAAAACCTGCAATGAACGGAACCAAGATCAACGCGGGCAAAATTAAATTATTAGTTTCCATTTTATTTCCCCACGATCTGGATCACGATCAAGATCATTAGTAAGACAATGACACCGAGCGACATGCTTGATGCATACTCACGTAATGAACCTGTTTGACGTGAACTACTAAACTGATGACCACCTTTTACAATTGCAGGCAGTAACAGCCAGAAACCATCAATCGGATCACGACCAAAGATCTTCGCCAATAGCAAATAAGGTTTAACGAATACGATGTTATACAAAGCATCAAAACCAAATGCATTACGACAGATATTGGCAAGGCCAGCACCCAATGAGGTTTGAGCGAAAGCTTTTACAGAGTTGTAAGCAAAAGCAAATAAAACGATACCAACCACCAAGCCAACCAAAGCAATGCCCACCGCAGTATATTCAGCTGCATGTGCACCTGCTTCTAAAGTTGCAGGAATTTCAAAGGCTGGAATATTGGCACTGGTCAATAGCTTTTTCACAGGCTCAATCAGCACGTATGCCAAGCCAGTAGAAAGTGCAGCTAATATTGCCAATGGTGCCCAATAGGTTGCGCCTTTGATCGGATGATATTCAGTTTTCGCTTCACCAAAGAACACCACCCAAATAAGACGGAAGGTATAAATTGACGTGAGGAAAGCACCAGCAACACCAGCCCAGTACAAGCAGTTATAAATTGAAACCGCTTGGCCTTTGACCCAAACTGCACCCAATATCGCATCTTTCGAGAAGAAGCCAATCGTGATAAATGGAATTGCAGCGAGTGCGCCACCACCAATTGCGAAGCAGGCAAACAAGAATTTGTTTTTGTGGAATAGACCACCCATCTTGAAGATATTTTGTTCGTGATGGAATGCCAAGATCACCGCACCAGAAGACAAGAATAACAATGCCTTAAAGAACGCATGCGCCAGCATATGGAATAGACCCGCTTGATACGCTTCTGCACCGACCGCCATAAACATATAACCGAGCTGACTCATGGTTGAGTAAGCCAAAATACGTTTGATGTCGGTTTGAACCAAAGCGGCAAAACCAGCAACCAATAAAGTAACCGCACCAGTAATTGAGATGAACATCAATACTTCAGGTGCCATTTCGAACACACTGAACATACGGCTGGTTAAGTAAATACCAGCAGTCACCATGGTTGCAGCGTGAATTAACGCTGAAACCGGTGTTGGGCCTGCCATTGCATCGGCCAACCATGTTTGTAATGGGATTTGTGCAGATTTACCTGCAGCACCCAAGAACAACATTAAAGCAGTCCAAATGGTTAACGATGAACTCAGTGCCAAAACAGTTGGTGCATTTTCAACGATGGTCGCAATGTGTAGCGTGCCAAATTGTTGATAGAGCAAGAACATTGCAATGAGCAAGAAGACGTCACCCACACGGGTTACCGTAAATGCTTTGATTGCAGCAAAACCGTTGGCAGGGGTTTTATAATAAAAACCAATCAGTAGATAAGAACAAAGTCCTACACCTTCCCAACCGAGGAACAATAACGCTAAGTTATCGCCCAACACCAACAGCAACATGCTCGCAACGAACAAGTTGAAATAAGAGAAGAAACGAGCAAAGTCTTCTTCACCACGCATATACCACGCGGCAAAGATGTGGATCAGGAAGCCAACCCCAGTCACCATACCCAACATCAACAAAGACAAGCCATCAAGATGTAAGCTCATGCCCGGTGCTAAATTACCGACATCAAACCACGTCCATAAATGGACCACTTGACTGGTTGCGTTGCTGTTGACGAAATTGATGCCCGCAAATAATGCAGCAAGCGCTGATAAGCCCACTGCACCCACACCAATGATTGCTGCAACAGTTTCAGGGAGCTTGTTGCGCCCTGCTGCTAACAATACAAAACCAATGAGTGGGAATAAAATTGTTAAAGCTAATAAACTCATCCGCGCATCTCACTAGCAGCATCCACATCCAAATGATGGAAGCGATGATAAAACTGAAGTACGATCGCAAGACCGATACACGCCTCTGCTGCCGCTAAAGTCAGAATTAAGATAAACATAATTTGACCGTCTGGCTGCATCCAGGCACTACCTGCCACAACAAATGCCAACGCAGCGGCATTCATCATCACTTCGAGACTCATTAACATAAATAAAAGGTTACGACGTACCATCACACCATAAAAACCCAGTGCGAATAGCATCGTTGCAACGATCAAACCATGTTCTAAAGGAATGTTGCCCATTATTGTCTTTCCTCTTCTGCACTGGATTCACGCTTGCCTAAGTGGAATGCTGCAACCAAAGCTGCAAGCAATAACATTGCTGCAACTTCAACCAATAAGATGTATTTGGTGAACAGCGCAATACCCACTTCTTTCGGGCCAATCATGCCAGTTCCCATTACAAGTCCTTGAGTACTTGGTGCACTGTAATCAGATGCGAGGATCCACACTAAAGTCAAACCCAGGAGGAAACACATCAATGCAGGATAAGCCCAGGCATCTGAACTTAACCATTTGCGTTCTTGGTCAACAGTATCCTGACCAAGATTGAGCATCATCACCACAAAAACAAATAACACCATAATGGCGCCTGCATACACGATCACTTCAAGTGCCGCAGCAAACGGTGCGCCGATGGTAAGGAACATGCCAGCAACTGCCAATAAAGACACAATCAAACTGAGTAAAGCATGCACCGGGTTCGCGTTAGTCACAACGCGTAGGGTCGAAACAATGGCCACGATGGCCATTAAATAGAATGGCCAAATCATGGTAATAAGCTCCGTACATCTACTGGTGCACTTTCTTTCTGTGCTTGACCTTTGTCTTTGCCTTGAACCGCCATACCCGCTACACGATAGAAGTTGTAGTCTGGATATTTGCCTGGACCTGAAATCAGTAAGTTCTCTTTTTCATAGACCAAGTCCTGACGCACATATTCGCCCAATTCGAAATCTGGGGTCATTTGAATCGCGGTGGTCGGACACGCTTCTTCACACATCCCGCAGAAAATACAGCGAGAGAAGTTGATACGGAAAAACTCCGGATACCAACGACCATCTTCTTTTTCTGCTTTCTGTAATGAGATACAGCCGACTGGACACGCAACCGCACACAGGTTACAAGCAACACAACGCTCTTCACCATCTGGGTCGCGGGTTAACACAATCCGTCCACGATAACGTGGTGGTACAGCGACTGGCACCTCAGGATATAAAATCGTGTCACGTTTACGTGTGACATGGCTAAATACCATCCACAAGCTACGAACGATTGACCCGACTCCAGCTAGAATTTTAAACATGTTGAACTCCCTGCTGTCCTAAGCCGCGTGATTCAAAAGAATCACAGCACCAGTTACGAGAAGGTTAACCAATGCCAGTGGCAAACAAACCTTCCAACCAAAATTCATCACTTGGTCATAACGTGGGCGCATTAACGAGCCACGTGCCAAGACAAACATCATTACAAAGAATGCTGTTTTTGCGATAAACCAAAATGCTGGCGGTATAAATGAAATTTCTAAGTTGAATGGCGCTAACCAACCACCAAAGAATAAAGTCACGATCAGTGCTGAAATTAAGATGATGTTGACGTATTCAGCAACGAAGAACATCCCCCACTTCATACCACCGTATTCCACGTGATAACCTTCAGCCAATTCTTGTTCAGCTTCGGGTTGGTCAAATGGATGACGATGCGTGACGGCAACACCAGCCACCACAAAAATCAGGAAGCCAAGGAATTGCGGAATAATAAACCAAACATCACGTTGTGCTTCAACGATGTCACGCAGGTTAAATGAACCTGCAATCGCCACCACCCCCATGAGTGAAATCCCTAGGAAAACCTCATAAGAAATGGTTTGAGCAGCAGAACGTAAACCACCCAATAACGCATATTTGTTATTTGACGCCCAACCACCGAATAACACGGCATAAACTGCAATACCAGCCATTGCCATAAAGAACAATAGCCCGATACTCATATCCGCCACACCCATGGTTGGGCTGATCGGAATCACCATAAAGGACAGTACTGCGGTTGCCATGGCAACCCCAGGTGCTAAACGGAAGGTGAGTTTGTCGGCAAACTTCGGTGTCCAGTCTTCTTTGAACATGATTTTCAACATGTCGGCAACGATCTGGAACATCCCGCCTGGACCAACACGGTTAGGACCGTAACGGTCCTGCCAGAGTGCCAATAAGCGACGTTCAATAAACGACATTAATGCCGCCATGAGCACCACCACCAACAGGATCACGATTGCCTGAATCACCGAATAGGCGACTGGCCAGTCTGATGCCCAAGTGGGTAGTGCACGAATCGATTCATTCATGATTAGGCTCCTACCGCAACAGAAACAGGCTCAGCAAGCGAAATCGTCGGTGCTTGACCCACCGGATAACCGATATAACCTGTAGGTAAATAGTCAATCACACGGACTGGCAAGCAAATGCTTGATTCGCCTGCTTGTACGGTCAATGCTTGACCTTCTTGAATATTCAAGCGTGCAGCATCTTCTGCACCCACTGCAAATGCAGCTTCAGGAATACGGCTTTCCATGGCTGGTGTTTTTACCGTAAATTCGCCTGAAGCGAAAATATGGTGCATTGGCACAAGACGGAAGCTTTCTGGATTGAGTAAAACTGCTGCAGGTGCAACATAGCTACGTGCAGGACGTTTTGCCAAGCGATCAAACAGACGAATGCCTGCATCACCACCTTTTAGATGTCCACCCACTTGGTCTTGGAATTTGTTCCAAGATTGTGGAGAGTTCCAACCTGGTGCCCATGCAAATGGAACCAAAGCTGATTTGGTTTGTGATCCAACATAACCTTCCATTGAGAAAGTTAAAGCAGAGTCAACATCCACTGGCTGCATTGGCTCATGTACAGAAATCTGTGAACGCATTGCCGTACGGCCAGAGTAACGACGTGGTTCACGCGCAACTTTCAGACCATGTACACGGTAACCCGCATCTGGTGCAACATCTTCGATGGCTTCAAGTACAGGCACACTGCGCACGATCGATTCGATCACATCATCCAATAAAGTCCACGAAATTGCTTTGCCTTTTACACCCGTTTCAATGGCATGTAACCAGCGCCAAGATTCTTTGATGGTGTATTCAGGTTTGTAATAGCTTGGATCATAAACTTGATAATAACGTTGCGCACGACCTTCTTGACTCACCACAGTGCCATCGCCTTCCGCGAAGCTGGCTGCAGAAAGCACGATATCGGCTTGTGCTAGCGTTGGGCTTTCTGAATGATCGAGCACGATCACATCTTTGGCTTTAGCCAAAGCACGTTCTACTTGAATGCTTGGCAGACGACGATATAAATCGTTTTCAACCACAATCAGCGTGTCATAGTCTTGTGCAAATGCTTGTTCGAGGCTTAAGCCACCGAACAACGCCAAGCCCATCGAGTTCACTTCTGGAACTGTCAGGCTTAACCCAGCATTGGCACCAAGGTTCTGTGCCACTTGTGCCGCAGCTTCCATGATCGCAGGGTCTTGTAGACTGGTTCCTGAGATGATCAATGGTTTTTTCGCCGCTTTTAAGGTTTCTGCAATTTGTGCTGCAAAAGCTTTGGCATCGTCAGCGAGACCTTGAATCGTTTCACCATTTACGGCAGCCGCAATGGCAAAGCCAAGACGCGCAATATCATTTGGTGAAGCAACCACTTCGCCTGTTGCAACATCGGCTAAGCGGGTTTGGGTTGCAGCCAAGATATAAATTGGTGATTTCTGATCCTGTCCAATACGTTGTACTGGTTCAGCTAACCATTCTTGGGTACGACGATCTGCCGACATTTGTTTGGCTTTGTTTTTCGCAGCTTGACGTACAGACAATGCCATACGTGGCGCAGTTTGGGTTAAATCTTCACCCAAAATCAGCACCGCATCATAGCTTTCAATTTCACGCATGGTTGGGTTGTAAATCCCCTCGCTCTGCATGATTGAAGCCGCTAATTCAGCCAAGTTTTGCTCTTTTTGCGACATACCGGTTGAATAGTTTGCCGAGCCAACCAATTCACGCAGTGCAAAGTTACTTTCTAAGCTGGCACGTGGTGAACCAATACCCAAAACTTTTTTGCCTTGGATTTTTTCAATCACAGTATCAAGTGCACGATCTACCGATAACGTGGTGATTTCTGCGCCATGACGTAATTGTGGCTGACGCGGACGATCTTCGCGGTTGAGATAACCGGTACCGAAACGACCTTTGTCACACAAGAAGTATTGGTTTACATCACCATTGAAACGGTTTTCAACACGACGGATTTCACCATAACGCTCACCTGGCGAAATATTACAACCCGAAGAACAGCCTTGGCATACGCTTGGCGCATACTGCATGTCCCATTTACGGTTATAACGTGCTGAATGAGTTTTATCCGTGAAAACACCCGTTGGGCAAACTTCAGTCAAGTTACCAGAGAATTCAGACTCTAATGTGCCTGATTCTGGACGACCGAAATACACACGTGATGCGCTGCCATAGACACCAAAGTCGGTACCACCAGCATAGTCGTTGTAATAACGAACACAGCGATAACATGCGATACAACGGTTCATCTCATGCGCAATAAACGAACCCAACTCTTGATTGTGATGGGTACGCTTAGTAAAGCGATAGCGACGACGGTCATGTTGGGTCATCACGGTCATATCTTGTAAATGACAATGTCCGCCCTCTTCACAGACTGGACAGTCGTGAGGGTGGTTGGTCATCAAGAACTCAATGATCGATGCACGAAACTCAACCGCTTCTTTATCTTCAATTGAGATAAAGCTGTTGTCACTCGCAGGCGTCATGCAGGACATGACCAAACGGCCACGCGTATCTTCTGCATTGGCGTATTGTGTTACCGCACATTGACGGCAAGAGCCGACTGAACCTAAAGACGGATGCCAACAAAAATAGGGGATGTCGATGCCTAGACTCAAACATGCTTGCAGCAAGTTTTCTGAGCCATTGACTTCATACGATTTTCCATCGACATGAATGGTAGCCATAGTCGAATTCCTTAAGCCTGTTCTACGTTGCTTGCTTGAGCAATAGGACGATCCGTCACTTTTGCTTCAAACTCGCTGCGGAAATATTTAAGCGCGCCCATCAATGGTTCCATCGCACCTGGTGCATGTGCACAGAAAGTTTTACCAATCCACAATTTCTTGGTCAGTTCTTGTAAGTTTTGGATATCTTCCATCTTACCTTCACCGTTCTCAATTGCGACCAGCGCTTTCACTGCCCATGGCAAGCCATCACGGCAAGGTGTACAGAAACCACAAGATTCACGTGCAAAGAATTCTTCTAAGTTACGTGTTGCTGAAACCATACATTGGGTTTCATCCACAACCATTAATAAGCAAGTCCCTAAACGAGAACCCGCTTTCATAATTGTTTCCGAATCCATCGGTAAGTCGATATGTTCTGCAGCAAGGAAATCCGTCGATGCACCACCTGGTAACCATGCTTTGAGGGTTAAACCATCACGCATACCACCGGCATAGTCTTCGATCACTTCACGCGCTGTGGTACCAAAAGGAAGTTCCCAAAGACCTGGGAATTTCACTTTACCTGACGCGCCATAGATTTTGGTGCCTGGATCTTTTGATTTGCCTGCAGACAAGCCGATATACCATTCTGGACCACGCAGCATAATCGCTGGTAAGTTATTGAATGTTTCGACGTTGTTAACAATCGTTGGACGGCCCCATGCCCCTGCCACTTGAGGGAAAGGTGGTTTGGTCCGTGGATTGGCACGACGGCCTTCAAGCGAGTTAATCAATGCAGTTTCTTCACCACAGATATAACGCCCAGCACCGGTATGCACATGCAGGTCAAAGCCCCAATTGGTTTCTAGGATGTTTTCACCCAAATAACCTTTGGCACGGACTTGATCAAGTGCTTGATTGAGGTATTGCGCAGCTTCGATGTACTCACCACGAATAAAGATATAACCATGAGTTGCTTCAAGGGTATACGCTGCAATCAGCATCCCTTCAATCAACTGATGCGGTAAACGCTCCATGAGTAGACGGTCTTTAAACGTACCTGGCTCCATCTCATCGGCATTACAGATCAAATAACGTGGACCACCATCGGTCGGTGCCATCAATGACCATTTAATACCAGCGGGGAAACCTGCACCACCACGACCTTTTACGGTTGCAGCTTTAATCACTTCAAGCACGTCTTTTGGCGGCATGGTAATGGCTTTTTTAAAGCCAGCATAGCCGTCTAACGCTTCAAACGCGTCAACATCACGGACATGCTCATGTTTGCTTAAACGCCAAGTAAGCGGATGCGTTTCAGGATTACCTTCACCATAAATCGGTTTTGGTTCAGTATTCATAGATACTTCTCCAATAACTGGGCAACTGATGAGACTTCCACAAGACCGTGGGTATCTTCATCAATCATTAACGTTGGCCCTTTATCACAATTTCCGAGGCAGCAAATTGGCAGCAAAGTAAAACGACCATCTTCGGTGGTTTGACCATACTGAATACCCAACTCACGTTGGAATGCTTCTGCCAACGTCTCTGCACCCATTAAAAAGCATGCAATCGAGTCACACAGCAAAATCACGTGACGGCCGACGGGCTGGCGATAAATGCGGTTATAAAATGTCGCAACGCCTTCCAACTCAGCAGTGCTGATTTGAAGCATTTGCGCAATCGCATTGAGCTGCGCATCATCGACCCAACCATTGCGACGTTGTACATGTTTTAACGCATCAAGCGATGCTGCACGTGGATATGGGTAATGCGTAATGTGATGTTGAATTTCGTGGATTTCTTCACTGGTCAGAATCCCTTCAACATTCACGCGTGGCTTTTTATCTGTCAAAATCATCATAATGAATTATCCCCTTAGCGATCCACGTCAGCCATAACCACATCAATGGTTGCCAAATAAATAATCAAGTCAGAAACCAGACTACCGTTGATCACCGAAGGCATTTGCTGCAAGTGCGTGAAGGTTGGTGTACGAATACGGGTACGATAACTCATGGTCGATTTATCCGACGTCATATAGTAATTACTCGCACCTTTCACCACTTCAGCCATCACAGAACACTCACCCGCTGGCATAACAGGACCCCATGACACGCTCAAGAAGTGCGTAATCAAAGTTTCAATGTCTTGCAAGGTTTTGTCTTTTGGCGGTGGAACGGCCAAAGGATGGTCTGCTTTGTATGCACCAGACGGCATATTGTCTAAGCATTGCTTAATGATTCGAAGTGATTCGTTGATTTCATGGAAATGCACCATGACACGTGCATAAGCATCGCCTTCATACTCAAGCGGCACTTCGAAATCGTAATTTTCATAACCACTGTATGGACGATATTTACGTACATCGAAATCAATACCCGTAGCACGTAAGCCTGTACCCGTGACACCCCATGCCAATGCAGATTTTGCATCGTATTGAGCGACTTTCTGGGTACGACCCATAAACACCGAGTTGCGTAATGCAGCGGTATAGTATTCGTTCATGCGTTTTGGCATCCATTCGAGAATTTCACGAATGAGTTTTTGCCAATTGTTTGGAAGATCATGCGCAGTTCCACCAATACGGAACCAAGCTGGATGCATACGGAAACCAGTAATGGCTTCAATTGCATCATAAATCTTCTGACGGTCTGCAAACATATAGAATACAGGGGTCATACCACCCGCATCCTGAATCGCAGTACCAATAAACAATAAGTGGTTATTGATCCGGAACAGTTCCGACATCATCACACGGATACATTGCGCACGGTCAGGAACAGTAATCCCGGCCAATTGCTCTACACCCAACACATAAGGCATGTTCTGTGCACAACCACCTAAGTAGTCGACGCGGTCGGTGTACGGAATAAATGAATGCCAAGTTTGACGTTCAGCCATCTTTTCCACACCGCGGTGGTGATAACCGATGTCAGGGACACAGTCTTTCACTTCTTCGCCGTCAAGCTGCAAGATGACACGGAAAGCACCATGCGCAGATGGATGGTTAGGCCCCAAGTTCAAGAACATGAAGTCTTCATCATCGTTGCCGCGTGTTAGACCCCAATCTTCGGGTACAAAACGCAAATGCTCTTGTTCAAAGTCTTGCTTGGCTTTGTCTTGCATATACGGCGTATATTCCGTTGCACGTGCAGAATACTCTTTACGTAACGGATGGCCTTCCCAATAGGTTGGCAGCAAGATACGACGTAGCATTGGGTGACCATCAAAATGGATCCCAAACATGTCGTATGCTTCACGCTCATACCAGTTGGCATTTGGCCAAATGTCAGTTGCAGTTACAATCTTAAGATCGCTTTCACTTAATGCAACTTTAACGCGGATATCACTGTTACGCTCAAGCGACAACAAATGATAAAACACCGTGAAGTCTGATGCAGGTAGACCATCACGATGTGTTCTTAAACGTTCATCCACAGCGGACAAGTCAAACAGCATCACATATGGACGTGATACTTTACGCAAGAACATGAGAACCTCATGTACTCGTGCGCGTTCCACCCAGACAGTTGGAAAATCTTCACACGTCGCTTGCACGTAGAAGTTCTCACCAAACTTGGCTTGTAACTCTTCTACAATCGCAAATGCTGGGCGTGAATCAACAGGTGTTGACGCTGGCATAGCAATTTCTGATTCAGCCATTGGCTTGGCTTCCTATTTAATACAAATTCTGGCTATTTCTCGTTGATTTCATTGCACACATTTGGCAATGGGCAAGCAAGAAATTACTCAATCTCATCCATAGAACGTAAGTTTTTAACGGCAATACGCTCCGCATTTTTACGATCACGTTCTGGCATCATTTTTGGCTTATAAATTGGTTGCAGATCACCACCAATCACAGCTGAAAGTGGACGACGCTCTAATTGAATCTGATCTTGTAATAACATCAGTGCTTGAAGCAAGGCTTCTGGACGAGGCGGACAACCTGGAACATAAATATCCACAGGAATAATTTTATCAACGCCTTGAACCACTGAATAGATGTCGTACATACCACCAGAGTTGGCACATGCACCCATCGAGATCACCCATTTAGGCTCCAACATTTGTTCATACAAACGCTGAATAACGGGCGCCATCTTCACAAAGCAGGTTCCCGCAATGATCATCAAATCGGCCTGACGTGGTGACGCACGAATAACTTCCGCACCAAATCGAGACATATCGTGTACGCCCGTTAAGGTGGTGGCATATTCAACGTAGCAGCACGACGTACCAAAGTTAAATGGCCAAACTGAGTTTTTACGACCCCAGTTCACAGCAGTGTGCATCACATCCTCAAGACGAGTCATGAACACATTTTTGTTCACTTCTTCTTGCAGCGGATCACTTACGACTTGGCGTTCTTGAAGCGGATATTGATCAGCATTCGGATTCGCACGGGTTAAAGTATATTTCATCCCGAGTTACTCCTTATCTATAGACATAACAGGTGTTTTCGCTTTTACACGACCTGAAGATTGCGCTGGAATTTGACCAGTTGGATCGATCACCAACTCTTCGATTGAGTTGAATCGTGTAATTTCTGCGAGATCCATATTGGGACTTCCGATTTTAGCTTTGTAGCCAGCAGCTTTACGACGATCACTCGGTGCCCAATTGAGCGCACCTGTTGAAAGCTCATAAATCAAACCAACCAATAACACTAAAATAAATATTGCGGCGGCAATAAAGCCGACCCACCCTACTTCGCGCACTGAGTTTGCCCAGGCGTAGAGATAGAGTGCTTCTAAATCGAAAACAACGAAGAAGATCGCAACCAGATAGAATTTCGCAGACAAGCGCATACGTGCGCCACCAGCACCGACCACACCTGATTCAAACTGCTCTTGCTTTGCACGGCCCCAAGATTTACCCCCGAGGAGTAATGGGACAGTGAGCATAAAGACGCACAAAAATGTAACACCGATCACGAAGGCAATGCTTGCCCAATCGTATGGAGTAATGGCACTCATGCGGGGATAACTCCTGGCAGGCCTAATTATTAACAAAGAATGAGTGTATTGACCTTAAAATACACCAAACACAAATTTAATCTGTGTAATTGTACCTGATTTATGATTTCCCTTGCTAGCTCATAACTCTAAGTCTTTAGGATGATTTTTTAAGCCATATACACAATTGACTCTTATTAAAGCAATTTGCCTAAACATTAATCACTTCAACCAATCAAATGAACTCATAAAATTGCTTTTTTAAATATAATCTCACAACGTTGTTTTCGGCCAATCGCTGTTATTTAAACGGCTTTAACTCTTATTTTCATAGGACAACATCCTGATTATTTGATATCTCATTCCTGTTTTATTTCAGAATGATAATGAGAATGCTTAACTCATCGTGGTATAATTTGTTACATTATCACCCTACAACAAACACCTGACTGATTCGTAAAACTCAATTCTCACAATACAATAAATTATTAGAAAAATAAGTATAGCAACGAAAAATAAATCAATGAATTATCAGTGATAATTTCAGCATCCACACCCAGATTAAATCACTCACCCCCTCACACCTTAAAACAAAGATTTCCACATGCTAAAATTTGATCAAAGTTTTTGTTTTAACTTGCAATTTAGTTACAAGGTTTAATTATCTTTAATACAATTAAGGGCATATTTCTTTATAAGATAAACCGACATTTAAAATAAATATTCTTTGATAAAAGAGGCAGCGCATGAACCTAGAATTTTCACACAAACCAAATTACTTTTTCTTTGCACAAACATTTATCCGCCACCTTGAACAAGGGATAAAAAAGCACCCTGAAAACAATGAAACCAGCATAGAGCTTGCTTCACTTGCAGAGGTTTTCCGCCAAGATTTCGCTGCAACCACCACCAGCCTCGAACCTATTTTAAATATTTGCGATGAATATACAGTAGAAACACTTAATGGCGATCAAAGCCTTATTGCGCACTACAAAGTTAATCTCTCAGATCACACACTTCTTATTCAGTTTAACCAAGAGGCGCGTCTTGCACTACTTGATGGCAAACCGATCAATGAGCCTGATGCAACTTCTTATAAATAAGTAACCCCCTACCCTAATACCAGTCAGTTAAGGGCTTTTGTGGTTTAAAAGCACCCTCTTCCCAACCTTCTCCCAAAGGGAGAAGGGGCTTTCAAACATAATTAATTAATCAAAAATAGCTGTATTTATCTTAACTGATAGGCATTACCCCCTACCCTTCTTTAACAACCTACCCCTTAAAAGACAATCAAGAAGATTAAAGAGTAGCAAAGCCATAAAACAGCCCCACAAAAAAACCCGCATCATAGATGCGGGTTTTTTCTAATTAAGTAGTAGCAAAGCCACCACTTAATTCACCGTCGTACTTATAGTGTTACTTTAGCAACAACACCAGCACCAACAGTACGACCACCTTCACGGATCGCAAAACGTAGACCTGGGTCCATTGCGATTGGGTGGATCAATTCTACTGACATTTCAACGTTGTCACCTGGCATAACCATTTCAACGCCTTCTTGCAACTGGATTGCACCAGTTACGTCAGTTGTACGGAAGTAGAACTGTGGACGGTAACCGTTAAGGAACGGTGTATGACGACCACCTTCTTCTTTAGAAAGAACGTAAACTTCTGCGTCAAATTTAGTATGCGGTTTGATTGCACCTGGTTTAGAAAGTACTTGACCACGTTGAACGTCTTCACGCTTAGTACCACGTAGAAGAACACCACAGTTCTCGCCAGCACGACCTTCGTCAAGCAATTTACGGAACATTTCAACGCCAGTAACAGTTGTTTTCACGGTATCTTTGATACCAACGATTTCAACTTCTTCACCAACTTTAACGATACCAGCTTCAACACGGCCTGTTACAACAGTACCACGACCAGAAATTGAGAATACGTCCTCGATTGGCATTAGGAATGCTTTATCGATAGCGCGCTCTGGCTCTGGAATATACGTGTCAAGTGCTTCAACAAGTTGAAGAACTGCAGGAACACCGTAAGCACTGTCATCGCCATTAAGCGCTAGAAGTGCAGAACCACGGATTACTGGAGTGTCATCACCTGGGAAGTTATAAGTAGAAAGAAGTTCACGAACTTCCATTTCTACCAATTCGATTAACTCTTCGTCATCAACGATGTCACATTTGTTCAAGAACACGATGATGTACGGAACACCAACCTGACGAGAAAGCAAGATGTGCTCACGAGTCTGTGGCATAGGGCCATCAGTAGATGAACAAACAAGGATTGCACCGTCCATTTGAGCAGCACCAGTGATCATGTTTTTAACATAATCGGCGTGACCTGGGCAGTCGACGTGCGCGTAGTGACGAATCGGAGAATCGTATTCTACGTGTGAAGTATTAATGGTAATACCACGTGCTTTTTCTTCTGGCGCAGAGTCAATTGCTGCATAGTCTTTAGCTTCGCCGCCAAAAGTTTTTGCACAAACAGTTGCAATTGCAGCAGTTAAAGTTGTTTTACCATGGTCAACGTGACCAATTGTGCCCACGTTTACGTGTGGTTTATTACGTTCAAACTTGGCTTTTGCCATGATGATCTTCCTTTATGAACTGCTCATGAGGATCTCTCATGAGCAACTAGTTTTTAACTAAAATTTAGTTTGGCTTATAGTAATCGAAAGATTACTCGTCGTCACCTTTTTTACCACCAGTTTGGAACTTAGTGATAATGCCTTCTGCCACGTTACGTGGAGTTTCAGCATATTTTGCAAACTCCATTGAATACGTCGCACGACCTTGAGACATTGAACGCATATGCGTTGCATAACCAAACATCTCAGCCAATGGCACTTCAGCACGAATAGACTTAGTACCACCAGGTAAATCATCCATACCTTGAACCATACCGCGGCGACGGTTTAAGTCACCCATGATATCGCCCATGTAGTCTTCTGGCGTTTCAACTTCTACTTTCATGATTGGTTCAAGCAGGATAGGTTCTGCTTTCATAAAGCCATCACGGAAGGCATAAGAACCTGCCATTTTAAACGACAACTCATCAGAGTCGACGTCATGGTAAGAACCATCAAATAATGTCGCTTTGATACCCACGATTGGATAACCAGCCAATACACCATTTTTCATACGTTCTTGAATACCTTTGTCTACAGCGCCAAAGAATTCTTTAGGAACTACACCACCAACGACTTCTTCAACGAACTCGTAGTCTTTACCATCAGTTGTATCACGTGGCTCTAAACGAACATATACGTGACCGAACTTACCTTTACCACCAGTTTGACGAACAAATTTACCTTCTTGTTCAACCGTTTTCTTGATGGTTTCACGGTAAGCAACCATTGGTTTACCAATGTTCGCTTCAACGCTAAATTCGCGACGCATACGGTCAACGATGATGTCAAGGTGAAGCTCACCCATACCAGCGATAATTGTTTGGCCAGATTCTTCATCTGTAAACACGCGGAATGATGGATCTTCTTTCGCTAGACGACCTAAAGCAACTGACATTTTTTCTTGGTCAGCTTTCGTTTTAGGTTCAACAGCCAATTGAATTACCGGCTCAGGGAATTCCATGCGCTCAAGCGTAATAATGTCGCTTTCAGCACATAAAGTATCACCAGTCGTTGTATCTTTTAAGCCTACACACGCTGCAATATCGCCTGCACGAATTTCTTCAATGTCTTGACGATCATTTGCGTGCATTTGCACGATACGACCAACACGCTCACGCTTAGATTTCACTGGGTTATAAACAGGGCTACCTGCTTTTAACACACCTGAATAAACACGTACGAAGGTTAAGTTACCTACGAATTTGTCATTCATGATTTTGAATGCTAATGCAGAGAACGGTGCATCATCAGATGCATCACGTGTTGCTTCAGTTTCAGCTTTGTCATCAAGAATACCTTTTACTGGCGGAATATCCGTCGGTGCAGGTAAGAACTCGATAACAGCATCCAACATACGTTGAACACCTTTATTTTTGAACGCAGAACCACACAAAGCAGGCTGAATTTCAGCAGCTAGTGTACGCGCACGAAGACCTGCAACAATTTCTTCTCTAGAAAGCTCGCCTTCTTCAAGATATTTGTCCATCAATTCTTCGGTGGCTTCAGCAGCAGCTTCAACCATGTTGGTACGCCATTCTTCTGACAACTCAACAAGGTCAGCAGGAATTTCGCCATACTCAAAGGTCATACCTTGAGTTGCGTCATTCCAGATGATTGCTTTCATTTCAATCAGATCAACAACACCAGTAAAGGTATCTTCTGCGCCAATTGGAAGCACGATCGGCACAGGACTTGCACCTAAACGTGTTTTCATTTGTTCTACAACGCGAAGGAAGTTCGCGCCTGTACGGTCCATTTTATTTACGAACGCAATACGCGGCACGCCGTACTTGTTCGCTTGACGCCATACAGTTTCAGACTGAGGTTGTACACCACCAACAGCACAATAAACCATACATGCACCATCAAGTACACGCATAGAACGTTCAACTTCGATGGTGAAGTCAACGTGTCCTGGGGTATCAATAACGTTGATACGGTGCTGATCGAATTGACCAGCCATACCTTTCCAGAAGCAAGTTACTGCTGCTGAGGTAATGGTAATTCCGCGTTCTTGCTCTTGTTCCATCCAGTCAGTTGTTGCTGAACCTTCATGAGTTTCACCAAGTTTGTGACTCTCACCGGTATAGAACAAAATACGTTCAGAAGTTGTTGTTTTACCTGCATCAATATGTGCAGAGATACCAATGTTACGGTAACGAGAAATTGGGGTTTGACGTGCCATGATTTCTAGCATTCCTAAATTTTGTAGTTAAAACAGGACGCACCAACCGACGATTGGTGCGCTCGAATACTTAAGACAGGGAGCAACTTAAATTCCCGCGAACCCTCCACTTTGGTAGAGCGCGATATTAAATCTAGCTGCGGTACGCATAAGTATTCTCCTGATAAGGGACTGTTTTAGCCGCTTAGAAGCGGTAGTGAGAGAAGGCTTTGTTAGCTTCAGCCATACGGTGCACATCTTCACGTTTTTTGATCGCTGAACCTTTACCTTCAGCTGCATCAAGCAACTCACCAGCAAGACGTAAAGCCATCGTTTTTTCAGAACGCTTAGCAGCAGCATCTACCAACCAACGCATTGCTAGGGCTGTACGACGGGATGGGCGTACTTCCATAGGTACTTGATAAGTAGCACCACCAACACGGCGTGCTTTTACTTCGACCATTGGACGAACTTTTTCAAGAGTAGTCTCGAAAAATTCAACTGGATCGACTTTGTTTTTTTCTTGAACGCGGTCTAAAGCACCGTAAACGATACTTTCAGCAATTGATTTTTTACCATCTTGCATAACGTGGTTCATGAACTTAGCGATTGTTTGGCTGCCGAATTTCGGATCCGGAAGGATTTCACGGGCAGCGACTACGCGACGTCTTGGCATCTTAATACACCTACAAATATGACACTTCAGGGTTATCCAGCAGTAGTACAAAGTGCCCTGTACTCTTCGCTGGCCTTACTACACGTCGCTTGAACTTTTCAAAACCTAAAGTTAAAACCTTAAATCTTATAAAGAATTCTTTACAAATTAAACAAGCGAGACGATAAAGGATTGCAGTTCTAAGCGCTAAGAATTTTATTTCTTAGGACGTTTAGCACCGTATTTAGAACGTGACTGGTTACGATCTTTAACGCCAGCACAGTCTAAAGAACCACGAACGGTATGGTAACGTACACCCGGTAAGTCTTTAACACGACCACCACGGATAAGAACAACACTGTGCTCTTGTAGGTTATGACCTTCACCACCGATATAGCTTGATACTTCAAAACCTGAAGTTAAGCGAACACGGCAAACCTTACGCATTGCTGAGTTAGGTTTTTTAGGTGTAGTTGTATAAACACGTGTACACACACCACGACGTTGTGGACAAGCCTTCAACGCAGGAACTTTTGATTTTTCAACCAAAGTTGTACGACCCTTGCGGATCAATTGATTCGTTGTTGCCATATGGCAAATCTCCCGTTATAAAAAAACCACCAAAAAGACCACTTTCTGGGGGCACGCAATTGTAAGCCAAGAAGTAAAAATGGTCAACATTGCCAAGCAAATACCGTATCAACCTTTTGTATCTAGAAAATTTTAAGGGTTAAACGTGAATGTTTTATTTCTTTTAACAATATGTATCACTTTATTTCACTCAACAATAGCTGTGATATTTCTGCTTTGCGCATTGGGGCTTTAAACTCCCCCGCTTAACTTATTCATCTCAAATAGATCACAATGCATTAGGCAGCCTGAGTGTCACACTCAACGGCTGCCTAATGCATAGCACACTTTATTAAATAAACGATTGATGATTAGTTTGGCGCTTCCACCTCATCCGCTGGCAAATTGAGTGACAGTTGCACTTGCTTCAAGTCAGACATTGCTTGCTGATAAGCGGACAAAAGATCAAGATCCGTTTCAGGATGCTCAAGGAGATACAGCCGCGCATGATGAAAAATATGTTGTGCATGAGATCCAGCATCTTCGACCAGCTGCATGCTGTAACGCGCCCCCACCCCTAAATTTGCTATCGGTGCAAGTTTTGCTACAAAACTGGTTTGCGGAACATGTTGCATCCAAGCCCACTTAAATTCCCCTTGCGCATCAACCAAATATTTTTTTAAATACTCGACATCATTAGATGAACCAACCAAACGCTGTAACTGCTGTAAATTATGCTCTTTAAGTACCTGCGCCATATTGCGAATGGTCGCCAATACCGTTTGTTTTTCTGCAACTGATCCAAGATCAATTTGTTTAAACACATATTCCACAATGGGATGATCTTCTGCGTTTAATTCAAAACCATAGGCATGCCCAGTCTGATAAATCCCGCGCAACGCCAAAGCAATCGAAAATGGAATATCAACCGCTGCACCCAATATCCCTGTAACACCACTGGCTGCACCTTGCATCGCAGCCAAAATTTTATTTTGATTACATAGCGCAACACTAATCCGTGCTGAACGCGCAGGATCTTTACTCAGTTCGATCAAGTCTTTGGCGCCAACTTCATTTAACAAGGCCTCACTCGAACTGAGTTTTGAAACCGTATTGTTTAAACGCTCAAAAAAATAGTCAGCAACTTTGTCATTAAACCCTGGTGAAATAAATGAAGTAACGTGATTTATTTTTTGATAATGACGCCCCAATAACTGGCTTGAAATACGCGGAAAATGCTCACGCATCAATTGTTGTGGTGCCGCATAATGATTTTTCTTTCGCTCACCACGCTGAGTCGCCTGCCCCTCAATCACCCGAGCCTCATCTGGTACTTCGGTTAATTTCACAGTTGTATCTGGTGCGACATGCTGAATCATCCCTAAGCCTGTTGATCCGACTTTTTTTGCAAGTTGTAGGGTTGCTGCGATCAAACTACTCGGCTGATGATTTGAATTCGTCATATAAGCTACTCCGCAATATTTATATTTTTTCTAGATTGAAGCTGCATGTTTTAAATACATGCGCAAATAAAAGTAAATTTCATCTTTTAAACTGTACTGAATCAGAGAAAAAGTCAATCTAAGATCTATGACTTTAGCGGTTTCATTTTAGTAATGTAAATATGGAGCACCTGTAGTGACATCAAAGAAATGACCATTATCGAGCAACCTCAGGCTCTAGACCAACCAGCATATTGCATACGATTGAGTTCATCTTGCGCCTAAATACCCCACTCAACCCATGCCGCAATACAATTTGGAACGGTGCAAGCTCTCCAAGCTTTAATTCAAAATATTTTATTGAACTGGTCTTTTTTCCACAAAGGTCTGTTTGACCCGTTCCGATTTAAGCATATATGGAATCCACAGTACTGCCATGAGCAAGCTAAAGCCAAAACCAATCAACAGCTCTGGATAAGCGATGGCTGTATGTGGTACTAAAAAATATTGCACCAAAGCTTTTAATGGATCAAGCAGCACCGCAAGTGAAAGCGTCAAAACCAAATACTTAGGAAACTTATAATTAAAGGTGGAAAATAAAATGATTAAATATAAAAACCACGATAATGCAGCTGCATAAAATACAAGGCTAGATACAACTAAAAAATGCCTAGTAACACCCTCGACCGAAGTAAATATTATAGGAAGCTCATCTAGGATCAGCTCACTGACAAACCCGATTAACTTAAACACCAACTTATAAGCCGAAAAACTCAGCATAATCGCGACCAAAACCAACCAGCCATCTAAACCTTTTAAATCATTATTCTCACGCATCAAAACGCTTCTTCTCAAAGATTGTTATTGCGCCATCTTACTCGATTCATTCAACATCAATAAAAAAACGCCAATCACTCGATTGGCGTTTCCTGTCTTAAAGTTAAGATTTTAGCTCTAACTTAAGCCACTTGGCCTTCTAAAAAGTCTTGTGCAAAGCGTTGTAACACACCACCCGCCTCATAAACATGCACTTCTTCTTCAGTGTCTAAACGACACGTCACTGCAACTTCAATGATTTCATTCTGACCTTTTGCAGTTGAGCGCTCAATCACCAAGGTCAAATCCGAACGTGGTGCAATATTGCCAATCACGCTATAGAGTTCAGTCCCATCAAGTTTTAAGGTATGACGGTCAACGCCGGCTTTAAACTCAAGTGGCAATACGCCCATACCGACTAAGTTGGTGCGGTGAATACGCTCAAAACCTTCAGCGACAATCGCTTCTACACCCGCCAAACGCACACCTTTAGCAGCCCAGTCACGGCTTGAACCTTGACCATAGTCCGCACCCGCAATGATGATCAGTGGCTGCTTGCGATTCATATAAATTTCAATCGCTTCCCACATACGCATCACTTCGCCTTCTGGCTCTACACGCGCTTTTGAACCTTGCTTCACGCTGCCGTCTGAGCGACGTACCATTTCATTGAACAGTTTCGGATTGGCCAAAGTTGCACGCTGTGCAGTCAAATGGTCACCACGGTGAGTTGCATAGGAGTTAAAGTCTTCTTCTGGCACACCCATTTTCGCCAAATACTCACCTGAAGCACTGTCTAATACAATGGCATTCGATGGTGATAAATGGTCCGTAGTAATGTTATCTGGCAGAATTGCAAGCGGACGCATATTGGTCAAAGTACGTGGTGCAGCCAACGCGCCTTCCCAGTATGGCGGACGACGAATATAAGTACTTTGCGGACGCCAATCGTACAATGGACTCGCAGATTTCTCTGCAACACCCAAGTCAAACATTGGAATATATACTTTGCGGAATTGTTCAGGTTTTACCGAAGTTTTTACCAAAGCATCAATTTCTTCATCTGATGGCCAGATGTCTTTTAAGTAAATTGGATTGCCATTTTGGTCGTTACCCAGTGGATCGTTTTCGATATCTAAACGAATGGTCCCTGCAATTGCATAGGCCACCACCAATGGCGGTGAAGCCAAGAATGCTTGTTTTGCATAAGGATGGATACGACCATCAAAGTTACGGTTACCCGAAAGTACTGCAGTGGCATACAAGTCGCGGTCAATAATTTCTTGTTGAATGACAGGATCTAATGCACCAGACATGCCGTTACAAGTGGTACACGCATAGGCCACAATACCAAAACCAAGTTGTTCTAAGTCTTTTAGTACACCCGCTTCTTCGAGATACAATGCCGCTGCTTTAGAACCCGGTGCAAAAGAAGATTTCACCCAAGGCTTACGCAGCAAACCCAACTCATTGGCTTTACGTGCCAATAAGCCCGCAGCCACAGTATTACGTGGGTTTGAGGTATTGGTACATGAAGTAATTGCAGCAATAATAATCGCGCCATCTGGCATCAAACCATCGGTACGGTTTTCAACAATACCCGCAATGCCTTTTTCTTTGAGATCGGATGTGGCAACCCGTGCATGCGGATTTGATGGACCCGCAATGGTACGAGTGACTTTAGACAAATCGAAACGGAGTACGCGTGGATAAACCGCTTGGGTCATATCGCTTGACCACAGCCCAATTTCTTTGGCGTAGGTTTCAACCAATTGAACTTGCTCAGCCTCACGACCGGTCAAGGTTAAATAATCAATAGTGTTTTGATCGATATAGAACATTGCCGCAGTTGCGCCATATTCAGGCGTCATATTGGAAATCGTGGCACGGTCGCCAACCGACATGCTGTCTGCGCCTTCACCGAAAAATTCGAGGTATGCACCCACCACGCGCTCTTTACGCAAGAATGCAGTCAACTCCAACACGATATCGGTTGCAGTAATGCCCGCTTGACGTTGACCAACCAACTCAACCCCAATGATGTCTGGAAGGCGCATCCAAGAGGCACGGCCAAGCATCACGTTCTCAGCTTCCAAACCACCCACGCCAATGGAAATCACCCCAAGTGAATCGGTATGTGGTGTATGTGAATCGGTACCAACACAGGTATCTGGGTAAGCCACGCCATCGCGGTTTTGTACCACAGGTGACATTTTTTCTAAGTTAATTTGATGCATGATGCCGTTCCCAGCAGGAATCACATCAACATTTTCAAATGCCGTTTTGGTCCATTCAATAAAATGGAAACGGTCTTCGTTACGACGGTCTTCCACAGCACGGTTTTTCGCAAATGCATCTGGATCAAAACCACCAAACTCCACTGCCAAAGAGTGATCGACGATCAACTGTGTCGGGACGACTGGGTTTACTTTTGAAGGATCACCACCTTGGTCCGCAATCGCATCACGTAAACCTGCCAAATCCACCAATGCGGTTTGACCGAGAATA
The DNA here is from genome assembly GCF_006352475.1 of Acinetobacter pullicarnis. Classification (NCBI taxonomy): domain Bacteria; kingdom Pseudomonadati; phylum Pseudomonadota; class Gammaproteobacteria; order Moraxellales; family Moraxellaceae; genus Acinetobacter; species Acinetobacter pullicarnis. The sequence continues at coordinate 3,135,099 of NZ_VCMZ01000001.1, forward strand.
TCGTGACACACCACACGTGCAGGATACCAAGGAAAATCATGTTCTTGTTTAGATTGAATTAACTGGGTTAAGGATTGTTCTAATATTGCAGGATCACAACGACGTACCAATTGTTCTGCAAGGACTTTAGAGGTATACGGAAGTTTTTGATATGCGCCTGGCTGGATATCTTCAACGGCTTGACGCACGTCAAAATATTCGAGCTGGGTAGATTGCAATGGTTTACGATAATTCTGATTCATAGCCTACTTGCCCCTGGAGTCTTTTTTAACCACTTCATGTGGATGTCATTAGAATGGATCTGCTGGCATTGTACGCTGCGAAAAACCCATTTCCCAAATCCTTTATTTTTCATATAGTTACATATCAAAACAGGGGTTTTAGAAACAATTAGTTACATAACTCTTTGAATTTCTGTTCTTTCGGTGGTTTTTTTTGAAAAATAGTAGAAAATTAAACTCATTCTTTAGTCTTAGATTCGGCTTACTCGGTTCGTTTTACGAGACACAGCCTTAGCGATTTCTTTTGTGAATTCTTTTGCGAGTTCCTTTGCGAGTAATTATGACCAGTTTAGCGTTCACCTCTTTCAGCTTAAACGGTGCTGAAGCCCAAAAATTCCTACAAGGTCAAGTGACCATCAACGTCGAAAACCTCGATTTAAATATTACACGCTACACTGGTATTTGCAGCCTAAAAGGTCGTCTACAGTTTGGCTTGTGGTTAACAAAAATCACAGCAGAATCATTCGAGATTGTGGCCACCGCTGACCAAGCCGATGCTTTGGCGACACATATCAAAAAATATGGTGCTTTTTCAAAAATGAAACTAGAAGCAGGTACCACTGTTTTCCCTCGTATCAATGGGATACATACCGATTTTGCTGCAAGTGAAAGCGATATTGATGCTTGGCAATTACAGGCGATTGAAACGGGGCAAGCATGGATCACTGCTGAATCGGCTGAGGTCTTTCAACCACAAGAGTTACGCTTACATCAACGTGAAGGCGTGCACTACGATAAAGGCTGTTATTTAGGTCAGGAAGTTGTTGCAAGACTTTGGTTCAAAGCCAAACCCAAACAATGGCTACACTTGGTGCTTGGTGGCGGTGAAGTCCCTGCGCCAACCACCAAATTAGGCAACTCTATTCAAGTGGTAAATAGTATTGCCAGCGAAGGTGGTTTTAAAGCCTTAGTCGTGGCAAAACCTGAAGCGTTGGCTGAGTTTAGTTTAACGGTTCTAGACTTACCCGCAGCCTTAAATGGTGATGTCGCACGACCACAGTAAATACAATGGTGTAATATAAGTTTTAAGTAAAAAATTCTATATACATCATTACTTAGAACCATAAAAGACCGCTCTAATACTTAGAGCGGTCTTTTTAATTTTAAATTACTTAGAATGCAGTTGATTTGTATTTTAACTTTTCCTTGCCTATACTCTGCCCATCATGTGTTATCGCGGCTGCTGAACCCCGATCAACACTTGAGTTTTAGCAAATGGAAACAATCGATTATTTTATTCAACAACGTGGTCGAGCATGGCGACGTAAACAAAAATATTTATATCGTGGTCGCAATTGCGGCCACACACTCGATATATACAAGCCTGAAAAGAAATGGAAAAACCTCTATTCACGCTCGCTTAAACTTGCGCGGGCACGACAACTGAAAATTGAATACCCGCGCATTCCAAATCATCTTCGGAAATATCAGGCTGCTTACGATTATTGGACCTTATTAATTTGAATTTCTTATTTATCTGTAGTCGCAATCAATGGCGCAGTCCTACGGCAGAACGTACTTTTGCCGTAGGCTACGGCATTAACACTCGTTCTGCAGGTACCAGTAAACATGCAAAACACAGCTTATCTGCGCAAGACTTGGCTTGGGCAGATACTATTTTTGTGATGGAAGAAAAGCATCAACGCTGGATTAGAGAGAAATTTTCGAGACAACTTGGCAAACGAAAAATAATCGTTTTAGACATCCCAGATGAATATCAGTATATGGACCCAGAACTGGTCGAAATACTGCTCCAAAGCATGCAGCCTTATTTAGAATAATGCTGCTGAAGAATTAACCTTCCAGCAGCAAAGCGGTGCGGCTTCTGCTGGATACCAAGCCCCTCTCATTCAAAATAAACCACGAAAATATAAATACTTTCCGAATAACTCACTTTCGCATTACCATTGTTTCTCCACACAATAGTCAAAAGTACATTGCCAGCCCCATGAAACTCACTACTTGGCTTAAATTATTTGTCATTTGTCTCACGCTGTTGAGTCTGATCATCTGCATCAGCTTTTTTATCGGCATGAACAAAGATCCAAACAATGCAATTGACCGCCCAGAAAACAACACCCAAGGGACTTTAGGTACGATTTACAAGCAATATCAAGGTCAAATCTATGCCAGTGTGCCCAGCAATGGGGTGTATAAAGTGGATCAAGCTGATGCACAGAGCTTTAGATCTATTGCAGATGGTTTCCAAAACCGCCAGTTTGCAGTCGATAATAAACAGGTCTATTGTGGCAATCTCATTTTACCCAAACTTGATCCCGCACAAACCGTTTCACTGGGCAATGGCTATATTAGTGATGGAAAACATACTTTTTATTGTGCCAATATGAGTGAACCCAATCAGACACTAGGCAAAGGAACTCAACTGTATCAACAGCTTTTATATGCATGGGATCTTGCGGCTAAACCACAAACCTATATTTATCCTTCTTTTGAATTAGCGCCCAGTGCCCAGCCCTATCGCAGTATGCTGGAACGTGTCATTGCCAGTAATGGACAACAGACCTACTTTGCAGGGCAGTTAATGCCTCAAGCAAATCCAAATACCCTACGCGCTTTACCTAAACGTTATAACGATGGTGATGTTCGGGATAGTTATGTTTACTTTGCCGATGGCCAACATGTCTATTACCAACAGCATTTATTAGATTTACCAGATCAAAGCGATTTATATAGCATCACAGTCGATAATATTTCACAGCAGAATTACTTAATCGCACCCAAACAAGGGCTGGCCTATGTTGATCATCTGGCTTTCGATCCCCAACATGGGCCCTATCGATTAATTTCCACTCATGGTGCGCATGTTTTACATGGCTTATTTATCAGCCAAGCTGGGGTTTATTATTATGATACGCAAACGCAACGTATTCAGCGGGCGGGTGATAATCCCTTTGCCATTGGTCAATGGAATGAAATTGCCCCACTGATCTTTAGCAATGGTCAAGAGACTTTATATGTAGAAAGTTCGGAGCGTTGGGGCAGTAACAAAAATCCGGGCCTACAGTCGAGATCGACGCATATCTATCAATTGGATGAATCAAGCACAGGCCACTGGCAGAAAATCGCCACAGTGGATCATCGCTTTGGTGAGGTCTGGAAAAAAGGTGAAGTATTTTATTATTTTGATCAGCTCGGCCCAACCCAACTGATTCGGCAAACCCTCTATCGTATTGCAGATCCAACATTGGTTCAGCAATTAATCAGCTCAGAATATCATCCAAATGATATTCGTAAATTGATCAAATCAGAACAACTCGCCCCCGTTAAAAAACAAAAAATTCTCACAGCAACCTCTACTTATGCTGATGCTTCAATTGTGATTAAGGCTACGCTGATTATTTTTGCGGTGCTGTTACTGCTGTTTAAATTGCTACATAAATTTAAACTGCTTCCCCAAACGGCGACAGATAGCAAACCAGCAAAGTTTAGAAATCCGCTCAGAGCATCCAAGCAAAGGAATAAACCTTAATACAATAAAATCTAGTAAGCCAATGATATCTATCTATTAGTGGCTACATTTTAACGCTACTATTTTTACACCAAATTCGGCAATATAACGCCATGACTTAATAAGAGTATGAACATGAAAACCTGGCTTAGCTTACTTTCTTTTGGCTTACTGAGTATGAGCATGGCACATGCAGATATTCAAAAACTCCAACAAAATCTTAAAACCAACTTTCCGGATATGCCTGCAAAGTCAGTGAATAGCACCCCAGTAAAAGACATTTATGAAGTGTTTATGGGTGGCCGGATTGTTTATACCAATGACGAAGGTCGCTATTTCTTTGTAGGCAGTTTAATCGACCTGCCTGCACAAAAAAATCTAACCGAAGAACGCACACAAGTTTTGAGTGCAATCGATGTGAAGCAGTTACCACTCAAACAAGCAATTAAGCAGGTCAAAGGCAAAGGTGAGCGTGTCATTTATTTGTTTAGTGATCCAGACTGCCCGTATTGCCATAAGCTTGAAGCTGAATTGGCAAAAATCGACAATCTCACGATTTATTTATTTATGTTCCCACTCACCAGCTTACATCCAGAAGCCGAACGTATTTCACGTCAGGTTTGGTGCTCGAAAAAACCGTATCAAACATGGACAGATTATACTTTAAATAAAAAACAACCGACGGGTAAAGATAGCTGTACCAACCCAATTCAGGACAATATTGCACTTGCAGAGAAACTAGAGATTACCGGAACACCAACCCTGTTCTTACAAGATGGTAGCCGTATTCCCGGTGGTATGAGCGCGGAAGATCTTGAAAAACGTCTCGCAGAAATCAAAAAATAAATTGAGTCGCAATAACCCTATTGCCGATGCGCAGTAGCGAATATAAGAGAGCAAAAAAGGGGGCATTCATCTGCTCCCTTTTTTTAATCTTATTGTTGTCATACACATCGGTTCTTTAGACTTCTGACTCAAGCACTGCCACAAAAAATTAGCATACAAATACTCAAAATTAGCCTGCACAGAATGCTAAACAATTCATCGTCATGAAATCTTCAAATCTTATAGTTTGCGTTCAAAAAGATAAGGTTATTTCTCTATGTTTTGCATGACAAAAAAGATGCGCACACTGCTACTCAGCGTGGGCTTGGTCGCAACAAGTTTAGGTCTGGTCGCTTGCAATAAAGATGATGATGAAAGCCCAACCTCAGCACAAAGTATTTCATCGCTTCGTCTGATTGGTGACTACAACATTCTCAGTAAAACCATGTATAACGGTGTCGAATTTGGTGGAATATCGGGGCTAGATTTAGATACTGACGGCAAATACTGGGCCATTTCAGATGATCGTGGTGGAGAACGCGGTGCACCCCGTTTTTATCAACTGGCAATTGACCTAGATCAAGAGAAGATCAAAAAAGTCAGCATTCAAAATATGATCTATTTAAGAGATCAAAATAATATCTTGCTTCCATCTGACAAACGCACCGTCGATCCTGAATCAATCCGGGCTGCAGCCAACGGCAATTTATATATCTCAAGCGAAGGAAATTTTGCGGCAGGAAATGCTCTGAGCCAGCCGTTTGTTCGGGAATATCGCAAGGATGGTCATTTTGTGAAAGCTTTTGAAATACCAAAGGCTTTTGAATACGTCGACAACAAAACCACAGGTGGTCGTAGCAATAAGTTATTTGAAGCACTCACAGTGACAGCAAAAGGAAAAATCTTTACGGCAAATGAAGATGCGCTTATCCAAGATGGTCCACTCAGCTCATTAACCGCAGGCAGCGTAGTCCGTGTTATTCAGTTAGATCAAAACACCAATAAGCCACTGGCACAATATGCCTATCCAATTGAAAAAATTGCCAAAGCTGGCATTGCTGGCGGCTACCCTGAAGACAATGGCCTCTCAGAAATGCTCGCGATTTCAGAAAATGAGTTTATTGCAGTGGAGCGGGCTTTTGCTGATGGCGTAGGCAATACCATTCGCTTATATCGCACTACAATTGAAGATAAGACCACGGATGTCCAAAAAATGGATCGCTTGGTCAATGCCAAATATACCCCTATGAAAAAGCAGCTATTACTTGAATTACCACTGACTTATCAAAATATTAAACTGGACAATATCGAAGGGATCAGTTGGGGGCCAAAGCTCAAAAATGGCAACCGAAGTTTGATTTTAGTGGCAGACAATAACTTCTCAGAACAGCAAATCACGCAATTTATTGCCTTCGAAGTTCTGCCATAATTGTCTTGTAAGATTTAGATTTCAAGCTTTAGGTTTTTAAGAGATGCATTTTTAGTGCATTCAATACGCAAGAGCTGATGGGTATTCAACGCACTCATCCACGGTACTTGCGTATTTTTATGTCTTAATTTTCAGCAAATGGCTGAAATAACGCTTTTACATCATGTGGCTGGCAACGTAAATATTGCGGTGCAATTGCAATTTTAGTCTTCAAGGCTGCAGCGGCATGCCAAGGCCAACGAGGGTTGTACTGAAGTGCACGTGCGATAGCGATGGCATCGGCTTGGCCCTGTTGCAATACCGCTTCTGCCTGTTCCGCTTCGGTAATCAGCCCGACTGCAATCACCGGAATATCCACATGTGGCTTAATCGCTGCTGCAAATGGGACTTGATAATTCGGTCCAATCTCAATCTGTTGCTGCTCATCCAAGCCACCTGAAGAGACATGGATATAAGCCGCACCCAATTGCGCCAGCTGCTTCGATACTTCAATTGATTCTTCAACTGTCCAGCCACCGACTTTCCAGTCTTGTGCAGAAATACGGACGCCAACTGGAAATCCTGCAGGCAGATTTTTTTGCACAGCACGAAAAACATCCAAGATCAGACGCATTCGATTTTCTAAGCAACCACCATATTGATCCTGCCGCTGATTCGACAAGGGTGATAAGAACTGATGCAGTAAATATCCATGAGCACCATGCAGCTCAATCAATGCAAAACCAGCTGCAACCGCACGTACAGCGGCTTGAGCGAAATCTTCAATCACCGATTGGATCTCTGCAATACTCAAAGCATGTGGTGCTGCATCACCCGCATGAAAAGGCAATGCACTGGCGGACTCAACTTGCCAACCATGCGGCTCAGTTGCTGCAATTTGCTGTCGCCCTAACCACGGTTTTTCACTTGATGCTTTGCGCCCCGCATGTGCCAATTGCACTGCAAAAGGCATTGGAGAAAGCGTTTTAATTTGGGTGAGCAAGGCTTTAATCTGATCACGTTGAGTATCGTTCCAAAGGCCAAGATCAGCATAACTAATCCGCCCCTCTGGACTGACTGCGGTCGCCTCAACAATGCATAAGCCCGCACCAGAAAGCGCATAGCTTGCCCATTGCTGGCTGTGCCAAAAACTCAATTCACCTTGCTGGTTGGCTGAGTATTGGCACATGGGTGCAATCACGATTTTATTCTGTAGTGCTAAATCACCAAAATGAATCTGCTCAAACAATAATGCCATCCGTCTTCCCTCTTCTCGTCTGTATGCACATCCATCTATTTTAGCGATCAAGCACCTTAAACTGATCCTAATCGAGCTTAAAAATGCGTTTAGAAAATCACTTTTGAGCTAAATCCTAAGACCAAGGCATCATCAACTTGACTGGTTGCACCAGGATGGACGACATATTGAAGTACTGGGCGCAACATTAACCATTGTGTTGGAAAATAAGAATAATTCAACTCAATATTATATTCCGCACTTTGATCAAGTTGGGTTTTCCCTGTGCCCTGACGTACACTGTTCACATAATCACGATAGCGATTATTAACCCCAACACGGTTGACGGCAAGGCCAACAATATCGTTTGGCTGCCCATCAAACCAACCGATGTACTTTAAACCAAACTGTTGAGAGTCACTGACTTGCGTCGTGGTACGGTCATGAAAAGTAAAGTTACCAAAACTATGTAAGCCTTGACGTCCTGCACCCGTTGAAGTCAATTGCTGCTCAAAGGTCAGCCAGCCACCAACGGTATGGTCTTCCCCAACGGTTTTGGGAGCAAAACCCACATCATATTGATTTTCTGGCTTATCGGCCGTGTTATAGATCATTCCTGCGCGATAGCTGCCTGCTAAGTCAAACAAACCTTGCTTTGGCGACCATACCACTTCAACAGGGAAGGTGACTCCATCTGCATGCTTGGTATCAAAGTTCCAACCATGCTTTTCCAAAGCATTTTCAGGGTTATATTCATATACCCCAACTTGTGCAAAAAGCTCAGGTTGTATCTGATATTTAACCCGTGCGCCCCATTGGGAAACGGGTGTGTTCATCCAAATTTTGCCTTGCCATTTCCCCATTTGCGCTGCGCAAAATGCGGTACTTTGAAAGTCACAAGCCATCACATTAAAATCGGTGCCTATGCCCATACGACCCGCTTTAATGCTAACACCTTGTTGTTCAAACTTTTTCTCAATCGACAACTCACTTAAACGACTGTCAACATTACCACGCCCCCAATTGGCTTGAGCATTGGCAAACTGAGGAGCCATTGGATCCTGCACAGCATCTAAGGTGGTACTTTGCCCTTGACGTGCGGTAATGAGCGCACGAATCGTGGTGCCATTCCAACCTGCCAGTTGATTCATATCAAAGGTTGAACCCAACCAAAATTGGCTGGCATAGGTTGGAGCACGATGTGCGTCAAAACCACCATCCGCTAAATAGGCGATATCTAACGCAGCATTGGCGTCAAATTTAATGCCCTTTTCAGCCAATTCAGTCCGCTTACCATCCCAATCCCCAAACAAGTAAGTGCCTTTAGGGTCAAATGCATCTTGTGCATAGACATTGCCCTGTACCGCACTGATCAGCATGATGCTGCTTGAAAGTATTATTTTTTTCATAACAATCCTAGTTAAAAGCGTGCATTACACATTCATTGTGTAAAATTCAAAGGGTTCCTGTTTTGATTTCAAACATATGCTTTTGAATCAAAGCATTACATAGTAATACAAAAAATGAATATTGGTTCATTTTTATTCATAATTTTTTCACTCTGATTTTAAGTTAAAGAACCAAAGTAAGCGTATCTGCCGTGATGTGCTTTATTCACATGGTAAACTCACCTAGAATAGCGCGAGAATTCTCTTTTAATTTTTCCTTTCACCGCGTGTTTGAGTGATCTATGCCTGAATTACCTGAAGTTGAAACCACCAAAACCAGTTTACTGCCACTCATTCAGCAAGAAGTTCGTGCTGTTGAGGTGCGTGAATCACGTTTACGCTGGCCGATTCCCGCAGATATACAAAAACTACAGGGTCAGAAACTCCTTCAACTCAGCCGTCGTTCAAAGTATATTTTGGCTGAGTTTGAACAGGACAGTATGCTTTGGCACTTAGGAATGTCGGGGAGTTTTCGTCTATGCGAGCCATCTAGTGAACTTCGTAAACACGACCATCTCCGCATTGGTTTTGACGATATTGAATTGCGCTATCACGATCCAAGACGCTTTGGCTGCATCCTTTGGCTAACAGCGGAAAGCCGCATCAAATTGCTTGATACGCTCGGCCCTGAACCTTTGAGCGATGAGTTTAATGCTCACTATTTGGCAGAAAAGCTCAAATCGAAACAGGTCGGGATTAAGGTCGCCATTATGGACAATCATGTGGTGGTCGGGGTTGGCAACATCTATGCAACAGAATGCCTCTTCCAACTTGGCATACACCCTGCACAGCCTGCATCTAGTTTAACGCTAAAGCAAATTGAACAACTTGTTATTGAGATTAAACGTATTTTACAGCAAGCCATTTTATTGGGTGGTACAACCCTAAAAGACTATAGCAATGCCATGGGTGAAAATGGCTACTTCCAACAAACCCTATTGGCCTATGGTCGCGCAGGTGAAATGTGTATTAACTGCGAAACAACCTTGCTGAATATGAAGCTGGGTCAACGTGCAAGTGTTTACTGCCCACAATGCCAAGCCTTAAAGAAAACTGCGGTAACCACTTCGACTAAAATCAAAGGATCATCTCAATGAAAACTGCAATCGTCAGACATATATTAGTCAAAGACAAAGACTTGGCTGAACAGCTCAAACAAAAAATAAAATCAGGGTCGGACTTTGCTCAAATTGCCAAAGCTCACTCTACCTGTAACTCCGCACAAAGAGGTGGGGAACTCGGAGAAGTTAAAAAAGGCCAATTGGTGCCGGTGATTGATCGCTTGGTCTTTAGTGGTGCAGAACGTGTATTACACGGCCCTATTAAAAGTCAGTTTGGTTTTCATTTATTGGAAATTAAATTTCGTATGGAATTTTAAATCAATAAAGTAAAACCCCAATAGAAACACAGATTGAAAAAACGCTGCCCTCGGCAACGTTTTTTCAATACAAATACTTATGCTTGTGGACGTTTTTTCAATTCGTCACGAATCTCGCGCAGTAAGGCAATATCTTCTGGTGTTGCTGCTGGTGCTGCCGGCGCCTCTTCTTGTTTACGACGCATACGGTTAATCATTTTCACCATCAAGAACACCACCCAAGCCAAAATAATAAAATTCAGCAAGATAGTGAGAAAGTTACCGTAGGTTAAAACGTTTACACCGGCTTTGGTCAATAGATCAAGGGATTGTAGATTATCCGGATTTTCTCCCAATACGATAAACTTCTGTGAGAAATCAACGCCACCACCAGTAATCACTGAAATCAACGGCATGATGATATCTTTTACCAATGAATCTACAATTTTACCAAAAGCGCCACCAATGATTACCCCCACGGCCAAATCAATCATATTGCCTTTTACTGCAAACTCTTTAAATTCTTGAATAATACTCATATAAAGTCTCCAAACTCATCATGTCTATTTATAGGATGTAATTTACTTTAGTTGTTACCTATACAATCCCTGCTAATTTACTCGGTTTTTGTTTTTTTCCAATATTCTTTTGAATTTTTAATACAAAAAAACCGCAATCTCAGCAGAAATTGCGGTTTTTTAACCAATTGATTTAGAATTAAATCAATTACATGCCACGTGCAGCACGTTTACGGTCATTTTCAGTTAAGAATTTTTTACGAATACGAACTGATTTAGGTGTAACTTCAACAAGCTCATCATCTTCAATAAACTCAAGCGCTTGCTCAAGTGTAAATTTGATTGCTGGTGTTAAAGTTAATGCCTCATCCGTACCAGAAGCACGCATGTTAGTTAACTGTTTCGCTTTAGTCGGGTTAACTGACATGTCGTCTGAACGAGAGTTCATACCAACGATCATACCTTCATACACTTCAAGCTGTGGTTCTGCAAATAGACGACCACGGTCTTGTAAAGTGAATAGAGCAAATGCCAAGCAAGTTCCGTTAACCATAGAAACCAACACACCGTTCTGGCGTTTCGCTACAGCACCTTGTTTAGCAGGGCCATAATGCGAGAAGCTTGAAGTCATGATCCCAGTACCTGAAGTCATGGTCAAGAATTCTGAACGGAAGCCGATTAAGCCACGTGAAGGAACAGTTGCTTCAATACGGATACGGCCTTTGCCGTCAACTTCCATATTGGTCATTTCGCCTTTACGCGTACCCATTTGCTCCATAACCGAACCTTGATGTTGTTCTTCAACATCAAAAGTAACGTTTTCATATGGCTCTTCAGTTTTACCATCAACTTCTTTCATGATCACTTGCGGACGAGATACACCCATCTCAAAGCCTTCACGGCGCATGTTTTCAATCAATACAGATAGATGTAATTCACCACGACCTGATACTTTGAAACGGTCTGGGCTGTCAGTATCTTCAACACGTAATGCAACGTTATGAATTAACTCACGATCTAAACGCTCACGAATATTACGTGAAGTTACGAACTTACCTTCGCGGCCTGCGAATGGTGAGTTATTCACTTGGAACGTCATCGATACTGTTGGTTCATCTACAGACAATGGTGGTAAAGCTTCAACATTTTTCGGATCACAAATCGTGTCAGAAATGTTTAATGCATCCATACCTGTAATACATACGATATCACCAGCGCCAGCAGTATCAACATCGATACGCTCAAGACCGTGATAACCCATGATTTTTAAGATACGACCGTTACGGGTTTTACCTTCTTTATCAATTACAGTTACCGGTGTATTGGTTTTTACCGAACCACGTTGGATACGGCCAATCCCAATTACGCCAACGAAGCTGTTGTAATCAAGTGATGAAATTTGCATTTGGAATGGACCATCTGCATCAACTGCAGGTGGCTCAACGATATCAACAATCGTTTGATACAACGGTGTCATATCGGTCGCAAGTTCTTCTGGTGAAGGACCCGCAATCCCTTTTAAGCCTGAAGCATAAACAACTGGGAAGTCCAACTGTTCATCAGTTGCACCTAAGCTATCGAACAAGTCAAATACTTGGTCAATAACCCAATCTGGACGAGCGCTTGGCTTATCAACTTTGTTGATAATTACGATTGGTTTTAAACCGCGAGCAAATGCTTTCTGTGTCACAAAACGTGTTTGTGGCATTGGGCCTTCTTGCGAGTCAACCAATAACAATACACAGTCAACCATCGACATAACACGTTCCACTTCACCACCGAAGTCGGCGTGTCCTGGGGTGTCGACGATGTTAATACGGTATTCCGTATTGGTACGCTCATCTAACCAAGTGATGGCAGTATTTTTAGCCAAAATGGTAATACCACGTTCGCTCTCAATTGCACCTGAGTCCATAACGCGTTCAATTTCGCCTGCGCGATCACCGAGTGCACCAGATTGTTGTAGCAATTTATCGACAAGCGTCGTTTTACCATGGTCGACGTGCGCAATGATTGCAATATTACGCAAGTTCTTGATATTGTTCGTAGAATTTGAATCGGTCATAGAAATCTCAGCCAAATATTTACACAATTGAAAGGAAATCCTCAATTGTGCATTGGCGCATACAATTAAGTTGTGGCAGATTATACAGACTAGCGAAAATTCAATAAACTTTTTTTACAAAGCAATTTCATTGTCATACTTTCACAAAAAAAGAAGTCTTTGAACTTGATGAATTAGATTTAATCTTCGCAAAGGCTAAACAGCAGCTTACGCGCTTTGCTATATCGCCATTGGAGCAGTGATTGGATATGCCAAAAAATATCCTTACATCGTCACTTAAGCTCAAACAGCCTGTGTCTGGGGGTGGAAATTATAGCACAAATGGTCGCGCTATGACTAAAAAAAGCACCAGTCAAGCAGATAAAAGATCGTTTTTTTTAAAATCTAAGCGCATGATCACGCTAAATCGCAGTGAATTTCCCTAAAACTAGCTGATCTCAACCCACGCTCTCTGTAACACTTCGGTCTGCTCAGCCGTATCCGCAGCCCACTCAAGATGCTGAGGCCTATGTTGGATAACACTAAAACTCAGCATTTAAATCGAGTACCAAAATTAAATATTGTGTTTAAACCACTAAATCTCTTCCAAAACCAAACCAGCTCGTAAACCTAATTTTACTTTTGCATTTGGAAATAGAATAAATACTTGTGGTTGACTCACGATATAGCGCTGCCCTTCTACGGTATGTTGTTCAAAACCATGACGTTCATGGGGATGTAATACAATCTGTGCTTGCAAATGAGCATCATGCTCAGAAATCGCCTGTGTGGCAATAATTTGATCTTGTTCAAATACAGAAAAATTTGCGGCATCATCTGCTAGGTTTAATTGAAAATTTTCCGCCTGCTTAATAATAGAGTCGATCACTTTAAATTGACGAATACGAATCTTGTCTCGCTCAGGCAATGCCTGCTCACTCACCACCGCTCTTAATACCTGATCAATGTGACTAAATTGAGTTAAGTCATTTTGTCCAAAGGCTTTGGCCTGTCCAAGCTCCAACGTTACACTCGCCACTTGAAAGTTAAAACTACTAAAATGGGTAAAAGTTCTGCCCGCTGCATTGTGATAGACAATCGCATCTAAGGCTGCTGCTTCTAAGCACTGCAACACATATTGATCATAAGCATGGGTTTGATAAGGAAAGAGCGCAAATGTCGGTAACAATGAAGCGCGAATTGCAGTGTGTAAATCGAAATGGTAAGGTTTTGCATGTCGTGGACTTTTAATGAAAAAATCAGTCAACAATTGTTCTAATAACGCGGCACGACGTGTTTCCACTGCTGGCTCAAGTTGCTGATAGGCACCGCAAAACATTCGGTTCATATCATTTTCAAGATAACGAGTACCAGCACGAATCGCAGCTGGATTACCCAATATGCAAAGCAATCGAACCGCCAAACGAAGCCGTCCATGCAATAGGTCTTGGCAAAGCTGTGACAATATTTCAATGGGCGCAGTTTCATTGCCATGCACCCCTGCTGAAATAACGACACTTTTTTCATAATGCTGCTTGGGGGTCAATTCCAACACCCCCTCAGCAAGCCACGTCCAACTTAAATCCTCTGTTTGTCCCTGCTGCGTTAAACACACCTGTTGTTTTAACAGCAAATCTAAAAAATCAATCATGGCCTTTACATACTCCTTGACTATTTTTAACGACTTTTAACTACCGTTGAAAGTCGTAAACTGAGCCTAAACCAAGAATTTGGGTTAACTCATCCAAAGCCTGACGACTTTGTTGCAATAACACAGGATCGGCTAAGTCCGTTTGACTCAAACGATCTCGATAATGCTGATCCACCCACAGATTGAGTCGATCAAATAACACATCATTCATTAATACTTTGGGATTAATCGCATCTAATTCCGCCTGATTAACCGCAACCCGCAATCTTAAACAAGCAGGCCCACCGCCATTGCGCATACTCTCACGTAAATCAAACACTTTAATGGCATCTATTGGCGTTCCCATTCGAATCATTTCATTCAGATAACCCCAAACCGCTGGGTTCTGACGGGATTCTTCAGGCACAACAATGCTCATCCCACCATCTGCACGAGTCAAAATCTGACTGTTAAATAAATACGTAGCCACTGCATCGGCAACAGACACCTGTGCTGCAGGTACTTCAATGGCAACCAACTCATGTCCCAAATGCGCCATTTTGCTCCTGATCTCAGCCAAAGCCTGACGTTGATTTAAAAAAGCATGTTGATGATGAAACAGTACTTGCTGATTACTGACTGCAATCACATCATTGTGAAATACCCCTTGGTCAATCACATCGGGATGTTGCTGTACAAAAACAGTTTTGTTGGGATCCAATTGATGTAAACGCGCAACAGCTTCACTCGCCTCGCGTGATTGACGTGCGGGATAGTGCTTCGGACCAGGTTGGCCACCTAAGTATTGCTGCCCATAAACAAAGACTTGCACACTAGCGCTGTCATAATCCCCGCCTAAGCGGTTGTGATTGGCAGCCCCCTCATCCCCCAATAAGCTGACGCCAGGCAAGGCCGCGTGGTGTACAAAGTGGCGTTCATCGGCAAACATTGCCGCCAGAATTTGACTGGTCGTCGGATGTTCAATAGAACGGTGAAACTTATTATTAAGATTTGCAGCCGTAAAATGTACGCGACCATCCGCACTGTCTGCTGAAGGAGAAACCGTGGCTGCATTTGCCGTCCACATACTTGAGGCAGAGCTCAGCGCAGACAGTAATTCGGGTGCACGATTCAGCGCAGTCTCAATCACCTGATGATCTGTTCCAGCAAAACCCAATGCTCTTAAACTCGCGATATGCGGTCGTTCTTGTGGTGCAAAAACCCCTTGTTTTAAGCCCAAGTCTGCCAAGGCTTTCATTTTAAGTAAGCCTTGTTTGGCAGCCAGTTTGGGATTGGACAATTGCTTACTGTGTTTGGTCGAGGCTTCATTACCAAAAGACAGCCCTGCATAATGATGGGTTGGCCCAACTAAACCATCAAAATTAACTTCATAACCTGACATTTTGTTCTCCATAACAGCCGACTACAGCACAATGCCGGGGGATCGTTTTTCAGCCAAATTGAGTTGCTCACGTTCGAGTGATGCCATTGGCCATGCACAATAATCGGCCGCATAAAATGCACTGGCACGATGATTCCCTGAAGCCCCCACCCCACCAAAAGGTGCAGCACTTGATGCCCCAGTCAATGGTTTATTCCAATTTACAATCCCAGCACGCGCTTCAAGCAAAAGCCGCTCAAACAACGCACGATCTGTTGAAACCAAGCCAAGTGCCAAGCCAAAGCGGGTCGCATTGGCCAAACGCAGTGCCTCATCAAAATCGTCATAACGATAAATCATCGTGAGCGGTCCAAAATACTCTTCGTCTGGCACATCAGTGACATCCGTCAGCTCTAAAATACCTGGTCGTAACAA
Organism: Acinetobacter pullicarnis; assembly: GCF_006352475.1. Lineage (NCBI taxonomy): Bacteria > Pseudomonadati > Pseudomonadota > Gammaproteobacteria > Moraxellales > Moraxellaceae > Acinetobacter > Acinetobacter pullicarnis. Next base: position 3,151,132 of record NZ_VCMZ01000001.1, read on the forward strand.
ACTACTGTTATCGCGTAAGGCTTTAAGCTCCAATAAGACATTTGCTCCCAGCTCAATCAAACGCTGCTGCGCAGCAAGCATTTGATTGGCTGCATGCACTGAAATCACGCCACCTATAAACGGCTGTGGTTCTGCATCCCATTCCCCAATCAACAACTGCTGCGTGGCTTGTAGCAATCGCTGAACAAAGGCATCTCCTGCAGCTCCTCGCTTAATAATTAAACGACGCGCACAGGTGCAACGCTGACCAGCTGAAATAAAGGCCGACTGTAGGGTTAGATTCACCACCGCATCGAGATCCGTAATTTCATCAATAATTAAGGCATTATTACCGCCCATTTCCAGAGCCAAAATCTTCTCAGGATGACCTGCCAATTGACGATGCAATACCCCACCAGTTTCGGCACTCCCTGTAAATAGAACGCCATCAATCTGCGCAGTCTGTATCAGGGCTTCGCCTGTTTGCCGTCCACCTTGTAGTAAATTCAGCACCCCCGCAGGCAAACCTGCTTGATGCCACAGCTTCACCGTTTCCTCTGCCGTCCATGGTGTCAGTTCACTCGGTTTAAACAGCACACTATTACCTGCAATCAGTGCAGGTACAATATGCCCATTGGGCAAATGTCCCGGAAAATTATAGGGACCAAAGACCGCCAACACGCCATGTGGCCGATGTCTTAACGTAGCTACACCATCAGCGAAAGCCGTTGTGGTTTCGCCTGTACGCTGCTGATATGCACCTATTGAAATTGCCACTTTTCCAATCATGGCTTGCACTTCGGTTAAGGTTTCCCAAAGCGGCTTACTGGTTTCTTGGCTAATCACTTGCGCCAAATGGGTTTTATGCTGTTCCAATAACGAAGCAAAAGCTTCAACCACGGCAATGCGCTCAGCCAAAGGTCGACGCGCCCAAAGTACAAAGGCTTGACGTGCAGCCAGCCCCGCCTGCTCAACATCGTGACTATCCGCGGCATGACCACGCCAAATTGGCTGCTGATTGACTGGATTTGACTTGATCCATTGATCCCCTCGCCCCTGAACCCAAGTGCCATCAATATATAAATATCCTTGTGACATGCTGCCTTACTCCGTACTATTTAATGGCAAAATACGAACTTTACTGCCCGCATTGACCTGAAGTTGCTGTGCTTGTTCAAGCGTTAACTCGATGCTGTTTGCGTCAACGTGATGATTGATCAGAATGACGCGGAACTGTTCATAATCCTCATTTGCCACCAAACAACTTTCTGGCAGTCGTCCTATCGAAGCTGGGCTTTTTTCAGTGAGTTTGTCCAGATTGGTATTGTCCTGAACTCTGCATGGTTGATTAACAGATTCTTGATCGATATCTTCTTGACCCAAAATACGCACTCGACAAATTCGGCTTTCTTTCACCGCACGCAGGTTTTTCACCTCGGCTTCAAGCGTTGGCCCGCCATCAAAGATATCGACATATCCCTGATACTGTAGCCCTTCATTTTCAAGCACATGAAATGCAGGCTTGGTCTGTGGATGAACTTGACCCACCACTTGCTGCGCACGTTCAGGCAATAAATCGATATACACAGGAAAACGCGGCATCAACTCTGCAATAAAGACTTTCTGGCCGATACCACTTAAATAGTCGGCTGTGGAAAAATCCATATCAAAGAAGTAATGCCCCAGAGCATCCCAAAAGGGTGAGCGTCCATCTTCATCGGAAAAACCACGCATTTCTGCAATAATCTTGGCTTCAAAATGCTCTTGAAAAGCAGCAATAAATAAAAACCGAACTTTGGATAAAAACTTACCGTTTTGATTTTCACGAAAATCAGGGTCTAGAAATAACGTACACAGTTCACTACAGCCAGTATGGTCATTGCTCAAAAATAGAGTATTCAGTGTTTTATAAACGGTTAAGGCTTGCGAAGCATGTACTTGCCGCCCCACATGATAATTATAAAAAGGCTCACTCAGCCCAACCGCTACTTCTAAACCACTCATCCCGACCACACGGTTATGTTCGGTATCTTCCAATACAAATAAATAACCACGCTCGCCCTTACTCAATCGACCTGCAAGGGTGTTCTGTGTTCGTGCAATTCGGGCAGCGAGAATTTCTTTATTTTGCGGCAGTGAAGTCATCCCAACTCCTGACTTCGCTGCCAAGATATAGATGTCGTCAATGTCTCGATGTTCTGCATGTCGAATGATCATCATGATGAGCGACCTATGCCTGTGCTAAGAAGTGCGCACAAGCACGACTAAAGCGTTGCAAACCTTCTTCAATATCATGCTCGGGAATAATCAGCGATGGGGTAAAACGCAGTACATTCGGTCCAGCGATCAGCACCAAGACACCGGCTTCAGCAGCAAGTTCAGCCAGTGCTTTAGCCCGACCTGCATATGCTGGCTTTAATACAATCCCCAAAAGTAAACCTTGGCCACGAATATGATCAAATATAGGATAGCTCGCATTGATCTGCTTTAAGCGCTCGACAAAATAGTGATAGCGCAGTGTCACGCCAGCTAAAACTTTCTCGTCATTAATAAAATCGAAAACTGCTGCAGCGACGGCACTGGCTAAGGGATTGCCCCCATATGTTGTTCCATGATCACCCACACAAAAGTGCGCAGCAAAACGATCCGTGGTGAGCATTGCACCGACTGGAAAACCAGCCCCCAAGGCTTTGGCTGTGGTCAAAATATCTGGTGTAACGCCCGTATTCATATAGGCATAAAGTGCGCCTGTACGCCCTATACCCGTTTGTATTTCATCAAAAATCAGCACTGCCCCAGTTTCATCACAACGTTGACGTAAGGCTTGAAGAAACGCTGGGTTAGCAGGAATCACCCCACCCTCGCCTTGAATCGGCTCCACAATCACCGCACAGGTATGTTCATCAATCGCAGCCTGTGCCGCTTCAATATTATTGAACGCAAGATGTTCAATGCCCTGTGGCAACGGTGCAAAGTCTTGCGAGTATTTCGGTTGTCCGCCTGCCGCCACCGTGAATAAGGTTCGACCATGAAATGCATTTTTAAAGGCGATAATTTTATTTTTTTGTCCACTGGGATGGCTGAGCCCCACTTTACGTGCCAACTTGAGTGCAGCTTCATTGGCCTCTGCACCAGAATTACAGAAAAATGCTTTATCTGCAAAGGTATGTTGTATAAGGCGTTTCGCTAAATTGAGGACAGGCTCATTGGTATAACCATTCCCCAGATGCCAGAGCTTTTGTGCTTGCTCAGTCAGGGCTGTCACAGCCACTGGATGCGCATGCCCCAGTGCATTAACAGCAATCCCCCCTGCAAAATCGATATATTCTTTTTCCGCTTGATCCCAAAGCCGCGAACCTTCACCACGAACCAAAATAAAATTTGCAGGTGCGTAAACAGGGATCATCCAATCATTAAAGTTTTGACGTGTTGGTATTTGCTGATGCATTGTGATCCTCACTGAATGCTGACGTTATTTTGTCAATCTATTTGAATTCGTCATCGGTATCGTTTTGTTCTTTGGTGTATCCACTTTTTAAAATTTTTGCAGCAATAAAGTGTTCAATCTGCAACAAAAAAACAGTGCCTCTAAACAAGTCGCCATCGGGATAACGATATAAAAGCAAATAGATCGCTTGCTAAAAGGTCCATCGCTTGGATGAAATCAACCTATTTTGTATCGCACAGCCCCAACCAATCCTCATGTAATCCTGTGCAAGCATTTACAAGGTTTGAGTTGCAGCGGCAACATCGAGTGTTAAGTATGGGTGAACAATTCGATCCAAAAAAGTTGGTAATTTGCCTAAAATGCCCTATATTTTTTCAATTTGATTAAAGAAGAAATCAAAATGAATAACACGGACAGTCAAATCCTCGGATTACTGCGTGACAATGCAAGGCTCTCAATTACCGCACTGGCAACCACCTTGCGGATTTCTAGAGCCACCGTGCAAAAAAGAATGGAATATATGGAGGCCAACGGCATCATCACCGGCTACACCATCAAGGTGAAACCCGACTTTGAAAAGGACATGATTCGTGCGTGGATGCACATTCGCGTCGAAGGCAATAAGGCAGCTGCGGTGATTAAAGCATTGCGCTTAGAACCGGCTGTAGAAAAACTCCACACCACCAATGGCAAATGGGATCTTTTGGTTGAACTCAAATCAGAAAGCTTAGATTTTTTTGATAAAATACTAGAGCGTATTCGCAGTATTCAGGGGATCCATAGCACTGAAACCAGCATTTTATTATCGACCCATAAGGTCTAATCCGAGTCATCCTGCGCCACGCCATAACCACCCCTAAGGAGGTATTCAGCATAACGTTCAAGCGCCAGCATGGAGATAACATTAATCAAAATAACAATAAATAAAAAAGGGAATATAAGCCTAAACCTATATTCCCCAATGACTTGTTTTTACGCTCAATCAATCAAGATCAAGTGCTCATCCCACCTGAATTTAAATGCGATCCAATGTCGGCTTGTGATAACTAAATTGAACCTGTTTTTCAATCGCTAATGCAATATCAAATACTTTCTGCTCTTGGAACGCGGGGCCAATAATTTGTAAGCCCACAGGTTGACCCTCCACCAAACCACATGGTATCGACAATGCAGGCAAGCCCGTCAAATTACTCGGTCCAGTGAAACGAATAATATGATTGAGCAAATCCACTTCTTCACCATTCAACTTCGCTACTGAACTTCCAATATCAGGTGGTAAGACTGGCAAGGTGGGTGTAATCAGCACATCAATTTCATTAAACAACGCGCTAAACTGCAATTTAAGCTCGCGTCTTAATTGTTGCGCTTGTAAATACTCAACGGCCGTTGGCAACTCACCCAACTCAAACAATAGGCGAATATCATCGCCAAAATCGTCTGCACGTACCAACATGTCTTCATGATGAATGGTTGACGCTTCAGATAAACTGGTAATCAACTCCACATACTCAGCATGTTGCAATGCAGGAATCGAAACTGGCTGAATAATCGCGCCTGCTTGCTCGAGTTGTGCAATTTGTGCTCTGACCAGCTTTTCAATTGGAGCATCAACTTGGTTAAAGAAGTATTCTTCATTAATACCAATGACTTTGCCTTTGACATCACTGTTCAATAATGCAACATAATCTGGAATTTCAACCTGCTTAGACGTTGGATCTCGTGCATCAAAACCAGCAATCACCTGCAACATCGCTGCGGCATCTTGCACTGTTTTTGCCATTGGGCCAATGTGATCAAGACTCCATGCCAATGGAAAACAACCATATTTTGCTACCAGACCATGTGTTGGTTTTAAACCAACCAAACCACATGCTGAAGATGGGATCCGAATTGAACCCGCGGTATCTGTCCCCAAAGTAATGGTCGACATGCCTGCGGCAACAGATGCCCCAGATCCACCACTCGAGCCACCGGGAATCTTCTCTAAATTCCAAGGATTATGACAAGCGCCAAAGTGTGGGCTATTGTTGGTAATCCCCCACGCGTACTCATGCATGTTCAATTTACCAATGATAATCGCACCTGCCGCCTTTAATTTTTCAATCACGCTCGCATCATCAACCGATACAAACTTTGAATGAATTTTTGAGGCCATGCTGGTGACTTCACCCCCCAGATAAATATTGTCTTTAATACCCATCGGAATACCATGAAAAGTGCCCTTATAATTTCCTTGAGCAATTTCTTCATCGGCCTTGGCTGCTTCAGCTAAAGCACGTTCATCTCGAAAAGAAATATAGGCATTAATTTCTGGGTTATATTGATGCGCATGCTGCAAGAGCATCGTGGTTAAATCAACTGAACTTAATTGACGATTTTTAATTAATTTAGCAAGCTCGGTCACTGGTAAAGTTAAGAGTTCCTTATTCAACATGATCACCCCCTGCTGTATTGACCAAACTCATATCATAGTCATTTCTTGCTGTACTTTTCACATTATTTTTCAACGCTTGAATTCCCTCCCAACGCTGCTCTAATTCCACTTGTGTCTTTGAATTAACTGAAATCGATTGACGTTCCAATAATACTGTTGCACTCAACTCCATGGCTTTCTCTGCTCCTTTGAAAAATGCTTAGGTTGCCAATATGTAATTTATATTAAGTCTTAATTACAGTGGTTTTCATCCATTCAATCTGAAACACCAACAACTTTCGCAAGCTGCAACATTGACTTTAGAGCAATTTAAAAAAATCAGAATTAGGCTTAGGTCTGGTTGTAAAATAACATGAATTCTATAGAATAAAATAACCCTTGCCAGTGCTTATCAAAGTTTACTATTAACGTAAAATAGCAACTGAATCACCTTCTATGTCACATCAATCTATAAATAAATTGACTTCAATTTTATTTGTACTTCAAAATGCCCAGATCAACGTTCCATTTCAAACAAAATAAAAATATTTATACTTTAAAAGTCTGAATACAGCATGGTAAAACTGCAATCTACGCTTTTTTGTTTCCAATATGTATACAGTCGATTAGAATAGCGCCATCTTGCTCATATGCCCTCCCACTTATGTCTCAATACGACCCCTCATCACCACAAAAGCCTGAAATTGACCTCGTTTACGGTCTAAATGACCAACCAAAACCTTGGATCGCTTTTTTCGCTGCATTACAACATTTACTGGCGATTATTGTACCGATCGTGACCCCTGGCCTGCTGATTTGCTTGGCGCTGGGCGTATCTCGCGAAGATACCAACATGATCCTGTCGATGTCGTTGGTCATCTCTGGTATTGCAACTTTTTTACAATGTAAAAAAGTCGGTCCATTTGGTGCAGGTCTTTTAATTGTACAAGGCACCAGCTTCAACTTTATTGGTCCAATTATTGGGATCGGAAGCGCCATGGTCGCCTCAGGAACGCCAGTAAACCAAGTGATGGCTGCAATTTTTGGCGTGGTGATTGCTGGTTCATTTATTGAGATGGGTGTTTCCCGTATTTTGCCATGGGTGAAAATGCTGATCACTCCGCTGGTCACTGGAATCGTGGTACTGCTGATTGGACTAACCTTAATTAAGGAAGGTTTGATTAGCATGGGCGGCGGCTATCAAGCGATGCAGTCCAATACCTTTGCCAGTCCAGAGAACCTGATGATGTCCTGTACGGTATTGGCGATCATTATTTTACTCAATCGCGTTCGCATTGTTTGGGTGAAAAGTTCAGCCATTTTGATCGCCTTAGTTATCGGCTATGCAATTGCGGGCTTGATGGGCTATCTGGATTTTTCTGGTTTAAAAGATGCACCAATTATGCAGATTCCAACCCCAATGCATTTTGGACTCAGCTTTGACTGGGGGCTGTTTATTCCAATGGCATTCATTTACTTAGTGACTTCACTTGAAGCCATTGGGGATGTTACCGCAACCTCTAAAATTTCAAATCAACCCGTTGATGGTCCGATTTGGATGCAACGCATTAAAGGCGGTGTGTTAGTCAATGGTGCTAACTCATTGTTGGCAGGAATTTTCAACACCTTTCCAAGCTCAGTATTCGCACAAAATAATGGTGTTATTCAACTCACTGGTGTTGCCAGCCGTTACGTTGGCATCTGGATTGCAATCCTATTGGTCTTGCTCGGTTTATTCCCAATGGTTGCAGGAGTAATTCAAGCAGTTCCCCAAGCGGTATTGGGCGGTGCAGTCATGGTCATGTTTGGTGCCGTTGCAGCATCTGGTATTAATATTCTTTCTGGTGTGCACTTAGACCGTCGTGCCCTATTGATCATTGCCATTTCATTGGCATTGGGTTTGGGTGTTGCACAAGTTCCACAAATTTTAGAACATCTTCCAGAGCTTATTCGCAATATCTTTAGTTCAGGTGTGGCGACTGGCGGGATTACTGCTTTGATTTTAAATGTCGTGCTTCCTGCTCAAAAAAGCACGGATGCCTAACACAGCACTGTCCTTAAATATCCACATTAAATGCATATAAATGCCTAAATTAGATGACGAAATAAGACTTATGGATCCCAGAAGTGAAGTTGTAATTCGACAACAATATGCCCTCAAAGGCCGTATCCTCTTGATTAATGCACCAGCAGACGCTTTGGTGAATACATTAAAGCAAGCCGACATTGAAGCGACGCATTGGACTTGGAATTATCAAGATTATCAGGCGCACCTAAATGCGCAGTATACTTCGACATTCTCGATTGAATTTCCCAAACAAGACGTTGACCAAGTAATCATTTACGTACCTAAATCAAAGGCTTTGCTAGATTATATTCTGCATCAAGTGGTTTGCCATCTCCAAGTGGGACAACAAATCTTCTTGGTTGGTGAGAAAAAAGGGGGGGTGGAACGTGCTGGCAAACAATTACAGCCTTTTGGCAAAACCATAAAGTTAGATAGTGCACGACATTGCCAATTTTGGCAGTTGACCCTGCAACATACTGAGAAATTAAAACCTCTCAGCGCATGGGTTAAAAATTACTCGATTAAAATACAAGACTTTAGCCTAGAAATATGTGCCTTACCTGGGGTTTTTAGCCAAGATCATCTCGATATCGGTACCGCTGTGCTTTTGCCGTACCTGACTCAAGTAAAATCAGGTAAACTCGCCGACTTTGGTTGTGGGGCCGGTGTCATTAGCTGTTGTCTGGCAAAAATGAATGAAAAAAATGTTATTCATGCTTTAGACGTTGATGCCTTTGCATTAAAGTCGACCGAATTAACCTTTGAGAAAAATGGAATTGAAGCGCATCAATTGCAATTGCATGCCGTTACGGGAATTCAAGATGCCCCGCAGCAGCTTGATGCCTTAATTAGCAATCCACCGTTTCATCAGGGAATTCATACCAATTACGATGCCAGCGAAACACTTTGCCGACAAGCCAAAATACATTTGAAACGCAAGGGTCAATTCTGGATTGTCGCCAATCGCTTTTTAAATTATGCAGACTTAATTGAACAGCAATTTGGCGAAACAACAATCAAAGCAGACCAAAACGGCTTTAAGGTGATATATGCCAGTGCATAGTGAAACTTCAAAGGGAATGAGAATGAGGGAACGACAATGAGCGGAACAGACCAACAACTTCAGCGCAAGCTGGGGGCTCGACATTTAAACATGATCGCCATTGGTGGTTCCATTGGTACTGGTTTATTCCTTGCATCAGGTTCTACCATTGCTCAAGCAGGACCAGGTGGTGCGCTATTGGCTTATGTGCTCATCGGGATCATGATTTACTTCCTCATGACCAGCCTCGGCGAACTCGCCACCCACAATCCAACCTCAGGCGCATTTTTTACCTACGGAACTAAATATGTTGAAGAAGGCTTTGGCTTCGCACTAGGTTGGAACTATTGGTATAACTGGGCAATTACGGTTGCTTTTGAATTGGTTGCCGTACAATTCATCATGAAATTCTGGTTCCCTGATATTCCTGGCTTTTACTGGAGTGCCATCTTCCTAGCCATCATCTTTGGGATTAATGCCTTAACTGTAAAGGGCTTTGGTGAGACTGAGTTCTTATTCTCCCTAATCAAAGTGGTTGCGATCTTGGTCTTCATTGTGATTGGCCTATATATGATCGGCACCATTATGCTTGATCCAAATCAAAGCGTACTCAGCAACTGGACCGTGGGCGATGCACCCTTTGTAGGCGGCCTACAGGCGATGATTGGGGTTGCCATGATTGCCGGATTCTCGTTCCAAGGAACAGAAATGGTTGGTGTTGCTGCGGGTGAATCTAAAGATCCGAAAAAAACCATTCCACTGGCAATTAAACAAATTTTCTGGCGCATCTTGCTGTTTTATGTGTTGTGTATTTTCATTATCGGCACCTTAGTTGCGTATAACGATCCAAACCTACAATTGGCAAGTGAAGGCGACGGTAACATCACCCTATCTCCGTTTACCCTGTTGTATAACAAAGCTGGTTTTGCCTTTGCAGCCAGTCTAATGAATGCGGTGATTTTATCTGCAATTCTATCTGCGGGTAACTCGGGTATGTACTCGTCAACGCGGATGTTATTTGATATGGCACGCCAAGGCCGTGCACCAAAATGGTTTGCCAAACTAGATCTACGTGGTGTGCCAATGAACGCACTCTATGCCACTACAGCGGTTGCTGCACTTTGTTTTTTAACCACTTTTATTGGCGAACAAGAAGTGTTCTCGTGGTTACTCAACATGTCTGGGATGTGTGGTTTTATCGTTTGGCTTGGGATTGCGATTTCACATTATCGTTTCCGTAAAGGCTATATTGCACAAGGTAATAAACTGTCTGATTTGGCCTATAAAGCCAAGTTCTTCCCCTTTGCCCCTTGGTTTGCATTTATTCTGTGTTCGATCATTATTTTGGGCCAGAACTACGAAGCATTGATTGGCGGGAAAATTAATTGGATCGGTTTATTGTCGACTTACATTTCTATTCCATTATTCCTAGCCATTTGGCTCGGCTATAAATGGAAGCACAAAACCAAATTGGTTCCATACAAGGATATGGATGTGCAACCGATGAATCCAGACACTCAATAAGTCGTTAAGTACTGTTTTAAATCAACGTACTTAAACCAATTAAACCCCTCCACGACAGAGGGGTTTAATGTTTTTAAACACAGATAAAACTGACATGTGATACAACTCAATTTTATCTCATAAAAAATTAATGCTTGATTAATAATATTTCCGCTCTATAATTTGCTCCAATTCACTGAACCCAGTGCAATACACCAGATTTAAATTTTAGGAGGACGTCATGCTGTTATTGGAAATCAACAAATATTAAATTAAGCAGACGTGAACTTACGGACACTCGCTTAATTTAAAGTGTCCGAATGCCTCAGATTAAACCTAGCATTCGCTAGGTTTTTTTATGTCTCAATTTTGATGACAGCGCAAAAGATCAATTCGGGCACCCCCAAAAACCTGCGGAGTTAACGCAGCATTAAAGAAAACTTGCTTAGAGAAAAATAATGGGCATACAAATGATTTTGAACGCCAAAGCTGAATATGGCGTTCCAGTAAAAATATATACGCGCGACATAGATGAAGAAAGCTTAACCCAACTACGAAAAATGGCACAATTACAGTTTATTCACTCACATATTGCGGTTATGCCTGATGTACATTTGGGCAAAGGTGCGACAGTTGGCAGTGTGATTCCAACCAAAAATGCAATTATTCCTGCAGCAGTTGGCGTCGATATTGGTTGTGGTATGAATGCATTACGCTTGAGCTTAAAGGCAGCACAACTGCCTGACAATCTCAGTAAGCTACGCAATGCGATTGAGCGTAAAGTTCCAGTTGGCTTTGAAGCACATAAGCAGATCAAAGCCAAGGCGTCCACCCTGTCGCCACTAGAACAACGCTTAAAACAAATTACCATCAAGCATCCTGGTTTAACCCGTCGGCTAAAACATTTTGATTCCACTTGGCAAAAACAATTGGGCACGCTCGGTGGGGGGAACCACTTTATTGAACTGTGTTTGGATGAAAATCAAGATGTTTGGGTGATGTTGCACTCGGGAAGCCGTGGTCTAGGAAATGTCATTGGCAGCTATTTTATTGAACGTGCCAAAAAAGAAGCACAACATCGCTTTGGACATGTCCCAGACAAAGACTTGTCGTACTTTGCAGAAGGTTCGGCTAACTTTGATGACTATGTTGAAGCGGTAGAATGGGCCCAAGAATACGCTTATGAAAATCGACGTGAAATGATGCGCCTGATTTTAGAAGCCATTCGCCCACTCCTGCCCAGCTTTCAAATGACCAAGGAAGCGATTAACTGTCATCACAACTATGTACAAAAAGAATTGCACTTTGGTGAAGAGGTCTTTGTGACACGCAAAGGTGCAATTCGTGCGGGCTTAGATGAATATGGCATCATCCCAGGTTCAATGGGTGCACAATCCTTTATTGTGAAAGGCAAAGGCAATCCCGATTCATTTTGCTCTTGTTCACATGGTGCAGGTCGTAAAATGAGCCGTAGTAAAGCCAAACGTTTATTTAGCCAACAAGACTTAATTGAACAAACCCAAGGGGTTGAATGTCGCAAAGACAAGGCTGTGGTTGATGAAATTCCGAGTGCTTATAAGAATATTCATGAGGTAATGGCCAATCAAGCAGACTTAATCGACGTAGTACATACCTTAAAACAAGTGCTGTGTATTAAAGGCTAAACTTTGGGGTTTTCGCCTTTGAGCTATAAATTGATGCGGAGAGTTAAAAGTAAAACAAAGGCAGCTTCGGCTGCCTTTGTAATCACTCAGACTTCAGATCTTGTAATACGCTCGCCTAAGTATCTGAGCCAAAATTAATAGGCTGAAAATACTGCGGTTACAAGCAAGTAACTTCATATCACTTTATGATGCTCTTATTATTTTCAGCACAAAAAAAAGCGACTCTGACGAGTCGCTTTTTTTATAGGTAAATGCTCAAATTAACGCGGTTGAGCAAGTACAGTACGGCTACCAGAAATCGTCGCGAATACACGACGGTTCATAGCACGACCTTCTTTAGTGTTGTTGTCAGCAATCGGTTGATCCCAAGCAAAGCCTTGAGTAGACAAACGAGAAGCATCGATGTTGTATTCATTTACAAGTGCAGATTTAACAGAGTTAGCACGAGCCAAAGATAAACGTTGGTTTAACTGAAGTGGACCAGTGTTATCTGTGTGACCGTCAATGCGAGCAGTCGCATTCGGGTAATCGTTAAGTTGCTCAGCAACTTTAGCGATTTCTGGCTTGTATTGATCTTTGATGTTTGATTTGTTGGTATCAAAGAACACACGAAGTTCCATGTTCAATGCTTCAGTCAATTCTACTGGCGCTGGTTGAACAACAGGAGCGATTGGAGCAACTGGCTCAACAACTACTACTGGAGCAACAGGTTTCAAGTGACCACCAAGAACAACGTTAAGACCAGCAAGTGCTGTGTAGTTCCAGAAATCTTCATCGATGTTATAAGTCGCACGTGCTTCAGTACGTAGAGACAATACATCGTTCAAACGCCAGAAAGCACCAACACCGGCATTACCAAGTGTACCTTCTTCTGTGTTACCACGGCCAGCACGACCGATTTGAGCATCAGTAGCACCGCTGAAGCTGTATTTATAGTGACCAGCACCTAACAATACATATGGCTTGATTTTGCTGTCATAGTTTTTAGTGATCAAATCAGAAGTAACGTAGAAGTTACCATTGATTTGTTTTTGCTTATATTCAGCACCGCTAACTGGCTCTACATCACCTTTAACTTGGCTATATTCAGCTTCAAAACCTAACCAAGGTGTTAATTCAACACCAAGTGCAGCACCAACGAATAAATCGTCTTTTAGCTCACCAGATTCAGTTAGACGATCACGACCATTGTTATGTTGGCTATCTTGGATTGTATAACCAAGTAACAAAGGGGTAACAGTTACACCAGCATTAGCAGCAGCTAATGGCGCAGCAACGAGCATAGCAAGTGCGATACGACTCAATTTCATGGATATCCTCCAGAGATAACAATTGTTGTTCAAGCTCAGCTTAAAATATTATAGCTTCCTGAGATAAGCTATTAAATACCCCAGTATTATTTTTTAGCTACTTCGGTTTAATGATACAAATACTTGATCATCTTTCCAAGTGCTTGATAAATTTAATCAAGTAGATTATTGACAAAATTACTTACAATTTCCGTTGTAGTTCCGTAATTTTGACAAAAGCATCTGATGCGAGCACTATATTTACTTACTCGCGCGGCAGCATTTTAACAGCAATCGAAGCAGATAGTAATAAAAATTTAGCCGCAGCAGTCAGCCATGTTATTTTTTTACAAAAAATTAAATGATTACAGCAGCTAAGATATAATATAAATTAATTATCATTCTAGTTAAATATCTTGATATACACCACACTACAACCCTATAAACCGATGTGTACCAGATATTGGCCACTAGACATTACAATTTTCCATCATTAGTAATAGAACAGCCAACTCTTTTAAAAACTGCTCACAAATCACACGTATTTTTATTGACGTTATTTTCATAAGAAATCGCTTAGAATGCTCTCCGTAAAACACGCTGAGCAACGCTATCAGCATATTTAATTTGTACAAAAATACAAATTCATCGCATAAAGAGAAGTAATCGAATTACAGCACTCTGACCTCTCTATAAAAAAGTTTTTTTAGCTGGGGCACGTAAAGACAATAATATTAAATTGAAGAAGTCATAATGCGCGCTAATGTGTTTAAAAAAGGATTTAGTCTCATTGAGATACTCATCACCCTTTCAATATTGGCTATTGTTGCAAGTTGGGCAAGCCCTTCTTTTAAAACCATGCAGGCGCGCCAAGAATTTTCTAGTGTGGTTTATCTCATTCGGCAACAGATGAATCTTGCACGTAGCCATGCCCTCACTGTTCACAGTGACATTGTAATGTGTCCATCACGCGACTTATTAAGCTGCGAAAATGATCAATGGCAACACAGCATCCTCATTTTTATCGACACCAATAAAAATCGTAAACTCGACCCCAATGAGACTATTGTTTCCAGCACTCCCACCTTACTCAAATATGGTTCACTCACTTGGCATGGCAATGCATCACATCCACATCAAATTGTTTTTCAATCAGATACTGGCTTACCTAGAGGTTCGATGGGACATTTTAGCTACTGTAACTTTGAGCAAGTCGAATACCAAAAAGATTTAGCAATTGGCATGATGGGTCACATCACAACATTGGCTTCAGCGCAATGCAATTAAACCTGCCCCTTTCATTTACTGAGAAAACACAAAAAATAGCGGACTCTACAGTCCACTTTGTTGCGGCAATAACGCTTTATTGTTCTCCTGTTTTTTATATACTGCTTAGGTTTTGAAAAAAGTAATACATCATAAATTTGGAGAATATAGCCATGACTGACATCGTTATTGTAAATGGTGCAAGAACTGCAATGGGTGGTTTTCAAGGAAGTTTATCCGCTGCAACAGCACCACAATTAGGCGCAGCCTCAATTAAAGAAGCGATCGCACGCGCTGGATTACAAGCAAGTGATATCGAAGAAGTCATTATGGGCTGTGTTCTTCCTGCAGGCCTCAAACAAGGCCCTGCCCGTCAAGCTATGCGTCAAGCCGGACTGCCAGATTCAACAGGTGCTGTAACCATTAATAAATTATGTGGTTCTGGCATGAAAGCAGTAATGCAAGCCGCGGACATGATCAAAGCAGGCTCAGCGCAGATCGTGGTTGCAGGCGGTATGGAATCGATGACCAATGCACCTTATCTACTTCCGAAAGCACGTGGTGGCTATCGCATGGGGCATGGCGAAATCAAAGACCATATGTTTCTTGATGGTCTAGAAGATGCTGAAACAGGTCGCCTCATGGGTTCGTTTGCCCAAGATACAGCAAATAGCCGTGGCTACACCCGCGAGCAAATGGATGACTTTGCCATTCGTTCATTAAAACGTGCGCAAACCGCAATCACAGAAGGCTATTTTGCCGCTGAAATTGTGCCTGTTACCCTCTCTGGTCGTAAAGGCGATGTTATCGTTGATAAAGATGAACAACCGTTCAATGCCAATATTGATAAAATTCCGACTCTTAGACCTGCATTTGCCAAAGATGGCACCATTACGGCTGCCAATGCCAGTTCAATTTCCGATGGTGCTTCTGCATTGGTTCTCACCTCAGCGGCGCATGCTCAAGCAAAAGGCTTAGCACCATTGGCAAAAATCGTAGCCTATGCCTCTCATTCACAACACCCTTCTGAATTTACCATTGCCCCAGTCGGTGCCATTGAGAAAGTGCTTAAGCAAACCGGTTGGACAGCGCAGGACGTTGACCTATGGGAAATTAATGAAGCATTTGCAATGGTTACAATGTGCCCAATTGATGACTTCAAACTTGATGCAGAAAAAGTGAATATTCATGGCGGTGCTTGTGCATTGGGTCACCCCGTTGGTTCGACCGGTTCACGTATCATTTTGACGCTAATTCACGCACTTAAACGTACAGGTGGTAAAAAAGGTATTGCTGCACTGTGCATCGGTGGTGGTGAAGCGACTGCGGTTGCCGTTGAAATTCTATAATGCTTTAGGCAAAGCTTAAATTTAAGAATCCCGCTCAATGCGGGATTTTTTATTTCCAACACTTTAAAATACAATGAATATTCAATTATGATAATCGACTAGGCTCAGATGCTCGCTAGCTTCATCTGCCCATACTCCATGTTCAAAAACAATAAGGAATAGACATGCAACTCAATCATTATCTTAACTTCCAAGGTCAGACCGAAGCCGCATTTAACTTTTATAAATCCATTTTTGGCGGAGAGTTTTTATTCCTTAAACGTTTTGGTGAGCTCCCCCCTCAAGAAGGCCTAACCTTATCCGCACAAGAACAAAATTATATCCTGCATGTTTCACTTCCGATTAATCCATTCACAGTCCTGATGGGCTCGGATATTAGCGAGCAGTTCTGTGTACAGACCAATACACAATATATTCAAGGCAATAACCACTATATTTCCATTAATCTTGAACAAGATGAAGCAGCCACTGCACAACGCTTATTCGATGCACTCTCGCAAAATGGACAGATCGAGATGCCACTAGACAAAACCTTTTGGGGTGCACTCTATGGTGCCTTCACCGATCAGTTTGGTGTCAAATGGATGATTAACTGCCAAATTGAGAACATGGGCTAAACGTGTGTTTATCTATGGTCTAGGCGAGTGAATATATACAATAAAATTACACATAAAAAAGCTGGACCGAAGTCCAGCTTTTTTAATTCAACCGCGCTTAAGCACCGGTTTGATAATGTGCTTGTGCCACGCCAGTTGAGGCTTGGTACGGATTTTTAAAATCATTTAATCCAGCAGCAGCCTCATGAATATCTTTGCCTTCTTTGATGACGAAGCTATCGAAACCTGAACGTTTTAAGTAGTTCAAAACATCTTTAAAGATATCGCCCACCGCACGTAACTCACCTTGGTAGCCTTGGCGACGCAACAAGGCTGCAAATGAATAACCACGGCCATCATTAAAGCCCGCAAATTCAATAAAAATAGTATCGAGTGCTGCCAAAGGAAATTGGTTCACTTCTGGAGAATCATCAACCGTGATATACAAGGCTTTTTTACCTTGAATCTGCGCCAACAACTCAAGCTGCGCTGTGGTGACCACCACATCACCAGCAGGGACCGTTCCATCTTCCGCAACCAATTGATAGCTGTTGTCCGTAATGGTTCCGTCTTTAGCCAAGACCTGTAATGCGGTATTAAGCATAAGCTCGCTCCTTAAACGGTTGAATGCCTACACGGCGATAAGTATCAATAAATTCCTCACTGTCCTGACGCAAATCAAGATAGGTATTTAAAACTTCTTCAATCACATCTGGAATCACTTCAGCTGCAAATGATGGTCCAAGAATGTCACCAAGTGATGCATCGTGATCGGCATTGCCACCTAAAGACACTTGGTAAAATTCTGCACCTTTTTTATCGACACCCAAGATGCCGATATTACCAACATGGTGATGACCACATGCATTCATACACCCTGAAATATTCAAGTCAATATGACCCAAGTTGTAGATGGTATCGAGGTCTTCAAAACGACGGGTAATCGCTTCTGAAATTGGAATAGACTTGGCATTGGCCAGTGAACAGAAGTCCCCGCCTGGGCAGCAGATAATATCGGTAATAAAACCAATATGTGCACGTGCAAGGTTTTGTGCATCCAGTGCTTGCCAAACAGCGAACAAATCTTTTTGTGGTACGTCAACCAACGAAATATTTTGTTCGTGCGTGGTACGCAATTCACCAAAGGTATATTGATCAGCCAAATCTGCGATCAAGTTCATTTCTTCACTGCTCATATCACCGGGTGCAATACCTGCACGTTTCAATGAGATGGTCACAATCCGATAGCCAGGCACTTTATGCGCATTGGTATTGATGTTAAACCAATGTTTAAACTTCGGATATTCAGCAAATAATGCAGTGAAATCTTCATCTTGATAGGCTTGATAATCGAATGGAGTAAACTCTTCATCCAATTTTTTCAAAACTTCAGGCTGAATTTTCAAGCTTTGAATGGTGTGCTGGAATTCAGCTTCGACTTTTTCAGCAAACACCGGTGGAGTTAAAGCTTTGACTAAAATTTTAATACGCGCTTTATATTTGTTGTCACGACGACCATGTAAGTTATATACACGCAACACCGCTTCTAAATAAGCAATTAAATCTTCACGCGGCAACCATTCTTTAATGATTGAACCAATAATTGGGGTACGACCTAAACCACCACCGACTTTAATGGTGTAGCCAATTTCACCCGCGGCATTTTTGACGATATACACCCCAATGTCATGGAATGAAACGGCTGCGCGATCGACTTCTGCCAAGGCTGATACTGCAATCTTAAATTTACGCGGTAAGAACGCAAATTCTGGATGGAAAGTACTCCACTGACGAATCAACTCACAGGTTGGGCGCGGATCTGCAACTTCACCTGAAACCACCCCAGCATATTGGTCGGTGGTGGTATTACGAATACAGTTGCCCGATGTTTGAATCGCATGCATTTGGACAGTTGCCAATTCTGCAAGCATTTCAGGCACATCTTCGAGTGCTGGCCAGTTAAACTGAATATTCTGACGCGTAGAGACATGGGCATAGCCACGGTCATACGACTTCGCCAATTCCGCGACCTTACGCAGCTGGTTCGAGTTCATCAAACCATAAGGCACGGCAACACGTAACATGGGTGCATAACGTTGCACATATAAACCGTTTTGTAAGCGAAGCGGACGATATTCATCTTCACTTAGTTTGCCCGCTAAATAGCGTGCAGTTTGATCACGGAATTGTGCAACTCGTTCATTAATCAGTTGCTGATCGAAGTCGGTATATAAATACATGGCGTAAGGCTAGTAATATCATTATAAAGGGTCATAGCATAACCATGTTTGATCTATCAATAAAATGTCTTTTTTACATACTTAATAGCGGTTTTCTTGATAAGCAGCTTTCATTGCAATTCCAGCATAAAGATCCATCATGATATCAAGCACTAAGCACTAGTTTTATTTTATATTCAAATAGATATATCAATTTGAGATAAAGAATAAATCGCGCTAATAATCAGCTCAAACCCAATTTCATGATTGCTCTCGCTATAATCTACGGCGTCAAAGCAAGCCATTAAGCCACTCATTCTCCATTTGAGATATTCATTGTGTGATTCACTTTAAATACTTAAATAAGTATTCTCCCAACGATTGTTAGCAAATTCTCCCTGAACCAGCTGCACAAAATGCCCATGCACTTGATCAATGGCAAGGCAGTCATCGACTTCAAGTACCCGATCGGTATGTTGTTTGTGCCAGTGTGCAGCGAAATGTTGTTTGCCTTTAACTTTGGCTACGATTTCATTTTGAGCCACCACCAATACATAGCGATGCAGTTCACCAAACTCACGTGGGTCATATCCCCCAAGGTTAATCAAATATAGCTTTTTCTCATCTTGTGCAGGTGCTGCATGACTAAACTGTAGTTGATAATTTACACCTTCAAACTCAATGCCATTAATCTGTGCCCAAGCATCAATATGCAAACCTTGTGGCTCGGCAAACCACGCCTGTTTTAGTTGCGGATAAACCGCTTCTAGCGACTCCCCCACCGCCAATACCACATCATGTACTTCAGTATTGGCACGTGCATGCCGTCCACCCAACATCACAATAAATAAACTTGGCATACATTCCCCACTATTTCTATAACTTATGTAATTTCTATAACAATCAGAATATCAACGTCATTCTTTATATCAAGCAGAACACCATTCAAGCTGATGATGTCATCAAGCTTTTATCAGCACTAGGTCTGCAAGCCGATTTTGATCTAAAAAAAACTGCCACAAAGCAAAGTCTGTGGCAGTTTTTTATGCTGCAAATGGAGAAGGCTTACATCTCAACCATTTCCACACCATCAATACGCGCGACAGTCATCAAGTCTTTATCGCCACGCCCCGAAACGGTCGCAATGATAATTTGATCTTTGTCCATCGTAGGTGCCAACTTAGTCACATAGGCCATCGCATGTGCACTTTCTAATGCTGGAATAATGCCTTCGATTTGAGTCAAGTCACGGAAACCTTGTAAAGCTTCCTGATCATTAATTGGCTCATAATTCACACGCTGCATATCTTTTAAGAAGCTATGCTCAGGGCCAACACCAGGATAGTCCAGGCCTGCAGAAATACTATGTGTTTCAATAATTTGACCTTGCTCATCCGACATTAGATAAGTACGGTTACCATGCAATACCCCGACATGACCAGCATTTAATGGGGCTGAATGTTTTCCGGACGCAATGCCTAAACCTGCGGCTTCAACACCATAAATTTTGACATCTTCATCGTTTAAGAATGGATAGAACAAGCCCATTGCATTGGAACCACCACCGACACAAGCCACCAGTGCATCCGGTAAACGACCTGCTTGTTCTAAAATTTGCTTACGTGCTTCACGCCCAATAATTGACTGGAAGTCACGGACCAATTGCGGATAAGGATGTGGACCTGCCACTGTCCCAATCACATAATAAGTCGAATCGACATTGGTCACCCAGTCACGCATGGCTTCATTCATGGCGTCTTTTAAGGTTTTAGAACCACTTTCAACGGGAACAACCGTTGCACCCAATAACCGCATACGATAGACATTCATGGCCTGACGTTTTACGTCTTCAGCACCCATAAAGACCACGCACTCAAGGCCCAAACGCGCGGCAATCGTTGCTGTTGCAACCCCATGCTGCCCCGCGCCTGTCTCGGCAATAATACGTTTTTTACCAGAGAGCTTGGCCAATAAGGCCTGACCAATCGTGTTGTTAATTTTATGTGAGCCAGTGTGATTTAAATCTTCACGTTTTAAATAAATTTGCGCGCCGCCCAGTTCTTTTGACCAACGTTCTGCGTAATACAACGGACTCGGACGTCCCACATAATGTGCGAGATCACGGTCAAATTCTGCTAGAAACTGTGCATCATCTTTCATACGGAAATAGAGCTTCTCTAAATCCTGTAATGCAGCCATCAATGTTTCTGAAACAAAACGTCCACCATGGATCCCAAAATGCCCTTTAGCATCTGGGAATTGGCGAAAATCAATCGTATTACTTTGCTGATCCACCTTGGACTCCTTGCATAAATTGTTGAATAAGTTTTTGATCTTTTATCGCTTTTGCGGATTCAACCCCTCCGCTAACATCAACTGCATAGGCCTGAGTCATCTCAATTGCCTGCGCAACATTGTCGGGATTCAGTCCCCCTGCCAGAATTAAAGGCAGGTTTGACTGAGGAAATTTCGACCAATCAAACTGTAAGCCTGTCCCGCCTTTCAGCTCAGGATGCCAAGCATCGAGTAGCATGGCACTGGCACCGACCTGCTGATATTGCTGAATAATCTCTAAAGTATCGACTTCGGGTTTAACCTGAATTGCTTTATACCAACGACGCTGTGTTTGCTGTGCAATCTGTTGGCATTCGGCCGGCCTTTCATCGCCATGTAACTGTATCACATCAAGCGAAACATGCTGCAAAACTTCAACAATTTCATTGGCATTAGCATTCACAAACAGACCAACAATACTGACATAAGGCGGAATATGTTGAGCAAGCAATTGTGCTTGTTCTATCGTTACATAACGTGGGCTTGGCGGATAAAATACCAAACCAATGGCATCTGCACCAGCTTCAACTGCTGCATGAATATCTTCAATTCGAGTAATGCCACAAATTTTGACACGTGTTCGCATAATCATTGCGCTCTAAACAGGCCCGTTTAATTTACAGCTGATCTATAAATTTCCTCAGGCGCGTTATTGTAATGCAATTTATTTGATTTGCGTGCGCTTCATAGCGAATTATATTTGGTACGGATTGTTAAATTTATAGCCAAACTTTATACTGCGCGCACTTTCAACAAGTGCTATATAAAGCTTTAAGGGAAGTTGGTTCAAATCCAACACTGCCCCCGCAACAGTTAGAACGAAATACATATCTTCGATAAGCCTTTGCTTACACCACTGCAGCCATGCGGGAAGGTGGATGTGTCGACTCAGCCATTCTGCCAAGTCGTATATTCAAGTCTGGAGACCTGCTTGTTGAATCACAAAATCAAACACTCACGTGGGGTTGGGTGTCTGGAGAAAATCATGTCAAATCAATTTAAACCTTCTACGCTCGTCGGTGCAATCGCGGTTGCGATGGGCCTATCAAGTCCTGCTTTTGCCAATACAAATTCAGCATCGAATCAAGATATTTTACAGCTTGAAACCCTTGTTGTGACAGCATCTCGTTCAGAAGAAAGAATCGAAGACGTTCCAGCGCGTATTTCTGTAATTGATGAAAAAACCATTCAACAATCCCCTATAACTGATTTAGGCCAATTGTTACGTCGTGAATCAGCACTCAATATTGTACAAAGTGGCGGAATGGGACAAGTTACGTCTGCATTTATACGTGGAACAAACTCTGCTCATACTCTGTTTTTAAAGGATGGTGCGAGTTTAAATACGGCACTTGATGGTGGAGCAAGCATTCCATATATTGACTTAAGTAATATTTCTCAGATCGAAGTATTAAAAGGCCCTGCCTCTGTTCAATATGGTACAGATGCCATTGGTGGCGTAATTAATGTTCGAACAACAGCACCAACAAAATCAAAAATATTTGTGACAACGGAAGCTGGAGAATACGACACATATAAATCAATTATTGGGGCTGACTTCGTCAAGGATGGCTTATATGCACAGATTCGTGGCCAACGCTTAGAAAGTAATGGTACGCCAGTAACAGACAAAGATAGTACGCGGGCGTCTTATGATCAGAAAGGTTATGAAGCAAAAGTTGGCTATGAGCAAGAGCAGTATGCCGTCTCTGTAGACATGAATGAGAATAAAGGAACCAACGTTTATTACGGTGGCTCAAAAGATTTTCTCAATCGTCTCATTAATGTGAACGGTCGTTTTGAACTGAACTCAGATTTATCTATCAATGCACGTTACTCAAACTTTAAAGATGAGATTACTGGAAAAGTCAGCACATATTTCTTCAATACTGAGCGCAATGAAGGAGATGTAAATCTACGTTGGAACTTTAGCGAACACCAAAATTTAATCGCTGGCGTCGGTATAAACAATGCAGATGTTGAAAGTTTAGCGATTATCAATAGGAAAAAAAGTTTAGATTCGACTGGCTACTATTTGCAGCATCAATACAACGATGATGGCGTCCATACGCAAGCGGGTATACGTCTAGAAGATAATGATCAGTTCGGAAACCATGTTGTAGGCCAATTAGCAAGTCGTATTCAAATCACGCCACTAACAAGCATCTATGCAAATATCGGGACTGCATTTAAAGCGCCGACAGGCAATCAACTTTACTACACCGATTCTTCAAAATGGGGCGATACCACCTATATAACAATCGGCAATCAAGATCTAAAACCTGAAGAGAGCATCTCTTACGAGTTGGGAATTGATCAAGAGCTTAATTATGGCTTAACTGCCTATGCCTCTATTTATCAAACTAAAGTTAAAAATTTGATCGAATATGCATCTCATTTTGATGTTGCTAACAATACATCTATTGCTTCATATTTTAATACTGACAAAGCAAAAATGACGGGTGGTGAGCTTGGTTTAAAATGGAAGCAAGACGGCTTATTTTTAACAACAGAGTACGCTTACGTCAAAACCAAGAATGAAGAAACCAATAAGGAACTGTTAAGACGTCCTCGTCAAAGTCTAACTCTAACAACAGGCTTAGAAAATGAACTTTACGGGATTAGTGCTTCATTGGTATCAAAGTCAACATCTAAAGAATATGAAGGTACAACCCCTGGTTATGCAACGGTTGACTTAAATGCCTATTGGAATATTAATCCGAACGTCAAAGTCTTTACCAATATCGCAAACGTCGGTGACGTAGAGTATAAAACAGCATCTTATGGTGGTGGTTATTACTACATCAATGGTGGTCGCTTAGCTTCTGCAGGCGTAACCTTTAAATACTAAGCCATACTGAACTGAAATCATTGAGGATAATGTCATGATCATGGCATTATCCTTTTTTATACGTTCTCATTATTGTTCTGCTCAACTTCATGCTTTTTAAATTTAGGAATTCCCATGGGACACCGTTTAAGTAAAATCTATACCCGCACGGGTGACACTGGCACGACAGGACTCGGCGATGGCTCACGTGTAACCAAAGATGACCTGCGTATTCATGCACTGGGCGATGTTGATGAATTGAATGCCATTATTGGGGTATTGCGTGCGCAAATCAGCAACAGTCAAATTGTAGATCAAGCATCATGGGACAAATCGCTCAGTTTAATTCAACATTGGTTGTTCGATTTGGGCGGTGAAGTCTGTATTCCAAACTATCATTTGCTACAAAGTGTCTGCATTGAATACCTCGAACAAGATATTGATCGCATGAATCAAGACTTACCAATGCTCAAAGAGTTTATTTTGCCTGCGGGTAGCTTGAACTGTAGTTATGCGCATCAAGCACGTGCTGTTTGCCGTCGTGCCGAACGTAGTTTGATGACCGTGCATGCGCGCGATCAAAATATTCAAGCCACCGCACTACAATTGTTGAACCGTCTTTCAGATTGGTTGTTCGTAGCATCGCGTGCCTTACAACGTGATGAAGGTGGCAATGAAGTGTTGTGGCAAAAAAATATTAATGACAGCATTTAGGCTTGAATTGCATTTTTATTTTAACTATATATTGATGCAACCGTTATCAGGATCGAGTTAAAACATGCGAATCATTGGGCATCGTGGCGCACGGGGTGAAGCCCCTGAAAATACTTTAGGCGGATTTTCCTACCTTAAAGACTTGGGCATTACTGCGGTTGAGTTTGATGTCAGGCAACTTAACGACGATACTTTAGTGGTGATGCATGATGATAACTTTCTGCGCACCACGGGTGTTGAACATGAGCTGTATGCGATTGATGCAAATGAACTGCAGCGCTTTAATCAAGCAGCGATTTGGCTAGATTGGCAACATCAGGATACGCCGCGACTCGATCAAGCTTTGGCCTTGATGACCCAATTTGAACATATTGAAGTTGAAGTCAAAGCCGTCAATAGCCTTGCAGCTGCAAAGAGATTGGTCACGAGCCTAACTCAGCAGCTTAAGGGTTTTGAACACAATGCGGTAATTACCAGTTTTGATCATAAGATTCTGCATGCTGTACAGCAGCAGAATTCGGGTTTAAGCACAGGTTTATTGATTGAAGATGCAGCATTAACACAACCTATAGCGCTTGCGCTCAGTCTCGGTTGCTGCCAAATCGGCTGGATGGATCAACTCGCAACGGATGAAAAAATTGCAGCGACGCAAGCAGCAGGATTAAAAGTGAGTGTTTGGACCGTCAACGATTTTTCGCGCTTACAGCATCTGCAAAACCTAGCGGTCGATGGCGTGATTACCGATCTCCCTAAATACATGCTGCAACAACTCAACTAATCATCACTAAAACCATTATCAGGGATTTTTTTTAACTCCCATTCAATTAAGCTAGGCATCAGCTTGGATCGCTTAGTTCATCTTGCAGTGGAATCTTAGCGCTTGCTGTCATAACAGTTTTTTATGGTTTTCACTGTTATATTGAATACTTAATTTAACCATAATGCTGGCGTTAAGCCGAAATTGCGGTTCAGCACTCAATTAAAATGATGTTCTATTCTCTTTTGTATTGCTGTTTTTCACTGAGAAAAAAGTAATCGATGGATTGATGGATTCTGTTACTTTTATTTCCCATACAAATGTACAATAATGCTAGTGGACAACTGTTCGCTCATGCTAATATCTGTCGAAACATAGCCTATAGAAATTGGCTATGGCTCGATTTTTTGCCTTCTTCTAAGGTTTCTAGGAGTGCTGTTGGAGATGAATGCTCCCTTGCCCAAAGCCCCAATCAACTGGATCGCAATTTTTGCATTGATTTTTTTACCAATCGTTGCCGTGATTGCCATTCCACTTTATGCCTTGCAACATGATTTCAGTCTTGCCGCATGGCTCAGTTTATTATTCCTTTTACCTGTTAGTAGTTTAGGTATTACAGCGGGTTATCATCGCTTGTGGGCGCATAAAGCCTATGAAGCAGCATTACCGTTACAGATAATACTGATGATTGCGGGAACTTTTGCGGTACAAAATAGTATTTTATTTTGGTCATCTGGCCACCGTACCCACCACCGCCATGTTGATGATATCGACCTAGATCCCTACTCAATTAACAAAGGTTTCTGGTTTGCACACATGGGTTGGATGTTACGCGACTATCCTGCAGCAGAACCGAATTTTAAAAATGCACCAGACCTCCTCAAAAATAAGTTGGTGATGTTTCAGCACAAATACTATGTTCCACTGGTGATTGCAGTGCATGTCGCCATCCTAGGCGGTATTGGTTGGGCTGTCGGTGATGTTTGGGGTGTCGTTTTACTGGGTGGTTTGGTTCGTTTAATCCTCAGCCATCACGTGACTTTCTTTATTAACTCACTGTGTCATATGTGGGGTAAACGTCCGTATACCGATGAAAATACCGCACGTGATAACTTCTGGTTAGCCATTGCGACTTGGGGTGAGGGTTATCACAACTATCATCACATCTTCCAATACGATTATCGTAATGGTGTGAAATGGTGGCAATATGATCCAACCAAATGGCTGATTTGGTCTTGTTCAAAAATTGGTTTAGCCAGTAATTTACGTCGTATTCCAAGCTTTAATATCAAAAAAGCCGAACTCGCAATGCGCTTCAAATATGCAGAGCAAGACTTAGCCGTTTATGGTCATGATATGAATGCTGATATAAATGCCATGAAACAGAAAGTGGCTTTGGAATATGAGGCATTCACACATACCCTAAACGATTGGGCCAAGCTGAAAGAGCAAGAATTACTTGCTAAAAAAGCAGCCGTGGCAGAAAAGATCCACAACATGGACATCAAACTAAATGTTGATTTCCAATTGGTTGAGCAAAAACTCAGTTTCCATCGCTCACGCCTTGAAACATTAATGCGCACCATTAAAAAGAATACGATTTCTGAATAAAACCAATATTTTTTAATTCAGTAACAACCATCAATCCCCTGCTTTGGGGATTGATTCGTTTGGGATGATGTTTTTTTAGCAGTACAATTTGCTATAGTAAAACGCTTGCTTCACTCGTTGCCGCCTTATGCATATTATTTCTCAGTATCCTACGCTCGATGCCCGCCTGTACCATCAACAGCAACCAAGTCCACTCATGGGCGCTAAGGCAGGTCACTTCAATCAAGCCCTTGCTGAACAATTACAATGGTCTGCTGCCGATCAAGCGCAATGGGTCGAGATTTGTAGTGGTCAACAAACCTTTCCCGAATTTACCCCTTTAGCAATGGTCTATGCCGGTCACCAATTTGGACAATGGGCAGGACAACTGGGCGATGGCCGTGGGGTATTGATTGCACAAGTAATCCAAACGGATGGACAAACCACTGACCTCCACTTAAAAGGTGCTGGTAAAACCCCCTACTCTCGTATGGGTGATGGTCGTGCAGTATTACGCTCGGTTATTCGTGAATATCTTGCAGGGCATGCATTGACTGCACTGGGCGTGCCTTCAAGCAATGCAGTTGGATTCACCTCATCCACCCAAGCCGTCCAACGTGAGCAACGCGAACCTGGTGCAATGATGCTCAGAAGCAGTGATTGCCATATCCGTTTGGGACATTTTGAGTGGATTAACCAATATGCACCTGATTTACTGAAAGACTTTGTGGATCATTGCATTACTTGGCATTACCCAGCGTGTTTAACAGCCGAACAGCCGGTATTGGCTTTTGCCCAACAGGTGATCCAACGTACCGCAATCATGATTGCCAAATGGCAGCTCTGTGGTTTCGCACATGGGGTAATGAATACCGACAACCTCAATATCACGGGCTCTACCCTCGATTTTGGTCCCTATGGATTTATGGAGCGTTTCCGCCCAAGTTGGATTAACAACCATTCTGACCACACTGGCCGCTATAGTTATAAACAGCAGCCGAGCATTGGCCATTGGAATTTATGGGTTTGGGTCAACAATCTGATTCCGTTGGCTGCTGCTGATGAAAAAGAAAGCTTTAAAAAAGATTTAGTCGCATGTCTTGCGCATTTTGAACCGACTTTCTTAGAACATTATCGCCTTGGACTCTGTGAAAAAATCGGTCTCCCTGACTTTCATAAAGACAGCTTCGACTGTGCGATGGCCTTTTTAAACATCCTACAAAGTGAACAGCTGGATTACAGTCAAAGCTTTATTTTGCTCCAACAACAGCATTATCAAAAACTTAAAGATGATTGTTTGAATACCCGTGCCTTTGATGAATTCCTGATTCAATATCAACAGATCCGTAGTGGCCAAGATACCGCAACACTTGATGCCAAGATGCAACAGGTCAATCCTGTTTATATTTTGCGAAATCATATGCTACAGACCGCGATTGAACTGGCTGAGCAAGATGACTTTAGTGAAGTCGATCGACTGTTCCAACTGCTAAGTCAGCCTTATACCCGCCAAGCAGATTTAGAACGCGCTGCTGATCTGGCTCCATTGCCGAGTGACCAACCTGAAATTATGGTCAGTTGTTCCTCATAATGCGCTTTGAGTTATACACATTTTCTGTGGATAAACTTGTGTTTATCCACAGGATAAAATAAATCATGCTTTTCAGCTCCGCAAGGCACACTTTTCCAAAATGAAATTTTTCAAAATCAAAATCTTGCTTTTCCCTTTATTTCCTGTTCTCTACTCGTTTAAAAATATAAACTCCCTTTAAGACCCTGCGCTGTATTGACTCAACCTAGAAAACTAAGCATATGACAATGAAATTTAATAAGAAAACTGTTATTTTTTTAATTTCAATATTACTGATTGTTATAGCCACTGCTTTTATTTATCAAAAATATCAAGGCTTCTTACCGACGCCTGTACAACAACAGCCACTGACACGCCAGCAAATTGAGCAGATTAAAATAAACAGCCCAATTACCGAAATTCGTGTGTATAAATCACAGCGCAAAGCCGAGTTGATGCATCATGATCAAGTGATTCGAAATTATACGATGCGGCTTGGCTTTACCCCTGAGGGCCATAAACAACAAGAAGGGGATGGAAAAACCCCTGAAGGACGTTATGAAATTGATTGGCGCAATCCCAATAGTGCATTTTATAAGTCCCTCCATATCTCCTACCCCAACGCCCAAGATCGTGCAGCAGCCTTGCAACGTGGTGTCAGTCCCGGTGGCGATATTATGATTCATGGCTCAACCACGGGGAAAATTCCACAGACCCGCCAAACCATGCAGTATCTACCGCAAAAGGATTGGACCTTCGGCTGTATCGCAGTCCGTAATAGTGATATTGATGAAATTTGGCAACTGGTTAAAAACAAAACCCCAATTATGATTTATCCATAATTGAGGCTTTAAGTTGACCAATATCGCTTCTGTTAACGCTTTGAGCAATAGTACGGCACGTGAAACTTTAAGTCTTACAATTCATTTGGATATTCAAAACGATAGCCTACACCATAGACCGCTTGTACCCATTCATGTCGATTACCAGTTTCCGCTACTTCCGCAATTTTACGGCGTAAGTTCTTAATGTGACTATCAATCACGCGGTCAGCCACATCAAAACTGT
This sequence comes from Acinetobacter pullicarnis, assembly GCF_006352475.1. Taxonomy (NCBI): domain Bacteria; kingdom Pseudomonadati; phylum Pseudomonadota; class Gammaproteobacteria; order Moraxellales; family Moraxellaceae; genus Acinetobacter; species Acinetobacter pullicarnis. The sequence goes on from NZ_VCMZ01000001.1 coordinate 3,180,831, forward strand.
CGGGATTAATATGATCAAGCAATTGAGCGCGTGAATAAACCTGTCCGACATGCTCTAAAAACAATTCTAATAAACGGAATTCAGTTGGGGTTAGATTTAAAGACTTTTGTTGAAACCAGATGCGTTGCTGGCCTTTGTCCATCCGGAATAAATCATGCTCATTCGGTTCAGCTTTACGCTCTAAACGGCGCAGTACGGCTTGTACACGTGCAACCAGTTCTTTGGGACTAAATGGTTTACAGACATAGTCATCAGCCCCCATGTTCAGCCCCAAGACCCGATCAATCTCTTCGGTACGTGCAGTTACCATAATGATCGGTAAATCTGACTGCTCACGAACTTTACGGCAAATTGTTAGCCCATCCATACGTGGTACCATCAAGTCTAAAATCATTAAACTTGGCTTACGTTGTTGAAAACTTTGGTAGGCTTCTTGTCCATCATGGAACATACCAACCTCAAAACCCGCAGCAATTAAGTAATCGCGAACCAATTGCGCCAATTCCACTTCATCTTCAACCAACATGATGTATTTCATTTCTACTTCCTTATTTTATTGAATATTTTTAGCAAGACGCAGCTTGCAACGCAAGCCACCTAAAGGCGAGTGCTCAAATTGCAAGCTGGCACCCAAAGCTTGTGCAATTTTGACTGACAGTGCCAAACCTAAACCTGTTCCACCAGTACTGCGTGTACGTGAATCATCGACTCGATAGAAACGCTCACCTAAATGCGTCAACTGTTCATCTGTCAAACCATAAGGGCTATCATCGACATAGAGCGTCCAAGCATCAGCATCTTGTTCAGTATGAATCTGAATTTCACCACCTGCTTCAGTATATCGAACACTATTACCCAACAGGTTCACCACAATTTGTCTAAAGCGATCACGATCTAATGCCAAGATTGCACCACTACCCTGTATCTGAATACGCAGATTGGCCTGCTCAAATTTGGATTTAAAGTTATCCACTTCCTGCTGTACCACATCCCACGGATCAACATCAGTCAAATAACAGCTCAGTTGCTGGGCATCAGCCTGTGCCAAATCTGCTAAATCTTGGGTCAACTTTTTCAGACTAATGACTTGACGCATCATCGCAGTCAAATGCTCTGGAGTAGCTTGTCGAATCCCATCTTGAACGGCTTCGATCTGCGCTTGCAACACCGCAAGTGGCGTTTTTAACTCATGTGACGTATCAGCCACCCACTGCTGTCTTGAGCGCTCGTGCTGATCTAGAATCTCTGCCAACTGATTAATTTCATTGGAAAGATCCCCCAACTCATCATTACGATTAATTTTGACTTGATGCAAATAGTTGCCTTTGGTCAACTCGCGAGTTGCATGAAGTAACCGTTGAATTGGCTTTTTAAAATAGGTTGCCAACCACAGCGCTGCAATTAAACTGGTGATAAACGTCAGGATATAAACCAATAATAAATAACGTTTTTGATTACTAAAAAAGTTAATACTGAGGACATCTTGCTGATCAAGTACAGGTTTTAAACCAAGATATCCTACTGTTTTGCCATCAACCATAATCGGCCGATAAGAAATCTGCTGCTCGCCGCGCTCCCCCACCACAAAATGCTGATCGGCATCGTAGAGCGCCAAACGCGAACTTAAGCCCAAACGATCTGGCATCGCGATAATGCGCTTGCCTATATTCTTCTGTGCCGTATGCGTTGCTTCAGCATCTGCGGTTTTATTACGTTCTTTATTTTTAGTGCGATAGAAGTTTTGCGCAGCGCTTAAAGGAAAAATCAGACCTTCAAAAGGACGGTATTCTGAAGGTAAATTATCTCTCAGAACTTTTAAATCTTGTTGATCTAAAACCGCTGCATCATTTTCGGTATCGGCATCCACATTGCCATCAATATATGCATGTTCATTAAAATAACGTTGCTGCAAGGCAATATCATATTGACGACGTAACCACCACTGCGACAATTTATCATAATCATCTGGCGCGGCTTGGCCTTCAATTTGCAAAATTTGCGCTTGAATCGAATTCCCCCAATCATTGTAGACACGATAAACGCCAGCCAGATTCTCAACCAAGAGATCTAACTTTTGCATTTCAACATCGGCCACGTATTGGGAAAAATTTCTTTGCATGGTCCAATGTAATACGCCCAAGCTGACCGTAATAATCACTAAAGTGGTTAATAATACGGTGCAAAATAAACGCAATGCGATGGGGATGCGGCGAGCTTTCAAATTGACTCTCACATTTTTTCTGCTATTTCCGCATTTTAACCAACATTGCCTCAAAAAACTCTACATTGTTTCTTCATCATTATTGCTTAATCTTTAACACATAAAATTCATCCCGTAGATTGAGGATCTCAATAATGAAAATGACAACTAAACTTGGATTAATCAGCTTAAGTATTTTTAGTGTTGGCGCTTTGAGTGCATGTCAATCAACCCAGTCCCAAAGCCTAGACAACAACGAAAGACATCGCCATGCTCAGCTCACGGCTGAACAAAAGCAGCAACATCAAACCCATCGCACAGAACGTAAACAAGCCTTTGCGCAAATGCAAAAAGCCTGTGATGGCAAAAAACTGGGAGAAAGTGTCCAGTTACAAGTCGGTGACAAAAGCATTGCGGGACAATGCCAAATGACCTTTAAACCAGACCATCAGGCACGCTCTGAACATCAAGCAGAACATGGATCACATCGCCAAATGATGCATATGGAGCGTAAAAATATGGAAAATATGACCGCGGCACAACGTGAACAAGTGATGCAACAATTTTCGACCCAACGTGCACAGCATCGTGCAACGTGGCAAGCACTACAAAAAGCCTGTGATGGTCAAGCTCCCGGAAAAACCATACAAGCTAAAATGGGTGAGCAACTGATCAGTGGCCAATGTTTAGTGAAATTCCAACCCAATGAAAATGCCATGAGAACCCGACATAGCCCAACATCAAATCACACCCAAGTTTAGTGTTTAGATGCCTATACACAACGGCCAAAACAGCCAATCTGGTCGATTCAACCACCACGCTTGCACGTGAAAGTAGGCAAACGAAATGATCATTTCTAGTTAAACTTATGCTAAAAAACCTCCTTAAAAAAGACGCCAATGGCGTCTTTTTTTCGACATATAAATTTACGATTTTGACATTTCATGTCACTTTAAATTAGCCAAAAGCATTTACACTCAAAGCGCTTCACTTATTTATATAATTTATTATTGACTTTACAGTCACAGAGAAACTACAGCTAGATACTTGTGCCTAGACGCGAGTTGTTGCACGATGTGACAGTACAATTTAGATGTCAATGACGACATTCAACATTCTTAAGAATTAAATCTGGTTTAACCAGTATTGAGGAATCAGCTATGCCACAATACAAAGCACCCTTACGTGACATGCAATTTGTTTTGCACGAATTATTAAATGCTGAAGAACATTATTCAAAACTCCCTGCATTCAAGGACAGCGTAAGTCGTGAATTGGTTGATCAATACTTAGAAGCCGCTGCAGACTTTTGTGAAAATGAACTTTCGCCTTTAAACCAAGTCGGCGACCGTGAAGGTTGTCGTTGGAATGATGGTGTTGTGACAACACCAACGGGTTTTAAAGAAGCTTATCAAAAATATATTGAACTCGGCTTCCCTTCACTTTCCGTACCTGAAGAGCATGGCGGTCAAGGCCTCCCAGGTTCATTAGCAACCACCATTTCTGAAATGGTCGGAACTGCAAACTGGGCATGGGGAATGTATCCAGGTCTTTCACATGGTGCAGTACGTACCATTGAGCATCACGGTTCTGATGAGCAAAAAGCACTTTACTTACCAAAACTTGTGACAGGTGAGTGGACTGGTACGATGTGCTTAACTGAATCTCAAGCAGGTTCAGACTTAGGTATTATTCGCGCAAAAGCAGAGCCAAATGCAGATGGTAGCTATGCGATTACGGGTGAGAAAATCTTTATCTCAGCGGGCGAACATGACATGGCGGATAACATTATCCACATTGTCTTAGCACGTTTACCGGGTGCACCAAAAGGCACCAAAGGTATTTCGCTGTTTATTGTTCCTAAATTTAATGTCAACGCAGACGGCAGCATCAGCGACCGTAATGCCGTCCGTTGTGGTTCAATTGAACACAAAATGGGAATCCATGGTAACGCGACCTGTGTGATTAACTTTGATAACGCAAAAGGTTACTTAATTGGACCTGAAAACCGCGGCTTATACTGCATGTTCACCTTTATGAACACTGCGCGTATTGGGACTGCGGTACAAGGTTTATCTGCTTCAGAAAGCGCGTTCCAAGGTGCTTTGGCCTATGCCAAAGACCGTTTAGCAATGCGTTCTTTGTCTGGTCCTAAATTCCCAGAAAAAGAAGCAGATCCAATTATTGTGCACCCTGCTGTACGTAATATGTTGCTCACCCAAAAAGCCTTTGCTGAAGGTGCGCGTGCATTGGTTTACTTGCTCTGCCAGTATTCAGATATTGTTGAACAAGGTGCGACTGAAGACGAGCGTAAAGCAGCAGACAATATTTTGTCACTCTTGACCCCAATCGCTAAAGCATTCTTAACCGAAACAGGTTCTGAGTCTGCAAAACACGGCGTACAGGTCTTTGGTGGTCACGGCTTTATTTCAGAGCACGGTATGGAGCAAATCGTACGTGATACACGTATTGCTTGCTTATATGAAGGTACCACTGAAATTCAAGCACTCGACTTATTGGGTCGTAAAGTCCTACAAACCCAAGGTGCAATGCTTAAAGATTTCACCAAAATCATTCATCAATTTGTTGAAAGTAACAAAGAAAATGCAGATTTAAAAGAGTTTGTTGAACCCCTTGCAGCGCTCAATAAAGAATGGGGCGATTTGACCATGCAGATTGGTATGCGTGCAATGCAAAGCCCTGACGAAGTCGGTGCTGCTGCGGTTGACTACTTGTACTTCTCTGGCTATGTGACGCTTGCTTATCTATGGGCACGTATGGCATTGGTTGCACAGCAACAAATCGCTGCGGGCAGTACTGAAGTTGACTTCTACAACGCCAAAATCTTGACTGCACGTTTCTACTTCAAGAAAATTTTGCCACGTGTACGTTCGCATGTTGAGGTTATCGCAGGTGGTCTAGAGCCATTGATGGCACTTGACCCTGAACATTTTGCATTTTAATTCCGCAGTAAAATAATTTCTAAAAAAGGACGGTCATCTTATTGACGGTCCTTTTTTTATGAAACGAGATGATATAAAGGGATTTCTAAAATTAAATATTTTGCTTAAGTGATTCAATTCAGCAGAATTTCTCACTTTAACAAAACTGATTTTAAGCTTATGCTGCTTGAAACCAATAAATTTCCAGATCGTCATTTTGTGATGTGATGTTTGAAGGCTTAACCCGTTAAGTTCAGCCTTTTTAAGAAAAAATATCATCCGATTAAGCTTGATTGATTTAAACAAAATAGGTGAACAAACTATGCCAATTTATAATGCACCGCTTGCTGACATGCGTTTTATCCTCAATGAGGTTTTTAATGCAGAACAATTCTGGCAAGCCAATGAAAATCTTGCTCATGTTGATGCAGCCACCGCTGAAGCAATTCTTGAAGAAATGGCAAAGTTTGCACAAAACGTTACCCTTCCCCTCAATCGCACAGGCGATGAAGAAGGCGCAACCTTTAGCAATGGTCAGGTCACAACACCCGCTGGCTTTAAACAAGCATTTAAACAATATGCTGAGGGTGGTTGGATTGGTTTAGCCGCAGATGAAGAATGGGGCGGCCAAGGCATGCCTAAAATGTTGACGGTGCTTGCAGATGAAATGCTGTTTGCCACCAACCCCTCTTTTATGCTTTATCCACTGTTGTCTGTCGGTGCTGGTATGGCGCTGAACAGCTACGCCTCTCAAGAACAAAAGCAAACCTATTTACCTAAAATCTATTCAGGTGAATGGTCTGGCACCATGTGCTTGACCGAACCGCATGCTGGTACAGATTTGGGTATTATCAAAACCAAAGCCGAGCCAAATAGTGATGGTTCATACAATATCACGGGTACTAAAATCTTTATTACTGGTGGTGATCACGATTTAGCAGAGAATATTATTCATTTGGTATTGGCGAAGACTCCAGATGCGCCTGCCGGCTCACGCGGTATTTCACTGTTTATCGTGCCAAAATTCATCGTTAATGCCGATGGTTCTTTGGGCGAGCGCAACCCAGCGGGCCCAGGTTCGATTGAACACAAAATGGGAATCAAAGCTTCGGCAACATGTGTCATGAACTTTGATGGGGCTAAAGGCTTTTTGGTGGGTAAAGAAAACCAAGGCCTCGCAGCCATGTTCGTCATGATGAACTACGAACGTTTATCAATGGGTATTCAAGGGCTTGGTGCTTCTGAATTTGCTTATCAAAATGCAGCACAATATGCGACTGATCGTTTACAAGGCCGCAGTGTGCTCGGTGCACAATCACCGAACAAACCTGCGGATAGCATTTTAGTGCATGGTGATGTGCGTCGTATGCTGCTAAATTCACGCGCTAATAATGAAGCATCACGTGCCTTCGCAGTCTATGTCGGTCAACAGCTCGACATTACCAAGTACTCGACAGATCCTGAAGCCGTCGCACAAGCCAATATCCGTGTTGCACTGCTTACGCCAATTGCCAAAGCATATTTAACCGATACTGCATTCCAAGCAACACTTGATGCTCAAATGTGTTTTGGTGGTCATGGCTATATCCGCGAATGGGGTATGGAGCAATGTATTCGTGATTTACGTATTGCGCAAATTTATGAAGGCACTAACGGTGTACAGGCACAAGATTTAATCGGCCGTAAAACCATTAAATGTGATGGTGAATATCTTGCTGAATACTTGGCAGAAATCCGTGACTTTGCCAATGAACTCGATCCTAACTTAAACTTTATTAAAGATGCGACCTTAGATGTGGTCACTGAAGTTGAAATGATTACTCATTTTATTCTTGATCGCGCCAAAGAAAATCCTGAGTTTTCAAATGCGGCAGCAATTGACTATTTACATGCCGTTGGTCTGCTCAGCTTTACCTATATGTTTGCGAAAATCGCTAGTGCAGCTCAAGGTAAGTCAGGTGAGTTTTATCAAAACAAACTGGCATTGACCCATTACTTTATTCAACGCATCTTGCCAGATTTAAGTTCACGTATTATTAAAATCAAAGCGGGTAGTGATTTACTCATGAACTTTAGTGAAGATTATTTCACCAATCAGTCTTAACGCTGTCAAATCTGCACGCTAAAGTATTGGATCAGATAAAATACCAATACCTCAGAAAAAACGTCTGAACATTCAGGCGTTTTTTTATAATAAGTAAATCGTTATGTGCATAAAAATTGCATCTGAGTTGATATCCGCCAATTGCCTATTCCGAGAACAAACATGTCAAATAAAGATCCTAAATTTTTAAAATTTGAAACTTGGTTAGACCGTTATGGCAATCTTGCGGTTGAAGCTTTTCATTATTTGGCCTTATTTATTATTGGCTGTATGGTCGCTTGGTCTGCGGTCCATACGGTGATTGATATTTTCACCGTAAAACAATACGCCACCATTGATGATATTTTATTGCTGTTTATTTATTTAGAATTGGGCGCCATGGTTGGTATTTACTTCAAGACCAATCACATGCCAGTGCGCTTTCTGATTTATGTGGCGATTACGGCATTAACCCGATTACTGATTTCAAATATTCAACATGAACATAAAGCCAGCATGGATTTGGTGATTATCACAGGATCTATTTTAATTTTAGCCTTGGCTATTTTTGTGGTGCGTTACGCGTCTTGGCATTATCCTTCGGTGATTCGAGAAAAGCATAACGATAAACCACTGCCACAAGGCAAAACCCCTCGCCCAGAAGATGATGAATTGGCTTAAGCTGAGCCTCCCCTCAAAATCTAAATTCGATTTATCTTCAATTTTCAAATACAAAAAAAGAAGTGGGTTGTTTAACCCACTTCTTGTCTATTTACCTCTCCCCAATATAAATTGAGGCTTGGTTTAATGGCTCAATAAAACCTGTGAAATAATCCCTGTTGCAACCGCGACCAAAACAAAACTCCCATCAACATTCGCCCAACGATGACCACGAGGTGGTTCAGATAAATGACGGCTACGCCAATCGGTGACATAGTAGCGATCAGTCCGATACTGTGCAGGTAAACGCTGACCAACATTATAGGCATTTCGGTTTACGTGCCCTATCGAATTGTTTTTCGAAGCATTCATTCCACCACGATGTGCAGCATCATTTGCTCGACCAAGATTATGTCCTTGTGGCCCCTCATCTCGCGCCATCGCAAACATAGGGGTTGCCAGCATAAATATTGAAAGCAAACTGACCATCAGTGTTTTTTTCATTGTCTTTCTCCTCGTGAATGATCGTTTTAAAATAGACCTCGCTCTATGTAAAATAATGGAGAAACACCGTAATCGTGTTGGATATGCAGCTGAGAATTTTATTTTTATACGCTGTATTTGTGTCGATATATAATTGATTAAAAAACAAAATAAGATTTAAAACACCAATAAAATCCCCCTCAAAAAAAACAAGCCCGAAGGCTTGTTTAAAAAATGATGGTGGTTATTGTGATTAATGGCTCAATACAATTGCCGAAATTAGGCCTGTTGCGACTGCAGCCAAAACATAACGATCATCGGCATGGTACCAAGCATAACCGCGTGGTGGTGCATAAAGTCTTGAATGCTGATGCCAGTTATTGACGTGGCTGTGCTGATTCCAATAGGCCGGGGGCAACTGACCGCCTTGACGAAAATGCTGCTGATTGGAATAACGTGGTGCTGCTCGATAATGATTGGCATGCCGCTCCGCACCTCGATGTGCCTGAGACTGGTATTGAGTTGAATGGTGTTGGCCTGAATAGTGTCTTGCTGAATGTGCATGTCGAGGCTCTGCCTGTACTGCAAAACTGCTGCTCAGCATACTGATGGCGAGCATTGCACTCATGATAATTGGTTTCATCTTGATTTCTCCCGAAGATCCTTATCCAATTTATGCGTAAGCATGCATACAACCATGGATGAAGATTGGGATTTTGTAGCAAAGATCATTTCGATACTTTGCAGGATGTGAAGCAATTTTGCTAAACGCTCGAATCTGTTATATTCCCTTTAAATATTGGGTTATAGAGTATTCGTTATGCCAGATTTAAGTTTTGATCGTCTTCATCAGTTCTTTTCTAAAGTGCCAAGCATTCAAAAATCACGGATTGATGCTTATGGAAGTGATGGTGATCATGCTTGGTGGTTTAAATTTCAAATTGATACCACACACACTTTGGCGTGGCAAACCGTACAAGAGTTAGGTCATGTATTGAATTATCTTTCGACCAAAGAACGCTTACCGACGCAGTTTTTCCCGGTTTCTCCACCACCTTATATGAATGGTGAAGCACAACAGTTTCTAGCTTGGGTGATTCAATGTAACCATCCTGAGTTTAGCCCAGATGTGGTCTGTGACTGGCTGGAAGCTCGTCTGCCTAGTCCTGTCGAAGATGAAGCACAGTGGAAAATCAAGACTGACCTAAAAGAGCTTGAAAAGATGACGGACAAAGAGTTAGATCAATATCTTTCTCCGAATAAATAGTTAGCCTTAAGGCATAAAAAATCCCCCTCGCCATCTATAGCACAGGGGGATTTTTTATATTAAGCACATGCAGTGCCGCTGTTAGCATTACTCGTTATCGGATTAAAATGTCGACATACCTGACCATTCCATAAAGCGATAGGTCCAGTATTTTAGCTTTGAATCATCCGCAAATTTTGCATAATCCACACTGGCTTGGCGACCATCTTGATTCGACCATGCGGCATTAAAATAATCTGTTGCATCGACAAATACCGCTTGCTGTGTACTGCCAATCACACGTAGATCTGTTTCTAAATTATAATTTTTTAAGTTACGTGCGGTGAAATTGGCAGAGCCTAAAATCATTTCGCTGTGCTGTGCATTTGATTTCACAATCATTTTGCCGTGACATTGTTCACCTTGGGTATTACACCAACGTACATCAACCCCGGCATCATGCAGCTCCGAAGCCACTTGTCGATTTGGAATGCCATTTTTCTCACGACCAAAAGCATCTTTATTGGGATCAAGTAAAACCCGTAGTTTTACACCACGTTGTTGCGCGTCAATCAACTGTTGAATAATTTTACGTTCAGACAGATAGAACATCGCCAAATCAATCTGGTCATTCGGTTTTGCAGACTCAATCAAGTTTTGTACCGCCTGATAAATCGCGCCCTCAGTCAATACTTGGACTTGTGGTAAATCCAACGCAGCACCGACATTTCCAACCACGACAATGGGACTCTCACTTGCTGACATTTTTGCAACGACATTTTCTGTATTTAAAATATCAACTGCGGTCGGCCCCTCAACCAAAAGTGCAACATTAGAATGGCGTGCGCTGCCATCATGTGGATTGGCTGATGTTACCAGCGTTTTCCAACCGGCCATCGTATCAACCACAATAGTTTTACGATGATTGGCTTTAAAGTTAAATAAATTTAAATAGCTTCTGATCGTGACTTTTTCTGCGCCAAATGGGTTGGCTAACCAACCTGTTTCAGCATTGTTGCCTATCCCCTGACAACACAAATACCAAAAGCCAGACCATGCAGGATTGGAAGCTCTCAATGGAACTAAATTGGTTTCGATGACATCTACACCGACACGGCGTAATTCACGATATTGTTCTGGTGCAATACCACCATAAACGGAGTTGATTGGATCGGTAATAAATTTAATTTCGATATTTGGATTTTCAAGGCGCTTAAAAACCAATGCTTCAGTCAATGCTTGGCTCAATGGGCGATATTCCAGCTTAGACTCTCCCACCTGTTGATTAAATAAGAACATATCAATCACAATGGTGGTTTGCGCTTCGGCAATAAGGGTAAATATCTGATCAAAGATCTGCTGATCCTGCTGTTGCTCACCCTTGCTATTCACATAACTTTGATCTGCCAAAAACTGAACATTAGCATGCCGTAATGGCCCAGCATAGTTCAAGCCCGAAGGTAATGGCTTCAGCACTTGAAACACCGCAGATGCGATATAGCCCAGTGCTAAGAAGCCGACGATTACCCCAAAGTAACGTCGACCTGACCAATTTAATTTAGTGTGAATTTTTCGAAAGATACGCATAACAAACAACCTAATCCAATCTGGTCAGACTAGGTGTTATCTCTTTATTTTTCAATACTCATTTAGTGAAAAATACCCGATTAGAACTTCACATCGATACCCATCATAAAATTACGGCCCATTTGTGGAATTTGCGCAAGGAACGATGCATGTTGGTAGACTTTGTCATCTAACAAGTTATTGGCATTGAAGAACACACGATATTCCTCGGCAGCTTTATACTGTCCTGTATAAGACAGCCCGAGATTCAACATGTTATAGCCTTGGGTTGAACGTTCATAGGCACTGATATCATCTTGCTTAAACACATGATAATACTCGGCTGAACCTTTCCAATGCGCATCAAACTGTGCATCAAGCTTGGTACCTAAGCGACCGGCAGGAACACGTGGTGCATTTTCACTGTCAATTTTCCCGCGTACATAATCACCAAACACTGTCGCTTTATAGATTGGACTAAACTGATAAGCAATTGTCCCTTCTGCCCCATAAAACTTCGCTGAATCTTGCTGATATTGAATCAAACGAAAGTCTTCTACGCGGTCTAAGGTTTTCGCATAGATATAATCATCAAACCAGTTATGGTAGACATTTAAGCCATAACTGAGTGTCTGATCGTCATATTTAAAGCCAAGTTCGAGGTTGTTGGATTTCTCTTTAGATAACTGATCATTACCTAATTCATAGGTATTGGTCGCCACATGTACGCCATTTGAATACAACTCTTGCGCCAAAGGTAAACGCTCTTGATGAGAAGCAGTCAATGAAAGCGTGTAATCTGGTGCAAAATCCCAATGTGCAGCACCCGCATATGAAAATGCCGTACCATCAAAGTTTTTCTGCTTAGACTCAATATCTATTTTTTGGTAATCCAAACGCGTCCCCAGATCAAAGCGCAGATCACGCCATTGCTTCTGCTCTAAACCAAATAGGCTGTACTTTTGGGTTTTATTCGGTGCAAAAATTGCCTCAGTCCCAGTTAAATCGAGTTTTTGCTGAGATCCTTGCACGCCCCAAGTCCCTGTCCAACCCGCAACAGCAATATGATCTAATTCAACCCGTGCATCATAGGCTTTACTTTCAAAACGTGTTTTGGTGACATCCCCATCAATTTCATCATGATGATAATCGGTATAACTGGCTTGAACCCGTAATTTGTCAAAACCATTAAAAGGATCATTCAATTCAGAACGAAAATCATAGCGTTCAGAAGCCAAATCAATCCAAGCCCCACCATGCTCACCATGCTCACCATGCCCATGGTCATGGTCATCATCACCATCACCGTGATCGTCATGCCCACCACAATATAAACTCAAACCATGTAAATGACAGCTTTCATGCTCATGACTATGCCCTGGTAGACCATATTGGTCATTCCGTTTGCTATACGACACTCCCGCAAAACCACGCTCTCCAATCCAAGATAATCCCAAATTGACATTGTCGGACTCAGCAAAACTATCGCCAACACGACGTGATTTAACGTTGTGTACGTGATCGCCATGCTCTTCGATTACGGTATAGTCAGGGGTAATATAGTTGTTTGCTTTACGACTTAAGCCTTCAATACGTACTGCAACGTGATCACTCAAACCCACGGTTAAACCAGCATGCGCCAGTTTTTCATCATTCCCACTGTTGTAACGCACACCTGCTTGCCCTGCATAGCCCTTGTCTGGCATTTGGGTCGGTATTTTAGAATCAGTGACATTGACTAGGCCCCCTACAGAACCTGAACCGTACAGTAAGGTCGCAGGACCACGAATCACTTCAATTTTTTCTGCCAATTGCGGATCTACTGTAATTGCATGATCAGGAGAAAGACTAGAAACATCCATGGTTTCACTGCCATTTGCCGTCACTTTCACCCGTGCCCCGTCTTGCCCCCGAATCACAGGACGACTTGATCCTGCACCGAAACTACTTGCGGCGATTCCCAGTTCACCCTGTAATGCTTCCCCCAGCGTGCTCGCACTTTGTGCAAGTTGTACTTGATCTACACGTTGAACAGCTGCGAGGTCATCCGATACTTCCGCTGCAATCGTGATGGTGGCGAGCTGAATAGCTGTTGATGATGCTTCTTCTGCCCAACTGCTATTGGTCAAAATCGACAAAACGGCAAGGGCTAATGCACTTTGACTAAATTTTTTCATGTGGTGATCTAAGCTCATTGCTAATTTTTTGTTATGTTATAACATTTCAAATTATTTGCAATAAAAAACAACCTCGTTCAAAAAAATTTTATACACTGCCTACATTCATTTTTATTTGCGCGTTTTAATGCCTTTTACAGTTTCACATATGGTCATTGCACCGCCCCTTGCAAAATTAGTTGGCCAGCGTATTCCGATGGGTGCTTTTGCGATTGGTGCAATGGCTCCCGATTTATATCGATTATTTACCACTGAAACCTACAATTTAAGCCATCAATGGCAAGGGCTTTATACGATTAATCTGGCCATTGGCTTATTTTTCTGCTGTCTTTGGTATTTACTCTATCGACCAGTATTATTCCGCTTTTTAAATATTACAGACCCACTTGGTATTCGCTCTTTTAGACATGCTTGTGGTTTTATTCTCATGCTTTGCCTCGGTATAATGATCGGCACAGCCACGCACTTAATTTGGGATGGACTCACTCATCTCGACTTCAGAACTTTTGCATTCAGCGATTTTCTGGGGCAAGCCGTTACTTTCTCAAATCAAACTTATCCCATGCATCGTGTACTTCAAATTGGCTCATCAATTGTCGCATTGCCACTCGTTATATGGATGGTATTTCATTATTATTGCAAACATAAACAACCGCTTAAACTTAACAAAAACACCAAATACTTTGCCATCAGCCTCATGCTGATTAGTCTATTAAGCGGCTATTTTGCCTATCTGGATTATGCACAGGGTTTAAATATTGCTTTTGCTGATTTAGATTTATATGCATATTTCAGCCGTTCGATTAATCAGTTTGCCACGGCCACTTTAATCAGTTTTAGTTTGAGTTGTTTGGTTTTTTTAATTTTGGATTACTGTGGTTTATTTGAATCCAATTAGCCATTTTTCCATTTCCCTCCCTTTAAAATTAATATAGATAAAGATGAAATTTCGCTGTTTTTCTATCTAGTTCTTGTGACTATCTCCTCAAAGATGCATAATTGAGTGTTTCCCAAAGTAAGCTATAAATAGCTTACTTTTTTACTCAAATTTTAAATAATAGAAGTTGGACTTAGCACGCCATGATGCGAACTCATTACTGCGGCTCTTTAACAGAAGCCCAAATTGACCAAACAGTAACACTCTGCGGTTGGGTACACCGTCGCCGCGATCATGGCGGTGTAATCTTCCTCGATTTACGTGACCGTGATGGTCTTATCCAAGTCGTTATTGATCCAGACACCCCAGAAGCATTCGCAACAGCGGATAAATCACGCTCTGAGTTTGTACTCAAAGTGACTGGCCGTGTACGTCGTCGTTATGCTGGCACTGAAAATGCCAACATGGTGAGTGGTCAAATTGAAGTGCTTGGTAAAGAAATTGAAGTCCTTGCACAATCAGAAACACCACCATTCCCACTTAATGATGAAAACAGTAATGTTTCTGAAGAAGTCCGTTTGAAATATCGTTTCCTCGATATTCGTCGTCCAGAAATGTTAGACCGCCTACGTTTCCGCTCTAAAGTAACCAATCTAATTCGTAACTACTTAGATGATAACGGCTTCCTTGACGTGGAAACACCAATTTTGACCCGTGCTACCCCAGAAGGCGCACGCGATTACTTGGTGCCAAGTCGTGTTTCAAACGGTAGTTTCTATGCCCTACCACAATCACCACAATTGTTTAAACAACTGTTGATGGTTGGTGGTATTGATCGTTATTACCAAATTGCAAAATGTTTCCGTGACGAAGATTTACGCGCGGATCGTCAACCTGAATTCACACAAATCGACATTGAAACATCATTCCTAAGCGATGATGAGATCATGGATTTGATGGAAGGTATGACGGTTAAGTTGTTCAAAGACTTACTGAATATTGAATTCGACAAATTCCAACGCATGCCATATAGCGAAGCAATGCGTGACTATGCATCTGATAAACCAGATCTACGTATTCCATTAAAATTGGTTGACGTTGCTGATCTTATGCAAGACGTTGAATTTAAGGTTTTTGCAGGCCCTGCAAAAGATCCTAAAGGTCGTATTGTTGCTTTACGTGTACCTGGCGCTGGCGCATTGCCACGTAGTCAAATTGATGAATATACGAAGTTTGTTGGCATTTATGGTGCTCGCGGTTTGGCATACATTAAAGTTAACGAGCTTGAAAAAGGCATCGAAGGCTTACAGTCTCCTATCGTGAAATTTATCGAGCCAATCGTGCTTGATTTGTTGAAACGTGTTGGTGCTGAAAATGGTGATATCGTCTTCTTTGGCGCAGACAAAGCCAAAGTTGTAAACGATGCAATGGGTGCACTTCGTGTCAAAATTGGTCATGATCTAAATATGTCGACCTGTGAATGGGCGCCATTGTGGGTTGTTGATTTCCCAATGTTTGAAGAAACTGATGATGGCAAATGGACTTCTGTTCATCACCCATTCACGCTTCCAAAAAGCAGCGTAGAAGATCTGAAACGTAGTCCTGGTGAAGCACTCTCTGTTGCCTATGACATGGTGTTAAATGGTACTGAAGTTGGTGGTGGTTCACTCCGTATCTATACTTTAGAAATGCAAAAAGCCATTTTTGAAGCATTAGGTATTGGTGAAGAAGAAGCTGAAGAGAAATTTAGCTTCTTGCTCAACGCATTAAAATATGGCGCACCTCCACACGGTGGTTTGGCCTTCGGTTTAGACCGTCTTGTTATGCTCATGACGGGTGCTTCATCTATCCGTGATGTGATTGCATTCCCGAAAACTAAAGCGGCAGAATGTCCGTTAACGCAAGCACCTGCGCCAGTTGAAGCAAATCAATTGCGCGATTTGGGCATTCGTTTACGCGAAAAGCCAAAAGCTGAAGAGCAATAAGATTTAGCTTATAAAAAGGACGCTGTTTACAGCGTCTTTTTTAATTGAGATTAATTCTCATAAATGTGATAATACACTGCAATTTTTAAAGGTAATCTGCTATGGCTATGCGCCCTGAAGTACGTCGTCGTTCACTGGTGATCATTGTATTTTCAATTGTGCAATGGGGTTTTATGCGCTACATATTGGCCGAGCAACTTTTTAATTTAACGACCAATCAGCGTATCGTATTCTTCTGCATGAGCAGCCTCATTGGTGCCCTACTGATCTTTGTATCTTTGATTTATATGGTACTCGAAGGTAATAAAGAGACGAGTAGTTAAGCAAGTCTCTTTAAAATAAAGTTAGCAAATAATTAAGGCTTCGTTTGCTCAATTAAAATAGATCGTAGTTTTGTAACAAAATCCTCAACATTATGATATTTTTCAATATATTGTCTTGCCTGTTTTGCTAAATCTTGTCTTTTAGTTTCATCCTGTATTAAGAGATTAATCGCATTGACAAATAAATCAACTTTATCAAATCCATCGCCCAATACATCCCCAACATGAACACCAAATTTAGATGTTAAATCTTCAGGGTTACGATTACTTACGAGTAAGGTTCCATAAGATAAAGCCTCTAAAAATGATATTGGTAATGCCTCATGAATCGAAGTATTAACCAACAATTTAGCATCTCTTAGAAAAGCCTGCTTTTCATCACCATCAACATGCCCAGCAAAATGCAAGTTTTCAATTTTATAGTACTCTGCCATAATTTCAGAATTCTTGCTTTCCTCCCGAAAAGTCTGCCCTAAGACATAAAAGTCATGATCAGGCATACGCTTCGCAATTTCACAAAATAACCATCCTCTTTTCACTGACTCTAAACGACCTAAAAATATAATCATATTTTTTTTGGTATGATGCTCAACGTCAAATGCAGAATCAATATCAATAGGATTTGGTACATATTCAATATTAACTTTAGAGTCCAACCGATATAAATCAATCGCTTTTTGATTTAGAAAATAACCCTGAGAAATAAATTTAACTCGATTATTTTGATACCATTTATTTACTAGATCATAAATCGGCTGATTATAATAACTCGTCTCCGGAAATAATTTTACTGTATTGATTTCATCCCATTCATACATCGGTCTAGGATCTTGAATCCATAAAATTAATTTTTTATTTTTATCTGCTTCATTTTCTAAAACGTAATTAGATGTAAGCTCAATACTT
This sequence comes from Acinetobacter pullicarnis, assembly GCF_006352475.1. NCBI lineage: Bacteria > Pseudomonadati > Pseudomonadota > Gammaproteobacteria > Moraxellales > Moraxellaceae > Acinetobacter > Acinetobacter pullicarnis. Next base: position 3,198,279 of record NZ_VCMZ01000001.1, read on the forward strand.
AAATAAATATCATAATTCTGTTTTTTTAACCATTGCCGAGCAAACCATTTTCTTCTTGGTAATCGATAAAGATCAATACCATCGACCTCATATTGATCTGCCACAAGTGCTCGGCTTCCCTTACCTAATAATATATCAATCTGAATATTTTCCTTAGATAAGTATTTAGCAATATAATTACGAGCTAAAAAACCATATCCGCCAAATGCAGTATTTGCTCCACCAAAATACTCATCAACAATTAACCCAACCTTGATTGGTGTATTTTTTTCACTCATTATGCTCTCAACAACAATATATTGGATGGTCTAATACGATCTGAAATCTTATTAAGCTCTTTTTAACAAAGTATTAGATTTCATTTCTCAACAACTTATACATCACACTACGGTGATCTAGCTGATCAAAATCAATACCTTTTAGACGTTCATTATATAAGTGAATACAGACTGTCCGCGAAGAGGTAATATCGCTCACCTTTAAACCTGGGTCACAAAACTGGTCAACACATAAATAATGAACTGGGTAAAAAATATCAATTGGCTCTACCTGTTTAATAAGATCCAACTGCTTTACATAGTATGTTATTGCTTTAGGCCCAATAACACCCCAAGGCATATCTGCTAGGCTTCTACCTATGCCCAGTATTTTTTTAGTTTTCAATCGAAATTGACGACTACTTGAGTACCAAGGTGGTACAAAATAAGGATCGTAAGCAGCTTTTAAAAGCCAATTAAGTAAGTCACTCTCTTTAGGTATTCTTAATATAGCTCCATTAATACATTCATCATCTTCAAAACCAAGCACATAGCCATGTTCAGGTATGATGACTGGCTGTAGACAATAAACATCGCAGTCGACATACACCCCATCTACTTTTCTCATTAATTCATAGCGAAAAATATCTGAAAAAAGTGCATAGCTTCCCGTCTGATTATGCTTAATAATTTTACTTTCTGGAATAACTTCATTAGCATCAACTTGCTTTACACCATGAGGAATATCATCAATATCACCATAGGTATGTAAATGGACTTCATGTCCCCGCATTACAAAAGAATTAAGACAACAACGAGAAATCGAACCAAGTTTTTTCCCAATCCATAATGCATGAATAATCGCTAATTTTTTTGACATAAATAATGACCTTTAGATGAATTATTTATTGAATCTCTTAATGAAAAAGTCAACTACAATTTACGGCTAGCTATACTTAGTATTCTGTATTTTTGCCAACTCCTTAGATAATCCTCGTCCGTAAATACTACGATGGATATCTTTTTTCTTTTTCCTTTCTAACTCTAAATAACTCGTATCTTGTGTTTGTTCGACTGGGTGATCTATAAGATTTGTCATAAATATTTTTGCATTTTTGTCAAAATCATATAAGTAGCTCCAATCATCTGCTCTACGTACCTTTTCATGGTAATTTATTAACGTCATTGCCATTTCACGATCAATAACATATGCAAAGGTATAACAGACTCTCTCATAAAAATGCTTATTAACTTGTAATACGTTTTTACTAAAAAATTTACTTTCAATAAATTTACCTCTCACATTCAGGCAAACTTTCAATTGAATACCACCCAAACTAAATAAAAAGTTAGGTTTTAATTCCAGAGCGATCAATTGATTGCAAAGATCTTCAAATACCAAAGACTCGGGGAGTATTGCATCATCTTCAAATATTAAAGCAAGTTTTTGGTCTGTGCTTAAAAACTGTTTATAAATTTCGAGATGAGAAAGGCTACAGCCTAATTCACCTGGACTAAGTGGCTGCTGTCTTCCATGAACAGCCAAGTTAAAATATTCTTTTGCACTTAACTCTCCCCCTTTTACACCAATAACTGTTATTTCATCAGGTTTATACTTTTTGAAAAAAAATTGCCCAAAGAATGTAGTTAATCTTGGACTTTCTAGATCTTCGATACTCACAACAAAAGTTCTAATCATTCAAGGAGCCTTAAGCAAATAATAGTTTTTTAATGCATGAGATATCTGATGGGATGCCGTTCCATCTCCATAAGGATTATTCGCTTCTGACATTGATTGATATAACTTTGAATCAGTGAGCAATAGCTTCACATTCTCAGTAATACTTTTTTGGCTTGCTCCAACCAATTTAACCGTTCCAGCAGTTACAGCTTCTTCTCGCTCAGTCGTGTCACGCATAACTAAAACAGGAACACCTAAACTAGGAGCTTCTTCTTGAATCCCGCCTGAGTCAGTTAAAATAATATAGCTATGCTTCATTAAATTAATAAACTCTAAATATGATTGTGGAGGAAGAAGAAAAACGTTATCTAAATTCCCTAAATACTCATTAACAACAAGTTGAACATTAGGATTTAAATGAACAGGATAAACAAAATCTACATTTGGATATTCTATTGATAACTCTCTAATCGCCAAACAAATATTTTTAAATCCGTCTCCAAAGTTTTCTCTACGGTGCCCTGTAATTAAAATAAGCTTTCTACTTTCCGAGAAAACAAAATATGATCCATCTAAGTTCTTTGGTAATGCCAATTTAGCTTGATCGATAACGCTATATAAAGCATCAATTACTGTGTTTCCAGTAATAATCACAGCTTCACGTGAGATGCCCTCATTCAATAAACATTGACTTGCCAATTCTGTTGGTGAAAAATGTAAGTTTGCAATTTTTGAAATTAACTGTCGATTACCTTCTTCTGGCCAAGGTGATTGTAAATTATATGTACGAAGACCTGCTTCGACATGACCAATATTAATTTTATTATAAAAAGCTGACTGGGCAATCACAAAAGCAGATAGAGTATCACCGTGCACTAATACTATCGTTGGCCGAAACTGCGAATAAATATCATCCATTTTATAAAGTATTTTAGACGCTAAAATACTTAATGTTTGATTTGGTGCCATCAAATTTAAATCAAAATCAGGCGTAATGTCAAAAACTTTTAAGACCTGGTCTAACATTTCTCGATGCTGCCCAGTTACTAATACTCGTATATCAAAACTGAGGTCATCTTGGAGTGCTTTAACTAATGGTGCCATTTTAATTGCTTCAGGCCTTGTACCGAAAGCAATTAATACTTTTATCTTATCCACATCAACCTCAAAGAATTTTCTTATAATAATCTTCAGTAATTTTAGCAATTACCGACCAATCAAAATTTTTCTGCGCTCTCAAAGCACTAGCATGGCTGAGTTCAATATACCTTTGATCAGAGAATCCTAATACTTCATCAATCTTAGCAGCAATTGCCTCGGCATCATTTGGTGGGACTAAAAAGCCAGTTTCCTCCTCCTTAATTAAATAAGGAATACCACCAACATTGGTCCCAATCAGCGGTAAACCCGATGACATAGATTCAAGGCCTGTAATGCTTGTTGCTTCATAAAATGATGGCAACACAGAATAATCTGCTTGCTGATAAATTGACGGCATTTCTGCATTTTTAACAGCACCCAAGAAAATCACTTTATCTTGTATTCCAGCGTCAATAAAGATCTGCTGCATTTTCTCTTTCTCTGTACCAACTCCAGCTATTAATACTTTAAAATTTGTTTTTTTAACTAAAGTTAATGCTTTTGCAAATACTACAACACCATTTTTCTCTACGAGTCGTCGAGCAAGTACAAAAGTTTTTATCATCGAAATAGTAGATAAGTCTTTTGCAATAAACTTCGAAGTATCTACACCATTTGATACAAAATGAACTGGCCCAGTAAACCCAATTTTTAATGTTGCTTCACATAACTCAACACTTGGTGCTAAGACCATAGCAACATGCTTCATACGTGAACGTAAACGACCTTGTAAGATTAGAGGCTTCTCTAGGCGTTTTAAAAAACCAGAAGTGTGGTTGGTAAAGACAATTGGAATATTTAGATTTTTAGTCGACTCTAAAGGACGCATGCCATGAACATGAATTAAATCCATGGGATTTTTCTTTAAGAAAGCTTTTAATTGCTTTGACATTCCCCAGTTATAAAATGGTTTTTGCCATAAAACTTTAAATCGATGCACATAGACACGATCCATTAATTCAAATGTTTCACTCTCTTCAACTAATGAGGTTAAAACATGAACCTCATGCCCCAAATCGACTAATGCTTTGGCGAGCTCATGAGCATGTGAAGCAACACCACCTAAGGTTGGCGGAAAGTCTGTTGAAAGGAAACATATTTTCAATTTCAAATCACTCAATAAAAAATTCTAAGCTATTGTAGCTTCTTTCTCTCAAACAGTTTCGCTTCTTTTAAAAAAGCATAGAAAGCATTAATCATACTACTGACAAAACCACGCCAACCATTAAAACAATTACGGCGAATAAAGTAAGACTTTATAAAGGTCATCGGCATAATCAAGATCAATTTTAAAATGCTTGGATGCTTCCCTTTTTCAAATTTCTCTAATGCTTTTAAATTTGAATACTGGTTGTTCTTTTCGACTTTAATAAAAATACTCGATTCACCATAATGAAAAATATCTGCTTGTGCTTTAAGTGTTTCACCAGTAACCACGACATTTTCATGGACTTTATTGGCTAAATCATACTGTCCTTTGGCCTTACGGAAAAAACGGGTTTTTGCATGTTTTTTGGTATGTTTACTATTTGCCACACCTAAAAATACGTCATTGATCGGTGTGATTAATCCATCGATTTTATTTTCTGAAATCACCTGAACAATTTCTTTTTTTAGGGCTTCTGAAAGAACTTCATCACCATCTAAATTGAGTACCCATTGTTGCTGACATTGTGCCAATGCCAAGCTTTTCTGAACAGCATAACCCTGCCAATCTTGATGCATAATACGGGTGTTGGCAAAACTTTCTGCGATTTCATAGGTTCTGTCTGTACTGCCCGAATCTAAAATAATAACCTCAGCAAAATCTTTAACACTATTTAGCGTTGCATCGAGCCATTCGGCACAATTCAGAGTCACAATATAGACACTACATGGAATACTCATAATTTATAACGTCCTTTTGCTAAGGCAATCCGCATTTGCAATGCATTCATTGCACCGTGAGTACTTACGCGAGGTAAATTGTATTGATTGGCATCACTATAGCTTTCTATTTTTTTACGGGTAGACACTGCATTAATAAAACCAATGTCTTTGGCCATTTGTTCATGCTGTGCATTAAAACGACCAAAGGGATAAGCAAAACTTGGGCATTTTCCCACCAATGCTTCCACATCCATTTTCGAGCTCTGCATTTCTTGATACGCCTGCTCATCACTGAGTTTCAGTAAATTCACATGATGCTGCGTATGTGCTCCAAATTCAACTACCCCCGAAGCAGCCATTTCTTGAATCTGCTCAACCGTTAATGTTTCAATGCCTGCAATTTGAGTTGCAAGATAAATTGTGGCCTTGGCATTATATTTTTTTAATAGCGGATAAGCATATTGGTAGTTATCTAAAAAGCCATCATCAAAACTTAATGCAACCACATTGTGTTGCCCCTGATATTCCCCAAGTTCAGAAACAAAACAAAATGTGCTGCCTTTATTTTGTAAATATTGCAGTAACTGCTCAAATTTCTGCGGTGGCATATTCATGCCAGAGGCTTCTGCATCGGGTGTCACTTGATGCAACATTACAATTCTCGGCAATTTCGCAGTGCGAAAAGGTAACCAAAAAGTATAGTTCCCTAGTAAATATAGGATACCTGCCAATACAAGAACAGCCAGTAATGTATAAAGCATCCACATTATCGATATACCTCAGTTGCCCATTCATAATCTTCTGATAACGGCAGATCAAAAGTAACTTCTAGCATAAACTGGGTAATACGTTTACTGTTAAAAGATCTATGTGACTTCTCCCAGCCCCGCTTTGCGATATCGAAGGCAGCCTGCTCACTCTCTAAATAAAAATAAAATTTTTCGACTAAGTCATTAAAATCATTAAAATAAACAATTTCTTCCTCATTATAGAGCAACTCAAAATCAGGAATTTTAGGACTGAATGTTAATAATCCATTGCCAGTCAATTGCGCGATACGATCTGAAGAGTATAGCGTTATATCATTTCTGCGTGAGAAATTTAACCCCATTTTTGATTGAGCCAAAACTTGTAAATACTGGCTCCCATAAACAGCTAAATTATTATGAATACCATAGCAACTAATGTGATTTCTCATACTATCAATCAAAGATAATATAAATTTCTCCCTCAATGAACCTTTATCAAATGTACCAAAAAAAACAAAATCATTTTTAAAATCAGTACAGTTAAACTGTTTTAAACTTTCTATTGTTCTATTAACCATATTTGGAATATATGCAACTTTATTAGTTATCGTCTTAAATTGCTGCAAAAGCTCTCCACCTGTAGTGCAAAACAACGCGTCAACATAAGGTGAAAAGTTAAAAATAAACTGGCTTTTTTTCTTATCACATAGCCAATCAACATACCAAAATGCAATTTTAGTTTGCGGATAGCGCTGTTTAATCTCTTTGAGTACCAAAGGACTCATAAGATCACTATGTCCAATTAGAACCAAATCAGGCTCAAGATTCTCAATAATTTTTAAAATCTCTTTATTGGCCCAGCCTGCACCCAATTTTTTGGTTTTAAAAATCGTACCCATTCGTGCCATATCACGAAAACTGAAGTCATAAACAAAATGACCATTTTCAATTAATCCAGCAGATATTTTTCGGTCTGTGCAATAAAAATGAGCACCTTGTTTATTAAAACCAAAATTTGCTATATGCAGTATTTTCATAAATTCAACTTTATTTCATTCTTAATTGAAAGAGGTAAGCCACAGCTTCGAGAAACAACCGAAAGTATATACCCGACTCGTTAGTTTAACATTTTCATTGCAAGCTATTATAAGGAATATTGGTGTTCCAGTTAAAAACGATTGGATTTGAGTTTGAAGTAATTGTATCCAAGTGCTTCTGCTCACTCAGATATGGTGCTTTCACACCGATTAAACCTGCATAAATATCCATAAAATCAAAAGCACTTATACTTTTCTTCATATAGTTTTTCTGTTTAGCATCACTACTGAGTACAAAAAAAGGCACTTGATAGTTGGCTTTGTATTCATTATCAACATATATGGCTCCATCCACTATTCTCATACCATGATCCGAAAAGTAGGTGATATTAAAGCTACGTTTGGCTTGAGTTAAAGTTTGATAAATCTGCTGTATAAAACTATCAAGCTTATTGATGCTCGATAAGTAACAGTTCATTGGCTTAGATTGATCAGCATAGAGTTTTGGACTATCAAATAAACGCTCACACGCATCAGGATGCGATCCCATCATATGAATAAATATAATATTCTTTTGACCTTTATACTTATCAAGTTCAGCAGCCAGCATTGCAATCATTTCGTTATCATCAATATCTTGTGACATATAGTTGCCACTCTTTAGAAAACGCTTTTGATCTGCATGAATCGCTATTTTAGATATAGCAGTATCATTTTTCCCAACAAAGCCTTGATTCGAAATCCAAATCGTATTGTAATTTGCCTGTTTTGCTAAGCTCATTACATTCATCGAAATATGTATATTATTGTCTTGATCTATATATGCCAACGTTCGAGGTAAGCTCGGTGCCGTATTTGCAGAGGTTGAAATATATTCATCAACCACAGTAAGTGGCATTGAATCTAAAAATGGCGTGGTTTTCTTTGGATACCCATAGAGTGATAAGTAATTGCGCTGTACGCTTTCACCAATAATAAAAACTTGATTATCATATGGAGCTTTGACCTCAGTTACTTTCCAATCTGGGATGATTTTATTACCAGCATAAAGTAGTTTTTCTTCTTTCTTATAATTAATGACTGCTCTTGCTGTCTGTATAAAGAACAGATTAAAAACGTTGATCACGAGAACAATAGCAATAAAAGTTTTATGTAATTTAACCTGATAAATCTCTTTTTTATAAAAGAAAAAATAACAAATCGCAATCAACAAGATCAATGCATAAAGTACATATTTATATTGAAGCACTGAAAAAAACTCCAAAGCCTCATTATGATTGGTCTGAAATACTGAGGCGATGATCCCAATAGACATATGCCCCTGAAGGAATCCTGTTCCCGTTGCAATATATAAAGTAAGTATTAAAAATAAGACTAAAGCAAATTTTCTAAATAAAGCACAAGATGATTGTTTTATAAAGATGATCAAAAAAGTTGTAAAAAAGACAGTCCCGATAAATGCTGGAATACCTTTAGGTTCTAACAGTAAATCCCAGAGTCCAATACCGATACATAAACCTAATGAAATCAAGACTGGTAGGCTATAGAGGTTTAAAAACTTGATCAATACTGTAACACCGAAGAATAAAGTGTGAATTCTATCAATGAATGTTTTAAAAGTATCTATAATAATGTAGTCGTATTTCAGGTTATTACAAAATAGAACACGTGAATATTCCATTTAGACTCACAAAAATCTCATTGATATTCAATGTTTAATATTTCTTATTTGAATAACACTGAGCTAAAATAAGTCTCGCAACCCGATCAGCCTCATTTAAGCTGATCGGAGTAGCCAATTGATTTAAATTAAAATACTTAACCAATACTTGGCTTTCAAGTAATTGATCAACAGCATGGGTAATACGGTCTTGTTTCAGTCGATCTATTTCAATCAAACCCACGCGACAACCTGCGGTTAAGGCTTCAAAAATCATAGAGACACTGTCTTCTGTGACCCAGACCGCTTCAGCCAATTGCATCTGCTCAAAAATCCAACCTTGTGCTGTTTCTTCAACGGGGAAAACCTCCAATTGTGTAGCAAATTTCTCTGTACTTAGTCTTTTGAGAAAGTCTGTAGGAGTCCGCCTTGATGTGGTTAATATTAGTTTAGATGCTGGATTTTCTTTAACAATTGCCGCAAGTGCCTGCATCACCTTCGTTGAATTCCATTGATGACGTTTTGAGCTCCCACCTAATGCAATTAAAATACGACTGGCTTGATGGCGCTGCTGATTCATAATCGGATTTAAAGCACCACGAGTAATCAAAACCTGTTCACTTGCAGCAATACCATCATGTTGTGGAATTACGGCATAATCAAACCAAGTCAATGGATAATTCGGTTTCATTAAAATAATGGTCTTTGCCAGAGGGTAAACCTTACCAAGCATCAAAACGCGAAGTTGAGTATGACTGCCTACCCCAATAATATAATTGGGTTGCTGCTGCATACTGGCAAGATTCTTTTTTATAACTGCCATGAACAGTAAAAATAATGGGAGATCTTGAATGAATACTTCTTGGAAGCTGAGTGACTGAGAATGCTGTCGTTGCATCGCCTGATATAGCCCCAGTGCCTGAGAACGATGTCCCGCCTTGCCATCACTCACATATACAATATGCATCTACTCATCCCTTACTCATTGTTGATCTATACCCATCTTAAAATATCTACGCATAAAAAAAGGCGAAACTTAAGTTTCGCCTTTGATATTAACGGATTCACTTATTTAATATAAGTTAACCAGTGTGCATATTTTGGATCTTTGCCTTTTACTGCATCAAAGAATGCTTTTTGAATCTGTTCAGTAATCGGACCACGTGAACCACAACCAATTTCACGGTCATCATATTCACGAATAGGAGTGACTTCAGCAGCGGTACCGGTAAAGAAAGCTTCATCCGCAATATAGAACTCATCACGGGTAATACGGCGTTCAATAACCTCATAACCTAAATCTTTAGCAATGGTGATAATGGTTTGACGAGTAATCCCATCCAATGCACCACCAGAGATTTCTGGCGTATGTAATACACCATCTCGAATTAAGAAGACGTTTTCACCAGATCCTTGACAAACATAACCTTGTGGGTCCATCAACATTGCTTCGTCATAGCCCGCATGTGCGACTTCCTGATGCGCAAGAATAGACAAGGTATAGTTACCTGATGCTTTGGCTTTGCACATGGTGACATTTGGGTGGTGATGCGTGAAAGATGACGTTTTTACGCGAATGCCTTTGGCCATCGCTTCGTCACCTAAATAAGCACCCCAGCTCCATGCAGCAACAACCGCATGAATCGTATTGTCTGTTGCTGCAATACCGAGTTTCTCAGAACCAATGAAAATAATTGGGCGTAGATAGCAAGAAGACAGTTTGTTCTCACGCACTACATCAATTTGGGCTTGTTCAAGGGTTGCTTGATCAAACGGGACTTTCATTTGATAAATCTTTGCTGAATTCAACAAACGTTTAGTATGGTCTTGAAGACGAAAAATCGCAGTTCCATTTGGTGTTTCATAGGCACGAACGCCCTCAAACACGCCCATACTATAATGTAAGGTATGGGTTAAGACGTGAGTTTTTGCTTCACGCCAATCAACCATTTGTCCATCTTGCCAAATAAAACCATCACGATCAGCCAAATTCATGGCACACACTCCAAATTTTCACATTATTATTCACACCCTACAACGACGTCCGCTGTAGGATCAATTAATCTTTGCCACAATTTGCAAACGATCACCCGGGTATCATGCCATTCCATCGCATTGACTTGCATGGATTGGTTTGCAAGTGCTAATAGATGACTCTCGGCGCGTTCGCGAAGATAAGCCTGAATCAGTGCAGAAGCATCTTCGCTGGATAAGCAATTGGCTTTAGCTGCATCTTCGAGGATTCGTACATTGTCGGAATAATGGGCGAGATCATGATTCGTCCCACTCCAAGCTAACACCACATACTGTGCCATAAATTCAATATCAACGATACCACCTGCATCCTGTTTTAAATGAAAAATCCCATGTTTTTTTTGCTCCTTAGATGAACCAAGGTGATCTTTCATTTTTTGCCGCATGTTCAAGACTTCTTGACGCACCCGTTGTTCATCTCTGGGCATCGTCAAAATATCACAGCGTAACTGTTCGAATTTTTCTCGTAGGCTGGTTTCTCCAGCAATTGAGCGTGCACGCACCAAGGCCTGATGCTCCCAGACCCAGGCACTTTTCAACTGATACTGCTCAAATGCACGCATACTGGTCACCAAGAGACCGGCTTCTCCTGATGGTCGTAAACGGGTATCAACCTCATAAACTCGCCCATCAAGGGTTTGTGTGGTCATAAATGACATAAACTTTTGTGCGACACGCATCGCAAATTCGAAACCACTAATTTGCTTATGCCCATCTGTATCCGCCTGTTCATCAAGGTTGTGCATAAACACTAGATCAAGATCGGAGCCATAGCCCAACTCAATCCCACCGACCTTGCCATACCCCACCACCACAAAGCCCATCTGCTGCAAACTACAACGCTGCCCTTCTGGCGTTACCGGATAACCATGCCGCTTAACCACGGTTTGATAAGCCAAGTTCAAAGTTGCAATCACCGAAACTTCTGCGATATCTGTCAATGCATCAGAGACTTTCATGAGTGGGCTTTCTGCCAGAACATCACTGGCTGCAACCGTCAATACATTGGATTTTTTAAATAACCGCAGTACTCGCATCAGATCTTCGACTTGATCAATTTCAATGCGCAGCAACTGTTGACGTAATGAGTCTTCAAGATCACGGCGTTTAGGCAACTCAAAGTCCATCGACAAAAACTCATCCAACAACACTGGATAATGCGTCAACTCTTCGCAAATCCAAGGACTTACTGTTGCCATTTTCACTAAACGTTGCAATGCGCCTTTACTCTCAATCAACATCACCAGATACACAGTGCGTCGCATTACCGACTCAACCAAAGGCATCAAGCGCATCAGGGCAATTTGCGGTTTATCCGACTGTAATACTGCCCCAATCAAATGCGGCCAAAACTCTTTCAGTCGTTGTACCGCTTTTGCAGGAAGCTTTTTAATGGCATGCCCAAACCAAAATTCTTTGACGAGATTCTTTGAAGGTTCATCTAAAATTTCATCTAATTGCACTTCCAACTGACTAAACGTAGTCGTTGGTGAATCTAACGCTTTCTCTTTAATTACATGTTCAAACTGATAAATCACTTTTTCACGTTTTAGATTCAGTACCGCTAAAAAAGCATCCCAACTGTCAAAGCCTAAGGTGTGAATCATCCGCTGTTGCAAGTCTGGCTCAGTGGGTAAGGATTGAGTCTGTTGATCATTTAATGCCTGAATCGCATGTTCGACGCGACGTAAAAAAAGATAGGCATCTTCCAAATCAATCACCGCCTGCTCATCTAGCAGACCGACCTCCCCCAAATGCTTTAGACTCAACAAACATTGGCGATCTTGCAGTTCTAGTTTAGAACCACCATAAATCAATTGAAAAACTTGAACAATAAATTCAACTTCTCGAATTCCGCCAGCACCTAACTTGATATCATCCGTAATATGACGGCGTACCACTTCACGCTCAATCATGGTTTTCATTTCACGCATGGCTTCAAAGGCGGTGTAATCGACATATTTTCGGAACACAAATGGGCGCGTCATTTTCAGCAACGCCTCGCCCTCTTCGCCACCGGTCACAATACGTGCTTTAATCCAGGCATAGCGTTCCCATTCACGGCCATGCTGGCTTAAGTATTTTTCCAAAGCCACATGGCTGATGGCCAGAGCTGAACCATCCCCCCAAGGACGCAAACGCATATCGACGCGAAATACAAATCCATCTGCTGTAATTTGATCCAACAGATAAATCAGTTTTTGTCCCCAGAGAATGCAAAATTGTTGTACATCAATACTTTTACGACCATTGGTTTCACCTTGTTCATCAAAGGCAAAAATCAAATCGATATCACTGGAAAGGTTCAGCTCTTGTGCGCCTAATTTCCCCATGGCGACCACAATTAAATTCTGTACTTTTCCGCTATAACTAATCGGTTCCCCATATTTCAAAATCAGCGGACCAAGGGCAAATGCCTTGGCGGCACAAATACATGCATCTGCAAAATCTGACAGTTCTCGGGTTAAACTCATCACATCGGTCTGCTGATTGGCATCTTGCCAAATCCAACGAAACATTAAGCGTGTACGTAATACTCGAATCGCTTGCATCCAGCGAGCTTCATCTTCGATCTCAGCAATACTATCTTGTACGCGTTGATAAATTTGTGCCGTTGATAAAGACAACTGAAATTGATCTACAGCATAATCTGCATCTAAATCCTTTTGATGTAATCCCAACACAAGTTCTGCATATTGACTTGCAATTAATGTTTTTTTCAACTGCTCAGCATTCATCAAAAAGTCTTCAATTTTAAAGGTCTTAATAGTTATAACAGGGACACCTGTGCTTTTGAAACTTTGTTTTAGAAGAATTGCGATAAATCGTTTTACCCAACGCGGTACAGTTACATCATCATTATTTTAATATTTTAGGATGCGTTGCGGTGTCGCTCTTGCAATTGGCAAAATAACCTTGACGGTTGTTCCTGCACCTTGTTTCGAAGAAACAATGAGTTGTCCGCGATTCAAGTCAATAAATCGCTTACACAAGACCAAACCTAGACCTGTCCCCTTCTCTCCAGATGTTCCACGAAAACTCACTTTAATATCAGGCTGAGAAATACTTAAAATTTGTGCTTCTGTCATGCCTACCCCAGTATCCTGCACTAAGATTTCAACCGTCTTTTCTTTTTTTTCTGCATGAATATAAACTTTTCCTGTGCCATCCATCGGGGTAAATTTCAGAGCATTAGAAACCAGATTCTGAATTACTGAAGTCACCATATTCTGATCGGCATAGACTTTTAAGCCCTCAGCAACATTCTCAATTAATTCGATATTTTTTTTCTGAGCAATGGCATTGAGCACATCATAGACAACTGTACTCGACTGCTTCAAATAAAAGTTCTTTGGCTGAAAAACCAAATGACCACCTTCAGCCATTGCCCAGTTCAGTAAGTTTTCCAACAAGTTATAGGTCGATTGAGCCGTATCATACAAATACTCGGTCATATCTTGAATACTAGCATCATCTAAGTTATGTCGCTCTTTGGCTAAAATCTCTGAAAACCCCAATAACCCATGAAATGGTGCACGTAAATCATGTGCAATAATTTGAAAAAACTTAGTCTTGCTTTCACTTAAAATGCGTTGTTTTTCATATTTTTGTTTTAATTCATCAAACTCTAAATGTAATTCAATATTTTGCACAAAACCTTTCACTAATCGGCCAATCAATTCCAATTTTTCAGGGCAATGCAATGCCTGTTCATCGCCATCAAAAATAATCAATTGACCATATGAAGATTGATCGACCGTTTTAAGATCAAATGCTGTCAGCTGTTGATAGCTCAGACCTTGTTCTCGAAGATCTCTGATCATTGCTTGATAATCGATAAGCTGCATATCCATTTTACTTCCCTCTAGATCTTGAGGGAAGTAAGCGTCAGACTCTAATGCTTGGTTGATTGGATATGCTTTAAAGCCTTGTGCCGATTCATGCCAAAGATAAGGCTCATTTTGCATGATCAATGTCGCGGTTTTACTTTTCAAAATTGCACGCGTCATACTTAGAAATTCTTGAATGAGATTTTGTGGCGTTAATACACCCATCAATAATGAAATATTGCCAGCAGCAAGTTGATCTGCTTGCGCAATATCAATAAGTCTCAACTTCATGCCATGGCCCACCCTTGCAGAAAAAGCATAAATGCATCCTTTTCATTCATGCGATTTGTAAAAATAATTATACAGCGACATGAATTTATAATATTTTTAATGAAACAAGTTATTCGTAGTTATACTCTACATTATTACATTTTTAAACATTTAGAAAGCATTTTTCATTCCCACAAAAACAATCACTTGTTTCAATAAATTTATATCTTTTAAAATGGATATATTAAAAACTAGATTTAAAATTACTTAATCAAGGTAGGGTTTTAATTCAATTAAATGCGCATTTTTAACTTTTTATTATTACAAACCTAAAAAGATAAGGACACACCAAAAAGATAGAACAAAATCACATTTTTTAATATTTAATACGATTAAAACAAGTAATATTCATGGCAAGTTAGCCCTAAAGCATAAATAAAGCACATAAAAACTCAAAATACACCTAACTTATAAACCACCAACTGATCAATTCAACTCGCTTATACTCACTTGTTTTACCTAACACCCAGAAAGCCTTAAAACACATAGTACACCGTACTTAGCCAAGGTCTTCTTATGCTTTTTTTAGCACATTATTTCTACTTCAGATCTATTAATCAACATAAAATAAAGTGAGGTCGCACTATACTGAACACCAAAATTAAACTTAGTATCCAATCTCCCCCTTGGCACAATGGAGCAAATCGATCTAAGAAATATAAACGCGTAGGTTTAAGCTATAGAGTCGATAGCGATCAATAATATTTAAAACCACCTGATCAATTCACCATTAATGTTTTTCAATCCACTCTAAAACCTCAATTCAAAAATATAATGATTAACGTAACTTATTTAAAATATTTAGAATAAGAACAAACCAAAGCATCATATATAAAATTAAAATTCAAGCATAAGATTTATCTACTTTATTTCAAACTCAATTTACATGTTTACTTATTGCGATTTTATTAAAACCAAATAATGAGTCTTTTATACTCATTTATACTTTATCCAATATGTTTTTTCCAACACCGAAGTCACATCAACATAAATACAAGAAAAGCGACGAGACCAACCGACCTATACCATCCAATCATTCAGTAAAAGCTGGCTGCATCCGCATAATTTCTTCGGGTACTTAATCCATTGGCACGACAATCTCATTTACCTTCCAGCTCAAACCATCACGGACCAGTTTAATTTTGACATTTTTAACTTGATCGGCATCTTTTACGATAACCTCGAACTGATTTAGCGAGATATAACCTGCCGTGTAATCTACTTTTTTCTTTATCTCGACAGGTTTCGTTGCAGTTTGTATTTCAGGCTCCCGATTAGTCGCCGCAGCTTGGAGGCCTTTACCCTGTAACATCAAAGTCATTGCAGCTGGGGTTACAACAGCATCAACCATTTTGTCTACCATCGTTGAAGCCAACATTGCACCCAATGCTGCAAATCCATCTTCTTTTTTCTGCTCACCAACTTTCTTCATAACCATGGCATTCATTTGATCTTTAAAACTTTGCCTCACGCTTGGATAATCAATATAGTTCGAAACTTTTTCACTATCACCCGCTTGCGCGGCACGTTGAATACTATTCAATACTAGATAGGGGGAAACATAGATGTAAGTCAAAACCATAATTACAATACCGCTAATCAACCATATACGCTTCTTATTCATATTTCTCTCAAACGACAAAACCCAAAAAACTATTAATTTTCAAATACCAAGAGCTAAGAAAGCATCTGCATGCATACAAGTCAGCCCCCCCCCCAAAAACACCTAGATTAAAGCTCAAATATACTCACTTAAACAATGATTTAATTGGATTTACTACGATATACCTTACGACAAGTGGCTTTCTGAAATTTTTATTATTTTAAGATAAATCAACTGGATATTAAATAACCATACTGCTCTACGCTCCTACTCGCAGCTCGAACCTCAACCTTTATTAATTTTCTCAATCCGCAATTTTCTGCATATGAGATAAAATTATGTTCTCATAAGTAAATACATGTGTAACATTGGTTGTCATTTAATACCCAGTAATCTATCTATTTTATTCACGCTTTAACGATGCAAATTAAGTTGCTTAAAATACAAAAACATTGCGTTATCCCGCAAATATTGCCTCAGGGCTGCTTCGAAAGAGGCCTAAAAAATCATGCTCAACTAATTACGTGATCATTACGATCATTGTAATTTCAAAAACACCCCTCATTAATGAGTATGAATAATCAGCGAGATAACAATATGAAAAGAGATTTCGTTGACTGAGCTGCTAGGAAGGCTGATACTCTCAATGTTTTTATTCAGAAAATCTGTTAACAGTGGCTGAGTCGAAAACTCGGTCCTAAAAACTCAATCCAAAGTAAGGGGATATATATGGCTGGTAAAAAGTCAACAATTATTTACACACTGACCGACGAAGCGCCATTATTGGCGACTTATTCGCTGCTGCCGATCATTGAGACCTTTACTAAGCCGGCCGGCGTGGAATTTGTCAAAAGTAATATCTCTGTAGCCTCACGCGTGCTTGCAGAATTTGCGGACCACCTAAGTGACGAACAAAAGGTGCCAGATAGCCTGGCGGAGCTGAGTCGCCTTACACAAGATCCAGATACAAACATCATCAAGCTTCCAAATATCAGTGCCTCTGTTGGCCAGTTGATGTCATGTATTAAGGAACTTCAGTCTAAGGGCTATGCCATTCCTGACTATCCTGAAAACCCGACGACCGAAGACGAAAAAGCGATCAAAAACCGTTATGGTAAATGTCTCGGTTCAGCTGTAAACCCTGTATTACGTGAGGGTAACTCTGACCGCCGTGCACCTGCTGCAGTCAAAAACTATGTTAAAAAACACCCGCATTCAATGAGCGAGTGGAAACAGTGGTCACAAACCCATGTTTCACATATGGAACACGGCGACTTCTATCACGGTGAAAAGTCGATCACACTCGACCGCGCACGTGATGTGAAGATGGAACTGATCACCGAAAGTGGTGAAAGCATCATCCTCAAACCAAAAGTCGCGCTCAAAGATGGCGAAATCATTGACTCAATGTTTATGAGCAAACAAGCGCTCTGCGACTTCTACGAGAAGCAACTCGATGATTGCCGCGAAGCTGGTATTTTGTTCTCACTACATGTAAAAGCAACGATGATGAAGGTTTCCCACCCAATCGTCTTTGGTCACTGCGTCAGAATTTACTACAAAGAAGCCTTTGATAAACATGGCAAGTTATTTGATAAGTTAGGCATAAATGTCAATAACGGCATGTCTGTGTTATACGAAAAGATCGAAACGCTACCAGAATCGCAACGTGACGAAATCATCCGTGACCTGCATGCTTGCCAAGAACACCGTCCAGCATTGGCCATGGTTGATTCAGCCAAAGGAATCACAAACTTCCATTCACCTAACGATATTATCGTCGATGCATCTATGCCTGCGATGATCCGTGGTGGCGGTAAAATGTGGGGCGCTGATGGTAAACAGTACGATTGTAAAGCTGTTATGCCAGAATCAACGTTTGCGCGTATTTATCAGGAGATGATTAACTTCTGTAAATGGAATGGCAACTTCGATCCGCAAACAATGGGGACTGTGCCGAACGTCGGTTTGATGGCGCAAAAAGCTGAAGAATACGGTTCACACGACAAAACCTTTGAAATCACTGAAGCTGGTACGGCCAATATCACTGACATCGAAACAGGTGAAGTGCTGATGACACAGCACGTCGAAGAAGGCGATATCTGGCGTATGTGCCAAGTTAAAGATGCACCGATCCGTGATTGGGTGAAGCTTGCGGTTACCCGCGCGCGCAACTCAGGCATGCCGGCAATCTTCTGGCTTGACGCTTACCGTCCGCATGAAAATGAACTGATCAAGAAAGTACAGAAATATCTGAAAGATCACGATACTGCTGGTCTAGATATTCAAATCATGTCACAAGTGCGTGCAATGCGTTACACACTTGAGCGTGTTGCGCGTGGTCTTGATACAATTTCTGTGACAGGTAACATCTTACGTGACTACCTAACCGACTTGTTCCCAATCATGGAACTCGGTACTTCAGCTAAAATGCTGTCTATCGTTCCATTGATGGCTGGCGGTGGTATGTACGAAACAGGTGCAGGTGGTTCAGCACCGAAACACGTTCAGCAACTGGTCGAAGAAAACCACCTACGTTGGGATTCACTGGGTGAATTTATGGCGTTAGCGGTATCTCTCGAAGAACTTGGCATCAAAGGCAATAATACGCGTGCAAAATTGATGGCTCAAACACTTGACGAAGCCACTGGTAAATTGCTCGACAACGACAAATCACCATCACGTCGCACGGGTGAGCTTGATAACCGTGGCAGCCACTTCTATCTCGCTTTGTATTGGGCAGAAGCCCTTGCTGCGCAGGATGAAGATGCTGAGCTTAAAACCAAGTTTGCTGCACTTGCGAAAACCTTAACTGAAAATGAACAGCAAATTATTGCTGAGCTTGCTCAAGTACAAGGAACCGCAGCAGATATCGGTGGTTACTATGCGGTTGATCAAGACAAAGTAAATGCAGTTATGCGTCCAAGTAGCACATTCAATGCTGCACTTGCAGCTGTTGAAGCTTAATTAACACAGTGCAACGCTGACCAAGCTGTCGGCAATGCAAGTAAAAGCCAACGCTCATGCGTTGGCTTTTTTTCGCCTAAACCCTTACTACGAGACATACTTTCAATTTAAATATTAAATTGCAGGCAAGAAAAAACCCCTAACCTTTAATGCAAGTTAGGGGTTTTCTGAATTTGGTCCCGAGGGTCGGACTCGAACCGACACGTCATCTCTGACAGCGGATTTTGAGTCCGCCGCGTCTACCAATTTCACCACCTCGGGAGAGGATGTCTTGATGGAACGTATAATAGCGGTTTTCAAAACCTTGTCAACGCTAAGTTTTCACATTTGCATATTTTTAAATCAGTTTTGATTTTTTCGATTAATAAAGCAGCATTATCAGCGAAAAAAAATAAAAAAGCTTATACTAATGTCCACTTTTAAGGCTTTGCTCAATCGACACATGCAACTTTCAGATTTTAATTTTTCCCTTCCCGACACGCTTATTGCCCGTTACCCTCTTGAATCTCGCAGTGCTTCGCGACTCTTACACCTACAAGCTGATGGCAGTTTTCAAGACCATTGCTTTACCGATATTTTAGATTTATTCAATCCAGGCGACTTACTGGTGCTAAATGACACTAAAGTCATGAAAGCACGCTTAAAAGGCAAACGTGCATCAGGTGGAGCGATTGAAATTTTAGTCGAGCGTATTTTTAATCAAAACGTTGCCCACTGCCATATTCGAGCAAGCAATAGTCCCAAAGCCGGTGCCGTATTGTTTATTGGTGATGGTGCCGTCCAAGTGACCGTAACAGGTCGCCAAGACAATCTGTTTATTGCTGAGTTTTCGCAGCCAATTCTGCAAGTGCTCGATCAATATGGTCAATTACCTATTCCGCCCTATTTCAATCGCGAAGCTGAAGAAATCGATTCAGTCCGTTATCAAACCGTATTTAATGATCCAACAAAATTGGCCAGTGTCGCAGCACCAACCGCCAGCTTACATTTTGATGAAAACATCCTTGAACAACTTGAACAAAAAGGCATTCTCAAAGCCTTTGTCACCTTGCATGTTGGCGCAGGAACGTTCTTACCCGTACGTAGCACAGATATTCAAAATCACCATATGCACAGTGAATGGTGTGAAGTACCAGCAGAAACCGTCAAACTGATTGAAGAAACGCACGCACGTGGTAACAAAGTCATCGCGATTGGAACAACAGCGACGCGCGCTTTAGAAAGTGCAGCACAAGCCTGCGGTGGCAAAATTGGTGCTTGGTCTGGCGATACGCAAATTTTTATTTATCCAGGCTATCAATTCTGTGTGGTTGACCGCCTGATTACCAACTTTCATCTGCCAGAATCGACGTTATTGATGTTGGTTTCTGCGTTATCAAGCCGTGATCATGTGATGCAAGCCTATCAACATGCAGTTGAACAGCAGTATCGTTTTTTTAGTTATGGTGATGCTATGCTGATTGAGCGCACAGCAGATCTCTAACCCATTCACCCCCCTAGGGTAGCCAAAAATAGATTTGAATGCGTAGCGACGCGCTAGTGCGTTGCTACTGATGGAAATGATGCGTATCTAAGCTATGATTTTGAAATAAATATAAAACTTCGTAGATTCTTATGTTTAACATTGACTTTTTTAGATAAAAAAAATGAAGCGAACTTCTGGTTCGCTTCATTTTATGTACTTAAAAGATTGTTTTTTAAATATCACAAAAACATTCAGTTAAATGCTATTACAACATATGCAGGCCTTAGGCGTCTTGCACTAAAGCTAATCCTCCTGCACGAGCCGCACGTGTACCGCCCATAAGAACGACGTAGTCACGAGTATTATCTAAACTTTCTAGCTTTTCAGCTGCACGTGGCGCCTTACTACCGCCACCACATAGTACATATATCGTCTGATCCGGAGCCACCTGAGAAAGCATCTCAGCATTTAAACTATCTATGGGCTGATTAATCGCACCCTGAATATGGCCTTCTGAAAAAGAACTTGCATCACGAACATCCCAGATAATTGCATTTTCTGGGAACTCAAATGCTGTAATTTCTTGTTTACGGATCATTGCGCACTCCTTTGATGTAAACAACACTTGGCAAAAGAAGAAAACCCCCCTAGCATCTCAGATATTCTTTCCATTTGTAAAGGCCTAAACCATGCCATCTTTTGATATTGTATCTGAATTAGAAATTTTCGAAGTAAATCATGCAGTTCAAAACACCCAAAAAGAAATTGCAACCCGCTTTGATTTCCGTGGCCAGGATGTTTCTATTGAATTAAATGAAAAAGCCAAAGAAGTTAAGATTAGTGCGGAAAGTGATTTTCAATGTGAACAAGTGTATAGCATGTTAGAGGCTCACTTTTTTAAACGTAAAGTTGATATCCAGGCATTAGATCCACAAAAAATGACTGCGTCTGGCAAAAACATCATTCAAGTCATCAAATTAAAAGATGGACTTGACAGTGATACTGCAAAAAAAATTAATAAAGCCATTAAAGAAAGTTCGATAAAAGTCCAATCTTCTATTCAAGGCGACAAAATTCGTATTACTGATAAAAAACGCGATACCTTGCAACAAGTTATGACGTTTTTGAAAGACCAACAATTTGGTGTGCCGTTACAGTTCAACAATTTTAAAGACTAGTTTTTTCCATTTTCTGATGCTAGGTACATTTTATGACACAGACCAATCGTTTATTCAAACTTGTAAGAGCAACATCGAAATTTCCTAAAGGAATTCGGAGCACACTGTGGAGCAAGGCCTTTGGTCGTGTCGTACCTATGGTTGGAACAGCCAACATACGCTATCTTGAGGTTGATGCAGATCACGTTAAAGTTCGTCTTGAAAATCAACGTAATGTGCAAAACCATATCAAAGGTGTCCATGCAGCAGCAATGGCACTTTTAGCTGAAACGGCAACGGGTTTTCTAGTTGGGTTACATATTCCGGATGAGCGCATCATACTGATTAAATCACTGCATGTAGACTATCTCAAGGTCGCCCAAGGTGGGTTAACAGCAACTGCGACTTTAAGTGCCGATCAACAAAAGTTTATTTTAGCCAATGAGAAAGGTGAAATGCTTATTCCTGTCACGGTTATTGATGATTCAGGCAATGAGCCGATTCACTGTCAAATGCTCTGGGCATGGTTACCAAAACGTAAAAAATAATCACTGATTTTCTCTATTTAACAGTCAATCAAAAATTCAAGATGCTCAAACAATCCTTTATTTGAGCATCAACATGAAAAATAACAAACAAAATAACCGAATATTTGCCACAAGCCTTCTAGTGAGTTTGATTCTAGGCGGCTGTAGTTTTATACCCTCACGAAAACCAGTTCTCGCTGAAAATGCCATTTTAGCAACGGATTTACAACAGCAACGTGCTGAACATAATAAAGCTGTTGTCGTCGACTTCTACCAAGGTGTGTTTCTAAAACACCAAGTTAGCAGCTATGCTGATCAATATCTTGCAGAAAAATATATTCAACATAATCCACATGTTCAAGATGGCAAGGCACCCTTTATCAATTACTTCAAAGCCTATTTCCAACAAAATCCTGAAGCACAAAATCAAATTAAACGTGTAATTGCGTCAGGTGACTTGGTCGCTTTACACGTACATTCAATCCAATCACAGGCAGATCGTGGCAAAGCCATTGTCGATATATTCAGGGTCGAAAACGGTAAAATTGTGGAACATTGGGATGTCATTCAAGCTATCCCTGAACAGTCAGCCAATGCAAACTCAATGTTTTAATAAAAAATCCCAATTTAACTGAGCTATCCAAGATTTGGGGTTCAGTTCAAACTGGGATTTTTTAATATTAAATACTATTCTATTTATTATTGAGTTTATTGAGCTCTAGAAAGCGTTGTTTCGATTCTTCAGGAATATCGCGCTTTCCACCTTTCACATTAACAGCAACAAAAGTAAATACCCCTTCCGTTACACGTATTGGAGATCGTGAACTATCATGGCTATCCCATACTTCGATTTGCATTTGAATTGAAGTATTACCTACTTTTAAAATTTTGGTATAACAACTAATCACATCCCCCACTTTCACAGGGACTAAAAATGTCATCTGATTAATTGAAATGGTCGCACAACGCCCTTTACTAAAACGCTCTGCATGTATCGCACCAGCCAAGTCCATTTGTGAAACAATCCATCCCCCAAAAACATCACCGCTCCAGTTGGTATCTGCTGGCATCGCAATGGTTTGTAATGATAGGGTACCTTCAGGTCTAAAATGAGAATCTGACACATTAACTCCAGCTTGTATTCGCTAATTGTTGATCTAACCATTGTTGCAATTGTTGGGAGCTCATCGCCCCACTTACTCGCGCCACTTCTTCCGTTTTCTTCATTAGCACCAACGTAGGAATACTCCGAATATTGAATGCTTGATTTAAACGAGGATTTGCTTCTGTATCTATTTTTGCAAAGATAACCTTGGGGTTTTGCTTGGCTGCAGCAGTAAAATGCGGTGCCATACTCTTACAAGGACCACACCACTCTGCCCACAAATCAACCAAAATAGGCAAATCACTATTTGGAACAATTTGGCTAAAATTCTGCTCATTCAACTCAATCGGTTGTAATGGAATAAGCGAGTTATGGCATTGGCCGCAAGTCGGCTGCTGCGCTACTTTCTCTTCAGGAACACGATTTTTTGCATGACATGATGGACAAACAATGATCATTTAGGAGACTCCAAAATGTTGCTGTAAAAATTCTAATTGGATCGAAATTGATTTTTCTAACCATTGAGGACTGTAAAGATCAAAATGAGAAATATCCCATTCACAATATTGAACAACTTGGCTCATCTTACGGGCTGCCTCTCGGCTAGATTCAATCGGAATCAGATGATCATATTGAGCCGCAATAAATAACACCGGTATTTGAATGTCTGCGACCGCCTGGATAGGTCGATAACGAATCAAATGGAAAAATACACGTGCAGGAACCTCACCACTCCAATAATAATCGGGATTTATAATGGACATATAACCCTGATAGCTGGATTGACTCGGCATAAAACATAAAGCAGAAGGATGTACGACAGGCAAAGTCTTTGCACTTGCACCTATTTTTGAGCCCATATAATCTTGACTCGATAATTTTAATACTTTTAGCAATTGAAGCATAGGATAAAGTTTTGCACTTGCCACCCCATCTACAAATGGTGTTTGTACCATAACTGCATAAATATTTTTTAATTGCGCTGCGAGCGTTAAAACATAGCCTCCACTTAAAGCAGCTCCCCACAATACAAGTTTACGTGCATCAACTTTAGGAGAGGAAGACAAAAACTGAATTACTTTTTTCCAATCATCTATTTGATATTCTAAAGAAATAAGTTCACGTGGCTCGCCGGTGCTCGCTCCCCAAAAACGATAATCAAAAACGACCACCGCATAACCAGCTTGCGCAAAACGCTGAGCATATTGACCGAGTTTAAATTGTCTAAGCCCAGCAAAACTGGGGGCCATAATAATAACAGCAGGCTTAATTATATTTTTCGGTCGATAAAAATCAGCTGCAATAAGATTCTCATCACTTTTTATATAAAGTGGCTCTACAGTGAAAGCATACATAACTGCTCCATTGCATTATAATTTATTGATATTATCTTAATGAACTTAATCAAAGATAGGGCCATTCAAACTCGTATCTAAGTTTACTATTAAGATATTAGCATAATACGTTTATCAACATTGTGGAGTGACAAAATGAGTGAAAGTATCGGTTTCGCAGGTCAAATAAGCCCAGAACATATTTCTCAAGTTGTAGAAAAGGGTTTTAAATCTATCGTCAATAATCGTCCAGATTTTGAAGGTGGTGCAGAACAAGTTACTTCAGCCGAAATTGAAGTTGCTGCACGTGCAGCAGGCTTAGACTATGTTTATCAACCCGTGATTGCTGGTCAAATCACTGAAATCGATGTTCGTACTTTTGCTAACCATTACAACGAACTACCTAAGCCTATTCTGATGTTCTGTCGTACTGGGAATCGATCAAATAACTTGTATCAATTGGCCAAACAAATGGATCTATTAGACGATTAAGTTCTTTTATCACCCAATCTAGTCTTTTATTCAGATATATAATCTGGTTCTAAAGACTCATTCATCTGTAAATGCAGTACCTATCACAATATAAGTACTGCAAAATATGAAATAAATTCATGCATTGCATGGCTTACATAAAAGGACTAATACAGTCGAGAGCTTACAGAATAGAATATCGACTTAACATGAAACTAAAGCAGTTTAAATTTAAGGACCTATTTATGAATAAGTTTTTCATTTTATTTCTCTCCGCTGTCCTACTGAGCGGATGTAGTTCGATGAACGTACGACCAACAGTTGGAGTTTCGATGGGTACCTCTATTTAACCTAAGTGTCCTAGCATTTTAAAATCTTATTTCATTATCCAGTTCGCAACCGTATTGTGCTGCGGGCAAAAACCAAATACGTTTAGATCCGAATTCGTCTTGTCATCGCACGATCAATAAGAAGAGGTTTAGTCATGTACGATATTATTATTGTAGGTGCAGGTACAGCGGGTATCAGTGCATATAAAGAAGCCATCAAATACACTTCTAATATTCTCATCGTCAATCAAGGGCCATGGGATACGACCTGTGCTCGCGTTGGCTGCATGCCAAGCAAGGTCTTGATTTCAACCGCAAACCGCATGTATGACATTGAACATGCGGATGAAGTTGCATTGCAGGTTGAGGCACACATTGATCGCTCTGCTGTTATGCAACATGTACGTCAGCTCAGAGATCGCTTTACCGCAGCAACACTCGCTGATGTCGATTCCTGGGATAAATCACATAAAATTTCTGGTGCAGCAAAATTTATTAATGCCAATACGATCCAAGTTAATAATCAGCACTATCAAGCTAAATCTTTTATTCTGGCTGTGGGTTCGACTCCGAATATGGATGCCGAGTGGAAAGCAGAACTAGGTGATCGCTATATTAATTCAGATGATATCTTTGAATTAGAACAGCTGCCTAAATCACTTGCCGTGATTGGCAGTGGGGTCATTGCAATTGAACTTGCTCAAGCGATGACACGTCTAGGGGTTCAGACGACTGTATTTGCACGTAGTCAAAAAGTAGGTTCCCTCAGCAGCCCACAACTACAGCCACTTGCTTGCAAAGAGCTCAGCCAAGCGATGAATATCAAGTTCAAAGTATTGCCAGAAAATATAAAAAAATCTCAACACGGTGTACTGATTTCTTTTACTGACAATGTTTCTCAGACACTTGAGGTTGACTATGTACTCAGTGCAACGGGAAGAAGCTCCAATTTAAACTCCTTAGATTTAATTCAAATAAACCCACTATTTAAAGAGATTCGCAACTTACCAATCAACAATCGAAGCAAACAACTCGGTGAATATCCAATTTTCATTATTGGAGATGCATACACTCAAACACCGGTACAACACGAAGCTGCTGTTGAGGGTAAGTTGGTCGTAGAAAGTTGTTTAAACTTTCCTAAATTAAAAGACCTTAAAACACTCACTCCTTTATCTATCGTCTTTAGTTCGCCCGAAATGGCAATTGCAGGACAAAGCCATAAGCAACTCATAGATGAAAATGTTGAGTTTATTACTGGTTATGTGTCCTATGAGCGCCAAGGTCGCGCCTTAGTGCTCGGTAAGAATCGTGGTGCTGCTGAAGTCTACGTCGATGTAAATACACGACAACTTCTCGGTGCTGAGCTATTGGTTGAGTCCGCAGAGCATATGGGGCACTTACTAGCCTGGATTATTTCTGAAAAACTAACAGTCGATCAAATACTTGAAAAACCTTTTTATCACCCAACCCTAGAAGAAGGATTACGTAGTGCATTAAAGCATGCGCGTAGACAGCTTAAAAAGAGTTAAATATTGAGCTAATTAACTTTTTTATGAAGATGGTTTAACCTCATGAGCGCCCCTTATTTAGGGGCTTTTTATTGTATTCAATTTTCGTTTTTCTTTTCATTTTTCCCGCGCATAAAAAAACACCCCAGTCGTTGACTGGGGTGTTTTTAGGAATAATGAGCTGGCGATGACTTACTCTCACATGGGTAACCCCACACTACCATCAGCGCAAAGAGGTTTCACTTCTGAGTTCGGGAAGGGATCAGGTGGTTCACTCTTGCTATTGTCGCCAGCACAACTGTTTATGGTGATTTCGGGTTTTACGTCGTATTCGACATCCGTACTATCTTAACCAAAAGAGTTATTAACAGAAGGGCTGATTGAGTTGAAATTTTTTGTTTATTTTAGCGGTTTGATTAACTAAATCAAGCGATTTGTCAAAGAATAGATTGCGCATACAACTGCTTGGGTGTTGTATAGTCAAGCCTCACGAGCAATTAGTATTGGTCAGCTTCACATATCGCTATGCTTCCACATCCAACCTATCAACGTCGTAGTCTTCAACGGCTCTTTAGAGGACATAAAGTCCTTGGGAAATCTTATCTTGAGGTAGGCTTCCCGCTTAGATGCTTTCAGCGGTTATCCCTTCCGAACATAGCTACCCGGCGATGCGACTGGCGTCACAACCGGTACACCAGAGGTTCGTCCACTCTGGTCCTCTCGTACTAGGAGCAGATCCTCTCAAATTTCCAGCGCCCACGGTAGATAGGGACCGAACTGTCTCACGACGTTCTAAACCCAGCTCGCGTACCTCTTTAAATGGCGAACAGCCATACCCTTGGGACCTGCTTCAGCCCCAGGATGAGATGAGCCGACATCGAGGTGCCAAACACCGCCGTCGATATGAACTCTTGGGCGGTATCAGCCTGTTATCCCCAGAGTACCTTTTATCCGTTGAGCGATGGCCCTTCCATACAGAACCACCGGATCACTAAGACCTACTTTCGTACCTGCTCGACTTGTTGGTCTCGCAGTTAAGCGCGCTTTTGCCTTTATACTCTACGCGTGATTTCCGACCACGCTGAGCGCACCTTCGTACTCCTCCGTTACTCTTTAGGAGGAGACCGCCCCAGTCAAACTACCCACCAGACATGGTCCTCGTCCCGGATAACGGGACAGAGTTAGAACCTCAATATTACCAGGGTGGTATTTCAAGGATGGCTCCATAGCAACTAGCGTCGCTACTTCAAAGCCTCCCACCTATCCTACACAAGTAAGATCAAAGTTCAATGTCAAGCTGCAGTAAAGGTTCACGGGGTCTTTCCGTCTAGCCGCGGGTACACCGCATCTTCACGGCGATTTCGATTTCACTGAGTCTCTGCTGGAGACAGCGCCCCCATCATTATGCCATTCGTGCAGGTCGGAACTTACCCGACAAGGAATTTCGCTACCTTAGGACCGTTATAGTTACGGCCGCCGTTTACTGGGGCTTCGATCAAGAGCTTCGCTTACGCTAACCCCATCAATTAACCTTCCAGCACCGGGCAGGCATCACACCCTATACGTCCACTTTCGTGTTTGCAGAGTGCTATGTTTTTAATAAACAGTTGCAGGGGCCTGGTTTCTGAGGCTGTCAACCGCTCAAGGAGTAAATCCTATCACCGTCAACAGCGTACCTTCTCCCGAAGTTACGGTACCATTTTGCCTAGTTCCTTCAGCAGAGTTCTCTCAAGCGCTTTGGTCTACTCGACCTGACCACCTGTGTCGGTTTCGGGTACGATTCCTGTGTAACTGAAGCTTAGAGACTTTTCCTGGAAGCAGGGTATCAGCCACTTCGCTAGTAAACTAGCTTGGTATCAGTTCTCAGCATAGAGTACCCCGGATTTGCCTAAGATACATGCCTACAACCTTTCACCTGGACAACCAACGCCAGGCTGACTTAACCTTCTCCGTCCTCTCATCGCATTACACAGAAGTATTGGAATATTAACCAATTTCCCATCGACTACGCCTCTCGGCCTCGCCTTAGGGGTCGACTCACCCAGCCCCGATTAACGTTGGACTGGAACCCTTGGTCTTTCAGCGTGCGAGTTTTTCACTCGCATTGTCGTTACTCACGTCAGCATTCGCACTTCTGATACCTCCAGCATACTTCTCAATACACCTTCATCGGCTTACAGAACGCTCCCCTACCACGCATAATAAATTATGCATCCGCAGCTTCGGCATATAGTTTTAGCCCCGTTACATCTTCCGCGCAGGCCGACTCGACTAGTGAGCTATTACGCTTTCTTTAAAGGGTGGCTGCTTCTAAGCCAACCTCCTAGCTGTCTATGCCTTCCCACATCGTTTCCCACTTAACTATAATTTTGGGGCCTTAGCTGGCGGTCTGGATTGTTTTCCTCTTGACTACGGACGTTAGCACCCGCAGTCTGTCTCCCGGATAGTACTCATTGGTATTCGGAGTTTGCATCGGTTTGGTAAGTCGGGATGACCCCCTAGCCGAAACAGTGCTCTACCCCCAATGGTATTCGTCCGAGGCGCTACCTAAATAGCTTTCGGGGAGAACCAGCTATCACCAAGTTTGATTAGCCTTTCACCCCTATCCACAAGTCATCCCCCGGCTTTTCAACGACGGTGGGTTCGGTCCTCCAGTTAGTGTTACCCAACCTTCAACCTGCTCATGGATAGATCACCTGGTTTCGGGTCTATACCCAGCAACTAAACGCCCTATTAAGACTCGATTTCTCTACGGCTCCCCTATACGGTTAACCTTGCTACTGAATATAAGTCGCTGACCCATTATACAAAAGGTACGCAGTCACCGAACAAGTCGGCTCCCACTGCTTGTATGCATGCGGTTTCAGGATCTATTTCACTCCCCTCACAGGGGTTCTTTTCGCCTTTCCCTCACGGTACTGGTTCACTATCGGTCAGTCAGGAGTATTTAGCCTTGGAGGATGGTCCCCCCATATTCAGACAAGGTTTCACGTGCCTCGCCCTACTCGTCATCATTATGTGTGCCCTTTCGTGTACAGGACTATCACCCACTATGGTTGCACTTCCCAGAGCATTCCACTAAAACACACATAACTTAATGGGCTGATCCGCGTTCGCTCGCCGCTACTGACGGAATCTCAATTGATTTCTTTTCCTAAGGGTACTGAGATGTTTCACTTCCCCTCGTTCGCCTCGTATGACTATGTATTCATCATACGATACCTACCTTATAGTAGGTGGGTTTCCCCATTCAGAAATCTCCGGATCAAAGGATATTTGCCGCCTCCCCGGAGCTTATCGCAGGCTATTACGTCTTTCATCGCCTCTGACTGCCAAGGCATCCACCACATGCACTTAATTACTTGACTATACAACCCCAAACAGTCGTAACCCCTACAAGGAGGGTTAGCAACATTACAGTTTGAAGTACTGTGTATTTAAACACTGTACAGCTTCAATCTATTTTCGTTTTCCAAAACGCTTGATTCAGTTAATTTCTTCGCTAGTACTCATCGTTCCTTTCGAAACAATGAGCTAAAACAATTAATTTCAACTCAAATTTGCCAATCTGTTAATGATTAACTACGCCTTCGTCAGGTCGTAGCAAACTGTGATAAATCACAGAACTTAATAAAATTGATCACCAAGATATGAAGAACAACTTTTACTAAATTCTATAATCTAACTTTGCAGTTAAATTCTTTGTTTCTGATTCCAGAAACCTAACTTTATATGGTGGAGACTAACGGAGTCGAACCGTTGACCTCCTGCGTGCAAGGCAAGCGCTCTACCAACTAAGCTAAGTCCCCAGATAATCTATTCGAGATACTCTATCTTTGCTTCTCATAAGTTCTAAAACATCGTTTTATCACCACACTTAAAAAGTGAATGGTGGGTCTGACGAGACTTGAACTTGTGACCCCACGCTTATCAAGCGTGTGCTCTAACCAACTGAGCTACAGACCCTGAGAAAACCTAAAGCAACGAATCGCTTTAAATCTTTTGCAAGACACAGTTGAAGAACAACTTGTTGTGGATTCTTACCGATCGTCAATCTTTCGTTAAGGAGGTGATCCAGCCGCAGGTTCCCCTACGGCTACCTTGTTACGACTTCACCCCAGTCGTTGGCCACACCGTGGTAAGCGGGCTCCTTACGGTTACCCTACCTACTTCTGGTGCAACAAACTCCCATGGTGTGACGGGCGGTGTGTACAAGGCCCGGGAACGTATTCACCGCGGCATTCTGATCCGCGATTACTAGCGATTCCGACTTCATGGAGTCGAGTTGCAGACTCCAATCCGGACTACGATCGGCTTTTTGAGATTAGCATCCTATCGCTAGGTAGCAACCCTTTGTACCGACCATTGTAGCACGTGTGTAGCCCTGGTCGTAAGGGCCATGATGACTTGACGTCGTCCCCGCCTTCCTCCAGTTTGTCACTGGCAGTATCCTTAAAGTTCCCGGCTTAACCCGCTGGCAAATAAGGAAAAGGGTTGCGCTCGTTGCGGGACTTAACCCAACATCTCACGACACGAGCTGACGACAGCCATGCAGCACCTGTATGTAAGTTCCCGAAGGCACCAATCCATCTCTGGAAAGTTCTTACTATGTCAAGACCAGGTAAGGTTCTTCGCGTTGCATCGAATTAAACCACATGCTCCACCGCTTGTGCGGGCCCCCGTCAATTCATTTGAGTTTTAGTCTTGCGACCGTACTCCCCAGGCGGTCTACTTATCGCGTTAGCTGCGCCACTAAAGCCTCAAAGGCCCCAACGGCTAGTAGACATCGTTTACGGCATGGACTACCAGGGTATCTAATCCTGTTTGCTCCCCATGCTTTCGTACCTCAGCGTCAGTATTAGGCCAGATGGCTGCCTTCGCCATCGGTATTCCTCCAGATCTCTACGCATTTCACCGCTACACCTGGAATTCTACCATCCTCTCCCATACTCTAGCTAACCAGTATCGAATGCAATTCCCAAGTTGAGCTCGGGGATTTCACATCCGACTTAATTAGCCGCCTACGTACGCTTTACGCCCAGTAAATCCGATTAACGCTTGCACCCTCTGTATTACCGCGGCTGCTGGCACAGAGTTAGCCGGTGCTTATTCTGCGAGTAACGTCCACTCACTATAGGTATTATCTATAGGAGCCTCCTCCTCGCTTAAAGTGCTTTACAACCATAAGGCCTTCTTCACACACGCGGCATGGCTGGATCAGGGTTCCCCCCATTGTCCAATATTCCCCACTGCTGCCTCCCGTAGGAGTCTGGGCCGTGTCTCAGTCCCAGTGTGGCGGATCATCCTCTCAGACCCGCTACAGATCGTCGCCTTGGTAGGCCTTTACCCCACCAACTAGCTAATCCGACTTAGGCTCATCTATTAGCGCAAGGTCACAAGTGATCCCCTGCTTTCCCCCGTAGGGCGTATGCGGTATTAGCGTCCCTTTCGAAACGTTGTCCCCCACTAATAGGCAGATTCCTAAGTATTACTCACCCGTCCGCCGCTAGGTCAGATAGCAAGCTACCTTTCCCCGCTCGACTTGCATGTGTTAAGCCTGCCGCCAGCGTTCAATCTGAGCCATGATCAAACTCTTCAGTTAAAAATCATTAGTAGCTTATGGCTACAAATCTTGGCTCATCAAATAACTGACAAATATTTCTCAAATAAACTTCGAGTAATTTCTACCAATCAATCAATGATAATATTTGATCAATCAACCAGTAAAAATCCACACAAGTTGTTCTTCATAATCTCTTAATGATTTACTTACTGCTTCGTCAGCAGCAAGCTAGGTCGGCTATGTTACTCTCTTTATTTAGAAAGTCAACAAGTAATGTTATTTAATTTAAAGCCCTTATCTGCAATCCAAACATCTTAACTTAAAGCTAAGTGCTTGTTATTCAACAAGTTCTTATTAATATCACCGCCGATGGATGTGCATTATAGGCGAAAAAAAATCGTGCGCAACCCCTATTTCAACTTATTTCAATCAGGTGGCTATTTTTCAATCCAAATACCCGATTAAATGCTTTGTCAGTTGCTTTTATAACCAAAACCAATGACTTTATTTATATAAATCCACTTAACCATTATTTATATCTGCTTCAATTAAACCAAATCGACCAATTAATCATCAACACCCCCATATTCCTACAAGCTAAATGCAAAAATCGGTGCCTTTTAGGAAAAAGACACCGATTTTTTTTTAAAATTATTTCTGTGCACAGCAGAGCGTTTATTCAAGCATTAAAAACAATTAAGTACTTTAATAACTTTTGTTTAATACAACTTTTCTCGCAGTACATTAAGAATGCCTAGAGAAAATATGCTATCTCCCTTAAGCTATATAATATTTAAACACCTTCTTCAGCTGCACTTTTATGGATTTATCCCTCTAAGTCGCTATGTAATTCATAGGGATAGAAATGCCCTGTTATTTTTTAACCTTTTTTTATACTGCTGACTCAGCTAAAATAGTCAACACTTTCTCCCCAGAATCAGAATATTACTCAGAAGTGAAAAATCCAAGTCCAAGATTAAGCTTGGCACTGCTCCTATATTTTCTCGCTGTGCCGACACATGCTATTTCAACACACAATATATTCGTGACTACATTTTCGATCCTAAGTTATGCCAAATGGAATGCACTCTCTTCCACACCAGTACTATGTGTTGTCGATAATACCAACCTAGCCAATCAATTTAAAACTGTCGCACAGCAGTCTAAATATAATTACCAGGTACAATCGATAACCTTACCCAATCTTTCTAAATCGTCATGCCAGGCTGTTTTCTTTTCTACTTTTACTCCCCGACAAGAACAAAATATCTTAAACACTCAACTGAATACAGCAACCCTGTCCTTTAGCTCAAATAACAATGAATGTGAAGTCGGAAGTGCATTTTGCCTATATAAGCGTAAACAACTAACCTCGTTTAAAGTCAATTTAGACAGTTTAAGTCAATCCAAGGTTCATGTTGACCCTCGTGTTTTACTATTAACCAAGTCTTTGGAGGAGTAATGATCAAACGCCTCTACCAAACGACATCCTTGCAAAATGTATTTAAACGATCTCAATTGGCTATTTTCGGGCTAACCTTCACCATTTGTACGATTATCTTTTTCGTGGTTTCAGCATATACTATGCGAACCTATGCTCAACAAGGCTTAGTTATTTTAGCGGATGCACTTAGCGAGAGAATTCAACCCGCTGTGGTCTTTAATGACAAAGTGACAATCAAACAAATTTTAGAAGAATACGCCGAAGAATACCCAATACGCTCCATTAATGTCATGGATCAAAATAACCAAAGACTTGCACATATAGAGCAACCGCAACAAAACTGGACACCCACTACTTATATTTTAGATCGATTATTTTTCAATCAACCCATTCAAGTCACGATTACACATAATCAAAAAAAATATGGTGAAGTTCAGGTCTATGGTAATGCCTCCAATCTTGTCGCATTTGTACATAAAATCCTGCTCAGTTTAAGTCTTGGCTTTCTGATTATATTGGCAACAATATTTTGGTTGGTACGCTCTATTTATCAATATTTAATGAATTCGATCCACCCAATCGTATCCACCGCACGACTCATTAGTTTGAGAAAGAACTACCAAATTCGCCTACCTGACTCGCCTATTGATGAGTTTCAAGACTTAAATATTGTTTTCAACGAATTATTAGAAAAAATTCAACAATCCAATCAGCAACTACAAACAGAAAATGATAAATTAGCTCATCAAGCGCGACATGATGAATTGACACAGCTTCCTAATCGAAATTTTTTCTATCAGACTTTATTTCAAATATTTTATCAACCGAACCTTCAAAATACAGCTTTACTGTATATTGACAACAATCACTTCAAAGAAATCAATGACCAATACGGTCACTTAGCAGGTGATGCTGTTTTAAAAGAAATGTCTCTACGCTTAAAAACCAGCTTGAGACAGGATGATTTTATTGCTCGCTTGGGCGGTGATGAATTTGCCATTCTCTTAAAAAATATTCAAAAGCCTGAACATTCAATCTCTATTGCCAAACATTTATTAAACTGCTGTAAAGCACCACTTTATTACGAGAAAACAGAAATACATTTCAGCTTTAGTATTGGTATCGCTTTCTTCAAGTGCTTTAAATCTCCCGAAGATTTAATCACAGCTGCAGATAGCGCCATGTATAAAGCAAAGCTACTCGATGAAAACTGGCATATTGCGACCCGTGAGGATTTAAATTGTGATGAACTTACCAAGTAAGCCCTTAAGAATATTTACGTTATTGTTATTGGCTTTTAGCCTAACTGGATGCCTCAACTTAGGTCATTTAAGCTATAAACAAGCACGAATGTTAAAAAAGGAAGGCTTCACCCTAACTGATGAGGGCTGGACCCTACGCTTACCTGAACGTATATTATTTAATTTCAATGAGTATGAAATCAAGACAACACAACAAACCGAGCTTACTCGCTTGTCGGATCAACTCAAAAAATATCACCTCGGAAAACTCAAAGTCATTGGGCATACAGATAACATCGGCCAGTTAGAATACAACCAGCAATTATCAGAAAAACGCGCACAAAGCGTTGCTTACATCTTCATTGAAAATGGTTTTGAAAATCAAAATATCAAAACAATAGGTCGTGGCTCTAGCCAACCGCTTTTCAGTAATGACACAGATGAAAACAGAGCAAAAAATAGACGTGTAAATATTACGATTATTCCATAGTTCACCACGTCAAGCTCTTCAGCTCAACCCATCAAACTTAACAATGGATTCCTTTTACTCGCTGCAGTAAGGCGTCCATTTTTATGCCCTTATCCGTCCCTAATCACCCCAATCAAAATATATACATCAAGCAATACTCTATACTTAGATATCACCATACTCCCGTTACCTCATAGGTACCCACACATCTTTTGAGATGCTGTTTACGACCCAAAGTAACCCATCCTTGCGTAGCAATGCTGCTCATTGAATCCCCCAAAAAAAGCTCCCCTCTTTGAAAAAGATGAGTCATATAGGGCGTAAGCGGGAAGATTGGGGATTTTTGGAATTCAATGGAATTTGTACTTACCCCTAAATTCCAAATCTAAACAGGACTTAAATACCTTGTAATAAGCTCAAATAGCTTACTTATTTTGACTATATATTTCTTAAGTATTGGTATGGATACCTATGCCCTTTGCTTACAAGGCATGAGTCTGTATGCTGCGGAGATTGGATTGCTGTAGCTTTTAAGGTGATTGTGCAAGGAGCATTGTATTATTTTAGTTTTATTAAATTTTAGGCAAAAAAAAACCGCTAATGCGGATTTTGTTTTCACTTTAATCTTACTGAACTTAAAGTGGTCGGAGCAGTAGGATTCGAACCTACGACCCTCTGGTCCCAAACCAGATGCGCTACCAGGCTGCGCCATGCTCCGATCGTGTTGCCTGCTATTTATGAAGTGGGGTGAATGACGGGATTCGAACCCGCGACAACCGGAATCACAATCCGGGGCTCTACCAACTGAGCTACATCCACCATCATAAATCTTTTGGTTCTAATTTATCAAGTCACCATAAATGGTGCGCCTGACAGGATTCGAACCTGTGACCATCCGCTTAGAAGGCGGATGCTCTATCCTACTGAGCTACAGGCGCGTAACAATGACAATAAACATCATGAAACCTTTGCCTTGAAGAATTGGTCGGAGCAGTAGGATTCGAACCTACGACCCTCTGGTCCCAAACCAGATGCGCTACCAGGCTGCGCCATGCTCCGATTCATCTCAGCTTGTCGTACTACACATCGTGCGGTACGGTGTGCATTCTAGGCGTGACGTTGGATTACGTCAACACCTATCCTTAAAAAAAATGCGAAAACCGTGTCAAGTGTATATTAATCAAACATTTTGACTGATTTTTACGATTTTAGTGCTGCACTGAACTGCAACATGCGATCTAAAGGCAGTTTTGCACGTGCTGCAAGCTGCTCATCCACAAAGATTTCTTGATCACCATGCTCAAGCACATGCAAGATGCCATCGAGTTCGTTCATCGCCATCCACGGGCAATGCGCACAAGATCGACAGGTCGCCCCTTCCCCAGCAGTAGGTGCTTCAAGCAAGGTTTTATGCGGCACGGCCTGTTGCATTTTATAAAAAATGCCGCGATCTGTCGCAACGATCAGCGTATCGTGCGGTAAGGTCTGCGCCGCCTTAATTAATTGCGAGGTACTACCAACAGCATCAGCAACCGCAACGACCGACTCAGGAGACTCTGGATGCACCAAAACTGCTGCATTCGGGTAGATCGCTCTCATCCGCTCAATACCACGTGCACGGAACTCCTCATGCACAATACAAGCACCATCCCAAATCAACATTTCTGCTTTGGTTTGTTTTTGAATATAGCGCCCTAAATGCTGATCCGGCGCCCAAATGATTTTCTCACCCAAGCTATCTAGATGTTCAATAATTTCAACTGCGCAACTTGAAGTCACCACCCAATCTGCACGTGCTTTAACTGCAGCAGAGGTGTTGGCATAAACCACCACCGTATAGTCCGGATTGGCATCACAAAATGCACCAAACGCATCGGCTGGGCAGCCTAAGTCTAAAGAACAGGTGGCTTCTAAGGTTGGCATAAGAATGGTTTTTTCTGGAGAAAGAATTTTAGCCGTCTCCCCCATAAATTTAACACCCGCGACCAACAATGTTGTTGCAGCATGATCTCGGCCAAAACGCGCCATTTCCAAAGAGTCTGAAACACAACCACCGGTTGCTTCAGCCAACTCTTGTACATCTGGATCACAATAGTAATGCGCGACTAAAACGGCATTACGCTTTTCAAGTGCTGCTTGAATCTGCTGAAACTTCTCTCGTTTAAGCACGGGGTCTAAACGACTGTCCTTAGTTTCACCTAACCGATCTAAATGCGTCTGCACAATCGACTTGGCATCGTTGGCAATTAACTGATTCGCATCTTTCATAAAAGGCCTTCTCTATCCTTATGCTTGCGCTGTGGCTTGCTTTACACCTGATAAATAATTCATTTATCAATTTCATTAAAAATATAGGGCACGTCATTTCAAAAAAGAAAAAGCACCCTGAATACGAAAAAACCTCACTGAGGAGGTTTTTTCTAAATCACTATGAACGGTAATCTGCATTAATCTTGACGTAATCATACGACAAATCGCAGGTATATACCGTGTCTTTTGCTTCCCCTCGACCCAAGTCTACCCGAATGGTCATTTCTGTTTGTGACATCACGCGTGAGCCTTCTGCCTCAGTATAATCAGCAGCAGCGCCGCCATCTTTACAGATTTGCACATCGTCTAGCCAAACTTGAATTTTTTCTACATCTAAATCAGTGACGCCTGCGTAGCCAATGGCACACAAGATGCGTCCCCAGTTTGGATCTGAAGCAAAAATTGCAGTTTTTACCAAAGGTGAGTGTGCAATGCTATATGCGATATCACAACACTCTTGGGTATTTTCACCACCTTCCACTGCAATCGTAATAAACTTGGTCGCACCTTCACCATCACGGATGATCAGTTGTGCAAGACGCTGCATAATTCTACTGAGTACACTGAGTACCTCGGCATAACGTGGGTCTTGGCTTGAAGACAAGATTTGCCCACCCGCTTTGCCTGTTGCTGCCACAATACAAGAATCGTTGGTCGACGTATCACCATCAACCGTAATACGATTAAAAGAAACATTCACCGCTTCACTGAGCAACTGTTCTAATAGACCACGTTCAATGGCTAAATCGGTCGCCACAAAACCCAGCATGGTCGCCATATTGGGGCGAATCATACCAGCGCCTTTAGAAATACCCGTCATGGTATACACAACACCATCAAGCTCAAATTGCTCAGAAGCGCCTTTAGGCGTGGTGTCCGTGGTCATAATACCCGTTGCAGCATCTAGCCATGCATCTGCGTTCAAGCTTTCCAATGCCATTGGTAACCCATCAACCAAACGCTGAATCGGTAGCTGTTCACCAATCACACCAGTTGAAAAAGGTAGAATTTCATATTCTTGTACACCGGCCAATTCTGCAAGCTTGACACAGGTTTGCTGTGCATTAGAGAGACCCGTCGGGCCTGTTCCTGCATTGGCATTACCTGTATTAATCACTAGATAACGTGCATTGGCTTGTTGTAAATGTACTTTAGACACTTTAACCGGTGCAGCACAAAATGCATTTTGGGTAAAAACACCTGCAACCTGCGTTCCTTCAGCAAATTCAAAAATGACTAAATCGCGTCGATTAGGATAACGGATATATGCTTCTGCTGAACCTATTTTTACACCTTGAACCACATGCATATGTGGCATCGTT
This sequence comes from Acinetobacter pullicarnis, assembly GCF_006352475.1. NCBI lineage: Bacteria > Pseudomonadati > Pseudomonadota > Gammaproteobacteria > Moraxellales > Moraxellaceae > Acinetobacter > Acinetobacter pullicarnis. Next base: position 3,237,684 of record NZ_VCMZ01000001.1, read on the forward strand.
ACGTCACCAACAGCCATTTTTAAATGTCCAGTTTGTTATTAAAAAAAGACAGCTTAGTAGAAAATTAGACAAAAATCGAGTCTAAGCAATTTGAAAGTGTGAAGTTTTTTGAGTTTCATGCATGAAACTCAAAAAGGCTTGATTTCATGCATGAGGATATTGCGAGGATGTATAACGCTTATGGTGCTGAAGCCAATGTACTTGGGCTATTCAACAGCGCTTGTTTGGCTTTTTCTTGGCTTGCTGGAGAAAGTGCGGGATTGGCTGCAACCACACGATTTGCGGTTGCAGGTGTAGCAGCTGCAATGCTTGCTGTTTTTAATAGAATTGGTCGGTTGCCCGTTTCACCCAAGGTATAACGAATCCCTGTACGTGGACTAATGACGCTTGTCGCTTCACGCTTGACTTCAACTTGTGGAGTTACAGCGCCTGTTGCTGCTTGTACCTTTTCCACTGTTGTGGTTTGTGGTGCTGCAACAGCGAACATTGGAACAGCGACCGCTGCAAATAATAAAGTTTTTAATACTTTTTTCATTGTCTTCCCAGTTCTCAATCTGAATGTGCAAGTAAATATCATTTAATGCGCTATCCTGCAATGAAATTAACTTTTGTGCAATAGATTATAAAAAAGCAGAACATTCGTTCTGCTTTTCGTGCTCTAGATCTTGCCGTGACACTGTTTGTATTTTAAACCCGAACCACAAGGGCAAGGTGCATTGCGGCTTTCCGGTGCTTGAATCACCTGAGGCTGTTCTTGCTCATCGACAATCACTTCACCCGTTAAGCCATCAACTTCACCATGGGCAAATGACAACTGCATTGCATCGGCTTGTGCTTGTTGCTGTGCAGCCATTTCTGCAAGTTCTTCTGCAGTCGGCACACGAACCATCGACAAATCGGTAACCACATCGGACTTAATCGCAGCAAGCATGTTTACAAATAAGTTAAATGCTTCTTTTTTGTATTCCTGCTCTGGGTTCTTTTGGGCATAGCCACGCAAGTGAATCCCTTGACGTAGATAATCCATCGCACCCAAGTGCTCTTTCCAGTGACGATCAAGCGAACCAAGCATGTAATGACGTTCGAGTGTTGGTGCAGACTCTTCACCCATCTGTTCACGACGGTTACGATAGCGCTCAACCAAAGCATCACGAATACGCTCAACCAAACCTTCTTCATCCAGACGACGATCTTGGTCTAGCCATTGTGTAATTGGCAAATCAAGAGAAAATTCCGCACTTAAAGCCTGTTCCAAACCAGGAATATCCCACTGATCATGAATTGATTCAGGCGGAATATAAGTTTCGATCAAACCTTTAACCACTTCACGATGCATTTCTTCTAGATAGTCTTGTAAGCTTGGCTCAACCAGAACTTCATCACGCTGCGAGTAAATGATTTTACGCTGTTCGTTGTTGACGTCATCGTATTTCAATAGATTCTTACGAATATCAAAGTTACGTGCTTCAACTTTACGCTGTGCATTTTCAATGGAACGCGACACCATTTTGTGTTCGATCGCCTCATCTTCTTGCAAGCCCATCGCACGCATCATTCCAACAACACGATCGCCTGCAAAAATACGCATCAAATCATCTTCGAGTGACAAGAAGAAGCGTGAAACACCTGGATCACCTTGGCGACCAGAACGACCACGCAACTGGTTATCAATACGACGTGATTCATGACGCTCAGAACCAATAATGTGTAAACCACCTGAACTGAGCACCGCAGCGTTATTGTGTTCCCATTCAGCTTTTAGACGTGCTTCATCTTCTGCTGTATGGTTTTCAATTTTAGCCAGTTTTGCTTTCCAGTTACCACCAAGTAAAATATCCGTACCACGACCTGCCATATTGGTGGCAATCGTAACGGCAAGTGGTGAACCTGCTTGGGCAATAATATCGGCCTCGCGCTCATGCTGCTTGGCATTCAGCACTTCATGGCTGATCCCTGCTTCTTTAAGCTTGTCCGATAAAATTTCACTGGCTTCGATAGTTGCGGTACCAATCAGAATTGGTGCAACACCGGCCTCATGAATCTTTTTAATTTCGTGAATGATCGCGTTGTATTTACCATTACGATTTAAATAGATTAAATCGTTTTGATCAACACGAACCATTGGACGATGGGTTGGAATAATCACCACATCAAGTCCATAAATTTCTTTCATTTCCGAAGCTTCTGTATCTGCTGTTCCGGTCATACCAGACAGTTTTTTATACAGACGGAAATAGTTCTGGAATGTGGTTGTCGCCAAGGTTTGGTTTTCAGGTTGTACTTCCAGACCTTCTTTGGCTTCGACTGCTTGATGTAGACCTTCAGACCAACGACGACCAGGCATGGTACGCCCAGTATTTTCATCAACGATCACCACTTCGCCATTGTCTACAATATATTGCACATTACGTTGATATAGGAAATGTGCACGAATTGCAGCAGTGACATGGTGTACGAGGTTGAGATTGGATGCTGAATAAAGACTTTCACCTTCAGCCAACAAACCCATTTGAATTAATTCAGACTCCACTGTTTCATAACCGATTTCAGTCATTTCAACAGTGCGCTGTTTTTCGTCAATCCAGAAGTGACCACCATCTGCAACTTTTTCTTCTTTTTGCGGCGTCAACTTAAATGGAATATCGTTAATCGCAATATACAGCTGAGAAGAATCTTCACTTTGCCCAGAAATAATCAACGGGGTCCGTGCTTCATCGATCAGAATGGAATCCACTTCATCGATAATGGCATAGACCAAACCACGCTGCTTTTTCTCCGCCATGGAAAAGACCATGTTGTCACGAAGATAATCAAAACCAAATTCGTTATTTGTGCCGTAGGTAATATCCGCACGATAAGCTTCTGCCTTTTCGTACTGCGATTGCATGGAATAAATCACGCCAACGCTTAAACCCAAGAACTCATATAACGGACGGTTTAATTCGGCATCACGTTGTGCCAAATAATCGTTTACCGTGATGACATGCACACCAGTAGCGCTAATTGCATTGAGGTAAACAGCCAAAGTACCCATGAGGGTTTTACCTTCACCTGTACGCATTTCTGCAATTTTACCTTCGTGCAAGGTAATACCACCAATAATTTGCACATCATAATGGCGCATGCCCATGATACGTTTACCAGCTTCACGGCAAACCGCAAAAGCCTCAGGCAACAATTGGTCCAGGCTTTCGCCTTTGTTATGTCGCTGCTTAAATTGTTCTGTTTTTGCAGATAAGTCTGCATCGCTTAGGGCAGATATCGTCGGCTCGAGCGCGTTGACTTTATCAACGATTTTTCTCATTCGCTTGAGTTCACGCTCATTTTTGGTACCGAAGATTCCTCCGATCAGACTTGCCAACATGAATAGACTCTCTAAATCTTGCTTGTCAAAATAGTTTTTTCTCAGACGTTATTATGGTGCTAGAAATTTGAAGTACAAGGGTTTTAGCTCATTCCCTACATAAAATCATTTCAGAACGCTAATATTTTCAATCTAAGGCGCTCTAATGTAGCAAATTTGATCATCCAATACACCGAATATCGACATGAATCCATGATATTTTTTATTGCTGTTGCTTTTTATAGCGACTTTATTCATAACGAAATGCAAAAACACTATTTCATCTTCTGAAGAAACTCAGGGATATTCGTCATTCATAACATCAACAATATCCCACAATAGAGGTTCTCGCATGGCATTACATCTCGGTGATCTTGCACCCAATTTTGAACAAGACTCAAGCGAAGGAAAAATCGACTTTCATACATTTCTTGGAGATCGTTGGGGCATTTTATTTTCACATCCTGCGGACTATACCCCCGTCTGCACCACTGAACTTGGCTATACCGCCAAACTCAAAGATGAATTTTCTAAACGTAACGTGAAAGTATTGGCTCTTTCTGTCGATGATGTTGCATCACATCAGGGTTGGATTGAAGACATCAATCACAGTCAAAAAACTACCGTCAACTTTCCAATCTTGGCAGACAAAGACCGCAAAGTATCCACGCTTTATGATTTCATTCACCCCAATGCCAGTGAAACGCTAACTGTGCGTTCTTTGGTCATTATTGATCCACTCAAAAAAGTCCGCTTAATCATCACCTATCCTGCGTCGACGGGCCGAAACTTCCATGAAATTCTCCGCGTACTCGACTCATTACAATTGACTGATCAATATAAAGTTGCAACCCCAGCCAATTGGCAACAGGGTGATGATGTGGTGATTGTGCCCTCGCTCCAAGATGAAGCCGAAATCCAACAGCGCTTTCCCACAGGTTATACCGCGGTCACGCCCTATTTACGCCTTACTGCACAGCCTAATCTGAACTAATTCAATGCACTTAGATCTGCATCCTCACCTTCACATCGATATGATGCAGATTCTAAATCCTCGGGTATCTTCACGAATATATTCGCTAAATCGAGCAATCTAAGGTATAAAAACCCTTCTTCTGTAGAACGTTGAAGTGATGATTTATCAGGTCCACCATCTGCACTGCGGCAGCATGCGCCCTCTCTATGCGCCACTTTTTGGCCAAAAAGGTGCGAAAGCTGAGATCGTCTGTCATTGTTTATTGATTGAAACAGATCAGGGCTTGGTGCTGGTCGATACCGGTTTAGGGGTTCAGGACTATTTACATCCACAGCAGCGACTCGGCCGTTTAATCCCCAAACTCAGTGGCATTCAACACAATTTAGCCTTTACCGCGATTGCTCAAATTCAGAAACTGGGGTTTAAATCCAACGATGTAAAACATATTTTGCTCAGTCATTTGGACTTTGACCATGCGGGCGGTATTTCTGACTTTCCCGATGCAACGGTGCATGTACTGTCAACAGAGTTTAATGCGACTTTTAATTCAGACTATAAAAGCAAAATGCGTTATCGACCACATCAATTCCAAACTCATCGTTATTGGAATTTTCTAGACCCACAACCGGGTGATGCATGGTTTAATCTCACCCGCATCCACAGTTTTCAATTGTTCCAAGATGAAATTCTCATGATTGCCCTGCCCGGTCATAGTGCTGGGCATTGTGGCATCGCCATTCGACAGGCCACAGGCTGGTTGTTATACTGCGGTGACGCTTATTATTGCCGTTTAGCCTTGAATCCAAATAAAAAACTATCTATTTTAAATCGTACTGAACAGTTCTTGGCGGACAATAATATTTTACGTTTAGAAAGCTTAAAGAAACTTCAAGACCTATCCAAGATGCACAGCGAAATTGAAATAATTTGTGCACATGACCCTATTGAGCTAAAACATTATCAAATATGAATAAACCTCTTATCCTCAGCCTGCTTCTGAGCACAACCTTATTCACCGCTTGTGTCAGCACTCCAAGTCTAAAAGCCGAAGACCGCCCACAGCATTGGGGGAAATCGCTTTCTCAAGCACATAATTTCCACCAAATAAGTCAGCATGTATTCCGTAGCGAACAACCTGATGCAAGCCTGATCCCAGCGCTCAATCAACATCAAATTACAACAGTGATTAACCTCAGAAGTCGCAACCCAGACAAAGATGTTTTTAAGCAGCGACCTTTTAATTTGGTGCACATTCCAATAAATACTTGGGCAATCAATCGCGATGATCTTCTTCAAATCATGCAAGCCATTCAACAGGCGGAACAACACCAAGAAAAAGTATTGATCCATTGCTATCACGGTTCTGATCGCACCGGTGCAAGCATTGCAATGTATCGTATTATTTTTGAAAATTGGTCAACCGAAGATGCACTAAATGAAATGAAGCATGGTGGCTATGGCTTCCACCCGATTTGGCGCAACATTGAAAAACAGTTTAGCCCTGAGAATATTCAGTGGATACGTGAGAACTTAAAACGCAGTCAAATTACATCTGCAAATTAAAACAGCGTACTCAATCACGGCATAACAGGCTATATCAAAGACAGTTACTTTGCATGACTACAAGTTAAGCACCTAATACTGGATGGTAAAAAATCAATTCAGGATCATCAAGGTCTAAGTTTTCAATCTGACCGCTGGCTTGAAAACCTGCGGAGCTAAGTAAACTTTGCATCGCAAGATTTGAGGCATTACTCGATGTGAATAATTTTACATCATGATATATGACCTTGAAATGTTCAATGAACTTCAGCCCCAGGCCTTGGCCCCTTAAGCTCTGTTTCACCATTAACATCTCAATAAAAGCCTGATCAAAAAAATGATGGTGCAACACCGCATAAGCTGAAATTTTAGCGTTAAGCAGCAAGACCTCGCAGTATTGCTGCTTAACCCATTGTTCAATCTGCTGTGCACGCGCTAAATCGTGTGCAACCACACTGTCAATCTGAAGCAATTCAGCGACATCTTGCAATGTTGCTTTGCGAAACTGTATTTGTGCAACATCACATAACATTAACGTTGATCCAGTGGTACCCAATCGATGACCCAAGCGGACTTCATATTCAAACTGGCATCACCATTGATCTTTTTACGCAAAACGTCTGCGGTATTACGATCTTTGGAAGGTCCCACCATAATCCGCACCCCTTTTGAGGTTTGGCTCTGTGTGACTTTATAGCCTTTGGCGCGTAATTTAGACGCCAATGAATCTGCATTGGCCTGATTTGCGGCCAAAGCCACTTGTACCATCCACTGCTTGTCGCCATTTTCCAGAATATTACGGGCTTTTTCTGCATCCGCTTTTTTCTTGTCTTCTTGCAGTTTTCGCTGTTTATCTGCCTCTGCACGTTCCTGCGCCTTGCGTTGTTTCTCGGCATCGGCGGCTCTACGTCGTTTTTCATCTTCCGCTTTGCGTTGTTTTTCATCTTCCGCTTTGCGTTGCTTCTCAGCCTCTGCTTTGCGTTGTGCTTCAGCTACTTTACGCTTTTGTTCTTCAATCTGTTTTTTTTGTGCCGCTTCAGTTTGCTGCTTTTGCTGCTGTAACTTTTTTTGCTCTGCTGCTTTTTGCTCTGCCGTCATTTGCGTTGTCGTTGCACCAGCCTTCGCCTTGGCATCATTCACCAATTCGGGTGGAATATTGTCAGAACTTTGTTGACGAGACTCACGGCGCGCGTTCATGGCAGCATATTCTTCCGCTGCCTTTTGTGCCGCGGCAGCTTCAGCCTGTTGCTGCATACGCAAAAACTCAGCCGATTTTGCATCTTGCTCAGCAATCGCTTTTTCTCGTGCGCGTCGTTGCTCTTCAAGCAAGCGTTTTTCCGTGTTGACATCAACGGTAAGCGCTTCTAAATGAACAGCTTCACTCGAAGCTTGAGCCTGATCATTTTTCAGACGCACTTGCTCAACTGGATGCGGAACTTGCGCATGTTCTTGCTGCTGGATCTCGTCTTTCCCTTTTAGAAGCAAAGCCGCTAATAGCGCACCTCCTCCCAACAGAACAACACCGCCCATCCAACGCTGATTGTTATTCATTGACATGCTTCTAAATACTCCCAGACCGCCTCTAAGGTATGGAATGAACCACATACCAAAATCAGCTGATTATTTTTGGTTTCTGCAAGTGCTGATTGAAATGCGACTTGTATATTCTCATATTGTGCGACAGTTTCATCTGTTAACGCGGATTGTAATTGCGATATTTCTGCTGCGCGAGGCACAGCAAGCGCTGCAATTTTCCAAGTTAAGATCCTGTGTTTTAGTAAATTCACCACAGCATCGATGTCTTTATCGGCTAACATTGAGAAAACAGCCACAATTTCCGTGTACTGTTCGTTGTATTGTAAGAATTTTTCTAATTGATTCAACAAAAATTCCACACCATGTGGATTATGCCCTGCATCAAAAATAACCGTCTGCTGGGCAATGCGGCGTACATCAAAACGACCAGGCAATACAGCGGCTTGAATACCCTGTGCCATGGCCTGCTCAGAAACCGCTAAGCCACTGACTAGAATGGCCGCAATCGCCGCAGCAAGATTTTCTATTGCCAAATGGCCAATTGGTAGTTTTAAGGTCGTGCCAGGCGCAGCAAAATACCAATGCGAACCATCTGCTGCCATCTCGGTAAAATAGTCGCGATTGTAGGCTGCGAGGCTGGCCTGACATGTGTCGACTTTGGTTTGAATGGCAACGGGTAAGCTTTGGCTACCTGCAAAAACAACAGGAATATTTGGACGAATAATACCTGCCTTTTCAAAGGCAATTTTTTCGATCGTGTCACCGATCCATTCGATATGATCTAAACCAATATTGGTAATCACAGCCACATCTGGATCAATCACATTGACCACATCCAGACGACCACCGAGCCCCACTTCGAGTACCCAGACATCGCATTGTTGCTGTTTAAAAATTAAAAAGGCAGCCAAAGTGGTTGCCTCAAAAAATGACAAGCTGAGTTCGCAGTCACGGCGGGCTTGATCGACCTGCACAAAGGCCGCAATTAAGCGTTGATCATCAACCTCTTGACCAGCAAGCTTGACCCGCTCATTAAAACGATAAATATGGGGAGATTGATACAGACCGACTTGATAGCCTGCTGCATTGAGAATGGCGGCAAGCGCGGTTGTGGTAGAGCCCTTCCCATTGGTGCCTGCAACCGTGATGACCTTTGCATTGGGACGCATAATGCCCAGCGCTTCTGCAACAGGCAACACCCGTTCTAAACCTAAATCAATCCCTGTAACGTGAACATGGCCCCAATAATCGAGCCATGTTTGTAAATCATCTGTTGCAAGCGGTGCAGTGAGCATTAAGGTAAATTCATCAATTTCGCTACGATGCGGGATACAGTATCACGTAATGCATGACGATGGACAATTTGGTCGATCACGCCATGATCAAGCAAGAACTCAGCACGTTGGAACGGTTCTTCGAGCTTTTCACGCACAGTCTGTTCGATCACACGTTTCCCTGCAAAGCCAATCATAGATTTCGGTTCAGCAATATGCACATCCCCTAACATCGCCAAAGAAGCAGTCACACCACCATAAACGGGATGGGTTAAAACCACGAGATAAGGCAAGCCTGCATCTTTGAGTTTTTGGATCACAGCTGAAGTACGTGCCATTTGCATCAATGACAACATGCCTTCTTGCATACGTGCGCCACCAGAAGCAGCAAAGCAAATCAATGGCAGTCTTGATTTAAGCGCACGTTCACCCGCCTGTACAAAGCGATCACCGACTACGGTTCCCATTGAACCCGCCATGAAATCGAATTCAAAGGCACAAGCCACCATTTCAACGCCTTTTAGCTGACCTTGCATCACCAACAATGCTTCGGTTTCGCCGGTTTTCTTTTGCGCTTCTTTCACACGCTCAGGATAAGGCTTGCTGTCATTAAAATGCAGCGGGTCTTTGGCAGCAAATTCTTGACCTAACTCTTCGGTCACTTGATCAAAGAACCAGTTAAGGCGATCACGTGCTTTCATACGTAGATGTTCATCACATTGCGGACAAACATAAACATTAAAAGACATGGCCGTACGTGTCACCAGTGCATGGCACTCAGGACACTCAATAGTCGGCTCAGTAAACGTCGCCTTAAGGATCTGTTGTTGGGTCGGCATATCGATGCCTGGCACAGAACGATCGGTCCATGGTGTCACTGGACTCAGCACTTTCCCTGGTTTTACTTCTTGATTCATACTAACTCATCGAGCGCAGCTCGAAGCTCCTTGACTTTATTGACCGCTAGCGATACGGCTTGTTCTGGGGCTAAAGATTCGAAATTTTTAACAAAAGCCGTTCCGACAATCACTGCATCTGCCACACTGCCCATGGCTTTGGCTGTCGCTGCATCGCGAATACCAAATCCAACACCAACGGGAAGATCGGTCATTGATTTAATTTTTTCAATACGTGCCGCAGCTTCTGCCGTGTCTAGGGACGCTGCCCCAGTCACGCCTTTGAGCGAAACGTAATAGATAAAACCTCGGGCATGTTCAGCAACATAACGAATACGTTCTTCGGTAGACGTTGGTGCAAGCAAGAACACTTGATCCATATCGTATTGCTTTAAGATGGCATCAAAGTCTTGGGCTTCTTCTGGCGGTAAGTCCACCAAAATCAGTCCATCGACACCACTGGCATGCGCTTGTTTAACAAAACTTTCATAACCAATTACTTCAACAGGATTCAAATAGCCCATTAATACAATTGGCGTTTCTGTATCTTGTTGACGAAATTGTTGCACCATGGACAACACATCAAGTGTATTGGTTCCACCGCGCAAAGCACGTTCACCAGCCAAAGCAATCACAGGCCCATCGGCCATCGGATCGGAAAATGGCATTCCAAGTTCAACGACATCTACGCCCGCAGCAACCATCTGATGTAACAGGGGTACGGTTACTTGAGGTTGAGGGTCACCCGCCATGACATAAGAAACCAGAGCCTTGCGCTGTTGAGATTTAAGCTGTGCGAATCGAGTGGCTATACGAGACATAGGTTTGTAATTCCCTTGGATTGTTAAAACTTGAGGAGTGAGTAAAGTAAACATACAAGATATTGCATTGTAATGCTATTTTCCCTGAATTGAACAGGGTGTCGCATTGCATAAACCCATCTGATTTTTGACTCACACCTCAAGTGGTACATTTATCTATATTTTGTCAGCAGGCACAATGATCAAAGCTACCTAAATTGCGCTATTTTCATGATATGCCTAAATCTGGTATTTGACAGTTTCTGGGGTCTAAGCCGTGATTGAGTCAATAAATTCAATACATCGGCATATTATTTTCTTGAAATGGCTCAAGCTGTTTTATACTTGCGTGATTAATTTCATTAACCTCCCGCATTATGACCATAGACACCACGGCTAAAACACAGGCCCGTGCGCTTGCGCTGTTACCCCTTCTTGTATTTTTAGCGATCTTTCTTGGCAGTGGAATTTACCACTCCCTCATTGGCACTGAGTTTGCTTTTTACCAAATAAAAGCGCCTGTTGCCGCTTTGCCAGCCATTATTTTGGCCATCTTGATTTATCGTGGCCCAATGAATGAAGCCATTGAAACTTTTTTATCCGGTGCGCGACACGCCAATCTGATTTTAATGTTTATGGTGTTTATGCTCGCTGGTGCTTTTGCCAGCGTATCAACCGCCATTGGTAGTGTCGAAGCTACAGTGCAATTTGGCTTGTCGATCATCCCAGCGGCTTTTGTCTTACCAATGTTGTTCATCATCTCCGCATTTATTGCTACAGCGATGGGCACCTCAATGGGCACCATTGCCGCCTGTGCACCGATTGCCTTTGGTTTTGCCAATGCCACCGACATTGGCGTGGCCTATGCCATTGGTGCGGTGGTGGGGGGCGCTATGTTTGGTGATAATCTTTCAATGATCTCTGACACCACCATTGCAGCCACACGCAGCTTAAATGTGGAACTGCGCGCCAAGTTCAGTGTCAATATTTGGATTGCTCTACCAGCCTCGATCATCACCTTATTGGTCTATCTCTTTAGCAGTCATGGCTCACAGGTCATTGCTCATCAAGACTATAATGTTTGGCTGATCTTGCCTTATTTGGCGGTGTTCTTCCTCGCCTTTAGTCGCTTACATGTCTTGGCCGTATTGACGATTGGGATCTTACTCTCTGGTCTATTGGGCATTTTAATCCAACCAGAGTTCAACCTACTCAAACTCAATAGCTCCATTTATGATGGTTTTACCGGCATGTTTGAAGTGGCATTATTGTCGATGTTCTTGGGTGGCCTCTCGACCATTATGCAAAAAGAAGGTGGCTTAAACTGGTTAATTCAACGCATCTACCGTCTGACGGCCATGTTTAAAGTCGGTCGACAACGTGCTGGTGAAATTGGGATTAGTTTTTTGGTGGTTTTTTCCAACCTCTTTGTTGCAAATAATACCGTGGCGATTATTTTAGCTGGGGATATGGCCCGTGAAGTGGCCCAAGAATATGGCGTCAACCCAAAACGTGCTGCAGCCCTATTGGATATTTTCTCTTGTGTGGTGCAAGGCTTAATTCCCTATGGTGCACAACTGTTGTTGGCCTGTTCAATTGCGAAAATCTCTCCGGTTGAATTAATTGGCAATGTTTATTACTGCTGGGTGCTGGCAGTGTTCGCACTGCTTGCGATTGCCTTCCGTTTTCCGAGAATGCGTGAGCAACACGCTTAACGCCGGCTCAATAGCCCTGTGACTTACCTCGCACAGGGCGCAACAGCATCTACCCGACTCAGTCCAAGCTATCTAAATGTCCTCTACATGCTTAAAGTTGACACTTTTAGATATGCCAGATTAAAAGCACCTCGCCATACTCTGAACGATTTAAGCTGCATAGAAAATCAATAAAATGAATGCACCTCTCCAACACACTGTTTCGCCTGTGGTCAGGCGCCATCTCGACTTTAAACTCGATCAAATTCCACGTTTTTGGTTTAACAACGATCCTTTTCGTAGCCGCATGTTCGATGCACTCAGCCTGACCTTCCCCGAAGGCGAACGTTATTTCATAAAAAGTGTACGGTTGTTCCGCGCCAAAATTAACGATCCCGCCTTACAACAACGCGTGACCGACTTTATTCAACAAGAAGCCCAACACGGGATTGCGCATGAACAAATGAATCAACAAATGAAACTGCAAGGGATGCCTGTCGATCAATTCATTCAGCGCCTAAGCCAAGTCTTCAAACATGATCTGACCTATCGCTCACCACAATTTAACATTGCCATGACGGCAGCCGCTGAACATTTAACCGCACTGATGGCCGAAACTTTTTATAGCAAAAAAGCCACTTTGGCGACTGCTCACCCCTATGTACGCGCCTTATTTGCTTGGCATGCAATTGAGGAAATGGAGCATCGTGATGTGGCTTTTGATGTGATGCAGCAAGTAGCGCATGTACCTGAAAATTTACGTAAATTTAGTTTAATTCTGATTAGCTTGTTGATGTTTAACTTCACCCTTTACCGCACCCAAGTCATGCTCAAACAGGATGGCTTTACGCTCATACAACGCATCAAGATGACGGCACATGGCTTACCGTGGTTTATCGGTAAAAAAGGGATTTTATCGAGTATGCGCACGGCCTATATGGACTGGTTTAAAACTGACTTCCACCCCAATCAACATGCTGTTCTTGAGCAATATCAAGTCTGGGTTGATACCTTAGCCGCGACTGGCGATCCGATTGCCGCAGGTGATGCACTTTGGCAAGCAGCAAGTGACTAAGCGGCGGTCATGCTGACGTGAGCTCAGCCCTTAATCAAACCAACTCACTGATGCAAATAACGAATAAATAGATATAACGAACGTTACCACTTGGCATAGTGCTGTTCGAGTAAGGCATATTCATGATCAAACACTGTGCCTTGCTCACAACCATCTAAATGAATCGTACCCGAAACCCGTGACTGCCATTGGCTAAACTGGCTCCCGACCAAACGTAAGTTTAAATTTTCATATCTGCGCCACCCCGTGGTGACCACAAGATTTAAACATTGATCCAGTGAACGAATCGACCAACGTTGTTCATCCAACTGCTCAAACAATACATCGGAGAGTGGCTGTAATACCCCATTGACCCACAAGGCATTTTCATTGCCAAAACTTTCGTTCACACCAGAAGCCAAATTTAGCCCAATGCGATTACCTTGCTCATCCCAAAAATTACAAGACAGCCAAAACCAAGAGGTTTCAGGCCGTAAAAAGCCACAGGTATCATCCAATGAAGCCAAGCTTTTGGCATCAAATTCAATCCGTTGTTTGCTTTTATTCAGAAAAAAGCCTTCAACCGCCAAGCTACTTTGTTTTTGGGTATAGGTCCAACCATTGATGCCTGTCGGACTACACATACTTAAAGGGTCGGTGCCTGCGCAAAAAATCCGTGCCTGAAATACAATTTCATCGTGTTTTTTGACCTGTAAGTAACGCACCCCATTGGCATGCTGAATATCCAGTTGAAACGGTGCCTTATGAAAATAGCTTTGATTATAATTGGGTTGTTCATCAACCACGGTATTTCGTGCGAGAAATTGAATCGAATTCCATTCAATCACTTCTTGGCTCAAATGATCATAAACATAGATAAAGCCATGCCCCGCCCAGGCAATATCTGCAATCGCCATACCGATGGTGTAATGTTCATGTTGAATTGAGCAAAATTTAAATTTTTTAAATTTTAATGATTTATGCCAACCTTCTCGGATTTTACCAAAAGGTGTTTTATAAATGTATTGATCAATATTGATGGATACAGGTAGTTCACTAAACCGTCCATAGCGTGGCTGACCATTTTCTTGAATTAAATCCATTTCAACAATCCAATCGGGTGATGGAGGACTAAGACTTTAGTCTGAGACGCTGATTATTACCGATTTCGAGGATCGATTCAAAGTGATTCAACCTTTTTTATTTTTAATAATTTTAAATAGTTATAGAAAGCAGCGTATTTTTATTCAACAGCTCAACACGTCTCGGCTGAGCATGTGAATAAATTCAACCACCTAAGCCAAAGTCAATTCGATCTAACAACTCAAAGCATCTCATCAAGTTATTCCACCGCATTGAAAATCCCTCTTAAACTCGGTGTCTTCCAAAATCAAGGCACCCTTAACTCGGCCAGTCGCCCTCACCCAATGCTTGACCCACATAGTGGTAGACCGCTTGAGAACGAGAAAATTTAATCGGCAATGCCAACTGCGCCTCTGTTTCACGACTGCCCTCAGCAAATGGTACCTGTGTAACCCAATTCCGCTCTTTGGCGAGATTTGAATTTAAGGCCTCATCCAAAGTCAGAACAGCTTCCACGCACAGATCCAATTCAGCAAAACATGCCTGCCAATACGCCAACGGTTGCATTGCAATTTTTGCCTGCACTGCCTGTTTTACGGCTTGACGATCGATCGGATCAAGTGATGCCCCCTTTTCCAGCAGAATAGGCAATGCTAGAGCCTGTGCCACACCCTGCATAAACTGTGGTTCTAGGCTGCCAATAGAAAGATAACGCTGATCTTGTGTTTGATAATAATCATAAAAGCTGCCGCCATTGAGGATGTGTTGCTCTGGGTGTTGCTTTTGCTGACCCGCCAAACTTGCTGCTGCAGCCATATTATTTAAGCTCACCACACAATCAGTCATCGAGATATCAATATACTGCCCCAGACCACTTTGCTGCCGCTCAATCACGGCGCTTAAAATCCCAATCACCGCATGCATCGAACCACCTGCAACATCAGCCATCTGCACGCCCATCGGAGGTGGTCCACTGTCTTGGCGGCCACTATGTCCAGCAATACCAGACAAGGCGAGATAGTTAATGTCATGCCCAGCCTTGTCTTTGTAACTGCCTGTTTGACCATAGCCGGTAATTGAACAATAGATGAGTTTCGGATGAATCGCGGCCAATGTGGCGTAGTCAAGCCCAAGCCGTTGCATAACACCGGGGCGAAACTGCTCAACCACAATATCAAACGATTTTATTTTCTCATGAATCAGTTCAATGTTTTTAGGATCTTTTAAATCCAGCGCAATTGACTGTTTGTTACGGTTCAAATAACGGTGTGCCGTGGCTTGCCCGTGGGCATAGGGTGGTAAAACTCGAATTAAATCAGGTCGTGTTGGTGATTCAATATGAATCACTTCTGCGCCCAAATCTGCAAGATATAACGTTGCAAATGGCCCTGGGAGTAATGTTGAAAAATCGAGAACTTTCAATCCGTGTAAAGCACTTGTCATGGTTTTCCTTCCAATTTATTCTTGATTTGCATCCAGTCTAAAAACACAAAATAATCAGGACAATGTCACATTCAGCCATTTACCTTGATCATTTCGGCAATTTAACATGTAAAAAATGGATTTGCGCTGTTGTAAATCGCCAGTTTAACTATTTTTAGCGTCATTTAGGTCAAATATTCGTGAATATCAAAGAAAGTGAAGGATTTAATATGAGCCGGGATACCATTAGTATCCATTTCGTTAATGCAGCATTAACCGGCGTCAAACGTTTGGGCATGGATGTCGAAACTTTGTTATCTCACGTCGGCATTGAAGCAGAGCTACTGCGTCAACCGAAAGCGCGTATTTCACCTGAGCAATATACGCGTTTTGTGAAAATGCTGTGGATGGTCACCCAAGATGAACACGTCGGCTTCGACACCCAACCGCGTCGCTTGGGTAGCTTTGCGATTATGTGTCAGCTCATCATTCATGCCAAAACATTAGGCGAAGCGCTAGAGCTTTCCTCACAATTCTATAAATTGTTTGGTGATGAATGGTCTGTTTCGGTCGAACGTGACAAGCACGAAGCGCGTTTGGTACCACTCATTCCCAAAAATGCAGACCCTGATCATTATATTACTGAAAGTATCCTGATGATTTGGCACGGTTTAGCCTCTTGGTTGATCGATCGTCGTATTCCCTTAGAACGCGTACATTTCAACTATGAACGCCCAAGTCACGCTGACGAATATGATGCCTTATTCTTTGCACCTGTGATGCAATTTGATTCACTGCGCACAGAGATTACCTTTGCAGCCGATTATTTAGATCTGCCGATACGCCAAGATGCCAATACACTTGAAGAATTTTTAAAAGCCGCACCAGCACAATTGCTGGTGAAGTTTAAAAACAATAACTCGCTCACCTCACGTATTCGTGACGTCCTGAAAAGCCAAATTGGTGAGGAAATGCCAACCCTTAACGATGTGGCTTCGATGCTGTATCTTTCTCCGCAAACGCTTAGACGTCGTCTGGCTGCTGAAGGAAAAAGTTACCAAGGCGTGAAAGATGCGCTGCGTCGTGATGCTGCAATTCACTTATTGCTTAATCAACATCTCACCCTTGAAGATGTGGCCCAACAAGTTGGCTTTAGTGAAACCAGTACCTTCCACCGCGCCTTTAAAAAGTGGACCGGTGTGACACCAGGCCTCTACCGTCAGTTGCATGGCTATCACTAACCCCCCATTTTTAAATCGTCTAAAACCGCCTTAAAGCACTGGCTTTCAGGCGGTTTTTATATGCTGGTTTTAAGTGCTTGTAGTCAGTTCAAGTATCCAATGCAAATGTCGCCCAAGCCCACGCTGCTGTGCTTGGGCTTTTTTCTGCTTAAAAATTGGACTGCTTCTGTGGCAGTTCCTGCGCTATTTTCCATATTGGCAAAATAGCTCTTGATCTGGCCCGTTCTCGTTCTTGCACTTCAA
Source organism: Acinetobacter pullicarnis (assembly GCF_006352475.1). NCBI lineage: Bacteria > Pseudomonadati > Pseudomonadota > Gammaproteobacteria > Moraxellales > Moraxellaceae > Acinetobacter > Acinetobacter pullicarnis. Next base: position 3,254,788 of record NZ_VCMZ01000001.1, read on the forward strand.
AATCGATACGCTACACTCAAATGCAGTCGGATTAAAACAAGTTGATTAAAACAAGTTGAGAAAGCCCCCTCAAAAACCATGACAACACACAAGGAAGCATTATGAGCGAAGCCTACATCATTGATGCCATCCGCACACCACGCGGAAAAGGGAAAAAAGATGGATCACTCTACGAAGTCAAACCGATTACTTTACTAAGCAACTTACTCAAAGAATTACAAATACGGCATCAATTTGACAGTGCCCTGGTCGATGACATTGTGGTGGGCTGTGTCACCCCAATCGCAGATCAAGGTGCAAATATTGCCAAAACTGCCGCAATTGCAGCAGGTTGGGATCATGATGTTGCCGGTGTACAAATCAATCGCTTTTGTGCCTCTGGTCTTGAAGCAGTCAATCTCGCGGCACAAAAAGTCCGTTCGGGTTGGGAAGACTTGGTTGTGGCAGGTGGGGTTGAATCGATGTCACGGGTCACGATGGGCTCCGATGGCGGACCTTGGGCACTTGATCCTGAAACCAATGTGGCTGCTGGCTTTGTCCCACAAGGCATTGGCGCAGATCTAATCGCTACACTTGGCGGTTTTAGTCGAACTGATGTCGATCGTTTTGCCGTGCAATCCCAACAAAAAGCAGCTGCTGCCCAAGCACAGGGGTATTTTGATCGCTCCGTTGTGCCAGTAAAAGATAAAGCTGGGGTCTGTATTTTAGCCAAAGATGAATTTATTAAAGCCAATACCAGCGTTGACGGTTTGGCAAAACTCAATCCAAGCTTTGCCATGATGGGACAAATGGGCTTTGATGCAGTCGCATTACAGCACTATCCTGAAGCCATTCAAATCGACCATGTCCACCATGCTGGCAATGCATCGGGTATTGTCGATGGTGCTGCTCTGGTACTGTTGGCCTCGGAACATGCGGTAAAAACCCTCGGTCTAAAACCACGTGCCAAAGTGCTGGCCACAGCATTGGTGGGTACCGACCCCACCATTATGCTGACCGGTCCTGCGCCTGCTGCACAGAAAGCACTTGCCAAAGCCGGCTTAAGTGTTGCTGATATCGACCTGTTTGAAGTCAATGAAGCCTTTGCTGCGGTGGTGCTGCGCTTTATCCAAGAACTAGATGTACCTGCCGACAAAGTCAACGTCAATGGTGGCGCGATTGCCATGGGCCATCCCTTAGGCGCAACCGGTGCAATGATATTAGGCACCTTACTTGATGAACTAGAACGTCAAGGCAAAAAACGTGGATTGGCAACCTTGTGTGTGGGTGGTGGTATGGGCATTGCGACCATCATTGAGTTGGTATCAGGAGCAGAACAATGAGTGCGATTCAATTTGAAAAAAATGCAGATGGCATTGTCATTCTAACTTTAGATTCACCCAATCAATCTGCCAATACCATGAATGCCGATTTTCGTGCAGCACTCGAACGCACGGTTGAGCAGCTTAAAACTGAAATTGCCACGCCCTCAAATCCGCCAATCAGCGGCATTATTTTCCGTTCTGCCAAAAAAACCTTTTTCGCAGGGGGCGATTTAGATGAGTTGATTCAAACTCGCCCCGCAGACGCCACTGCATTTTTTCAGATGGTGGAACAATTAAAAGCGGCCTTCCGTTGTATCGAAACACTGGGCCTGCCTGTGGTGGCAGCCTTAAATGGCACGGCGCTTGGCGGTGGTTGGGAAATTGCATTGGGTTGCCATTATCGAATTGCCTTAAATGACCCGAAAAGCACATTTGGTTTACCCGAAGTCACTTTAGGCTTATTGCCCGGTGGTGGTGGCATTGTACGCATGGTGCGTTTACTTGGGTTGCAAACTGCACTGCCACTGTTGCTTGAGGGCAAGCAGTTTGGCATTGCCCAAGCGCGAAGTTTGGGGTTAATTCACGATACTGCCGAGAGCACACAAGCACTGCTAGATAAAGCTATTGCCTGGATTAAAGCCAATCCAAAATCGCAACAAGTCTTCGATGTCAAAGGCTATAAAATTCCGGGCGGTGATCCTAAAACTCCGGCTGTGGCACAAATGCTCGCGATTGCCCCTGCCATTTTACGTGACAAAACCAAGGGCTGTTACCCAGCACCTGAAGCGATTATGGCGGCCGCAGTTGAAGGCGCTCAGGTTGATATTGATACCGCACTCCGGATTGAATCACGTGCCTTTACCGAATTGGCAATTGGGCAAGTCTCTAAAAATATGATCGGCACTTTTTGGCATGGTCTAAATGCAATCAAATCCGGTGCCAGTCGTCCCAAAGATCAACCGAAATGGCAAGCCAGCAAAGTCGGCATACTTGGCGCAGGCATGATGGGCGCAGGCATTGCCTACGCCACCGCCAGTAAAGGCATTGCAGTGGTGCTTAAAGATGTCAGTATCGAAGCGGCTGAAAAAGGCAAAGCATATAGCCAGAAATTACTTGATAAACGAGTTAGCCAAGGCCGCCTCTCTGCGGAAAAGCGTGATCAAATCCTCGCCCTCATCCAACCGACCGTGACAGCAACCGACTTGGCTGGCTGTGATCTCATCATTGAAGCGGTGTTTGAAAATCCAGCACTGAAAGCTAGCGTTACCCAAGAAGCGGAACCATTCCTCGCCGCGGATGGTGTGATGGCCTCCAACACCTCAACCCTTCCGATTAGCCAATTGGCACAGGCCAGTGCAGATGCCAGCCAGTTTATTGGACTACATTTCTTTAGCCCCGTCGACAAAATGCAATTGGTTGAAATTATTAAGGGTCAGAATACCTCTGCCGCGACCGTGGCCAAAGCCTATGACTTTGTACAACAGATTGGTAAAACCCCAATTGTGGTCAATGACAGTCGTGGCTTTTTCACCAGCCGGGTCTTTGGTACCTTTGTCCAAGAAGGTCTACGCCTCTTAGCCGAAGGTGTACATCCCGCCAAAATCGAGATGGCCGCCTTAAAGGCTGGTATGCCCGTCGGCCCCTTGGCGATTCAAGATGAAGTATCCCTCACCTTGTCTGAACATATTGCCACAGAGGCACGCAACGCCTTAACAGCTGAAGGAAAAACCGTAGCCTATTCAAGCGCGGATGAGCTACTTGCATGCATGATTCACCAATTTGGACGCAAAGGCAAAGCGGCTGGTGCAGGGTTTTATGACTATCCTGAAAATGCAAAAAAACAACTCTGGTCTGGCTTAGATCATTGGTACCAAGCCGATGTCGTTATTTCAGAACAAGAGATGATTGACCGCTTTTTGTTTGTACAAGCGCTAGACACTTTACGCTGCCTTGAAGAAGGAGTATTAACTTCGGTAGTAGATGGCAATGTCGGCTCGATTTTTGGGATTGGCTTTGCCCCGTGGACAGGCGGTGCAATTCAATTTATAAACCAATATGGACTGGTACGTGCCTTGAGCCGATCTCAAGCACTTGAAATACAGTATGGTGCACGCTTTAAAGCACCTGCATTATTGATCGAACATGCCCAATCAGCAGATCCGATCAGCTAAGTCACTTTATACGCAATACATTGTGTACCAGCGGGTTTAGACCAGCTGGTACATTCCATCTGCACTGATTTTCTCGCAAAAACCACTCCAAACATCGCCAACCGATAACAGCAAGTGTAGATGTGACCATCGATTCAGATGATTTTCATTTCAGCGAACGTGCCATCAAACTTTAAATTCCAATCGCCGTGTTTTGATGATTTGGATCAGTTTTTCACAGAATGGCTGTGCTATCATGAGCGCCATTTTGAATATTTCACTTCGGAATCTAACGCATGAATGACATCGTTACACCTGAAAAAAATGCTTGGGGCTGGAAAGGCGCCATCATTGCTGCGGTACTCAGTGTATTATTCTTGGCTATTTTTTATTTAGCCATGAGCAATGAGCCGGACTACATGCCAAGCCAACAAAATAAGCCGACGCAACAACATGCATTCAAAAATGCACCAAGCATGTCCGCTGAAGCGATGGCTGAAGCACAACAGCAAAAACTTGCGCGTGAAGCTGCTGCAACAAATAAAGCAGCCGAAAATCATAACGCTGCGCCTGCTGAATCCGCACACGGTCACTAATCGATATCGCGATTAAAAGACAATTGAAATGAAACTGTAAAATAATCAAGATCTTCGGATCTTGATTATTTTACACCTCAATGTTGCTGACTGGCACAGTCCAATATACCGACTCCGTCCACCAAATCCGCTATCCCCAAGTTCCCGAATCGCGAGGTAGTGATTGATTGGCCCGTTCTCTTGTCGATCATTACGACTGCTACTGTATCTTGCATCACTATGCTAAAAAATTTGGGACTGAATAACCTTCCAATGTGCACGTGGCTGATCGCTTGGACTATTTCATAGGTTTCATAGGTAATCACATTCCTTGTGCTGTTGATTGCCCTTTCCACTGTGAGGGAAATGACATCAGCAATGGTTGAATCCTGCTGAGTGCAACCACAACAACGGTTAAACTCTTATAATGTCATCACCATATCGACATGCGGAATCCCACAGTCTAAATAGGACTCGCCTTGCACCGCAAAGCCAAGCCCACTATAAAATTGTGTCGCATGTACTTGTGATGAGAGGATCAGTTCTTTGCGCTGTTGCTGTTTTGCCAAAGCAATAATCTCTTGCATGACAAGCTTACCAATCCCCTTACTGCGATACTCTTTAAGCACTGCCACACGCCCAACATGATCATTGCTCAGCAGCCGCGCTGTGGCAATTGGCTGATCTGCATCATAGACCACAAAATGAGTTGAAATCGGATCTTGATCATCCCATTCATCTTCGGGGGCGATATCCTGCTCTAAAATAAATACCAGTTCACGGATGTGTTGTGCATGCTGTTGCAGGCTGTGCCAATCCCCGACAACGACAGTGAATTCAGACATTTTCTTTCTCCAAATTAACCTAGCTTTGATGATGCGTTGATCTAAAATAGTTGCTTTGCTTGATTCAAGTCAGTGTAGTTGAGTTTGCTAAAAAACACTTTGCCTGCCTAACACTTTTTACCTAAATCATGTTGTTCCCATTGATCACTCAACAGCAACTCCAAAGAATGCTTTTTAATCCCATAATGCTGTTTAAGGGCTTTAATTTGTTCTAAAACAAGTGGATCTGGTTCAGTGAACTCTCGACGTTTGGTCGCCAAAATCATTTTATTTTTACTGGTATGTTCAAGTGCTACAAATTCAAATACTTTAGATTCATAACCATAAGCTTTGAGCAATAACGCGCGAATGGTATCGGTGAGCATTTCGGCTTGCTGTCCTGCATGAATCCCAAATTGTAGCATCGGTTGCAGTAATACTGGGCTTTGCATTTGTGGGCGTAACTCTTTATGACAGCACGGCGCACACATAATCACAGAAGCATTCAAACGGATACCGGTATGTATGGCAAAATCAGTCGCAATATCACAGGCATGCAATGCAATCATCACATCTAAATGTTCGGGTTGATAACTTCTGACATCGCCTTGGAAAAATTCCAATTGGCTAAATTCGCTCTTTTCTGCGACTTTTTGACAGAACTGCACCATCTGATCATTCAGCTCCACTCCAGTCACCGATGGCGTCTGCTGCTGTTTCAATAAATAATCATACAGGGCAAAGGTTAAATAGCCTTTGCCCGAGCCAAAATCCACCACCTTCAAAGCGTGGTCCGAGCTTGGAATTTGGCTCAGTGCATTCGAGAAAATTTCCACAAATTTATTAATCTGCTTCCATTTACGCGCCATGCTTGGAATCAGTTGAGCCTGAGCATCACAAATCCCCAAATGCTGTAAATAGGGACTGTTCTGATCGAGCAGACGATTTTTCTCCCGATCATGACTGGTTTTGCTGGCTTGCACTGAACTTGACTGGATTTTGTGCTGTGTCAGCAGAACTTTCTTTTTGGTTTTCTTAAGCTGCACTTCGTGGAGTGTGCTGAATAAATTGGCTTGCTTGGACTGACTCAACAGTAACTCAATTTCGATAATCGCCTGATCAGGCTCAAAATTTTGTGTGACATCTTGGGTTTTATACTTAAACACACACTGAATAATAGGACGATTCTGCAATTCAATCCGTCGCATACTGATTTTTTCTAAATCGACACGCTCACCTTGATATTGGCTCAAAACCAAGCGCTCAAACTGATTTGTGGCAATGGCTTGCTGAACAGCAGTTAAAAATTGTTGTTCTTGATCTGTAGTTGACGCCGCTGCGCACATAAGTTAACTCTTGGCAATGAATAGCAATAGACGGCTTATTTTAGAGGGTCTTACCAAAAAGGCAAAACTACTTTACTATACAAGTGTATTTTTAATCATAAAGAAGCCCAAATGACCGTATCTCTAGCAGCTGCCTATGATCCACGGGAAGAAAAAATAAATGCAATTAGTCATGCTATTGGTACTTTTTTAGCGCTGGTCGCTGGTATTCTACTGCTCATCAAAGGCCAGTATCTGAGTCCTTGGCAATTTTTTGGCTTGATTGTCTATGCCGCCAGTATGGTATTACTCTTTTTAAGTTCAACCATTTACCATTGGTCACAAGATCCCGTAAAGCGCCGTTGGTATAAAAAACTCGATCACACCGCGATTTATTATTTAATTGCAGGTACCTATACCCCCTTTCTCAGTATCGGCATTCCAACCACCAAAGCGCATTATTTGTTAATTGCACTGTGGGTGATTGCTGCAATTGGCACATTGTTCAAGTTGGTATTTATCCACCGCTTCGAAAAAATTTCGCTGATCGCCTATTTATTGATGGGCTGGTTAGCGGTTTTAGTGATGGATGATATGCACCATTACTTAAGTCGTGATTGCCTGACTTGGTTGATTATAGGTGGTCTTGCTTATACCGTAGGTGCATTGTTTTATGCATTAAAAAGAGTAAGATACACTCATGCCATCTGGCATATTTTTGTTTTGATAGGGGCGGGATCACATTTCTTGGCGATTTATCTTTACATTCTATAATCCTGTGGGGTTCGATATTCAGTGACCCTGAGACGGCAACTAATGGACTAGACCGCTGCTTTTTTAAGAAATTACGCCTTTTTTAAAAAATTACGCTTTAAAACGAATTCTAATTTTACAACGTATAGGGTGCAACATGGCGTCATCAACTCCAAGCATAACTACAGAAATACCCACCAACTCCAAAGCCCGCGTGTTATTTGCAAGCTTGGTCGGCACCACCATCGAATTCTTTGATTTCTATATCTATGCAACAGCTGCGGTACTGATTTTTCCACATCTGTTTTTTCCAACCAGTACCGATCCAACCACTGCAACGATTCAATCGCTGGCCACTTTCGCCTTGGCCTTTATTGCGCGGCCAATTGGTGCGGCAATCTTTGGTCATATGGGCGACCGTATCGGTCGTAAAGCGACGCTGGTCGCAGCCCTGCTCACCATGGGGATCTCCACTGTTTTTATTGGTTTATTACCTACCTATGCACAAATTGGTATTGCAGCACCGCTGCTCCTTGCCTTGTGTCGTTTAGGTCAAGGTTTAGGTCTGGGTGGAGAATGGAGTGGTGCTGTCTTATTGGCCACTGAAAATGCACCAGAAGGCAAACGTGCATGGTACGGCATGTTCCCACAATTGGGTGCACCATTAGGCTTTATTCTTGCAACCGGTTCTTTTCTACTGCTTGGTGCATTAATGTCAGATGAAGCCTTTATGGCTTGGGGCTGGCGTATTCCCTTCATTTCAAGTGCCGTACTGGTGATTATTGGTCTGTATATCCGCTTGAAATTGCATGAAACACCTGCATTCCAAAAAGTATTAGACACTCAAAAAGAAGTGAATGTTCCATTTAAAGAAGTCTTCACCAAACATTTTCCAATGCTGATATTGGGCACAGTCGCTGCGATCTGTACTTTTGTAGTGTTCTACTTAACCACTGTTTTTGCATTAAACTGGGGAACCACACAACTGGGTTATAGCCGTGGTGAATTCTTAAAATTACAACTCTTAGCCACCTTATGCTTTGCAGCATTCATTCCTTTGTCTGCTGTTTGTGCTGAAAAATTTGGCCGTAAAACCACGTCAATCGCCGTATGTCTAGCAGCCGCTGTCTTTGGTCTGTTTTTCTCTTCGATGCTGGCATCGGGAAGCACGTTTATTGTATTCTTATTTTTGTGTTGTGGCCTTGCGCTTATGGGCATGACCTATGGACCAATTGGTACCGTACTTTCAGAGATTTTTCCAACTTCTGTACGTTATACCGGTTCAGCCTTAACCTTTAACTTAGCTGGAATTTTTGGTGCTTCATTTGCACCACTCATTGCGACTAAGCTGGCCACTGAATATGGTCTTTATGCTGTTGGTTATTATTTGAGTGCGGCATCTATTCTTTCACTTTTGGCCTTCTTGGCGATTCGTGAAACAAAACATGATGATGTCAACAATCAGATTTAATGCTAAGCGTATTGTTCAGAAAGCCAGTATTTATACTGGCTTTTTTATTAGACAAAAATCTAGAATACGCACCACAAATAATAAACACGCGAAAAAAATAAGATTTAAATTAAAAAAAGGAATTCAAAATGCGCCAACTCAGTAGTACTGAACGTGAGCAAGTTCTGACTTTTATTCAACAAAGTCAAAAAATATTAGCCATCAAATATATACGTCATTTATTCAATTATGGCGTATCAGAAGCCAAACATGATGTCGAACAACTGATGATTAATCCAGACTTTGAACCCCAAATTAAGGAGCAACAATCCGATCAACCATCCGATGCGCTCTATCAAAACCTCGAACACAACGAAAATACCCTCGAGCTTTTTCTAACCCGCAATAACGGCGAAATACTGCTTATTGATGAGCAGCATCCCGAATGGCGTGCGGTTATGCTGCATTTTAATGCACGGGAATTTTCGACTAAACAAGATTATATCAATGCGATGCGACTCAAACGCAATGCCGAGGATCTCGCCTCAATACAGCAACAACATCAAGATCAACAAATCCGAAATGCTTCGATGTATTACAAAAATCTGCTTCAAGCACTGCAAATTCAAGACCGCAAAAACAATTTAATCATCGCTATATCTACTGTGACGATTCTCACGATTTGCACAATGTATCTGATGGTTGGCCATTAGGAAAAATCGTGACAGTGCAATCAGCTTTTTAGCTCTGACTGCATCAATACCCACTTTAGAGGATGTAATGCAATCCCCAATTAACTCAATTCAATAATATCAATGGTTGGTGGTGCACGAAAACGTAAAGGCACACCAACCATTCCAATCCCAAGTGTCACAAAAACATCTGCATTTTCATGGCTATATAACCCACGCTTATGGCCTAAAATCGATACCTTTTTCATCACATAGTTGGTCAACCATGGCAATTCAACCTGCCCACCATGGGTATGCCCCGATAGCATCAACGGTCGTGTTGGCAGATTTGGTACCATATCCACCGTGTCTGGGTTATGCGATAAGATTAACCATGGCTTGTCTTGCGGAAGTTCTGGCATATCACGCATATCCGATTTCCCCGCCCATAAATCGCCAACGCCAATTAATCTAAACTCATCAAAGTCTACAATTTTCCCTTCAATATCAATCACATTATTATTGCTTAATGCACGTTGTAATAGTTCTTGGATCGGTGGACCTGGATATTGTTCATCATGATTACCATTGACCGAATAAATAGGCGCTTGAATTTTTTTAAGGATTGCCAATTCTTGTTCTAGGTGGTTTTCCGGCTCATAGGTCCAATCTCCAGCAACTACAACAAAATCAGGTTGTTGCTGATTAATCTTCTCCACCACATGTTTGAGTTGACGCTCATGACCAGAGAATAAACCGACATGTAGATCCGCAATTAATGCCACACGAACGGGTTTTTTAAAGCCTGTATCAGTCACACTTAATTTGTATTTCATCTGATGAATTTTAATAAAATGTGGCTCAATAAAGCGTGCATAAATCAAAACAGTGCTTAAAACACAAATAAAAATACTTTGATGCAGAGAGTAATAGCCATACCAGCCGGAATAAGCACTAAATAAGACCATTGGAAACAATAAGTAAGAGAGATAAAATGCCAACAGATGTACGAAAGACTTAAAAGGATGTATGGTTTCAGTTCGTGATTGACTGATCCACGCTTGTGCAATCCCCCATATTGCAAGTACTGCAAAACTGATATAAAAGCACAAAATTACGGAATTCGTCGTCCACATACACTCACTCATTTTTTTTGAAAAATTGACCTTCGGTTTAAATGTTTATCTTTTAACCGCGGGGAATTATACTCTGCGCACTGTACTCCCTGAAGATATTATGCCTCGTACCATCAAAACTGCAATTCAAATAGCAAAAAGCAATTCGATCACCTTAAAAATTAAGGTGAGGCTTAAGCAACAGTACGGTTTCATCTTCAGTATGCTCCTGCTACTCATCTTGTCAGGATGCAACACCCTTCCCAAACAATATCCGATTAAACCGGTCTATGCGCACGATATTGATACCAGCCAGACCCATTTAGCCCAAGTCATCACCCCACTTAAACACATGCACCCCGAATTAACCGGTTACCATGTGCTCTATGAACCACTCGATGCCCTGGCAGCACGTATTCACTTAATTGATCAAGCTGAAAAAACCTTAGATCTACAGTATTACATTTGGGACAATGACCGCATTGGTTCTCTTGCGCTCTATAAAATGATTCAAGCTGCCGATCGCGGGGTTAAAATCCGTCTCCTGATTGATGACAACAATGCCAAATCTATGGAAGCGATTTATCTGGCCTTAGATCAACATGCCAATATTGAGGTAAAGCTATTTAACCCTTATCGGTTTAGACAGCTCCGTCCAATCGAGATGATCATTGATTTAAAACGTATTAATCGTCGCATGCACAACAAAACTTTTACCGCCGACAATCAAATTGCGCTGATTGGTGGACGGAATATGAGTAATCATTACTATAATGTCAGTGATAACTATCAGTTTTCTGATGTTGATGTGATGTTGGTCGGTCAAGCAGTCGAAGATATTAATCACTCATTCGACGAATATTGGAACGACAACTATGCCTTTCCAGTCCAACAGATTGTCAATGCCAAACAGTACTATTTACGCTATGAAGGTCTTAAACAACAGTTGACCGACCATTATGAGTTGGCCACCGTACAGAACTATCTTGATTTCAGTAACCGTTCCAATGACTTTGAACAATGGTTGGAACACAATTCAAGTTGGGAATGGGTCAAAGCCGAAGTGGTCAAGGACTCTCCTGAAAAAATAAAAGACAAAGCTAAAAAAGAACAACATATTAACTTTCAAATGGTCAATAGCTTAGACACCCCAGAAAAGCATGTTGATCTGATTTCTGCTTATTTTGTTCCCCAGCAAGATGGCGAAGAAAAAATAACCGAACTGGCTGAAAAGGGGGTGAAATTTCGTATTCTCACCAATTCATTTAAAGCCAATGATGTGGCCTTGGTACATGCCTTTTATGCCAAATACCGTGTCGACCTGCTTAAAAAAGGCGTGGAGCTATATGAGTTTTTACCCGCCCTGCCCGATGAGTATCTCAATTTAGATACCAAAGAACTTTCCAAAACAGCCAAAATTAGCCTCAAAGGTCTAAGCCGCTCTAGCTTGCATGCGAAATTGATGGCGGTGGATGATAAACAAGTTTTCATTGGTTCTTTTAATTTTGATCCACGTTCTGCCAACCTCAACAGCGAAATTGGGGTGATTCTAAATAGCCCAGAACTTGCGACAGCAGTCAACGTCACCATGGATGCCAACTTAGAAAAATACGCGTATAAGCTAGTACTAGATGCCAACAATAAAATCAACTGGCAACGTCAAACCCCGACTGGTATGAAAACCTACACCAAAGAACCAAAAATGAAATGGTGGCAAAGTATTGGCATTAAAGTCATTTCATGGCTGCCAATCGAAGGTTATATGTAAAAAAGCGAGCATTGATTACTGCTCGCCTGATTGCACGGGGGTGCATCCAATTTTCACATTGCGGTTTAAGCCCGCTTAGAAGCGGTTTCTGCTTGCGGCTGAATCTCTGTTTGCAAGACTTTTTGCTGTAACTCGGCCAAACCCTGTCGCATTAACAACTGCACTTTTGCCGTTAAGCTTTCAACCGTATGTCCTTCTACATCAACAGCTGGAAGGGTTTTTAAATGTGCTGTCACTTTTGGCATTTGCAATACCGAAAGGACATGCGTCGCAAATGTATCCTCGCCAATATACGGCGCAATGGTATCAAGTTCACCGGCTTGATTTACATAACAAATCAAACAAATCTGAATCGGTTTTTTGGCTTCAATTGCAGCACCCAAGATCCGCCCATGCACTTTTTTCACATGTGTGCCGTCTGTGGTGGTGGCTTCTGGGAAAAATAAAACAGGAATATTTTGTTTGAGAAAGTCAGTGATTTGATTGCGTATTCTCACAGAATCGCCTGAGCCACGTTGAATAAATAACGTTCCCCCACCTTTGGCGATATTGCCCAACAATGGCCATTTTTCAATTTCGGCTTTGGCCAAGAAAAATACCCGTGCCCCTGAACCAAGCACTGCCACGTCGAGCCATGAAATATGATTACTGACCCATAAGGCAGGCTGTCTTGGGATCTCACCATGTAATTGAACATCAACATTGAATACATCGCATAAACGGCGACAGAAATACTGCACATAACGGGTATTCACTGGATTATTCGGATCTTTATAAAGCTGATGACGATAGACCAAATAGAAGCCCTCAGAAAGCACTCGGCTACCTGTGGCAAATTTCTTACTGTATAAAAACAACTTAGAGAGTGGGCTTCTTTTTTTTTCAGGTTCTTTGGCTATTTGAGTCATAAAATTTCACTAAATATGAGCATGTATCTGTAAATTACATTAAAGAGTATACACATATACATTCTGTTGCAAAGATTAAAAAATACAACAATTTGGTAACCTATTGCGCTTTCTCTCTACACCGAATTTACGGTAAAACCGAAAGTAATCTGCATTTCTATAGGAAGGCCAATCATGTCCATTCAAAAAGATGTGCCATTACTGCATCGCGAACCTTACCGTTACAGTGTATCCAAGCTCTTAGGCTATATCATTTTGTATTGCGGCAGCCTCGTTTCTCTGTCCAAAATTTTTATCGCAATTCTTTAGTTCAATTTACGCACAGCGATCAAAATTACTTTAGAATGACAGTTCATTACAATGCCTGAGTGCCTATATCTGTGGAATACTTTGATCGACACCAAGGTGGTGAACGTGCCATTTTGGTCAGCGTAAATGTACAACTTTTAGAAGACTTAGACGCTGAAGAGCTTCGATTACTGGCCCAATCTGCAGGGGCTGAAATTTTAGAGCATGTCACAGCACAGCGTAACAGACCCGACCCGAAACTCTTCATTGGTTCTGGTAAAGCAGAAGAATTAGCCGAACTCGTCAAAACCCTTGAAGCTGAACTGGTTATTTTTGACCACGCCCTTTCACCGGCACAAGAACGAAATATTGAAAGAATCGTGCAATGCCGTGTCATCGACCGGACAGGCCTGATTCTGGATATTTTTGCGCAGCGCGCACGTACCCACGAAGGTAAATTACAAGTTGAACTTGCACAGCTGGGTCATTTATCAACACGCCTAGTGCGAGGTTGGACACATCTAGAACGTCAAAAAGGTGGTATTGGCTTACGTGGTCCTGGTGAATCACAGCTTGAAACGGATCGACGCTTATTGCGGATCCGCATGGAACAACTCAAAGACAAATTAGAGAAAGTAAAACAAACCCGTATCCAAGGTCGTGCTGCACGACAAAAAGCGGCGATACCCACCGTATCTTTGGTCGGCTATACCAATGCCGGAAAATCAACATTATTTAATATGCTGGCCGATTCTGAGGTTTATGCAGCCGATCAACTGTTTGCAACCCTCGATCCAACCCTTAGACGCTTAGACTGGGATGGCATTGGTGCTTTGGTACTGGCCGATACGGTGGGCTTTGTGCGTAATTTACCGCATGCCTTGGTTGAATCATTTAAGGCAACCTTAGAAGAAACCCTTGAAGCGACATTATTGCTGCATGTGATTGATAGTAGTAGTCCCGATTTGATGGAACAAATTGATGCCGTTGAAGCCGTGCTCAAAGAAATTGGTGCGGACGTCCCGATTTTAAAGGTCTATAACAAAATCGATCAAAGTGGTGAGGAAGCCAAGATTATTTATGCCGCACCCCATCAACCTGACCGCGTTTATGTTTCTGCCCACTCAGGTCAAGGCTTAGCGCTCTTGCGTCAAGCAGTGCAAGAGAGTTTAATGGGGCATATTCAACAGTTTGAGCTGGTGTTACAGCCTGCCTATGGTAAGTTACGTACGCAACTCTATCAGCTGAATGTGATCCAATCTGAGCACTACGGTGAGCAAGGCGAACTTCACTTAAGCATTCGCATTGCACCGCATAAACTTGAGCAACTGATTCGCCAAGCACATTTACCCATGGATGAAATCTTAGGCGATGCTGCGAAAAAATTTCAACGTCCTTTAGAGGCATTTGAAATTAAAGATGAAATTAGTTAAAACCTGATCAGCCATACAAGATACAGAACCGTAATGAAATTTTTAAGACATACCGATTGGTTGGCTTGGGGCATCACCCTCTCATTGATTGTTATTTTTCGTGAGGGTTCAGTCTGGGTCATGACTCAACTTGATTTTGCTGTGCTTGGCAATTTGGTCGGTCTACTCAGCTTCTTGCTTTGCCTTGTGATTTGGCGACGGTTTAAACGTATTCCGCCACGCCTCATCGACACCAACAGCACCCTGATGCGAGAAAGCTCTTTTGCATTTCTACCCACTTGTGCAGGTTCACTGATGATCTTGCTACATATGGGCAAAGAAATGAGCGCCTTGGTTCTGATCATGGCTGTTAGCACCCTGATTCCACTTTGGATTTACGCCAAAATGGCCAAGAAATGGCTTTAGGAGAGAAGCAATGTTCAGTGTTTTAACGGGCTTTTTGCTGACCTTGGTGGCCTATATATTGGCGAAATCTGTCAATAGAAAATTTCCACAAATTCCATTGATCGTCATTAGTATGTGCTTCGTGATTGCTTTACTGGCTTTGCTCGATATTCCATATGAAAAATATGCAAAACAAGTCAATGGACTATTTAGCAATCTATTGGGCTATGTCACTGTTGCGCTCGCGATTCCTTTGGCCGCCATGCGTTATGATGATTTACCCTTAAAGTCGATGATTGGAATTTTGATCTTTGCCAGTATCAGTGCGGTTGCCCTTCCGATGGGACTCGCCTATCTGTTACACATGTCTGAACCAACCGTGATGGCATTTGCAACACGTGCAGTCACCACTCCAATTGCGATTAATATTGCGACCTTACTCAATGCACCAGTCAGTCTGGCAATTTTAATTGTGATTTTATCTGGGGTGATTGGCGCAGCACTCTCACCGCTGGTGTTAAGAAACATTCATGATGAACGTGCTTCTGGATTAGCACTCGGTCTCGCGGCACATGCGATTGGTACAGCACAAGCTTGGCAACGCGGTGAAGTTGCCGGTCGTTATGCGGCCTTTGGAATGGCGGTCAATGCGGTGTTTACTGCCGTTTGGCTCCCTGCTTTTATTTTATTTTTAAAGTAAATCTAAGTCAGTCTGCTCACCACAGGTGATCCTACTGGCTTCTGCTCAATCTGAAGATTTACACGCAAAAAAAAGCTTTGACTGCTCAAATCGATGATCAGTCAAAGCTTTTTTTGCTATATCACTTAGCCAAACATAGGATTATCAACAGCAAAACACTGTTGATCTTCTAAGCGATAAGCAAGCAGTTGCTCACCCCAGACACAGCCACCATCGACATTTTGAATCTGCGCTGAAACGCGACGTCCAGCCAAGGCCGCCCAATGACCGAATACAATTTGATGGGTTTGACTGGCCTGTGATTCATATTCAAACCACGGTTTAAAGCCTTCTGGCATTGGCTCATCTAAAGCATCTTTAAAACTAAACTCTAAACCGCCATCTGCATCGCTTAAACGCATACGAGTCAAATAGTTGGTGATCACTCGTAAACGAATATTGCCAGTTAAGTCCTCAGACCAAAGCGCAGGCTCTGCACCATACATGGTCTTTAGAAACGCATCCATTACCTCAAAGTCATCATCCGCCAAAGCTGCTTCGACTTCTTTGGCCAATGCTAGCGTCTGTGCTGCATTCCAAATTGAGGGAATACCCGCATGGGTTAAAATGGTCTGCGCATTTGGCATTAAACACAGCGGTTGGCGACGTAACCAATCAATCAGCACATCACTATCAATCGCATCAATGATGTCTTGGGTTTGATCTTTGGCTTTTGCAGTTTTGATACCGCGTGCGCATGCCAACAGGTTCAAGTCATGATTGCCCAGTACGGTTGCAGCACAACCTTGATCAACCATTTTCTTGATAAAGCGCAAGGCACCCAATGAGTTTTCGCCACGTGCAACCAAATCGCCTGCAAACCAAAGAAAATCTTGATTGGAATCAAAGGAAATTTCTTTGAGCAGCGCTTTTAACGCTTCAAAACAGCCTTGTACATCACCAATCACATAGTTATAACCAGCCATTTAGTCCACCATTTGATCGGACAATGCAACAAACTGTGCCAAATCCAACGTTTCAGGACGTGCCATTGGATCAATGCCTGCACGTTCAAACGCACCTTCACTCAGCATATTTTTCAAACTGTTGCGCAAAGTCTTACGACGCTGAGTAAACACATGTCCGACTAAACGCGCCAAAGCCTTTTCATTTTTAGCGACAATTGGCTTGTCTTGATAAGGCTCTAAACGGAAAATTGCACTGGTGACTTTCGGTGGTGGATTAAACGATCCCGGTGCCACTTCAAATAAAAACGTCGGTTTACAGTAATACTGAATCATCACCGACAAGCGACCATATTCTTTGGTTTTAGGCACAGCCGTAATACGATCAACCACTTCTTTTTGCAGCATAAAATGCATGTCTTTGATTTGACCACCAAAGGTCAAAAGATGAAACAATAATGGGGTCGAAATATTATAAGGCAGGTTACCCACGACTCGAAGTGGTTTGTCTTCTTTAAACAATGCATTAAAGTCATATTTCAGTGCATCCGCTTCAATGATGGTCAAGCGTTCAGGATGCGGTACCCGACGCGGCAAACCCGCTGCCAAATCACGGTCAAGCTCAATTACGGTTAAAGCATCACATTCACCAATTAATGGCGAAGTCAGTGCAGCAAGTCCTGGTCCAATCTCAACAATATTTTCGCCATCACGTGGATTAACAGCACGCACAATCTTGGCGATGACCCCTTGATCATGCAAGAAATTTTGGCCAAAACGTTTACGAGCTTGATGCCCTTCATCTTTGGGGTTTAGGGCATTAATTTGATACATAAAGTATGTCCAACATAAAATAATTTAAAAGCATGGGTTTAGAGAATTAAACTCAGCAAACACATCAATGAGCAAGGGTGTTGATCCAACATTGGCTCGAACAACTGTTACTGACGGGCTAAATCCAGCGCCAAATCGACAGCAACCTGCAAGCTTGAATGCTTTGCCAGTCCAGTGCCTGCCAGTGAAAGTGCTGTGCCATGATCAACCGACGTGCGGATAAAAGGTAAGCCTAAAGTAATATTGATGGCTTCGCCAAAGCCCTGCGATTTTAACACAGGTAAGCCTTGATCGTGATACATCGCTAAAACGGCATCTGCATCTTTTAAATGCTCAGGTGTAAATAAAGTATCGGCAGGGAGGCTTAAGCTCATGTCGACCCCTTGCTTGCGGTAACTTTCAAGCACTGGATTAATCACATCAATTTCTTCACGGCCCAAATAACCATCTTCGCCAGCATGCGGATTTAAACCACAGACCAACACGCGTGGCTGCGAAATTTTAAATTTGCTTTGTAGATCATGTAGCAAGATATCAATGACTTGATGCAAACGTTCGGTCGTAATCGCATCGGCAACCTCGCGCAAAGGTAAATGCGTGGTTGCCAATGCAACACGCAATGTTTTGGTGGCCAACATCATCACCACGCGCGCAACACCAGCGAATTCTTGAAAATATTCGGTGTGCCCACTAAATGCGATACCGGCATCATTTATAATCGATTTTTGCACGGGCGCAGTTGCCACACCAACGCTTAAATCGCGCATGGCATAGTCAGCAGCACAACGTAATTGTTCTAAGACATAACTGGCATTGGCTGCATTGAGTTGACCAAGGACGACTTCTTCAGCCAATGCCACATGCTCAACATACAATTGCCCAACCGCTGTTGATACTTTTTGCCCAGTATATTCAATCAGTTCGACGTTAACGCCAAGCTGTTCAGCACGTTTTTTTAACAGTGCTTGATCGGCCAAAACCACAATCGGTCGTTCATCGACACGATCAGCCAAACTCAAGCAAATATCAGGACCGATACCGGCTGGTTCGCCACTGGTGACATATAAAGGAAGCATGCTGTCTCTGCCCATCAAACAATTGGATTGATTATAAGTTTTATCCACTTAAATCACAGCACTTTCAAGCATCAATCTCAGATTAAGAGGATTCACTTCAACCATGCATCCACAAATCTCAGTCAGTGAGAAATATACATTTCTTGTATAACAAAAAGACAGTCCACTTATTTCGCTCTAATAAACCTCGATTTACGTCACTTTTCTTGGAAAGAATCCATTTTAACCCACTCTTCCCCATTGTGATTTTTTCTAGTTTGGTTTAAAATCTCGTCTCCATTTTGTTTGGACAGGCTTTAACGTCCAAACCAACTATAATAGGTAGTGGTTCATGAAAACTCTCAGCGCTAAGCCAGCTGAAGTTCAACACGACTGGTTCGTTGTTGATGCTTCTGGCAAAACTTTAGGTCGCCTTGCGACTGAAATCGCTCGTCGTTTACGCGGCAAACACAAGACATCTTATACTCCTCACGTTGACACTGGTGATTACATCGTTGTTATCAATGCTGAGCAAGTTCAAGTGACTGGTAAAAAAGCACACGACAAAAAGTACTATCGCCACACAGGTTTTCCTGGCGGTATCCGTGAAACTAACTTCGAAAAGTTAGTTGCTCATAAGCCAGAAGAAATTTTCCAACGTGCTGTTAAAGGTATGTTGCCAAAAGGTCCACTTGGTTATGCAATGATCAAAAAAATGAAAGTGTACGCTGGTACTGAGCATCCGCACACAGCTCAACAGCCACAAGTTTTGGACATCTAAGGGATACTGCACATGGCTACTAATTATGGTACAGGTCGCCGTAAGACCGCAACTGCACGTGTTTTCCTATCTGCTGGTACTGGAAAACTTGTTATTAACAACCGTTCACTAGAGCAATATTTTGGTCGTGAAACTGCACAAATGGTTGTTCGTCAACCGTTAGAGCTTTTAGAATCTACGACTAAATATGACTTATACATCACTGTTAAAGGTGGTGGTATTGGTGGTCAAGCAGGCGCAATTCGTCACGGTATTACTCGTGCACTAATCGCATCTGATGAGACACTTAAGTCTGCACTACGTCAAGCTGGTTTCGTTACTCGTGATGCTCGTGAAGTTGAACGTAAGAAACTTGGTTTACGTAAAGCACGTAAACGTCCACAGTTCTCTAAACGTTAATTCGTTTACCGAATCGGACAGAAAAAAACCTTGGATTTTCCAAGGTTTTTTTTATGCTTAAATTTAAGTTCTCAATCGGTTATTCCCGCCTTACCGTCATACCTACTTCTAATAACAATTATTTCTTAGGTTTCTTTGGCTGATCACAATCCTTAACTGCATCACCGCTTTCATATTCAGTTACAGTACAGCCATTTTGTTTATAGCTTCGTGACACTTTAGCAAAAACATGATCTGCCGGGATCGGACCGTCACATGGCTCATCAGTGTTTTCATCAACCATTTTCACAGGTCCATCGTTATAAATCGTGACCTTACAGCCCTTGACCACATATTCTTGTTTGATTCCCCCATACATGGTATCGGTGTCTAAGTCTGCATCAGCATCACAGTTACCGCTACACACCAATGCCGCTGTACTGATTGCTGCATCTGCAGCAGCGTAGGCAGTCACATCCTGAGACGCGATTGACTTCGCTTGAGCAATAGACAAAGTAGTTGTACATGCCAACACCAATAACAAATGGCAACTCAATTTAAGTTTCATACGATTCATTTCCTATCCTTTTGACTTAATCGTCGGTTTTCTCATGATCTGATCTTAACAATCCAAAGTATCCGTGATTTTAACGGCTATATTTAGTATCCTGTCTAATTCATCTGCTTAGTTTTGGAATATGTCTGTCGAACCCGCACCACTCCAAGGTATTACCCTTTATAGTCATGCAGATGATTTTCGCTCACATTGGCTACGCTTCATGCTTGCTGAGAAACAGATTAAATATAATCTTATTTTAGTCGATGACGAGGATGAAGATTTAGCCAGCTTAAATCCGTATAATCAACTGCCTATGTTAGTTGAAAATGATTTAAAATTATTTAATTGCGCTATTATTTCTGAATATATTGATGATCGTTATCGTCAAAATAAACTGTATGCTGATGCACCAGCAGCGCGAGCAGAACAACGCCAATACATCTGGCGCTTTGAACAAGATTGGTTTCATCTTGCTGATATTATGCTGCGCCATCCAGACAGTCTAGACGCGCAAGCCAAAATAAAAGCTCAGCAACAATTACGTGATACGTTGGTGTCTTTAACACCTTTATTTCAGCATTATCCTTATTTTATGTCTGAGAACTTTACAATTTTAGATTGCATGTTAGCCCCAATTTTCATACGTTTAAAGCAGATGGGGATTCAGTTACCAGTGCAGCAATGCCGCCCGATTTTCTTATATTGCAAACGTGTATTTAGTCGGCCAACCTTTTTAAAATCACTGACTTCTCAAGAAAAAAATCGATATCGTGAATTTTTAGTAAATCAATAGAGTACTTTCTAATGTCTGAACCTGAATTAAATTTGAATCCTACTCGTCCTTATCTTGCACGTGCAATTTATGAGTGGATTTGCGACCACAATCTCACCCCCTACTTATTGGTCGATGCAACACGCCCGTATACCGATGTGCCAACACAATTTATTCAAGATGGTCAGATTGTTCTCAATGCCGCACCACATGCCGTGCATCGCTTTACCATGGGCAATGATGCGATTAGTTTTTCGGCTCGATTCGGTGGGGTTTCGAGAGATATTTATATTCCAGTGGCTGCGCTGCTGGGTATCTATGCACGTGAAAATGGTCAAGGTTTATTCTTTGATCCAGAGGAATATACCAACCAACAAGACCCTCAAGCGCCTTTAGCAACAGATACAACCGAAACTTCAGAACAAGAAACAGTAAAGAAAAAACCGACGTTAAGAATTTTAGATTAATCCAAGGAAACTCGAAAATGGCCTTTGATCTTGTACATTATTTTGCTGAGCAGATTGAGATTCAAAAACCTCAAATCTTGCAACAGCATGCCACCGAAAAACGCCAAGCCCACTTATTTGAAATTAATGTGCTGGTACTCGGTAAAATTATTAGTCTATGGCGTACAGAACCTGATCAAATTTACCGTGAAATTCAATCACAAGATCAGCTTTATATTCAAGAAATTGCAAGACATTTGACCACTTCATTAAACAACGAATCTGAACTTAGTCGAACTGAATTTGAGCAAAGTAGCAGTGAAGTTTTGGCTTTCCAGTTTCAAGAGCTCAAACAGCTTGATAATACTGGCAACTATGGCCAAAACGGTATGCGTGAATTGCTCTTGGGACAAATCGAGCACCTCTCTGGGCAAGCCAAAGATTGGGTTTGGTCGGTAAACAACCTAAATGAGCTGATTGGCTCTCAACCTATTGAAGAAGAAAGCTTATCATTAGACGACACCATGAAGGAGTTTAATCAAATGGTCCACAATCAAAATACCCATGCCGTTGCAGAGACTGAAGAAGTCGCGATAGTCCAGAACCCAACTTGGGCCAAAGTATTAGAGCCTGTTGTTGCACTGGTTGTACTTTGGGTACTGCTTGATGCTTTAATGAAGTATGTGTTTGTATAGGTTTAGATAGATCACACCATCTGGACTTAGATAAAATTGAAATCAGTGCATTACAGCACTGATTTTTTTTATGCATTAACTTAAGACCCAGCATACTCCCCTCCCAATACTCCGATTAATAAACACGCTCGCACACTGAACGCGATGGTCACTTCTAAATTTTTATCTGGCATCCAATTCACCTATGATGAAATTTAGCTTAAATGGCACAATGGCCAACCTCTCTTTCTGGATCGTCAACAATCTGCTTTTAAATCCATGAAAAACGGTGTAATAAAGAATATTAATTACCTAGCAACTGTGATGAAAAAGGCCCTATCGCCTCATCAATGATGCCCAAAACTTGAACACCCAATCATTCATATAAAAAGGAAAAAATAATGCATGATGCTGACTATATTATTATTGGGGGTGGATCTGCAGGTTGTGTACTGGCAAGTCGACTGACCGAATCCGCCCACATTTCTGTATTACTGCTCGAAGCTGGTGGAAATGGCGATCATTGGGTCATTAACACTCCAGCAGCAGTGGTTTTAATGGTCCCCAATAAACTAAATAACTGGGCCTTTAAAACCACTCCACAAACCGGATTAAATGGACGTCAGGGTTATCAGCCGCGCGGCAAAACCCTTGGTGGGAGTTCTGCCATTAATGCCATGATCTACACCCGTGGTCATCAACAGGATTATAATGATTGGGCTGCGCTTGGAAATACAGGCTGGTCATATCAAGATGTGCTGCCCTATTTTATTAAGTCAGAACGTAACCATCATATTAACAATGAATGGCATGGTCAGGAGGGTCCATTGCATGTGAGTAATTTACAAAGTGACAATCCATTTCAGCAATATTTTATTGATGCAGCAAAACAAGTTGGCTATCCAATTAACCCAGATTTCAATGCTGCAGAACAAGAGGGTGTGGGCATCTATCAGACCACTCAAGTCAATGGCGAACGCTGCAGCGCATTCCGTGCTTATTTAAAGCCACATTTAACCCGGCCCAATTTAAAAATTGAAAGTAAAGCCCATGTACAGCGGATTATTTTCGAGGGAAAAAAAGCCATTGGGGTCGAATATAAAAAAGGCAATCAAGTGTATCGCGTAAATGCCACGCGGGAAATCCTCCTCAGTGCAGGTGCATTACAATCCCCTCAGATTTTAATGCTATCAGGTGTTGGCGATGCGAGTGACTTAGAAAAACATAATATTCCTGTCGTACATCACTTGGCTGGGGTCGGAAAAAATCTACAAGATCATCCCGATTTTATCTTTGGCTATAAATCTAAACATACTGCCCTACTTGGCATTTCTCCAAGTGCAACGCTTAAGTTGATTAAAGATATTGCCCAATACCGTAAAAATCGGCATGGCCTGCTTAGCTCAAATTTTGCTGAGGGTGGCGCATTTCTAAAAACAGATCCTCAACTTGCAACACCGAACATCCAATTGCACTTCGTAATTGCACTGGTTGATAATCATGCCCGCAGTTTGCATACGGGTTATGGCTTCTCCTGTCATGTCTGCTTATTACGGCCTAAAAGTATCGGTTCCGTGACATTGCGCAACAATAATCCAGATAGTCCCCCTGTAATCGACCCTAATTTTTTAAATCATCCTGATGATATTGAAGAATTAGTCGAAGGCTATAAAATGACAGAACGCCTCATGCAAGCCCCTGCTTTATCTCAGTTCATCAGCAGAGATATGTTTACACCAGAGGTTCGTACTGATGATGATATCCGCCAAGCACTCAGACAGCGTGTCGATACGGTTTACCATCCCATTGGCACCTGTAAAATGGGAATTGATTCAATGGCTGTGGTTGATCCAGAACTTAAAGTACATGGACTTCAAGGTATTCGCGTGATTGATGCCTCGATTATGCCAAACTTAATTGCTGGTAATACCAATGCCCCAACCATTATGATTGCTGAGAAAGCAGCAGATATGATCAAAGCAACATGGTAATCACCCCTAGTACCTTATTATTTAGAAAAAATAATTCAAAATACTGAAGAGCATTTCATCATGAATCCACTTGATACCGACCCGAATGATGTCATCAATCAAATCAACCAGCTGTTTCAGGCGCAGGCCAGTACAGCACTGCAGTTACGTCAATCGACTGCTAAACAACGCATTGAAAAAATTAAACGTATAAAATCAGCTATCTTGGCGCATAAAGCAGAAATTATTCAGGCTGGATTTGATGATTTTTCTAAACCTGCAACTGAAGTCGAACTGACTGAAATTCTGCCAATTATTGCTGAAGCCAACGAGGCGATTCGTCACTTAAAAGGTTGGATGAAAAAACAACGGGTATGGCCATCACGCATGATGCTAGGCACACGTGGCTATATTCAGTTTGAACCCAAAGGTCGTAGCCTGATTATTTCTCCTTGGAATTATCCATTTAACCTCACTTTTGGCCCATTGATCTCTGCAATTGCCGCGGGGAACACTGCGATGATCAAGCCTTCAGAAATGACCCCCTGTGCCGCTGCGTTAATGGCAAAAATTATTGAGCAATGCTTTCATGAAGATGAGGTTGCTCTGTTCCAAGGTCAAGCTGATATCTCACAAGCCTTGCTGGCACTGCCCTTTGACCATATTTTCTTTACAGGTTCTCCCAATATTGGCAAAGTGGTGATGGCTGCGGCAGCCAAACACTTAAGCAGTGTGACCTTAGAACTTGGTGGCAAATCACCGACCATTATTGATGAAAGCGCAGACCTGACTTTAGCAGCACAAACCACGTTATGGGCCAAGTTCACCAACAATGGTCAAACCTGTATTGCACCAGATCATATTTATGTACATCAAAATGTGAAGGCAGCATTTCTAGAAGAGTGTAAAAAGATTTTAGTTCGGACTTATGGTACTGAAGAAAATCAAATAAAGAGTCCTGATCTAGCCCGTATTTGTAATGCTCGGCATTTAGATCGATTAGAGTTTTTGCTGGATGATGCGATTCAGCGTGGTGCAACAGTTGTTACAGGTGGCCAGATTAAACCTGAGCTGCGTTATATTGCACCGACCTTATTGGATAATCTCCCAGATGATGCCGCGATTATGCAGGAAGAAATTTTCGGACCTTTATTACCGATTATTAGTTTTAACTCAATCAATGAAGTGATTCAGCGGATTAATGCTGCGCCCAAACCTTTGGCACTGTATATCTGGGGACGTAATTCCACCAATATCGATAAAGTCATGCAACAGACCAGTTCTGGTGGTGCTTGTATTAATCACTCTGTGGTGCAATTTTTACACGGCAACCTGCCCTTTGGCGGGGTAAACAATTCGGGTCTTGGTAATTCACACGGTTATTATGGCTTTCTGGCTTTTTCTCACTCTAGAGCCGTGGTACGTAATAGCATCATGCTGGCGAAAATGTTTTTTCCACCGTATCGCAGCTTTACCCGTAAGCTAATTAACTTTTTTATGAAGATGGTTTAGCCTCATGAACGCCCCTTATTTAGGGGCTTTTTATTGTATTCAATTTTCGTTTTTCTTTTCATTTTTCCCGCGCATAAAAAAACACCCCAGTCGTTGACTGGGGTGTTTTTAGGAATAATGAGCTGGCGATGACTTACTCTCACATGGGTAACCCCACACTACCATCAGCGCAAAGAGGTTTCACTTCTGAGTTCGGGAAGGGATCAGGTGGTTCACTCTTGCTATTGTCGCCAGCACAACTGTTTATGGTGATTTCGGGTTTTACGTCGTATTCGACATCCGTACTATCTTAACCAAAAGAGTTATTAACAGAAGGGCTGATTGAGTTGAAATTTTTTGTTTATTTTAGCGGTTTGATTAACTAAATCAAGCGATTTGTCAAAGAATAGATTGCGCATACAACTGCTTGGGTGTTGTATAGTCAAGCCTCACGAGCAATTAGTATTGGTCAGCTTCACATATCGCTATGCTTCCACATCCAACCTATCAACGTCGTAGTCTTCAACGGCTCTTTAGAGGACATAAAGTCCTTGGGAAATCTTATCTTGAGGTAGGCTTCCCGCTTAGATGCTTTCAGCGGTTATCCCTTCCGAACATAGCTACCCGGCGATGCGACTGGCGTCACAACCGGTACACCAGAGGTTCGTCCACTCTGGTCCTCTCGTACTAGGAGCAGATCCTCTCAAATTTCCAGCGCCCACGGTAGATAGGGACCGAACTGTCTCACGACGTTCTAAACCCAGCTCGCGTACCTCTTTAAATGGCGAACAGCCATACCCTTGGGACCTGCTTCAGCCCCAGGATGAGATGAGCCGACATCGAGGTGCCAAACACCGCCGTCGATATGAACTCTTGGGCGGTATCAGCCTGTTATCCCCAGAGTACCTTTTATCCGTTGAGCGATGGCCCTTCCATACAGAACCACCGGATCACTAAGACCTACTTTCGTACCTGCTCGACTTGTTGGTCTCGCAGTTAAGCGCGCTTTTGCCTTTATACTCTACGCGTGATTTCCGACCACGCTGAGCGCACCTTCGTACTCCTCCGTTACTCTTTAGGAGGAGACCGCCCCAGTCAAACTACCCACCAGACATGGTCCTCGTCCCGGATAACGGGACAGAGTTAGAACCTCAATATTACCAGGGTGGTATTTCAAGGATGGCTCCATAGCAACTAGCGTCGCTACTTCAAAGCCTCCCACCTATCCTACACAAGTAAGATCAAAGTTCAATGTCAAGCTGCAGTAAAGGTTCACGGGGTCTTTCCGTCTAGCCGCGGGTACACCGCATCTTCACGGCGATTTCGATTTCACTGAGTCTCTGCTGGAGACAGCGCCCCCATCATTATGCCATTCGTGCAGGTCGGAACTTACCCGACAAGGAATTTCGCTACCTTAGGACCGTTATAGTTACGGCCGCCGTTTACTGGGGCTTCGATCAAGAGCTTCGCTTACGCTAACCCCATCAATTAACCTTCCAGCACCGGGCAGGCATCACACCCTATACGTCCACTTTCGTGTTTGCAGAGTGCTATGTTTTTAATAAACAGTTGCAGGGGCCTGGTTTCTGAGGCTGTCAACCGCTCAAGGAGTAAATCCTATCACCGTCAACAGCGTACCTTCTCCCGAAGTTACGGTACCATTTTGCCTAGTTCCTTCAGCAGAGTTCTCTCAAGCGCTTTGGTCTACTCGACCTGACCACCTGTGTCGGTTTCGGGTACGATTCCTGTGTAACTGAAGCTTAGAGACTTTTCCTGGAAGCAGGGTATCAGCCACTTCGCTAGTAAACTAGCTTGGTATCAGTTCTCAGCATAGAGTACCCCGGATTTGCCTAAGATACATGCCTACAACCTTTCACCTGGACAACCAACGCCAGGCTGACTTAACCTTCTCCGTCCTCTCATCGCATTACACAGAAGTATTGGAATATTAACCAATTTCCCATCGACTACGCCTCTCGGCCTCGCCTTAGGGGTCGACTCACCCAGCCCCGATTAACGTTGGACTGGAACCCTTGGTCTTTCAGCGTGCGAGTTTTTCACTCGCATTGTCGTTACTCACGTCAGCATTCGCACTTCTGATACCTCCAGCATACTTCTCAATACACCTTCATCGGCTTACAGAACGCTCCCCTACCACGCATAATAAATTATGCATCCGCAGCTTCGGCATATAGTTTTAGCCCCGTTACATCTTCCGCGCAGGCCGACTCGACTAGTGAGCTATTACGCTTTCTTTAAAGGGTGGCTGCTTCTAAGCCAACCTCCTAGCTGTCTATGCCTTCCCACATCGTTTCCCACTTAACTATAATTTTGGGGCCTTAGCTGGCGGTCTGGATTGTTTTCCTCTTGACTACGGACGTTAGCACCCGCAGTCTGTCTCCCGGATAGTACTCATTGGTATTCGGAGTTTGCATCGGTTTGGTAAGTCGGGATGACCCCCTAGCCGAAACAGTGCTCTACCCCCAATGGTATTCGTCCGAGGCGCTACCTAAATAGCTTTCGGGGAGAACCAGCTATCACCAAGTTTGATTAGCCTTTCACCCCTATCCACAAGTCATCCCCCGGCTTTTCAACGACGGTGGGTTCGGTCCTCCAGTTAGTGTTACCCAACCTTCAACCTGCTCATGGATAGATCACCTGGTTTCGGGTCTATACCCAGCAACTAAACGCCCTATTAAGACTCGATTTCTCTACGGCTCCCCTATACGGTTAACCTTGCTACTGAATATAAGTCGCTGACCCATTATACAAAAGGTACGCAGTCACCGAACAAGTCGGCTCCCACTGCTTGTATGCATGCGGTTTCAGGATCTATTTCACTCCCCTCACAGGGGTTCTTTTCGCCTTTCCCTCACGGTACTGGTTCACTATCGGTCAGTCAGGAGTATTTAGCCTTGGAGGATGGTCCCCCCATATTCAGACAAGGTTTCACGTGCCTCGCCCTACTCGTCATCATTATGTGTGCCCTTTCGTGTACAGGACTATCACCCACTATGGTTGCACTTCCCAGAGCATTCCACTAAAACACACATAACTTAATGGGCTGATCCGCGTTCGCTCGCCGCTACTGACGGAATCTCAATTGATTTCTTTTCCTAAGGGTACTGAGATGTTTCACTTCCCCTCGTTCGCCTCGTATGACTATGTATTCATCATACGATACCTACCTTATAGTAGGTGGGTTTCCCCATTCAGAAATCTCCGGATCAAAGGATATTTGCCGCCTCCCCGGAGCTTATCGCAGGCTATTACGTCTTTCATCGCCTCTGACTGCCAAGGCATCCACCACATGCACTTAATTACTTGACTATACAACCCCAAACAGTCGTAACCCCTACAAGGAGGGTTAGCAACATTACAGTTTGAAGTACTGTGTATTTAAACACTGTACAGCTTCAATCTATTTTCGTTTTCCAAAACGCTTGATTCAGTTAATTTCTTCGCTAGTACTCATCGTTCCTTTCGAAACAATGAGCTAAAACAATTAATTTCAACTCAAATTTGCCAATCTGTTAATGATTAACTACGCCTTCGTCAGGTCGTAGCAAACTGTGATAAATCACAGAACTTAATAAAATTGATCACCAAGATATGAAGAACAACTTTTACTAAATTCTATAATCTAACTTTGCAGTTAAATTCTTTGTTTCTGATTCCAGAAACCTAACTTTATATGGTGGAGACTAACGGAGTCGAACCGTTGACCTCCTGCGTGCAAGGCAAGCGCTCTACCAACTAAGCTAAGTCCCCAGATAATCTATTCGAGATACTCTATCTTTGCTTCTCATAAGTTCTAAAACATCGTTTTATCACCACACTTAAAAAGTGAATGGTGGGTCTGACGAGACTTGAACTTGTGACCCCACGCTTATCAAGCGTGTGCTCTAACCAACTGAGCTACAGACCCTGAGAAAACCTAAAGCAACGAATCGCTTTAAATCTTTTGCAAGACACAGTTGAAGAACAACTTGTTGTGGATTCTTACCGATCGTCAATCTTTCGTTAAGGAGGTGATCCAGCCGCAGGTTCCCCTACGGCTACCTTGTTACGACTTCACCCCAGTCGTTGGCCACACCGTGGTAAGCGGGCTCCTTACGGTTACCCTACCTACTTCTGGTGCAACAAACTCCCATGGTGTGACGGGCGGTGTGTACAAGGCCCGGGAACGTATTCACCGCGGCATTCTGATCCGCGATTACTAGCGATTCCGACTTCATGGAGTCGAGTTGCAGACTCCAATCCGGACTACGATCGGCTTTTTGAGATTAGCATCCTATCGCTAGGTAGCAACCCTTTGTACCGACCATTGTAGCACGTGTGTAGCCCTGGTCGTAAGGGCCATGATGACTTGACGTCGTCCCCGCCTTCCTCCAGTTTGTCACTGGCAGTATCCTTAAAGTTCCCGGCTTAACCCGCTGGCAAATAAGGAAAAGGGTTGCGCTCGTTGCGGGACTTAACCCAACATCTCACGACACGAGCTGACGACAGCCATGCAGCACCTGTATGTAAGTTCCCGAAGGCACCAATCCATCTCTGGAAAGTTCTTACTATGTCAAGACCAGGTAAGGTTCTTCGCGTTGCATCGAATTAAACCACATGCTCCACCGCTTGTGCGGGCCCCCGTCAATTCATTTGAGTTTTAGTCTTGCGACCGTACTCCCCAGGCGGTCTACTTATCGCGTTAGCTGCGCCACTAAAGCCTCAAAGGCCCCAACGGCTAGTAGACATCGTTTACGGCATGGACTACCAGGGTATCTAATCCTGTTTGCTCCCCATGCTTTCGTACCTCAGCGTCAGTATTAGGCCAGATGGCTGCCTTCGCCATCGGTATTCCTCCAGATCTCTACGCATTTCACCGCTACACCTGGAATTCTACCATCCTCTCCCATACTCTAGCTAACCAGTATCGAATGCAATTCCCAAGTTGAGCTCGGGGATTTCACATCCGACTTAATTAGCCGCCTACGTACGCTTTACGCCCAGTAAATCCGATTAACGCTTGCACCCTCTGTATTACCGCGGCTGCTGGCACAGAGTTAGCCGGTGCTTATTCTGCGAGTAACGTCCACTCACTATAGGTATTATCTATAGGAGCCTCCTCCTCGCTTAAAGTGCTTTACAACCATAAGGCCTTCTTCACACACGCGGCATGGCTGGATCAGGGTTCCCCCCATTGTCCAATATTCCCCACTGCTGCCTCCCGTAGGAGTCTGGGCCGTGTCTCAGTCCCAGTGTGGCGGATCATCCTCTCAGACCCGCTACAGATCGTCGCCTTGGTAGGCCTTTACCCCACCAACTAGCTAATCCGACTTAGGCTCATCTATTAGCGCAAGGTCACAAGTGATCCCCTGCTTTCCCCCGTAGGGCGTATGCGGTATTAGCGTCCCTTTCGAAACGTTGTCCCCCACTAATAGGCAGATTCCTAAGTATTACTCACCCGTCCGCCGCTAGGTCAGGTAGCAAGCTACCTTTCCCCGCTCGACTTGCATGTGTTAAGCCTGCCGCCAGCGTTCAATCTGAGCCATGATCAAACTCTTCAGTTAAAAATCATTAGTAGCTTATGGCTACAAATCTTGGCTCATCAAATAACTGACAAATATTTCTCAAATAAACTTCGAGTAATTTCTACCAATCAATCAATGATAATATTTGATCAATCAACCAGTAAAAATCCACACAAGTTGTTCTTCATAATCTCTTAATGATTTACTTACTGCTTCGTCAGCAGCAAGCTAGGTCGGCCATGTTACTCTCTTTATTTAGAAAGTCAACAAGTAATGTTATTTAATTTAAAGCCCTTATCTACAATCCAAACACCCTAACTTAAAGCTAAGTGCTTGTTATTCAACAAGTTCTTATTAACATCACCGCCGATGGATGTGCATTATAGGCGAAAAAAAATCGTGCGCAACCCCTATTTCCAATTATTTTAACTAATTTCAACTGCATGACTAATTAATATACAAAATAGGCAATATTAATGTCTTCCTAGTCTAAAAATGATAGTTTTCTGATTTTTTATTCAAAACAACCTATTTCTACATTACTTCTTTAATACCACTGGAAAAGGGTGCTCTAGCTTTTCGAGTAATTTTTCATGGCTATTGCGCTCCTGCCACTTCAATGGTCTACAGTCGATATATTCACAATAGCCAGCACTCCCCTCTTCGAGGTATTCATTTATTTCAACTTGGTAATTAAAACTACCGGCATACCCCACACCAATACCAAATTTAAAATCACCACGGCTTTGTGCATAAACCCGAATGTGCTGTGCCCCATTACTCCACTGCCATTCAAATTCTCGTGCGAGGTACATGGATTGGTGATTTGGTGTCGATACTTTTGGATAAACTCGATGCACCATAAAATGCACACCAGTTTCAAAGCATTCTGTCTTGTTTTGAGTGAAATCTTTTAAAAATATTTTAGACTGCAAAATTTGATTAAATTGATTGCGCAAATGAATGAGTTGTAATTGACGCTGGTCTTTTAAATCAATTATTTGATAGGTGTAAAAGCATAAAGGTAAATAAGGTACATTAATTGCTCGGGTATATTCAAAGCTTCCCTGTTGATCAACATTAAAAACCTTGCCTTTATATTTGATCTGCCCCTTACAATGACAAAGTAGAGACCAGTGCTCATACAAACCCAGTTTTAATTTTAAGAAGCTTGATAATATTGGAAAGGTACTAATTTTTAAATCGACACTTAACTCAGAATCATCACGAGTTAAATGAAATTCAGGCAGTTTCCCTGAAAGTCGGTTAGATTCACCAAATTGATAATAATCATCTTTTAAAATGCAGTCATGTCGCATTGAGTAATGCGTAAATTGAGCAACCATATGCGGACTGACGCTACACATCAATGTAGCTGTGTCTAAGGCAGAGGTTTTAATCGCGATCTGATTTCTAAAAATTGGAAGATTGGCCTGCCCCATCATCACTCTATAATTTAAATAATGTAATGGCGCAGGCAAATTAGTCATTATCAGAGATTGCTGAACAATTTTAAACCATGCATTGGGTGGGTGATATGCCAATTGCAAAGGAAAAGGAATTTGCGTCAATACTTGTGGCGCTTCTAGAGAATGACGAGGCAACGACATCACAAACTCCTTATAACCTTTTTAGTTCATTTGATTTAACTACTTGGTTTGACCCGCCTCACCAACATGACTTGTGTCATCTTTTTCATTACGCGCCAAAAATGTCGTGATAAAACCAGATATAGCATATAAAATTGATACAACTAATATTCCCAACGGAATATCATAAAGAATGAGCGCAAAAACCAATACGATTGGAATCATCACCACAAACGGTACGCGTTTACGATCAACTTGCTTAAACGAATAATATTTAATATTCGATACCATCAACAAGCCAACAATCACCATCACCGCAGCATATGTGATTTGAACAGCGCGTGAACTTAAGTCAAATACCATTGGATAATCATAACTCACCCACACCAACGAAATGACCATAACGGCTGCGAGTGGGCTTGCGATCCCAATAAAATAACGCTTATCAACGACGCCAATTTGAACATTAAATCGCGCTAAACGAAACGCGGCACAAGCGGTATATACAAAGCTGCAGGCCAAACCAATTCGGCCTAAATCATGCAGCGCCCAGCTATACATTAAAATAGCAGGCGCTACACCAAATGCCAGTAAGTCAGATAATGAATCGTACTGTTCACCAAAAGCACTTTGCGCACCAATCGCACGCGCTACTCGACCATCTAAACCATCAAGTATCGCAGCTAAAAATATGGCGTAAATCGCATGAACATAATCATGGTTCATACTCGCAATAATCGAATAAAAACCAGAAAGCAATGCAATGGTCGTGATTAGATTCGGCCAAAGATAAATACCACGGCGTTTAACTTTGTGCCCCTCATGGGTGTGTTCTTCCTCTTCAACCTCAAAAGTGATGCCATCGAAAGAACGGTTTTCAGGGCTTACATCGTGACGCTCAGGTTTATTGGTATTTGTCATTCTTCAATCCTAATCTTAAACTTTATTATGAATTCGTCGTAACATTATCTAACTGCATTATTCACCAACTAACCAACGCACTGCAGCATGTCCACCATTTTCACTCATACGCAAGTGTGGGAATAGCCACTGCAAAGCTTCATCAGCTTGTTGAGAGAACTGCCAAGGTGGATTAATCACCAATAAACCACAACCATTTAAACCAACAGGAGTGTCATCAGGCCAAACACAAACTTCGCAGATTAATTGGCGACGAATACCAGATTTGTATAATTTCTTTTCAAAGCGATCAATCATCGCGCGATCTTTAATTGGATACCATACCGCAATTACGCCTGTCGGCCATTTTTTATGTGCATCTTGAATCAATTGCACCAATTGCGGAAAGTCTTTACGCTCTAATTCGTAAGGCGGATCAATCATGACCAAGCCACGTTTTTCCTTTGGTGGAATCACGCCCATTAAGCCTTCATATGCATCGCGCTCATGTAAACCAGCACGCTTATCACGAATATTGTCATAAAGTTGCTGAAAAACTTCACGTTGCATTTCAAAAACTGTGGCTGTGTCCATCTCACGCATCGCTTTAAGTGCAAACCAAGGTGAACCTGGATAAGCACCACGACCATGTTTACTCCGCAACTCTTCAACCAATTTCAAGTAAGTTTGAACTGATTCAGGTGCTTGACGCACAACCGAATCGTCAAGCTTGACCAGACGGTGAATACCATTCAAAAACTCTCCAGACTTTTGCGCTGCTGCTGAAGCCAAATCGTATTGACCCGCCCCACCATGTGTATCAATATAGCGATACGCTTTGTCTTTGGCATTTAAACGTGTCAATAGCTGTAGCAATAACACATGTTTCATAACATCAGCAAAATTGCCTGCATGAAAATGATGACGGTAATTCATGTTTTAATTCATTCCTATATCCAACGGGCATTTTAGCATGAAAAAATACTTCTTCATCGCTCGTCTAGTGTTCTAAAATAATCCACCTTCTATTTTCTCACAAGTTGACTGTAATTTATGGATGCAATTCTCCTCCCAGAGTGCTGCCATGTTGATCAAATCCTAGATGATTTAGATCAACATGGTTTCACAATAATCGACAATGTTTATTCACCCGAAATTCACACTGCACTTATCGCAGAATGTACTGACAATTTAAATCGCTTTCGAGAAGCAGCCATTCAAAATGGAGTGATGAATCAAATCCGTAGTGATCATATTCTCTGGATCAATGAAGACTTCAATATTGCAAAACAACATTTACAACTTTTAAATACTTTATCTCAACTTTTTAATCGACATTTTTTCTTAGGTATTCAACACACAGAAGCACATTATGCCTGCTATAACCCAGGTGAATTTTATGCCTTGCATCGTGATAATCCACAACAAAAAAATGGTCGTGTAATTTCCAGCGTTTATTATGTACACCAAGAATGGCAACACGATTGGGGGGGGCAACTTCACCTCCAAGATAAGAATCAGCAATGGCACACGATTCAACCACAACCCAATCGCCTCGCCCTATTTCAAAGCGACTTACTGCATGAAGTCTTAGAAGCCAAGCAACAACGGCTGTCTATTACGGCATGGTTGCGTAGCAACTAATTGCGTAACTTTAAATTTTTTATTTCATCCTCATATAGCAATCATGTTGAAACAGGACGAAATCTTGATGGTTGAACAAGCAAAGCGTGTCATTTCACGCATTGGCAAGACGGATCAGTTGTATTTAATTCAAAATACCCCTGAACTGGCCTTAGAAAGAAGTGATCTCCGTTTACAACTGGTCACCTACAGCAACTCTCGCTCAGAGCAAATTCATTTTTTACAAGAAGCGGTGGTTCTGCTCGAACAAGCACGGGTTGAATTTGAAGAAATGCCAATGCGCTTATATGTCGACTTGTCCCTACATTTGGCAAAAGCTTATATGCTGTATTTTGAAATCACGCGCGAAGTACGTTTTGCCTTAATTACCCAGCAGGTGTTAAAACCGCTAACCAATTCAGGTCATGGTGATATCTTTTTCTTTCTGGCCTATGCCTCTGTACGCAAAGAAGAGTTCGCGATGGCACGGCATTGGCTCAACAAATATGCAAAAACGCATGCATTTGATCAGGAATTGATGCAAAACCACAGCGCCTTCAACTCACTCCGTGACAAAGACTGGTTTATCCAGCTGTGCCAGTCTCGCATGAACTAACCAGCTGTTCGTGCGAAGCCACGATTGAAAGTGTTCGTGATTCGAAGCATAAAAAAACACCCCATAAGGGGTGTTTTTTTATGCTTCGATATCTCACTCAGCAGAGTTCAACATCACTGAAGCTAAATTTGGATGATTAGTTGAACAAATGTGCGATTGCAGCACGTTCTTCTTCTAATTCATTTAGCGTGAAATCCATACGCTCGCGGCTGAATTGATCGATTTCCAATCCTTCAACGCGTGTATATTGACCATTTTCACATGTTACAGGTACGCCATACATCACGCCTTCTGGAATTCCATAAGAACCGTCAGAAGGAATACCCATTGTTACCCACTCACCATTGGTGCCAAGCGCCCAATCGTGCATGTGATCAATAGCAGCATTCGCAGCTGAAGCAGCTGAAGAAAGACCACGCGCTTCAATAATTGCAGCACCACGTTTACCAACAGTTGGAAGGAAAACGTTTGCGTTCCATTCTTGATCGTTGATTAAATCTTTAACATTTTCACCGTTGATGGTTGCAAAACGATAGTCTGCATACATCGTTGGAGAGTGGTTACCCCAAACAGTAAGATTTTTAATGTCTTTAACAGCTTTACCTGTTTTAGCAGCAATTTGGCTTAATGCACGGTTATGATCTAAACGTAACATTGCAGTGAATTGACCTGGGTTTAAATCAGGCGCAGATTTCATTGCGATATAAGCATTGGTATTTGCTGGGTTACCAACAACAAGTACTTTTACGTCACGGCTTGCATGATCGTTAATTGCTTTACCTTGAACAGTAAAGATTTTAGCATTTTCTTGTAGAAGATCAGCACGTTCCATACCTGGACCACGTGGACGAGCACCAACAAGCAAACAATAATCTGCATCTTTAAATGCAACGTTTGGATCATCAGTACCAACCATACCCGCGAGTAATGGGAATGCACAATCTTCAAGTTCCATCATTACGCCTTTAAGCGCTTGTTGAGCTTTCTCAACTGGGATTTCAAGCATTTGCAAAATAACTGGTTGATCTTTTCCTAACATTTCACCGCTTGCGATACGGAATAACAAGCTATAACCAATTTGACCTGCAGCGCCAGTAACGGCAACACGAACGGGTTGCTTCATATCATTATCTCCAATTGAGGATCGTCAATGTGATTAAACAGTTAAGTCCATTTAATCGAATTATCATAAACGGCAAAGATTGTACTCCAAACTTTTGGCTGTTGCATGAAAAACAGTGCCTAATTCAACAAAAGTCTGATAGCAAATTTCAATCAAAGTGCAGTTTCGTCTGTGCTTATTTAATAACTTCCTTTGATGTCAAACGCTGACGGGCAATTTGAGACCACTTGGCTAGCACATTGCTTATATTCACCATTGGTCTTATAACACACGCGAATTTCAGTCAAAACCGGTCGAGATTTAATATTCTGGCAACTAAAACGAATACCATCACTGGGCATCCCTGGATTTAATTTTAAAAATTGAGCCTTTAAATAATTCTGCTGAATCTTCCGATCTTCATATACGGTCAGTTCAGAAGGAATTTTAAGTTTTTCAGCAAAATTAATAATCGTACGAAAATATTGGCTGGCATTCATCGGCACACAGCCCCCAATATTGCGCCAAAGCTGAAAACGAACAGCATCTTCTGGCATCACTCTCACCACCACCTTGGCTTGCAAGGGAGAGAGAACAGGAGAAGACTGGGTTGTACAATTATTGCTATTAATTTCTGGCATCAAACCAGTAATGGTTAATGAATAGCCTTCCAAACATTTACGTTGTTTCGCGCTATTTCGATCTAATGCACAAATTGCAGGTGACATTTCCACCTGCATCACATAACCCTGCAAAGTCGCAGCTGCGTGACTCTGGCTTGCACCCAGCACAAAGAATAACGTGGTTGTCCCTAGCATATAGGCACAACAACGCATCCTAATCATTTGAAAAACTTTTACTTTCATCAACCTAAACAACAACCTCATCTTTAGGGATTACGCATAGGAATCATTGGCATACGGCTTTCGATTGCTTGCGGACCTTGATTAAGTAAAATTCCATAATGCACCGCATTGGTCATCACATTTTTGACGTAATCACGTGTTTCATTCAATGGAATTGATTCAGTATATTGATCTGCTGCCAAACCTTGTTGATCGGGTTGCCAGCGTTTAGCACGATTCGGACCAGCGTTATAACCAGCGGTTGCCAACACGGGATTTGAGCTCAGTTGAGACTGAATCGTTGATAAATAAAAGGTGCCATAGCGAATATTGGTATTGGTATCGGATAATGCTGCGGGGTTATAGGTCTCACCCATTTGTTTTGCAATCAATTTTGCTGTGTTCGGCATAATTTGCATAATCCCACCAGCACCAACATGTGATTTTGCAGAACTGACAAAACGGCTTTCTTGGCGCATTAACCCGTAAGCCCAAGCAGGATCGATCCCAGCATTACGGCTATGATTGACTACAGTGCTCTGATGCGGTGTCGCATATTTATAAACATGGTTGTGTTTTTTCTCTGTTCGATCAGCAGCATAGATCGCGCGGTCATACCAACCCATATCCGATGCACGTTTTGCCGCAGCTAAAATCAATCCATCATCATGTTTTAAATAAGCTTGGCGCACAGCCCAATTCCACTCACGATTCACATAATTGGCTGGTGCATTGATATTGCGTAAGGTAAATGCACGGCGGAAATGAATATCTCGATCAAGTCGTTGTAAATCATTGCTTGATGGTTCTTCATTTGGCGATTTACCGCCATAGCGCTGACCTAAATGATCTTTGGCCAATAAATTATGGTAATCATCACCGGAACTGGCCAAACGCTTATAAATATCTTGTGCAGTCCGTTTTGACTGACTGTCTGCACGCTGCTCAGAAGCACGCGCCAACCAATACTGCCAGCGATCTTCTTGTTTCTGCGTCACACTCATGCTGTCTATGGCGCGAATCACACTTTCCCAACTGCCGAAACGAATCGCTTGACGCGCATATACCTCAGATTCTTCAGGCGTGAATGGCATCCCATAACTGGCATCAAAGTTGGTCAACACCTCACGATTAAAATTATTTTTCATCACCGTGGTCCCACCAATGTAGGCCACTGTACGATAGATATATTTTTGTACTTCGGGTGGCACACCCTCCACCAAGCGTGGCATCGATTGTAAGGCAGTGGTTAAGTCCGTATCTGCAGTACGCCCTAAAGCAAATACCAAATAGGCATAGTCATTTAAATTGTTTTTAGGTGCCGTCCACAGATAGCCTTGTGGATTGGCTTGAATTTGATTGAATTGAGCCAAAGATAGATTTATACCCAAGCTTTGTGCGGTTGCAATCGCTGGACCCGACTGGCCTGCACGTAATTGTGCATATAAGCGTTGCTGACGATTTTCTGTGGTCATCAATGGGCTAGATAGCATTAAGCGACCCAAACCGTGACATGATTCAGGCTGGTTGTTGGTGGCCAACCAAACATCATTATATTCGGCAAAAACCAATGGATCACCCATCTTGGCGCGGACTTGTGCAACAGCACAGCTCTCGGCCTGATCAGGATTGCTCACAAAAGGTAGAACAGACTGTGCACCCGCAAAATCAGATTGTTTTACTTTTTCTTCAACAAAATCTGCTGCCAGTTTTTCAGCCATTGCGGACTGCGGATAGCGTTGTGCAAAACTGACAATATTA
This sequence comes from Acinetobacter pullicarnis, assembly GCF_006352475.1. Taxonomy (NCBI): domain Bacteria; kingdom Pseudomonadati; phylum Pseudomonadota; class Gammaproteobacteria; order Moraxellales; family Moraxellaceae; genus Acinetobacter; species Acinetobacter pullicarnis. The sequence continues at coordinate 3,294,301 of NZ_VCMZ01000001.1, forward strand.
CTTGCAGGTTGAAAGCCAAGATTGGAATTGAGTGTCCAATATTCGGGATAATAGCCCAGCACATCATTTTGCATTGATTCGCTATACTGTGCCAACTGGCTCACATTCCCACTGCTTGCAATACGTAACGCATTATTAAAAGATTCTTCAGCTGCGTATGTCATTGATGCAGCAGCGAAGATCATGCAACCCAATAAAGAACATCTAACGTTTTTGAAGTGGTCTTGTTGTTTAAACACAATGATCCTTTTAACTTGCATGACATGCCTTTTATTCGCGTTTTCAATTTTAGATGCATAGTTTAATTATTCTCAAGCAATTCTACTGTTGTGTTATGTAACCTTATGATTCAACGGTATTATTAGCCTGTATTTTTGACCCCTCATTCTATAATCAAAGCAAGCTATTTATTTCTACTCTCTTTTTCATTCAAATAATGTAAAATGGCCTGTTTACTTGAGCTTGACGGAATTGTCGACTCAATCTCACCACATTTAGCGCGAGGAGCCTTCATGACGGTTCAAACCTTCATCCCCAATGTTGCCAAAGCTGCTTCAGAAAACACTGTTTCCCAGCCACAGCACACCCCAGCCTTCGAAGCCGTAAAAAAGCTATATATCGAAACGCAAGGGTGTCAGATGAATGAGTATGACAGTCACCGCATGGCAGATTTACTCGGTGATTCACACGGTTATATCTTAACAACCGATCCGAGTGACGCAGATATTTTACTGATGAACACTTGTTCGATTCGTGAAAAAGCACAAGAAAAAGTGTTCTCGGAACTCGGCCGCTGGCGCAAGTTGAAAGAAAAAAATCCAGACTTAGTGATTGGCGTTGGCGGCTGTGTTGCCTCACAAGAAGGCGACAACATTCAAAAACGTGCGCCCTATGTCGACATGATCTTTGGCCCACAAACCTTACATCGCTTACCGCAGATGCTTGATCAACATCATGATCAAATTGAAAAGCCGAAAAAAGAAAAAATTAAGCTGATTGATATTTCTTTTCCCGATATTGAAAAGTTTGACTTTTTGCCAGAACCACGCGTTGAAGGTTATAAAGCCTTTGTTTCAATTATGGAAGGCTGTTCAAAATACTGCTCTTTCTGTGTAGTGCCCTACACCCGTGGTGAAGAAGTTTCACGCCCACTCGACGATGTTTTGGCTGAAATAGCCGTGCTCGCTGAAAAAGGGGTACGTGAAGTGAGCTTATTGGGGCAAAACGTCAATGGCTATCGTGGTGAAACTTTCGATGGTGAAATCTGCACTTTTGATCAGTTGCTACGCCTTGTTGCTGAAATTCCTGGGATTGGTCGTTTACGCTATACCACGTCACACCCATTAGAGTTTTCAGAAGCGCTGATCCAATGTTACCGCGACTTACCGCAAATGGTTTCACATCTACACTTACCAGTACAAAGTGGTTCAAATGATGTGTTGCAAGCCATGAAACGCAATCACACGATTGATGTTTATATCGATAAAATTGCCAAACTGCGTAAAGTTCGTCCCGATATGCATTTATCAAGTGACTTTATTATTGGCTTCCCTGGTGAAACCGATGAGAACTTTGCGGAAACCTATCAGTTTATCCAAGATTTAGACTTCGACCACTCTTATAGCTTTATTTACTCGAAGCGCCCAGGTACGCCAGCCGCTGAGATTGAAGATAGCATTCCAGAAAGCGTTAAAAAAGAACGACTCTCGAAAGTCCAACACTGGATTAAACAATCAAGTATTCGAAAAACTGATGCCATGTTAGGCAGTATCCAACGAGTATTGGTCGAAAAAGTTTCAGACAAAGACCCGAATATTCTGATGGGTACGGCAGACAATACGCGTTTGGTGACCTTTATCGGTGATCCAACGTGGGTCGGTCGCTTCGCTGAAATTGAAATTACTGAAATAAAAACTTTAAATTTAGTTTATGGCGAACTCTTGAATCTTGAACCCGACGTGGCGTAATGTAGGTCTACAAGACTTACTAACCCAAAAGGATATCTCTTGACTACAGCGATTCGACGTACAGTAGCATTTCCTGGTGTTTCGATAGAACGTTTGAAACGTATGCTTGGGGCATACAATGGTCATTTGAAACAAATAGAACAACGATTAGATGTCAAAATTTCTCATCGAGGTGATGCATTTTACCTCGATGGGGATCTCGATACCGTTGAGCGGGCGGAAAGCCTGCTACAACGCCTACACAATGAAGCAGAAACCTCCCCTCAAATCAGCGCAGACACCTTGCATCTTATGATTCAAGGCAGTCAAACCGACCACGAACTTCAACTTGATCCAGAACAAGAACATACAGGTTTAGATGAAGTATGGTTACAGACCCGTAAAGGCCGTATTAATCCACGTGGCGCCAACCAAAAGCGCTATGTACAACGTATTCTACAAAGTGATATTTCGTTCGGTATCGGCCCTGCCGGTACTGGTAAAACCTATCTGGCAGTCGCAGCTGCGGTTGATTTACTTGAACGCAATGAAATTCAACGGATTCTGTTGGTTCGACCAGCAGTTGAAGCGGGTGAGAAACTCGGTTTTTTACCTGGTGACCTTTCACAGAAAATCGATCCTTATTTGCGCCCACTCTATGATGCATTGTATGAAATGCTTGGTTTTGAAAAAGTTGCCAAACTGATCGAACGCCAAATCATTGAAGTTGCACCACTGGCCTATATGCGCGGTCGTACACTCAATCATGCATTTGTGATCTTAGATGAAGCGCAAAATACCACTCCAGAACAAATGAAAATGTTTCTGACCCGCTTGGGCTACGGCTCGCGTGCGGTGATTACGGGTGATATTACCCAGGTTGACTTACCTCGCGGTCAACAATCAGGGCTAGCACATGCTTTACGTGTCATTGAAGGCGTTACTGAGATTCATATCACTCGCTTCCATTCACGTGATGTCGTGCGACACCAATTGGTACAAAAAATTGTCGAAGCCTATGAAGGCTGGGACAGTGAACAATATCGACTTTCTGCTGAAGGCCGTGCAGAACGTAAAGCACGTCAAGAAGCGTTGATCAGTGCCAATGATGAAGCAGCAGATGCGCAGCACCAAGATCCTTCTTCAAAACATGTATAAGGCTTAATTTTGAAACTTAGTTTATCCTTGCAACAAACGTTTCAAGCACCTGAATTGGTGCTGAAACGCCCTTATCTCAAAAAAGTTATTGAAACGACATTACGCCATATTGATATCGATCAAGATTGTGAAATCGGTATTGCGTGTGTTGATCATGATGAAAGCCAGCGCTTAAACCTTGCCTATCGTGAAAAAGACAAATCAACCAATGTGCTGTCTTTTTCAAGTGACCTCCCAGAAGACGTACTGGAGATGTTAGATGCATGGCCAATGGGTGACTTGGTGATTTGTATTCCCGTGGTTTTAACCGAAGCCCTTGAACAGCAGAAATCACCGTTAGAACATTTTAGTCATATGTTGGTGCATGGCGTGCTGCACTTGATGGGTTATGACCATGAAACCAGTGAAGCAGATGCGGTTGAAATGGAAGCACTGGAAATCGAAGTTTTAGCCAAATTAGGTTTAAAAAACCCATATACCGTTCAAGAAAACTAAATTTTAGTTTTTTAAATAAGTACTAAAACCAAGCGACCTCAAGCAATATTGGGGTCGCTTTTTACTAACTGCAGTATCTATGATTAAATCATGGTTTAAAATAACGACTTATTAAATCGTGCATTATTCACTCCAGTCATGGCAAATACTGTCAAAACAGGCTTAAAGCGCGATATACTGCTTAAAATTCAGGTGATCTGGCTTTTTTCAACAAAATTGGCCTACCTTTAAAAAAACAAACTTTGCATTAATCATTAAAATGATCATCTCCGTTTTGATAAACTCGGCTGAACTTATTTTCTTTGATCACTTTTGTTAAATTGACCAATGAACGACTTATTATATTGAATGAAATTGGACCCATGCTTATGTCAACCTTGCTTTCTAATATCACTAAACGAATTCGTCAGGTGTACCAAAAGGCAGGAGATTTCATCGAAGAAGAACGCGATTTTGCAGTATCTCAAGTCTTTCTAAATGCAACCTTTAAGCGCTTTGTCACAGACAATGTTGATCTCTTGAAAGATTTGCATGCGGACGTGCATGATGATTGGCTACGACTGTATGCCACGGTTGAGATCAAAGGATTATATGCCGTTTTATCGGTCGATTTAAAACTGCTTCAAATGGAAATGAATAAAACGACTCAGCTCATCGTGTTTGAACAAATTAGCCAAACCAAAGTGATTGAAGCCAGATTTCAAAAAACATGGATGAAGTTTGCTGCCAATGCTGCCCTATTTTTCTATCAAAGAATATTAAAGCGTGACCCACTTGGCCCCATTTTAGAAAAATATGATGTACTCAAAGTCAAAGATGAATTATTGCATCTCGATCTGAACCGTTGGCTTGGAAAAAGTGATTCAGTGCTCGACACTCTAAGTAAGGTACATATCAACCATGCTGAGCTTCGTGAAACCGAGTTGATCGTAATGGGCAACCTAAATTTAGCTGCATTACTGAGTAAAGGCAGTTCATTTAAACCAGAAGAAGACGTGGATATCATTATTGTTGAAGAAGAACAGATTATCTCTACACAGGATGTAGCTACGCAGAATGTATCTTCACAAGACATCTCAGCTCAGCAACGCTCTTAAAATCGAGTCGAAGGCTTAGACGGTCAACCTCGCCAAGTTAAACTTAAGTCAGTGCACAGTCTTAACCAAAAACACAGATTCTCTTCTCAATTTAAAGGTAGAATCAAAAAATTATTCCACAGACACGTGTCAAAGGATCGTTAGCAATGGCAAATTACCAATTGAAATCATTGGGTTTAGCAGTAAGTTCAGCCAGCGTATTGTTACTATGCAGTCTCTCAAGTACCAGTTTTGCAATGAGCCCCTTCAATGCCAGCTACCAATTTTCCTATAACGGCAAAAATATGGGATCCGCAACCCGCGTACTCACTCAAAATGGCAACAATTGGACCTACAACTTTTCAGCCAAAGCTGCGGCAATGGCATCTGCAACAGAAACCAGCCGCTTTACTTTTAGCAATGGTGCAATCAGTTCCAATAGCTTTAGCCGCACCAGCAAAATTTTAGTCCATAGCAATAAACTGAATATCAGCTTCAACCCAAGTACCAAAATCATCAGCACACAAAAAGATGATAAAGCCCGTTCTTTCCCATGGAAAGCAGGTGTGTTGGATGAACTTAATGCCGAATTACAAGTGCGTGAAGATCTGAAAGCTGCAGGTTTAAAAAGCGCATATTTTATTGCCGATGCTAAATCTGTAGATACCCGCCAATTTGTCAAACTGGGCAATGAAACCATTAAAACAAGCTATGGTACTTTTGAAACCGTCAAAGTTTTACTCAAGCATGACAAGGCCGACAAGAACTCAATTTTTTGGTTAGCACCGAAGTTAGACTACCTTCCAGTGAAGATGAGTCACCAAGATGGCAAGACTTCCTATGGTTTATTGCTCACAAATTACAAAAATTGATGTAATTTGCTACTTTAAGGCAAATACGGCTTGCATTTTTCCGGGTGCTTTTTAAAATACGCTTTTGCTTTTTAAAGCACCTGACCCTTGAGGATTCTAACCGTGCATGCACTCGAACAGAAAATCTTAGCAGAAGGTATCGTTCTCTCTGATCAAGTTCTTAAAGTCGACTCTTTCCTAAACCATCAAATTGATCCAGTGCTTATGCAGCTCATCGGTCAAGAGTTTGCGCGTCGTTTTAAAGATGCAGGCATTACCAAGATCATTACCATTGAAGCTTCAGGCATTGCACCCGCAGTGATGGCTGGACTAGAGCTAGGCGTACCAGTGATTTTCGCACGTAAATATCAATCGCTGACTCTAAAAGATGACTTATATCGTTCTAAAGTTTTTTCTTTTACCAAACAAACTGAAAGCACCATTGCGATTTCCAACAAACATATCAACTCAAATGATAAAGCATTAGTGATTGATGACTTTTTGGCCAATGGTCAAGCAGCACTTGGTCTGGCAGATCTGATTCATCAAGCCAATGCTGAAGTGGTGGGTATTGGTATCGTGATTGAAAAATCATTCCAACCTGGTCGTGATTTATTGCTAGAAAAAGGCTACCGCGTTGAATCTTTGGCACGGGTTAAATCTTTAGATACAGGCGTGGTTGAGTTTGTAAAAGAATAACCAATCAAATATTAGGACTTACATTTAATTTGAATGTAACCAAACAAAAGCCTCGATTGATTCGAGGCTTTTGTTTTTCTGATTTAGGCTGAGAAAGTCTGCTATTGATTACCCGCTGCCTGCTGTTGAAAATGTGGAGAACGTGGCCCGTATAACAACCCCGCACCCTGTGGATTAGGACTAAATAAGACCGCACTCACTGAATTCGCAATGGGATACGCATTGTCATTTAAGCTACTCGACACCTGCTGAACTACGGCACTAATCATCGCCCCCAGTAAACCACTGTTGCCATCATCACTTGATTGAGAGATTTTTTTCTCTCCAGACCAAAGTAATTCACCTGTTCTCAAATCAACCAGTTTTGCTTCAACTGCCACAGTTGCAACACTTTGAATAATTTGATACTTCGAACCATAATCTTTAATTCGAATATATAAGCCAGCATCTGCACCAAAAATTTCATGCAGTTTTTGTGGTGCAATGGATTGTGCGTCTGCCCCATTGGTTACCCCATTTTCACGGAACATATTATCGACCAAAGCCATTGGAAAAACATAATAGCCCGCCTCTGCCACAGGAACTGTGACTGTCGGCCAATAACTATAAGTGGCTTTGACATCAGGTGAGTCATTAATCGGTGGAAGCACCAAAATCGATTTTGGCATATGACTCCGATAAACCGATGAATCTCTTTCCGGTTTTACCATCGTCGATGCACAGCCCCCCAGCATCAGACTCGAAACAGCCAAAATTGCAATTAAACCCAGATTGATCTTCATTTGGCTTGCCCTGCTGACACGTTCATTTTTTTCAATAACCGATCCATCATGACTGTCGACTCAGGATAGACCTGACGCTCCAGTTGAAAGTATTCCGCGGCTTGGGCAGGTTGGTTTTCTTGAAAATACATCAAGCCCAGATGCGCATACAATCCCGGTGGCACTGCCAGATTTTTGCCTTTTGCTCGTTCAATTTCAGCCTCAAGCTTTAAAATCTGAGCAGCCGGAGATGCCTTTTCTGGCTGGCTATACATTAAATAGTTTTGCTGAGGATAAGATCCCCAGCTATAGAGCGATGAAGAAGGTGTTGTACAACCCACCAAAGCCAACGCCACACACAGGGCTGCTACAATATTTTTCATGGAAACATAATCTCCAATTATTGAGCAGACCAGCGCTTGCTTTGAATATCATTGACCAAATTATTGACGGCTTCACGCACAGCCAAGTCTAATACTTTGCCATTTAGCGTTGAATCATAAGAGGCCGTTGAACCAAAGCCCAATACTTCACGTGCGCTTAAGCTATATTCACCCGCACCTTGTACTGAATGCACCACTTCTGAGCTACGCACATCGACCACATTCAAATTCACTTTGGCATATGCCACTTGTTGTTTGCCGCGGCCTAAAATACCGAATAACTGATGATCTCCAACTTCCTTGCGACCAAATTCTGAAACATCACCAGTAATCACATAACGCGCCCCCTTAATCGCTTGGGTGGTTTTGGTATAACCCGCTTCTTGTTGTAACTCAGACAAATTATCTCGGTTCAGTACAGAGAAATATCCTGTTTGCTGCAAATGCGTTTCTAAAATGGTTTTGGCTTGACCACCTAAACGATCAACATTGTCTGAAAAAATACCGCGCATATAGCTCGAACGGTTATCAAATTTACCAATCGAAACTGGGGTTTTCGGACCTTGATATTGAACCGCTGAGGTTGCTGCAACCACTTGCGGACTCTGAATTGTTTTTGAAGTTTCTGTCGTAGAACAAGCACTTAAAGAAAAAGCAGCCACCGCACAAAGTAAAGCAGAAGAGTAGTTCATAATATTCCTAGTTGTTTTTAATCAGATACAAAAGCTGTTTATTAATGTTCAAAGCAACAACGCAAGCACTTTGATCCGAAAAATGAAGATTCACTTTATTGACCATGTATTATAGGAGCAAGCAACGATAACCACCAATAAAATCAGGAATGAATAAGAATAAAATTGGCATATATTTTGCTCAATTTGAGCTTTAAAAGTTTTGATCTGACAGGATAGAGCATGATAAAAAAAATAGCGTACACCCTCACTCTACTAACCACTAGCCTGACCATGGCATCTGCAGAGCCATTTCAAATCCTCAAACAAATCAAAGACCAACCTGGTCAACTACATGAAGGTCCCTATAAAGACAATTATTATGTGCCCTCTACCCTAGACACCATTCAATGGGGTTATTTACCCAATCGAGATGCCAAACATCTACTGACCGTTCCCTCAGGAAGTTATGTGACTTTTGATACCATTTCGCATGAAGGTCTACTCGAAGATCAGGGTCGTAATGCAGCGCAATATTTTAAATCCAAGGGCGTGCCTGAAGAACAGGTTTTAGCAGAAGCTCAATTGATCACACAATCTGAACTTAAGCATGATTTCGAAAAAGATGGTCCACACATCGTCACAGGGCCGGTTGCCATTCAAGATGCTATGCCGGGAGATGTGCTTAAAGTTGAGATTTTAAAAATTGAACCTCGGGTGCCTTATGGCGTAATTTCAAATCGACATGGCAAAGGTGCACTTCCAAATGAATTCCCGAAAACGCCTGCCAGTAAACAACCTAGCCCTCAACAACCTGAATCCTATGGCAATGTCTCGGTATTTACCCCAATTGAAAAAAATAGCAAAGGCCAATATGAAGGCGTCATTCAAACCGCATCAGGCAACGCAATCCGTTTTCCACTGAAACCATTTATGGGCATCATGGGCGTGGCGGATGACACTTCAAAGCCAGTCCATTCCGTACCACCTGCACATTTTGGTGGCAATATTGACATCAATGAACTCGGCACAGGTGCCACCGTTTATTTTCCAGTCTTGGTGCCCGGTGCACTGTTTTATACCGGAGATAGCCATTTTGTTCAGGGCAATGGCGAGGTCGCTTTAACTGCACTCGAAGGCTCTGCACGCGCTACCTTTAAATTCACCTTATTAAAAGCAGGCAAAGACAAAGTCCCCAGTCAGACCCTAACGCAACCACTTGGAGAAACATCACAGTTTTGGATTACCCCCGGACTTGATCCTGATCTCGATGAAGCCATGAAAAAGTCAACACGAGAAGCCATTCGTTTTTTAAATGCAGAATACGGTATTGATGAAGCATTGGCATACGCCTACCTAAGTGCTGCCACCGACTTTGAGGTTTCACAAGTGGTTGATAAAACTAAGGGGATTCATGCCAAAATCCGAAAAGCTGATTTTAAAGAATTTACTCCACGCATGCCAAAACCTGCCGCTGCAAGCTTGTCAGCACCGTCATCAACGCGACCAACCACGTCAACACCTCAAAAAGCAGATACTCAGCCACAAATTATCCCACTTGCACCGTCTGAGCATACGCCTTAAAACGCAAGCTTAAACGTTAGCGCTGTGATCACATCGCCTCAAACCATATGATCACAGCTTTTATTTTGCTGCTGTCACGCTAAAGCTTGCTTCACAAATAATCGGAAAATTAACGGAGTTGGCAATCATACATTCATGATGTGCTTTTTCATGTAAAGCTGCTGCCAAGGGCTGATCACTTTCAGCACTCAACTCGACGTGCGGTCTTAAAATAATTTGAGTGATATGGCCTCTTTTTTTGGGGTCAACATCCTCCATATATCCAATCGCTTGATCAACATAACTCAGTACAATGATTTTATTGACTGCACATAAATGTAAATACCAAAGCTTATGACAGGCTGAAGCTGCGGCCACCATCAAATCCTCTGGACTCCAACGTGAGACGTCCCCCAAATAAGCGGGGTCAGCAGACCCGAGAATCTCGGTTTTATTGGGATGCTGAACTGTAAAATCACGTTTATACGCCTGATAAGACGAAGTTCCAGAACCCCGATTCCCTTCCCATTGCACCTTGAGTGAGTATTGATGTAGAGCCATGTCGATATTCCCTGTAATGTATTTAATTCAACGATGTAAATCATACGATGCGCTGTATACATTCAACGCATCGTTATAAAATATGGTGAATCTTAAATAACCACATCAGCATTCAAAACGCTCTTTCTTAAACGGACTTTAGCTTCAATGCTATGTCTGCTAAGCGCTTGCCTTGTGCTTCACACAATAGTTTTTCATCTGGACTAAGCATTTGTTCATGACGTGGGCCACTGACATGACTTGCACCATAAGGGGTTCCACCAGTTTTGGTGTTAGACAATGCCGCGTGTTGATTACTTAGCCCCATGATCATCATGCCATGATGAAACAAAGGTGGCAGCATACTCAACAAGGTACTTTCTTGCCCACCATGCATTGAACCAGAAGCAGTAAATACGCAGGCTGGCTTATCATGCAAAGCGCCATTTAGCCAAAGGCTAGTGGTTTGATCCCAAAAATATTTCATCTCACTGGCCATATTGCCAAAGCGTGTTGGAGACCCAAGCGCCAGCCCTGCACAATTGGCTAAGTCTTCTAAACTACAGTACAGGTCTCCTTCTTCCGGAATGCTTGCTGCTGCTTCTTTGACCACAGTGGTGATGTTGGGCACGGTGCGTATTTTCACCGCCATGCCTGTTGACTCCACGCCACTTGCAATCAATTCTGCCATTTGTTTGACTGAACCATATTTGCTGTAATACAAAACTAAAATGTAAGCTGCCATATTTTTGATAGACTAAGTGGAAAAGTTCACTATACGATAGTTTTCTTCTTTTTTGATTTAAGCTAACTTTTGAAAGTGTAAGAATTTGAATAAAGAATCGAGATGAAATTTGCATGCTAGAAAAATACTTAAGAAAACTTCCGTTTTATGACAAAACATGGTTTCAATTTATTTTATTTGTATTGAAGCGCTTTGAAACGGACCGTTGTCGTGAGCAAGCCAGTTCACTCACCTATACCACGCTATTTGCTGTGGTGCCGATGCTGACCGTTTTTCTGGTGATTATCTCCTCGATTAAAGCACTAGAGCCGGCACGCCAACAATTACAACAACTGATTTATAGTAACTTTCTCCCTAAAACCACAATTGCATTCGATAAGGCGCTCAATGCCTTTACGTCAAAATCCAGTAACCTCACGGTGATTGGTATTTTATTTCTCTTTGTGACCACCGTGCTCATGCTGACCAGTATCGAAACCGCATTCAATCGGATTTGGCGCGTCCGTGAAACCCGCGGTGGCCTTATTGGCTTTATGCGCTATTGGACCATTATTTCACTTGGTCCGATTTTACTGGGTAGTGCCTTTGCCATTTCATCAGCCGTCGCATCAATGAATATCATTAATAGTAATTTTGGTGGCTATTTCGGTGGTTATGAAGTGGATGGTGCCTTTCTATTTGGCGCAATCTCATTTTTATTGACGATTTTAGGCTTCTTTATTTTGTACTGGACCATTCCCAATCGAAGTGTCCCAGCCAAAGCAGCACTAATTGCTGGTTTATTTAGTGCCACTATTTTTGACTTACTTAAAAATCTATTCGGCTATGTGATGTCGAACTTCACCAGCTATGAAATTATTTATGGTGCCTTTGCTGCCGTTCCAATTTTTCTACTGTGGATTTACTTGTCATGGAATATTATCTTACTCGGTGTCGAAATTAGCTATGCACTGACCGCCTTTAGCTCGGGCAAAGATAAAACCCGTCATCCAGTGATTGTGCTCCTCGATTTACTGCAACTGTTTTATCGCAAACAGAAGAATGGTGAAAGCGTATCCGACCTTGAAACCCTTGAAGTCCTTGGTCGTGAAGAGGTTGGTCGCTGGCCGCATTATGCTGAAATATTGCAAAAGCAAAACTTTATTAAATGTACCGATGACAATAAATTTGTCTTGGTGCGTAATTTGTCTGAAGTTGATTTCTGGACTTTTTACAAATCATTGCCTTATCCACTACCACGCCGTGAAGATGTCGCCAATGTTCACAGTGATGACTTCTGGATGCAAAAAATCGGTCCTGCCCTCATCGACAGTGATGACTATTTAGCCGCAAAATTAGCAGTGCCGTTATCGACTATTTTTGAAGAAAAGTAATCTCGTACACTTGCCATAAACACCAAGCCTTGGATGATCCAAGGCTTTTTTACATATATGTGTTTTAGATCCAAATTGAGTTAAATAGCGTTCACAAGCCCCTCCTCCCCGCTGTACTTGCAATACATCTCATTGTCAAAAAATTAACAAGGAAGAGTGACTAAATGACAGTTTTCTGTGACTAGAAGACAAAAATATACCGAGATGAGCGAGTACTTTGTTTAAAGCGCCAACGGAAGGCGCCCAAAACAACGTATGAATGCGGAGAAAACAGATGCATTTTTTCAGCTGCGCACCTTTGAGTAAACCCACTAAAAAATCTGCCATGACTGGCAATACGCCAACTCAGCATCAATTGGAGCAATCCGATTTTACGCTGTTTCGTCATGCATAAATAAAAATAGCATCGCAAGGTTGATTGCAAAACAATGCTTTGCCCCTTCAAAAACAATGGAAGATAAGATATGGATTTTCATGGAAAAATTGTATTAGTAACCGGTGTTGGACCTGGACTGGGTAAAGCATGCGCTGAAGCCTTTGCCAAAGCCCGAGCAAAACTGGTGATTTGCGATATCAATTTAGACAATTTAGCTGAAGCTGAAAAAGTTGTAGCACAGCATGGTGCTGAGTGTCTGGCCGTACAATGCGATGTTTCCTCAAGTGCACAAGTCAGTGCGATGTTTGAGCAATTGATTCAACGCTATGGCAGGTTAGATGTGTTGGTCAACAATGCCGCCATCACCCCAACCACACCACTTGATATGCAACGCCGCACCACTTTATATGACTACAATGCCCTTCCAGAACCTCGCCGTTCATTGGCTTTTACCAGTGAGATAACCGATGCAGAATGGGAACGTTTCTGGGGTGTCAATGTACATGGCGTGTTCTATTGCACCCGTGAAGCCTTAAAACTCATGCAAAAACAACAATCAGGCCGCATCGTCAATATCAGTTCGATTGCAGGTATGTCCAGTAAAAGTGCACATAGTCCAGCCTACTCGGCAACCAAAGGTGCAGTGATTGCATTTACCAAATCCGTTGCCTATGAAGTTGCTGGCGCCAATATCTTTGTCAATGCCATGGCACCAGGTGGCGTTGCTACCCCTCAATTTAATGCCTATCTCGACCATGTCGGTGAAGAGTCCTGTAATCGACTTTGGCAAAGTGTGCCTGCAGGTCGCTTTGGTACGCTTGAAGAATATGCAGGCACCGTTCTGTACTTAAGCGGTGAGCACTATTTAGTGGGCCAAGTGATTAGCCCCAATGGCGGCATTAGCATTTAAATTTTCAAGGACAGGTACAAGTGGAAAACACACCGAACTACAATGCATTACGCGCAGCAGGACTACTCGATGCATCCTTTGATGCTATGGCCAAATGGGCACCGACCTGGACTGAAACCTTCATGACATTGGTGCAAGACAGCCAATTAAATAATGTGCTTGAACCAAAGTTAATTGCCCTGATTCGTTTATGTATCGATGTGACTGCAACCCATTTGCATGCCGTCGGCACACAACGCCATATCCGTGATGCATTAAGAATTGGGGCGAGTCGTGATGAAATTTTAGAGGTGTTTAAACTCGCAAGCGTCATCGGCATCCATGCCTGTGCGCTTGGCGTTCCAATTTTAGAAGACGAGTTGGCTGCTGCTGGCGTACTTGAGCAAGAAACCGCACCAAATCATCTCAATACACAGATCGAGACACCGGTATGTGACGAAATGCGCGCGCAAGGTAACTTTAATCCACTTTGGGAAACACTCTATCGTTGGGACCCGAGCTATTTAGAAAATTTCCTTAGCATGGCAACCGCGACATGGAAAAATGGAATTTTACCTACGCTTTGGATCGAATTGCTATGTATTGCAGGCGATGCCAGCATCACCCACATGTGGGCACATGGTACACGGCGACATATCCAGGCTGCACTGGCATTGGGTGCCAGCCGTGAGCAAATTTTAGAAGTCTTGAAAATTGTGAGCTTACAAGGTATCGAAGCATGCGAACTGGGCGTTCCAATGCTTGAACAAGCCTTAGATGAATCCGCTGAGTAACAACTCAGCCAATCTCTAAACCGATCCAAAGCACCTTCAAGTCATCATGACGATAGGGAAATTTAAAGCACAAACATGAGGAGATTCATGTGAGTTTAGATCCAGAACGCATATCTGCTGAGCAACATCCGATTACCGCTGAGGAGCAAGATCAGACCTTTCAAAAAGTGATGTTCAGAATCGTGCCTTTTATATTCTTTGCGTATCTGCTGAATATCGTTGACCGAATCAATATCTCTTTTGCAAAACTCCGCATGTCAGAAGATCTTTTATTAAGTGATGCCGCTTATGGCATCGGGACATCCTTGTTTTTTATTGGATACTTAATCTTTGAAATCCCGAGCAACATGTATTTAAAAAGGGTCGGAACCCGTGCCACACTCACCCGGATTATGCTGCTGTGGGGTGTGCTCACCATATTGATGAGTACCGTTGAAAGCACCACCAGTTTTTATGTTTTTCGTTTTTTAATCGGTGTGGCTGAAGCAGGCTTTGTTCCTGGGGTAATTTTATATCTCAGTTATTGGTTTCCAAGTTTTTTACGTGGTCGTGTGACCTCTATTTTCCTTATGGCAGGATTGATTGCAGGCATTATCAATGGTCCTTTAGCCACGTGGATTATGACTACTTTTGATGGTTGGATGGGCCTCAAAGATTGGCAAGTCCTTTTCGTCATCGAAGGTATTCCAGCGGTGCTCTTGGGCATATTCACTTGGTTTTGGCTGGTCGATCAACCTGCGCAAGCCAAATGGCTCACAGAACGTGAAAAACACATTGTTCTAAACAGCTTACAGCAAGAAAATGCCACTGCTAAAGCTCAGAAAAGTGCCAGTGCTTTTAAACAAGTGTTCTTAGACCCGCGCATTCATTTGATGGGGGTGGTGTTCCTGTGCATTTACTCTGCCACCAATACCATTACCTATTGGCTGCCGACCTTGATTCAAGAATTTGGGGTCAAAAATATTCAACACATCGGTTTGATTTCAAGTCTGCCATTTATTTGTGCCTTGATTTCCATGTATTTACTTTGCCGTAGTTCAGATAAACATCTGGAACGCCGCTGGCATTTGGCCTTAACCATGGGTATTGGTGCCTTAAGTTTTATCTTGCTCGGATTTGCACAGCATGACTTAGTTCTTTCAGTATTGTTATTAACCATCGGTGGTGGTGCATGTTTCTCTGCTGCAACGATTTTTTGGACCATTCCCCCCGCCTATTTATCACTGACAGCCGCAGCCTTAGGCATTGCATGGATTAATGTCATGGGCAGCCTTTCAGCCGCAATTAGTCCTGCGCTGGTCGGTGCGATTAAAACCCAAACCGGCAGTATCTATCTCGCCTTCGCGGTCATTGGACTATTACTGATCATCGGTGCAATCACCATCTTGGTTGCGATGCCTGCCCGATTGCTCAACGAACAGAAAGCCATTCAAAAATCTTAATCTACAAATCCCCAAGCGCCTCCTGATCTCAGGAGGTAATCAAAATAAATCATATCTATACGGAGATGATATGGTGAATAAATACGCACGCGTGTACAAAGCTGAAAACAATAACTTTTTCATTCAAATCGTCGGTACTTTAGGCTGTTTGGTATTATCTACTACAAGCTTTGCTGCCAGCAGTTTTGATTTGAATCAAGACTGGACGCTTGAAACCAATACCAGTTTAAGTTTTGGGGCGAGTTGGAGCATGCAAGACCCTGCTGAATCGTTACTGTTTAAGCCCGATGCAGCGGCCATTGGTAAAGTCGGGAGCAGCCTCGATGTTAATGGCGATGATGGTCGTATGAACTTCAGTAAACACGATAATATTTCTCAAATTGTCAAAGGCTTAACTGAATTTAAGTTAAATGGTAAAAAGCAAGGTGCGGTCCTTAGTACCAAGTATTGGTATGACCATGCCTACGAAACTGGCAATGGTGAGTTTAAAACCTTTGATGATTCCGACTGGCCGCGGCTGGCCAAATTTAAGGGAATCGATCTTTGGGATGCCTATATTTGGAAAAATTTTGATCTGCCAAATGGTCAGTCCTTCAATGCCAAGCTCGGTAAACACAGCTTAAATTGGGGCAAATCTCAATTTATGCAAAATGGTCTCAACGCTGTAAGCGCATTTGATCTTGCTGCAATGAATCGTCCAGGTGGAGAGGCAAAGGAACGAATTATTCCAGTTGAAATGTTCTCTTTTAATGCGGGCATTAATGAAAACCTCAGTATCGAAGGGTTTTATCAGTTCAAGTTTAGACCGTCAGTGGTCGATGGCTGTGGAACTTTTTTTGCGATTACCGATTTGGTGCCAGAAGGCTGTGGTCCAATGGTTCAGGCTGGTGTTGGCGACAAAACCTCAGATTCAGCAATGAAAGCACACAGTTATATTCCTCGTGTGGATACTCGTCTGGCCAAAGACAGTGGTCAATATGGGCTTGCACTCAAACAAATTCTCCCCAGCTTAAATAATGCCGAACTTGGGATTTATTATGCAAATTATCACAACCGATATGCCAACTTTGATGCCACAACCGTGACTGCACTGGGCCCTGCCAACTACAATACAGGGAACTATTATGCGGTCTATGTTGAAAACATTAAGATGTATGGGCTGAGCTTAAGCGTTAAAAAAGGCAGCACCACATTTTTTAGTGAATTAACCCACAAGCCCAATCAACCGATGCAAGTCAACGGCTCGGATATTGTTTTTTATCAAGTATTGTTTCCAGATACCCCTTTTGCTCCTCCAGGAGAAACGCTTGGATTTGGTGAACTTGCCACCGGTTATAAACGCCTACCATTCACCCAATTCTCAATTGGAGCAAGCGATAGCATTTCCAATATTCTCGGTGCAACGTCTCTATTATGGTCGGGTGAATTTGCGGTAAATCACATTGCCAATATTGGCGATCAACGTTATGGGCGTAGCAGTGCCTTTGGTCGAAGTGAACTAACCACCGGGGCTTATAATCCAGAAACGGGTGCATTTAAATGTACGGCTTATGGTGCAGGCAACCTGACCAATGAACAAGTTGACCGTATGAATGAAAAATACTGTAATTCGAAAGATGGATTCTTCAGTGCATGGTCTTTCGGTTATCGTTTGCGTGGTGCTCTCAGCTACGATGATGTGTTTGCAGGCACAGTGATTACCCCTAGTCTCACCTTCCGTCATGATATTCATGGCTATGGGCCAAATTTCCAACAGGGACAAATGGCATTAGGTGCAGCCTTGTCTGCAACCTATAACAAAAAATATACCACTGAGTTCACCTACTATAACTATTTTGGTTCAAATGAATTCAGTGTGATAGATGATCGTGACTTTGCTTCTTTGGCATTTAAAGTTAATTTTTAATCCAGCTCAAGGTAAAAAATATATAGCATAAAGCAGTAACATTCATGTTTTATGCTATATAAGCTATATCAATAGTCTAGAGATCATACGGTACGCATAATAGAGCATCATGCTCCGATCACGCTGCGATACGTCAACACAGTAATACTGCCAGCATGCACATATCTAAAAGGACTTAAAATCGAGATAGCACGATTACAGCAAACTTGTATCCCCCTATCCCAGATACCTCATCATCGTAAAAGGAATTGAGATGAAGCATCACAATTTAGCAATCCAAGAAAAATCAATCCCGATTGGGGTGCTGTCCTTTCTCAAAAAATTTCTAGAAGAACAAGGGTTTGATCCTTGGATTTTATTCAGTCAGTTTGGCATTCGTCAGGAAGATTTAGAACATACCCTCATGCCAATGTCCTTTAAGGTACATGGCGAGCTGTATGAAGCCGCCCAGCGCTTAACCGGCTGTGATCATCTCGGCTTATTGGTTGGGAAAAATGCCTCCCTCACCAACATTGGTCCACTGCGTTTTTTAGTACTTAATGCAGCAACGCTGCGTGATGCAATGCAAAGTCTCTTTCAGTACAGTGCCTTATGGTACCGAGGTATGCACCTGATTTTAAATGAAGATCAGGGTTATGCAGGGATTCGTATCTCAATCGAAGCGAATATTCCGAGTAAAGAACAATTTCAAACCGCTTATTTGGTTGCCATGGTCACCATTATGGAACTGATCATGGGCAAATCTTGGCGACCGACCTTGGTCCGGATTTCCTATCCCAAACCAGCCTCAGCCCACCTCTATGAATCTTTTTTTCGTTGCCCCGTTTGGTTCGGGCAATCCCAATGCGAAATGTTATTTCCTCAAGCACAATTGGATCAGATCCGCAGCGGACACGACAATCAATTAGACCATTTTCTCCGCGGGCATTTGGCTGAATTACAACCCAATAAAAGCATCGATCTAAAAGCCCAAGTCTGTAAGATCATTGAAGAACTCTTGCCACATGGCATGTGTAATATTGAACGTGTGGCTGAAAGTTTTTCAATTCATCGCTTTACGCTTTATCGTTACTTAAATGAATATCAAACCAATTTTGAGTCCTTACTCGACCATACCCGAAAAAGTAAATCGATTAAACTCTTAGAAAACAAAAAAAATTTGATCATCGATGTCGCCAATCAATTGGGCTATGACGATCAAGCCAACTTTACCCGCGCATTTAAGCGTTGGTATGGCATTGCCCCTGGCCGTTGGCGTCGACAATTTATTTAAGTCAGTATTTGCGTGGATTTTGGGCGCGTTTTGTGAGCCTTTACGAAAATTTCACGTACCTCAACTGTCATTTAAACCAAATCTAATGCAAAAACATAAGTGCCGTAGCCACTTAGTGTCTTAATGACAAATACAAGTGACTAAAAGACAAACCTAAAAAAAACAAAACTTATAGCTTTAGCGTATAAAAATCGCAATGAATTTATCGCATCACTCAAAATTTAATTCAGGTTTTATTGTCATCGTACGTTAAGGATATTTCAATGAATGGAAACATGATGTTCCAGCCGCTTTTGATTAGCAATCTAATCCAACATGCTGAAACTTATCACGGAGATACATCTATTATCTCCAAAAATACCGATGGAAGCATAACCCAGAGCAATTGGGCTCAGGTTGCACAAAACGCAAAACGCTTTGCGAATGTTCTACAATCATTTGGCTTAACTTTGAGTGATCGTGTGGCCACCATTGCGTGGAATAACCATCGTCATCTAGAGTCTTGGTATGCAATTTCTGGTAGCGGTTTCATCTGTCACACCATTAATCCACGACTTTTTCCAGAACAACTGATTTACATTATTAATGATGCCGATGACAAAGTCCTGATTTTTGATAAAACCTTCGTCCCGATCATCAGCCAAATTAAAGCCTCCCTAACCAAGGTTGAGCATTTCATTTGTCTTGATGCTGATGATGCAATCGTCAGTGCAGCAATTCCTGATGTGAAATTTTATGATGCCTTAATTCAGGCACAATCAGTGAACTTTGCATGGCCAGAATTTGAAGAAAATACTGCCAGCTCATTGTGTTATACCTCTGGTACTACGGGTAATCCCAAAGGCGTACTGTACAGCCATCGCTCAACCGTATTACACAGTTATGCGATTAGTCTGCCAGATTCCTTTAATCTCTCTGCACACGACACCATCCTGCCAGTTGTACCAATGTTCCATGTCAATGCGTGGGGTACACCCTATGCCGCAGCAATGGTCGGATGTAGCTTGGTGTTGCCAGGTCCAATGCTTGATGGTGCCAGCTTAGTCCATTTGATTGATCAATATAAAGTCAGTATGGCCTTAGGTGTACCCACCATTTGGCAAGGCTTACTCAGTGCAGCACAGCAGTTAAACAGTCGCTTGGACAGTCTAGAACGCAATGTGGTTGGTGGTGCAGCTTGCCCACAATCGATGATGGAAGCCTTTAGAGATGTACATCAATGTGAAACCCTGCATGCGTGGGGCATGACCGAAACCAGTCCATTGGGTGTGGTTAACCAACTCAAAGCCAAGCATTATGACTTAGCTGAAGCCGAACAATTTAAGCTGCGCTTCGCACAAGGTCGTCCACCCTTTGGCATATCACTGCGCATCTGTGATAGTGAAAATGGCGTAAATGAAGTGCAACGCGATGGCAAAACCACCGGACATCTACAAATTCAAGGGCATTGGATCGTTAACACCTATTTTGGTGCGGATAAAACTGCGCTAACCAGCGATGCTTGGTTTGATACTGGTGATATTGCGACCTTGGATCAAGATGGTTATTTGAATATTGCAGACCGCGCCAAAGATTTAATTAAATCTGGAGGGGAATGGATTTCATCGGTTGAACTCGAAAATATTGCAATGAGTCACCCTGATGTTGAAGCTGCTGCAGTCATTGCCGCAATCCATCCGAAATGGGATGAACGACCAGTATTAATTGTAAAACAACGTACTGGCAGTCAACTTAAAGCGTCTGAAATTTTAGCGCATTACAACAATAAAATCGCAAAATGGCAAATCCCTGATCGTGCAATTTTTGTAGAAACGATGCCAATTGGCGGCACAGGTAAAATACTGAAAAAAGATTTACGTCAGCAGTTTGGCTCTATCCTCTTATCTGTTTAATTGAGCTTAATAACCAAAAACCGAGTGATCTACATCACTCGGTTGCATATAACATTCGATCGCTTTAGATCAAATTATCTGTATTCGCTCATTTTAGGCCGCTGTGATTTCAGTTGTGATCGCTTAACCTGCTGTGATTGTGTTGGCTTTGGCTGTTTTAAATAACCTTCCAATGAATCATCTAAAGCATCCAACCAAGGAGTATGGTGTTTTCTTGCCAACGTCCCCGTCATAACAGAGCGATGAACTTTATTTCTAAAATTCATAATATCTTCGCGTTTGTCATCCATCCACTGTATAAAAATCTGATTAACCGCATCGATATCAATGCTCGGATAGTCGGTTTGTTCAATCAGACCTTTAATGTATTCACCTTGAAACTCAACCAATTGCTCAGCGTGTGTCAGCGCTTGTGCTTGTGCATGCCAGTAAGCTGTATCTTGCTGCATTTTCGTCAGACTCGGTACAGATTTTTTGCCTAAAATAATATCGCGCACATACCATGCTTGTGCATCAAACATATTGAAGGTATACCACTGATCTTGCATACCAAGATAAAATAAACGTGGATTGTCTTCCCATACAACACCTTTATATAAACCTAAAGGATACAAACAGTTATCCGTTTTTAAAGTTAGGTTTTCAGGCATAAAGGGAAAATGATGCAAATAACCGGTGCATAAAATAATGGCATCCACTTCTGCAGATGTCCCATCTGCAAAATAAGCCCGTTGCTCATCGACCCGCAATAGCTGCTGTTTTTCACACCAGTTTTCCGGCCAATCAAAGCCCATCGGTTGGCTGCGATAGCAGCTATAGATCTGTTTGGCGCCGTATTTATAACATTGTGAACCAATGTCTTCTGCCGAATAACTACTCCCGACGATAAGCACAATTTTATCTTTAAATTCAACAGCATCACGAAAATCATGTGCATGTAAAATGCGGCCGTTAAAGCGGCTAAAACCTTGAAACTCGGGTACCCGAGGGGTTGAAAAATGCCCCGATGCGACGACAACATAATCAAATTGTTCCGCATAGCTATGATCAGTTTTGTAATCACTGGCATGCAAGGTAAACTGCTGTGTCGCCGCGTCATAGTCGACCTGTTTAACTGCGGTATTGAACCGCACTTGATCTCTCACTTCGGCTTTTTCGACACGGCCTTGAATATAATCCCACAGCACAGCACGTGGCGGGTAAGAGGCGATCGGTTGCTGAAAGTGTTCATCAAATGAATAATCAGCAAATTCTAGTGCTTCCTTTGGTCCATTAGACCAAAGATAGCGATACATACTTCCATGTACAGGTTCTCCATGTTGATCTACACCTGTGCGCCAAGTGTAATTCCATAATCCGCCCCAATCGTTTTGTTTTTCAAAACATACAATTTCTGGAACTTGCAGACCTTTGGCCTTTGCTGATTGGAAAGCTCTTAGTTGTGCCATACCACTTGGTCCAGCACCAATAATTGCAATTCTCGTCATGACTATCTCCATTAGTTTTGAGTTCTACAAACTTGCTCCTGTCGATCAAACATCCGCTCGTATTGCAAGGCTCAGCATTCTCCTGTTGTCGCTTAAGCGTAAAAATGAACCTAATTTTTAGAACAGATATGATCTTTAAATGAGGATGCTATAAATAAGCATGTGAATTTTATAAAGAATTTCTATTTAGATTATTCATTTCACTTTCTATCTCAGAAAGCTTAAATTCACAGCAAGGTCGCAACCATATCATGTAAATTGATAGTTTTATCTTGATCATCAATTTACATGATGATTTAGGCCATTCAGAATGTAAGAATTATTTACAAAAATGCATATTAGGAAGTTGAATTAAACCACCCTAAAACTTAATAAGAAAATATTAACAATAGCTTTGTAAATTAAGTTTTTATGTCGTTTTAAATTGTTATACAAAACAAAGGGAGTCGCTGCATTGCATACGCTCCCTAGATTAGTTTTGTTATTGAGCTCTTCGAAACACCAAGTTGAGTCGCTTCCAAACTGGAAGCTTTCTGATTAACTTAGATATTGTGGAGTTTCGTCGATGACTTCAGCGTGCAATTGATTACTTTGTTTTTCCATGAGCCCTAATAAAGCGGCTTGAATCATTTGCTGTGCAACCATCGGCGTTTGATCGCCAAGGATCGCCTTGATTTCATGATTAAACTGAATAGTCACCAAAGGGTCCGTTTCAGATCCAGCATTACGTAATGCCAGTTCACCGCCTTCTAATTGAACCAATTCAAGAATGACTTCCTGACTACCAAATAATTCTTTTAACTGTTCTATAGACATAAATCCTCCATGCTGAACATGGCACAAAAAACAGGATGTCATTTGTGATGCGTAAAAAGATATATCGGGACCACGTTAAAACATTTCAAGTCAAATAACAAACAAATTAGAACTCAACCATTTCATTGCGAAATCCATCAATGAGTTGGGTTAAATCTCGGTGCCATTCACGCAAGATTTTAAGGTCTGGCAACCATGCTTGCGGGGTTTGTGTCACTTTAATAATTAGATTGGAAGAGGTTTCTTGTTCAGGCTCATGGGTACTTGGCTCTGGCGCATACTGACACAGACGATAAGCACGCTTGAGTTCTGCAATAAAGCCATCTTTGGCCAGTTTTTGTAAGATGCTAACTTCAGGTGAAATCTGCCCTTTTGCAGCCATCAGTTCTTCAATTGATTTGAATGTTGGCGTTGGATCAGCTAAACGATAATAGCGTACTAGTTCTTGTAAAAATGCCAACATTGCACCATGTAAATGAAATACGGCAGCTTCACGAGCAGCCTGTGCTTGTTGAATGTGTTCAGTTGCTTCAGCTTGTTGGCAAGAAAGACGTGCGAAATATAACTTTTGATTGGTACGATCTGCGTGATAACGAGCAACACGTGACATAGTAAGCTTCCTGACTGAACAACCGCTGTGAATCTATTAGAGTAAATTCTATTGTCCGAAAATCAAAGTGCTTTTATCACGATCTTAAAAAAAAGAGCAACTGGAAACCTATACGGGTGCAGACGATTCAAAAAGGTGCAATTCAAGCTAAGAAAATGAATCAAAACAGTGCGTTGATTCATTTTCTAAGGCGACTTATTCCTCTGCAGCAGCTTTTACACGCATGCCAACACCACGAACTTTAAGCGTGTTTAAACCTTTAATTGCTTTAATCGCTTCACGCGGATTGGTCATTTCAACAAAGCCAAAACCTTTTGATTTTCCAGTTTCTTTGTCCATGACAATCGTGCACGATTCAACTTGCCCAAAAGGTGTAAACAGTGCCAAAAGCTCATCTTCAGGAACTGAGCGTTCTAAATTACGGATTAAAATTTTCATTTGACAACCTTCAATGGACAATTACAGCAAAAACACATCATATACTGTGTCGCGCTTGGTGGATATGCTCAGCTAAATTTAATTGAAATCTAAGCCATAATCGAGGTCAATTCCATCAAATTCATCTTCATTTCGACGTGGATAAGATGAGCGTCGTTGCGGCTGTTGATGGCTTTCTGTGCGACATAGACTCGATGGCAAATCATTGAAGAAATAGGTCTCAATAAAACGACCTTGTTCATCATATTTTTCTTGTGCCCATTGACTTAAATTTTGCTTGGTGATGATCAATTCATTTTGCGCACGTGTTAAAGCAACATATAAAACCCGACGTTCCTCTTCAACTTCAGCGAAATCACCTTGTGCTCGCGCATTCGGGTATTGCCCAGGCGTCAAGTTCGGTACATAACAAACTTTTTGTTCAGTTCCTTTGGCTGAGTGAATGGTAATCAAGGTCACCACATCTTGCTCCGACGCGCGTTCAATCTCACTAATTGAAACAGGATCAAGCACATACTCTTCTAAAAACTCACTCAGTTGACTATGTTTGGCTGCCAATTGCTTGACCAGATCAAAATCATTGAGTCGCTTAGACCAGTCTTTTTTGGCATAGTTCTCTGCCAGTTGTTCGGTTAAAGCTTCTATCGCCAAGGCAACACAGGCTGACACCTCATGACGTAACACCGCCATTTGTTTCATAATTAGAATGGTGTTGTCTGGTATGCGTCCAAACTTTTCCAGTTTTTCAGTAATCGGATCAATTTCTGGTGATTGCAACAATTGCACTGCCAACTTACTGGCACCGACATCACCAACACCTTGCCACAGGGTTAGAAAACGCATCCAAGCAATATCATCTAATGGATTGGCAATCACCCGCAGCAGACTGAGCAAATCTTTAACATGTGCGGTTTCTAATAGTTTCATCCCACCGATAAAACGATAAGGAATATTTGATTGAATGCACGCAGCCTCAACATGCCGCGCTGCGAAGGCAGAACGCACCAACACCATATGATCTTGCCATGCATCACCTAACTGGTGGCGACGTTTTAAGTCTTGTGCGACCCAAGCTGCTTCCTCAAATTCATTCGAAAAAACATGGATTTTCGGCACAACCCCATCTCCCCGATAGGCTTGCAAATGCTTGTCATATGTAATCGCACTTTGATCTAACAACCAATTGGATAAATCTAAAATCTCTTGGGTAGAACGATAGTTTTTTTCAAGTTTAAAGATCTGCGCATTGGGCACGCGTTCTTTAAAATGGTGAATATTTTCAAAGTCTGCACCACGGAATGCATAAATGGATTGTGCATCATCACCAACACAAAACAGACTAACCTGATCTTTTAAAGGTTCTAGTAAAGCCCACTGCAAGGGATTGGTATCTTGCATTTCATCGACCAACATATGTTTGCAAATCGATGCAACGTAATTGACCAACTCCGTCGATTTTACCAATGCCGTTGCAACAATTGCCAAAATATCGTCATAGTCTAAAAAGCTGCGTTCGCGTTTACGCTGCTCATAGTCCTGCATGACTTGTTTAATCGCCTCATGCTCATCTAAAAATTCTGGTAGTTGTTTTTCAAGGGCAAGACTGAGTTTCTGTCGCGTATTACGCGCAAAAGAGTACACATCACACAGTTGCTGCGGTTTCGGCAGCGTATTCGCATTTTTCTTGTCATCTTTACCGCGAATCAGTCGGAACATCATCAGTTGATCATCACGATCAATAATCGAAAACTGTTGCAGACCAAAAGCTTGTGGGATACGTCGTAATAAGAACATACAAAAAGTATGAAAAGTCGAAGCACGCAATCCTTTGGCCTCTGCACCCAATGCCAATTCAACACGGGCAACAATTTCACTGGCTGCGCGACGGGTAAAAGTCAGAATTTGTACTTGATTGGCAGGTACACCTTGTGCAATCAAATATGCAGCGCGAGCAACAATGGTCTTGGTTTTACCGCAGCCTGCTCCAGCCAACACCAAACTATGTTGAGAATCAGTGATTGCAGCTTGTTGTTGCTCGGGATTTAGCTCATCAATGAGGGTGCTTAAACTCATAACCATTCAGTAATATCAAGATTTGCATAGTTTAGCAGAGCTGCAACTGAAAAGCAGATTCAGTCAGCGACCTGCTGACTGTTTTAACAACCGTGCAATATTCTCACAAGTTCGCTGCATATTCTTTGGCCCATTTTGACAGGCCTGTTCCAAACGACAGCTTTGATCAACAATACCAAATATGGCAGTAAAACCCTGTTCATACAGCGCTTCAATTCCACTACCCACTCGCCCGACACAGGCAATCAGCGGTTTATTGTATTGCTTCGCCACCTGTGCCACCCCCAAAGGGGTTTTGCCCAGTAAAGTCTGTGCATCAATCGCGCCCTCGCCCGTAAACACATAGTCTGCGCTGGCAATCGCATCCTTTAACTGGCTCAGTTCAATCATCATTTCTACACCAGAACGAAGTGTTGCACCGGCAAAAACCATCAAGCCATAGGCCAATCCACCTGCTGCCCCTGCGCCTGCAACGTTATGCAGGTTGAGCTGTAACTGTTGCTGTACCACTTGGGCAAAATGACTTAAGTTCAAATCCAGCTGCAAAACCATCGCTGCATTGGCCCCTTTTTGTGGGCCAAAAATATACGATGCACCATTCACCCCAGTCAAAGGGTTATTTACATCACTGGCAATCACAATTTCCGTCTGCTTTAACCGCGGATCAAGCTGACTTAAGTCAATTTTTTCAACCAAAGTCAGTTGATTCGCCCTCAACCCGATAGTAACACCATGTTTATCTAGGAAAATAGCTCCCAATGCTTGTGCCATTCCCACACCGGCATCGTTGGTCACACTGCCTCCAACACCAACAATTATTTTTTTCACATCCAAGTCGAGTGCGGCTCGAATCATTTCCCCTGTACCATAACTACTGGTCAGCAAAGGATTTCTTTGTGCGGGTGCAAGTAGCTGTATACCATTTGCCTTGGCCATTTCAATTACAGCCGTCTGACCATCGTCTATCAGCGCAAAATAAGTCGATATCATCTGCTCTGGCAAAGGCCCCATTACTTCAAGTGCAATCTTTTGACCTTCACG
Organism: Acinetobacter pullicarnis; assembly: GCF_006352475.1. Taxonomy (NCBI): domain Bacteria; kingdom Pseudomonadati; phylum Pseudomonadota; class Gammaproteobacteria; order Moraxellales; family Moraxellaceae; genus Acinetobacter; species Acinetobacter pullicarnis. The sequence goes on from NZ_VCMZ01000001.1 coordinate 3,321,599, forward strand.
TGCAGCCAGAATGGCATCTAATGTTCCCTCTCCGCCATCTGCCATTGGAATACTCACAAACCTTGCATCACTAAAAATCGTGGAGATTCCAGCTTGCATTGCCTGACACACCTCAATCGCAGTCATACTTTCTTTAAACGAATCTGGTGCCAATACAAAGATTTTTGTCATCGCCTGTTCCTGTCCAATATCGTAAAAATCACCTGAGTTAATGAAATTGGTGATGCAACAAGAGAAATTCATGAAACAGTTAAATGAAATTATCCAACCGCTACTCAAAAAACAAAGTAAATAAATAGCCAGCACTATGCCTGCCACATAAAAAAACGTGTAAAAAGATTAACTTTTTACACGTTTTATAAAGAACTTTAAGTCGCTTAAGCAGATTTGCTATCGAGTACTTTTAGATCCAATTTCTCTTCAACAACCTTTTCAGCTTTCACTTGTCGCGCCACTTGATATTCAGGCTTTGCATTTTCTGTGATTACTTTCTCATCAATGATCACCGTACCGACATCTGTACGACTTGGTAAGTCATACATGGTTTCGAGCAATACATTTTCAAGAATTGAACGTAAGCCACGTGCGCCAGTATTACGCTCTAATGCTTTTTGTGCAATCGCAAGTAAAGCATCATGTTTGAAGATCAGATCAACATCTTCCATCTCAAACAAATACTGATATTGACGAGTTAAAGCATTTTTTGGCTCTGTCAGAATCTGCATTAATGCTTCAGCATCAAGCTCTTCCAAAGTTGCAATCACTGGTAAACGACCAATGAACTCTGGAATTAAACCAAATTTAACCAAATCGTTGGCTTCAACTTGGCGGAATAACTCAGAGGCCTTTTTGGTATCATCTTTACTGCTGATATCTGCGGTAAAACCAATTCCACCTTTTTCTTGGCGTTGTTGCACCACTTTTTCCAGTCCGGCAAATGCACCACCACAAATAAATAAAATGTTAGCAGTATCAATCTGAATGAACTCTTGTTGTGGATGCTTACGACCGCCCTGAGGAGGAATTGAAGCCACGGTGCCTTCAATCATTTTCAATAAGGCTTGCTGTACACCTTCACCAGACACATCACGGGTAATCGACGGGTTTTCTGACTTACGTGTGATCTTGTCAATTTCGTCAATGTAGATAATGCCTTTCTGCGCTTTTTCCACATCGTAATCAGCTTTTTGCAAAAGCTTCTGTACGATGTTTTCGACGTCTTCACCTACATAACCCGCTTCGGTTAACGTGGTTGCATCCGCCATCGCAAAAGGCACATCCAATAGACGTGCAAGTGTCTGTGCCAACAATGTTTTACCTGAACCAGTCGGTCCAATCAGTAAGATATTACTTTTAGCAAGTTCAATTGCATCTTCATTCTTATGGGCTGACTGAGAAACTTTCAGACGCTTATAGTGGTTATATACCGCAACAGATAAGGTCTTTTTCGCAGTGTCTTGGCCAATAACGTATTGATCAAGCGCAGCACGAATTTCATGTGGCTTAGGCAGTGGACGTGTTGCCCAATCCCCTGAATCCACTTGTTGGCTGGTTTGCACGAGATCCAAGCATACATCCACACATTCGTTACAAATGTATGCATCTTCGCCTGCAATCAATTTGCCAACTTCAGTCTGCGTTTTACCACAAAATGAACAATGCTTTTGTCCTTGAGATTGATCGGACATTTTCACTCCAAGTTCTAAATCTTTACTTTTAATCTGTCGTATTAAGGACGTTTTGATAACACCTGATCAACCAAGCCATAATCTTTTGCTTGTTGTGCAGTCATAAAGTTATCACGATCCGTATCACGTGCAACGTTTTCATAGTCTTGGCCACTGTGTTCAGCCATTAAACGATTTAGACGTTCTTTAATATACAGAATTTCACGTGCATGAATTTCGATGTCAGATGCCTGACCACGAAAACCACCCAACGGTTGGTGAATCATGACACGCGCATTTTCTAAGCAATAACGCTTACCTTTACTACCCGCATTCAATAAAAATGCACCCATAGAAGCCGCTTGGCCCATACAGTAAGTAACAACATCAGGTTTGATAAATTGCATGGTATCGTAAATCGCCATACCAGCAGTCACTGAACCGCCTGGCGAGTTAATATACAGGTGAATGTCTTTATCTGGATTTTCAGCTTCTAGGAACAACATCTGCGCAACAATTAAGTTGGCCATATTGTCTTCGACTTCGCCTGTGAGAAAAATCACACGGTCGCGCAATAAACGCGAGAAAATATCAAAAGATCGTTCGCCACGTGAAGACTGTTCGACGACCATAGGGACTAATGCGTTTTCAATCATTGGAACATACATATGTTATTTATTCCTGAATTCTTGTTTCTCAAACTCATCCGGACAATATGAGGGATATTCACTAAAATTGCAAAATATTCCCAATTAAATATCAAATATATTTAACATGGCCAAAGTCTGTCATAAAGCAATATTTCGTATAAGAAAAAAGGCGCATGATGCGCCTTTTTTCTTAAGATTGGCTTAGCCTTGTTGTTGACGAGCTTGTTGCTCTTTTAACAACTCTTCATAGCTCACCACGGTATCAGTTACTTTCGCTGAAGCCAAGATGAAATCGACAACTTGATCTTCTAATACAACAGCTTCAATTTGAGCACGTTGCTGTTGATCATTTTTGAAGTATTCAATCACTTCCGCTGGATCTTCATAAGAAGAAGCCATGTCATCAACATATGCATCTACACGTGCTTGATCAACTTCAAGTTTAGCATCTGCCAATACTTTGCTAACCAACACACCCAATTTAACTGCTTTTTCAGCTTGCTCTTTAAACAATTCATCTGGAAGCATACTGCTGTCAAATGATTGAGCGCCTTGAGCACCAAACTGTTGAGTAAACTGTTGAATCATTTGTTGACGTTGACGATCAATTTCTTGAGCAAGCATTGCTGCAGGAATTTCTACGTCATTTGCGGCAACAAGTGCATCAAAAGCTGCGCCTTTAACTTGGTTACGTAAGCCATTTTTAACTTCACGTTCCATGTTTTTACGTACATCAGCTTTTAACTTTTCAACGCCTTCTTCTTCAGTCAGACCGAAAATCGTTAAAAATTCAGCATCAATTTCTGGAAGTTTTGCTTTTTCAACAAGACTTACAGTGATTTTGAATTTAGCAGCTTTACCTGCAAGATTTTCAGCTTGATAGTCTTCAGGGAAAGTTACATCGATGTCTTTCTCTTCGCCTTTTTTCATGCCAATGATGCCATCTTCAAAGCCTGGAATCATACGACCTGAACCTAAGACCAATTTAAAGTCTTCGGCAGAACCACCTTCAAATTTTTCACCATCAAGTGTGCCTTCAAAGTTGAAAGTCACTTGCATGTCTTTTTTCGCCATACCCTTGGTTTCTACCCAAGTTTGACGTTGTTTTTGTAGGTTTTCCAACATTGCATCAACGTCAGCATCATTGATTTCAGTTGTTTTACGTTCAACTTCCAAACCATCAAATGCTTTCACTTCAACTTCAGGATAAACCTCTACAGTGGCTTCATACACCAATGCATCATCTTTGTTTTCAACTTTATCAATGTTCGGCATGCCGACAGCATTGATTTTTTCTTGTTGAATCGCTTCAAATACGGTGTCACGAATAACATCGTTAACGACTTCTTGATAAATACCAGCGCCGTATTCACGACGTACAACGTTTAATGGCACTTTACCTTGACGGAAGCCGTTGATCTTCACAGTTTTAGCAGTGCGTTTCAAACGGGCTTCAAATTGCTCGTTCACACGGCTCGTCGGTACAGATACATTTAAACGACGGGCAACGCCCGAAACCGCTTCAGAAGTTACTTGCATGGCTTCCTCGATAGAATTTAATAAAAACAGTTTTTCAAAAAGTGCCACATTATATGACAACATTTAAAGATATACAAAATAAGTCTCTGTGCAAGTCCTTTCTAAACTAGTTTTCATCCACATCTTTTAGGTTTATGCAGAAGCCAAGTACATCAAAAAAACAACTACAACGCTCAAAATAGCAAATATAACACTATAAAATCAGTAATTTACACAAACCCCCATTCATTTCAAATGATAAATAAGTCTGAGTAAACATGTATAAAATTTTTCAAAAATTAATCATTATTTCTTTTCAAATAAATTCAATCACGTCAATAAATGCCTAATTCTGGCTTAAATAAATCACATATTTTATTAATTGCATAAAGGTATTGCATTCAATACGCATAAATGATTATTCTTCTCATTTATATTCACTTGTACTGTTTATATTACTTTATTTTATTTTTATGTAGCTTACTCTAGGGTTTCTTATGCGTATCTTTAAACTTTGCCCCTTGTCTTTGGCATTACTCGGGGCAACAACAAGCTCTGCTTTTGCCCAGCAAAATTCCAGCACAGATGCTACCGCACCCGTACAACTCGCAACAATCGTTGTGTCCGCCTCTGGCTTCGAACAAGATATTAAAAATGCACCAGCCAGTATTACGGTCATTACCGCTGATGAGTTAGAACAAAAAGGGATTACTAGCATTGCTGACGCCCTGAGCGATGTTCCTGGTGTCGATATCCGTAATGGTCAAGGTAAAACTGGCGGTTTAAATATACAAATGCGTGGCCTTAATCAAGCGTATACATTGATTCTTATTGATGGACAGCGTCAAAATACTTCTGGAACTGTTTCTCCAAATGGGTTTGGCGAGTTTGCAAGCAGTTTTATGCCACCACTAGCATCTATTGAAAGAATTGAAGTAATACGTGGACCAATGTCAACCTTGTACGGCTCAGATGCAATGGGGGGCATCATTAATATCATTACTAAAAAAGTAACTGATGATTGGACTGGAAGCGTTACGTTAGAAAATAGCATTCAAGAAAATAGTGATATCGGGAACAGTTTCAAAACCAGCGCCTTTTTAAATGGACCCCTGATTAAAGATAAACTGGGCTTACAATTACGTGGTGATTTTTATCATCGTGACGATTCAGAACGCATAGCGCCTCCAACAAAGACCATGGACCAAGGCTCTCAGGGCCGTGATCCTCGTACAGTTGAAGCCAACAACTATAATATAGGGACTAAACTGACCTATAAATTGAATGATCAAGTCAGTAGCTGGATTGATCTAGATCATGCCGAACAACGCTATGACAATACAGACTCTCGTTTAGGCGAACAATATGAATACAAGAAAACTGGTGGGATTTCTGCTCTTGGATCTTATGAAGATGAACTAAAGTTTATGCGTGATCGTATTTCTGTTGGTGTTGATGCTGATTTAGATTTCGGTACTTGGACAACTTTCGCAAGTCAGGTCAAAACAAAACAAGAAGGTCGCCGCCTTCCTGTAGGTGATGTGCCACAATTTAACTACTACTCTGATGGAACTCAGGGCAGAAAGCTTGAAAATACAGACCTAACTATAGACTCAAGATTTATTCTACCGCTAAACAATCATAAGCTTACAGTTGGTGCAGAATATAAAGATAATAAAACTATCGATACCGCTGCCGGAAATGGCATTAAATTTAAACAGGATTCATGGTCTTTGTTTGCTGAGGATGAGTGGAGCTTGAAAGAAAACCTCACACTTACCTTTGGTGGACGTTATGAAGATCATAGCGCCTTTGGTGGTGAGTTCACTCCACGCGCTTATTTGGTTTGGAATACCAATGACTATTGGACATTAAAAGGTGGTGTGAGCACGGGTTATAAAGTCCCGACTGCGAATGACTTACATGATGGTATTAACGGCTTTACAGCACAAGGCCGTAGCGTAACGCTTGGTAACCCTAACCTCAAGCCAGAGAAAACAACAAACTACGAGCTAGGTTTTATCTTTGATAATTTAAATAACTTCACTTTAACTACGACAGGTTTCTATACAGAATTTAAAGACATTATTATTTCAAATGCACAGTCATTTGAAAATTGCTTATGGGAAGATCGTAAACCCGGAACAGCACCTGCAACTAACTGCATGACTGTTGGTAACTTTTCTTATCAAGAAAACTTCACCTTCAAGGGTAATGCAGACAAAGCCAAAAGCTATGGCGTTGAATTAAGTGCAAAATATGATATCAATGATGCTTTTAATATCAAAGCCAATTACACATGGTTAGAGTCTGAAATCACTGAAGGTAAAACAAAAGGTCAGTCCATCGAGAATACGCCTCGACATGCAGCAAATTTAACAGGTACTTGGTTTGTTAATGATAAGCTTTCAACTTGGCTCGAAGCAGAATACAAATCAAAACGCACCCGTTTTACAGACCCAATGCAAAATATAAATACTATTCGTGAAGCAGAAATAACCAATAACGAATTAAAAGGTTATGAGTTATTTAATTTGGGAGCATCTTATAAGGTAAGTAACCAAGTTACACTTTCTGGCCGTGTTAACAATCTATTCAATAAAGATTTTGGGGATTATAGAAGTTACATCAATACAAATGGCGATACTGTAAACGCATTTTTATACAATAAGACGACTTCAGCAACTGCCGGAACTTATATCCCAGACCGCAATTACTGGTTGGCCGTGACCTACAATTTCTAATACAACGTACACTGAACAACGTGAGTCAAGCTCTAAAACCCTAGTCAATCTAGGGTTTTTTTACGACTTATCACATTTAACGAATCACAACTTTATTTTTACCACCGATAGCTTTACTTCATCAATTAAGTTTTAGCAGGCCCACTTTAAAGTAGACATGATCTCGTTCACACCCTTTCATTCAAAACCTCAACTGCGTTTAATTCGGCATTTCTGCCTTAGTTATTTAGGTCTATTGCCATTTCATAATGGTAATCTGATAAAAATCCAAGCTAGAGCGACAGAATTTCCATAGTTCCCTTCAAGCTTGTCGTAACACCTAGCAACTCCCTTAAACTGTTTCAATCTTGCAAATGCATTTTCGATCAAGTGTCTGATTTTATATAAATACCAATCCATATCATCGTTGCTCAATTTTGTATTCAGTTTCTTTGGAATGTTTGCCTTGGTTTTTGTCTTTATAATTTGTCCCCTTAATTTTCCAGACATCAACACCTATTTTCTTTACTAGGCTAACAACCTCATTGCGTATTTGTGCAAAAGGCAGAAATGACTTCCTAATCTGTGCATTTTTACGCGGTGGAATAATAGGTATTCCACCTCGCTCGATAATGCTTTTATAGCATTGCTTCGCATCGTAAGCACCATCTCCATAGACTGTAATAATTTCCTCAGACTCCGGAATCTGATCGAGTAAATTAGGCAGCACTTCTGCATCACCAATGCTGTTACTTGTCACTTCTACTGCACGTATTTGCAAGGTTGCAGCATCGATAATGATATTTATTTTACGCCATTGTCTTCGATATTCTGCCTTATGCTTTTTACGCCTCCATTCATCTTCAGCTAATATTTTGATCCCTGTACTGTCCACTAAAAGATGCAAGCCTTGTTGGCTTCTTTGGTTGGGTATCTTGATATCAATCGTTTTTTGTCGTCTGGATAGTGTGGAGTAATCAGGTGCTGACCATGATAATCCAGTGATCTCAATTAAGCTTTCAACAAATCCAGTAACTTGCCTCAATCGTAGTTGAAAAAGGACTTTAAGCATGAGGTAACATTGGATTGCAGCATCTGAATATAACTGATTACGCCCGTGCTTGCCTTGTGATGGCATAATCCATTTGAGATCTTTACTGAACTAGATATCAATACGTCCACGCCTTTTAAATGCTTAGTTATATTCAGGCCAATTGAGGGTTTTATAACGAGGTTTGAGAGTATCTTTCATGCTAGCAATGTTGGGCACCAACCATTTATGTAAAAAAATCATTTTAATCTAAAAAACCAATAAAATTTAAAATCATTCAACTACATACTGCTTTAAAGCAAACGCAATATATACACCCCATTATTATAAATTAATATTTTCAACAAAATAATTAAAACTTCCAAAAATCTTAGTTACAACAATAGTAAATAAACATCTGATTACCCCCTATTAACCTTTAAAAATACAACCTCAATACCAACCAAACCAAATAATTAATATACTCATTAATTTACATTCATTATTTTCACTTAAACCAGTCTCAACCATCATTCAAACAACCCTATTAGCTCACCACCTTTTCCAGATACACAAAAAATTGACATACCTCCATCAATCAAAAAATGACACTCTGCTATGACATCAAAAAATAAACCACGAAATATGATTTACAAAAAACATATCAACTCAGATCACCACCCAGTATTAAGTCGCATTAATTAACAGGATAAAAAACTGATAAAAATACACTCAATTTTCACATAAAACTTAAACCAATTCACTTGATGTAACTATTTATTTATATTAAAAAACCACCAATTAATAATAATACACAAGCATCTAAAACAACCATATTTAAATTAATTTATACTTTTTAAAAAATAAAATTTAATGAAAAACCGTTAACAATAAATATCAATTAAAATAAAAAAACTATTGAAAATAAAGACACAAAACATCAGAATATGCCGATTGGTTAGATTTTTTGACTAATTGTTAAAAAAATACTAATTTCAATAGTGTATTACAAGTAAACAAAAAAGATATTACTTCTACATCAATTAGAGAATTACTATGAATAAATTTTTGAGTGCTATTTCAATATCAACATTAAGTATTTCATCTGTTTTCGCAGCGGATGGACTTATTACTATTAAAGGGCAAATTGTAGATACTACTTGCACAGTTTCGGTTAATGGTGGCGCTAAAGATACGACTGTAACTTTGCCAAAAGTATCATCTAGCTCATTAGGTGCTTCTGGACAAACTGCCGGCGCAACTCCATTTAGTATTGCTCTAAGTGGTTGTACTGGCGTATCAATGTCGACTGCTAGTACACACTTTGAGCCAGGCTCTCACGTAGATGGTCTAACTGGTCGTCTTAACAATGATCTTACAGCTGCGGATGCCGCGACAAATGTTCAAGTGGAACTGTTAAATAGTAAAATGAGTCCAATCAAAGCTGGTGCTGCGAATGCAGACCAAAATGACATTCCTGTAGATATCAGTACTGGTAGTGGTCTACTTAACTATTACGCTCAGTATTATGCTACTGATTTGGCGAGCCCAGGTGCTGTCTCTACATTAGTCAACTACACTATTACTTACCAATAATTTTGAAGAGGTAAGGGTAATTTCCCTTACCTCTATTTATTAAAATTAAATAAAAAATGAGGCTTGTTTTATGGTTACAAAATCATTCCTTATTATAATAATTCTAATATCTGGAATTTTTAATAATAATGCACTGGCAGAAGTTTCTATTAATGGAACAAGAATTATATTTAATGCTAAAGATAATGAGTCAAGAATTCAATTAAAAAATAATGGTAAGAGCCCTTACCTTTTACAATTGTGGATAGATGATGGTAACCCTAAGGCTCGTCCAGGTGAAAGTAATGTACCCTTTCTAATAAACCCTCCAGTTATTCGTATTGATCCTGAGAAAGGACAAGCGATACATATCACAGCGCCATCTATTACATTGCCGCAGGAGAAAGAATCTCTTTTCTGGTTCAATATGCTAGAGATCCCACCAAAATCAACTGCGACGGATGCCAGTACAAATCAATTGCAGTTAGCGCTTAGAACAAGAGTTAAGCTTTTTTACCGTCCCAACAATTTAATACCGGAACCAGTTGAGGCTTATAAGAATTTAACGTTCTCATTAAATGAAAATATATTAAGCGTTAAAAATCCATCACCTTATTATATTACATTTAGTAAAATTGAAATTCGAAAATCAAAAAACACAAAAATTCTAGGTTCCGTTGAAAAATTTCCTGAACATATGATTGCACCAAATGGGGAAATGAAGCTCCCCCTAACAATAAAAGAACCTTCAGAAATAAATAAAGCTAATTTATTCTATAATGTAATCAATGATTTTGGAGGAGAAACCATAAATAAAAAACCTCTAGACTCTATTATTAATATTAATTAATAAAACAACTTATAGATAAAATCTAAATATCTACATACCTCCTAACGTGATCAACTTACTTGAGCTTAACAACTTAGAAGAATGAATGTATTTAAATAAATAAAAAACCATTAGAAATCAAAGTACCCCATAACACAACTTAACTGAAGGATTTTGGAGAAAATATAACAAATGAGAAAATCTTGCAAAGTAAATGACAATATTATCAGCTCAAAATTTGGTTTAGCCAAAATTGCAAAATTAGTTATATTTTCTTTTTTTGTTTCCTCAAATGCTTTTTCCAAATCAAGTGATAATATCAATTTCAACAAAGCTTTTTTACGCTCAGCCATAGATATTAGTGCATATTCTCACGGTAATCCCGTTTCTGAGGGTAATCACTTCATTCATGTATATGTTAATAATGATTTGAAGGGGCGCACAAATGTGATGTTCAAAAATTCTGAAGCCAACTCTTCTGTAGCACAACCCTGTTTTAATACCAAACTAATCACAATGCTTGGTATTGATACAAAACTCATGACACCAGAAGGGTTAGCTCAACTGGAAAGTGGCGTTAAATGTACTCGTATAGGTGACTTATCTCATGAGTTAGCTGCTGATTATGATGTATCCACTCAACAGCTTAAAGTGCAAGCACCACAAAGTTACCTATCACGAAATGCTAAAGGTTACATCAATCCGGAACTTTGGGATAATGGTATTCCTGCAGCTAGTCTACAGTATGATTACAATGCTTGGCATTCTGAAGCATCAGATAACTCATCCTTTTCAACTCAATATCTTGGGCTTCGTGGCGGAGTGAATTGGGGTGCATGGCGTTTACGTTATCGTGGCGCTTTAAATTGGGATGAAAGCAATAGTTGGCGCTACAATAATTCGAATATCTACCTAGAACGAGCAATTGTTCCACTTCGCAGTAAACTCGTACTTGGTGAGTCGTCTACTGATGGTCAAGTATTTGATAGTATAGGGTTTAGAGGGGTGATGCTGGTGTCTGATGACCGTATGAAGGCGAACTCTCAACGCGGCTACGCACCTATCGTAAATGGAATTGCGAATACAAATGCCTTGGTACGTGTTAGCCAACGTGGAACTGTTATTTATGAAACCTCTGTCCCTCCAGGACCATTCACGATTGATGATCTCTATCCAACAGGTACTGGTGGAGATTTACTCGTAACAATTAAAGAAGCTGATGGCAGTGAGCGCAGCTTTAATGTTACTTATGCAAGTATTTCAGAGCTTTTACGCCCTGGTGTAACTCATTATTCAGTGATGGGTGGTAGCTTTCATGACAATGGTATAAATGAAAATCCAGAAATATTTTTAGCAACTGTACGTCACGGATTCAATAACTTGGTCACCGGGTACACGGGGGTATTAGGTGGGAAATACTACCAAGCGGTATCAGGTGGCGTTGCACTAAATACACCAATTGGCGCCATATCCTCTGATATTACTTATGCAAACACAATATTAAACGATGATCTCAAGAGTAAAGGGCACAGCATAAGATTTTCTTTTTCAAAAATTTTACCAGTTGTGAATACGAACATCACATTAGCAAGCTATCGCTATTCGAGCTCTGGATTTTACAATATTAATGACGCTATGCTGATGCGTTCAAATAATTGGGACGATACTGGTTGGCAGAATACAGGGATTGATCGCAAAAACCGCTTTCAATTCAGTGCCAATCAAAAGATTTCAGACACCCTTGGAAGCATTAGTATTAACGCTAGCATACAAGATTACTGGAATCGTGATCAACGAGATACAGAATATCAGCTTGGTTATAATAATAGCTTTAAATGGTTTAACCTTAGTGTTAATGCCAGTCGAACTAAAGATGTGATTAATAATGAATGGCAAAATAAAATCGCCCTAGGTATCTCTTTACCACTGGGCAAAAACTCTAAAGCCCCCTATCTCAACTCTACGTATATACATGAACAAGGTTATCAAGGCCTTCAAAACTCAATTTCTGGTAGTGCCGGCATAGACCAACAATATAATTACAGTTCTTATATTAATTTCGACAAGTATAGTGACACAGGTACTCAAACTACAGGTGGTATTAGTGGCAACTGGACTTCACCATGGGCAAGGTTAGGTGGTAACTTCTCAACGAGTAGAAACTATCAACAATATGGCATGCAATTATCAGGTGGAGTTATTGCCTACAGCAACGGATTAGTGTTAACACCAATTATGGGCGATACCATGGCCATTATTGAAGCCGAGCACGCAGGGGGTGCAAAAATCAATAATAATTCAAGCCTAAGCCTTGATAACAAAGGAAAAGCTGCTGTGCCATACCTAACACCATACCGTCTGAACACGATTGAGTTAAATCCAAAAGGATTATCTAATGACATAGTACTTCAAGAGACTAGTCACAATAGTGTGCCAACCGCAGGTGCAATTGTATTACTAAAATACAAAACCGATATCGGGAACTCAGTCTTGTTTAATGTGCGTCACCCCGTACAAGAATTACCTTTTGGGACCCCGTTGATGGACGAAAATAATGAAATTGTAGGTTATATTTCACAAGGCGGGCGTAGCTTTGTTCACACAAAGAAAGAAAAAGGTACTCTAAGCTTAAAATGGGGTACAGAAGATAGCCAAATATGCCAATTTAACTATGAACTAAATATTGAACCTTTAGAAAAAAATTCATTACGCCAACATGACGCTATATGCCAATAAAAGGAATCTATAGCATGAAAAAAACTATATTAATAAATATCTTACCAGTGCTATCTTTTGCAGGACTTTACAGTTCAGCTCATGCCGATGGCACATGGATCAACTGTAATCGGACCGATGGCTATTATCAATTTTATGACTCCGGTTCGGTTCAAGCTGGAAAGGATGCTGAAGTAGGTGATGTTCTTGGTGATTGGTTTACCTCCGCTAACCCAACGGCATGGACTTGCTCACATCGTAAAACACATGAAAATGCTACAGTGCCCATAACCGTACAGGGCTACCCGCCCTATATAACCAAAGGTACAATTAGTGTTGATGGAGCCACTTACACAATTTACAGTACAGCAGTCAAACCTGGGCTAGGATATATTACACGTTGGCGCTTCACTGCCAAGGGGCAAACCAGCAATTGGTATCCACTAACAATTGCTGCTTTAGGGCAACAGACTCCAGCAGAGTTTTTTAATATCAGTTATGATCCCAATAACCCGCAATGGAGTTTTGGTGTAGATGTACAAACTCGTTTTGTAAAAACTGGCGAGAACTTAACCAGTGGTAGAATCCCCCTCTTTGATCCAATATATGTCCGTCATTATCAAAGTTATAATGGCAATACCGATGCTGGGGGTGGAACCTATATGATTGCTCAATTTCGTGCTGGTCAGGTTGGCATAGAAACTGGTGGCACTTGTACAACTTCTGATGCTAACGTAACGCTTCCACCAGTAAGTCGAAGTAAATTTATTGGTATTGGTTCCACAGCAGCGCGCGCTAGTTTTGACTTAAATTTAATCAAATGTCCAGCTGGCTTAGCAAGTATTAACTATCTCTTTACGCCAACGACTTCTATCATAGATAACAGCAATGGTGTATTTGCACTAGATAATAGCTCTACCGCTAGTGGTGTAGGGCTACAATTATTAAATAATCAAGATAGCCCACTCAATTTTAATACTAAGTATCGCTTTAACGATTATAATTCCTCAGTCGGCAATGCTAATTATAAAATACCTTTACGCGTCGGAATTTATCAAACCGAAAACAATGTTAATCCAGGTAGTATTAGTGGTGCTGTTACTTTTACATTAAGCTATAAATAGGCATGAGGCATCCGAAATTGATTTTCAAGCTATCTCTACTTTTTAATATTAAAAAAATATTCTGGCTATTTATTGGGCTGTGCTTCGCGAGCACAGTTCAATCAGCAACTTATTTAAATAAAACACGGCTTATTATTCAAGAGAAAGATCCAGATGTGACATTCTCATTGACAAACCAAGGCCAGTTTCCAGCTTTGATGCAATTATGGATTGATCAAAACAATTTATTTGATCGACCTGAGTTAATAAAATCCCCATTCCTAATTACGCCTTCATTGTTTCGGTTAGATGCAAGTAAAAAATATGCTGTACGTATTCAGTTGGTTGATCAGGATGAGGCAATGGCTAAAGATAGAGAATCCTTATTCTGGCTAAATGTATTAGAAGTGCCCCCAAAACCTTTATCATCAGTGGATAGTAACTCATTACAGCTGGCATTTCGAACGCGTATTAAGTTGTTTTATCGTCCGAGTATATTGGCAACGACTAATCTAACAAACGAAATAAAAAAGCTTCAATCAGATAAAGTTAACTGTTTGTCTGGTCGTTGCTTATCATTAAAAAATCATTCGCCATTACACATCTCGTTATTAAATATCACTCTTAACGATAATCAAATCGTTAGTGATTTGCCAAATGACGGAATGATAGCTCCTTTTTCAACAATAGAAATTCCCCTAGATAATCCTGAAAACCAACTAAAAAAATTCATATGGATTGACGAGGATGGCGTTTTAAATGATGTCAATCAGCAGTAGCCAAAACTTAGCGTATTTGAACAACTGCCATAAGCTATAAACGACTTACTATAAAGATCTAAATAACATTCAAAACCTCAACTGCGTTTAATTCGGTATTTCTGCCCTAGTTATTAATACTTTTGACCTAAAACATCGTTTTAATCTAAAAAACCAATAGAAATTAAAATCAATGACTTGCACTAAATTTTAGAGTTTGTAATCAATTATTACAAACAAGTCCTTCAACTTAATCGTCAAAATCAATTTTAAATTAATGCAATCCTAAATCTTACTGATTATGATTCTCATGATTTTTTAATTAAACGCTAGAGACAAGCAATGTCATTTATTTCAGCACGGAAAAAAATCGTTTCATCCGCGATTGCTTCATCCCTCACCCTGATCACAACTCACGCTATAGCAGATGAACAACAACCAACACAACTGCCAACCATCTATACCAACGCAACACAAGAACAAGGCTTAAAAGTAGACCAATCTGCCAACTCAAAATTTACAGTTCCCTTATTAGATGTTCCAAAATCAGTTTCAGTCATTTCCCAACAACTAATTGAAGACACCAATGTGACTAGCTTGAGCGATGCGCTACGCAACGTTCCTGGTATTACTTTAGGTGCTGGCGAAGGCGGCAATCCAAATGGTGACCGCCCATTTATTCGTGGCTATAACTCAGAAAGTTCGATGTATGTTGATGGCGTACGTAATTCATCTTCGCAAAATCGGGAAATGTTTGCGATTGAACAAGTTGAAGTGATTAAAGGTTCAGCCTCAACCATTGGTGGCGCTGGTGGTACTGGTGGTAGCATTAACATGATCTCTAAGCTTGCCAAAGCCGGTGATTTCGTTGAAGGTTCTGTACAAGGTGGCACCGATGACTATCAACGGATTACCTTAGATGGCAATAAAGATTTCGGCAATGGTATTGCAGCGCGTGTTGCTGTGATGGGACATCACAATGACAAAGCCGGTCAGTCTGATGGTGCTGAGTACAAACGCTTTGGTATCGCACCAAGTATTACTTTTGGCCTAGATACCCCAACCCGTGCAACCTTAAGCTATTATTATTTAAAATCGGATGATACCCCAGATTCAGGTATTCCCTATAACAATCCGTTTTCAGCGACAGACCCCAATGCTGGACTAAATGGTAATGGTAAACCAATCGATGTTGCACAAGGCAATTATTATGGTTGGAAAGATCGTGATTTCCAAAAACAAGAAAATCAAATCGGAACAATTAAGTTAGAGCATGACCTGACTGATGATCTTACCCTGAGTAATACAGCCGTTTACAGTAAGTCTAACAATGACTTTCTTTGGACGAACCCAGATGATTCTAAAGGTAATTTTTATAATAAAACCACGGGTCAGTTAAATGGCAATATCTGGCGTCGTGTTAACTCTCGCGTAGCCAATACGGATACGTTCACCGACCAGCTTGCGTTAGCAGGCAAGTTCAATACAGGTAAATTGCAACATCGTTTTAACTTAGGTGCTGAATATAGCGACCAAAAAACAGACCGCACCCAATATATTATTGATGGCTCAAATTCAACAGGTTCTAACCATAATCAGTGCAATGCTGCGGATATTGCATCAGGTTGGTGTACTTCAGTACAAAATCCGAGCAATCCAAATTGGGTGGGCTCGATTAGCACGACTGGAGCAGATCTATACAATATTCGATCTAAATCAACTGCGGTCTACTTTTTGGATAGTATTGAATTAGATCCTCAGTGGATATTAGATTTAGGACTTCGTTGGGATAGGTTTGATACAAAACAAACCATGACTTATGGGGCACGAAATAGTGCCGTTCTAGGTTCAACAACAACACCGCCAACAGCAAAAGCTGGCGACCAGATCAAACTTAAAAATGATAAAGATTTCATCAACTATCAAGCTGGCATAACATTTAAGCCCGTTGAGAATGGTGCGATCTATGCAAGTTATGCAACATCATCAAACCCTGTGGGTGTCGACGGTGGTGATGGTTCTGAAGGTATTACGGCTGCAATTAACAACCTAAAACCCGAAGAAGTCAAAACCTATGAAATTGGTACCAAGTGGGATGTACTGAACGATAAGTTAAACTTAACTGCTGCGATTTTCCGTACCGAAAAAGACAATACCCGTGCTACCGCAGAAGATGGCACTACTCGCAATATAGGTAAAACCCGTGTTGATGGTATTGAGATTGGTGCAAACGGTAATATCACAGAAAAATGGGCAGTATCTGCCGGTTATACCTATTTAGACAGTGAGCTTGTCGATGGTGGCTTTGTAAATACAGCAGCATCGGGTCAACCTGCCAACTATCAACCTAGTCCTAATAATGGCAAGCAAGTTCAAAATGTAGCGAAAAACAGCGCAACGCTTTGGACCACTTATCAAGTACTGCCAAAACTTAATTTAGGTGTAGGCGCATTGGCGATGGACAAAGTATATGGTAATGCAGCCAATACCAAGTGGGTGCCGGGCTATGTACGCTACGATGCGATGGCACGTTTCGATGTGAATAAAGAGGTGAATTTGCAGCTAAACGTCAATAACTTATCTGATAAACGCTATTTCAATAAAGCTTACTCTTCACACTATGCAACTGAAGCTGAAGGCCGCAGTGCAGTATTGTCATTAAACTTTAAATACTAAAATCTGTTCCATAAAATCCCATATTATTTTTATGGAATTAGATTTAAAATAGCCTCATGATGAGGCTATTTTTTCAATCATTCATTTTATAGGTGCAGTCATGATTCATCATATTCCAAATGTCCTGACGCCAGCACAGGTGCAATATTTTCGACAAGCGATGTCACAAGTTGAATGGGTCAATGGCAAAGTCACAGCAGGAACGCTTTCTGCGACTGTCAAACATAATCAGCAATTGCCTGAAGACCATCCGCTTACCCATGAACTCAGTACCATTATCTTGGAAGCAGTCGGTCAACATCCATTATTTCTATCTGCGGCAATTCCTTTAGACATCATCCCGCCCCTATTTAATCGCTATGAAAAAAGTGAATCCTTTGGCATGCATGTCGACAATGCCATTCGACGCATTCGAGGCAGCAATGAGCGTTTAAGAACTGATTTATCTTGTACTTTGTTTTTATCCGAACCTGAAGAATATGTGGGGGGCGAGCTCGTCATTGAAGACACTTATGGCTTTCATGAAGTTAAGTTACCAGCAGGAGACTTATTGCTCTACCCAGCCACCAGCTTACATGAAGTCACTGCGATTACAGAGGGTTGTAGAATTGCCTCATTCTTTTGGGTACAAAGTATGGTGCGTGATGATGCTGAACGACATCTGCTGTTTAACCTTGATCAGAGTATTCAAAACCTACGTCTCCAATTGGGCGATGCACATCTTGAAGTTATTAAACTAACCAATATGTATCATAATCTTATACGTAAATGGGCTGAGCTTTGATCTACTCGCCTGCACACTCAAGCGCATTGAAAAGACAAAAATATAATTTTCAGTTAGCAATTGACAGTACATGTTTAATGGCGTAATTTTATGTATATGAATAAATACCCATCTATTCTCGCCCTCCTCCCTTTAACAAGCGACTCCCTAAGCTTGTTCTTTATGCTGCGCCCCGCGCGCGCATAATAAAAACTGCCATTTTGGCTTCGACCCCATATTAAAGTTTGAAAGACTTATAAACAGATATAAATTTATATTTAGTTGCACGTTGCTTATACCTAAAATTTAAGCATGCGATGTGATCTAAGGAGTTCTGAAATGATGTTGGCTGATCCAAGTAAAAAATACCGTCGTATGTATCAACGTGTCGACTTAGCAGACCGTCAATGGCCGAATAACGAAATCAACAAAGCGCCTATTTGGATGAGTACCGACCTTCGTGACGGTAACCAAGCGATTTTTGAGCCGATGAACCTCGAACAGAAATTTAAAATGTTCCAGATGTTGGTTAAAATTGGCTTTAAGCACATTGAAATTGGCTTTCCTTCTGCATCGCAAATTGATTTTGACTTTACCCGTAAACTCATTGAAGAAAATCATATTCCAGATGATGTCTATATCGAGGTATTGGTTCAAGCACGTGATCACCTCATTGAGCGTACCTTCGAATCTTTAGCGGGTGCTAAACGTGCCATCGTGCATATCTATAATTCAAACTCACCAACTTTCCGTCAAAAAGTTTTAAATGTTGATGTTGCTGGTGCAAAAGCCTTGGCCATGAATGCTGCTGAAAGAGTCAAGCATTATGCAGCGCAATACCCTGAAACTGAATGGATTTTCCAGTATAGCCCTGAATGTTTTACTGCAACTGAGCTTGAAGTTGCCAAAGACGTTTGTGATGCCGTCACTGAAATTTGGGAAGCATCTGCGGAAAACAAGGTTATTTTAAACTTGCCTGCCACCGTAGAAGTATCCTCTCCAAACGTCTATGCAGACCAAATTGAATGGATGCATCGTAATATTGCACGACGTGAAGGTGTGATTATTTCTGTGCATTGCCACAATGACCGTGGTTGCGGTATTGCAGCCTCTGAGCTTGCCATCATGGCTGGCGCAGATCGGGTCGAAGGTTGTGTATTTGGAAATGGTGAACGTACCGGTAACGTTGACGTTGCAGCGATTGCCTTAAATATGTATTCACAAGGTGTTGCACCAGAATTAGATTTCTCCAACATTAATGAAATCATTGCAACCGTTGAAGAATGTACTGGCTTACCCGTACATCCACGTCATCCGTATGCAGGCGATTTGGTCTTTACTGCATTCTCGGGTTCACACCAAGATGCCATTAAAAAAGGCTTTGAGTTCCAAAAAAATCAAGAAATTTGGGACATGCCTTACTTGCCAATCGATCCTAAAGACTTAGGTCGTGACTACGATGCAGTGATTCGTGTCAACAGTCAGTCTGGTAAAGGTGGGATCGCTTACTTATTAGAAGCCAATTACAATGTGGTATTACCACGTCGCATACAAATTGAGTTCTCTCAAATCGTACAGCAAGTAACGGATGAGCAAGGAACTGAAATTACGGCACAAGAAATTTGGAAATTATTCAAAAGCACGTATGTTGCTGTAAAAGATGGTTTCTACTCAAGTAAGAACTATCGTCTGTCTGATGACAATGGTAAACAAGTCATTGAACTTGATATTGCCATCAATGGTGAAGTACAACACTTACGTGGTGAAGGCAATGGCCCTATTTCTGCCATTTTAGATGCCTTACAACTACCAATTGATGTATTGAACTATGAAGAGCGCAGCGTAAGTTCAGGTGCAAGTGCCAAAGCCTTAGCACTGATTGAATTACAAGTGAAAGGTACTGGACGTTCAGCCTTTGGTGCCGGTGTACATGACAACATCGTAACGTCATCAATTGAAGCCATTATTGCTTGTGTCAACCGCTTGGTTGAGCAAGGTGTACTCGATCAAGTACGCCGTACTGTAGACGTTTAAAGGCTTTGTAGGCCGCGAAACACGCGGCCTTATGCACTAAAAAGACTTTAGAAAGGATACCCTCGATGGTATCCTTTTAATATTGATATTCATCATATTTTAAGGCGAATTATACCTGTGTCTTTCCCAGCTGACTCAGTGGGTTTAGTAAGCCCACAAAAGTACCAATTTGAACAGCCTTTAGCACTCGAATGTGGTCGTGTTCTGCCACGTTTTGAAATCATGGTCGAAACTTATGGCACCTTAAACGCGGACCATTCTAATGCGATTTTAATCTGCCATGCACTTTCTGGGCATCATCATGCTGCGGGTTATCATCATCTTGATGATAAAAAAGCAGGTTGGTGGGATGCCTGTATTGGTCCGAATAAAGCCATTGATACCAATGCGTTTTTTGTAGTCGCCATTAACAATATTGGCGGTTGCCATGGTTCAACTGGCCCGACTTCGCCCAATCCAGAAAATGACAATCTGCCCTACGGCCCAGACTTTCCCTTAGTGACTGTCCGTGACTGGGTCAAAACCCAAGCCATGCTTTCAGATCGTTTGGGAATTGATGTTTGGTATTCGATTATTGGTGGCTCACTCGGTGGTATGCAGGCCTTACAATGGTCACTTGATTATCCAGCACGTTTGAAAAAATGTGTCATTATCGCCAGTGCACCAAAATTGTCGGCACAGAATATCGCCTTTAATGAGGTTGCTCGTCAGTCCATCTTGTCCGATCCAGATTTCCATAATGGTCGCTATCTCGAACATGATAGCTATCCCAAACGTGGCTTAATCTTGGCACGTATGGTTGGCCACATTACCTATCTCTCCGAAGAAGCCATGAAACAGAAATTTGGCCGTGATCTCAAGTCTGGCAAATTTATGTATGGCTTTGATGTGGAGTTTCAGGTTGAAAGTTATTTGCGTTATCAAGGTGAACAGTTTAGTCGTAACTTTGATGCCAACACCTATCTGATCATGACCAAGGCCTTGGATTATTTTGATCCATCACGTGAACACGAACTTTCCTTACAGAAAGCAATGGCGCAAACACAATGCCAATTCTTACTGGTGTCCTTTACCACTGACTGGCGTTTTACCCCTGCACGTTCTGTTGAAATCGTTGATGCCCTCATTAGCAATCACAAACCCGTGAGCTATGTGGATATTGATGCAGAACAAGGTCATGATTCATTTTTATTCCCTATTCCCTTATATGTTAAATCCTTACGTGCTTTCCTTGGCGGTGAGAAACTACTTCAGTCGACCCCGAAGGAGGCAATCTAATGCGTATTGATCATCAACTGGCAGAAAAGTGGATTAAGCCCGATTCAAGCGTTTTAGACTTGGGTTGTGGCGATGGTGAGCTACTCGCGCACATGAGCAAAAAGCATAATATCCGCGCGTATGGCTTAGAAATTGACCAGGAAAAGATTGCAATTGCAGTCAGCAGAGGGTTAAATATTATCCAACAAGATCTAAACTTAGGTTTAGAACGTTTTGCTGATCAGTCATTTGACTATGTAGTCATGGCACAAGCTTTGCAGGCTGTGGATGCACCAGATGTGCTTTTACGTGACATGGTTCGCGTTGGAAAACAAGCAATTATCACCTTTCCCAACTTTGCTTACTGGAAGACACGTTCCTTCCTTGCATTGAAGGGCAAAATGCCTGTTTCTGAAGCATTACCATATATGTGGTATAATACGCCAAATATTCACTTATGCACTTTTCGTGACTTTGAAGCACTCTGTGCTGAAAATCATATAAAGATTACTAATCGACTTGCCGTGAATGGGAACCAACAAGGCAGCTTACTCAGTAAGTACAGCCCCAATTTGTTTGGTGAAGTCGCAATTTACCGAGTGAGCGCTCTATGAAAAAATTTTTATTAGGCAGTACTTTTGCTTTTGGTTTGCTTAGCATGCAAGTCCATGCTGACTATATGCCACAAAAACAATCAACGTCTTCAATGGCGGCACAATATGCGCATATGTCGATTCAAGACCTTAGTAAAGCCGCAAAAGCAGGTCAGCCTGCAGCTCAATTTTATTTAGCGATGCATTACCAATCTGGTAAAGAAATTAAACAAGATATTAAACAAGCATTTGCTTGGTATAAAGCAGCAGCAGATCAGGGTATTTCTTCTGCACAATTAAATGTCGGCCGTATGTATGCAGACGGTATGGGCGTTTCAAAAAATGATGTTCTTGCGCGTCAATACTTCGAAAAAGCCGCAAGCCATGGTGATAACCGTGCCAGCTTCAATCTTGCAGTCATGGAAGAGCAAAAGAAAAACTATATTGGTGCATATCAATGGTATGAGTTATCTACCCGTGATGGCATGCTCGACAATAAAGTCATGAACTTGTCTGAAACCAAAAAAACGGCACTTGCTGTAAACCTCACTCAAGACCAAATTCGTACTGCACGTGAACGTGCAGACAAGTGGATCCAAGCACAATAATCACGCTTTCCATCTGAGCACCTTCGGGTGCTTTTTTTATGCCTAGACTTTCTGCTTTTGCAGCCGAAAAGATTGCACAGCCAAGCGATTAAAATCAGTTAAAATACAGCCCTAAATTTAGATTTTGAGTAATAAAACAATGTCAGCACAGGCTTGGTTGTCGCAAGATCAGTTGGTTCTTGCCAGTAATAACGCAGGGAAAATCGCAGAATTTGAACAACTCTTTGCACAGTTGGCTTTGCCAATTCGCGTGATTGCACAAGGTAAACTGGATATTGAAGATGCCATTGAAGATGGCTTAAGTTTTGTCGAAAATGCCATTATTAAAGCCCGTCATGCTTCACGCCGCTCAGGTCGACCTGCAATTGCAGATGACTCAGGTCTTTGTGTCCCAATTTTAGGTGGTGCACCGGGTATTTACTCGGCACGTTATGCTGGCGAACACGGCGATGATGCGGCAAACAACCTTAAATTACTACAAGACGTTCAGCCACTACGCCAAGCAGGCCAAGCCATTGATGCCATGTTTGTATGTGTATTGGCCTTGGTTCAGCATGCAGATGATCCGCTGCCACAGATTTTCCAAGGCACTTGGTCAGGTGAGCTACTCGACGCGCCACGTGGTGAGCATGGCTTTGGCTATGATCCATTATTTTGGCTACCCAATTTGGGCTTAAGCAGTGCAGAGCTAAGCAAAACTGAAAAAAACAAAATCAGTCACCGCGGTCAAGCTATGCAGCTCTTTAAACAAAGTATTGCCTAAACTCATTTCACCTCTGCTTGTGGCCTCACCTCGGTGCTACAACGTTTAAAACCACACAATAATTTCTCGACGCTGCAACTTGCTGTCTTTAAATTGCAATATTTTCGTCACCGCCCTGTCATCTATAGCTGCTGAGATATCTAGTATTATCAAAGGAGTATTTAAGATGGCAGGATTATCGATTTGGCACGTACTGATTTTCGCAGTGGTGGTCATTTTATTGTTTGGTACCTCTAAGCTGAAGAACTTGGGCAAAGATGTCGGTGGTGCAGTCAAAGACTTTAAAAAATCGATCAAAGACGATGAAGCACCTACTGCTGCAATCAATGAACCACATACGGTCGAACATCAAAATAAGATGACTGATGTGAATTCTTCAGTAAAGCACTGATGCGAAGGGAATAACACATGTTAGATGTCGGCTTCTCAGAACTGCTGGTGTTTGGGATTATTGCACTTTTGGTTCTCGGCCCTGAAAAACTACCTCAAGCCGCACGTGCCACCGCAAAAGGTTACGGTAAATTTAAACGCTTTGTTGGCACCATTCAAAATGAAATTGACCAGCAGTTGAATCTCTCTGAATTACGACAGGAAATGCAGGCTGAGATCAGTCGTATTTCAGAACTTGAGCGCCGTATGACGCAGCAATTTGCGGATTTACAAAGCAATCTAGCCACACCACTCATCAGTCCTGATTCTAGCAGTCAACCACACTATGTGTTGCTGAGCTCGCACCGTTTAAATCTACCTTTCACGCTTGAATACCAACACCGTTTGATGAACTCAGTCGTGGCGCCAGTAGAAGCAAGCGTCTCTGCGGCATCTGGCGATACCGCTGAGATCGTACCTCATACGGAAACAACGCTATTTGAACAGGCCATGCTGGCCGTAGAAACGGCAGTATCTCCTGAAACTGATACCACTAAAACCATCATGACATCTGAAGCAACCAGCTTGCATGATGCCACCAGTCAATCTGAAGTGCCCAATGCGCCTGACACAGCCAAGACACTTGAGGAAAAAACAGCTGCGCCAGAAATAATTCCAGCAGCAGAATCGACAGCACCCTCTTTAAGGCTAGTGGTGTAGTGCCTTGCTCACGCTTCCCCCAAAATGAGCTCCTTGCGAATCGTGAACTGCCCTACCATGTGGGGCCACGCCTTTTGATTGCATGACTTGAATGCAATGCGCGGTATTGCCTTAGAAGCTGTAGAACGTATAAAGTCAGCCACCACCCAAAAAAACTAGAAAAAATATCAACCTAGCAAGCAATAACGAAGCGCAATTGTCTTCAAATTGACTTAAAAATGTAAAAGAAACGTCATCCAGCCTAAATACAATCAGAGCAAATCCGATCCGCTCACACCCTTGATGGACCAATTATGACAACTTCTTCACCACAACCTAGCCGTCGCGATATTTTAAAGTGGTTTGCAGGCATTCCATTTTTACCACTTGGGGCTATGACTACTGCTGCTGCACTCACAGGCTGTAATGACGATAAAGACAGCGTTACACCACCCGTGAATGCTGCAAAATTAAAAACCGCAACATTTACTCCGATGCAAGCGCCATCACTGAATGATGCGGCTGCGATGGCAACCACTACGGTTGGATCAACCTTGGCAATCACCTGGGATGACAACAGCAAAACAGAATACAAACTGGGTTATAAAGCATTTTTCAATACTGGGGCTGAAGTTGCTCAACTCTCAGGTGGAAAAATCTTGGCTGGTGGTTATTTTGACATCAACAATAAACCGATTATGGACAAATCTATCAGCGGCAAAGAACGTCAATTTTTCTCTGACTGCCCAGATGGCTCATCCTTAATCCATGTACCAGATGCCAAAGTGGCAGATGTCGCCAATCCAGTATTTCATGTGGTTCAATTTGAATACGCCAGCAAAAACCTTGCAAAACAAGATATGTATGGCAAGTTACCTTCGCCAATTGCAATCTTGACGCTAGATCAAAATCAAAAAACAGGGCATTTAGAGCTCAAAAAATACCACAACGTGGATATGTCTAAAGTCCATGGCTTGTGGATTACCTGTGGTGCGAGCCTATCACCATGGAATACCCATCTATCTAGCGAAGAATATGAGCCCGATGCATTCAACCAAATTGGGACTTCTTTAAGTACCCTAAAAGCGTTCAGTAGCAATTTGTACGGTGATGAAAATAAAGCCAATGTCTACAACTACGGCCATATGCCGGAGATTATTTTAGATGGCAAAGGTGGCGCAACTGCGATTAAACATTATTGTTTAGGTCGTATCTCACATGAATTAATTCAAGTGATGCCGGATAATCGCACTGCATTAATGGGCGATGACTTCACCAATGGTGGCCTGTTCATGTTTGTGGCTGACAAAGCCAAAGACTTGTCTGCGGGTACACTCTATGTTGCGAAATATACTGCGGAACTCAACGAAACCTCTACAGCACCAATTCAATGGATCAAGCTTGGCCATGCGACAAGCAAAACCATTGATGATCTGGTCAATGTTCGTAAAATCAAAGCAGAAAATATTTTTGACAGTTTGACTGAAGCACCTCAAGACGCGACTGGCTATACCCAAATCATCCTTGATAAAAAAACGCTTTGGATCAAGTTAAAAGAAGCTAACAATGGCTTCACTAAAGAAGAAATTGAACTGGCTGCTGCGTTCCTTGAAACTCACCGTTATGCTGCACTCAAAGGTGGCAGTATGGCATTTACCAAAATGGAAGGCACCACAGTCAATATTAAAGACAAAGTGGCTTATTCTGCTTTGGCAAATATCCAAGATTCGATGATTGAAGGTAAGACAGGTTGGGTTGCAGGACACAATATCAAGTTCAAGAAAGTCATTAAAGCTGGTGGCGTACTTGCACATGACATGAAAGGCAGCCAACTTGATGACAAAGAAGCTCTAATTAACAGTGAATGGATACCATTCCAAAGTCATATGCTGATCATGGGTGAAGATATTCCTGCTGATGCGCTTGGTAATACAGCAAACCCAAATAAAATTGCGAGTCCTGATAATATTAAGTTCTCAGAAACCTTGCGTACTTTGTTTATTGGCGAAGACAGTGGTAACCACGTCAATAACTTCTTATGGGCTTACAATATCGATAGCAAAGCACTTGTACGCATTCTGTCTACACCTGCTGGTGCAGAGGCGACTGGCTTACATGCCGTTGACTCAATCAATGGCTGGACCTACATCATGAGTAACTTCCAGCATCCTGGTGACTGGGGCGGTATTCACAATGTGGTTAAAGACCAATTAACCCCACTCATCGAGCAGAACTATGATGGTGGTTATGCCGCATCAGTGGGTTATATCACGGCTGATCCAATGCCATCAGTTGTGAAAAAAGTTTAATTTATTCGTTACTTGCTGGTCTTTCTAACTAACCCAGACCATTCAACGTTGGCCTTTATTGTTGAATAAGACCCGCATAAAAAATACCGACCTTGTGTCGGTATTTTTTATGGGAAAAATAAACTGATATGGGCCAAATTGAGATTCATAGCATGTGCAGTACAGCCGCATAAATGACAATGACCCCACAACTCACAAGCGTTCCTGCTGCAATATACTTGGCTGAAGTCCCAGTACCCTGATAATGGTTTTCCAACGCCACAATATTGGCTGCTGGCGGTAAACAAAATAATAAAAACAAAGACCCCAGCGCATGCGGTAAATCGGTCAATGGAAAATAAAAATACACCAACGTACAAATCAGCATACCGCAGCAGAGTTTCAACATCGCCACTTTGGCACTGTGCCACACGTCGTCCCATGCAATTCGAGTCTGCCGTAACCACATCCCCAGCACACACATTCCACTAAAGCTCATTGCCCATTTTGCAAATAGATAAACTGCATCTATCCACTGATGTTGATCTAAATACTGAACTTGCAGCAAACGTAACAGTCCCGCAATCGCTAAAGCAATCACGGGTGGAGACTGGATGACTTTTTTAACAATCTTACCAAGTGGTTGCGTTTCTGTGCTAACAGCACTGACTGCCCAAACATTGCCAAATAAGGAAACACCGATATACAGCGCAATCATCGGTGCGCTGGCTTCAGGGCCAAACAGTGCAATCGCAATTGGAAAACCCAACCACGCCATATTGGTATAGCTAAAGCACAAGGCTTGTACACGGTCTTTATAAAGCAATGCATATAGCGCAAACAATACAATCGCGGTGCACAGACTCAGCAACACCAAACTTAAGCTGCCCTCTCGGTAATACACCATATTGTAGATGATCACGATTGGAATCAGCACACGGGTTAACACGGCCGAGAGCAGGGTTTTGAGCGCAGTGGCATTTGAGCAGTTGGCCAAGATCAAACCGCTGATCAAGGAAAACAAAGGGAATAATAAAACCACAGATGAACTTCTAGTATTTAATTTCCGCTTGATACTAGCATGGCTAAATGTTTGGCAGCCAGCGTATTGGCTTAGCCTTGGCATCACATAAACACCGTGCAGTGATGGAGTGTTGTCTTCGAATTGCAACAATTTGGTCACGGCCTTGTCATCAATAACTGCTGAGATAGCTAGCATTATCAAAGGAGTATTAAAGATGGCTGGCTTATCAATTTGGCATGTGCTGATTTTTGCCATTGTGGTGATTTTATTGTTCGGTACTGCAAAACTAAAGAACCTCGGCAAAGATGTCGGTGGAGCAGTTAAAGACTTTAAAAAATCGATTAAAGAAGATGAAGCCACGACAGCAGCACTGAATGAGCCGCGTACCTTGGAGCACCAAAGCAGCACCACAGATACAAACGCAACAGTGAAACACTAAGCTGGGAGGCGCTAGGCATGCTTGATATCGGATTCTCTGAACTTTTGGTTTTTGGCATTATTGGCCTGTTGGTTCTCGGACCAGAGAAACTGCCGCAGGCCTTACGTTCTGCTGCACGCTATTATCATAAATTCAAAAGCACCATCAGCAATCTACAAAATGATATTGATCGTGAATTACGTGTCTCAGAGTTACGTGAGCAAATGAAAAATGAAATGGACCGCATTCAAGCACTTGAACAAAAAATGCAGGCGCAAATGCAACAGTTACAACAACAAAAAATAATGGATGAACCCGCGCAAGCCGCTGCAGAAATGCAGTCCAGCATGCAGGTTAAGACCGCAACCGTTGCACCTTCGCCAATGTATGCACCATTAAGTGAGCAGCACCCCTTGCATCATAAACAACGACGTCAACAAGCAGCGTCTCATCCACAAGATGGGATGTATGCCGCGATGCCACTGACTTATTGTGCGACAGCTTGGTTCAAGCAAGATCGTTGCAATCGTACAAGTTCAGTGCCTTATCCTTACCCCGCATTGAACACAGATTATCAGGTGGCCGTATGAGCAACTCACTCAGTCCAGAAATACTACAACCCGCAGTAGCAAAGGCCAATGATGCAGAAGATCAAGCATCGTTGGCTGCAATGCCCATCACTCAACATTTAACCGTTCTTCGCCAGCATTTGGTCAAAATCGTCGCGGTATTACTGGGCTTCTTTTTTTGCTTACTGCCGTTCGCCAATAAAACCTATTCCACCTTGTCCGAACCACTTCGTGCGCAATTACCAGCGCAGTCCACCATGATTGCCACCGATGTGACTGCCACGTTTATGGCACCGTTCAAGCTGAATTTTTTTATTGCAATTTTATTGGCGATGCCTTTTATTATTTATCAGCTCTGGTCCTTTGTGAAACCTGCGTTGTTTGAAAAAGAAAAAAGTCTCGCCTTTCCACTGCTCTTTGGCAGTATCGTGTTGTTCTATGCCGGTATTGCTTTTGCCTACTTCGTTGCCTTGCCATCCATTTTGCACTTTTTTATCAGCGTTTCACCCGATACCGTCGCGCCCATGACCGACATCAACAGTTATCTCAGCTTCTGTTTAAAACTGTTTTTAGTATTCGGTCTCACCTTTGAAATCCCAATTATTACCTTGGTATTAATTTTAATTGGTCTGGTCAACACCCAAACCTTGGTTGAAAAAAGACGCTTTATTATTGTGGGCTGTTTTTTCGTTGCGATGTTTGCCACACCACCAGATGCAATTTCAATGGTGATGCTGGCTGTCCCAATGTGGCTGCTGTTTGAAGTGGGTTTGTTCTTTGGCAAACTATTAGAAAAACGTAAAAATACAGCAGATGCTGAAAGCAATGCCTAACCAATAAAAATAACGATCGCCCGTTTTCCATCACAAGCAGCGCAAGCTGCTTTTTTTTATTACCGCCAAACCAACGAGCCAAATGATTAAACATATAAATTTTCAATAAATAAGACTTTAATAAATAAAAGTTTTTTAACCAAACCATCATCTAACTGTCAAATGACTTAAATATAACTCGATTAGATTGAAGCGATCATTGTTTAGATTAATCAAATACTTAAGGAAAACTCCATGACCGAGCAGACGCCACAGCATGAAGACAATGTTTATGATAGCAATCCATCTGGAAATCCAGAATTCCGTAGTTTATTTGATCAAAAAATCTCACGCCGTAACTTAATTACCAAATCTGCTGGTGGGGCCGTTGCATTAACCCTCGCAACAACTTTAGTTGGGTGTGGCAGCGATGATAACGACAATGTCACTGGAACACTTCCACCTGAGGTTGATAAACAACCCCTTCCAAAAGCTTTAACCTTTAAGCCTGTTGAAAAAAACACATTAAATGCTTTCACCGTACCTGAAGGCTATGAAGCACGCGTTCTTTTCGCTTTGGGCGATCCAATCAACACAGCATATGCAGAATGGGATGATCAAAATATTGCATCAGGTCCAAGCTTTGCTATGCGTTCGGGTGACAATCATGATGGGATGAGCTTTTTTGGCTTAGATCAAGCGAAGGGACGTTATGATGCCCAAGTCTCTGATCAAGGTCTATTGGTCTTAAATCATGAATATATCAACCAAAAACATTTACATCCGATTCCTAACACCACACGTGACTTGATTCGCTCAGAAGACGAAGTCATCCGCGAAGTGAACTGTCATGGTGTTTCGGTTATTCACGTAATCAAAGATCCAAAAACACAAGAAGTTAAAATCAATAAAAACTCGCCATTTAGCCGTCGTATTACCGCTGCATCTCGTATTGAATTTTCTGGGCCAGTGAAAGGCCATGCCTTAGTTAAAACCAAAACCAGCCCAGATGGGTCGTTTACCTTAGGTACGCACAATAACTGTGGTAACGGCTACACCCCTTGGGGCACCTACCTCACCACTGAAGAAAACTTTGATGGCTATCTTGCGCGTAATGCCGATGACAATCGTCAAGACTTGGTCGAAAATGCGCTAACACGTTATAAAATTGACAAAGGTCAAAGTGCTCAATATAAATGGAACACGCCAAAAGCATCGATTTTAAACCAAGACATGTACGATCGTTGGAATACATCGATTACGGCAGACAAGGCAGAAAAAGACTATCGCAATAGCGCCAACTGCTTTGGTTGGATTGTTGAGATCGATCCATTTGATGGCCGTCAAGATCCAGTTAAACGAACAGCATTAGGTCGTTTTGCCCATGAGGACTGTCGCAGCAGTCGTGCCATTCAAGGTCAACAGCTCGCCTTTTATATGGGTGATGACTCTACTGGTGAATATATTTATAAATTTGTCTCCGATGCCAAATGGGATGCAAAAGATGTCAACGGTGGTTATCGCGCTGGCGACAAATATATGAACGCAGGAAAGCTATACGTTGCTAAATTCAACTTCGATGAAGCCACACAAAAGGCACACGGAGAATGGGTTGAGCTCACTATCAATAATTCGCGTATTTCCGCTTATGATAAATATAAGTTTGCTGATCAAGCTGATGTCTTGATTCACACGCGTCTTGCCGCAGATGCCGTGGGTGCGACCAAAATGGATCGTCCAGAATGGTGTGCTGTTAATCCAACGAATGGTGAGGTCTACATTACCCTGACCAATAACTCCAATCGTGGTAAAAGCTATGCAACTGATGCAGCTAACCCACGTAACTACTTCGACCAAGACAGTGGCAAAACTGACCTAAAAGGCAATATCAACGGTCATATTATTCGTCTACGTGAAAGTGAAAACCAAACTACTGCAACCAAATTCGAATGGGATATCTTCTTATTTGGGGCTGAGCAAGATTCACTGCCAAACGTCAACCTTTCTGGTTTAACCGATGCCAATGACTTCTCTAGTCCAGATGGGATGTGGTTTGACCCACGTGGTGTACTGTGGATCCAAACTGATGATGGTGCTTATACAGATGAAACCAACTGTATGATGCTTGCCGCATTACCGGGTCAAGTCGGAGATGGCAGCGTGGCGAAAGCCAAATCTGGTGATCAATCCCAAGTTACGGTTCAAGGAGCAACACTTAACGACAGTAAATTACGTCGTTTCCTCACTGGCCCTTCAGGTTGTGAAATCACTGGCGTGACCATGACACCCGATTACAAAGCCATTTTTGTCAATGTACAGCATCCAGGCGGTGAGTGGCCATCCAACCATCCGAAGGCACTGAATGCAAGCTTAGGCAAAGGCACACGTCCACGTTCTGCAACAGTCGTCATTACCCGCAAAGATGGCAAAATCATTGTGGGTGAAGATCTAGAGCAAGTGAAAAAAGCATAAACCTTTTGCTTGATTTTAAAGCCGCGCCTAGGCCGAGTTAAACTCGGCCTAGGCGTGTTTCATTATATTTGAATTTGAATCAACTCACCTTGCCTTGCACCCTGTTGTGATTTTTCTATCCAATCCAACCCACGGCTGCTGATTCGAAGCAAGTTGGAACAACGTGTGCCATAACTTGGACTTTGAATAAAGGTCGATGACAGTAAATGTTCCATTTCAGCCCGAATGCCCGTTTCAGGTAATAATTGGGGAATGACTTTGCGCTCATCTTCAAGCACCTCCCAAGCTGCCGCACAAATTGCTGTTTCCGCAATATTTTGTTGAAGCATTGGCAAAAATTCTTGGGTAAAACGTTTACGTAAATGTTGGGTCTTTACCCAATCCTCACTCATCAAACCATTGGACACCACATACACCCCATGCGCCAATACTTGCGGTGCTTCCCCCCGATTACTCATATAAACTGCTTGTTGTCGATCCCCCACAAATAAGTTAAAACCGGCATAGTCACATTGGTGTTTATCCAGGGCCTGTGCAAAACGAATCGGACTTTGATCTGTGCTTAAATACTGTTGAATCAACTCACCACGCGAAGTTGTATATTGGGTTTGATCCTGACCATCGCGAAAGTTGGTCACAATCGCCCAACGCCCTGTCGCAGTCACGCCCATCCACGTGCCACCGGACTGTAAATCTTGCCCCGCAATAATCGGGCTATTCGGCCACGTTTTTAATGCTGCGGTCGGTCGCGCATAAAACTCATCTCGATTGGAGATCAGACATAATGGCAATTGATCAAGTAATTGCCATGCAAAAGCTACAATACACATAATTCGGTCTCGCTGAGTTTACACATTGAATGTACAACATTTTTCCGAAGTTTCAGCTAGAATCTGTGCAAAATATTAAACAAGGAGCAGCAATGCTGACCTACCCAAATATTGATCCGGTGGCATTGGCACTCGGACCTGTACAAGTACATTGGTATGGACTGATGTATTTATTAGCATTCTTATGTGCTTGGGGGCTTGCAAATTATCGTGCCAAACAACGCGACAGTTGGAATGCCGAAATGGTCTCCGACTTGGTCTTTTATGGCGCACTTGGTGTGGTACTCGGTGGTCGCTTCGGCTATGTGCTGTTCTATGAATTTGATAAATTTTTAGTTGATCCAATCTGGTTATTTAAAGTCTGGACCGGTGGAATGAGCTTCCACGGCGGTTTTCTGGGTGTGATGTTTGCCATGTTATTTTGGTGCCACAAATACAAGAAAACTTGGTTTGAAACCCTCGATTTTATTGCTCCCTGTGTACCAACAGGTTTGATGTTTGGTCGTTTAGGCAATTTTATTGGCGGTGAACTCTATGGCCGTCAAGTCACTGATCCCAACTTTGCCTTGGGCATGATCTTTCCAACCGATCCCCTGCAACTGATTCGTCATCCATCACAAATCTATCAAGCAATCTGCGAAGGCTTATTGCTGTTTATTCTGTTGTGGTGGTTTAGTAGTAAGCCACGTCCACGTATGGCCGTTTCTGCTGTGTTTTTAATGGGATATGGCGTGGCACGATTTGTGATTGAATTCTTCCGTGAACCTGACGCAGACCAAGGCTATATCTTATTTGGCTGGATGACCAAAGGACAGATTTTATCCTTCCCAATGATCTTGGTTGGTCTCTGGATGATTTGGTATGCCTACAAGAAAAATGTCTTCGACTGGGGCCCACGCAAAAACACATAAATATCAATAGATACAATAAAAACCGAATGGTTTAAATCGGCCGATCCGCAATCTATCTCGGTATAAATTGCGGATCGGCCTTTGTATTTTTCAATATTGAAGCGTAGTTTTATGCTAGAGTTTGCGCACATAAAGCACTGAATAGAATGGTGGGTAAATACAAATGCTTGAGTTTTGGTTTGATCCTAAAATATCGGTACTGCGTAAGTTAGGTATTTTCATGGTGATCGCATTGATTACAGGGACTCTATTTTATATTCAAGCATTGCCACTTGATGCCATTTTAATGTTTGTCGGTACCGGCATTATTTTTCTGATCAGTCGTTATTGCAAACTCTATTTCTTTACTCAAAATCCCAATGGCCGATTAGCACGCCTTTGTACTTGGATTCCGATTGCCATCCTGTTGGCCTTATTGTTTGCCAAAGCACAACAAGAACTGCTGCTGCTTGGTGTACAAGGCATTGGCTTTATGGCCCTAGCAAGCTGTATATTTTCTCCGCTGTCACTGCTGAATAAAAACAACCCACCGCAAGCGCCCAAACAATGATTGATTTCTGGTATTCCGAACGCTGTAGTCGCAACATCAAATTGATGATCTATGCCATGACCATCGGCATTTTATATTACTGCTCAAGCATCGCTAAACTGAATACGCTGTTTAGCAGCATTGCGCTCTTGATCGGCATTTCAATTCATGTGTTTCGGCAGCTACAACTTAAATTCATCTCAGTCGACCATCCACGACCAGGGCTCAACTTGCTACTCAGTAGGCTGCCCTTGCTCGCGCTAATTGTCATCTTGCTGTATTTACCCATGACAGATCGACTGGTTTATTCGGCACAAGTGATCGGTTTTACAGCACTCGGATTCTTTCTGGTGTCGCATTACAGCCAACGCGCGCGACGTGATGATTAAATCGATTGGCTAAAAACAATGGAAAATATTGTGAACTATGCGGTGCTGATGTTAAAAATATCTGAATATCAAGGGCCCGATTTTATTTTAGGTATTTTCAAGAAAATACTTGGTTGTCAGGAGAATATGGCGAATATCTGCCATAACGCTGGATACGAGACCATCACAGATGATCTCGTATTGATGCTTTGATGGCTTAGCTTATTCAATTTTATTTTCACTGCCCCATTGGCACATTAAATCTAAAATTGGTATCAGGGATACCCCACGTGCAGACAAGGAATATTCCACTTTGGGTGGAATTTGTGGATATTCTTTTCGAATAACCAACTGATCTCGTTCTAACTCTTTGAGTGTATTACTCAAGGTTTTAAATGAAATTGTACCGATACAGCGCTTTAACTCATTAAAGCGCATCACGGGCTTATTTTCACTCAGCCAATACATCACAATCATTTTATATTTGCCATTCAGCAAAGAAAGCGTATATCCAAAATGGGTATCTTCAAGCTGAGTATTGGTTGGAGCACATCTATTTTCTGCCATTTTACACTCTCCTTTGGGATAGTATATAACCTAAAATTGCGTACTTCAATCAAGTTAGTTGTTGATCTATACTCCGATTTCGAGTCAAGCATCCTGTATAAATCTGAAGTCGAGGTCGCAATGCAAAAAACATTAGTTATCGTGAGCCATCCGAATATTGATCAATCGATTGTCAATAAACGTTGGATTGAGGAATTAAAAAAACATCCCGATCTGTACACCGTTCATGATCTTTACCAAGCCTATCCCGATGGTAAAATCTCGGTTGAATATGAACAAGCGCTGATTGAGCAGCATGCTCATTTGATTTTACAATTTCCGATCTATTGGTTTAACTGCCCACCATTATTAAAAACATGGTTAGATGATGTATTTAGCTATGGTTGGGCTTATGGCGAAACTGGCGATAAACTTAAACAGCGAAAATTTGGTTTGGCTGTGACTGCAGGTGGCAATCAAACCAGCGACTATGCAAAAAATGGAAGATATCAAACCAGCTTAACGGAGGTGTTGCTGCCATTTTCTCTCACTGCCCAGTATGTTCAAGCCGATTATCAACCTTACTTTGCCTACTATGGTGCAGAACATAATCTAACCACCGAAAACCTTGAACAAAGTGCACAGGCATATATTGAACACTTGGCGACACTTTTTGAGCAACAAGCTTCCGTAGCATGACCCTATTTTTTTAAGCAATGTGCGCTGCTCATCTATAAACAAGGGAGATGATAAGCGCACGAATGCTTCCATCTCTCCCGATCAAAATATGGCTCATAGTGATCGGTTCTTTGATATAAAAACACTTCACTTTCTGATGATTAACACAAATTTAAGCATGCACTTTACAAATTTCAGACTATGCTAGGGACTTCGCATATTTTGAAATGAGTACAGGACGTGAAAAAACTCAGCGTTGGTATTATCTTTGGTGGAAAATCTTCTGAGCATGAGGTTTCACTCCAATCTGCTAAAAACATTATTGAAGCCATTGACCGCAATCGATTTGATATCACCTTGATTGGTATCGACAAACAAGGCCAATGGTTTTTACGCGATCTAAACCGCTTCTTAGAAAATGCAGAGGATCCGCGTCATATTTCACTTGCTGCTTCAGTACGTCCACTGGCCTTACAACCGGGTCATCTCCAACAGCCCTTTTTTGAATCAGCACAACAGCAACAACTCAACCAACTCGATGTCATCTTCCCAATTATTCACGGAACACTGGGTGAAGATGGTTCATTACAAGGCTTATTGGCCTTCGCCAATCTGCCTTATGTCGGTTCTGCCGTATTGGGTTCTGCGGTTTGTATGGACAAAGATCTATGTAAGCGCTTGCTTATGCAGGCTGGTATTGCTGTTGCCCCTTATATCGCGGTTAAAGCGGTTGCGGATGAAGCGGCTTTATTTGAGCAAGCTTCAACTCAACTCGGTCTCCCCTTATTTATCAAACCTGCCAGTCAAGGTTCATCGGTCGGTGTTAGTAAAGTCACCAATGCAGCAGAATTTAGTGCAGGCTTGGCCTTGGCCTTTCGTTATGATCGAAAAGTGCTGATTGAACAAGCCATTGTTGGTCGTGAAATCGAATGTGCGATTTTAGGCAACGATCAACCACAAGCCAGTGTCTGTGGTGAAGTACTGACCCAAGATCAGTTCTACTCTTATGATGCCAAATATATTGATGGCCAATCACGTACTGTGGTCCCTGCCGAGATGCCTAAAGAAATTGAAGCGCAGATTCAAGCAGTTGCATTACGTACCTTTGCGGTACTGGAGTGTGAAGGTCTCGCCCGTGTTGACGTTTTCCTGACCCCAGACAATCAAATCGTGGTCAATGAAGTCAATACCTTACCTGGCTTTACCAATATCAGTATGTATCCGCAACTGTGGCAAGCCAGTGGCTTAAACTATAGCGATCTGATTAGCAATTTAATTGATCTTGCCTTGCAACGTCATCAACTGAATGCCAGTAAACAACACGTTCTTTGATTGAACGCAAGCGCCCTCTCCAGTTTGGAGGGGCTGCTTAAGACCCAAGTCGATAATAGCTATAGGTCACATTTTCCTTATAGACCACATGGCTACTTTGCTTAAAGTCAGATACCCACTCTGCGCCAGAAAATCCAGCGATATGCCCATAAACATGGGCTTTGGTACGCTGAATAATATAAATATCACCCCGTTCTGGATGATCAAAAGCAGGATTAATTCGACGATAACCAATATCCATGAGAGTCTTGCCCCAGTCCGATGCCGCGACAGGATGGTTATCAAAACGTGCACCCGCACTTTCTAATGCAAGACGTATACTCTTCGCACATTTCTGTGAGCTGGTTCTGCTCGAAATACGGGCTAAGCTTTTGGAAAATGTATGAAGATTGATGGCATATTTGGCCTGAACGATGCTTTTCTTCTCTGAATTCTTCGTCAAGGGATTGGCTGGAATGACTTCGCTGTTCTGAATCGTTGCCTTTTTATTATTCTGCTGCTTTGCACGAGCCCTAATCTGATGATGTTCAGCAACATGCTGCTGTTGAACATTGGCGTGATAAGCCATGCTTAAACCTCTCGTTGTTTCAAAAGCATCGATAACTCAGCGGTATAGCCAAGCTATCTTTTGACGAAGCGAGGATATTAAACTTTCAAGCTTAATTTTTTGATCTAAAAAATGTAAGGAAATTTGTAAGATTTGGCTTAAAATTTTTAACTATTTATTTTAAATAAAATTATTTTAGTGTAATCGAACTATGCATTTTCTTGGTCGGCTTGCATTTGTATACTTTTCACACGACTCAGATTGAAGCGCACACCACAACTTCAATCTAAATCATTTTTTAGTGATCTGTTGACTAAATTAAATTTTGTCTAAGCCACAATTAACCACAATCCCAGTTATAAGCGACTTTGGAAAAATCACGCTTTTTTAAATCGGCTGGGTCAATAAAGAAGTTCCCAACCCCAACATCGCCCCACATGATATCGATCCCATTTGCCTGATCACTATCAATTTGCAGCAGCAACACATAGGCTTTTAATTCATCTCGATACTCACGTGGATCGGATTGAGTGAAATACGGATACCCTCCCAGACGATGCCCAGTGCTAGGGAACTGTTCATTATAAGGGTCTAGCCAATCTTCTTGCAGATCAGCGCCTTCAAACTGTTCTTCATAGTCCCAAATATCATCCATCGACAATACTTGGCGCGCAAAATTTTCATCATCGGTACTGATATATTGTGTTTCTACGGCAAAGCTCAGTGCAGACTGCCCTTCAACAGGTGAATAATAGTCCGCATCAAATTGAGCAAAATATTCACTAAAATCTTGATGTAATAAGCTTTCATCCTCAATGACCTGTTCAAAGAACATCACCCGAAAATCTGCTTGTTTTTGTAGATCATCAAAGTCCGCACCGTACAGATCATCACCGCCAATATAGAACTGTAAAATTCCTGAACTTGGATAATCGGGTAGGCTTGGCATTTCTGCAAAATTCATTTGTGCCAACAACTTGAGTGGCTTACCCTCACGATCCATCGGATAGCTTTCTGTCAGTGGTAAATAAGGCATACCACCGATCTGACTTTGCCAGCGTGTGACCGCCGCTGTACCTTGTAGTTCAATCGATACACTCGGTTTCGCGGTTGCCAAAATCTGATCTTTAAATTGCTGTATTTGTGGTGGTAATGCGGCCCAATCCAGACTCATTTGCTTTCCCCATTTGTTATCTATTAAAAAGATCTTGGGTTTAGTATAAACTGCTGGGCTAAACAATAAATCCCACCTGCAAGCGTTGCACGACGGCTATTGACGTCCACAGCGGAATTTGGAACTTTTATGCGAGCGTATCTCAACCTTTTACAACACATTCTTGATCATGGTGCTGACAAAGGCGACCGCACTGGAACGGGTACACGTTCCGTATTTGGTCATCAAATGCGCTTTGATTTAAGTCAAGGTTTTCCTCTACTGACCACCAAAAAAGTGCATTTCCGTTCAATTGCGATTGAGCTGTTATGGTTCCTTAAAGGCGACACCAATGTTCAGTATTTACAGGACAATAAAGTCAGTATTTGGGATGAATGGTCAACGGCAGAGCAAACGGCACGCTTTGGTCGCCCTGCGGGTGAACTTGGCCCAGTCTATGGGCACCAATGGCGAAATTTTGCTGCCAGCCAAGCAGAAGATGGTGCCTATAACCACGATGGTTTTGATCAAATCTCATGGTTAGTCAATGAAATTAAAACCAATCCAAACTCACGTCGTCTCATCGTTTCTGGTTGGAACCCCAAAGAAGCTGGCCAAGTGGCGCTACCACCTTGTCATACTTTATTTCAGTTCTTTGTGCAGAATGGCAAACTTTCCTGCCAATTGTATCAACGCAGTGCCGATGTGTTTCTAGGTGTACCGTTTAACATTGCCAGCTATGCACTCTTAACCCACATGATTGCCCAAGTCTGTGATCTTGAAGTGGGTGATTTTGTTTGGACTGGCGGGGATACCCATTTATATGCCAATCATTTTGAGCAAACCCAATTACAGCTCAGCCGCGAACCGATGCCATTGTGCCAACTCAAGCTGAACCCAGCCGTTAAAAATATTTTTGATTTTAAATTTGAAGATATTGAAATTGAAAATTATCAATCACATCCAGGAATTAAAGCAGCGGTGGCCGTATGAGTTTTAAAGGTTTAGAAATTGTGCACGTGGTGGCAATGGATCAACAATACTGTATTGGCACAGGCAATCAACTGCCGTGGCATATCTCTGCCGACCTACAACACTTTAAAGCCATTACCCAAGGTGGTGTGGTGATCATGGGCCGTAAAACCCTTGAATCGATGGGTCGTGCCCTGCCTAATCGGGTCAACTGGGTGATTACGCGTGATCCTAGCTGGCGTTTTGATGGGGTAAAAGTTGCATTTAGCATCGAAGATGCTTTAAACAATGCCCTCCCCGATGTACGTGCTTCAGAAAAACCCAATTCAATTTTCATTATTGGTGGGGGTGAGATTTTCAAGCAAAGCATTGATATCGCAGATCGTTTGGAACTCACCCATATCGAACTCGATGTACAAGGTGATGCGCACTACCCTGAGATTCCGGCTGCTTTTAAGAAAATGGCGACTGAGAAACATATTGATGACAAAACAGGGATTGCATTTGAGTTCGCAAGCTATCAAAAATAGCAGCAATCTCTTATAAATAATTGAATATGCATAACATCGGGAAAAAAGACTTTTTTATCGCGCTTGGAAAAGTTTTACTGCATGCCCTGTTTAGCCTGTTTGTGATTTTATCATCGATCTGGCTCTGCTTTGCACTTTGGATTCAACAGCCTGGAAGCGTGCTGACCAGCCAGATCCTAATTGGGCTTTGGATTTCTTTTGCTTGCAGTATTTTGGGAATCTACTTCACCCAAAGCGTCTTTAGTCGCGGCAAAGACAGCATAATCTACTTGATTATATTGGCTTTAGCCATGCTGTGGTATTTTAATATTCCAGCCAAACAAGACCGCGACTGGAGCCCCGATGTTGCCAACATTCTCAGTTATCAACGCGATGGTGACTTGGTCACTATTGATAATATTCGTAATTTTGAATGGTATAGCCAAGATCGTTTTCAAGAGCGTTGGGAAACTCGCACTTACGATTTAGCCCAAATCACTGGGGTGAATATTATTACCTCCTATTGGATGGGACCACAAATCGCGCACACCTTGGTCAGTTTTGATTTTGCTGATCAAAAGCCGCTGGTATTTTCGATCGAAATTCGTAAAGAAAAAGATGAAGCATTTTCGGCAATTGGAGGTTTCTTCCGTCAATTTGAACTGAGTCTGATCGCCTCTGATGAAAAAGATATTATCTATACCCGTAGCAATATTCGCGGTGAACAGGTTTATTTTTTCCCCGTTGCGATGTCTAAACCTGCAATGAAAGCACTGTTCTTAGAATACCTCAGCAAGTCCGATGAACTTCGCGCCCAACCGAAGTGGTATAACACGCTCACCAGTAACTGCACGACCCTAATCTTTGATATGGTGCAGGCCATTGACCCCAATAAACTTCCCAAAGATTACCGACTTTTGGCTTCGGGGTATTTACCCAATTATCTGTATGACCTGAACGTGCTTAATCCAGTATGGAATATGCAGCAATGGTATCAACATGCGCATGTTAATCCGCGCACGTCCAACTTTAATCAGCTTAAAGATCAAAGCAGCGCACATTATTCCGCTTTACTCCGTGAAGGTTTGCCTCGCAGTACGCCGCCTGCAAAAACTTCGCCTTAAGCACTGCTGTGTAACCACAATAGACTCAAAATATGTTTTACTAATGTCCGAATACAGCGCCTATACAGGCACGCTTCATTATTTTTTCTTTATAACGCAGACCATTTAAAATTGGGACGAAAAATTATGTTAAAACCGCTTATGAGCAGCGTCCTGCTGGCTGCAACGCTCGGCATTGTTGGCTGTAATACTGCTAGCAATGTGCAACAACAGCAGAGTTCAACACTTTTACAAAATAAAGAGTGGACGCTCACTCACATTGGTTCGACAGAAATTAAGGATGATGCAACGAGCAGTACACCTAAACTTAAATTCGATCAAGCAACACAACGTTTAAGTGGTACAGATGGCTGTAATCAATTGATGGCAGGCTATAAAATTGAGGGTGCACAACTGAACCTAACCCAGTTTGCATCGACCAAAATGATGTGTATGGGCAAGATGCAGCAAGCAGATCAATTCAATCAAGCACTCGCTAAAGTCACGGCATATCAAAGCTATGGCCATCAGCTCAAGTTATTGGATCGTTTTGGCAATAGCGTTTTAAAGTTCAGCAATACAGTAATAACGCAACCTTAAGTCTGCTCGCGCGTTACAGCTCAAGCTTAGCTTTAAACCATGAAGATGGATGAGAGGATACATGCATCGGTCTTCATTTATTTCAAATTGAATAAAGAGAATAAATTATGCAACAGGCACTTTTTGGTGGTGGATGCTTTTGGTGTGTTGAAGCAGTATTTCTACAGTTAAGAGGCGTGCATCGCGTCGTCAGCGGCTATGCAGGTGGTCATACCACCAATCCCAGCTACGAGCAGATTTGTCAGGGTGATACCAATCATGCTGAAGTGATTTTAATTGAATACGATGAAGCACAAATCGAGTTTAAACAACTGTTAGATGTATTCTTTGCCACACACGATCCAACCACGCTGAATCGTCAAGGCAATGACATTGGCACCCAATAC
Organism: Acinetobacter pullicarnis; assembly: GCF_006352475.1. Classification (NCBI taxonomy): domain Bacteria; kingdom Pseudomonadati; phylum Pseudomonadota; class Gammaproteobacteria; order Moraxellales; family Moraxellaceae; genus Acinetobacter; species Acinetobacter pullicarnis. Next base: position 3,363,976 of record NZ_VCMZ01000001.1, read on the forward strand.
CGTTCTGTTATTTTCTATGCCGATGATGCGCAAAAACAACAAGCGACACAGTATATCGATGCTTTAAAAGCAGATGGGCTGGCAATCGTCACCGAACTTGCGGCATGGCCAACGTTTTATCCTGCTGAAGATATGCATCAAAATTTCTATGAACGCAACCCAGAACAAGGCTTCTGCAACTTTGCCATTCCGCCTAAACTGGCCAAGCTTCGCAGTAAGTTCCAGAGCCTAATGAAACAAGACTAAGCGCTGCCTTATTCAAAACATGACTCAACTCAAAACACAAAAAAGCGATCTAAACAGATCGCTTTTTCAATGGCTTATTGGTTGTTGCTCACCTTAGCCGAGGTCAATTCGCTTCACTTAGTTATCACTGACAAAAGCAATATCATTTAAGCCTGCTTCACTGGCACTTGCCATTACTTGCGCAACCGTATCATAACGCGCATCTTTATCGGCACGAAGTTGGATCGCAGGTTTTAGCGCTGACTGTGATTCTTCTTTAAACCGCGTTTGCAGCTCTTCTAAAGTAATCGTTTTGGTTCCCCAAGAGATTTCACCTTGTGCATTAATATTAATGGTGACTTCTTTTGCTGGCGGCTCAACAATATCCGCAGTGGTTTTTGGTAAGGTTAATGGTATTGATGGGTTAGCAACAGTTGCTGTGACCAAGAAAATGATCATCAATACCAACATAATGTCGATCAGCGGAATGAGATTCATCTCATTCATGCCAGTGTCGTTGTCTTCACCCAATTGAAAAGCCATTAAGCTTGACCTCCAACGAGTCCTTTTTGTGACTGTTCAACGGGCACAGAAGCCGGCGTTGACTCTTGCTGTAACATGGTGTCGATCAATAGACCATGAGCATGATCTTGCAAATCATTGGTGAGCGTACGATTAAAACGGACACAAATGTTATAGGCAATCACCGCAGGAATCGCGACCGCCAAACCCAGTCCAGTCATAATCAGTGCTTCACCGACAGGCGTTGCAACCTGAGCAAGACCAGCTTGACCACTTTGACCAACAGCAACCAAGGCGTGAAAAATGCCCCACACGGTACCAAACAACCCGACAAAGGGTGCTAAAGAAGCAATGGTACCCAGTACAGAAACACCTTTTTCAGCAGATGATTTCTCAACTGAGATTTGACGAAGTAAAGCTTGTTCTGCAACAGCTTTACGTTGATCAAAGCTCAATGGGACAAATTTTGCCTTGAGTTGATTCATTGCCTTACTCAGCTGTGCTTGCGCTTGTTGTTTCAGCTGGCGCGTACCGAGCAAACGTAAGACAAAAATGGTCCATGTCGCAATCGACATCGCCAAAAGTATAAAATACAGCGTCTTACTAATCGCGTCTGCATGTTGCCAATAGACTGAAAAGTTCATAATTCAAAATCCTAAATAATAAAATCTTTATCTACGTTTTTCGTTAGTAGAAACACTAAAATTTTGCCTTACAACAAAGGGAACACTGACGCCATTCTCTTTATATGGTTTAAATTTAGCAGCATTGGTTTGCTTTACAACATAACTGTCGAGTGAGCTAAAACCACTTCCTTGCAGAAGCTTAACGCTCATGACTTTACCGGCACCATCTGAAGTAATTTCGAGTTTAATCGTTTTAACCCCATCTTCTGGCTTCAACCATTTAACCACTTGCGCTGCATCAATAATAGGACGTCGTGACCAAGAAACATCACCCTCAGACACCATCCGAGGTTTCTTCGAATTTTCATCTTGTTCGCGCTTCTGACGATCTCGTTCGTCTTGTTCGCGCTTCTGACGATCTCGTTCATCTTGTTCGCGCTTTTGACGATCACGCTCATCTTGTTCACGCTTCTGACGATCCCGCTCTAAGCGGTCTTTTTCCAAGCGATCTTTTTCCAGTTTTTGCTTTTCCAAAGTATCATCTTGAAAAATTACTTTTTCCTTCGTTTTCTCATTTTTTTGAGCAATAACTTTGGGTTTGACCACTGGAATCGGTTCAGGTTTTGGTTCGACTTTTGGCTTAATTGGTTTGGTTGGTGGCGGAGGTGGTGGTGGCGGTACAAATTCTTCTTTAATTTTTACCAACTTTACTTTGATTGGCTTTTTCTCAATCGGTTTGAGTTCAGCCGTTTTAATCTGACTTACACCCCAGAGTACCCCGATGTGCCCAACTGCCACAGCCATTAAGGCAATGATAATTTTTTTCTTCATATCGGGTTGCGGTCGTTGCAAATTTGGTGTGGAAGACTGATGCATATAAACACTTGGACCTTAAACTGAGTTGAGACGTAAAGCATAGCTTTTACAAATCATGCTCATCGGTTGGAACAATTAAAGTGGCTTAATCATAAATGAGAAGTGTTTTCATTTGCAACTGTTATTTATATGTTTTTTAACTTTCTTACCTCTGTACACGACAAAAATAGATAACTCATTGAAATAATGTCACAATAATTGTTTTCTAACGACGAATACTATGACACATCTCAATGAGTTATATCTTATCTTAAACAAATATCTAAAATGGAACAAGTCACATTTAAAGTGCTTTGCGCTCATCATGCTTGTGATTATTTTAAAGCAAACATGTAATCTTTCTTCTGCATCTAAAGCCTTGCCCATCAAGTGCTTACCACAATCATTTTATCGACGTATGCAGCGCTTCTTTGCAGGTCAGTATTTCGATTATCGTCAAATTTCTCGGTTGATTTTCAATATATTTTCATTCGACAAAGTGCAACTGACTTTAGATAGAACCAATTGGAAATGGGGAAAACGAAATATTAATATCCTGATGCTCGCGATCGTTTATCGTGGAATAGCGATACCTATCCTTTGGACATTGCTTAATAAACGTGGAAATTCAGATACGAAAGAGCGCATTGCTTTGATTCAACGCTTTATCTCCATTTTTGGTAAAGACCGTATTGTGAATGTGTTCGCAGACAGAGAGTTTATCGGTGAGCAGTGGTTTACATGGTTAATTGAACAAGACATCAACTTCTGCATTCGTGTTAAAAAAACTTCATTGTCACCAATCATTTAGGAAAGAATCATAAAATTAGTGATTTATTTCGCCATCTTAAAGTTGGTCAAATTGAATGTCGTAAACGACGGATTTTGGTTGGTCGGGTGAAACTATATATAAGTGCACTACAGTTAGAAAATGGAGAGCTTTTACTCGTCGTTTCTCCTCAGTTTAATGCCAATGCTATTCAGGATTATGCATTACGCTGGGAAATTGAAACCTTATTCAGTTGTCTCAAAGGACGCGGGTTTAATCTTGAAAATACGCGCTTGACAGACCCTAGACGAGTGAAAAAATTGATTGCGGTGTTAGCTATAAGCTTCTGTTGGTGTTACTTAACGGGTGAATGGCAACATGATCAAAAAAAAGCGATAAAAATAAAGAAGCATGGACGACTCTCAATGAGTTTATTTCGCTATGGTTTAGACTATGTTCAAATGGCGATTCAGCGTTTAATTGGTTTTGGGAAAAAAGAAGAGTTTAAGGAAATTTTGGCAATTTTAAGAAGGCAGAATCCTGATAGGATAAGGGTTCTGTGAAATTTGTCGTGTACAGAGCTTTCTTACATAAAAAAAATGAGGAATACACAGGGCATCCTCATCCTTATTTTATTCAATCAGTGTTTACTTATTGGAAAACAACTGTTTTATTTCCATCCACAATAATTCGGTCTTCGAGGTGCCATCTAACTGCACGTGCCAGTACATTACGCTCAACATCTTGTCCCAATTCACGTAACTGATCGACAGTAAAGTCGTGATTTACACGCTCTACATCTTGTTCAATGATTGGTCCCTGATCCAAATCAGCTGTAACATAGTGCGCAGTTGCACCAATCAACTTCACCCCTTTCTCATAAGCTTGCTTATATGGATTTGCCCCCACAAAAGCCGGCAAGAATGAATGGTGAATGTTGATGACTTTCATCGGCCATCTTGCCACAAAGTCTTCACTGAGCACTTGCATATAACGCGCAAGCACTAGCAAGTCATTGCCTTGCATCAATTCGTCAATTTTGGCGTAGGCTTCAACTTTATTGTCTTTATTTACAGGTACAACAATAAAAGGAATACCGAAGTTTTCCACAGACTCTTTTAAATCTTCATGATTTGAAATCACTTGGGTAATTTCACAAGGTAGACCGCCACGTGCATGACGCCACAGTAACTCAAGTAAAGCATGATCCACTCTAGAGACCAAAACCCCGACTTTTTTAACATCGCTAACCAAGGTTAAACGCCACTGCATGTCGTAGCGTTCAGCGACGTTGGCAGCAAAAGTTTGCAGCAGGGTTTCTTTGCGAGACTGTAGATGCTCAAGTTCAAACTCAACACGCATAAAGTAGCGTCCACCCTGAGCTTCAGTTGCGTATTGATCAAGTGCGGTAATGTTGGCACCTTGATGATACAAAAAGCTCGATACGGCTTGCACGATGCCTGGCTTGTCTTCACAAGTAATCAATAACCGTGCGGTGTTGGCGGTCGTCATGTTCATGTCGATTGAAATCACTTATTCATAAAAACTGGTCAACATTCTAAAGCTTTTTGCAAAGCTTTCAATCTTCATTCGCATTCAGCTCAAACTTGCTACCCGAAAGACTGCTAAAAAAGTCTGAAGAACCAAATGTTTCTAATAATCGCTCGTAGGTTTCACGACTCTCCCCACGCAAATAGGGCCCCTCTAAAAACACCATTTGTCTGAGCGCTTGCCAAACCCATTTTTCCTCTAAATGGTTTGAATCACTCAGATGCCCAGACATATATAAAAAGTTGGTCCAGTTGGTCAGCACAATCCAAATATTAATAATCAGCGCTTCAATCTCTGTTGCAGTCATTTGCATTAAACCAGCTTCAACAAAGGCCTGATAAATTTTTTGCCCTTGTTGCATCACTTTACCGGCAAAGCGCGGATAGTTTTTGCGAAAACTTTCATTGTTCTCAATTAAATGGTAAACATCTCGATGTAAAAACCGATAGGCCCATAACTGACCGCTCAGTACTTGGAAGTAACGGATTTTATCATTAGCATCAACCACACGATCATCTGGCAATGCCAGCATTTCCAAGGTCTCTTTTTGATATTGATGCATGAGCTCACGAATGATCTCTTGCTTATTACTAAAGTGATAATACAAATTTCCTGGACTAATACCCAACTCAGCGGCAAGATGATTGGTTGTCACCGCGCGTTCACCACGCTCATTGAACAACTGTAAGCTCGTCAGCAAAATTCGATCTTTGGTTTTCAAGGTTTTAGAGCTTGTCATCCGAACACCATCTTTTAATCGTTAGCAAACACTAACACATAAAGCAACTTGACTATTTAGAGTATTTACTCTAAAAACATTAATTAATAAAATTCAACCGGGTTGCTTGTTATGAACAGTCAAACAAAAACAGATTCTACGGCTTCCTATCCACCCGAAGTATCACAACTACAGCAACAACTTGACCAGCAAAAGATCGCGTACCAACGTTATCCGATGCCAACGGCAAAGGAACGGATTGAGCGTTTAGCACGTTTAAGAAAAGTACTGATCAAGTATCAAGAGCAAATTGCTCAAGCAATTCATCAAGATTACGGCAATCGGTCATTTTCTGAAACCAAAATTGGTGAATTACTCACGTGTATTGAGCAAATTAAATATTATAGCAAGCATTTAACCGAATGGATGAAGCCTTCGAAGCGTCACATTGGCATCATTCATCGCCCCGCCAAAGCTTGGGTCCAATATCAACCAATGGGTGTAATTGGAATTATTAGCCCGTGGAATTACCCACTCCTTCTTTCCGTGGGGCCTTTAATCTGTGCACTGGCTGCTGGCAATCATGCCATGATTAAAATTTCCAGTGCTTCCATGCATTTTGGTGAGTTACTCAAAAACATTATTTCAGAAGCCTTTCCACAGGACTTGGTCGCAGTTGTCACTGGTGGCGGGATCATCTCAGACAGCTTTAGCCATTTGGCCTTTGATAAAATTATTTTTACGGGTTCAACCCAAATCGGTAAAACAGTGATGGCCGCAGCAGCGGAAAATCTTGTTCCAGTCATCTTAGAACTTGGTGGGAAATCCCCTGTGATCGTGCACCCCTCGAGCGATATGAAAGATGTGGCACAGCGCTTAGCCTTTGGAAAGTTGTGGAATGCAGGGCAAACCTGTGTTGCACCAGATTATCTCTTTCTGCCTAGAGGAAAGGTGAATGAGTTTATTGCGGAGTTTAAATATGTGGTCAGTGGCATGTATCCCGGTATGCAAAATAATCCTGACTACACCTCGATTATCAACGACAAACAATACAATCGCATCCAAGGTTATTTAGATGATGCAATCGCACAAGGTGCGCAGCGAATCGAAATTAATCCGCTTGATGAAGACCTCGCATTGACCCGTAAAATTGCACCCACCCTACTGACTGGGGTAACGGCACAGATGCAAATTATGCAACATGAAATTTTTGGCCCCATACTTCCAATCATTGAATACGATCAAATTAACGATGTGATCGACTTTATTAATCAGCGTCCGCGTCCACTTGCTTTATACTATTTCGACTTTGATCAAGCTCGTGCAGACTATGTTGCCCAGCGCACACACTCTGGACATTTTGGTCAAAATGCCGTTTTAACTCATGTTGCACAGGACGACCTCCCCTTCGGAGGCGTTGGTGCATCTGGTATGGGGAAATATCATGGGCCTGAAGGTTTTTTCAGTCTATCCCATGAGCGTTCGGTAATGTCGATACCGAAGTTGTTTAATCTTAAATTTATCATGCCGCCTTTTAATAAGTCGCTTCTCAAAGTTTTAGAGAAAACCTTCCTACGATAACTGATCAAGGCATGATCTGTTACGCACTATCATGTCGTTTTTTCATCATTTCCGCTTGTCTTTTAAGCGGATTTTTGGTATAAAACGCCCCTTGAATGAATTCATCGTTTTTTTTGACTGGCCACACAGGTTTGCTGTTGGCTAAATCAATGGAGTTACACCATGTCTAAGGTTTGCCAAGTTACCGGCAAGCGTCCAGTCGTTGGTAACAACGTCTCACACGCCAACAACAAAACTAAGCGCCGGTTCGAGCCGAACCTGCATCACCACCGCTTTTGGTTAGAAAGCGAAAAACGTTTCGTACGTCTTCGTTTAACCACTAAAGGTATGCGTATCATCGACAAATTGGGTATCGAAAAGGTTATTGCTGACCTTCGTGCTCAAGGTCAAAAGATCTAAGGAGTCAGTAGAATGCGTGATAAAATTCGTCTAGTTTCTTCTGCAGGTACTGGTTATTTCTATACCACGACTAAGAACAAACGTACTATGCCGGAAAAAATGGAAATCAAAAAATTTGATCCAAAAATCCGTCAACACGTAATTTTCAAAGAAGCTAAAATTAAATAATTTTAGTTTCTAAAAAAATAACGACTTCAGCTGGAGTCGTTTTTTTTTGCCTTTTCTGTATCGAATATACTTTTATATAAATAAGCTTGTTAAACTTTTGGTGCTAAAATTTCGACACCATTCATATTTCCACTTTTTTATTCACCTCAGCAGGAGTATCGAGTGCCCCATCAAGTCGATTTGATTATTTTACTTGCCGCAGGTTTCGGAATCGCTTTGATTTTTGGCTATATTGCAGCCAAACTTCGCCTCCCCCCATTAATCGGCTACCTGATTGCAGGGATCATTATCAGCCCAAACACGCCCGGTGTTGTTGCTGATATCGCCCTTGCCAATCAATTGGCTGAACTCGGCGTAATGTTTCTCATGTTCGGCGTTGGCATGCACTTCTCCTTAAAGGATCTGGTCCAAGTTCGACGAATTGCGTTACCGGGTGCCATCCTCCAAATTACCGTTGCAACCATACTGGGTATGTTTGTTTCGATGTTTTGGGGCTGGAGCTTTGGCTCGGCACTGATCTTTGGCCTCAGCCTGTCTTGTGCCAGTACGGTGGTACTCCTCAAAGCCTTGGGTGATCGCGGGCTACTCGAATCGGTGAATGGTAAAATTGCCGTTGGCTGGCTCTTGGTTGAAGACTTGGTCATGGTGTTGGTGTTGGTGCTGCTGCCAGCAGTGGCCATGCTACTTGGTGGCCATACCCCCGCAGGCTATGACTCAAGTCAAAGCATCTGGGTAACCTTGGTGGTGACCCTATTAAAAGTCACGGGTTTTATTGCCTTTATGCTGATTGTGGGTAAACGCTTAATCCCAATGATCATGCAACATGTGGCGCGTTTAGGCTCCAGAGAGTTATTCACCCTCACCGTGGTTGCTGCAGCCGTTTCAATTGCCTACGGCTCTTATGCTATTTTCGGGGTATCGATGGCACTGGGTGCCTTCTTTGCTGGGATGGTGGTGAAAGAATCTGACTTTAGCCACCGCGCAGAAGAAGAAACGCTGCCATTACGTGAAATTTTTACAATCTTATTCTTCGTTTCAGTCGGTATGCTGTTTGACCCAAGCATCCTGATTGAACAACCGCTGCATATTTTGGCGGTAATCGCCATCATCATGATTGGTAAAACCTTGGCCGCAATGGCGCTGGTGCTGTTCTTCCGCTATCCACTCAACACCGCTTTGACCGTTGGTGCAAGTCTTGCGCAAATTGGGGAATTTTCCTTTATTTTGGCGACCCTTGGAGTAACACTCGGCCTGCTGAGTATCGAAGGGCAAAACCTGATTTTGGCCGGAGCTCTCTTTTCAATCACCCTCAACTCGTTCTTTTTCTCCGCAATTGAACCAGTACAAAATTGGATTCGCAAACACTCACAACTGGCACGTATGTTGGAACGCAGCAATGACCCATTAGCCATGCTGCCAGATGAAGTCGATCAAGATTATTTACGCGACCAAGTGGTAATTGTTGGGCATGGCGAAGTTGGCCGTCGTATTACCAAAACCCTAATGCAAGACAATATTAAAGTCGTGATTGCAGAGGAAAACCGGGAAATCGTAGAAGACTTACGTGCCAAAGGTATTGCCGCAGTGTCAGGAAGTGCCACCGAACCTGGTGTACTGATTCAAGCCCATGTGCAACACGCACGACTGCTGGTGATTTCACCAATGGATATTTTAGACATTCATAAAATTGTCGATACTGCCAAACTGCTAAACCCACAAATTCAAGTTTTGGTTTGTGCTGAAAGCAACGAAGAAGCTGAGATTATTCGTGCAGATGCACTTGGTGAGGTCTATTACGCCAAAGAAGAAATGGCGAGAAATATGACGGATCATATTTTAAATCAGATCCATCTGGCGCATGAGTCAAACCCAACTCACTAAAATGATTGATGCTCACCCAGCAATATTAAGATTAAGCCCCTAAAAAAAAGACCTTTGTGGTCTTTTTTTTCGCTACATTTCCAACCTTACAACCTGAGATAGACGTCTTTCTAGCCCTCAAGCATCATAAAAATCTAAATATATTCAAGTAAAAAACCATGTTTTAAAATAACTTAAGCACATGATTCATATCAAAAAATCAATACTTAAAGCATAGCTTAACCAGAAGAATCAGACTATTGTATGATTTACATCAAAATGGAATGAAAAATGTTAAAAAAATATAAACTTAGCCACTATATACTTCCACTCATGTTCGCTGGTTTTTCTATCAATGCGATGGCTGCAATTAATGTCTACGGCCCCGGCGGACCTGCACCAGCAATGAATGAAGCAGCAAAACAGTTCAAAGCAAAAACAGGGATTGAAGTCAATGTCATCGCAGGACCAACACCACAATGGGCTGAAAAAGCCAAAGTAGATGCCTATCTCTTTTTTAGCGGCTCAGAAGCCATGATGTCGGATATGCAAACCATGTTCTCTGAGCAAATCATCAAAGAATCTATTGAGCCGATCTATTTACGCCCTGCTGCTATTTTAGTCAGAAATGGTAATCCTAAAAACATCAAAGGTTTTCAAGACCTCAGCAAACCTGGCACCAAAGTATTAGTGACTCACGGCGCTGGACAAGTTGGTATGTGGGAAGATATTGCAGGTCGAACTGGCAACATTCAGCTCACTAAAGATTTCCGTAAAAATATTACGATGGTTGCCCCGAACACCGGCGTTGCCAAGAAAAACTGGATAGAAGACAACAGTTATGATGCATGGTTGGTATTTAATATTTGGGGCGTAAGTAACCCTGATATCGGTCAAATCGTACCGATTGAAAAGCAATTGGTGGTTTATCGTGATACTGGTGTTGCCTTAACCAAACAAAGTTTAAAAAACACCGAAACAACCAGCTTCGTGGATTTTTTAACCTCACCTCAAGGTCATACAATTTTCAAAAAGTATGGTTGGAGCAAATAATTTAAATTGCTCACTTACAACCAGTAATCCCCCATTCAAGCACATCAAGATCAAGGTACTAGATCACTGCGTGTAAAAAAAGACCATCTTAATGGTCTTTTTTTTACACGCGAATCAACGATATGGATTACTTCACCCAAGTATTCCACACAAAATCTTGTGTTTTACCTTTAAGCGTCATTTTTAGCTGATCACCTGAATGTAATGGCGCAACACCCGATGGCGTACCAGTCATAATCACATCCCCCGGTTCAAGGCCAAAGACTTGACTAATTTCCATCAACAACGATCCAATATCAAAAATCATATTGGCAGTATTGCCTGACTGACGTAACTCATCATTAATTTCAAACTGATATTGTGCTTGCTGCCAATCTTCAATCTCACTGGCATCAACCCAGTCACCCAAAACACAAGAACCATCAAAAGCCTTTGAGCGCTCCCACGGATAGCCTTGTTTTTTTAGAGAATCCTGTAGATCACGCAAGGTTAAGTCAAGACCAAGTGTCACCGCACCAATCGCTGCCAAAGCCTGTTCTGGGCTGCTGGCATCTTTTAATGGTTGATCGATACGCAAACTCAGCTCACACTCAAAATGACAACTACCCCACGCTGGATTCCAAGAAATCCCCTCATCTAAACCCAACAAGCTACTCGGTGGTTTTAAGAATAATACCGCCTGATCTGGCACTGCATTACCAAGCTCCCTGGCATGGTCTGCATAGCTGCGACCAACACAAATTATTTTAGATGGACGTATAGCCATATTGTTCTCCCTGTCATTTTAATGAATTGCTTATCAACGCTTAAAACTATTTTCAAATAAAGTTTGATCAACAGCAGATGCAAAAGCACGCTTTGGCACAATCACCACCGTCTTGTTTTTTAATTCGATCATGTAAGTCAATTTACCTGCCACAAAACGCTGGATTTCAGCATATGGAATTTTTTGTTTAACCCGACCACTGCTGAATAGCTCAGCATAATCTTGAAACAGATCAATCCCCTGCTCACTTTTTCCAAATTGGTACTTCACAAATTGACGTTTAAACATCATCGGAAGAAACCAGTAACGCATTGAAAACTGCAAAGCCAAAAAGAAAATCCCTAAACCAACGTAGTAACGCCCCACGCCATCAAAGCCCAAATAAAAACCCCAAACCACAATCGCGATACTCACTAAAGGCGTAAGAAAACGGGTAATTTGTTTTTTACCAAAGGTCGCTAGGGCAAAACCATCTTGAGATTCTTCTAAATTTAAAAAATAACGCAAACGAAGTTCTGGCTTGTTGTCTGACATAATGACTTCAATACAAGTAATATTTTAGATAGCAAGATACTACACCAAATCATGCTTTTTCTTCATGCTTTTCACGGTTACTTACACGCTGACAAGTAAAATCAAATCGCCAAGGCTTTGCTTCAGGTCGAATACCACCCGTTATTTTAGGCTTTTTTATAGGCACAAAAAAACCGCTTAAAAGCGGTTTAATTATCAAGTTGGTGCGCTCAGAGAGATTCGAACTCCCGACCCCTTAGTTCGTAGCCAAGTGCTCTATCCAGCTGAGCTATGAGCGCGATACTTGTTGGTGCGCATTATACGCGTTTTGTCAGATTTGATAAGTGTTTTTTAAGATAATTACCCCTGTTTGCTGATGAATTAAGCAAAATAACCGCAAGTGTTTAATTTAAAAGCGAATACAAATAAAGAGTGCCGCAATAACCGCCTCGATACACCCAACCGACTTAACTTTGCGCTGTGAGCATACGCCTTACGAGGTCTTGGTCCGCGGTGTGAAATCTCGTTTTTGAAAGACTTGAATCGCCTAATTCCTAGATTCAAATAAAGTGTATTAAGTTAATTTTAGCTATTTTACATAATATAAAGTTTGGTAAGACTCAATGTAAGTCCGAAATATAAATCTCCGGTTTCTCCAAAGTAAAAATGTCCACATATAAATGCTCAGCCCAAAGCCCCCCGCCCTTTCCCCTTACATCTACCTCCTCTTTATTCGAAAAACACTCAACATGAATTTCACTCAGCTTTGAGTTAGATTAAATCATTTTTATTCATGTCGTGATTCGGGTATAAATCTCAGCATAAAGAAGTTTAGGTTTATCTCAGAATTAGGGTGCAAGATCAAAATGACTAAAGAATTTACATGTTCTCTTAAAAGCATTAGTTTCGATGAAAACTATTTCCCTTCAGACAATACACGTCTCACCACCAACTTTGCCAATTTGGCTAGAGGTGAGAGTCGTCAAGAAAACTTGCGTAAAACCTTAAGAATGATTAACAATCGTTTCAATGACTTGGCGAGCTGGGATAACCCTAAGGGCGATCGTTATTCGGTTGAAATTGAAATCGTTTCTGCCGACATGGACATTGAAGGCAATGGCAATGCCTTCCCAACAATTGAAATATTAAAAACCACTATTGTTGATCACAAAAATAACAAACGCATTGACGGCATGGTTGGGAATAGTTTTTCTTCTTATGTGCGCGATTATGACTTTAGTGTATTGCTGTTAGAGCATAGCAAGAATCAAACAACCTTTAGTCCACCAAATAATTTTGGAGACTTGCACGGAAAGTTATTTAAATATCTTGTGAATTCGAGTGCTTACAAAGAAAACTTTAGCAAAAAACCAGTTATCTGCCTGAGTGTTTCAAGCAGCAAAACTTATCATCGAACTGAAAATCACCATCCAGTATTGGGTGTTGAATATCAGCAGGATGCATATTCTCTAACCGACGAATATTTCAGCAAAATGGGCTTACAGGTGCGCTATTTCATGCCTACAAATAGTGTTGCGCCTTTAGCTTTCTATTTTGCTGGTGATTTACTCAGTGATTACACCGATCTTGAGCTTATTAGCGCGATCAGCACGATGGAAACCTTTCAAAAGATCTATCGACCTGAGATTTACAATGCCAATTCTGCGGCAGGTCAATGCTATCAGCCTAGTTTGAAATATCAGGATTACTCATTAACGCAAATTGTTTATGACCGAGAAGAACGTGGCCAGTTGGCGGTTAAGCAAGGGAAATTTACTGAAGAGCAGTTTATTAAACCTTATCAAAACATTCTTGAGCAATGGGCTGAGCATTACGCTGCTTAATCAACCAAAATATAGAAGATGATTTTATTATGAAAATTTTACTACCGACCTCAACCGCTGGCAGCTTACCTAAACCTTCTTGGCTTGCAGAACCTGAGCAACTTTGGTCACCGTGGAAATTACAGGGCGAGCAACTCATTGAAGGCAAACAAGATGCTTTACGTTTGTCGTTGCAAGAACAACAACATGCAGGCATTGATATTGTCAGTGATGGCGAACAAACCCGCCAACATTTTGTCACCACCTTTATTGAACACCTGACTGGCGTTGATTTTGAAAAACGCGAAACCGTCAGAATCCGCAATCGCTATGATGCCAGTGTTCCAACTGTCGTTGGTGCAGTAACACGCGAAAAGCCTGTTTTTGTTGAAGATGCCAAGTTTTTACGTCAGCAGACTACGCAACCGATTAAATGGGCACTTCCTGGTCCAATGACCATGATCGACACGCTGTATGACAACCATTATAAAAGCCGTGAAAAATTGGCTTGGGAATTTGCCAAAATTCTCAATCAAGAAGCCCTCGAATTAGAAGCTGCTGGTGTAGACATCATCCAATTTGATGAGCCTGCATTTAATGTGTTCTTTGATGAGGTCAATGATTGGGGTGTTGCCACATTAGAACGAGCGCTGGAAGGACTTAAATGTGAAACCGCGGTGCATATTTGCTATGGCTATGGCATTAAAGCCAATACAGATTGGAAAAAGACTTTAGGATCAGAATGGCGTCAATATGAAGAAGCTTTTCCTAAGTTGCAAAAATCTAAGATCGATATCATTTCACTCGAATGCCAAAACTCTCATGTACCAATGGATCTGATTGAACTGATTCGTGGTAAAAAAGTGATGGTTGGCGCAATTGATGTAGCAAGCAATACCATTGAAACACCTGAACAAGTGGCCGACACCTTACGTAAAGCATTGCAGTTTGTCGATGCCGACAAGCTCTACCCTTCGACCAACTGCGGCATGGCACCATTATCTCGCCAAGTTGCAAGAGGCAAGCTCAATGCCTTAAGCGCAGGTGCAGCAATCGTTCGCGGAGAACTCTAAACCGAGTCCTCACCCAATCTCCCCCTCTTACGTCACATATGGCTTATCTATTCCCAAGAGGGGGAACTTTTGGGGGACTCAAAGCCTTGTGTATGCGACACAACGCTCCTTCCTCAGAAAAGATGATATGCCAACGTGACACCATCACGGGGCATAGCCAAATTTAAAGCAAAAAGTACGGTTCAATTTAGGAACAAAGTGATGGTTGAAGTAACAGACTTTAGAAATGCAATGTCTTTATTAACAGGCGCAGTCAATGTTATTACCACGACAGGTGCATCTGGTCGTTATGGATTCACTGCATCCTCGGTGTGTAGTGTCACGGATACGCCACCGACCTTGTTGGTCTGTATGAATACTGCTTCGAGTTCACATGCACATTTTATAGAAAATAAAATTTTAACAGTGAATGTCTTAGGTGCACATCATCAGCATATTTCTAAAGCATTTTCATCCAAAATGACGCCAGAACAACGCTTTGCATGCGGAACGTGGACAGCCTTAGAAACCGGCGCACCGGTTTTAGAAGATGCGTTGGTGAGTTTTGACTGTCAGATTGAGCAGATTCAAGCAGTCGGCACCCATGCGATTTTTATTTGCCGTATTGTCGCCATTCAACAAAGCCAACATGATCAAGGTTTGGTTTATTTTAATCGTGCTTATCACCATGTGGGACAGACGAAAATCGCTTAGGTCCGCGTTAAATATATTTGACCTAAAGCCGTTAATCATAGGCTCAATGATGGGATTTACTTTAAGATAGCCAATACTCTTAACCCCAGACCAATTCACATTCTATCTTATGAAAGACGACGAACCCTCACTTTCCAGCATGATGTCTTGCCTCATTAGCTTCGGCTTTCTAACGATGCTACTCATGGCCACCTATTTTACATTTTACGGAAAGCGAGATGAGCTCATAGCCAATAGAACACAAGTTTGGAAAGTCATCCAGATTAAAGCCGATCCTTCTTTTAGTTACTTTGCCTATGCAAACCGCTCAAATGGCTATGACTTATTGATTAATAAACATGAACAGAGTTTCTATTCCGATAATTGCGGTGTAATAAAACCTTTTTGTATTGAACTCAAACAAGGCTTGGTTACCCCGAGCTCATTTGACTTCTATGTCCGCCATGACCCAGCCAATCAACCAGAAGCGTATAACCAATATTTACTAAAAAGCGTTCACTACTTAGATAACAATCAAAAGCTTCAGCATCTCGAACGTCGCAACAATGCACCGAACACACCCAAAGCACTCCAAAAAGCAAAAAAAAGCTTTACTGGATTTTTCATAATGACGCTCTTTGGTTATGCTTTCTTCTTACTCATTTTTTATATTTCTGCTTACGACGACAGCCCATCCTTCCAGAAAATTAAAATGCGCATCTTTAAAATTTTAACGATCGGACTAACTTTGTTTTATCTACACTTTATTATTCAGTTTTTTATAAACACCTAAGTGACAAGATGACTTACTTAAATTAATGAGCGCCATTATTTAACTGCATATCCTGTTAGTACTACATTCAATTCTTAAATAAGTATCCAACATCAACCCAATCAAGACTCACTCACGATTTACTCCATGATGAACAACAACCCACTCTCCAAACTCGCTACCCGTGTTGCCGGATTTGGATTTATTCTAATGTTGCTTTATAACGCCCATACGAGTTTCTATCAAAAACTACAAGAACTCAGTGCAAACCAACAACTCGACTGGAACATCGTAAATGTTGAAGTAAATCAGGAAACTCACTACGATATTTTTGAATATAGGGATAAGACCTACGAATTCAAGATTACCCAATATCAACGAAATTTTTACACCACTCGCTGTGCGGCAATGATGCCATTTTGCAAAGGTGTAAAAGCCAAATTAAATACCCCAACCTCTTTCGATTTTTATACCAGCTATAATTCCAATGAGAATGTTAGACATAATGATCAATATCGCTTAAAAACTATTTATTTCAACAATGAAAAAAATAAAGCACAGCAAATTGATCTACTCGCACAAGCACCCAATAGCACTTCCGCCATTCAAGCAGAGAAAAAAAGCTTTATTCGTTTCTTTCTCATAACATTACTCACTTATATCACCATCATGATTGGCTTATATATTTTTACAGCTGATGAAGATCCCATTAAGCAACAAGACAAACGGCTCTTCTTTAAAATTTGCTCAGTTGCGCTGATGCTGCATTATCTACACTTTATTATTCAGTTTTTTCTAAACACTTAAACGATGATGGCTTATTTAAATTAGTGAGCGCCATTATTTGACTACATACCTTGTTCGCACTACATTCAATTCAAAGTCATTTTAAAAAACAAATGGAACAAACAATGGGAAACTATACCCAACTGGTTTTTAGCGACAATCCAATTGCGCAAGATAATTTAAATCCCAATGATCCCGACCTTTACATCAAAAGTATTTTTCCACTTTTTTGGTTCGCATTATTCACTCCCAAAAATATAAAAATCTTAAGTGAGAATGAGCATACCTATATATGGCATCATCTTGTCGTTGAAAGAGCGCAAGCCATAAGCAACTTTCAAAGTAAAACCCACTTATGGTCCGCATTTGGATTAACAGCACAACGACTGGCAAGAGAGTTCATCAACTACTTAACGGAAAGAGACCAGAAATACATAATTTTATATGTAAGCGATATATTCAGCATCGGCCATAGCGAAGAAGATGATGAGGCCATTTTAAAAATATTGGCTTGCTATGAACTCACACGTTCGACAGACTTCTTGGCCGCAGTACAACAAAATATCTGGCTTTCGCTTTCTTATGATTATTATTTCAAAGAGAAATATAACTTTGCATTAAATGGCTTAGATCCGGATGAACCAGATGAGCATCTAAGTTATATCGTTGATGGTGCTGAAGAATTACTTGATACACTCCATATTATTACAAACTCACTTGAATCATATGATCAAAAGGATTCAACAGCCGATGACAGCCAAAAACCGGCAAAGCAACAACATCTACCGCCCACCAACCTATGGGAAAAATTCAAAAAGTTTTTAAATGTCTTATTTTAAGAAGCAAATTTTAAGAAGCAAATTTCAGGCACAAAAAAACCGCTAAAAAGCGGTTTAATCATCAAGTTGGTGCGCTCAGAGAGATTCGAACTCCCGACCCCTTAGTTCGTAGCCAAGTGCTCTATCCAGCTGAGCTATGAGCGCGATACTTGTGTGTCATATTGACGATTCGTTATGTTTCTATAAATTGGTGCGCTCAGAGAGATTCGAACTCCCGACCCCTTAGTTCGTAGCCAAGTGCTCTATCCAGCTGAGCTATGAGCGCATCGTATAAAAACGTGGCGGTGAGAGAGGGATTCGAACCCTCGATACAGTTACCCGTATGCGTCCTTAGCAGGGACGTGGTTTCAGCCACTCACCCATCTCACCGAACGAGCCGCCATAATACAAACTAAAGTCCGACTTCACAAGTCATCTATCTAAAAAAAACCAGTTTTCTTGCTCGATTACATACTTTTTATACGATTTTCATTTTTTCGTTGTTTTTTTATGCTAAATCAGACTGGAAAATTCACCCACTTTTAAAAACGCGCTGTAAACTTGATTAAAAATACAATATTGCAATCATTTACGTGCAGTATATCGCTGCATGACTTATGCTAAAGCCATCTGCTTACAAGAAACAAAAGCCATGATGAAAACTTGGGATGATCCAGAAGCGAAAGCCGAAGCTCAACGTTACGACAATCCAATTCCCAGTCGTACACTTATTTCAGAAACCATTGAGCAAAAAAAACAAGCACAGTCTCATGCAGACTTAGTTGAACATTTTCAAATTGCTGATCAAAGAAGTATTGATGCACTGAGTCATCGTTTAAGCGCCATGGTGCGTGATGGTCAGCTCATGAAAGATGGTTTTAAATTTCAATTGATGGTCGATCAACCGATTCATGATGCAACGGTTTATATCAACAATAAAGGTCTTGGTTCTGCCTCAATCACTGGTCAGGAAGATTTACTGTTGCCTGAACGTGAATTACGCCAAGTCTTTCAAGGTGACCGCATTAAAGTGCAACAAACTTCTGTCGACCGTAAAGGCAAAGGTTGGGGCTATGTCACTGAAATTACGCAACGTCGTATAAAAGAAATTATTGGGAAATTGTCTGTTTTTGAGGGTGAATACTTTATTCAACCAGCAGCACCCAACGCACACCAACCGATTACCCTTGAAAAAGAGTTAATCGAACATGCGCAAGTCAAAGTCGGTGACTCTTTACGTGTTGCAATTGATGACTATCCTACCCGCGATGAATTTGCGACGGGTCATATTGTGCAATCGATGGCAGACAAAGCCGACACTGAAATTATTATTCCGCAAACCATCTTAGAATTTGGTCTGCCGTTTGAATTTCCAGAAGAAGTGGTACAAGAGGCTGAAAACTTTAAAGAGCCAACGGCCCAAGACCGCGCTGGACGTATCGATTTAAGAGATCTTGCCTTGGTCACCATTGATGGTGAAGATGCACGTGACTTTGATGATGCCGTCTATGCCGAAAAACGTCCAGGTGGCGGCTACCGCGTGGTGGTTGCGATTGCCGATGTCAGTCACTATGTTCGCCTAGGCAAACCATTAGATGACGAAGCACAGGAACGTGGTACTTCAGTTTACTTCCCGCACTTTGTGTTGCCGATGTTGCCTGAAGCACTCTCCAATGGTCTTTGCTCACTCAATCCGGGGGTTGACCGTCTGTGCATGGTCTGCGATTTAAATCTATCGCGTGCTGGTCGTGTGACCAGTTATGAGTTCTATCCTTCCGTCATGCATTCCAAAGCCCGTCTGACCTATGACCAAGTGGCGGAATACTTTGCGGGTGATACTGCGGCAATACCAGACAACCGTGACGTGACCAAATCACTGAATACCTTGTTCCAGTTGTATCAAGTACTCAAAGATTTACGTCAAAAACGTCATGCGATGGAATTCGAAACCGTCGAAACCTATATGACCTTTGACGAACTCGGTGGAATTGATCAAATTTTACCGCGCCATCGTAATGAAGCACATAAACTGATTGAAGAATGCATGTTGCTCGCCAACGTGGCTGCTGCGGAATATTCACTTAAAAATGAAATTCCAATGTTGTACCGCGTGCATGAGCCACCAGAGTTTTCACGTATTCAAAAAGTCCGTGATTTCGTCAAATTACTGGGCTTAAAATTCCCAGAACAGCCGACTCAAGCCGACTACCAAGCCGTGATTGAAGCGACCAAAGATCGTATTGATGCACCAAGCATTCATGCGGTGCTGTTACGTTCGATGATGCAAGCTTATTACGGCGCAAAAAATGCGGGCCATTTCGGTTTGGCTTATGAAGGCTACACCCACTTCACCTCGCCAATTCGTCGTTATCCAGATTTACTATTACACCGTGCAATCAAAACCCATCTTGCCAAAAAAACACCGGTATTGTCTGGTGCCGCACTGGATGATGCTGGTCAACATTTCTCTGCAACTGAACGTCGTGCAGATGAAGCTTCACGCTCTGTGACCACATGGCTGAAATGTCATTATATGAAACAGCATTTGGGCGAAGAGTTTGTCGGTATCGTTTCTGCTGTGGCCGAATTTGGTTTATTCGTTACACTCAAAGACTTGTATGTCGATGGCATGATTCATATCAGCCAATTGGGTGATGACTACTTTGTCTTCGATCAAGCCAGTCAAACCTTAGTTGGACAAAATCGCGGCCAAGTCTTTGGTCTAGGTGATGAAGTCAAAATTAAAGTCGCGGGTGTCAATCTCGAAGAACGTAAAATCGACTTTGAGCTGTTACAACAACTGTCGCATGCTGGTCGTGTGATTCGCAGTCGTGCTCCACGCACTGCGAAAACACCAGCGAAAGAACAAGTGTTCGCGCAAGATCCAGCCAAGCCTACTACAAAGCCTTCGAATAGAAGACCTGCCAATGGCAAAGCGCCTGCCGCGAAAAGACCGACCACTGCTCGACCGACTACCGATCAAGCAACCACGGATCGTTCGACTGCGCCAAGACCTGCCAATGCTAAAGCGCCTGCCGCAAAAAGACCGAACACTGCTCGACCTGCTACCGATCAAGCGAATACGGATCGTTCGAATACGCCAAAACCTGCAAATGCTAAAGCACCTGTCGCCAAAAAACCGACAACTGCTCACCCAGCTGCAGATCAAGCGACTACAGATCATTCGAATACGCCAAAACCGGCAACAGCGAAAGCTCGTCCACCGCGTAATCGCAATACGGCCGCTAAGCCAAATACGCCAAGACTAGCTGCAACACAAGCTGCGCCAGTCGCAGCCGTTGCAAAGCCGGTTGAAGCAGAAGCCGTTGTTGCTAAAGCAGTGGTAGTGACTGAGCCAGTCCAACAAACTGAGCAACGCACTGATTTGAGCAAGAAAAAGTCCAAAGTCAAAAATGGCAATGACCGTAAAAAGTCAGCCAATGGCGACTCATCCAAATCTGCGAGCAAAGCCAAGATCAAAGATAAGGACAAGGTCAAAAAGAAAAAGGACAAGGCTAAAAAGAAAAAAGACAACGCCAAGTCTCGCAGTGAATAAAGCACCAACATCCTCAGTGGCTTAATGCCGCTGAGGATACCGTTCGTTCTTTCTGCTTCTTTACTTATATAACAATGAAAACCAACAGCGCATAAATACATGCAAATTTGACATGCCTTCGGTTGCAGTGCTGCAAGCCACAAATCCCCTCACGCCCTTGAATACCATTAAAAAAGCAATCAAATTGAATAAATCACCCGTTTAACTCATCAGAGAAAAGCGAATTTTCCCAATGAGACCTTGATTTCCCTCAGTTCAAGCCCACATCTACACATAACCGATAACGAAATGGCGCCCAACAATGACATTACAACAAGCAACTTTACCCGTTCCCCACTTTGATCAGTTACCACTTGCCGATCTGAAACAACAAATACAACAGGCACTCGAACAAGGCCAACAGTTTTTAGACCAGCTCACTGAAGTCCCAGCACAGTTGCAGCAACAGCTTGACGTTTTAGCCAAAGTCGATCAGCTTGAAAATAATTTAAGCGAGTCTTGGGGGATTCTTTCCCATCTCAATGCCGTGATGAACAACCCAGAAACCCGTGAACTTTATCAGGAAGTTTTACCGGCCCTGAGCGAATACTACACTGGGCTTGGTCAACATACTGTGCTGTATCAGACCTATCAACAATTGCATGATCATGCTGAATTTGCACAGTTAAGCGCAGCACAGCAAAGTGTGATTAAACTGGCTTTACGTGACTTTAAACTTTCTGGTGTGGCACTTACTGGTGATGCAAAAACCCGTTATGCCGAAATTTCAGCGCGTCTTTCGCAGCTGTCATCTGAATTTTCCAATCATGTTTTAGATGCAACGCAAGCCTTCTTCCTGCCGTTGACTGAACAGCAACTGCAAGGTTTGCCGCAAAGCAGCATTGAATTGCTCAAGCAATACGGACAACAACGTGAGCTTGATCAAGCCGTTGCGACTTTAGATATTCCGTCTTATTTGGCAATCATGACCTATGCCGATGACCGTGCGCTACGCGAGCAACTCTATCAGGCTTACACCACCCGCGCATCAGATCAATCGAGCCATCCTGAATTTAACAACAGCGAGATCATGCAAGAAACCTTGGCGTTGCGTCAGGAAATGGCGGTATTGCTTGGTTTTGAGAGTTATGCGGCCTATTCATTGGCCAGTAAAATGGCACCCGATGTCTCCACCGTGCAAAAATTCTTAGTCGAATTGGCTGAACATTCACGTGCACCTGCAGAGCAAGAAATTGCTGAGTTACAGCACATCGCAGCACAAGATGGCGTGACTGAACTAAAACCGTGGGACAGCACCTATTATTCTGAAAAGCTTAAACAACAACGCTTTAGCCTATCCCAAGAAGACCTCAAACCGTACTTCCCCGCACCACGTGTGATTCAAGGGTTGTTTGCTGTGGTCAACCGTTTATACGGTATTCAAGTGGTTGAACGTGCTGCACCACTGTGGCATCCCGATGTACGTTATTTTGAAATTGAAGATCAAGGCCAAGTGCTTGGTGGTTTCTACTTCGACCTGTATGCGCGCAGTGGCAAACGTGGTGGCGCTTGGATGAGCGGCTTCCGTTCACGCATGCAAACCAGTGAGGGCTTACAGAAACCAATCTGCTATATGGTTGGCAATTTTACCCCACCTGTTGCACCGCAACCGGCGTTACTCAGCCACGATGAAGTAATCACGTTGTTCCATGAATTTGGTCATGGCTTGCATCACCTACTCACCGAAGTGGATCAAATTTCAGTGGCAGGTACGCACGGCGTAGCATGGGATGCGGTTGAATTACCAAGTCAATTTATGGAATTCTGGACGTGGGACAAAGACAGCTTAGACAGCTTAAGTGAGCATATCGACAGCAAACAACAGTTACCGCAAAACTTGTTAACCGCTTTACTGGATGCACGTTTCTTCCAATCGGGCATGCAAAGTCTGCGTCAAATTGAATTTGCTTTATTTGACCTGAATATTCATGCGGCAAATCCAGCCCTGAATAGTGCGCAAATTCAAAGCACCCTTGATGATATCCGTGATAAATATGCGGTGTTGCCAACCACGGCCAGTAATCGCTTCCAAAACAGCTTTAGCCATATCTTTGCAGGCGGTTATGCAGCGGGTTATTACTCTTATAAATGGGCAGAAGTATTGGCCAGTGATGCATTTGATCGCTTTGAACAAGAAGGGATTTTTAACACTGAAACCGGCAAAGAATTCCGTAAAGCAGTGCTTGCTGTCGGGGGTAAAGACAGTGCTTTAACTGCTTTTGTGAATTTCCGTGGTCGTGAGCCGAAAATTGATGCGTTGTTGCGTCATCAAGGTTGGACGAATGGCGCAAAAAGCGCTTAAACTACAGGCCTTCTATCAATTTAATGGGTGAGCTTATGCAGATCAAACGTCGTTTCATTGCCGGGGCCAAATGCCCAAAATGCGAAGCAATGGATCGTGTGGTCATGCTCACCACGGGCGATGCAGAATGGATTGAATGCGTTGAATGTGACTATTCTGAAAATCGCCCGACTTATCTCGATATCCCGCCTGAACCTGCCGATGAAATTGGCGTGGTGCAGTTTAAACCGCGTCCGCAAAAATAAAGCGACACAGCTTATTCAACACCCTGTTTTACCGACCGATCTGCAAAGATCGGTTTTTGTATTAACTGCGCCATCACAATGCCAATCAAAGTTAAACCACCGCCAATAATATGGAACTGCTGCAAATGCTCACCCAACATCGCCACAGCAATTAAGGCAGTAAATAGCGGCAATAAATTCATAAAGATACTGTTTTTATTCGGTCCCAAATGGCGTACGCCTTCAATCCATAAATAAGACAACAATACCGACGAGAAAATACCGGCATAGACAATCAAAGGAATGGTCTGTTGATTCAATTGCATATCTTCTGCTGGTAAAAAGATAAAAAACGGCAATACATAGATAATTGCAAAACAAGATTGTATAAAATTAGACTGCCACGCAGGAATCGGCATTTTCCATTTTTTTAACAACACCCCATACAGCGCAAAACCACAGGCTGCAATCAACATCAAGCCATCACCCAAATGGATACCAGCAGCGAAAACCTGAGTCACCTGCCCTTGACCAAGCAAATAAACAATCCCATAAAATGATATTGCACCACCAAACAACATGCCGTAACGCAGCCGATCTTTTAAAATTACGCTACTCAAAATCATGGTCAACAATGGAATCAAGGTTGTCACAATCGCCATATTGGTCGCAGTAGTGGTCGCTGCCGCCTGATAAGATAAAAATTGAAATAATGAAACCGAAAGAAAGCCACCCAAGGCTAAATGCTTCCAATACAAGCGAATAACCTGTCGATTTTTCCACACCGGGATGAAGATAAAAACACTCATAATTGCCAGTGCCAAAACCAAACGATAGAAGGTAATCGCAATTGGTGAAATCGCATGGCTGGCCATTTTCGAGACCACCACATTACCGGCCCAAAATAAAATCGCCAATAAGGGATAAATAGATGCTTTCTGAAACATGATAAAACTCAAGACAATGTGTGCTGGTTCATGCTAAAAAATAAACACACTTGTTTTACGCGACATAAAGACAGAAACTATCGAGAAATAGACAGATGATGCTTTTTAAGTGTTTTGAGGTAAGCAATGGGCACCGACTTTAATCACGGCTATTTAGATTATCCAATTTTTGCCTTCTCACAAAACTATGCGCATGGTCACATTGAAGCATGGCACAGCCATGAACGTATTCAACTGATTCATACCCTTTCAGGGGTGATTCGGATTCAAACTGAAGAAGGCATTTGGATTAGCCCACCAGGTCGTGGACTCTGGATTCCAGCAGGAAAACCACATGCCTTACTGATCCATGGTCAGGTGAAAGCACGTGGGGTATTTATCGATACTTATAGCCGTGCTGATCTGGCCAATGAATGTTTGGTGGTGAGTATTTCCCCATTACTGCGTGAGCTAATGAGTGCCGCACTACAGATTCAAACTGAAATACAACCACATAGCCGAGATGAGCGTTTATTAGAACTGATTTTAGATGAAGTCCGTCTACTGCCGAGTTTGGCATTTAACTTACCCGAACCGAAAACACCCGCTTTGGTACAACTCTGCCAACAAATCCGTGAAAACCTAAGTGAAACTTGGCCACTGGAACAAGCGGCAGATCAACTACATATGAGCAGTAAGACTTTGGCGCGCTATTTCCAAAAAGAAACCGCAATGAATTTCGCACAATGGATTCGCCAAGCCAAATTGATGCAAGCCATGACCGATTTGGCCCTGCATAAATCAATTCTAACCATTGCACTGGACTTAGGCTATGACAGTCCCAGTGCCTTTAGTGCCATGTTTAAGCGCGAAACAGCCATGACACCCAGTGAATATATTGCTCAATTTGAAGTGAACTCAATAGACTAAGAGGCACGTCAGCTGAGTTTTCTCTCACACCTCCCCCCCCTGTTGATTGTCCTTTTCGCAATAGCAATTGTCAGCTATGCGTGAGCAGTTCGCCCGAAAAATCCCAATAATCAACGCAAGCAACCCTATTGGAGAGGATCATGTTGGCGAACCCTATCGAAAAATATCAAAGATTCAATGCCATTGAATTACCAGATCGGACTTGGCCCAATCGTAAAATTGAGCATGCCCCGCGTTGGTCATCCACAGATTTACGTGATGGCAATCAATCCTTGGCCAACCCAATGAATCATGCGCGTAAGTTTAAGTTTTACCAATTGTTGGTCAGTTGTGGCTTTAAAGAAATTGAAGTCGCCTTTCCATCTGCGTCACAAACTGATTTTGATTTTGTGCGCTTTTTAATTGAGCAAAATCACATTCCAGATGACGTAAATATTCAAGTGATTACCCAAGCACGCTCCGACTTAATCACCAGAACCTTTGAGTCTTTACGCGGTGCCAAACAAGCCACCATTCATTTATATAATGCCACGGCTGAAGTGTTCCGTCGTTTGGTGTTTAAAATGACCCAATCACAAGTGATTGAACTTGCAGTCACAGCAATACGGCAAATTCGAGAACTTTGCGCACAGCATCCAGAAACCCAATGGACCTTTGAATATTCACCTGAAACCTTTTGTTTTACTGAAGCAGAATTTGCATTAGAGGTTTGTGAGGCAGTAGCTGCGGTTTGGGAACCTTGTGCTGCCCGCCCCATGATTATCAATTTACCTACCACGGTTGAAGTCAGTACCCCCAATGTCTTTGCCGATCAAATTGAGTGGTTCTGTCGGCATTTCTCACAGCGTCAAGCGGTCTGTATTAGCGTGCATCCACACAATGATCGCGGCACAGGCGTGGCAACGGCTGAATTGGCATTATTGGCGGGTGCAGATCGGATTGAGGGCTGTTTATTTGGCAATGGTGAACGTACTGGTAATGTCGATTTGGTCAATTTAGCCTTAAACATGTATAGCCAAGGCATTGCGCCAGCACTTGATTTTAGTCAAATTCGCCATGTGGTGAATGTCGTCACTGAATGCAATGAGCTTCCAGTGCATCCTCGTCATCCCTATGCGGGTGAATTGGTGTTCACGGCTTTTTCCGGGAGTCATCAAGATGCAATTAAAAAAGGCTTTGAATTACGTAAAACGCAAAGCCATTCACGCTGGGAGGTGCCCTATTTGCCCATTGACCCTTCAGATATCGGATGCAGTTATGAAGCGGTGATTCGGGTCAATAGTCAATCGGGAAAAAGTGGTGCCGCTTGGATTTTACAGCAAAATCACGGTATTGAGCTTCCGCCTGCATTACAGCGTGACTTTAGCCAAGTGATTCAAAAAATATCCGATGCCAGCAGTCAAGAGTTAAGCCAAAGTCAGATTTGGAAAGTATTTTGTGCGCATTACGGCATCAGTCAGACCCAACTCAACTTGGTTTCTTATCAGGTGCAACAGCAGCGTCCTGATGAAACCCAGATTCAATTGCAGCTTGCACACGGCGAACAGGCAACCCATAGCATTGGCACAGGCAATGGCATACTTTCAGCCAGTTTAAATGCCTTGTTGGATCTATGCAGTGAAACAGCACAGATCATTGAGTATAAAGAACATACTTTGGGTCAAGCCAGCCATAGCCGCTCAATTTGCTATGTCCAAATCCGTAGTCAAACAGGGCAAACCACTTGGGGCGTTGCGATTGATAATGATATTGCGCGTGCATCGATTCAAGCTTTAGCGAATAGTCTCATTCCGTATATTCATAGTGATGTCACACAAGATCAGACTCAACAGGCTTAAACTTTGCTCAACTTTGATAAACTGCACTGGAATAACGCAAAGTTGACCATTATGCCAAACACCTCATCCAATCCGCCTCTACTGAAGGCGATTGGATTTTTAATGCTTTCCGCCTTTTTATTTTCGATTATGGGCGTTTGCGTACGCTATGCCTCACACACGGTAGACAATGCCAGTGTGGTATTTTTCCGTAATATTTTTGGCCTGCTGATTTTTCTACCTTTGGTATTTAACAAAGGGCTGTCGCATTTTAAAACTGAAAAATTATGGATGCATACTTGGCGTTCAATTGCGGGTCTAGCAGCGATGTATGGCTTTTTCTATGCCATTGCACACCTCAAACTTTCCAACGCCATGGTGTTCACCTATTCATCACCTATTTTTATTCCATTGATTGCATGGTTGTTCTTAAAAGAAAAAATCACCAAGCCGATGCTGCTTGCCGCTGCAATTGGTTTGATTGGTGTGGTCTTTGTGGCTAAGCCAGATGATGGTTTTTTTAACTCTATTTCTGCGATTGGTTTAAGTGCCAGTTTTTTAGCAGCAATGGCCTATGTCACCGTGCGGGCGCTCACCCATACCGAACCACCTGAACGCATCGTATTTTATTTCTGTGTGATTGGTAGTTTGGTTTCTGCAATTCCGATGTTCTGGCTATGGCGCCCCTATACTTTGCATGAAATTGGATTGTTAGCTGCAGCAGGCATTTTGGCGAGTATCAGTCAGATGTTTATGTCTTATGCCTATAAAATGGCACCGGCTGGGCAAATTGGGCCCGTCAATTATAGTGCGATTATCTTTGCAGGTACGTGGGGCTATTTATTTTGGCAAGAAACCCCAGATCATTACAGCATCATTGGTTTTGGCTTTATTATTCTGGCAATTGTACTGTGTAGTCCTTTGCTACAAAATCGTTTAGCAAAACAGTAGACTGATTTCAAAATTCAATCACCTAAACATGCATTACTTTTATACCGAGTAATACGGGTTTAGGTGATCGTGCAAATAATACTGTTTAACGAGGCTGTGAATAATTACGGAAACGATAACCCTGCGACTTCATACAGTCTGCGATTAATTCGGGTTTTTCATTGGCATTCACTTTGGCGAGGCCAATATCATATTTACATTTGGCTAAAATGTTTTCCGTATCATCATAAGAAATCCCTTGTTTATACCAGCTTGGACCGACAACACATCCACTACCAAATAATGCTGCAACAATTGGAATAAAGAATAAATAACTTTTCATGCTGTTCTCAACTTTAGATCAGTGACCTTTAAATCAGTCGTTTTAAAATTTATAAAGCAATCCAGTCACCGCGATCAGCCCATATTTCTGTTTTACGATTGAGCTATCTACGGCATCACCCAACAAATAATAACCACCGCCTTTTGCACCTAAAAATAACTTTTTGCTTAATTTATAATGCACCCCAAGCAATGCCCCAACATCCTTAAAACCACCACCGGGTGAATACGCTGTAAAATTGGTTTGGGCTGCCTGACTTTCTGTGACACCAAAATAGGCTTGGTTATAGTTTTTATTCACGTAGCGGGTCGAGAGGTGGGTTAAGTGATTACTACTTGGTTGTTTGAGCTTCCAACTGCTTGTTCAATGCGGCTTTAGATAGATCGACATAACGCGCTAATCCCTCACGATCATAGAAGGCGCGTTGATCACCTTTTTTATATTGATTGATCTTGTCCTTTAAATTAAAGCGTTCGCCTTTGCTGGCAATAAAAATATCCACCTTCTGTTCAGATAAAACTGCAAAACTATTATTCAGATCATCCACAATCGTGGGATAGTTTTTATTGTTAATTAAATAATAATCTGGCGTCGCCAAACTATCTGCGTAGATTAAAACATCCTTGTTGCTCAGTTTAATCTTCCATGAGGTGGCACCGGGTAAATGCCCCGGTGTCAGAAGTGCCGTAATCTCCACACCACCCAAATAGAAGCGCTCACGATTACGTATTTCCCGATCAACAATCACAGGCGGAAATAATAATGCATCGCCCAATGCAAAATCTTCTGCTCCCCCCAAAGCCAATTGTTTGGCATTTTCTCGACTGGTAATTAAACGCGCGCCACTCCACGCTTTCATCTTGGCTAAGCCACCTGCTTGATCTAAGCGCGCATGACTGTTCAATAGATATTGAATATCCCCAACCTTAAAACCGAGTCGCTCAATATTCGATTTTATCAATTCTGCACTTTGATCCAGACCAGCATCAATCAGTAGATGTCCTTCTGGCGTGGTAATCAAAATCGAACTGAGATTTTCAGTGCCGACATACCAAACCTGTAGTGCCATTTGAAAGGGTTCAATCGGTTTGGCCCACGCCTCGAAAATAGCCATTGGTGGTGCATGGGACAATGCTTGCTGTGGATCTAATTTTGCTGAGGTGATTGGCGCCCAAATGGCGGCTAAAATCAACCAACTAACTCTATTCATAACACTGACTTAAGATTGAAATTTCATCAGGATGATAGTATAAAGCTGTTGAATTTAGCTCACTTTGGTTGGCACAGATTGAACATTCTTCAATTAGATTTAAATTTATTAAAAGTGCTTTATGTGCTGTTGCAAACGGGCTCCACCAAAGAGACTGCACTCAAACTCCAGATCTCACCCTCTGCTGTCAGTCATGCCCTGAATCGACTGCGCGGTGTTTTGGATGACCCTCTCTTTAGACGAGAGAATAATCTGCAAGTTGCCACGCCCTATGCACGAACCCTCAAAGAGAAATTAACGCCATTATTCACCTCTTTAAATGAAGACTTATTTCGTAATATTGAAAATGTTGAACGTATTTTTAATATCGTGATTCCACCAGCACTGAATGTATTATTAACGCCGGCATTGGCTCAGCTTGCGGAATTAAATAAAACCAAACTCAACTGTGTCACCTTTGAACGACGCTCTTGGCGTGACGAAGTGCTACAAGGTCAAGTCGATTTGGTACTCGCAGTGGGTGATTATCAAAATCCGATCTCTGCACTGCGCTATACCCATGTTGGCAACACTCAATTGATTGTTTTATATGGTGACCCGCTAAAATCGCAACTGGCATCTCAACCAGGATTACCCCTTGAACAACTCACAGCGTTTAAACATATCTACTGCCATCCTTGGCCTCAAAATGAAAATGAGCTGGATCGCCAACTCAGACGACTCGGCTTGGATCGAACCATTGGATTTAGCTGCAATGATTACAGTCAAATTATTCCAGCAATCAAGGCTGCACCCCTGATCGCGGTGGTGCCACGCCCATGGTTTGAATCCATGGCAGAGCAATCCGATATTTATCAATTGGCATTAAATGATGAGAAAGCGGTAGGTGGTCTGTTTATGCTGTATCGCAGCTCTACGACGCACTGGAAAAAGCAGATCATTGCGTCTGTGGGTGATTTTCTAAGTCAGCATTATCAAAAGTAGGCTGATACACTGGAGATCTAAATCCGGTAATTAAATATCAAGTTATTTTAAGCACTTGACTAATTATTACCATCCGAAGCGATTATTTTCTAGCATAGATTATGCTTCGTGCCACACGCATATAGAACAATATACTGTGGCATGTTGGCTACAATTTTAGTTGATCTGAGACTGCTTAATAAAGTCGGTATCCGTTTGATAGCATGCATTCACCAAGTAAATCTAGTTTATCATTTGGATTAACTTTTGCGAGACCGATATCATACCGACATTTAGCAAAGGTGTTCTGCGTTTCATAGTGTGACATACCTTGCTTCTGCCACGTTGGCGTTGAAGTACATCCACTAATAAACAGTGAGCCAATTAAAGAAATAAAAAGTAAATAATTATTCATAGTATTCCTAATGTAATGTCATTTGTTCTTAGATATTCGCCTTAAACTCATCATTTAAAGATGTAAAGCAAACGCTAAATCGTTCATCCATATTTTTGTATTACGTTTAAATAATCGGTCATTTCATCCCATCATTCTTCAAGATCTCCTTTTATGCATTGCAATCAATCAACATCTGCAGACTTCTCCCTAAGCTGTAAATCGCGTAGAGAGAAATGGCTCAACTACTTTACTTATTTGGATACCAATCAAATAAATTGAACAAATACGGCATATAAGTCACCAACATCAAGGACGAAAACAGCACCATCATCGGTAAAATCCAGCGTTCGTAGCGATAGTAAAAACTGCTGTACTTTTGCTTAGCTTCGTCATCGGCTGCAATGATCTCATCATCTCCCACCGACAAACGTGTCAGTAGATGATTCAACGCCACAGGTGGTGTCACATAGCCAAATTCAAAGGCAACCAACACCACCATCCAGAAATGAATTGGATGAATGCCATTTTCATAAGCCACTGGCGCAATACTGGCAGCCACCAACAGCACTGCACCAAAGGGATCGGTACACATTCCAATCATGGCCAAAAGCATTGCCATAAAGCCCAGCGTAATCAGTACACTGCCCAAATGTGTCGGCAGTAAGCTCACGACTTCAGCGCGCTCAATCAAGCCCCCCATACTGGCGGATAAGGCCATCAAAATAATGAGTGCCCCGATATGTCCAACACTCTCTGCAGTCGCGAAACGGATTGCACGACCAAAACCACGTTGCTGCTCAGCCCGATGCCCATATTCGCGCAAGAATACTGATTTCTGTTCATGTTCTTGCTCTAGATTACTTTGTATGCTGTTGATTGGCAGTCGATCCCCCCATTTTTTATCAAAGAAAATAATACCAAGCAGCATAAATGGCAAAATCACCGGTGCAGTAAATTCATCCATTTGGGTATCTAAACCATAGGCATAAAAGGCGATCACCAAGGCGACAATCAACACATAAGGAATGACCGGGATCAAGGCACGTAACATCCCTGGCACAGCAACTTTGGGTGAGTTAATCCGAAACTTGTCTTCAGCCAAAAACAGTGAGACCGCAAAAAAG
Source organism: Acinetobacter pullicarnis (assembly GCF_006352475.1). Lineage (NCBI taxonomy): Bacteria > Pseudomonadati > Pseudomonadota > Gammaproteobacteria > Moraxellales > Moraxellaceae > Acinetobacter > Acinetobacter pullicarnis. The sequence continues at coordinate 3,396,287 of NZ_VCMZ01000001.1, forward strand.
ATAATCGCAGTCAACCAAAATACCCAAAAACCATGATTAAAAAGTTCATCAGAAGTCACATGTTTGCTGTCCAACATCGAAATCAAAATGATTAACAAACAAGGTCTTAATACCACACCCAAGGAGCCTGACATGGCTGAAACCGCCAATGCATATTGACGACGTGCCCCGGCATTCCAAACTTCTCGATAGATAATCGCACCCGCTGCAATCACGAAAATACCTGAGGCACCGGTATAGGCTGTTGGGATGGCTGCCGCAATTAAAATCAAACAGGTCAAGGTTTCGGGGGCAAGATTCCATGGCCGTAAAATTGCCAAAAAGACATCCATAATGCGCGTTTGGGTGAGCAACATTCCTGCCCAAATAAACAAGGCTAGATTTAGGAAAATGCCTGAGAACTCAATCATCTGTCCCAGATAAATCCCCTGCCCCATTGGATAATCCATGAAAAAGATAAAGGCAATTCCAGTCAATGTCGCCATAAATGCAAATAACGGCACGCTTAAAAAAGCCAGCCCAATTTTCCCGCCTTCGATGGCCGTTTTGGGGATTCGAAACAACTGTACCGCACTGATCAGAGTCAAACTAAAGAACAGCAGAATCCATAAATAATAAATTCCACGGGTTTCCAGATTGATCGCCACCCCAGAGTCGAGAACGGATTGATACTGACTCACAACTGAAAAACTAAGTAAGCCATTACCCAGCACCATCACCAAATTATAAATCCGAAAATCCATCTTGGTTTTCGGTGCTCTTAAACTAATATGGTGCATATTGACCGAGGCCGTAATCGCGGAAACCACCACCATCATCAACAGCAGCAAGATCCGATTATCGGTGCCATATTTAAATAACCCAAACAAACCGATTTCAAAATCTCGAAAGCTCCGAAGCGTACTATGCGCATCTAAATACTGCTTACTCTTGTCATAGAAAGCATATTTTTCTTCGCATTGTTGCTGTGCCGCCAACACCGATTGACGCACCTCAGCGGTTGAGGCCGTGCCAAAAAAGTCGGCAGAATCATCTTTGGCATTGGTCTGCATTTGCTGCTGAACCAAAGCATCTATATTGGGATAACGCTCACATTGTGGTTGCTCAGGTTCTGCCCTTAAAAAAGAATATTGCATCCCTGTACTTGGGTCGCCATACAGGCGCTCACCTGTACGTAACAACTCACCATGAATCAACTCACCCGTTCCAATAATCAAGGTCAGCAAGAGCAGTAAGAGTATAAAAAAGGTTGAAAACCATTCATTCCAGAGATAACTGAGTAGACCAAATCCTGATCTATTATTTTTTGCTTCGTGCATGCTTTGTCCATTTTTTATCATAGTCCAGAACTTGGGCTATCTATTTCACAGTTCTTGTATTGAGGTAAAATCCGTTACCTGATTGATTTCTTTTGATTACACCAATGCTGTGTTATTTGACTCAACACATTTCACACCAATTTTTATTTTCTCTATTCTTTTCATGCACATGCTCGCGTCGCAACCGCGGCAACAATTCAAATCATCTTCAAAGCGTAAATAATTGCAAAAAATGCAGCGCAGCGCCTGCCGTTATCTGAACATTTCAATTGTCTTGGCTTTTATTTCAAGCGAAATGACGAGATGCTCATGGTTTGCATTTACTTTGCAGCACGGTGTTGCTGCAACTGTATAAATATCAACCAAAGAATCGCCAACAAACTGCCCCAAATTGCACCAACAAAATGTGCCTCGACCAAAACAGGGCTACCGATCAATTCAGCTGTTTCCAATGAACCCATGGTATTTTCCCAAATGATTTTGGCCCAAACCAAGCCCAATACCAATAAAGCAAATTTACGTTCTTGATTAAACTGTAAAAAAAACAAAGCAACCGCTGCATATAAACCGTGCATTAATCCTGATAAGCCTGCATAGACTTCAATATCTGGATAGAAATAATAAAAACTAAAACTCATTAATGGTGGTAAACACAACATCATGATCAATAAAAAACGATTTTGTAGGTGTGGAAAAATAAAAGGTAAGAATATAAAAGCCAACATATTCAATAGATAGTGAATCCATCCGACATGAACCCAATGTGCAGTCCACCAACGCCAAGGTTGGTTAAAGAATTCAGGTTTCCAATAAATAAAGTAGGGCTGGAAAATTTGTAGAAACGCAGCAATTAACATTACAGCGCCAACTAAAATCATTCTTCGTCGTAATTCCTGTTCTTTCATTTTTTCACCCCTTCGAGCCGCTTACTGAAGGTGTATAGCGACGCCTTCAGCACTTAAAAACTTTTCTAATATTCATAAAGATACAGATTATATTTTATTTTCTCTGTAATTTTATTAAAGCTATTCTGCGGGTGCTTTGCTAAATAGCGTATCGTCTGCAGCCATTTTTTGATCATCCCAGAAATGACTCATTCCCTCCTCTCCTGCACGTTTTCCGGTATGTTCAGTCCAGTAGCGGTCTGCAATGCTTTGAATCATTTGCCCTGCCATCTGATCAAATAAACGATAATTGGGATCAACCTTTTTCCCTTCTCCGCGAGATGATGCATAGGCACGTAATGCATTACGAATTTTGCTATCATCCCCATTGGCCTGTGCCGCCACAGCATTTAAGGCATGCGATAAACGTACCCCTTTTTGCTCCCCAATTTGCATCGACTCTTGCAATGTTAGAAATGGGTCTGGTTTACCATCCCCAGAACCAGGCAATAAGGTCCAAATCACCGCCCGCGTTGCCCGTGGAACTCCCCAATAGGTTGTATTGTCTAAACAACGCATCCCGCGCTCAACCTTGGCAGCAATATCTTTCGGGACATTGGCCTGCCCGCCTGAGTTAATATCATTGGTCATCGACTGTAAGCCACTGATCATCGCCAATAAATACACAGATTGATCTGTATCTTTTTGGAAGTTTAGACACTCCTCACCTAATTTATACTTGTATTTCCGCTCCCAATGTTCAGCAAATAGTTGATAACCTGTGTATTGACGTTCTGCTGCAATCGCTGCCCAGCGTTTCTGCTCAATTCGCGCATCCTGTGCCTCTGCCACTTGACCAACTTTGGATGCACGTAAATAACGTAACTCAGCATTCATCGCCTGACTTTCAGCACACATCCCTGCTGATGCATAAAGCATCACTGCCATACGAGCAGGATCTGCCCCCATCGCTTTGGTCGACATAATCATCGGTGCTAATGCATTACTGCTATTACACACCATATCCACATCACTCATGGTTAAAATGGGGGGCAAGATATGCTTTTCTGTAAAACCGAGACCCGTTTCTGCACCATGTTTTATTGCCATAGAACAGCCAGATAAAACCGTTGTAATCAGAAGTGTGATGCAGGTGAGTTGAATTTTTTTATGTTTTTTATACATGCTTCTATCCCTATATAATTGTGATTATTCCTTTACGATAAAACCGATCAAACCTTAGATTCGAACAAAAAAAGCGTTCTCCAAGTCCTGTCAGTTTGTCATATAAGTAGGGTTGTTTAATTGACCTAAAATATCTTTTCCACTAAATTTTGGGCAAAAAAAAGCAGCATTGCGACGGTTCTGCACATGCTACTTATTAAAGGGTAAATCCACAGTGGGATTAATTGGTTTTGATCACTCAATCTTTACAACAACATAATCGGGTTATTGAAATAACAAGACATCTGTATAGTTATTCGATAACAAAGCTAATTTAGTGGTTTTTTTCAACAATGTCTAACTATTTTTTAAACAAAACATCAATATAAAGACAAGTATTCATTATTTAACATCTTTTTCAATGTTACATAATTGTGTCTTATAACTCATTATTGTAGTTTTGAGTGAATCCTAATACTTTTCCATACACTTTTAGGGAGTTGGTCACCCCAAATAAGCAGCGGTTTGATTGAACGTGCTTCAAAATAAACCACCACATAAAAATATTGGTCGATGATTTTTTTAATTTGTACGCGGTGTTTAGTTTTGGAATGGGCATATTGAATCGTCCAGTCTTGTGCATCAAGCACAGCCAGTGTCCGAATATGATCTTGTTTTAGAAAAAAGAAAAAACTGGTCAGCGCCAGTAGCAATAAAAGCAGTAATTCAGCAAAACTTAAAATTTGATAAAAGATCATTAGGAGAATGAATAAACTACACAACTGAAACACCAGTATCGATCGACTGGGTTTCAGCGTATAAACCAAATGAATCGCAGCAGCTGAATTAGGCTGAATGGACATAATCTTTGAGTTTAGCAATCAAATCTTTCAGCTCTGGGCGTGGTGGTTCAGTCACTTCCATAAACCAATCCAGTAAGTCTGGATCTTCTTGTTCAACCAGTTCAGCAAATAATGCTTTCTCATGCGCATCCGCTTGCAAATAATACTGCTTCACATAGGGATCAAAATAAACATCAATCTCTTTTAAACCACGTCGAGCACGGTAAATCACTTTGCGTTCTTCTAAACTCTGATTCTCTGACATTTCAATTTCCCTAAAACAAAAAAAGATTCAGTGAATTCACCGAATCTGGCGTTGAATCGAATGGATAGTTTAACTGAATCCGCCCTCAATACACTAAACAGCCGACAATTTAACTAAAATTGCGAAAGAGTGCATTCACCATAATTCACTTAAAACAAGGATACGCAACCGCTTATAAAAGATTGATTTTAAGATTGGTCGCTGATTTCATCCGCTTTTCGGAATTTAGCGCAGTTTAAATCTGAGCACCTGATCATCAAACTTAGCATTTTTTAGTGCTTTACGATCTGCAAAATAATTATTGCTGACTCGCCAAGGTGCATTCCGCCCTTGTTTTGGCATTACATCAGCAGCACGTGCGATATAGCCAGCACTTAAACTCCCCATCACAGTATCTTCGAGTAACTGACTCGGGTCGCCCTGTGCGATGACCTCATCCAAATGATGCTGATCCATATAATTAAGCAGACGACAAATATAATTTGCTGCAATATCAACCTTTAGTGTCCAAGAGGCATTGATGTAGCCAATAATCATTGCCATATTGGGCACATCACTCACCATCACACCTTGATATAACATATGTTCTGAGGTGTTCAGCGCTTGACCATCAATGCTGACCTGTATTCCACCCAAGATTTGAATCTGTAGTCCTGTTGCAGAAACAATAATATCAGCTGACAAATGCTGCCCAGATTTAAGTTGGATACCCGTCTCCGTAAATGCCTCAATCTGATCCGTTTCAACGCTTGCATGCCCTGAGCCCAACACCTGAAACAAATCAGCGTCTGGGACTACACAGAGTCGCTGATCCCATGGTGCATAACGCGGTGTAAAGTGTTTCATATCCACTTTCGCGTTGAGCTGTGAAGCAACTGAGCGTAATAACACACGTCGCAACAGTTGAGGATGCTTTTGTGCCAGCACATAGACACCACGTTGCATCACAATATTACGCGTGCGCGCAATTTTGTAGGCCAATGCCTCGGGTAAAAACTGACGCATCTTCTTATAAACAAAATCAGTCGCAGGGACCGAAGCAATGTAAGTCGGTGAGCGTTGTAACATGGTGACATGCTCAGCACCGCCCTTGACCAAAGCAGGCACCAATGTAATCGCAGTTGCACCACTGCCAATAATCACAATTTTTTTGCCGAGATAATCTAAATCTGTAGGCCAATGCTGCGGATAAACCAATGGTCCTTTAAACTGATCTTGATTCGGGAAATCAGGCTGAAAGCCTTGATCATAGTTATAGTAACCTGTGCAGCCAAATATAAAATTTGCGATCCAGGTTTGTTTATTCTGCGCAGCATCTTCAATTTCGACCTGCCATTTCTTGCTCTCAGAATTATAATTTGCTGAAAGAACACGATGATTAAAATGAATTTTATTTTTTAAATCGAATTCATCAACAACTTCACTCAAATAGTTTTTGATAGCCGCACCATCTGCCAACACACTGGACTTTGTCCAAGGCTTAAAGTCGAAGCCAAATGTTGACATATCTGAATCAGAACGAATCCCCGGATACTGAAACAAATCCCAAGTGCCGCCAAAGCTTTGCCGCCGCTCAATGATCTCAAATGAACGCTTAGGAGATTTTTTTGAAAGATGTGCTGCTAACCCGATACCAGACAGCCCTGCACCAACGATAAGAAGATCAACATGCTTTTCCATATTATTTTTATGGCCTGTATTTGAGATAGCTTATTAAAACACAATTTTGACAATCAGCAATGTCAAGTTAATAGAAACAGAGGATTATTATGCCAGTCGAGATTGATGATTGAGAAAGCAACAAATTTCAGGCATAAAAAAAGGCCAGTGTTTCAACTGGCCTTTTTCACGAATAATATAAAATTATTCTGCTGAAGTTTTCACTTCGCGATCTACAAGCTCAACATAAGCCATTGGTGCAGCATCACCTGCACGGAAGCCCGCTTTAAGCACACGTAGATAACCGCCATTACGTTCTTTGTAACGAGGGCCTAATACGGTAAATAGTTTACCGACAATAACAGCTGAACGAGTACGAGCAAACGCTAAACGACGGTTTGCTACAGTATCGTTTTTAGCTAGCGTGATTAAAGGCTCAGCAACACGACGTAATTCTTTAGCTTTAGGCACAGTTGTTTTGATCAACTCATGCTCAAATAAAGAATTAGCCATGTTTTGGAACATCGCTTTACGATGACTACTGGTACGGCCTAATTTCACACCACTATTACGATGACGCATGGTGATAGTCCTACTTAATTAACGGCTACGATAGGCGAAACGATCGTCCATACGGAGGCTAGCCGGTGGCCAGTTCTCTAAACGCATGCCGAGTTGTAAGCCTTTTGAAGCCAGAACATCTTTGATTTCAGTCAACGATTTTTTACCTAAGTTAGGCGTTTTTAATAGCTCAACTTCAGTACGTTGTACTAGATCTCCGATGTAGTAAATATTTTCTGCTTTCAAACAGTTAGCAGAACGAACAGTTAGCTCTAGATCATCCACTGGACGAAGCAAGATTGGGTCAACTTCTTCACGAGGTTCTTGAGCCACAGGCGCTTGATCTTTCTGAAGATCAACAAAGATTGCAATTTGTTGTTGCAAGATTGTTGCCGCTTTACGGATTGCTTCTTCAGGATCTACAGTGCCGTTAGTACCAAGATCAATGACAAGTTTATCAAGGTCCGTACGTTGTTCTACACGCGCATTTTCTACGGTATAAGACACACGTTGGATCGGGCTATAAGAAGCATCTAACTGTAAACGACCCACTGGGCGAGTTTCGCCTTCTGGGAAACGTGAATCAGATGTTTCATAACCACGGCCTTGAGCAACTTTCAGGCGCATTTTCAATGAACCAGAGGCACTGAGTGTGCCAATCAAATGCTCAGGGTTAACCACTTCAACATTATGAGGTAAACGAAGGTCTGCAGCAGTAACATCGCCAGGACCTTGTTTTTCTAATGTTAAATATGCTTCGTTTTGATCGAACAGTTTAATAGACAACCCTTTAAGGTTCAGCAAGAGCTCGACGATGTCCTGCTGCAAGCCTTCTAAAGTACTGTACTCGTGTTCGACACCTTCTATTTCAACTTCAACCACAGCAGCGCCAGGTAAAGAAGACAGTAGGATACGACGTAAAGCATTCCCTAGAGTATGGCCAAAACCACGCTCTAAAGGTTCCAGAATCACTTTTGCCGAGGTCCCGCTTGCCGCTTCGACCTTAATCGCTTGCGGTGTTAGAAACTCGTTTGCAGTACGCGTCATTATTGCTACCTCAAGGATTATTTAGAATACAATTCTACAATCAAGCTTTCGTTGATTTCAGCAGGTAAATCAGAACGATCTGGTGCAGCTTTAAATGTACCTTCTAATTTAGAATGATCAACATCCATCCAAGAAGGAATACCACGTTGAGCTGCTAACTCAATTGCGTTTTTAATACGTAATTGTGGTTTAGCACCTTCGTGAACTGCAACAACATCACCAGCTTTAACTTGAATAGACGCAATGTTAACACGACGACCATTTAAAGTAATGCTACGGTGAGATACCAGCTGACGAGCTTCTGCACGTGTAGAACCAAAACCCATGCGATAAACAACGTTATCAATGCGGCTTTCAAGCAGTTTCAACAAGTTTTCACCTGTTGCACCTTTTACACGAGCTGCTTCTTTGTAGTAGTTACTAAATTGACGCTCTAACACACCGTACATACGACGTACTTTTTGTTTTTCACGTAATTGTAGTGAGTACTCAGACTGTTTTGCACGGCTTTGGCCATGTTGGCCAGGCGCTTTAGCATGTTTTTTTGTTTTGACGTCAAATGGTTTGACGCCAGATTTAAGTTGCAGGTCTGTCCCTTCGCGGCGAGAGAGTTTGCATTTTGGACCAATATAACGAGCCATGAATGTTTCTCCTTAGACGCGACGTTTTTTAGGTGGACGGCAACCGTTGTGAGGAATTGGTGTCACATCGGTAATGCTATTAATTTTATAACCCACTGCACCTAAAGCACGAACCGCAGATTCACGACCTGGACCAGGACCTTTTACAAGGACGTCCAAGTTTTTCAATCCGTAGTCTAAAGCTGCTTTACCAGCAACTTCAGCAGCTACCTGAGCAGCAAACGGAGTTGATTTACGTGATCCACGGAAGCCTTGTCCACCTGAAGTGGCCCAAGCCAGTGCATTACCTTGACGATCGGTAATAGTCACAATGGTGTTATTAAAAGAAGCGTGAATGTGTGCAACACCTTCAGAGACGGTACGGGTGACCTTCTTGCGTGCGCGAGTATCTTTAGCCATCTTTTAGCTTCCAGAAATCTTATTTCTTAATAGGTTTGCGCGGACCTTTACGGGTACGTGCGTTAGTTTTGGTGCGTTGTCCGCGAACAGGCAAGCTGCGACGATGACGAAGACCGCGGTAGCAGCCTAAATCCATTAAACGTTTAATGTTCATGGAAATTTCGCGACGTAAATCACCTTCGGTCGGAACCTTGGCAACTTCTGCACGAATCGCATCAAGCTGAGCATCATCTAATTCACGAATTTTAGTGGTGGTGGTAATACCAGCAGCAGCTAAGATGTTCTTAGCAGTATGGCGACCAATACCAAAAATATAAGTGAGAGAGATAACAGCATGCTTGTTATCCGGAATGTTTACACCGGCAATACGAGCCATTCATTTTCTCCAAAAAGGCAGCAGAGATAATCAACCGCCCCACAAATCTTGAGGGGCGGATAGTAACCTAATTTGCCTACTGAAATCAACAGGTCTTGATTAATAAATTAACCTTGACGTTGTTTATGACGAGGTTCTGCGCTACAAATTACGCGAATTACCCCATTACGACGGATAACTTTACAGCTACCACAAATTTTCTTTACAGAAGCTTGAACTTTCATAATGAAACCTCTAAGTGCGCTTATCCCTTAGGATGAGCAGTCGTTTTCTTCATTAGTGATTGATTGTCATACTGATGCGACGTTAAGTGAGCTTGAAGTTGAGCCATGAAATCCATAACTACGACGACAACAATCAGCAAAGAGGTACCACCCAAAGTGAATGGAATACCGAAAGAACTTTGCAAAATCATTGGCATCAAACAAATCACTGTAATGTAAATTGCACCAATAAACGTCAAACGACTAAGAATATGATCTAAATAACGAGCAGTTTGCTCACCTGGGCGAATACCAGGTACATAAGCTCCACTGCGTTTCAAATTCTCTGAAACTTCTTTAGGGCTAAATACAAGCGCTGTATAGAAGTAGCAGAAAAAGATAATTAACGCACCGAAGAGCACCAAATAAAACGGTCGTCCAGGCGATAATTCTAATGCCAAAGTTTGTAAGGTCTGCTGGAAAAAACTTGCATCAGCTTCAGTGCTACCTAACCATTGGCCTAAGCTTGCAGGAAAGAGCAGTAACGAACTTGCGAAGATTGCGGGAATGACCCCAGCCATATTAATCTTCAAAGGCAAGTGCGTTTGCTGTGCAGTAAATACGCGACGACCTTGCTGCTTTTGAGCATAGTTGACAGTGATTCGACGTTGAGCTTTTTCAATAAACACGATCGCAGCAAGGACTGCTACAGAGAGCAATCCAAACACGACAAGACCGATCATACCAATGCTGCTAGTTCCATCATTTGCCGAAGAAAATGATTGAGCAACAAGCCCTGGTAAACCTGCCACAATACCTGCAAAGATAATCATTGAGATCCCGTTACCGATACCACGTTCGGTAATCTGTTCTCCCAACCACATCAAGAACATTGTCCCTGCAACCAAAGAGGTCAATGCAGGAACCATGAATGCAAGACCAGAAGTCAAGGTAATACCCTGAGCAACCAAGCCAGCACACATGCCTATGCCTTGTACTATTGCAAGTAAAAGTGTGCCATAACGCGTATATTGATTAATCTTACGCTTACCCTGCTCACCTTCTTTTTTCAATGCTTCTAGCGATGGTACTACCGTTGACATCAACTGCACGATAATCGATGCAGAGATGTAAGGCATGATACCCAAAGCTAGAATAGACATCCGTTCTAATGCTCCGCCTGAGAACATGTTAAACAAGCCAATGAAAGTACCTTCATTTTGCTTGAAAAAACCTGCTAAGGCGACATTATCGATACCTGGCAAAGGAATATGCGTTCCTAGTCGAAAGACGACCAATGCGCCAACTAAGAACATTAATCGACGAATAATTTCACGGTATTTCACATGAAATGGTTGACCTTTCATCATGTGAACATGACCTGAAGAACTAGGAGACATACTCACTCGCGATTACTCCTCGACTTTACCGCCAGCAGCTTCAAGAGCAGCTTTAGCGCCTTTAGTCAATGGAACACCTTGTACAGTAAATGCACGAGTCACTTCACCAGAAAGAACGATACGAGCACGTAACATATCTTTACGCACAACGTTAGCTGCTTTCAAAGTTTCAAGACTAACAAGATCGCCTTCTACTTTAGCAAGTTCAGACAAACGTACTTCAGCAGTTTTCAAAGCAATTTGGCTAGTAAAACCGAATTTAGGCAAACGACGATATAATGCAGTTTGACCACCTTCAAAGCCCGGACGAACGCCACCACTTTTACGTGATTTTTGTCCTTTAACACCGCGACCACCTGTTTTACCAACGCCAGAGCCTATACCACGACCCACGCGAAGATTTTCACGTTTAGCACCTTCTGCAGGTGCAAGTTCATTTAAACGCAGAGTCATGGCTTATTCCTCTACACTAACCATATAGTAAACTTTGTTGACCATACCACGGTTAGAAGGCGTATCTTGCACTTCTACAGTATGACCAATACGACGCAGACCTAAACCTTGTAGACAAAGTTTGTGATTTTTCAAACGATGTGATGAAGATTTGATCTGGGTAACTTTAATCGTTTTCATGATTGATTACCCTAAAATTTGTTCTACTGAAAGACCACGTTTCGCAGCGACTTTCTCAGGAGAAGTCATATCACGCAAACCATTAAAAGTTGCGTTTACTACGTTAGCAGCATTGGTAGAACCATAGCATTTCGTCAATACGTTACGTACACCAGCAGCTTCAAGTACAGCACGCATAGAACCACCAGCAATTACGCCAGTACCTTCAGAAGCAGGCTGCATGAAAACACGGCTAGCGCCATGACGAGCATTAATTGGGTGTTGTAAAGTGCCTTCAGCAAGTTCGATAGTAATCATGTTACGACGAGCAGCTTCAAGTGCTTTAGAAATAGCAGCTGGAACTTCACGTGCTTTACCACGACCAAAACCGACGCGACCATTACCATCACCTACCACAGTCAATGCTGTGAAAGAGAAGATACGACCACCTTTAACAACCTTGGCTACACGATCAACGGCAACCAGCTTTTCAACGAGACCTTCGTTTTGTTCAACTTTCGCCATGATTAGAACTCCAAGCCGCCTTCACGGGCAGCATCAGCCAAGGCTTTAATACGACCATGATATTTAAAACCAGAACGGTCAAATGCAACTTTAGTTACACCAGCTGCTTTGGCACGTTCTGCGATTAAAGCACCTACTTTACTCGCTGCTTCGGTATTACCCGTAGCACCAGCGCGTAAAGTAGCGTCTAAAGTTGAAGCTTGCGCTAAAACTTTGCCACCATCGGCTGAAATCAATTGAGCATAGATGTGACGCGGAGTGCGGTTTACACACAAACGAGTCGCACCCAATGCACGGATGTGCAAGCGTGTGCTTTTCGCACGACGCAAACGGGATTGTTTCTTTTCGTTCATAAGAACCTCGCGCCCTATTTCTTCTTAGCTTCTTTACGAAGAACAACTTCATCCGAATAACGAACACCTTTACCTTTATAAGGTTCAGGAGAACGGTAAGAGCGAATATCAGCAGCCACTTGACCTAACAATTGTTTATTTGCAGACTTCAACACGATTTCAGTCGCGATTGGAGTTTCAGCAGTTACACCTTCTGGAAGTGCATAATCAATTGGGTGAGAAAAACCGAGGTTAAGGTTAACAACGTTACCTTTAACTGCAGCTTTATAACCGACACCGATCAGTTGTAGCTTACGTTCAAAGCCTTCATTAACACCTTTCACAAGGTTATTTAAAACAGCGCGAGCAGTACCTGCTTGCATCCAGCCGTCTCTCGACTCTTTTGCTGGAGCAATGTGCAGAGCACCATCTTCCTGTTTGAGCTCGACCAGCGCATGCAGGTTGAAAGACAATGTACCTTTGCTGCCTTTCACTTCGACCTGCCGGCCGTTCTGAGTAACTGTTACACCATTCGGCACAGTTACTGGGGCTTTAGCCACACGAGACATGAGGAATCACCTATTAAGAAACAAAAGCAATAACTTCACCACCGATGCCCGCAGAGCGTGCAGCGCGATCAGTCATGATGCCTTGGCTTGTAGAAACAATTGCAATACCCAAACCTTGCTTAACGCTCGGTAATTTATCTTTACCGCGATACTGACGTAGACCTGGACGGCTTACGCGTTTCACAGTTTCGATAACTGGTTTGCCTTCGAAATATTTTAAAGTGATGGTCAAAGTTGGTTTGCCTTCTAAATCAGCAACACCTACATCTGAAACATAACCTTCTTGTTGAAGAACGTTTGCAATAGCAACCTTCAACTTAGAATTCGGCATAGAAACGGTTTGTTTCTTAGCCATTTGTGCGTTACGAACACGGGTTAGCATGTCGGCAACGGTATCTTGCATACTCATCTAGTCGCTCCTTACCAGCTTGCCTTAACAACGCCCGGTACATCACCTTGCATTACTGTTTCGCGTAATTTGTTACGGCTTAAGCCGAACTTACGGAAGTAACCATGAGGACGACCAGTTAAACCACAGCGGTTACGCAAACGCACTGGAGATGCGTTACGCGGCAATGCTTGAAATTTCATCATCGCTTCAAAACGCTCTTCGTCAGTTGCATTTACATTTGCAATCGTTGCTTTTAATTCAGCACGTTTTGCAGCGTATTTAGCAACGGTCTGTTCGCGTTTTAATTCGCGATTAATCATACCTTTCTTAGCCATATCGACCTCTTATTTAAACGGGAAGCCGAATGCACGCATAAGCGCACGGCCTTCGTCATCGGTGCGAGCAGTCGTAGTAATAGTAATATCCATACCACGAATACGATCAATCTTGTCATAATCGATTTCAGGGAAAACGATCTGTTCTTTCAAGCCCATCGAGTAGTTACCACGACCGTCGAAAGATTTCGCTGAGAAACCACGGAAGTCACGGATACGAGGGATTGCGATTGAGATCAAACGGTCCAAGAATTCGTACATTTGGTCGCCGCGTAAAGTAACTTTACAACCGATCGGCCAACCATCACGGATTTTAAAACCAGCGATAGATTTACGCGCAAGAGTAAGTACTGGTTTTTGACCTGCAATTGCTTGCATATCAGAAAGTGCGCCATCTAATAATTTCTTATCAGCTGAAGCAGCACCAACACCCATGTTGATCGTAATTTTTGTAATACGCGGAATTTGCATTACATTCTCAAGAGCCAACGTATCTTTCAGTTGAGTCTTAAGTTCTTCGTTATAACGTGTTCTAAGTCTGGCCATTGCCTTTTCAACCTATTACTTCGCCGCCGCCACTGATTCACCATTTGATTTATAAACACGAACTTTCGTGCCTTCTGCATCAAACTGGTAACCAACACGGTCAGCCTTTTGGGTTGTAGCATTAAAAACTGCCACGTTTGAGATATGAAGCGAAGCTTCTTGTGTAACGATACTACCTTCAGTACCAGTTGCACGGTTCGGCTTTTGATGCTTCTTCACCAAGTTAAGGCCTTCAACCTTAACTCGATCGTTAGATACAGACAAAACAGTACCCTGTTTGCCTTTCTCTTTACCTGCGATCACAATTACTTGATCGTTTTTCTTAATCTTAGCCATGATTGCCTCTATTATAGAACTTCAGGAGCCAATGAAATGATTTTCATGAACTGTTCAGTACGAAGTTCACGAGTCACTGGTCCAAAAATACGAGTGGCAATCGGAGCCTTGTTATTATTTAAAATAACAGCAGCATTATCATCAAAACGGATCACTGAACCATCTGGACGACGAATACCAAATTTTGTACGAACAACCACTGCATTCATCACGTCGCCTTTTTTAACACGGCCACGCGGAATTGCTTCTTTTACAGTAACTTTAATAATATCGCCAACAGAAGCATAACGACGGTGTGAACCACCTAGTACTTTAATACATTGTACGCGGCGTGCACCACTATTGTCTGCTACGTCGAGCATACTTTCGGTTTGAATCATTGCCCTACTCCAAAACCGAGCATCACCGGTCGCAATTTCGAAAGGCTCAAAGAGTACTCGAAATTGACCGATGATGCAACAAGAACCTAATTACTCAGCAGCTGCTTCAACGACTTCCACTAAAGCCCAAGCTTTAGTTTTAGAAATTGGGCGGCTTTCTTTAATGGTTACAACATCGCCAGTTTTAGCAGTGTTGTTCTCATCATGAGCGTGTAATTTAGTTGAACGGCGAAGTGATTTGCCATACAACGGGTGTTGAACGCGGCGTTCGATAAGTACAACAATAGACTTGTCCATTTTGTCGCTTACTACTTTGCCGGTTAACGTGCGGACTACATTTTCACTCATTGTCCGTTCCCCTGTTTTTCGGTGAGGAGTGTCTTAATACGTGCAACAGTCTTACGAGCAACTTGCACTTCGTGCGATTTACCCAATTGACCCGTCGCTTTCGCCATACGAAGACGGAATTGGTTAAGCTGTTGCTCATCAAGCAAAGCTTTCAATTCTTCTACCGATTTTTCACGTAGATCTTTAGTTTTCATTACATTACCGTCCGAGTCACGATAGTGGTTTTAAACGGAAGCTTAGCAGCAGCAAGCGCAAACGCTTCACGTGCTAATTCTTCGTTCACACCTTCCATTTCGTACAGGATCTTACCTGGTTTGATTTCGCAAACCCAGTACTCCACACTACCTTTACCTTTACCCATACGTACTTCTAATGGTTTTTGAGTAATTGGTTTGTCTGGAAATACACGGATGAAGATTTTACCACCACGTTTTACACGACGGCTAATGGTACGACGCGCTGCTTCAATTTGACGCGCAGTCATACGACCACGTTCAACTGATTTAAGTGCGATTGTACCAAATGATACTGTACTGCCACGATGCGCAAGACCAGTGTTACGGCCTTTTTGCACTTTACGGAATTTAGTACGTTTAGGTTGCAACATGGATTATTCTCCCTTTTCAGCAGAACGATCATTGCGACGACCACGACGCTCCTGACCTTCACCACGACCGCGACCACGTTTAGCTGGACGTTCTTCAGCTGGTGCTGGGTTCATGACTTGCTTCATGCCACCCAAGATTTCACCGCGGAAAATCCAAACTTTAACGCCAATCGTACCGTAAGTTGTTTCAGCACGTACAGATGAATAGTCGATGTCTGCACGAAGCGTATGTAAAGGTACACGACCTTCACGATACCACTCAGTACGCGCAATCTCTGCACCACCTAGACGACCTGAAACTTCAACTTTGATACCTTTAGCGCCAGCACGCATTGTGTTTTGTACCGCACGCTTCATAGCACGACGGAACATAACACGCTTTTCTAGTTGAGAAGCAATTGCTTCAGCAACAAGACGTGCGTCTAAATCTGGGCGATCGATTTCGTTGATACTTACTTGCGCTGGAACACCCATGATTGTGGTGAGTTCACGCTGTAATTTCTCAATATCTTCGCCTTTTTTACCGATTACGATACCTGGACGAGCAGTGCTAATTGTTACTTTAGCAGCACCTGTAGGACGTTCGATAAGAATATTGCTGATCATCGCGCTTTTAAGTTTTTTATTCAAAAACTCACGAACTTGAAGATCTTTAAGCAAATATTCAGCGTATTGTTTCGGACTCGCATACCAGTTAGCGTTATGACGTTTCACAACACCTAGGCGGATACCGATTGGATGAACCTTCTGACCCATATCAAACCCCTACCTTAACGGTGATGTGACAAGTACGCTTAGTAATACGATCCGCACGGCCTTTAGCACGTGGCAAAATACGTTTCAGGCTAGTGCCTTCATCAACGTAAATCGTAGAAACTTTAAGGTCGTCTACATCTAAACTGTTATTATGTTCAGCGTTTGCAATTGCAGATTCCAAAGCTTTTTTTACAAGAACAGCAGCTTTTTTGTTGCTGAAGTTCAAGATGTTTAATGCGTGAGCAATTGACTTGCCACGAATTAAATCTGCAACCAAACGTGTTTTTTGTGCCGAGATGGCGGCACCGCGTAATTTAGCAGTTACTTCCATTGTGAGCACCTTAACGTTTAGACTTCTTGTCAACACCGTGACCACGATAGGTACGAGTTGGCGCGAATTCACCGAGTTTATGACCAACCATATGTTCAGATACAATCACTGGAACATGGTTACGGCCATTATGAACAGAAATTGTTAGACCAACAAAATCCGGGAGGATCATCGAACGACGCGACCAAGTTTTGATCGGCTTACGAGTATTACTCGCTACAGCCGCTTCAACCTTAGCGAACAAGTGCGCATCGACGAATGGGCCTTTTTTCAGAGAACGAGGCATTGTCAGATTCCTTTACTTGTTACTTAACGCGACGGTCGCGAATGATCATCTTAGTCGTACGCTTATTGGTACGTGTTTTGTACCCTTTCGCTTTTTGACCCCATGGGCTTACAGGCTGAATACCTTTATTACGCCCTTCACCACCACCGTGCGGGTGATCAACTGGGTTCATCGCCATACCACGAACGGTAGGACGAACACCACGCCAGCGTGAAGCACCAGCTTTACCCAATGAACGAAGGTTGCTTTCTTGGTTAGAAACTTCACCAATTACAGCGCGGCATTCAACATGCACTTTACGCATTTCGCCTGAACGCAGACGTAGAATTGCGTAAGAACCGTCACGACCCAACAACTGAACAGAAGTACCAGCTGAACGAGCTAATTGCGCGCCTTTACCGATTTTAAGTTCAATGTTATGTAGTGTAGAACCGATAGGCATGTTGCGAAGTGGCAAGCAGTTACCTGGACGAATTGGAGCATCGTTACCAGACTGTACTTTATCACCAGCACGTAAACCTTTAGGTGCAATAATGTAACGACGTTCGCCATCAGCATACAAAACTAAAGCAATGTGTGCGGTACGGTTAGGATCGTATTCAATACGTTCAACAGTGGCTGGAATGCCATCTTTGTTACGTTTGAAGTCAACTATACGGTACTGTTGTTTATGACCACCACCAATGTGACGAGTCGTGATGTGACCGTTGTTATTACGACCACCAGTACGTTTTTTAGCCTCTGTCAACGGTGCATGAGGTGCGCCTTTGTGGAGATGGTCATGAACCACTTTCTCTACAAAGCGACGTCCCGGAGACGTTGGCTTACATTTTTGAATTGGCATAAATTTCGTCCTTATTCCGCTGCGCTTTCAGCGGTATCGCCCAAGTCAGCCATTTCAACATCTTGGCCAGCTTTCAGGGTGACGTATGCTTTTTTAACATCAGAACGGCGTCCTAATGTTTTACCAAAGCGTTTAGTTTTACCTTTAGTAATTGTTGTGTTTACTTTCAACACTTCAACACCAAAGAGTTGCTCTACTGCTTTTTTGATTTCAAGTTTATTTGCATCAACTGCAACTTTAAAAACTTGAACACCAGCAGTATCACCTAAAGCTTGTGCTTTTTCTGAGAATACAGGCCCTTGAAGGACTTGATAGATACGTTCGTTATTCATCCGAGTTCTACCTCAATCTTCTTAGCAGCAGCAACAGACATAATAACTTTATCGAACGCGATCAAGCCAACAGGATCGATTGCAGCAGCATCAACCACATCAACGTGCGGAAGGTTACGAGCTGCAAGATATAGATTCTCATCTACAGCTTCTGTAACGATCAATGCGCGAGTGGCATTTAAGTCGTTCAGTTTAGCAAGCAATTCTTTAGTTTTTGGAGCTGCAACAGAAAACTCTTCAACTAACACAAGACGATCTTGGCGAACAAGTTCAGCTAAGATACATTGCATTGCGCCACGATACATTTTGCGGTTAACTTTTTGAGACCAATCTTGTGGACGAGCAGCAAAAGTTTTACCACCACCAACCCAGATTGGGCTACGAATAGAACCAGCACGCGCACGGCCTGTACCTTTTTGACGGAATGGCTTTCTGCCACCGCCAGATACGTCTGCACGTGATTTCTGAGCGCGAGAACCTTGACGGCCGCCAGCTAAATAAGCTGTAACAACCTGGTGTACAAGCGCTTCATTAAATTCGCGACCGAAAGCAACTTCAGACAATTCAACAGCAGAGCCGGAAACAGTTTGTAAATTCACGTAATTTCCCCTCAAGCCTTGATCGTAGGACGAACAATAACGTCACCACCAGTAGCGCCAGGAATTGCACCTTTAACTACAAGAATTGAGCGTTCTGCGTCGATAGATACAACCTCAAGACCCTGTACGGTTACACGTTCAGCGCCCATATGGCCGGCCATTTTCTTACCTTTAAACACGCGTCCAGGTGTCTGGTTTTGACCAGTTGAACCTAAAACACGGTGTGAAAGCGAGTTACCGTGAGTTGCATCTTGGGTACGGAAATTCCAACGCTTAACACCACCTTGGAAACCTTTACCTTTTGATTGACCAGTTACATCAATTACTTGACCAACTGTGAACAAATCAACACCGATAGTACCACCAACTTCACGACCTTCAAGGTCAGCTTCAGTAGCACGGAACTCTTGAACTAAACGACCAGCAGCAACACCCGCTTTAGCGAAGTGACCTTTCTGAGCATTTGTTACACGAGATTCGCGACGTTCGCCAGTAGTAATCTGAATCGCTTGATAACCATCAGTTTCAAGCGTTTTGATTTGAGTGATACGGTTTGGATCAACTTCGATCACCGTAACTGGCACAGAGACGCCGGCTTCCGTAAAAATACGGGTCATACCGCACTTACGACCGACTAAACCAATAGCCATGTGTGTAAACCTCTTAAAAAGCGGCTTAATTAACTTTATTCGTTAATTAACCGAAAGCCTTAACCCAATGCGATCTGAACATCAACACCAGCTGCAAGATCTAATTTCATTAAAGCATCAACAGTTTTATCTGTAGGCTGAACGATATCGATCAAACGCTTGTAAGTGCGGATTTCATACTGATCACGCGCATCTTTATTTACATGCGGTGAAGTAAGAACGTTGAAGCGTTCGATGCGTGTAGGCAT
This sequence comes from Acinetobacter pullicarnis, assembly GCF_006352475.1. Classification (NCBI taxonomy): domain Bacteria; kingdom Pseudomonadati; phylum Pseudomonadota; class Gammaproteobacteria; order Moraxellales; family Moraxellaceae; genus Acinetobacter; species Acinetobacter pullicarnis. Next base: position 3,416,074 of record NZ_VCMZ01000001.1, read on the forward strand.
CGGGATTGGACCACACACTTGTGCTCCAGTACGCTTAGCGGTTTCTACGATCTCTTGAGACGATTGATCAATCAGACGATGATCAAAAGACTTAAGACGGATACGGATTCTCTGGTTAGACATACCAGTAAACTCCAAGCCAAAAACATAAAGAATCACCTTTGACGCAGCTCACCCATTGGTAAGTGTCAAAGGCAGTGAAAATCACTAAGGTCATGATCGATGCCATGACTGTAACGATCTAAACGACTAATTTATCGTTTAGCCCTTGCTATTCAAGGGTTGCCCATTATAGCTACTGTTTAAGCATTAAGCAAACCTATTTAGGCTTTTTATCCATTTTAATTGTATATAAAACCTGATGTAGCCTAGACATCATGATTAATGCTTTAGAACATAATCAATAGCTTGATTAAGCAATTGATTACCAATAATAAAGTCTGACTTCCTGGTCATTTCGAGCGTATGTAAAGGCTGCACATTTACACCATCAAAAACCAATTCCTCACGCTCATGTTCAATAAAAACTTTAAGTGCATCAGGTGTAATTTCAGGGTGAAATTGGAAGCCCAATACGTTTGTTCCAATTTGAAAAAGTTGGTTTGAACAAACCGCATTTTCGGCCAGTCGAACAGCGCCTTTGGGGATATCAAAAGTCTCACTATGCCACTGCATAATATTTATTTCACTCGATAAACTAAAATAACCTTTTGGAACATAAGCACTTGGATAAACCGTTGTCCAACCCAACTCTTGTTCAGCATTTCGTTGAACATTTGCACCCAATGAATTTGCGATTAATTGCCCCCCTAAACATAAACCAATCGCAGGTTTAGATGCAGCCAAATAACGACGAATCCAACGCTTCTCCACCCTCAACCATGGAAAATTAACTTCATCATTTACACTCATCGCCCCACCCATAACAAGCAGTAAGTCGACATCATCGACACTCGGAAGCGCATCAACTTCTAATGCAAAATCAATAGGTAATGCAAAAAATTCCGTAGCGCTAATCTCAGCCCCCAAGGACTTGAGATATTCATAACAACTCCCAAAACCTTCCCCTGCAATATGAAGAAAATAATGTACTTTTAATTTTTTCATTATGTTTCACCCACTCTATTTTTAATTTCTTTTAATCTGCAAAAATAAAGCCAATCATTCTTTTATTTATCTTGGTTCACAATTTTTTGCTTTGCTCCTCTTCATTAATATGCTTTGCTTCAAACATAACTTAATTCATAAAATTTATGAGTATTCTTGTGAAAAGACATCCACAGACCAGCCTTATTCATGCAACACGCAAAGCACCACAATTTATCTCTACTGTGCAACCGCCGCTGTTCCGTGCTTCCACCATTATATTTAACAATACGGATGCACTGTTTAATCGACACTGGACAGATGATTATGATTATAGCTATGGCACACATGGCACACCAACCACCTATACACTGGCCGATCAAATTGCGCTAAATGAAGGAGGTGAGCATTGCCTGCTCGCACCAAGTGGTTTATCAGCTATCAACCTAGTGAATAGTTGCTGCTTGAGTCATGGTGATGAAGTTTGGGTAGCAGATAACATCTATGGTCCAAATATGGAGCATTTGCGCGATCTTCAAAAGCGTTATGGCATTGTGGTCAAAGTTTATGATGGCTTAGATGCACAAAGCTTTCAGCCCTCAAAGCAAGCAAAGCTGCTTTGGCTTGAAGCGGCAGGCTCAGTTAGCTTAGAGTTCCCTGACCTAAAAGGACTCATTAAAAAAGCCAAACAAGCGGGTGTATGCATTGCACTCGACAATACCTGGGGTGCAGGACTTGCCTTTAACCCTTTTGACCTCAGCGATGAGCACTTAGCCGTCGATATTAGCGTCCACGCACTCACCAAATATCCAAGTGGTGGTGGTGATATCTTAATGGGTGCGATTATTACTCAAGATAAAGTCCTACACCATCGCTTACTACGCATGCACGCCCTACAAGGCATTGCCGTTTCAGCTGATGATACTGCGCAAGTTCAACGCAGTCTGAGCTCTATGGCATTACGCTATGCACAACATGCGAAAAGTACGCAAACCGTTTTGGACTGGCTGATTCATCAGCCTGCTTTCTCTCAAGTTTTACACCCTGCATACCCACAGAGCGCTGGACATCAATATTGGCTGGAAATCTGTCAAACTGGCTTGAGTGCTGGACTGGTCAGTGTAGTGTTTAAACCAGAATTCGACATGCAGGCTGTTCGTGCTTTCTGCGACCATCTACAACTGTTCAAACTCGGCTTCAGTTGGGGTGGTCCGCTCAGCCTAGTCATGCTCTATCAAATTGAAGATATGCGCCACTTGGCTCACCCTCATTTAAATGCTGGCATTCTGGTTAGATTTTGTATCGGGCTAGAACATCCAGAAGATTTAATACAAGATATAGCCCAAGCATTAAAACGAATGAATTCACCATAAACAATAAAATTCGCATAGGGGAATACCATGGCAACACCCATGATCATTGCAAAGAAATCGACTGATTTAGCAACAGATATTGTTCTACATTCACAGTTTGCCAATCGGCACGGCTTGATTGCAGGTGCAACTGGCACAGGCAAAACGGTCACCTTAAAAGTGTTGGCTGAAGGATTTTCTCAGATGGGTGTCCCGGTTTTCCTCGCCGATGCCAAGGGCGATGTATCCAGCATTGCCAAAGCAGGAACAAGCAATCCCAAATTTGATGCGCGTCTACAAAGCTTAGGTATTGAGGCGATCAACTTTGAAGGCGCACCGGTTACATTTTGGGATTTGTTTGGTGAACAAGGCCATCCCATTCGCACCACCATTTCAGAAATAGGCCCTTTGCTACTTGCACAAATGCTGAATCTGAATGACACGCAACAAGGTGTACTTGCCGCGGTGTTTCGAATTGCGGATGACCAAGGACTACTGTTGATTGACTTTAAAGATCTTAAAGCAATGCTGAGTTATGTCAGTGAAAATGCATCCGCTTTAAAAGCGGATTATGGCAACCTCTCCCCTGCCAGCTTAGGTGCCATTCAACGGAACTTATTGGCGCTGGGGGATCAGGGCGCTGAAAACTTTTTTGGCGAACCTAGCCTAGATATTATGGATTTTATGCAGACTGATGCTGATGGACGTGGCTATATTAACCTCCTCGCTGCCGATAAGCTCATGAACACCCCAAAACTCTATGCCACCTTTTTACTCTGGATGCTGTCTGAGTTATTTGAGAAACTCCCAGAAGTTGGTGATTTAGACCAACCCAAATTGGTATTTTTCTTTGATGAAGCCCACTTACTCTTCAATAATGCAAGCCCAACACTGCAAGAAAAAATTCAACAAGTGGTTCGCTTAATTCGCTCCAAAGGCGTTGGCATCTATTTTATTAGTCAAAGTCCGCTGGATATTCCTGAAAATGTGCTTGGGCAACTAGGCAATCGCATTCAACATGCGCTCAGAGCATTCACCCCCAAAGATCAAAAAGCAGTAAAGACAGCAGCAGAAACCTTTAGAGCCAATCCAGAATTTAAAGCTGAAGCCGTAATCACTGCACTTGCAGTAGGTGAAGCGTTGATTAGCTGTCTAGACGAGCAAGGGACACCGCAAATTGTAGAACGTGGCATGATCATGCCGCCACGCTCCGCTTTCACTCCTATTCATGCTGACGAGCGACAAAAACTGATGCAACAGAGTTTAGTTGCAGGTGTTTATGAGCAAGCAGTTGATCGCGACAGCGCCTATGAAATGCTACAACGTAAAGTCAATGAAAGCGCACAACAGCAATTGCTGGAAAACGAAGCAAAACAACAGGAAGTACTGGCAAAGCAACACGCCAAAGAGCAGGAGCGGTTTGAACGGGAGCAACAAAAAGAAGCCGAACGCCAAGCCAAAGATCGCAGCAAATTAACCGAGGATATCGTCAGCACCTTTGCCAAAAGTGCTGCACGTAGCTTAGGTGGATCAAGTGGTCAGAAATTAATTCGCGGTTTACTGGGTTCATTGTTTGGAAAACGTTAACTCCAAGCAAGATCTACCTAAAGCGAAGACATCGAAATTTTTTCTATTAATTAACAACACTAAAGGCCTACGGGTTATCGCCTTTAGTGTATGTGAAAGATAAATGCCATATTCCTATGAGATACTCGAATACGACATAGACTTAATTATTTTATGGTTTTTTAAAAATAAGTATTTACAATAGAATAGATAAAATGTATTTTAAATACATCTTATAATCACAACAGTAGTTTTAGCCATGATGACACCACAGCAAATTGAACTCGTAAAAAGTACCGTTCCTGTATTGAAAGAACACGGTGTGGCGCTAACCAGTTATTTCTATAAACGCATGTTGAACAACAACCCAGAACTTAAAAATATATTTAATCTCGATAGCCAAGAATCTGGTCGTCAACCACGTGCATTGGCGGGTGCGGTTTTGGCTTATGCTGAACACATTGAAAATCCAACTGTGTTGGCCAAAGCAATTGAACATATTGCCAAAAAACACGTCAGTCTCGATATCCAAGCAGACCAGTATTCGATTGTAGGCGAAAACCTCTTACATTCAATCAGTGAAGTGCTTGATGTTCCATTTGAATCAGACTTAATTGCGGCTTGGGAACAAGCGTATTTACAGCTTGCAGAAATTTTGATTAATGTTGAAAAACAAAAATACGAAGCACTCAGTGCACAAGTTGGTGGCTGGGCGGGCTGGCGTGAGTTTGAGATTGCCGCCATCGAAAGTACAGATGCAGGTCAACGCTTCACCGTTAAACCAACAGACACTGAAGCCCTACTTGCCGCGAATACAGGTGAATTTATTTCAGTTAAAGTTAAAGTACCTACCCACGACTTACATCAACCACATCAATTCACACTGAGCGACAGTGCCGAACAGCAATATCAATTTGTGGTTAAACCTGAAGAAAATCATACTGAATATTCAGTTCCAAATATTTTACTTAACCATTACAACGTTGGTGACCGTGTCACAGTCAGCGCACCACTACCAACCAGATAATTTGGATAAAAATTAAATCTTTGTTTTCAAACAGATCATCTCTTGATGATCTGTTTCTATTTTCAACTTCTGATTTTTGCTAATATTTTATAATCCCAAGTATGCTCGCCCATTTACAGGGCATTTAAAAATTCTTTAGATGATCTCTATGCAACTACGCGTTATCATACGGAAAATCTCATTTAATGTAGTTTTAAGCCTCATGCAACTGAATAAGTTTACCGACTACGCCTTACGCATCGTCATGTACATCTCACCACCACGGGATGTGCCGTACACCATTGCGGAGTTAGCAGAGAACTTACAGGTTTCACAAAACCACTTGGTTAAAGTTGTCCATTTCATGGCTAAAAATGAATGGATTATCACCAGTCGTGGCAAAGGGGGTGGCATCCGATTAAACCCAGATGCGCTCAGCGCTCAACTGGGTGAAATGGTAAAAATTCTCCAAGGTAATCAAGAGATTATCGACTGCAACAGCCCTCCTTGTGTACTTCGTAAGCATTGCGACCTTAAAGGTGTTTTAGATCAGGCCATGCAGCAATTCTATAATCATTTAAATCAATACCGCTTAGCCGATGTGGTTCAATCTGCGGCTGCAACGATGAGCTCAAGTACAAATTACATTTCACTTTACAACATTTAAAGTGGCGTAAATCCCTCATCCCACCCTCCATAAATACAGACAGATTCGCTTGCACAATTGAGTTCCTATATAATGCATGTCGTTGACGATTAGGTTTGAAGTTAAATTATGCATCGCAGTAGTGGAAAGTCGAAAAATAGTAAGACAGCCAACGCCCCGAAACAAAAAATCAGTTATGAGAAAAAGGTGGACTCTGCGATCTCGGCATATTCATCTTCTTCCTTAACTTGGTTGCGTCAGGCTGAGTTTCTCATGAGTGCACCTAAGCTAAACTTATGTGTTGAGGATACAGGTTATGAAATTGCCTTTGCTGGTCGCTCTAATGCCGGTAAGTCGAGTGCAATCAATGCCATCACCAACCAAAAGCAGCTGGCTCGTGCCTCGAAACGTCCTGGTCGCACCCAGATGATCAACTTTTTTAGCTTGGGCAATCCCGATCAACGCTTAGTCGACCTTCCTGGTTATGGCTATGCAGCGGTGCCTGAAGCGATGAAATTGGTTTGGCAAAAAGAACTTGAGAATTACTTGATTCACCGTGAAAGCTTACAAGGCTTGGTGTTATTGATGGATATCCGTCATCCACTACAGCATTTTGACATCATGATGTTGGAATGGGCACATTCACGTAATTTGTTCATGCATGTGTTGTTGACCAAATCAGACAAGTTAAATCGTGGACCTGCCCATAAAGTCTTGCATGAAGTGCAACAGCAATTGAAAAAAATGAATCTAAACTTCTCGATTCAGTTATTTTCATCAATGAATCGACAAGGACTTGAAGAGTTAGCCAGCGTAATGGCTGGTCGACTTAACTACACCCTCGAGGTAAAACCAGAGTTTGATTTAAGCAGTATTCCAACACTTTCTGAAGCCGATGCGGATGTGGAAAGTGAGGCTGATTCTGATCTAGCGCACGGTACCGATACGACTGAAAGCATCGAAGAATCTAAATAATTCATCTGATTGAAATAGCTTAACTGCTGTTAGAAAGTCTGATCAAATAGATGATTCAGCAATAAAAATGGGCGCATTCAGCGCCCATTTTTATGCTTAAATTCGCTTAATTCTCTACATTAGCTCTTGATCGAATCTAATGCATCATCTTTGACGTGATGGTCGACCACGACACTAATCATAATGTCACCTTGTACGTTCACGACCGTACGTACGGTATCTAATAAGCGGTCAATCGGTAGTAAAATCGCAATCGCTTCCGCTGGCAAGCCCACTGATTGCAACACCATAATCATAGTGACCATGCCCGCGCTCGGAATACCGGGTGCTCCCAAAGAGGCGATCATTGCGGTTAAACAGACGATCAATTGCTGTGTCAAACTTAACTCTAAGCCCATTAAGTTAGCAATAAATAAAGCCGCAGCAGCCTCATACAGCGCTGTACCATCCATATTTAATTGCGACCCCAAAGGAATAACAAAACCTGCTGTTTCCGCACGCACACCTAGGTTTTGCTGCGCACATTGCATTGATAACGGCATCGTTGCCGAGCTTGAACTGGTGGCAAATGCCGTGATCAATGCAGCACGCGCCCCTTTAAAAAATCGCCAAGGGCTCATTCGCCCAAAGATCCACAGCAATAATGGCAAGACGACTAAACCATGGAAAATAGTTGTTCCCGTCACCACCAAAGAAAACTCAAGTAAGCGGCTTAAAATACTAATGTCTTCGGTGGCGATCAGTTTTGCCAACAGGGCAAAAATCCCCAAAGGTGCTAGCTTCATCACCCAAGAGATCATGAGCATCATCATGTCAAAAAACTGCTGACTTAACTTGAGGATACTGCTAAAACGCGGCCCACCTTGCACCAACCCCACCCCAACCAACAAGGCAAAAATCACGACAGCCAAAATATTGCCATCAGCAAAGGCTTTAAATGGGTTAATTAAGGTGTTTTGAATAAAATTGGTGAAAAATGAAGAAGGCGTTAAGGTGTCCGGCGTTTTCTGCGACTGCATTGCATCTTGGAATAGCGCAATATCAACGCCCTTACCCACGTCAAACAGATGCGCCGCACTCAGCCCCAAAATCAAAGCCAACGTCGTGGTGGTAACAAAGCACATCAGCGTGATTTTCCACACTTTCCCCAATTGCCCACCAGACTGTAAATTAGACACACCAACCACAATCGAGCTAAAAATCAAGGGCACCAGCAGCATTTTCAGCAAGCCGATGAAAATACTGCTGGCAATGTTTAGACCATAAAGGCTACCAGCAACAAATGTGCCTGCTGGGAATTCATTTAAGAAAAAACCGAATCCGACACCTAGGATTGCCGCGATTAAAATTTGGGTATTAAGGCTCATACGTGTTGATTTTAATTGTGGGTTTGCCTGCACTATGCCATTTCTTAGACAATCAATCGAGTCTAATTAAGAAAATTAGGCATAAAATAAATGCTTTATATAGCTCAAATTATGCACACACACGTTCGCCCACGACTCATTGCGTTTTAAACTCACGCACTCGCATTAAGCCTTCTTGTGTGGTACTGCAAACCAGTTTGCCATTTTGCCACATCCGACCGAAATTTAAGCCGCGAGAGCTATGTGTTACCGTGGACTCCATATCGTAGAGCATCCACTGGTCAGCACGAACAGGACGATGGAAATAAATCGCATGATCAATACTGGCACACTGCAGGCTTGGCGATACATAGCTTAAACCATGCGGTTTTAGTCCCGTCACCATCAAGGTGTAGTCCGAATAGAACGCCACAATCGCTTGGTGTAAAGAAATATCGTCCACAAGTCCAGGTGCGATAGGTTGATGTGTACGCAGATAATGCGCTTGCTTCGGTATTTCCGGGTGCGGTAGAAATGGATTACTTACTGTTACTGGCCGAATTTCAACCTGACGCGGTCGCATAAATGCAGCACGAATATTTTCAGGGACAAAATCGATCAGGCTTTCTTTAAGCTGCTGTTCAGGAATCAGTTCATCTGGCTCTGGATAATCTGGCGATTCCATTTGATAACCCAAACCTTCTTCCTCATTCACGAAAGACACCATTGCCGAAAAAATAATTCGACCATGCTGAATCGCGCGTACCTGGCGGCTAATAAAACTTTTGCCATCACGTAACTTATCGACTTCATAGATAATTGGTGCGTTAATGTCACCACCATAAAGAAAATAAGCATGTAATGAATGCGCAGGACGGTCAGTCGTATAAGATGCCGCACGTAAAGCCTGCCCCAAGACTTGACCACCGAACACCCGCTTTCCAACAAGGTTTCGACTTTGTCCGCGAAAAATATGCGCTTCGAGTCTCTCTAGCGTTAATAGATCTACAAGCTCTGTAGTGAGTTGATTCATACCCAATTTATCCTCTGTATATCCCTATATCGATGCAGCTTAATCATATTGAAGTGACAATGTTTGAGATTACACACCCTGAGCGGATATTTTGCCACACCTATTCAATGAATAGCGCGACATTGATTGACTGTATTGTGTTGTCGGTTATTTGATATAATCTCGAAAAATACTTTCCCATGTGGTTCTCAACGGCTGCGTCATTCGCTAGGAGTTTTTATGTCCAAGAGTAGTTTTGGTCAAATTTATCGTCGACTTTCCAGTAAACTACTTGATCTTGTGGTTACCCCGCACGTCCTCGGTGAGGTTCCAAATGACGCCCCGCTTAGCCCGCAAAACCCAGAACAAGAACAAGCCGCAACGCACAAAATTGTCTGCTACGTATTACAAAACTATTCACGCAGTAATGCCTTGGTTGTCGATAGCGAAACACGCCGCTTAAAACTCCAACCTGCTTTGGATGCGTTTACACTTGGCCAGCATCAAGAAAAAAAGGCGGTTATTTTTTTACAACATAAAGATGAAACCAATTTAGTGAATCCGCCTTCACACGCCTTTCCTCCGCGTTTGATCCGTCTCATTGAGTTCCTTGAAAAAAACCCAGACTACGATGTCGAATTGATTCCTGTGACGGTACTCTGGGGCCGCTCACCAGACAAAGAAGACTCCTTATTTAGACTATTGTTTACGGACACTTGGGCAACGCCAAGCAAAGTAAAACAGCTGATGAATATTGGGATACATGGTCGCCAGTCCTATTTAGAGTTCCATAAACCCCAATCACTCAAAGACTTAATTGGCTACGCCACCATTCACCATCCAAATTTATCACCAGCAACCTATATCCTAAGTCAGCTAAACAATTACCTCGATGGTCAACGTGAAGTTATTCTTGGTCCCGATTTATCCGACCGTCGTAATGTAATGCACTCTCTGATCAAATCAGAAGAAGTCCAAGATGCGGTGCGTAAAGAAAGTATTCGCAGCAAAATCAGCATGGTCGAAGCTGAACGTCGGGCCATTGGGCATGTCAACGAGATCGCTTCTGATTATTCTTATTCAGCAGTTCGCTTTGCAGATATGGCACTGACCCGCCTTTGGACACAGCTCTATGATGGGGTTGAAGTACATAACTTTAGTACGGTTCGTGAACTGGCAAAAGATTACGAAATTATCTATACCCCTTGCCACCGCAGCCACATCGATTATTTATTATTGTCTTATGTGATTCATCGTCGTGGTTTGATGGTGCCTTATATTGCGGCAGGCGATAACCTGAACCTCCCCTTTGTCGGCCAACTGTTGCGTGGTGGTGGCGCGTTCTTTATTCGTCGCTCATTCCGTGGTAGCGCATTGTATACCTCAGTATTCAAAGAATATTTGTTTAGTATTTTGTCGCGCAATACGCCACTCGAATACTTTATTGAAGGCGGACGTTCACGTACCGGTCGTCTATTACCGCCTAAAACAGGCATGTTGGCCATGACGGTACACAGCCATTTACGTGGCAAGTCGAAGCCGATTGTATTCCTTCCAACCTATATTGGTTATGAGCGCTTAATGGAAGGCTCAACCTATGTGGGTGAAATGCAAGGTAAACCCAAAGAAGCGGAATCGATCTTTGGGATTATTGGCGCATTAAGAAAAATTGAACGTATTTTTGGTAAAGTACATGTCAACTTTGGCGAACCCGTATTTCTAGATGATTTGCTCAAACAACACAATGCCGAAAACATTGAAATCAAACGCAATGATGATCCAATTCCGCAAGAAGTTTCCGATGCAGTCAACAGTTCAGCCAATGCGATTTTAGAAAACATCAACCGTGCGGTGGTGATCAATCCAGTTTCATTGCTCTCACTGATTTTATTGGCAACACCAAAGCACACCTTAGATGAAGAAATTTGCATCAAGCAACTCGACACCTACCGCAAGCTGGCTTCAGCCCTGCCATACGATGAGCGCACGCAAATTACCCACCTTTCGGGCAAGGAAATTATTGCCTACGGTCTGAAATTAAAACTGATCAAACGTATTCAACACGTGCTTGGCGATATTATTGCGATTGAAGATAATCAAGCGGTGTTGCTGACTTATTTCCGCAATAACATCTTGCATGCTTTCGTATTACCATCATTGATTGCAGCCCTTGTTGAGCACAATGGTAAAATTGGTCAAGGTGATTTAATCAATGTCATCCGCACTTTATATCCATTCCTAAAAGCAGAACTGTTCTTAAAATGGAAAGATGCTGAACTCAAAGATCAAATCCTGCAATATGTGGATGCTCTGGTCAAAGCCAATCTGATCCAGATGGATGCTGAAGGCATACTCAATAGCCCAGTGCGCAACAGCGAAGACCACAACCAATTGGCTGTGTTAGCTGCACCAGTGATGCAAAGTTTAGAACGCTATTATATGACTTTGGCACTGATCACCCAGCGTGGTTCAGGCAACATTTCAACCAGACAGGTTGAAGATCTCAGTCACTTATTGGGTCAGCGCCTGTCGGTACTCTACGAGTTTAATTCTCCAGAATTCTTTGATAAATCATTGTTCCAAGGCTTTATCAAAGTGCTCACTCAACAAGGCTATATCAGCACCAATGAAGAAGGCGGCCTGACCTTTGATGAGCAATTCCGTAACGTTGCACAGTACGCCAATTTAGTCCTCGATGATGTGACCCTGCAAATGCTGCAACATATCACCTCGTTCACCGATGAAGAACTCAAAGAAGCACTGGATGCCGTTGCCGCGCAAAATGCCAAGAAGCGCTTGAAACGTAAAAAGAAATAATCTGCCGTTGATACCCTCTCCGTCTAGGAGAGGGTTAGGACGAGCTTTCAACAAAATCCCAACCGCACATCTTGCCGATATGGATTCGGTGTTGTTCCCAAAGCTTTTTTAAAATGCCCTGCTAAATGACTTTGATCGTAAAAGTCACAACGACGCTCTACTTTCTCAACCACCGTAGCAATCCAGCATCGAAAACTTCATGCTAATTTTCGATCACTCATCACAATCCTTGTAAGAATAACCTGCTTGCCGTACGACTGCGTAATTGCATGCTCTTAAAAGTGTTACTGCAAAATAAATTGCATACTAAAAAGACGGAATAGATTTAAAAATAAGTAGGTTAAATCAATAATATTAAAAACGACCAGCAATCTAAATATCTTTAAAACGATTAGATTACATTCTTTATCTATAATTTTTAAATTTTAGCTAAATAATGAATTTTATTTTCACATAAGAAGAAATACTATGAAAATTGAATCCTGTTATGCGCCTATTCAAACTATAGCAGCAGAGATATTAGGAATTGAAATTAAAAATAATAAGTATGATCTCCATTGGCCGATGACACTGTTGATTACTAAAAAAGGCTAATCTCCTCATGCAAGCCATTGATCAATTGACTTATATCGCCACATGTATCTTTGCAGCAGCGACCCCAGGCCCCGGTACCATCTCCGTGATCCATTGCTCAATGCGCTTTGGATTTAAGCGTACCCTACCGTTAATAATTGGTATTCAAGCCGGGTTAGGCTTTGTCGCAGTCTTGAGCATGTGTGGAATTATCGTCCTGATTTCCACCTCTAAAGTCCTATTTTATACGCTACAGTTCATAGGCGGGTTATATCTGTTTTATCTTGGCATAGCGTGTATTTCTAGTGCCTTCAAGGGACAAAGCATCAATCAGGATAAACCAGAAATGCAGCCATTTAGCTTTGTTGCTGGCTACATGATGTCTGTATTCAATCCGAAAACTTTAATTTTCTTTAGTGCTTTATTTCCCGCTTTTATTGACCCACAACAGGGTTTGCTCAAACAAAATCTATATTTAACAGCAATCCTATTGCTCTCCACCCTAAGCGTACATTTCTGCTATGCAAAAATCGGACAGTATAGCGCTCGTTTTTTAATGGCGCATCAAACTAAAATCGATCTGCTCAGCGGTGTTATTTTTATCTTACTGGCAATCTATATCCTATTGGGCAGCAGTATTTAATCGAGCAAAATAAACTACTGAGCCCCCTCTTCTAATAGTCGTTCATAATCCTGAAAACAATTGGGATGCTGCAACTTAAACCCAGTCTCATACATATGCTGTGCATAAATTTTCTTACCCGACGTCGCATCGCCTAATAATTGCAGTTCCACCAAACCAAGCCGTTGTTGAAACCACACAATCGTTTCATGCAGCAAAGTTGGCTGATTATTGCTGACTAGATAAGAAGCTACCGATGGTTCCACGTGAAGCAATGCTGCTAAAAACCGTGCCAAGTCTTCAATGTGAATCCGATTGCTCCAATGCATTTTTGGATAAGTCTGAGTGCTGTGTGCCAACTTAATCATCCGTGCAACCGAAGTTCCATAAATTCCGCTTGGCCGAACCAGCACTGTTTGCAATGGATAGGCTTGCTGCCATGCCTGCTCCATCTCTAGCAATAACTCCCCTTGTCGATCATTAGGTTTCGGCAAAGTTTGATCATCAACGACTTGGCCTTGGTCTAGACCATAAACTCGGGTGGAAGACACGACGATTACTTTCTTAATCGGATGTGCACGGAGTGCTGCAGCAATTGGGGTAACAGAATCGACATAGGTATGCTGATAGGCTTCCGACGTGCCCTGTTCAGGTGTTAACAAGATATACGCCACATCAATTGGTGCTAGCCTAGAGAGATCTAACTGATAGATGTCTTGAATCAGATGGTTTGCGCCATCTGCTGGTTTCGAGCTACGACTTATTGTGCTAACTTTATGGCCAGCTTGAAATAAATGTTTAGCAACACGCTGGGATGTTTTACCATAACCCACAAATAGAATATGCATCGAATCACCGCATTCACAGACAAAGATGAGAGGACATGGCAGCAGTCCATCAAATACAAGGGGTCGGTTCAGCCTCTGCAGCTTTACTTGAAAAGCTCAACATACTGACCACAGATGACTTACTGTTTCATTTGCCACGTGACTATGAGGATCGTAGCACGATCATTGCCATGAACCAATTAACGGTTGGGCGTAGTTATCTGCTTGAAGGCGTGGTGCAATCTGTTGATCATCCCCCTGGTAAACGCCAATCGCTGGCGATTTTACTGCAAGATGATTTTGGCAAAGTCACTTTACGTTTTTATCATATTTATAAAGCACTCACAGATCGTGCCCAAATCGGTAATCGCTTGCGCATTTTTGGTGAGGTGCGTGTTGGTGCACGTGGTTTAGAGCTTTATCACCCCGAAATCCAACTGATTAGTTCACATACTGCACTGCCTAAGACCCAACTGACTGCCATCTACCCAAGCACAGATGGACTGACGCAAGCCAAACTACGTGACTATATTGATAAAACCCTCAAACTACATAGCCACGATTTAGCCGAACTATTACCACAAAAATTTAGCAACGGTTATGCGCTCAAACAAGCCCTCGAATATATCCACCACCCACCGGTGGATGCCAATATGTTACAACTGGCACAAGCCACTCACCCTGCACAGCAGCGCTTGATTCTTGAAGAGTTGGTCGCACATCAAATTAGCTTACTGACCCGTCGTGCCTATATTCAGCACATTGCGGCCCCTGCCTTTGCCCCAAGTCGAAACTTGGCCAAGCAACTGCTTGCAGGACTACCTTTTGAAATGACCAAGGCGCAAAAACGAGTATCGAAGGAAATTGTGCAAGACCTCGCTCAAGCCAAGCCGATGCTACGTTTGGTACAAGGTGATGTCGGTGCAGGAAAAACCTTAGTGGCAGGTGTTGCCGCTTGTCATGCGCTTGAAGCCGGTTGGCAAGTTGCATTAATGGCTCCGACTGAAATTTTAGCGGAACAACATTATTTAAATTTTCAAAAATGGTTTGAGCCTTTGGGCTTAAATGTCGTGTGGTTGGCAGGCAAACAAAAAGCCAAAGCCCGTGCCGAAACAGAAGCACAAGTCAAAGATGGTACTGCTCACTTAGTGGTCGGCACCCATGCACTCTTCCAAGATCATGTTGAGTTCAATAAGCTCGGTCTGGTCATCATCGATGAACAGCATCGCTTTGGGGTCGATCAACGTTTGGCGCTGCGCAATAAAGGCCAAGATCAAACCACACCGCATCAATTGGTGATGACCGCCACTCCCATTCCGCGCACCCTTGCCATGTCTGCCTATGGTGACCTCGATACATCGGTAATTGATGAGTTACCACCAGGACGCACCCCGATTCAGACCGTAACGATTCCTTTAAATCGACGTGAAGAAGTGCTGACTCGAATTGCCAGCAATTGTGCTGAAGGCAAACAAGCCTATTGGGTCTGCACCTTGGTTGAACAATCGGAAACCCTCGATGCCCAAGCGGCAGAAGCCACTTATGCAGAAATTCAAAGTCGTTTCCCTGAGATTAAAATTGGCTTGGTGCATGGCAAAATGAAATCCGCAGACAAACAAGCGGTGATGCAGCAGTTCAAAGACAATCAATTACAATTACTGATCGCCACCACTGTGATTGAGGTTGGCGTTGATGTACCGAATGCTTCAATTATGGTGATTGAAAATGCAGAACGTTTAGGGCTGTCCCAATTGCATCAGCTCCGTGGTCGGGTTGGTCGAGGTGCACAGGCCAGCTTCTGCGCACTTCTATATAAATATCCACTGTCGCAAAATGGCCATGAACGTTTGAAAATTTTACGTGAAAGTAACGATGGCTTTGTGATTGCAGAAAAAGACTTGGAAATTCGTGGACCCGGTGAGCTATTGGGTACCAAGCAAACGGGCGATATGGGTTTTCGCGTGGCTAAACTCGAACGTGATGAACATCTTTTGGCAGATGCACATCTGATTGCTGGCGAGGTCTTAAAAGATTATCCGCAGCAAGCCGAAGCTTTACTCAATCGCTGGTTACCACAAGCACCGCGCTACGCCTATGTCTAAGACTTGTGACTTGTGACTTGTGACTTGTGACTTGTGACTTGTGACTTGTGACTTGTGACTTGTGACTTGTGACTTGTGACTTAGGCTATTTTATACATCGCGCAATGCTACATCTGGGCAGCCATCAATCTATAGCAGCGAACCGCTACAATGCTCAGTTAAATCACGGTGATTGTTGATGAAACAAATTCACATGCTTATTAAATCCCGACTCACCAAACAGCTGCCTTGCCAACTGTGTGGACTCGACCAGCAACAAGCACATTCGCTCTGCACCGACTGCTGGCAAGCGTTGCCTTGGTCAAAAAAGCATATTCATCGGCACGAACAAAATGTCTTGGTCGCGCACGATTACGCTTTCCCGATTGACCGTGTGATTCAAAAATTCAAATATGAGCAACAACTGCATTTTCAAATCATGTTGGCGCATAGCCTGCTCAGCTTAACTCTCCCCAAGGTCGATGCGTTGGTGGCCATGCCGATCTCAACACAACGCTTGATTGAACGCGGCTACAACCAAATGTTATTGATTAGCCAGATCGTCGCACAACAATTAAAACGTCCAATTTGGCAACCGATCATCCGCTCCGCACAACATGCACAAAAAGGCTTGAGTCGCACTGAACGACTCGCACAAATGAATCACCAATTTAAACCTCGACCACAGCAACAGGGGCGCTATAAAAAAGTCTTGATTTTAGATGATGTCATCACCACCGGCAGTTCGATTCACGCCCTATCCGATGCCTTATACCGGCTCGGCTGCACCCAAGTTGAGGCAGTCTGTATTGCAGCCGCACATGAAAAATAAAGCCCAATCCAACATTTATGCCATCGCAGAAAAATGCTGTTGGCACCACGGAATCACAATCTCTTTGGTCAAGGGTGCCAACAACGCTTGTTCAGGAATAGCCGCCAAATCCAACCAACACAGCTCTGCAATTTCTGCCTGTATCTGCGGCACTTGATCCAGCTCAACCCAATATAAATAGCTGACCAATAAGTGATTGGCCTCATTGGCCGCTGCTGTTTCAAAGCGCCCGATAAACTGCTGAATTGTGGCTGTAGAACCGGTCTCTTCCTCAACCTCACGTAAGAGTGCTGCTTCAGCAGATTCATTCGGCTCTAGCTTGCCACCCACTTGCATAAAGAACGCGGTATTGTGTTTGCGTACCAATAAAATTTGCTGCTGTGCATTGACAATCACAGCAGCCGAAACTGTTATACATTTCATGTTAGATCGCTAACTCAACACGTTCTTGTTTGCCCCATTTCGGTTCAGGTGCAACATAATCTTCAAATTGCTGCAAGATTTCCTCAATACGGTTGCTGTAAATTAAGGCTTCGGAAAAACGCGATTTGGTAAAACCTTTTGTTGCTGTGACATCAATAAAGCGAATCAGATCATCATAAAAACCATTGATGTTTAAAAATGCACAAGGCTTTAAATGAATGCCTAGTTGCGCCCAAGTCCATTGTTCAAAAATTTCTTCGAGCGTCCCAGAGCCACCTGGTAGCGCAATAAAAGTATCGGACAATTCAGACATCTTGGTTTTACGCTGATGCATATCTTGCACCACATATAATTCAGTCAAATCAGGATGTGCCAACTCCTTATCCGCCAAACCTTGAGGGATGACACCAATGACCTTCCCGCCTGCAGCTAATGCGCTGTCCGCAACAATTCCCATTAGCCCAGATCGCCCACCACCGTAGACCAATGTTTTGCCTGCTTTGGCGATCATTTCACCGGTTAATCGTGCTTGTTCAGCAAAAATTGTATCCGTACCTAAGGCCGAACCACAAAAAACTGCAATTGAATTCATATCATTTGAACCTTGTTGTCAGATTGTATGTTGGAAAAAACATCGAGCAGATGAATTTTTAAAAAATTAGTGAGTTAATAAGTGTTTTTCCTTGAATCCTTGTCTAAAATACACCCATTCATTGACCCCATACCGCGTAGGGAGAAAAGACAACATGCTTGAAGCTTTTTATGCAACAGAACGCGGCAGTTTAGAAGACGTCACGGTTAATGGTGGCTTCGATCTACACCCAGAGTTTGTCTGGATTGACCTTATCGCACCCACGCAAGAAGAACAACAATGGGTCTATGATGCTTACACACAAAACTTACCGACATTAAAATCCTTAGAAGACATTTCATCATCCGCTCGTTTTTATCGAGATGATGACGGGATTTTACATATCAGCACCTATTTTCTAACTAAAAATAAAAACTATCAAGTCGATCCAGATGTTGAAGACAGTAGCAATATGTTGGCAACCGTGCAAACCGTTGCATTCATTCTGCATAAAGAACGCCTGTTTACCTTACGTGGTGAGAAACTGGTGGCCTTTCGGGCCTTTCGAGCACGGGCACGTCGCAATGACTATGACATGGACTATAAAGATCCTGTTTGGTTACTGCTTGGTCTATTAGAAGCAAAGCTTGATGAGCTTGCGGATATCTTAGAAGATATCCACAAGGACCTCGAAATGTATTCCACTGAAGTCCTGAATAACCGCCATCGTGAGCAGATTCTCGACCTTGACGATATGATTACACGTCTGGCTCAAAAGGAAGACGTTCTCGGAAAAGCACAGCTGTGCTTAATCGACTTACGTCGGGTTCTGACATTTTTATCACGCCCGCGTGCACTGGGTAGCCATATCTATGATGCTGATATACGAGAGTTAAGTGAGGATGTCCGCTCACTGGTTGAACATGATGCCTTCCTCTTTCAAAAAGTCCGCTTCTTACTCGACACCACCTCTGGATTTATTAACACCGAACAGAATGACACGATTCGTCGATTCTCTATTTTGCCAAGTATGCTTGCTCCCCCCATGTTAATTGCCAGTATCTATGGGATGAACACTGAAATCTTGCCATTTGCTCACGGCACCACCAGCTTCTTTGTGGTGATAAGCATCTTGATTGTGTTCTTTATTGGACCACTGATTTACTTTCGATGGAAAAAATGGATTTAAAAATATAATCCTGCTCTTAAAAACAATTCAGCACCCCATTGGAGTGCTGAAATTGAATCATGACCATACTTTTCGCTTAAATCATTTGCAAATCATTTTCTAAGTGACAAGACTGAATGATCTTTAGCATCTGCTCAGGGACCGCTTTAAACAATAATCCCTTGGCCTCTGGCGTTTGACGCAACCAGCGCACCAACACCGCAAGTGTTAATGAATTGGCCGCTTTTAACTGCGATAAATTAACAATGATCGGATACTGCTGCTGCATCTGAATGATTCGTAAACCATTCAAATACAAGGTTTCCGCATTCTCAAAATTAATCGCGCCAGAAACAGTTAATTCCTGATTTTTAAATTCAATCACCTGACACCTACTGTCAATTATTTTTTCACCGCTGCATCAGCATCTGGCTTAAAGGTTGCGATTGCTTTATCAACGTTATTGCCATTACGTTTTACGTTGGCTGCAAACTGATTACGGAACTGCAAACCCAAATCGATTCCTGCAACGTTGATATTACGGACTTTCCACTGATTACCGCTATCTGCCAACTGGAAAGAAACCGGAGTTTTATTACCTTTATCAATGAAATCAATCGTCACAACAGGGTTCTTACTACCAGTGTCTTTATATGGACGCATGGTATAAGTCTGATTGCTGTATTTCGCAAACGCTGAGCCGTAATTATTGATCAATGTTTCACGGAAGTTTTTTTCAAACTGTGCACGTTGAGCCGCAGTGGTGTATTGATTGGTCGCATAGGTTCCAAGCACGATACGAGTAAACGCTTGGCCATCAACATACGGATCAAGGTTTTGACGCACAATCGCATTAATCGCAGCTGGATTACTTTGTAATTTTGCTTGATCGGCTTTCAGACGCGTCATCAAACCATCAGCAACACGTTTAACAAAAGCGGGAGGTGCTTCTGCAGGTGCTGCAAATGCTGTGGTTGCAATCATTGAACTTAATAGACTTGCTGTTAGTGTTGTTTTCAATAACATATTCATTTAAACCATTCCTCTTCAATTTATTCAACGAACGATGTTTGTGCATCATTGCTATCACTACTGGCCTCAGGTGCAGTCGCGGTATCATCAGACTTACCTGTCCCCCCCGTAATAAACTTGGAAATTAAGTCTTCCAAATCCATTGTCCCTTGCGTGTTTGAAATAACATCATCTCGTTTAAGATAATTCAAACCACCACCAGGAATTACTTTCAAATATTTTTCACCTAACAAACCATTGGTTGCCACCATGATGTAAGCATCTTCATCAATATTGGTGATAGATTTCATGTTACCAATCAGTTGTTGTTCCATTTCTTTTTGTTTCGCTGGGTCTGCAGCTTCATAGTCAGCGCTATAACGCAACTCTGCCAAGGCATCCTGCTGTACCGTCTTTAACTGTTTTTCATCAAAGGTGGTCAACTTTCCATCCAGGTCAAAAGAAACGGTAGCAAGGCGCGTTACCGGATCAAGTGTAATTTGGTCTACACGCCCGATGGTTACCCCACTCATGGTCACTTTGGCGCGTGGTTTCAAGCCATTCACATTGTCAAATTTAGCCGTCATGGTATAGGGATCATTTAAGTTCGTCCCAACAAGACCGCTGACTTTCATTGCTAAAAAAAACAAAGCTAAGCCGAAGATAATAACCAAAATACCTACGGTCAGTTCACTTGCACGTGATTTCATCAAATTCCTCCAAACATGACCGCAGTCAACACAAAATCTAGGCCCAATACACAGAGTGATGAATACACCACCGTTCGTGTCGTTGAGGTTGCTATGCCTTCCGAAGTTGGGACACAGGCATAACCTTGATATACAGCAATCCAAGTACAGATAAAGGCAAAAGCAATACTCTTAATAATGGTGCCATTAAAAATATCATGCATAAACTGGACGTTACTTTGCATGCCGCTCCAGAATGAACCTTCGTCTACACCAAGAAAATCAACACCAACCAATTTGCCGCCCATAATACCAATGGCTGCGAAAATAACGGAAAGCATCGGCAGGCTGACAATCCCCGCCCATAGGCGTGGTGATACGATGCGTTTTAATGGATCAACACCGATCATTTCCATACTCGAAAGTTGCTCAGTGGCTTTCATTAGACCAATTTCAGCCGTCAACGCAGATCCTGCACGGCCCGCGAACAGCAAGGCTGCAACCACCGGTGCGAGCTCTCGGAGCAAAGTGAGAGACACCATGGTGCCTAACATCGACTCAGAACCCACATTGACTAAAATTGAATAGCCTTGTAAGCCGAGCACTAAACCAATAAACAGACCAGATACAGCAATAATCAGTAAAGACAGTACGCCAACGCGATACATCTGATAAATAAAAAGTTTTACGCCAAGTAGGCTTGGTACTGAAAATAAAATCTGCAACAACATGATCGTTGCAACACCAATCCCCTCTACACGTTCAATGACGCGTCTACCTAATAAGGCAATGGCATTCATGAACGCACCTCATTCTTTAAATAGGCTTGATGGCTAAATTGGTAATCGACTGGGCCTTCTATTGAGCCCGATAAAAATTGTTGTACGAATGGTGATGAATCTGCTTTGAGCTGCTCAGGTGTACCCTCACCCTGAATAATTCCCTCTGCCACCACATAAATATAGTCGGCAATTGAGAGGGTTTCTGCCACATCATGCGAGACAATGATGGAAGTCAGATCCAGCGCTTCACGTAGTGAACGAATCAAACGGGTCAACACCCCTTTTACAATCGGGTCTTGTCCAGCAAATGGCTCGTCATACATGATCAACTCTGGATCGAGTGCAATGGCACGCGCCAGAGCAACACGACGGTTCATCCCTCCCGAGAGTTCAGAAGGCATAAACTGTTCTGTCCCACGTAAACCCACCGATTCCAATTTAAGTGCCACCAGTTCAGCAATTAAATGCTCTGGCAATTGAGTATGCGCACGGATTGGAAAGGCAACATTTTCATAAACCGACATATCGGTAAATAAAGCACCACTTTGAAATAACATGCCCATACGTGCACGTGCAGCGAATAATTCTTGACGAGACATCTTGACAATATTGGCACCATCAAACAAAACCTCCCCACGATCTGCGGGGAGTTGTCCGCCAATTAAGCGCAGTAAGGTGGTTTTACCAGTGCCAGATGGCCCCATAATTGCGGTAATCTGTCCACGTCGAATTTTTAAACTGACATTGTCGTAAATGACACGTTTACCTCGGTTAAAGCTTAAATTATTAACTTCAATTAAAGCCTCAGCCTCAGTTTCCTGAAACACTGAGTTATTCATAAATGAACATTTTCCTGCAATTAATCAGCTGATGTACTATACCATCATGAATTAGGGTTAATGTACTGTTATTCAAAGATAATAATGAGGACGAACGGAGCCCTTATTTTGTAAAATAATGATTTTAATAAGCTTATATTTTTTGTAAATTTTAGTTCAGAATTAAATTAAGAACAAACTGCTGAAAAAGAAGTAGCTCAAGTTAAAAATAACCAATGTGCTAAAAACATAAAACATCATTTGAAATGTAGCCCCTTTACATTAACGTTATAATTATCACTTTTTTATACTAAATTGACAAGCATCACATTTTAAAATCAAACATGCGTACATAAAAAAACCAGTCCTAAGACTGGTTCATTTATTTACAAAATCGCGTATTGATGATTAGTCGTTGAATTTACGACGTGGACGATCATCTTGACTCGGGCGATCAGAATTAAATTCGCGACGTGGACGATCTTCACCACCAAAAGTACGCTTAGGACGATCATCGCCACCAAAAGTACGTTTAGGACGATCATCACCACCGAAAGTGCGCTTAGGACGGTCATCACCACCGAAAGAACGTTGTGGACGATCATCACCACCGAAAGTACGTTTAGGACGATCATCGCCACCAAAAGTACGCTTAGGACGGTCATCACCACCGAAAGAACGTTGTGGACGGTCATCACCACCAAAAGTACGTTTAGGACGGTCATCACCACCAAAAGTACGTTTAGGGCGATCATCACCACCAAAAGAACGTTGTGGACGGTCATCGCTAAAAGAACGTTTAGGACGATCAGCAAAGTTACCTTCGCTGCGTGGTTTGTAATCTACGCGATTGCCACGGTTGTCATCATTCGAATTAGTGCGTGGTTTATCATTGTAACCACCTTCACGACGTGGACGGTCAGCGCTATATTCGCGGCGCGGACGATCATCAGCACTTGGCTCGCGACGTGGACGATCTTCGTTATAGTCACGACGTGGTGGACGCTCAGAGAAGCTACTACCTTCGCGACGTGGACGATCATCACCATAACTACGACGCTCACCGCCGCCATCACGACTACCGCCACCGAAGCTACGACCACCGCCATCACGACCACGACCGCCGCCATCACGACTGCCGCCGCCAAAGCTACGACCACGACCGCCATCACGACCACGACCACCGCCATCACGACCGCGACCATCACGACTGCCTTTCGCTGGCGGTGGAGATGGCTCAAGGCCTTCAATTTCAGAAACATTTAGACGTGCATCTAAATAGTCTTCTAATGCACGAATTTTACCGCGTTCACGGTAAGTTGCTAAAGTAATTGCTTTACCAGTACG
The DNA here is from genome assembly GCF_006352475.1 of Acinetobacter pullicarnis. Taxonomy (NCBI): domain Bacteria; kingdom Pseudomonadati; phylum Pseudomonadota; class Gammaproteobacteria; order Moraxellales; family Moraxellaceae; genus Acinetobacter; species Acinetobacter pullicarnis. Next base: position 3,439,624 of record NZ_VCMZ01000001.1, read on the forward strand.
ACCAGCACGACCTGTACGGCCAATACGGTGAACATAGTCTTCGTTCTTCATTGGAAGACCGAAGTTAATCACGTGAGAAATTGTTGGTACGTCAAGACCACGTGCAGCAACGTCAGTTGCAACTAAAATTTTAGCGCGACCTTCACGAATGCTACGTAAACGACGGTTACGTACGGCTTGCGGCATAGCACCATGCAATGCAACCACAGAAAGACCAGCTTCAGCCAGTTCTTCAGCCAACATATCTGTATCTTCTTGCGTACTTGCAAAAACAACAGCTTGATCTAAATCTTCTTCACTTAACCAATGCGTAAGTAATTTTTTCTTATGCTCAAAACCATCAGTCCAATGTAAAGTTTGGGTGATGTCAGTATTGGTTGTATGACCCGTTTCGATTGCGATACGTTGTGGATTATTCATCATGCGTTCAGCAAGACGGATAATACGATCTGCAAACGTTGCCGAGAACATCAATGTTTGTTTACGGTTACCCGCTAATTCACCAATTGCTTCAAGGTCTTCAGAGAAACCTAGATCAAGCATACGGTCAGCTTCATCGACGATTAATGCATCTACAAGGTCAAGTTTAATTTGACGACGATTTACCAAGTCAAGTAAACGGCCTGGCGTAGCAACAACAACTTGAGCGCCTTTTAATTGTTGGATTTGTTTACCAAAAGGCATACCACCCATAATTGCAGCAACACGAACACCTTTCATGTGACGTACAAATGCAATCGCATCTTGGCTAACTTGCTGAGCCAACTCACGTGTTGGACAAAGCACTAAAATATTTGGTTGCGTTACAGCACGCATGCGATCTTTTACTGTACCCAAGCTATCTTGGTCAGCAATCGCATTTAAAGTTGGTAGTAAAAAAGCTGCAGTTTTACCAGAACCGGTCTGGCTAGATACAAGCAGGTCTTTTCCATCTAGCGCAAGTGGAATAGATTGTTCTTGAACAGCGGTAGGTGTAGTGAAACCTAGGCTTTCAACTGCTTTATGTAAAGATTCATGCAAAGGAAAATCAGCAAAAGTTTTGCTCATAGAGGACATTCACCCGCAAATGGGTGCTCCATTTATAAAATAAATCAGATGGACATCGGCAAAAAGCGGCACAGCAAATAAACGCTGAAAATATAAGATCAGCGGCAATCCGAGTAAGGACGATGTGATATAACGCACGTAAGATTACGGCCGTAAACCTGAAAGAATCGCTTAAGCGATTGGGGCGCGAGATATCGTCCTCTAGTTGGACCGGACGCGCATACACAATGTATAAGAAGAGAATGTTCAGGTAATGAACGGAAATGAACTGCGTGGCGGGAGTATAACAGCTATTAAACAAATGTCACGCTTAAATTAAAGATTCTCTGCAATTTTAATCTTGTGTTCAAAATGCACGCCCCTAAGCTTAAGCGCAATATTAATTATTCATAACGCCAACCACACCAGTGATGATCATATCGATGGCAATGGTTCCCACCAACAAAGCAGATAGACGACCAACAATGTCGACATAGCGATCAATGTATTTAGAGTGCTTGGTCCTTAAGTTGTCATGTGCAAACTTCATTAAAATAAGCAAGCTGCAACTGATCGCAAGGGTGGCACCAATAACCGCAAAAGCACCCACCAACGGCAATTGCACCCCCGTCACCACTGCCGCACTGATGGTTCCAGGTCCAATCATAAAGGGCATTGCGATGGCACCCGCCACATGCTCTGGCGCCCCACGTGTCACACCAATAGTATCGGCACCTTCAAATACATAACGATAACCGATCACCAAGAAAATAATGCCACCAAAAATTTGGAAAGATTCAAATCGAACCTGTAAAAACTCACTAAAAATCGACTCACCACCCCATGCAAACAGCATAAATACGGTTAAGGCGATCAATGCCCCCTGAATGAGTGCCGTTGCAAATGTTTTAAATTCTAAATTCCGAATTAAACCCAGCATGTAAATGCTCATGAGAAAAGGGTTTAATAAAGCAAAAAATAATGTAAATGAATGAATATAAAGATTGTTCAAAATAGATACCTAAGTCATTACCTATACAAAAAAACGGACCTTGCGTTAAATCGACCCAAAATGATTTACGCCGCTCTCTATGCTGCCATACCATGAAAAAAATTGCATGACATCACATTACTGCACACACCATTGATACTCATTTGATTTTTTATTTTTATCAATAGTCTTTACCAAAACAAAACAGCCCAAAAAACACGATGGTTTTTTAGACTGTTATTTATAACGCTGTAGTGGCTACATTATTTTGCAGCATCACCCCAAGCAGGAACAACGGTTTGCATTAGTGGTTTAAGCATTTTCATTGAACATGCCAATACTTGACCATTGTCTAAACTGTCGTTACCACCACGTGCATCAACCATAGTACCACCCGCCTCTTTCACCAAGAGTTCACCAGCAGCGATATCCCATGATTTTAAGCCAAGTTCGAAATAACCATCGAAACGACCTGCAGCAACATAAGCTAAATCTAAAGCTGCTGAACCCGTACGGCGATATTGCGCACCAGCTTCAGTCACAGCTAACAAAGATTCAAAATGGTTTTTAGCATAAGAAACGATTTCGCCATTACGTTTTGCACGATAAGCATGGCCAACCGCTAAGAAGCTTTTATCTAAGCTGTCTTTAATATTCACACGAATACGGCGTTGATTCATCATGGCACCACGGCCACGACTGGCAGAAAACAGCTCATCTCTCACTGGGTCATAAATGACGCCATGTTGGGTAATACCCTTGTGCTGCACTGCGATTGAAATACAAAAATGCGGAACTGCATTAACAAAGTTGAGTGTGCCATCGAGTGGATCAATAATCCAACACCAATCAGCATCATCCCCTTTACCTTCTTGCAAACCAAATTCTTCACCTAAGAAGCTATGGTTTTTATAGCTTTTACGCAAAGTTGCAATCGTCAATTCTTCTAAATAACGATCAACTTGCGTTACAGGCCCATCAATACCTTTTTCTTCAACTTGTAGGTCGAGTTTATGACGATTTTTATGTGCTTTTAAAAGCTCTTGACCAACTGTTTCAGCCGCACGCGCAGCCATCACCACCATAGGTTCCATTGAACACCCACTACAAAATTAAAGAATCTGATAAAGAATAATGCATAAAAGCGCCAACATTTTAGCAAATGAAAGCGCTTTTAGGGTAAAAATCTTGCTATTTTTTCTAACACATTGAAATTAAACTGTTTGAAGCAGCTTTAACCAGGCTTGATGAATCGCGTTTTGAATACCACCGGCATCTAGTCCACAGTCCTTGAGCATTTCTGCATGACTGGCTTGGGGCAGAAATTCATCGGGCAAACCCAAGTTCAATATTGGTTTCACAATTTGTGCTTGTGCCAAGAACTCATTCACAGCACTGCCCGCGCCAGCCATCACAGCATGTTCTTCCACAGTCACAAATAAATGTGTTGTTGCTGCAACAGAACAGATGAGCTGCGTATCAAGTGGTTTAACAAAGCGCATATTGATGACTTGTACGGCAACCTCAAGCGCAGCTGCAAGTTGCTCTGCTGCCGTTACAGCAACACTGACACGACTACCAAAAGCCAAAATGGTAATTTTCTCGTCATGCTGCGCTTGGAAACAAGCCACAGATTCGGCTTTCCCAATTTCCATGGCTGTCATTTGCTGTTGAATTTCAACACCTAAACCATTACCACGCGGATAACGCACTGCTGCTGGCCCAGGATATAAATAAGCAGTGTGCAACATCTGACGACATTCATTTTCATCTTTGGGCGCCATGATCACAATATTCGGTACCGTCCGCATATAAGCATAGTCATAGGCACCAGCATGGGTTGGGCCATCTTCACCCACCAGCCCTGCACGGTCAATTCCGAAAGTCACATCTAAATTTTGTAAGGCAACATCATGCACCAACTGATCATAGCCACGCTGTAAGAAGGTCGAGTAAATCGCAACCACAGGTTTCAGACCTTCACATGCCATACCCGCCGCCAAAGTTACCGCATGCTGCTCTGCAATCGCCACATCAAAATAACGATCTGGATATTGTTTGGCGAATTGCATCATGCCCGAGCCTTCACACATGGCTGGTGTAATCGCGAGTAATCGTGAGTCTTGTTCTGCTTGGTCACATAACCACTGACCGAAGACTTCAGAATATTTCGGTGCAACAGTGGCTTGCGCCACCACAGGCGCTGAATTTGTACGACTCACGGCATGATATTTAATTTGATCTGCTTCGGCTGGTGCAAAGCCTTTGCCTTTTTTCGTATAGATATGAATCAGACGCGGCCCTTTCCGTTTTTTTAAGGCCTCAAATACCGTCACTAATTGATTGACATCATGACCATCGAAAGGACCAAAATAATCAAAGCCAATGGCTTTAAATAAGTTATCTGCCGCATCGGTTGCTGGCTTATGTAAACGCGAGGTATAGCACCAGTCTGGATGTGATTGTATAAAGGCTTGACCATCGGCATCAATATTGACCAACTGTCCTTTTTCCCAAATCGCGGCTAGATGCTGTGCAAAACCACCGGTACTACAGGAAATCGACATATCGTTGTCATTTAAGATCACAATAAGATCGGCTTGATGTGCCACTGCATCGTTCATGGCTTCAAAGGCCATGCCCGCAGTCATCGCACCATCACCCACAATTGCAACCACTTCACATGCCGATTGCTGATAGCGACGTGCCAAAGCCATGCCCAACCCTGCTGAAATCGCAGTAGAAGAATGCCCAACACCAAAAGTATCGAACTCTGATTCTTCCCGAGCGGGAAAGGCAGCCAAACCATTTTTAGCACGAATGGTTGTTAATTGTTCACGACGACCTGTCAATACTTTGTGTGGATAAGCTTGATGCCCCACATCCCAAATCAGACGATCGTTTGGTGTGTTAAAACAGTAATGCAAGGCAACCGTTAATTCGATGACCCCTAAATTTGCCCCAAAATGACCGCCACTTTGTCCCGCGGCATAGAGTATATACTGACGTAATTGATCCGCCACTTGAGCTAACTGGCTTTGCGCGAGCTGACGTAATTGCTGAGGATGATCAATTCCATCTAACAAAGGCGTAACTGGACGTTGAGCTGGTATTTCTGTATACAACATATGTGGCAAAGCCTTCTTAAGCCTGGCAAATCCTAAGCTAGGTAAACGGGTTAGTACACGCTATAAATCGAATCATATCACCTCAATCGGCCACATGACGAGTAATGCGCGAGCACCAAATGACACTTGGAAATGCTTGGTGCTAGATTATCCTTAATAATCTTACTACTTATCAACTATTATCGTTTGCTTTATACAAAAAACAAAAACGAATGCAGCGAAACATATTTCACAGTTCTATCAATACTTGAGCTTTACGATATACTTTAACCAATTTCTACATGAATAATGGAAAATTCTGTGTCGATCGAATTTGTTGCGACGTCAAAGCTCCCGACGGCTTTTGGTGATTTTAAAATTAGCGTTTTTCAGGACCCCAACACAGGCGAAGAACACATTGCGCTTTCTAAAGGTTTAGAACACCAACCAACCATGCCCGTACTGGTTCGCATTCATTCAGAATGCTTAACCGGTGATGCCTTTGCCTCACTTAAATGTGACTGCGGCCCGCAATTGCACAATACAATGCAAATGATCGATGCTGCTGGACAAGGCGCCATTTTATACTTACGCCAAGAAGGTCGCGGTATTGGTCTCACCAATAAAATTCGTGCTTATGCGCTGCAAGATCAAGGACATGACACTGTTGACGCCAATTTACTCTTGAATCTGCCCGCAGATGCACGGCGCTATGATATGTGCAGTATCATGCTTGATCAACTCAAAATTAAACAAGTTCAGCTAATTACGAACAATCCATTAAAAATTCAAGCCTTAACAGAACAAGGAATTGATGTCGTTGATCGAATCCCGCTCACAGTAGGCATGAATCCAATGAATGAAGACTATTTAAAAACCAAACATGAGCGCATGTCGCATATGTATGACAAAGAAGATTTTTAAATAGATTTGACCAATCGTTATATTTTTTATATTTTGATGGCTCCTTTATAAAGACGACCTAAACATTAATTGATTTGGGTCGCATTTTGATCTGACTGGATTTGCCTATCATATGAAGCGGCACAACTTGCCACACTATACGTAAATCAAGACTTGGATCGTTTTTGGGGGTTAGATGTCCAATATTATTGTCAACAATAAAAGCTATGAGATTTGCCAATTCTATGGTGAGGTTGTAGATACCAGTAAACAAAGAGAAACTCAAATTCACGGGTCTGGTGGCGGTGGGGCAAGTTACCAAGGTACAGGCGGTACCGCACCGATTAATATTAGTTCAACCACTGTTGTGCATGACCAATTCTTCATCGTCAATGATGAGGGTAAAGAACTTGATGTTAACCTTTCCAATTGGAATGTAAGCTTACGTGCAGGTCATAAAGTGCAAATGCTTTGGGTGATCCCAAGCAATGCAAAAGAAGGCCCCTTTGTACGATTAAATAATCTTAGCCTTGGCAAAGCACAACATAATGATGATGCGCTAAAACGTGTAGCCAAGTCACACTACATCATGTTGCTCTGGTTAAGCTTTCTTATTGCTGGCATTGCAGGTTATATGTCTAGCTCGATTGGTTTCACTTTAATCATTGTTTTTGTAGCTTATATTGTGTACAGATATAAAAGCAATGACGTCTTTAAACAACTAGACGCTGCAGTCGATAAAGAAATGATATAAAACCCTTACTTTTATTATGGTTTTATGCTTTTATGTATTTAACCTATAAAATCATCTTATGAGGACCATCATGCAGAACCCCACTTCAGCTGATATTCAACGCGTTCGCGAATTTCTCCTCGATTTACAAGCCCGTATTTGTGCTGCTCTAGAAAAGCAAGAACAGCAAAGCGGCAGTAAAGCACAATTTATTATTGATGACTGGCAGCGCCCTGAAGGTGGTGGTGGTCGTTCTCGCGTGTTACAAGATGGGCAAGTGATTGAAAAAGGTGGTGTGATGTTCTCCCACATCAACATCACCTCACTCCCTGCATCGGCCACAGAACGTCACCCTGAAATTGCAGGCGCAAAAGCGCAAGCCATGGGCGTATCCTTGGTCATTCACCCAAACAACCCCAATGTACCAACCTCACATGCCAATGTTCGACTCTTCGTAGCCGAACCTGAAGGGCAGGAACCGATCTGGTGGTTCGGTGGTGGCTTTGACCTCACTCCATTTTACCCAAATGATGCAGACATTTTAAATTGGCACCAGACTGCGCATGACTTATGTGCCCCTTTTGGGGATGACGTCTATGACCAACATAAAAAATGGTGTGATGATTACTTCTATCTCAAGCATCGAGATGAACAGCGCGGAGTCGGTGGTTTATTCTTTGATGATTTAAATCAATGGGATTTTGAAACCTGCTTCAAATACATCCAAGCTGTCGGCAATGGTTATTTAGAGGCAATTATTCCTATTTTCCAAAAAAATCAGGATAAACCGTTTACCCCTGCACAACGCGATTTCCAGCTTTATCGTCGTGGTCGCTATGTCGAGTACAATTTGGTTTATGACCGTGGTACTTTATTTGGCTTACAAACCGGTGGCCGTATCGAGTCGATTTTAGTCAGTCTGCCAAATTTGGCAGCCTGGTCTTATCGCCCAGAATGGGATGAAGCATCTGCAGAGCAACGTCTTGCTGACTATTACCTAAAACCAAGAGACTGGTTAGCAAAAAACAAAGCTTAAGCTAAAACGCAAACAGAAAGACTCAACCCAAAAAGCAACTGTATTGCCTGATGCAACAGTTGCTTTTTTCATATTAGAAAAGAATTCTCACAATTCTCTGTCTGATTTTTAAGTTACTTCCCCACATCACCTCAAGATCAGTTTACACTGGCTAAACTTCTGAAAAATGATTCCTTGTGTACTTCACACAACCATCTCCGAATCGTGTATGAATCGGTACCATTAAGTTAGAGTTTGTCCATGCCCACCTTAAGCACCAATCAAAAAATCATCTTGTCGATTGGCATGCTGATTAGTTTACTTTGCTCATTCGCTGTCACTATTGCTTTTCAAAATGATATTTCAGACGGAATTAGCATGACCCTCAGCAGTCTATTAGTTGTTGCAATAATCGCGATCTTTGCCACCATTGTTTTAGAGGTTCTCGAATCCATCTGTAACCCTTAAACTCGTTTAACCCTGTTTAACCCCTCAACCCTCTTGAGGCGATTTCCTGACAATCTTTTAAGACCAAACCTGCTATTTAAATGCATGACAAACAAGGTCTTCACAACAAAACACTGATGTAGATCGCACTTTATTCATTGCGCTTATTCTTCCTCAATATTTTGCCCTCCCGCTTAAATCACGTATATTGTGTCCATTGCTTTTTAAGTCATTGGATCGGTTTATGCGCAAACAATTTGCTGTTATTGGCAACCCCATTGAACAATCACGCTCACCCGAGCTGCATCATGCCTTTGCTCAAAGCCTAGGACTTGAGTTGGACTATCAGAAACGGCTTGCGCCACTTGATGGTTTTGAACAGAGTATGCAACAGTTTTTTGATGCGCAAGGTCTTGGCCTCAATGTAACCGTCCCCTTCAAAGAACAAGCCTATGCACGTTGTGATGTGTTGACCGAGCGCGCAAAAATTGCCAAAGCCGTCAATACTTTATGGCGTGTAGATGGTCAGCTTTATGGTGACAACACCGACGGACAGGGCCTAGTCGATGCGATTAAGGCCTTAGATTGGCCACTTCAGCACAGTAAAATATTAATTATTGGTGCGGGAGGAGCAACCCGTGGAGTGATTTACCCACTGGCACAAGCCGGTGCCGACAAAATCGTGATTGCCAATCGGACTGTTGAACGTGCTACGCAATTAGTTGCAGACTTACAACCAGCAGTTGCAGGCACAACCTTAAGCGCATGTGGCCTCGATCAACTTCAAGGTGAGTTTGATCTGGTCATCAATGCCACTTCGGCCAGTTTGTCTGGCGATGCGCTGATCTTACCCGAAGCATTACAGTTTAACTTTGCCTATGAAATGGCTTATGGAAAAGCCTCTAGCTTTTTAGAACAAGCACAGTTGCGCGGTGTTGCGCATAGTGATGGTTATGGCATGTTGGTTGGACAAGCAGTTGAAGCTTTTGCAATTTGGCATGGTGTGCGCCCTGCGCTAAAACAGTTTTTATAAGCCGCACTCATTTTAAAAAACTTATAACGGTCTTAAATCAAAAAGCACCTCCTTGGAGGTGCTTTGTTATTTGACTATCTAATTGTTTATCGATAATTACTTAAAATGCTTTGCGGTTTTTTCAAAAACTTTGCGGTATATGCTGTAGTCAATATAGTCCTCTGCATCAGCTTGTAAACCCGCGACACTTTTCTCAGACAACTTGTTTTTTCTTGAATCGAGATAAGCTTGTGCCAGAATCTCAGCGGTCGCTTTTAACTGTACTTGCTCAGCCTTGCTTAACTCTTGTTCTTCAAGGAAAAGTTGCACATAGTATTGCGCAAATACGGCTTTCGGCTGCTTGTATTGCTTCACTAACCCAAGCCATACTTGGTTTTGCTTGTACTGCTCAATCGCAGCTTCAACCACGTCATACACAGAATCACCTAGTGAGTAGTCATACTGAGTACGGTCTTGTAAATGATGTACTTCAATCAGTCTTTCTAACTCAGCCAATTCCTTGCCTTTAGGGTTGTAAATGCTTTGATCGGCAAAACTATATGCATATACCCGTGCAATCTCACTCAATTGTTTTGCCGAATAATGCTGCACAACTTTAGGTTGATCTTGGGTCAACTGCATAATATAAACCGCTTGATAGGTTTTACTATACGACTGGGTTTTGGCATAGACCTGCTGTGCCACATCTTCTAATTGCTCATCGAAGCTTTTTTTCGGTAGCTCAGTCGTCTTGCCTTCAGTTTTATCTAAATCTAATGTGTCCCATAACTGTTCAAATGCAGAGCCTTTTAGCATTTCTTTAAAGGTCACCGCATTTTTTAAAGTACTTTGAGGAATGGCCGTGGCTTTACCATAATTAATAATATTCATGTCGGTTTTAAATTTAATTCGGCCCAAATCTTCAATATGGTAATCAATACCATAATCAATCGTTCTGGCGCGCCCTTGCGCATCTAGCCCAACATCAACCGTAATTGGATTGGTTTTTTGCTTGGCTAAAGCCGCATTAATCTCATCGGCATGCTTCACCCAAAGCGTTTTAAAGCCTTGTGCATCAACGAAGTCGTCACTTGCATCTGGTTTAAATACCTCGGATAGCTCCGCAAGTGAAAGTAATGCTGCTGTTGCTGTCTTGAGTTCTGGTCGCTCATCCTGTTTTTCATCAGCGGCTAAAATATCAACACTAAATTCAGACTGGCAGTAGCTAATATCTCCCATTTTTGCAGTTTTGGGTTTTTCAGCCAGCGTTTCACATTGCTCTTCGCTTAAACCAGACGCTTCAGCGGCAACCACATCGACCTCATCTTCGTCGGACTGTGCAACATCCTCTGCATCAACCTGAGCTTCGATATCTGCTAAATCTTCTTCATCCAAACCCTCGACTTCATCGGCATCTTGCGTTGAATATAAATGTGTATCAACTAAATCACGTAGTTTAGAACTTGATTTATGCGCAGCAAGTGCCTCTCCAGTGAGGCCATACCCATAATAATCATCATCTTCCACTTCAGTTGCAGTGCTTTCGATAGCCTTAGCGTCATCTTTGGATTGGTCTTCTTTTGTATCTTTTAAAATCGAAGTTTTTAGAAAATTTTGATTTACATTGGCATAGAGAAATTGCTGCAAGACCATTTCTTCCAATGTAAAAGTGAGGCGTACTTTCTCAACCACTTGATTGGCTTTATCTTGTGAGTTTAAAGCAACCTGTTGAAGTTGTTTCGCATCTGCCAATGCATAAGGAACCGCGGTACTTTGTTTGAGATACTGCACCACATTGTTTAAATCGACCTTATTGATGTCATCTTTGTATTTTGAAAAATCAAAATAGACAAAGCGATCGCGATTTTCCTTGGTCAGCAAATACGGTATAAAGCCAGCAATATTAAAATAGAATTTATCATTCTGAAAATCGAGGATCATTGGCGCGGTCATTTCAGACTTAGCGTTCGGCGTTTCATATTTATAGTGCAGATTTAAGGCGGCTAATTTCTGACGATAATGCACCGAGCCATCATAACTCAACTGTATTGGTTCAAGGACGCCAGACATAATCTGAAAAACATCACGTTTAACCAATGGATTACTCGAACTTTGTTGTTCGGAAATCGTCGTATAAAAGGCTTGTTTTTGTTGTTTGGTCAGTTGGATATTCTGTGTTTTTAGATAGGCTTCGACTTGCTGCTCAAGTTTTTGATCTAACTTCTTTGCAGCAACTTCAGGCTTTACATTCGGATCAACATCCAAGGATAACTTAATACGTCCATTAAAATCATAGCTCGGATAGGCATAGATCGCATTTAAACCCGTCGTTGCTTTTTGATCAAGACTGGCATCCGTCCGAGATTGGGATTGAATGCTATAGGTTGAGCAGGCAGAGAGGCTAAGCCCAAACAGGCATAATGTTAAGGTTTTTAAACGCATAGAACTTTACATCCAATTTCTTTATCGATATGAAACATCAAAATTTTTCTTTTCGCTTTAAATAAGCGGCTAAAAATAGCCGCTTATTTAAAAGACTGGGTTACCCTTCAATTGCGCGCTCGTCGCAAATTGAATGGTTCAGCATTACTTAAATTGCACTAATAATTTCTCATAAAGACTGCTGTACAAATCGTAATCGATATACTCTTCAGCACCTTGTGACAAACGTTGAATGCTTTTCTTCGACAATTTATTTTGTCTTGAATCTGCATAAGCTTGTGCTAAAACCTCAGCAGTGGCTTTTAACTGAACTTTCTCTTGAGCATCAAGCGTTTGCTCTTCAAGGAATTGCTGCATATATGCTTGTACAAAAATGGCTTTTGGCTGTTTATATTGTTTCACCAATTTCTGCCATTCAAGTCGTTGCTTACGTTGATCCATGGCCTCAATCACCACTTCATAAACATCCGTACCGATTTCAGTGTCGTATTGACGACGCGACTGTAATTGATGTTTCACCATCAACGCTTCTAATTCAGCCAATTGCTTCCCTTTCGGGTGATAAACACTTTGGTCTGCGAAACTATAGGCATAAACGCGGGCAATTTCATTCAATTCACGGGGCGTGTAATATTCAACAATTTGTGCATGTTCAAGTGATAGCTTCAATGCATAAACCGCTTCATAGGCTTTGCTATATGAGCCTGTCGCATCATAAACCTGTGCAGCCACATCATCTAACTGCTGTGAAATAGATTTAACCTTCGATTTTTCTGCGACTGCCTCAGTACTGGCAATGCCAAAAGCTGTGCTCATCCGTTCAACAATACTTTCAAGCATTGAACCTTTACTGGCTTCTTCAACCGATTTGGCATCTTTTAATTGACGCTGTGAAATTGCAGTCGCCTTGCCGTAGTTAAAAATATTGGTCTCTGATTTCAGATTCATCTGACCAAATTTCTCAACGTTGAAACTCAAGTCATAATCGGTAACAACGGCACGACCTTGCGCATCTAACCCAATATCAGCGACATAGACATTACTTTTGTGCTTAGCCAAAAGCTGTTTAATTTCATCACTGTGCTGATTCCAAAGTTGCTTAAAAGCGACTGCATCGGTTAGTTTTTCTGAACCATAACTTTGGAATTTTTGGACCAATGCCTCATGCTCATCTGAAATAAAGGCGGCAAATGGGTTGTTATTATCCTCAGAAGGCGCTGCCGAATTTAAAAGACCAATACCATAATTATCTTCACAATAAGTCACATCACCCAATTTACTGCGACCTGTTTGTTGACGCAGTGCATCACATTGCGGTTCGGTCAGACCATCATCAGTCGCGCTGAGTGCCTCTTCTGAGACCCCATAGGCTTCCTCTGCAGAAGCCGAATCTGCTGCAGAGTCATACTCATCTGCACCACCGACTGCAGCTTCAGCCGCTGCTGCATAAGCATTACTGGCTTCTGCGTAATTATCTGCTGCGTTGTCTGCCGCACTGTCTTCGACATAGGCTTCATCATCGCTATCACGTGCATCGTCACCACCGAGGTGTTCATTTACCAAACGATACAGTTTAATACTTTCACGATAAGCTTCAGCGCCCGCTGTGCTCATTTCCGAGGTTGCATAACGCACGTACTCTTCGTCTTCATCGCGCTCTACAGCGGCTTCGCTCACTGCTGACTTGGTATTGTCATTCACCAATTTTTCGACATCAACGATGGAATTTGTCATAAATGACAGATTTACCGCTTCAAACAGACGCTGTTGTAAAAATAGTTCTTCGATACTTGAGGTTAAGCGTATTTTCTCAACAACACCTCGTGCCTTTTCTTGTGAACTTATGCTTAGACTTTTAAGTTGCTCAGGCTCCGCCAATACAAATGGAATCGCAGTATTGGCTTTGAGATAATCAACTAAGTTTTTCATATCAATTTTATCAAGGTCGCCTTTGAACTTGGAAAAATCGAAATAAGTTAAACTGTCTTGGCTTTGTGAGTTGACCATAAATGGCATGATGCCAAAGTAATTGACATAGAATTTACTGTTTTTAAAATCAAGCACCATCGGCACTTTCGTCTGTACCGATAAATTCGGTTTATCGTATTTTGCCGTTAGGTTGAGCGAGCCGATCTGGTCGCGGTAATGCACTGAGCCATCATAGCTAAATTGAATGTTTGATAAAATATTACCGAGGAAGTCTTGAAATTTATCAGTACTTCCAGTACCACTATATGCATAGTCAGCATCTTTTTCTTGCGCAATCGCTTGATACAAATCTTGTTTTTGCTGTTTTGTTAATTTAACATTTTGCGCATTCAAATAGGCTTCAAGTTGCTTCTCAAGCTGTGGTTCCAAGGTCTGCTGCTTGGATTGTTTTTGTTGCGCTGTCTCAGCCGCAAAATCCAATTTAAACTGCCCATTAAAATCAAAGCTCGGGGTGCTATAAATTGCATTCAATCCCTGCGTCGCTTTCTGATCTAGGCTTACTGTGGTTTGGTTGCTTTGGATTGCATGCATTGAACATGCAGAAAGACTCAAACCCAAAAGACATAATGTTAAATTTTTTAATCGCATAAGATTCTTTAAACACCCGATTTAATTATCGTTTCAAGCCAATACGTTTAGGCTAATTGATCAAAATAAACCCTTAGGAGTCTAGCAAAAAAAACAACTTCCGACTTGTATTATTTATATCAAATTCGCCTTTCTGACATTTTATTTAGCAGCAGTTATCAATGTATTTTTTATTTAAAAATGAATAATCAACCCATTGATTGAAAAATCCAAAACTATTTCTATATTAGGATTAACACATGCCAACATATAAAGCTCCCTTACGTGACATCCGTTTCTTAATGAATGAGTTATTTGACTACCCTGCCCATTATGCAACCTTGCAAAATGGCGAAAATGCAGACCCAGATACCATTGAAATGATCTTAGAAGGCGCGGCAGATTACTGTGAAAATGTGCTTTCACCCCTCAATCAAAGCGGTGATGAAGAAGGCTGTCATTTCAATGATGGTGAAGTCACCACCCCCAAAGGCTTTAAAGCTGCCTATGACCAGTTTGTACAAGGCGGCTGGCAAGGACTTTCTTATCCAGAAGAATTCGGTGGCCAAGGCTTACCGATGTCATTGAACCTGATTAAATCTGAAATGATGGGCACCGCCAACTGGTCGTTCACCATGTACCCAGGTTTAAGTATGGGTTGTATGAACACCATCATGCAGTTTGGTACAGACGAACAGAAAAACACTTACATGCCGCATTTGGTTGCAGGGACTTGGGCTGGCACCATGTGTTTGACTGAGCCACAATGTGGTACCGACTTAGGTCAGGTCAAAAGTAAAGCAGAAGCCAATGCAGATGGCAGCTATAAAATTAGTGGCACCAAAATCTTCATCTCTGCGGGTGAACATGATTTAACTGAAAACATCGTGCACATTGTATTGGCACGTCTCCCAGATGCACCTGCTGGTACTCGTGGCATCTCCTTATTTATTGTTCCTAAATTCCTACCGACTGCTGACGGTGGCATTGGCGAACGCAATGGTGTGAGCTGTGGTTCGATTGAACATAAAATGGGGATTCGTGCCTCTGCAACGGCCGTATTGAACTTTGACGATGCGATTGGTTATCTGATTGGTGAACCCAACAAAGGCCTACATGCCATGTTCACCTTTATGAATACTGCACGTATTGGTACTGCGGTACAAGGTTTGGCACATGCTGAGTTGTCCTTCCAAGGTGCACTCCCATACGCCAAAGAACGTATGTCAATGCGCGCACTGTCTGGTAAAAAAGAACCTGAAAAAGTTGCTGATCCGATCATTTACCATGCCGATGTTCGTCGTATGCTCTTAACCCAGAAAGCCATTGCCGAAGGTGGCCGTGCCATGATTTATCATGCTGCACAAATTGCCGATAAAATGGCGGATGCATTGGCACAAGGCGATCAAGAAAAATTTGATGCCTATGATGACAAACTTGGCTTCTTCACCCCAATTTTAAAAGGCTTTTTAACTGAGCTTGGCTTAGAAGCTGCCAACCATGGTATGCAAATCTTTGGTGGCCACGGTTATATCAAAGAGCATGGCATGGAACAAATTGCCCGTGATGCACGTATCGCAACGCTTTATGAAGGTACAACTGGCGTACAAGCGTTGGATCTGATTGGTCGTAAAGTCTTGTTGTCTTCTAAAGGTAAAGTGGTGCGTGAATATACGGCTGAAATCTTAAGATTTGCAGGTCGTCATGCACCCAATAAATATATGCGTCGCTTCTCTTGGGATCTCACCAAAATCTGCGCACAATGGAATGCTTTAACGGTTCGTATCATGCTTGCAGCACGTAAAGACCGCGATATCGTTTCCAGTGCTTCGGTTGATTTCTTAATGTTCTCAGGCTATGCCATGATGGCGTATTTCTGGGCACAACAAGCGGCTGTCGCTTCTGAAAAATTAGAAGATGGCACTGGTAAAGAATCAGTTGAATTCTATAAAGCGAAAATTAAAGTGGCTGATTTTTACTTTGAACGGATCTTGCCACGCACCCAAGGTCACGCTGAAGCCATGGTTAATCCATCTCGCACCATGACCTCACTGCCTGCTGATCATTTTAGTTTTGATTACTAATTTGAACTGACAAAAAAGTCAGCCTCAAAGCTGACTTTCATTCAATAACAAAGCGCGCTACGGCGCGCTTTGTTATTGATGCTGTGTAATTCACGATACTATTATGCATCTACCCCAGTATTTACATCATTTTAGAAGCGATTTTAACTGCGGTACCACCACCAGGCACCACCATCGTCGCCAACTCCGCACTGAGTTCAATTAAATTATCTCGGGTAAAGGTTTGTTCAAAAGTATTCTTAAACCAATTACCACCTTCAACAATTTCACCAGTTAAGCCATCAACCTCAATCACCCCGACTTTATCTGTAGTCGACCAACGGTACTCGAATGCATATACCGGTCGAAAATACAGATGTAAAGCCGTAATTTCTTCAGCATCACGTTCAATCGTCGTAGCATTAATCACTTGATTCTGTAATTCAGAGCGCACCACACTGGTCAACTCATCAACCGACAACAATGGCTTGAGGACATTGTCCAACGCAACTTGTTGGACTTCTTCGTGATTAAATTTATTAATATATTCAATGAATGCTTTGGTTTTTATGCCACGCTTTAACCCATCAAAGTGTCCCGCATATTCAATCGAACGATGGCAATGCTCAACCACGGGAACATCTATTTTTGATTTATCCTGCTGACGAATAACTGGATAATTTGCCGACTCACTCGCTGTTGCTTTACTTGAAATCGCAGTCGCATGTGGATTGTGTACTGGAATGGCATAGGTGACTTCACAGGTATAATCGAGCTGACGGCGACTGGCGACATACCAAAAAGGTTCATAACGTAAGATTTGGTCTTTGAGCACCACGGTTTCATCGGTCGGCCGATTGAAGGGATTAAACTTATTTAAACCAAATGCATTGAGTTTCTTTTTCTCAGCTTGCTGTTTCGCTGATGCAAACTCAAAAACTTTACTAAAAACAAAAATTTTGTGATTTTCAGGCTTGGCTTCTAATTTCTGCATAGATTTCCCCATTTAAAATCTTATTATTCAATTTTAGTCAGCGTGCAGATCTAAACCACACAAGCCACACCTTATATATTAATTTTATTTATTTCAAATATTTAAATTTAACAAGTTGCATCTTACAGGGCTTAAAACTTTAAGGAGCTCAAACCGATTGAGCCCCTTGACGGTTTAACCTAAAGAAAGTTCTGCAATACAGTATTGAGAAAACCATGCGCATGTTCGGTACACGACAAGCGCTGTGAGTCATTCACTAACAACTGACGTTGTCTAAGCGATACCAAGGTTTCATCTATATCACTTAGGCGCAGTCCAGTGCGCTCAGCATACAGCTTGGCTGCAACCCCTTGATTTAAACGCAGCGCATTCATCATAAATTCAAAAGGCAATTCAGCTGCTTCAAGCTTTCTAAACTGCACATGTTCAGCCGGGATTTTGGCCAAATAATCTTTCGGCTGGCGGGTTTTTTGAAAACGATAAACCCCGTCTGGCAAAGTCACTTTGCCATGTGCGCCTGCACCAATCGCCAAATAGTCACCAAACTGCCAATAATTTAAGTTATGTGCCGACGGCCGTTCTTTTCGCCACGCTGAAACTTCATAATTCACAAAACCTTGCTCAAGCAGATAAGCTTCACCTTGCAACTGAATTTGTTCAAGCACATCCTCTGCTGGGAGAATCGGTTGGGTTCTAAAAAATACGGTATTGGGTTCAATGGTCAGTTGATACCAAGAGATATGGGTCGCGCCCTGTTCAACCGCAAGTTTTAAATCGAGTAGCGCCTGCGCCAAACTTTGTTCAGGCAGACCATGCATCAAATCGACATTGACCCGTGCAAAACCGGCTTGCTTGGCCAATTTAATTGCAGATAAGGCATCATTATTACTATGAATTCGGCCGAGACGTTTTAGATGGTCCGTGTCAAAGCTTTGCACCCCAATCGAAAGTCGATTAATCCCCGCCTGCAAATAACCTGCAAAAGGCTCATGCTCTAAAGTGCCTGGATTGGCTTCTAAGGTGATTTCACAATCGGCTTCAAATTCAAGTTGCTGTTTCAGTTGAGCAAATAACCAGCTATAGCCTTGCGCTGAAATCAGTGATGGCGTGCCTCCACCAATAAACACACTATGAATCAGACGTCCTTGGGCAAAGTCAATTTGCGTTTTAAAATCTTCGACCAAAGCCTGTAAATACGCTTTTTCTAAATCTAAGCTGAGTTTGCCATCGGGTACGGCATGCGAGTTAAAATCACAATAGGGACATTTCCGCACACACCACGGCATATGGATATACAAAGACAAAGGCACAGCAGCAGGATTGAGCGCGGTCAAGAATTTAACTCGGAAAAAAATAAAAACCGATTTTAACATGTCTGACTTGCTTCGCTTAGGTAATGTCATGAATTTGTTCTAGACTGTTTAGACGCACGATTGATCATCGTCTCATTTCAACAATCCTAACAACTAGAAGCATAATCCATATGAAAATAACGGCTCAAGTCTTGGTTCTACTGCCTTTTGCCATCGGTATCGGTGTGGCGATGGCCCTTCAAACTGCTTTGAATGCTCAACTGCGCAGTTATTTATATTCGCCCTTACAAGCGGCACTGTTGTCTTTTATTGTGGGCACCTTACTGTTAAGTCTGTTGGTGTTTTTTCAACAGAGCGCTAAACCAAACTTGAGCATGCTTGGGTTGATTCCGTGGTATCTTTGGCTCGGTGGTTGTTTAGGCGTTTATGCCATCAGCATGAGTATATATACTGTGCCCCAATTGGGCTTTCTCACGCTCAGCGGTTTAATTATTTTTGGTCAAATCGTCATGTCGATGCTGTTAGATCATTTTGCCTGGTTCGGTATTGAAAAAACCGAAATCTCTTGGTCACGCTGCCTAGGTGCCGTGATCATTTTTATTGGGGTGATGCTGACTCTACAGCGTTAAGACAAGTATTGTTTTCTCGCGTTACATACTCAAATTATTTGCTCGAATCACTTGCTCGAAGCGCTTTTTGATCTACCTGCTTGATTGAGGTCAATGCTCGCGTTTAATTTTTTAAATCTTTGGATATAAGGTATTTTCTGTGTCACATGTCACAACGAGCCGCTTTCAGCTCAAACAGCTTTTTCATCTGATGATCCCAATCTTGGTAACCCAATTTGCACAAGCCGGTTTTGGCCTGATTGATACCATCATGGCAGGTCATTTGTCTGCTGTAGATTTGGCAGCCATTGCAGTTGCTGTTGGCTTATGGATGCCGATTATGTTGTTGGCCAGTGGCATTATGATTGCCACCACTCCCCTTGTCGCTGAAGCCAATGGTGCACGGACTTTTGATAAAATTGGCAGCATTGCACGGCAATCGCTTTGGGTCGCATTTATTATTGGGGTAATTGCAGGACTCATTTTACAAGTCATGCCATTTTTCCTGCCGATGTTTGGCGTACCCGAAATCCTATTACCGAAAGCCAGTTTATTTTTACATGCCATTGGTCTCGGCATGCCCGCAGTCACCATGTACGCAGCATTACGTGGCTATTCAGAAGCCCTGGGCCATCCTCGCCCCGTCACGGCAATTAGTCTTATTGCATTAGTGCTCTTGATTCCACTGAATTTAGTGTTCATGCATGGCTGGGGCCCGATTCCCGCCTTAGGCAGTGCAGGCTGTGGCTTTGCCACTTCAATTTTACAATGGTTGATGCTAATTACCTTGGCAAGCTACATCTCAAAAGCCGAACGCTATCAAAAAACCCCGATTTTCACGCATTGGGAACCAATTGATGCTTATTGGGTCAGACGGATTCTATGGCTTGGCTTTCCGATTGGTCTTGCGATTTTCTTCGAGGTCAGTATTTTCAGTACCGCCGCAATTGTGCTCAGCCCACTGGGAGAAACCATTGTCGCAGCCCATCAAGTCGCGATGTCGGTCACCTCACAACTGTTTATGATCCCAATGTCTCTGGCAATTGCATTGACCATTCGTGTGGGGATTTATTATGGTGAGAAAAATTGGGCCGCAATGCGAAAAGTGCAACAGCTCGGTTTAGTGATGGGCACTGTTTTCGCTATTTTAACCATGTCCTTGATTTGGTTCTTCCGTCCAGAAATCATTGCGTTATATACCGATGACAATGCAGTTGGCCAAGTCACCATGTATCTGCTGTTATTTGCGATGGCCTATCAGTTAATGGATGCGTGGCAAGTGAGTGCGGCTGGCTGTTTGCGTGGTATGCAAGATACTCAAGCCCCGATGTGGATCACCATGTTCGCCTACTGGGTGATTGCTTTCCCAGTTGGGATTTATTTGGCACGCTATACCGAAATGGGTGCAAGCGGTGTTTGGGTTGGGCTAATTGTTGGTCTAAGCGTCGCTTGTGTGTTGTTGCTATCGCGCTTATATAGCAACAATAAACGTCTCTCACAGCAACAACATTAAGTCCTAAAGCAGCCCTATTCCCATTGCGGGAAAGGGCTGCTGTATACAATGCATCACCGTAGAAAAACAATCATACCAATACCGATTAGCACCAATACTACTCATACAAGTTGCTGATAAATATAATATTTAAATATGACCTCATCCTTAGACCATCCTCATGCCTAAGAAAAAAACCAGCCAGCATCGGACAATACTGTTTCTATTCGAGTCACAATATTTTAAATTCAGCCTATTTACATGTTGCATGCAACATGTAAGAATAAAAATTAAATCCAGTTCAGGAAATTATCCGTATTTAATTCTGACCAGTTTTGTCGTTTCGCTGATTCTTGGTGAATAAGTAATGTCGCGGTATTAATGATATGTGTCTTCATAAAAAGCGCTGCTTTTTCTGAATCCCCATGAATAAATGCCTGATGTAATTCAAGATGATCATTGAAGGTATCTAAGCAGTTTCTCGAATGAGGAATCGTAGCCGAACCTGCGATCAATACTTGGTTACGCGTATTACTAATAATATCAATCGCTTTTTGATTACCAACAATCTCTAAAAGTGCCAAATGATAATCTCTGTCAGCCTTTAAAGTGCCGGTGATATCTCCTGATGTGGCTTTTTGTTTGAACTCTGCAAAAATCTGATTGAGTTGTTCTACATCGTCTAGCGTGCGCACTTCAGTTGCTCTGCGAATCAAAGGGACTTCAAGCATTAAGCGGATTTGAAAAGATTCGATCATTGTTGAAAAAGATGTCGGTAAAATTCGAATACCTTTGTTTTTTTCAATTTTAACAATTCCAATCTTTTCAAGCATTTGAGCTGCTTCTCGAACAGGTGTTCTCGAGATGCCGCCCAGCATCTGACCCAACTCGGTGGCTGAATAAAGCACATTGAACTGTAGATGATTGTTGATAATTGCATCCTGCAGAATTTCAAACGCTTCTTCTGTCAATGTTCTTGGCTTTTGGATCAGTTTCATATTGTTTAACAAGGGAAATTATATGTCTAACAACCATTATGCCATCATCGGTGGTGGAATCAATGGACTCTCTGTGGCGCGTCAATTGCTTTTAGATTTTCCAGAAGCACAGGTCACGCTTTTTGAGAAAGAAACTGATGTGGCCATGCATCAATCCAGTCATAACTCGGGTGTGGTCCATGCAGGTTTGTATTATGAACCAGGTGGCTTAAAGGCGCGTTTATGCCGTCGTGGTGCAGAACTGGTACAGCAATACTGCCTTGAAAACAACGTAGCTTATGACGAATGCGGAAAGGTGGTTGTTGCCTTAGCCAAAGAAGAAGAAGGCCGCTTAGACCTGATTTATCAAAAATCATTGGCCAATAAAGTGCCTGATGTCCGCATCCTTCGCGGTGAAGAAATTCAAGATGTTGAGCCAAATTGTATTGGTACACGTGCACTTTACTCACCACGCACTGCAATTGTCAGTTATGGGGATATTGCTAAAAAAATTGCGGAAGAAATCCTGCAAAAAGGCGGAAAAATTGTGCTCGGTCGCAAGGTGAGCAACCTGACAGAGCAAAACAATAAAATCACAGTTCACTTCGATGACAATGATCATTATAGCGGTACATTTGACCGTGTCGTGACCTGCGCTGGCCTGCAATCAGATCGTCTTGCTGCCAATTCGGGCGATATTGAAACACCTAAAATTGTGCCATTTTTCGGTCAGTATTATGTGATTGATGAAAACTATAAAAATCATGTCAAAGGTCTGATCTACCCTGTTCCAGATCCAAACTACCCATTTTTGGGCGTACATTTTACTAAACGCATTGATGGTCAAATGACCATTGGACCAAATGCCTTTATTTCGTTCGGCCGTGAAAACTATAGCGGTAAAAAGTTCAATTTCTCAGACATTTATGACTTCTTGACCTACAAAGGTTTTTGGAAATTTTCTGCCAAAAATATGCCTGCTGCCATGCGTGAATTACGCACAGTCTTAAGTCAAACCAATTTTGTTGAAGAAGCAGCCAAATATGTGCCTTCTCTCGCCAGTGTTTCAGTCTCTCCTGCAACACGCGGTATTCGTGCACAAGCAATGGAATCAGATGGTTCACTCGTCGATGATTTTGTTATTCGTAAACAAGGAAATATTACCCATATTCGCAATGCCCCTTCACCAGGCGCGACATCATCTTTGGCGATTGCGGAATATATCGTTCGAGAAGTAATGAGTCACTAATCAAGACATAATCAAGGAGGTTGAAATGAATAACACGATAGAGACTGAAATCGAAAAAAAGAAACGCTTAAGGAAAGTGGCCACAGCCACAATCGTGGGCTCAATGCTTGAATGGTATGACTTCTACTTATACGCCACCATGGCATCTATTGTATTTGCAAAAGTCTTTTTTGATACTTCTGATCCCGGCACGGCAGCCATGCAAGCCTTTGCAACCTTTGCAATTGGTTTCATTGCGCGCCCGATTGGTGGCATATTTTTCGGCTATTTTGGTGATAAATTCGGTCGTAAAAAAATGCTCTTTGTCACATTCCTATTGATGGGTGTGTGTACAACAGCCATTGGTTTAATCCCAACCTATGACACGATTGGCGTTTGGGCACCTGTGCTGTTGGTGTTTTTCCGTATTGTTCAAGGATTGGGGGCAGGCGCTGAATTTGCGGGTGCAGCAATTACCTCCTACGAACATGCTTCTGAAGAAAAACGAGGCAGTCAAGGTGCATGGCCTGCGCTGGGTTTAAACTTGGGTTTACTGCTTTCATCTTTAACGGTTTTCTTACTCACGTTGAATGGAGATGAATTCTTAATCAATGGAGGTTGGAGAATTCCATTTATCCTAAGTTTTGTGTTGGTACTGGTCGGCCTTTGGGTACGTAAAAGCCTCCCTGAAACACCAGATTATGCAGAAGTAAAAG
This sequence comes from Acinetobacter pullicarnis, assembly GCF_006352475.1. NCBI lineage: Bacteria > Pseudomonadati > Pseudomonadota > Gammaproteobacteria > Moraxellales > Moraxellaceae > Acinetobacter > Acinetobacter pullicarnis. The sequence continues at coordinate 3,463,247 of NZ_VCMZ01000001.1, forward strand.
TTGAAAAGGTAAAATACAACCCGTTCAAACACATTATGCAAACCAATATGAAAGGCTTAGTGGTGGTCTTCGTCATTGCAATTGGCTATAACGCGTTGAGCTATATCTTTAAAACTTTCTCACTTGCTTATTTAACTCAATTCAAAGGCGTGAGTGCACACGTTACTTCACTTTCTGTGACCATCGCGAGTTTAGTGGCAATCTGTACCATTCCATTCTTTGGCTGGTTATGTGATCGCTGGAACAGTAAAAAAGTATTGATGCTGGGGGGTGGTCTATCTTTACTGTTTGCCTATCCTTTTGTAAAACTACTTGAAACCGGCAATGATATTTCGATTTATATTGCGGTCGCCATTGGAACAGGTATTTTAGCGCCAATGATGTTTGCACCACAGGGTTCGTTCTTAAGTCGTCAATTTCCAGTTGAAAATCGCTCAACAGGCGTAAGTTCTGGACGTGAATTAGGCACAGCAATCGCTGGTGGTTTTGCGCCACTCGGTGCTTTAGGTTTGGTTGCAGCATCTCCAACCCACTCAACCACAGGCGTGATTGTAATCTTAACCCTCGCGGCACTTTTGGTGGTACTGACCGCAGCATGTGATCAGGGCTATCGATTCTCCAAATATAAAAACTAAATTCTAGCCCCCAAAAGTACAGCAAATATAAAAATTAAAGCCTGAAAAGCATCCTTAAATTAGATCTACCCCATCTAATCAAAGGATGCTTTTCTGCCCTTCAGCGTGATCATACCCAATATCAACTCAAATCCTGCATCCAATTTATTAGGCTATACTTGTGCTAACGCACTCTGCTTTTATTCAAGAGATTACAAGTCATTAACATTTAGCGCTAGGCAGCTTACGATTTGTCACCTATGATCGAAAAGCAAACTGGATTGAAGTTTAAGGATTACAACGAATGGCAAAAAATAGCAGTTCACCGAGTCGGCGTTTCTTGAAGCTCGCCAGTATGACCGCGAGTATTGCAACCAAAACGGTGTCTAACTCTATTCGTAATCTCAACGCTGATGAAGAACAAAAGAATCAATCACGCAGCAAGCTTTTTCAAGATATTGGACTCCAGATCGCTGACACCTTGGGTGAAATGAAAGGTGCGGTCATGAAAGTGGGACAAATTGCCTCGCAATATAAAGATATCTTTCCACCCGAAGTGGCTAAAGCCATCGCTAAATTACAGCGTCAAGCACCCGCAATGCCTTTTGCTGATATTAAACAGCAAGTTGAAAGAGAGCTGGGCAAGCCCCTAGATCAAATTTTCACACGCTTTGATGAACAACCCTTTGCCGCAGCATCCATTGGTCAAGTGCATTGTGCCACCTTGCCAAATGGTGAAGAAGTCGTGGTTAAAGTACAGTATCCGGGCGTGGACCAAGCCTGTGAAAGTGATTTAAAACAAGTCCGTTTAGCACTACGCCTGATGGGTGTATTAAAAGTCGATAAGAAGTTACAAGATCGTTTATTCCAAGAAATCGAAAACAGTTTGCATGAAGAACTCAACTATGAGATTGAGGCACAGCACTTAGCGGTGTTTCGTACCTTCCATGAAACACTCGACAGCAAAATTATTATTCCGCGGGTCTATGCCGACTATTCTAGTCGTCGAATTTTGACCCTCAGCCTAGAAAAAGGCGACAGTATCGAAACGGCCAGTACCTGGGATCTTGAACTGCGTAATCAATTGGGGCGTCGCCTCATCCAAGCCCTTGGCCAGCAAATGTTTTTCTTAAAACGTTTTCACTGCGATCCACATCCGGGCAACTTTGCTTTCCGTCAAGATGGCAGTGTGGTGATTTATGATTTTGGTGGAGTTAAAACTTTATCACCGGATATCTTGGCACATTTTAAAACCTTGGTGCAGGCTGGCCGTCAGGGTGATATTGCCACCATTGAAAATCATTTACTTGCCTTAGATGCACTGGCTGAAAAGAATAAATTTCCTGCAGAACTGTATCATGCATGGTTAGAAGTCTTCTTGCGCCCCCTCACGACCTATTACGACTTTGCCGAAAACTCATCGCATCACGACGGCATGCATTTAGTCAAAAAATCATTAAAATACTGGGATGTATTTAAACCATCACCCGATACATTGATGGTCAACCGTACCATTTCAGGCCACTATTGGAATCTGATTCATCTCAAAGTGCATGATGATTTAACGGATACTTTTGAAGCATTATTACCACCACCCGCTCAGCACTGATTCTAAATTGCAGTCACGAATACCTGCAATACCATAAAATATCCCCGCAAATGCTGACAGTATTTGCGGGGATATTTTATGGTATTTTATTCACTTGGCTTTTACATATTCAGTTTTAACGATTAGATTTTTATAAGAATGCACTTATTTTAGTTGTAGCAGCATGTGGCATAGATAAAAACCCAATACCAAAAAAATCACCCCGACCACCACACTACTCAGTGCATAGGCCAACGCAATCCAGAGCTGTCCTTGTTTCAGCAGTAAAAAGGTTTCTAGGCCAAAGCTTGAGAAAGTGGTGTAGCCACCCAAAATGCCCACCATCAAAAACAAACGTGTTTCTTGTTGCAATACTGGGTAGCGCTGACTCAGTGCAAAGAAAATACCTGCCAATAAACAACCTGTCAGATTAATCCACCATGTTGGCCATGGAAATAGATTTTGAGGTTTGGCCAAAACCAAACTCAACGCATAACGAATCGTCGCGCCAATTGCCCCACCACATGCGACCCATAACCAACTCATTATTGGATTTACCTCATCATTATCAGTTCAGCGAACCACGACATGACCCAATTTAATTCCACCTAAACCGAGCAATACAACAATGTGTATAAGCCGCGATTTATCCACAATTTCAATTAGGATAAGTTAATTTACGCTACCTTTAAAGGATTTTTGCTCACTTCAGACTGTGCTTTTTAATGGTAGTGGATCCGTGCAGCTCTACCATCAAGCTCCGTTTTAACCCGATTTTTATCGAGGTCTTTTTCAATCTAGTTTGGTTTTTGGAATCGAACAGTGTTCATTCAATACATGGAAATCCAAGTTTGGAATATAAAAGCACAAGGCAGGTACACTTAAATCCACGCCCAGTTCTGCTAATAGCGGGCAGTCTAGCTGTTCAAGTTGCAAGGTTTTGATACGATCAAAATCAGTATCAATGCGAATATCGGCTTGCGAGAGTTTTACAGCTTGATCGACCCGTTCCACCCAAACATGCTGCTGTGGTACAAAAAACTCAATGGCATCCTGCCATGTCGGAAAAATTTGTTGCCAAACCTCGGGTAAAGCAGTTTCAGTTGCTTGATTTAATTTAGCTTCTAGTTGATAAGTCGCATCAACTTCAATCTTCACCTGTATTGTTAATTGGTCTTGTTGCTGCTTCACTTGATGCACAAAATTCGGATCATATTGTGCCGGCATCGCATCACTGAGTAATCGCCCACCCAATACATAAACAAAGTTATCTACCATAATTTGCTCAAACACCACCGCATGTTCAAGCTGATCCGGTGCTAAATAAAAACGCCAATTACTCTGTTTGGGTGAGCCAAATAATTTACGTAACCGTCCAATGCAATGTGGCCCAAAATCATGGTGATGATAAAATAAAATACTAAAAATAGTCTTACCGTCTTTTTGCCACAATTGTATCGGTTCAGGGAAGCGCTGTTTGACTCGATCATAATCCACCAACCATGACATATAAACAGTCTCTGCAGCTTGGCTTTCCATACGTAAATATGGGATATAGCGGAAGATCAAACGGCGTAAATTTAGAATCCAGCTAAAACGAAACAACCATGCCATGGTACGAAAAAAGAAGTGATGTTGGGCATATTTAAATTGATGACGACTCATACCATTGGTTATTTTTGTTCAAAAATTATCGAGGCACTATTTGAACATATTTTATCACCTCGTCCAAGACCACTCTTTTTTAAAGCGTGGATCAGTTTCTACATCTTGGGAATATTGGTTATGATGCAAATATTATTTAATTGTTGGAATATCAAGTCATGTCACAGGATTTATTAAAGCAACTCGAAACTGGCGAAGCAAAATTTGCTGATGTTTTGGCTTTTATTGATGCACGCTATCAACATGTTGCGACTGCATTTAAAAATGGTCTGCAACACAATGCCGCCACTGAAAATCAAGGCAGCGCCAAAGTGCTAACATTTGCCAAAATACAAGGTCTTAATCCAGCCCAGACCTTGAGTTTATTTGCAGAACATTATCAATCTGTATTGGCAACACCAGCAGCAACAGACCATCAAAATATCCGTCAATTTATGCTCAATGGTTGGGATGGTGTGGAATTTGAAGGTGAAGCCTTAACTGCAAAATAAGCTGAACCAAATCTGGTTCAGCTTAGGATTTGGATTGTGAGGACGGCCCTCTCAATCCTTATGGACGTTCTGCATACTGTGGCAAATCATCCGTAATCGTTTCCCATTCGGCCTTAGAAGCAACATAAATATGCTGTGTCGGCCCATGTTCTAATGGACTATCTAAGGTTCCAATCCGCAAACGGTAGGTTTCTGGGGTATCCGCTTTAATACTAATAATGGGTGAGGCACATTCGCTGCAAAAACAACGAATCGTTGTGGGTGTAGACGGATATTGCTTCAGCAGTTGCTCACCTTGGGTAATTTTAAAATCACGAACATTAATCGGTGCATTACTGGCATAGGCGGTACCATTGGCTTTGCGGCAACGTTGACAATGGCACTGAATGATCGGCCCAATCTCACCATTAATTTCATAGCGAATACCGCCACACAAACAACTTCCTGTATATTTTTTTATTGCTGACATCCCCTGCGCCCTCTCAATTTGGAACATTGAAAATAGCAGATCAAATTAAAATAGCACAGCGCATTTTAACTGAATGCGCTATGCCGCTATGCTGTCTCTAAGTATTGATGTACCGCTTCACCTGCAGCACGACCTGTTGCAAAACAAGCAGTAAGCAAATAGCCGCCAGTTGGTGCATCCCAATCGAGCATCTCACCACAACAAAATACGCGTGGATTGGACTTGAGCTGTAAGTTTGCATCTAGTGCTTGTTGCTGCACGCCACCAGCACAGCTGATCGCCTCTTCGATGGGGCGGAAATCCGTCAGTTCAATTTTCAATTGCTTCATTTGTTTGGCCATATAGGCACTGTCTGACCATTTTGATTTATCGATCAATTCACGTAAGAGCGCAGATTTGGTTGGATCTAGCCCCGCCTTACGCCAAAGATTGGCCGTGGACTGCTTGGCTTGTGGCTGTATTTTTTTCAGCAGTTGTGACTCGGTTAATTCTGGCAACAAATCCAAATACAGGGTCATGTTTGGCATGCGCTGCTCGGTTGACCCTTGTGATTGCACAATTGCTTGCCGTTGCTGACGCAATGCCCGCCCTTGTTTATAAATCAAACCACTTTCCAGACCATAATGACTAATCACAATATCGCCAATGCTTTTTTCATGACCTGCGACCCAAGCGGTGACGCGTTTTAAGGGCTGTCCAAAAATGGGCTGCATGAAACTCGACCAAGACCGGCAAACCCCAGCATTGCTGGCCTGAAACGGGCTAATTTCATCGGATGATAACCACTGTTGCCATGCACCATCGCTACCCAACTGCGGCCAAGACACACCACCTGTTGCCAAAACAATCGCATCAAAATCAAGATTATATGCTTGCTCTAAAGCATCTGTCTTTAACGACTTAAGCCTGAGGGTTTTGCCCTTAAGTCCCACGACTTGATGACGATAATGAAATTGTACCTGCTGAGCAAGCAAGCGCTTTAACCAAGCACGTAATAATGGTGCAGCTTTCATCTCGATGGGAAAAACCCGCCCCGAACTCCCCACATAGGATGCAACCCCTAGGTTTTTCATCCACGCTTGAATCCAGACCGCATCACAGGCTTCAATCCACGGCGCGAGCCATTCAGCTGCATCATAACGCTGGATAAACTGCGGCAAAGGTTCAGCATGTGAGATATTCAGTCCCGTTTTTCCAGCCATCAAAAACTTACGGGCAGCAGAAGGCTTCTGTTCAAACACATGGATTTCATAATCAAACTGACTTAAGCGTTCAGCGGCCATCAATCCTGCAGGTCCAGCCCCGACAATGGCAATCCGTTTCAGCCCTGTTGCGTTACTTGGCATCAGTCTGCTCAGTGCTTGCTGGCTCAGTTGGCGTTTTGCCGTGCAATGGCTGCAGCGCATCAAAGCGCGTGCAGTAATGTGCAGGCTTGCGAATAATCAGCTGTTGACACAGCTCACCACGTTCCAAATATTTTATTTCAAAATGCGTACGCGCTGAGTCGGCTGCAATCACTTGTTTTTCAAACGGCAGTTTCCACACTTGCTGTAATTGTTGTTCTGCTTCTGCGATATATTCTGGAATATTACTGGCCAAGGTAATCGTACCATTGACGGCCAAACGTGAGATCAGAAACTCAAAAAATGGCATATTCAACCAACGTTGCGCCGGATTATGTGGTTCTGGATTGGGATATAAAATAAAAATCTGCTGCGCTTGCGCTGGATAGAGTGCATGTACCGTCCAAGCAATGGCATCAGCATGCACCACGGTTAAGTTGCTACATCCTTCTAAATGATGCTGTTTTTGCATCGCCAAAAACTTTTCACGGGTGCGTTCAATCGCTATTAAGTTCAATTCAGGATGTTGTTGGCTAAACAGTAAAGCGTGTTTGCCCTTGCCAGCCCCAATTTCAATACAAATCGGTTGTTCAGCAATCGGCTGAAACTGACGCGGTGCATGAATACGCTGTGCTTGAAATTGACGAATCGGCATAATCAGATCAAACTATTGAAAAAATCGCAGCAAGTCTATCAATTCCCTGTGCGGTTGCCTAATTCTATCTCGCGTATCTACCCATCTGGAGCAATTATGCCACGTACTTTTCCTTGCCCACGTTGTGGACAAGTCGCAACTTGGGAAGACAATCCTGCTCGCCCTTTCTGTTCAGATCGTTGTAAATTGATCGACTTAGGGGCTTGGGCCAATGAAGATTATAAGCTTCCGACTCAAGATTCAGCTTCATCGGCAGATGAGCCTGAATAAGTTTCTGTAGGGTCAACAAATACTGTTTTGCTCCCCTCTCCTTGCAGGAGAGGGCTAGGGAGAGCTGACTTAATCCCCTCTCCTTTTTCAAGGAGAGGGCTAGGGAGAGGTTCCTTTTTTAGGGAGAGGTTATTTAACCCGCTTTTCCAGACACAAAAGGATTTGAACGTTTCTCTTCACCAATGGTACTGATGCCACCATGCCCAGAAATGAACTGAGTGTCATCTGGTAGGCTAAAGCATTCTCTGTGAATTGAATCAATCAATTGCTGATGGTTACCACGTGGAAAGTCAGTGCGCCCGATCGAGCCTTGAAACAGTACATCGCCTGTCCACAACACTTGATATTTCGCATTATAAAACATCACATGCCCCGGAGTGTGACCTGGCGCAAAGCGTACTTCAAACTTTTCATCACCTAAACTTAAGGTTTCACCGCCTTCTAGCCACTGCGTGACATTGACGGGTTCAGGCTCTGGAAAACCATAGCGTGCTGAAACCTCTTGGATCATATCGAGCCAAAACTGATCTTCACGATGCGGCCCAATCACCGGCACTTGCCAAATTCTGGCCAAGGCACCGACAGCACCAGCATGGTCTAAATGGCCATGGGTCAACCACAGTGCTTTTACGTTTAGACCTAATGCCTCAACTTCTTGCTTTAACTTCTCTGGTTCGCCACCAGCATCAATCAGTACCGCTTCTTTGGTTTCACTGTCCCACACAATTGAACAATTCTGTGCAAATGCGGTTACGGGTACGATTTTCACTTGCAACATAACAATCTCATCGTCTATTCATGCTTTTAAGCAGGTGGTTTTAAATATGCGTGCTTAAGCTAAATTTTACTGCATCAACATGCACTTGCGCCAATTTAAACAACAACTCAAGATGTTCAGCCTGATCGTTCAATGCAGGAATATAAGCATAATCTTTACCGCCCGCTTCAACAAAGAATTCTGCATTTTGAATCGCAAGTTCTTCTAATGTTTCAAGGCAATCGGCAGAAAAAGCGGGACTCACCACCTGTACTGAAGCGACACCTTGCGCAGCCCAATCTTTGAGTATTTGATCGGTATAAGGTTTTACCCACTCTTGCTTGCCAAAGCGAGATTGAAAACTAATCGCCCATTGCTCAGGTGCTAAGCCCAAAGCATCCGCCAATTTCTGGGCAGTGATGCGACAACGATCGGCATAGGGATCGCCCTTATCTGCATACGGTTGAGGAATGCCATGAAAAGACATTAATAGTTTTTCAGCACTGCCATGTTGTTGGCGATATTGACGCACACTTTCAGCCAAAGCCTGTATATATAAAGGATGCTGATAATAATCACGAATCACAGTCAGCCCCGGCAGATTACGCTGAGTCTTAATCCATGTCGCCAATTTATCGTATAAAGGTGCAGTTGAAGTTGCTGAATACTGCGGAAATAAAGGCAATAAAATAATATGATCAGGCGTTTTTTCAGAAGCCTGTTGTAATACATCACGAAAACCAGGCTGCCCATAGGTCATCGCAGCAACCACCTCAACCTCAAACGCTTGATCGACGGCATCAAATTGTTGCTGAATGGCTTGTACTTGTGCGAATAGGATTTCTCGCATCGGTGAGTCTGTTGACCACACCTGCGCATACGCCTCGGCAACACGTTTCGGTCGAAACGGCAGCACAAAAGCATGCAGGATGATTTTCCATAATAATTTGGGAATTTCAATCACACGTGAATCGGACAAAAACTCTTTTAGAAAGCGACGTACTGCAGCGGGCGTCGGTGCATCTGGCGTTCCTAAGTTTGCCACAATCACTAAGATACGTTGTTTTGACATGTTTTTTCACTTTATCAATGTGGCAACTCGTTAGCATACTTGATCCATAGCCACGACACAAATAACGAGAAACTGCACCTGTTGTACCAGAAATTATTCAAAAGAAATGCCGGTATTGCAACGGCTTTCCCTACATGTAATCGCACTATTTAAGGCTGACCAACCCGACCTAAATCACGTAATAATGCCTGTCCAATTCGCGTGATTTGCCAAAGCATACGCTGTCGATCATCGCGCCCAACAGGTACAATCCATTGATTTTGGCACATTTGTTGTTTGATGGTATAAAGCGCCCGAATATTAATTTGCACACCGGCAATCGCATGTACACGTGGTAATTCCGTTTGTGCATCGACCAAGGCTTTGCGAGCGAGATAGTCATTCAATAACTTTGAAAAATAAGCTTCTGGAAAAGGGTGCTGAAAGTCTTGTGAAAGTAGGTGTAGTAATTCAGCCCAAGTGGTTTGTTTCATAACCACAATTTCTCTGACATGCTGCTCTTGATAAGCATGCATCCGATAATCAAAACTAAAAATTTCGTCAATCGACACTTGTGGCAAATTTAGATATTGATCAACCAAAGACTGATCTTGCTGTAACTTCGCATGAGCAAGCTTAACCTTTAAGAGATCAATTTCATCATGTAAGACCTGTAGGTTTTGCGGACGCACCCATCCCAAGGTCGGATAACGCACAATCATTTGCGTCATATTTGATCGAATACCCAACTCCAAATCTCTTAGATTTTTGAAATAGGCGATCTGTTCTACTTCATTCTGTAGTTGTTGTCTAAAATCGTTGAACTTTTCTTTTACTTTTTCACAGCACTCTTGCAGCTGCTCAGCACGGAATTCGGGATGAGCATGCATAAATACAACGATTGGTTTTTGTTTGGTGACAGCATATATATATTCTAAGTGCATATAGCCAATGCCAGATACCGACTGTTCACCATATCGACTACCGAGCAGCAGCAAAACATAGTCACACTCATCAATCTGACGTCTTGCATGCGCACAACTCAGTGGTGTTCTAGACTCAAGCCCACAAGAAAAAAAGCCCATCCCCATCAGGGTTTGCACCACGACAGCGCGCTCAGGTTGCATCTCTTTTCCTGAAGTGGTTATAAATACCTGATAACGCCTATCGAGCATAGCTCACCCTAAGTCAATCAGTACATTAGCCGGTTAAGTCTCGTCGGTAATGGTCAATCTGAAAATATTAATGATTGATTAAAACCACAAAGATGCGGTTCTTAATCGATTTTTTCAGTTATTCTAGCAACAATATCGTGAATTGACCATGAGACTTCAGGCTGAAGCATATGGCGTAATACAGGCTGAAGTTGTGCCATGTTGTGGCCACTAACAAAACACTGGATGCTTATTTCTGGAATTTCTTCAGCCTTCGCGCGTAACCCATGTTTAATTAAAACCCGTGCTGTTTGACGTGCAACCGCGAGCCCAGAATCAATCAAGTTCAGACGATCGCCATACAATTGCTGAATACTTTGTTTTAAAAAGGGATAATGCGTGCAACCCAATACCAAATAATCTGCACCTTGCTCAACCACTGGTTGTAGCAAGGTCTCTAAGCACTGCAAACAATCGGGACTATTGGCTTGTCCAGCTTCAATCCAAGGCACCAAATCCAAACAGGTTAAACTCAGCACTTGAACCTCCGCAGGTTCGGCAAAGTTGTGAATCACATCTTGAATTAAGCGTCCACGGAAGGTTGCAGGCGTTGCCAATACCGCAACCACTTTATTTTTAGATTGCAATACCGCGGGTTTAAGGGCTGGCACTAAACCGATGATGGGAAAGCAGTCGCCATAATGGGCACGTAAGTGATCAAGACTAAATGCCGATGCGGTATTACAGGCCACAACTGCGGCTTTACAGCCTTGGCGATATAACCAGTCAATCGCTTGTGCCGTCAGTTGCCGAATATCATCGTCTTGACGCGCACCATAAGGCACATTGGCGGTATCGGCAAAATAAATAATTCGCTCATTGGGTAAATATGCTGCAATTTCTTGCGCAATCGACAGCCCGCCCACACCCGAGTCAAAAATACCGATCGGTGCATCAGCCGATGCTTGCGGCATTGGATCTTTTAAACACGGTAAAGCAACGGGATCAGTCATCATAGCAAGTGCAGAGTAAGCAATAGAATGTGAGGATAAGCTTAAACCTCAGGTGCCTAATTGCAAGTGCAAATCACCACTACGCAGCAATAAAACCGTTTCACCCTGTTGATTTTCTTGCAACGTGCCATAGCCAATTAAATGATAAAACGTCTGACGTTGAATCAAGGCATTTAATCCCATACGGACATGTACATAAGGTCTTAATTCAGCTTGATATTCCCGCATAAAAATCGGATGTTCAGCATCGACAATAATGACATCTTGATTGGTTGTCATCATTTGCAAATAGCACTGACCATTCAACTCAATTTGATCAACCTGATTAACCAATAACGGTTCATCCTCAACCTCAATTTCAATTTGTTCAGCAGGTGTTTTTAAATAAAACCGATCTTGTTCTTTCCATAACACTGAACTAAACAGGTCTAACATCGCCTGCCGACGCATCAATTGACCTTGGTGCCACCATTCCCCATTGGCTTTTATCGTCAAATCCATTTTACCGCAATGCTTTGGTTGCCACTGTGCTAAAGGGGGGATTGACCTTTTGTGACCTTGTTGTGCACTTTTTAGGTATTGTGCAATGTCGATTAAGTTTTTATCATCAGAACCTGGCATATGGTTCGCCTCTTAAGGTGAATTATTTTGTTTTACCACAGTTTATGCCTAGCTGACGTCAAATTATTATGACTTAGCCAATTGGCGAGCGCATGGTTTAAAACTATACTAGCGCCAATAATATACTCGGTACGAATTTAATTTGTGCCTCAGAATTAAGCATACTCATGGCAGCACCGATTACATCTTATACGGTCGCCACCCTTCGCAATATGAGGAGTCCTACATGGAACACATCGAACGTGAATCGATGGAGTTTGACGTCGTTATTGTCGGCGCAGGCCCTGCTGGTCTTTCAGCTGCAATTAAAATTCGTCAATTAGCAATTGAAAACAATCTTTCCGATTTATCCGTGTGTGTCGTGGAAAAAGGCTCTGAAGTAGGTGCGCATATCCTCTCTGGTGCATTGCTTGAACCACGTGCATTGAATGAACTGTTCCCAGACTGGAAAGAACTTGGGGCACCATTAACTGTACCAGTCACCCAAGACCAAACCCATTTCTTACTTTCCGCCACCACCTCAAAAGAAGCACCGCATTGGATGGTGCCTAAAACCATGCACAATGATGGTAACTACGTGGTGTCACTGGGTAATGTCGTGCGTTGGTTAGGTCAAAAAGCAGAAGAACTTGAGGTTTCTATTTTCCCAGGTTTTGCTGCTGCCGAAGTACTTTATGCCGAAGATGGTTCAGTTAAAGGTATTCAAACTGGCGACATGGGCATTGGTAAAGATGGCGAACCAACGCATAACTTCACTCCTGGCTATGAACTGCATGCCAAATATACGTTATTTGCAGAAGGTTGCCGCGGTCATTTGGGCAAGCGCCTCATTGCCAAATACAATCTGGATAAAAATGTCGATCCGCAGCATTACGGGATCGGTATTAAAGAGTTGTGGGAAATTGATCCAGCCAAACATAAAGCTGGTTTGGCAATGCATGGCGCAGGTTGGCCTTTGGCGGAAACTGGTTCTACGGGTGGTTGGTGGTTATACCATGCTGAAAACAACCAAGTGACCTTGGGTATGATTGTGGATTTATCTTATGAAAATCCACATATGTATCCATTTATGGAAATGCAACGTTGGAAAACCCATCCACTGATTAAACAGTATTTAGAAGGTGGTAAACGTATTTCTTATGGTGCACGTGCAGTGGTCAAAGGCGGCTTAAATGCTTTACCTAAACTCACTTTCCCAGGTGGCTGCCTGATTGGTGATGATGCAGGTTTCTTAAACTTTGCAAAAATCAAAGGCTCACATACCGCAATGAAATCAGGCATGTTATGTGCTGAAGCGGTATTTGAAGCAATTGCTGCTGGTGTTGGAAAAGGCGGTGAAGTCGGTTATGCACGTGTCGCTGAAGGTGAAGATTTCTTCGCCAAAGAGCTCACCAGCTATACCACTAAATTTGACAACAGTTGGCTCAAAGAAGAACTTCATCGTTCACGTAACTTTGGTCCAGCCATGCATAAATTTGGTTTATGGATGGGCGGTGCATTTAACTTTATCGATCAAAACGTCTTTAAAGTGCCCTTCACCTTACATGATCTAAGCACTGACTTTGGTGTACTCAAAACAGTTGATGCTGCGACATTTAAGCCTGACTATCCAAAAGCCGATGGCAAGATTACCTTTGATCGCTTGTCTTCTGTGTTTGTATCAAACACCGTGCATGAAGAAAATCAGCCAGCGCATTTGAAATTGACCGATGCTTCAATTCCAGTCAATGTGAACTTGCCAAAATGGGATGAGCCAGCACAGCGTTACTGCCCTGCCGGTGTTTATGAAATCATGGAAAATGATGACGGTTCTAAGCGCTTCCAAATTAACGCGGCCAACTGTGTTCATTGTAAAACCTGTGATATCAAAGACCCATCGCAAAACATCACTTGGGTAACGCCTGAGGGTGGCGGTGGCCCGAACTATCCAAACATGTAATTGAAGACCTTTTAATTTAGACAATTAACCCCTCATTTGAGGGGTTAATTTTATGTGCTTGGAAAACGATAAATATGGCTTAGGCTTTGGTACTTTCAGTCACTTTTAATGGGCTAAATGATTGAGAGGTTGGCATGAGTTCGATTCTATTGATATTAATATGCTTCGGTTGCGAAACAACCCATGCTACGGTATTGGCGATGTCTTCTGGCAAAATTGGATTTTTATTGTCATATAACGTTTTAACTTTCTCTAAGTCCCCTTTAAAACGGACTTCTGAAAACTCTGTTCCGCCACACAATCCAGGTTCGATATTACACACTCTCACGCCAGTGCCAGCAAGATCTGCTCTTAAGTTTAGGCTAAATTGCGCAACAAAGGCTTTGGTTGCACCATACACATTGCCACCCGGGTATGGATATGTCCCTGCAATAGAGCCCATATTAATAATTAAGCCTGAATGCTTGTCCACCATATAAGGTAGGATGATGCTGGTAACGGTCATTAAACCTTTAATGTTGGTATCCACCATGGTGTACCAATCATCGAGTTTTGCATGCTGAGCCGCTTCTAGCCCTAAGGCCAAACCTGCATTATTCACCAATACATCAATTTGACTGATTGCAAATTCTGATGGAAGGCGATTCAGCTTATCCGCGATCTGCGCCGATGTATCACAGATATCCAAAGGCAGCGCACAGAAATTATCGCCTAATTCGTTTTTAATCACTTCTAGCTTATCTGCTCTTCGCGCAGCGCCAATCACTTTATAGTTTTGACGGATTAATTCTTTGGCAATACTATATCCAAATCCAGAAGATGCGCCTGTGACAAGTGCTAACATGATGATTCCCTTTCTATTTAAACCCAATTGATTGCATCTAAAATATACTATTCATCATAAAATTATTTAATTTTAACGGATGCTTACATTTGTATTGCAGCACTTGGGGTTAATGCCAGCTGAACATCCTGACAAATCGGCTTTATTGTCTACACCACAAAAGGGAAAACTGAGATTAGGAACCAGATGCCATACTTTAGAAATAAGAGAATATCCATAAAAAATGGAAGCTAGGCTTCCATTCTTTATTTAATATGGCTTCTGCCAGTCATTTATGTTCTCAGACTAAACCCATTAGCCCTTTTGAATCAGGTAGTGAAATTCTTTTTTGCCATCGGCATCGAGTAATTCTTCTTGTAATAATAATTCGTGACCTAAATGTGCACAAAACTTAGGGATATCCCATGAAGTTGAGTTGTCAGTGGCGAATACTTCAACCACATCACCTGACTGTGATTTACGAATGGCTTGATGCAACATCATGACCGGCTCAGGGCAGCGTAAACCACGGGTGTTAAGCTGAATATGCGGTGTTAAATCCTGAACTGACATCATTACACTCGAATAAAAAGGTCGCTTATCTTAACATATTTGGGATTTATTCAGCCATGTATTGAAAGATGTGGAAATCCGCTTTGCCAGATTGACCACAACACTTAAGCTTAGAGATAGACTTCTCTATTTTATGCGGTATTATAAAAATACTTTTATCCAATTTAAGTGTCTTTAGGAAAGATCATGCACGAGGAATCAAGCCCGTCGTGGGGTATGCGCGGCTTAAGAAAATGGCTTAAAGTCGAACCAGAAACTCGCGACGAACTACTAAAATTAGTACAAGATTCACGTCGTTTTTTAGAATCCGATACAGTTGCAATGCTCGAAGGGGTTTTAGACCTGCCAGCAACCAAAATTCGTGAAGTCATGACCCCGCGTACAGCGATGGTCAGTCTACAAGAAGATGATCAATTACTTGATATTTTGCATGTACTCATTGAGTCTGCACATTCACGTTTTCCGGTGTTTTCTTCGGATCAACCCGACAATGTGGTCGGGATGTTATTGGCCAAAGATCTGCTTCCCTTCCTTTCTGAAGGCAGTGCCAAAATTGATATTCGCCGTCTGATGCGTCAACCGTTATATGTGCCTGAAAGTGCGCGTTCCGATCAGGTTTTGCGCATGCTCAAAAATACGCAAAATCATATTGCAATCGTGATTGATGAATACGGCACGACCTCAGGCTTGGTGACCTTAGAAGATATCCTCGAAGAAATTGTCGGTGAAATTGAAGATGAACATGACAATGCCGACGAAGAAGGCCAGTTTATTGTTCCCGATCCAGCCAACACCAGCAATACTTGGTTGGTACAAGCACTAACGCCAATCGAGTATTTCAACTCAGCACTCAATGCTGACTTCTCAGATGATGAAGTTGAAACGGTTGGTGGATTGCTTCTCCAAGAAATCGGTTTGGTCAGTGATTTACAAGGCCAAATGGTTGAACTCGATAATTGGCAATTTACCATTCAAGAAGCCGATGCACGCAGTATTCATTTGATTAGAGCTACACGTCAATGAGACAGTATTTTGACAAGTTGCTGCAAATCTCTGCTTCAGAAAAGCCATTACCCCTGATCTATCCAGTTCTGATCGCACTAATTTCAGGTGCTGTATTTAGTTTGGCTTTGGCTCCCTATTATTTGTGGTGGCTGGCCATTCTATCTCCTGCCCTGCTCTATGCCTGCTTAAGACAACGCGCTCCGCGCCAAGCCTTCGCTATTGGCTGGGCATATGGTTTTGGACTTTGGTTTGTCGGTGCATTTTGGTTATATACCTCAATTCATGTCTATGGTGAAACCAACGCTATCCTAAGCGTGCTCCTCATTGTCATCATGGCGCTGGTCATGGGCCTGTTTACTGCGATTCAAACTTGGCTTTATCGACGTTTCTTTCCAGAAACACCGCTCACTTTCGCACCCATTTGGGTGCTGTTTGAATGGGCAAAAACTTGGGTATTCACAGGCTTTCCATGGCTGTTTGCAGGTTATGCATTTAGTGAGCGTCTACTCGATGCCTATGCACCATTATTTGGGGTGTTTTCAGTTTCGTTTGTGGTCATTCTCTTGGCCTGTGCCTTGGTTGAGATTCTCAACAAACGGATTTTCTGGGCTGTTCCCGCGGCAATCCTGTTGCTCGGTGCTTGGGGTGCGTCACATCTCCAATTTGTTTCTGCCAAAGATGAAAAGCCATTATCGGTGTCTTTAATTCAGGGCAACATTCCACAAGACATGAAATGGTTGACAGAATATCAAGGCAAAACGCTGGAGATTTACACTGAACTGAGTCAAAGCGAATGGGGCCGTGATCTGATTGTCTGGCCTGAATCTTCAATCCCAATGTTTCAAACCGATATTCCTGGTTTTTTACAGGCGATGAATCAACAAGCCAAACAATCGAATACAGCGTGGGTAACGGGTATTCCATATTGGGATTTAAACGATTCGGCGACACAACAAACACCCGTATTTTTTAATAGTCTAATGGCGTCAGGCAGCGATACCAACGGCCTCTATAAAAAGCAACGTTTGGTTCCTTTTGGCGAATATATTCCACTTCATGGTCTGCTCAGTTGGGTACTACCTGCCATGCAAAATGATCCGAGCATGAGTAGTTTTAGTCGCGGTTCATCCGAACAAGCACCACTCGACATCAAAGGTCATCCGCTGGCTGCGGCAATTTGCTATGAAATTGCCTATCCAAATCTAACCCGTCGTAATGCTGCAAATAGTGATTTCTTGGTCACCGTATCCAATGATGCATGGTTCACAGGAACGGCAGGACCTTGGCAACATTTACAGATGGTGCAAATGCGTGCCAAAGAAAATGGTCGTTGGATTATTCGTGCCACCAATACGGGTATTACTGCGTTTATCGATGAAAATGGTCATATTGTAAAACAAGCACCAATCGATCAGCCTGCGGTACTGCGAGGTGAACTCCCAGCCATGCAAGGTCAAACTTGGTATAGCCGTTTCAGTGATTGGCCGATTTTAATGTTCTCAAGCTTATTATTATTGCTTGGCTGGTTTTATCGACCACGTGTCATCGACGTTTCATTTAAATCTCGTCGTTAATCCATCACGACCCAATATTTTCAAGATGCACAATCAGCTAGACCTATCCAATACCAATTTGATTCAGCTTCAGAGCTGAATCAAACTTCTCTTCCAATCCATATAATGCGATTTAAAGTAGTTTAGTCCCAAGTGGCACATCCAAATCAGGTACGCATAACACAACATCCCCATCGGCATTGTGAAAGCCAGTCACTAAGCACTCCGATTGAATTGGGCCAATTTGTTTTTTTGGAAAATTAACCACAGCGACCACCAACTTCCCGATCAGTTCATCTGGTTGATACAGTTTGGTAATTTGAGCACTAGATTTTCGCACCCCAAGTTCTTCACCAAAGTCGACGTGTAAAATATAAGCAGGCTTACGCGCTTTTTCAAAAACCGTTGCTTGAACAATACGCCCAACACGTAACTCAACTTTCAAAAAATCATTCCACTCAATCAGTTCCATGTGCATTCCAAGTATTTATAAAACCTCATGATTGTAACGGATTCTAATTCTGTTTTAAAAGCCTAAAAAATGTGCCAGACCGCCATTCATTACACATCACATTTATTCTATGCCACAACAAAAAAGCGTCGAGCAACACGTTGCTGGACGCTTTATTTATTTCGCACGCTTCCGTTGTATCGCGCAGAATCTTATTAAATCTGAGTCGCCAAATAAGACAGAATAACCATCAGCAATAACATTGGAATATAACGATAAACCTGTAATACACGACGCTCAACCACAGAAAATAAATGCTCTTCGGTCAGTTTTAATGTTGAGGCCAGCAGTGCAAAAATAAAACCTAAAATACTTAATGCGCTAAACACGCTGATTACGGTAAATCCAATAAAGATCTGGCTGCTGCCTTCTGTGCTTTGCCAAAGTTGTAATAAGAAATCGTTGGCTGGCAATAAGGCTAAAATGAAAACGACAGACTTAAGCATTGACCAATGTAATTGATTAACTTCATCTGACCATATTAATGCCTTCATATTATCCTCCCGACCAAATTCAGCACATTGAGCCTATTATGCGAGATTTTAAACAAATAAGAAGTCTATTTTAATTCACAGTTTAACTTTATTGTAACCATCAAATATAAGAATAATTCTTATTATTAATATCAAACAAAAATAAAAACCAAAATCAAATAAATACAGGTACTTATATTATAGTTTTTTACTAGCCAATATTATTAAAAACCATTATCACTTCACTTTATTGATATTAACCAATTAAAATGAAGTGATTAATTAAACACTTCCATTTAGAAAAATATTTAACAATTAAGGTTTATAGAAAATGTCTGCATTGCTGTCTTCACCACCGGTCTTACCATCAGCGCCAAAAGAATATAGATCATAGGCACGACCTTCAGAACCAGGGTTTACATATTGAATATCATTGTCCCAACTGTCTTTCGGATAGCCACCCTTAATATAACCGCCTGGCACCCAACTTTTAACCGTTGCAGGTTGATGAATTAACGCATCTAACCCACCTTCTTGTGCCGTTGGATAGTGATTATTATCCATTTTATATTGATCTAAGGCACCGGCAACAGACTTTAATGTAAGTACTGTGGTATCCACTTTTGCCTTATCAGCACGTCCCATTACATTGGGAACCACTAATGCAGCCAATACACCTAAAATCACAATAACCACCATGACCTCAATAAGTGTGAATCCGGATTGCTTACCTGGGTAGATCTTCCTTTGCATTTAAAGTCTCTCTTTAAAAATGTCTTACAAAATATTGAGTTCTAAGCGCTAAACCATATTATTCATATTCACAATTGGGAGCATTACCGCAATCACAATCACCAATACAATCGCTGCCATAAACACCAACATCAGTGGTTCTAACAGTGCCAATAGGGTTGAAATAAATGCGGTCACTTCACGATCTTGCATATCAGAAGCACGTGACAACATACGATCCAATTCACCTGAAGTTTCACCACTTTTAATCATTTGTACCATCATTGGTGGAAAATAACCACAACGCTCTAATTGCGTTCCTAGGCTTCCACCTTCGATCACCTTTTCTGCTGCAATATTGATTGCATCGCGAATGACCCAATTGCTGCTGACGGCTGCACCAATTTTCAATGCGTCGACCAATGGCACACCAGACTGCGTGAGAATAGACAAGGTACTGGCAAAACGTGATGAGTTTATACCACGCGATAATTTACCGAATAATGGCAATTTGAGCACCAAACGATCAAACGCATAGTGACCAGAAGCACTTCTTAAAAAACGCAATAACAATACCGTCATGACTCCTAAACCCAGCAACATAAATGGCCAAGTTTGTCGAATCAGGTCACTGGCTTTCATTAAGGCAACCGTAATCCACGGTAAAGCTTGTTTGCTTTGATCAAAGGTTTTGACAATATCGGGGACCACATAAGTCATCAGTCCCATCACAATCGCAAAAGACATCAGCATTAAAATAATTGGGTAAATCATTGCCCCTTGTATTTTCTTTTGCATGGCAAAACGATTTTCAGTGTAATCCGAGAGCTGATCTAAAATTAAATCTAAATGGCCCGAACGCTCACCCGCAGCAATGGTGGCGATATATAAATCTGGAAAACGTCCACCTTGCTGCATGCCTTGTGCCAAGGTATGCCCTTCTAAAACCTTACTGCGAACAGAGAGCAGTAGATTTTGAACATGGGCTTTTTCATTCTGCTTCGCCACGGCGCGCAGTGCTTCTTCAAGCGGAATTGCAGCGGCAACCAAGACCGATAATTGTCGCGTCATCAGCGCCAAATCATAGGCTGTAAATTTTTTCTGAAAAAATGAAGAACCTGTATTTTTTTCTTTTTGCTCAACCGCAGCGACACTGAGCGGCGTCCAATCCTTATCACGCAATTGTTGTCGAACTTGACGTGCAGAATCTCCCTCAAGCACACCTTTGTGTTGCTTGCCAGAGACGTCCAGTGCTGTAAATTGATATGCAGGCATAATAATGCTCTAATCGTTTAAGTTTTTTTGTTGAAAGAGTTGATTATGACCATAAAAATCATTCATATTCTTCATTATTCTCAACCGCCAACACTCTAACATATGCCCACCCTGATCTCGATATGATTTCACTTTAATGCGCCCCTAATTGAATATGCCAAATTCTGTAGATCCAAATTCCCCCATTTACCGCATTCGTGTTGCGGTGCCTGTGCATCTCTACGATTGTTTTGATTACAAGCTGAGTGCCGAACAATATCAACAAGCACACATTGGCGCACGTGTTGCAATCTCTTTCGGTCGTCGACATCTGATTGGTGTCATTGTCGAAAAAATTCCCACTGATGTTCCACTCAATAGCAGCTTTCAACTTAAAGCCATCGATGCGCTGTTAGATGATCGTGCGATTCTAAATGAACAAGTTTTAAGTTTGTTGACATGGTCTGCAAATTATTATCAATTTCCATTGGGTGAGGTTATACAAACCGCGTTACCAAGCTTACTGCGCCAAGGTAAACCTTATAACTTGTTGGCCACCGTTTGGAATGTTCTCAAACCTAGTGCAGAAAATGAACTTAAACGCTCCGAAAAACAGCGCAATGCTTATAAATTATTAAGTGTACATCCTCAAGGCACCTCAGAACATCTGTTAAATTTAAGCGGCATTGAAAACAGCACATTAAAAGCTTTACAAAAAAAAGGCCTGATTGATACGGCGTTAAAACCACAAGATTTCAGTGCCCCTCCGGTGCAAATGGCACAAATGCCACTCACTGCCAATCCCGATCAACGCTTGGCCATTCAACAAATTTTAAAAGCACAAAATAAATACCAAGCCTTTTTACTCGATGGCTTAACGGGCAGTGGTAAAACGGAAGTCTATTTACAAGTGATGCAAGAAGTCCTTAAAAAAGGCAAACAGGTTTTGGTCTTGGTGCCTGAAATCGGCTTAACCCCACAAACGATTGATCGTTTCCAATCACGTTTTCATTGTCATATTGCTTTACTGCACTCGGGCCTCAATGACAGTAAACGCTTACAAGCATGGCAATATGCAGAAACGGGAAAGGCCGCGATTATTTTAGGCACCCGTTCTGCCATCTATACCCCGATGCCAAATTTGGGATTGATCATTTTAGATGAAGAACATGATCTGTCGTTTAAACAACAAGAAGGCTTTCGCTACCATGCCCGCGATGTCGGTTTATACCGTGCTGCATTGGCCAAATGCCCCATTATCTTAGGCTCAGCCACCCCAAGCATCGACAGTTATCATTTGGTTGAACAAGGCAAGTTGACCTGCTTAGAGCTCAATCAACGTGCCGGTAATGCCATCATGCCAAAGATGCATGTTATCGATTTGAAAATCGCAAAAAAACAGCATGGCATGAGCCAACAATTGTTAGATGAAATTGGAAAATGCTTAGCGCGCAAAGAACAAGTGCTTATTTTTCTCAATCGACGCGGTTATGCACCCGTGTTGCTGTGTGAACAATGCGCTTGGCAAGCCAATTGTCCACATTGCGATGCGCATCTCACCTTACATTATCAACCCTATAGCCACTTGCATTGCCACCATTGCAGTACCATTCAGCGCTTACCCAGCGCCTGTCCTGCATGTCATCACACCAGTTTAAAACCGATTGGGATGGGCACTGCCAAAGTTGAGGCCAGTCTACAAGAACTATTTCCAGATCAACTCATTATTCGGGTTGATCGCGACTCGACCAGTCGGGTTGGCAGTTGGCAGAAAATTCAGGAACAAATTCATCAAAATAAATCGGCCATTTTATTGGGCACACAAATGTTGGCCAAGGGGCATCATTTTCCCTACGTCACTTTGGTTGCGATTTTAGATATTGATGCTGGGCTGCTCAGTGTTGACTTTCGAGCGCCAGAACGAACCGCACAATTGATCGTTCAAGTCGCAGGTCGTTCAGGTCGTGGTGAAAAGAAAGGTGATGTTTATTTACAAACCCACAGGCCTGATCACCCCCTATTACTCACTCTGATTCACAAAGACTATCGCGCTTTTGCCAAGCAAACCTTGATTGAACGACAACAGGCATTATTACCGCCCTATCGTTATGCCGCATTGTTGCGCTGTGAGTCGAGAAGCCAAGAAAATAATCAGCAATTTCTAAAGCAGATGTCACAACAATTACAACAACAATCCACACCTGTCCCATTACCGCCAGCATCACTGCCGCTGATTGATATTTGGGGACCGATTCCGGCACCAATGGAACGTAAAGCAGGTCGCTATCAAGCGCATATGGTTTTATTGTCGGCAGAGCGGGCAAAAATGCATTTTTATCTCAGACATTGGTGGCAACAGCTACTCAAAGAAAAACCATCAGATTTAAAAATTTCGATTGATATCGATCCTCAAGAGCTGAATTAAATTAAATATGTTCATTTAATAAATCACCTGATGTTGGCCTATATGTAATATCAAAACATAGATTTAGCAATAAAAGATCTAGCAATAACAGCAGCGCAGACATACCTCACGGCTGTTGTGTAGAATGCTTGGTAAATGAATTTAGGTTTAGGGCAAGTTCATGTCATTATTATTACAAACTACCTTATTTCTTGCTGCCGCACTGATCATTGTGCCTTTAGCAAAAAAACTAGGCATTGCCACGGTATTGGGTTACTTATTGACGGGAATTATTCTCGGCCCAAGCGTATTCAATATTGCCAATGACCCTGCCGCCATTATGCAGTTGGCGGAGTTCGGGGTTATTTTATTGATGTTCCTAATTGGTCTTGAACTTCGCCCACAACGTCTTTGGGAAATGCGCAGCTCAATTTTTGTCAGTGGCAGTGCACAAGTACTGCTCACTGGTGCCGTACTCATGTTACTGATGTGGCTATTGCTTGGACAAAGTCTGAGTGTCAGTTTTGTGCTTGGGTTCGCCTTGGCACTTTCTTCCACTGCTTTTGTCTTGCAATTACTCTCCGAAAAACAACAACTCAACACCAATTATGGGCAACGCTCTTTTTCAATTTTACTGTTTCAAGATATCGCAGCAATTCCATTATTAGCAGTGATTCCGCTGCTGGCGATCCATCAACAAAGCAGCAATCATGGGATTGCTTATTTCGCGGCCATTATTGCCGCCTTTACTGGATTGTTTTTATTTAGCCGCTATGTAATGCGTCCATTTTTTCGCTTTGTGGCCAAAAGTGGTGCGACAGAACTGATTACTGCTGTGGGCCTATTCATCGTCTTGGCCGTGGTACTGCTGATGGATACCTTGGCGATTAGCACCACCTTAGGTGCCTTCTTCACAGGCGTGCTATTGGCCGACTCTGAATTTAGACATGAAATTGAAGCCAGCATTACCCCATTTAAGGGCTTATTACTCGGTCTATTTTTTATGACCGTGGGCATGACCACCCAGTTGTCGTTGTTCCAGGAAATGCCACTCCTGATTATCGGTGGGGCGATTGCCTTGATGTTAATCAAAGCTTTGGTAATTCTTGGAGTTGCACGCTACCAAAACAACAATTGGCGTGACAGCCTGATGCTCGCTACTTGTTTGGCACAAGGTGGGGAATTTGCCTTTGTCATTATGAATGTCGCTAAAAGTGAGAAGGTGTTGAGTGCAGCGCTCGTTGAACCTGCAACCCTGATCGTGACCCTATCTATGGTGCTCACCCCAATCGCCTACTGGTTGGTTTCGCGCTATATTGTCCCTCGCATTGAACAACCAGTCGATGCAGCCTATGACGATATCCCAGATCAGCATCCACCGATTATCATTGCTGGCTTTGGACGCTTTGGGCAAATTATCGCTCGACTGGCTCATATGCAACACCTCCGCTTTACTGCTATCGACAACAATTTACAACGCATTGATTTTGTCAGACGCTATGGCGGTAAATTGTATTATGGCGATGCCACGCAACCTGAGTTACTCCGATCCTCAGGCATCCATACCGCCAAAGTGTTTATCTTGGCGATTGATGATGTCGAAGATTCGATGGTTATCGCCCGTCATATCCGCTTGAATTATCCTGAACTCAACATTTTAGCCCGTGCACGTGATCGCTATCATGTCCATTTGCTGCGAGATTTAGGCATTAGTCATATTTGGCGTGAAACCTATCTTTCGTCTTTGGGCATGGCCTACCGTGCCCTGTGCTTACTGGGGATCACTGAATCACATGCTGCTAAAAGTGTTGAACTTTTCCGTGATTATGATGAGCAGATGCTGGCACAGCAGCAACGTATCTATACCGATGAACAAAAAGTCTTCGAAAGCTATAAGGGCTTTTTAAATGAGCTCGAACAATTATTTGAAAATGATGCGCAAGCCACCGAGGCGCATCTCAGACAACAAGCCGGAAGCGATGATGAAGAAGATGCAGATGCAGATGACCCGCAGCACAACTTAGATGAACCTGCACCGAATGAATTCAATGTGCAGAGCAGAGATCGACTGGATATTCGCAGAAACGAGCAAGATTAACTTGTGTTTTTTAGGATTGACTCCATCAATACCAAGATTTGGAGAATATTATGTCTGATTTACGTCAACGCTTTTATATTGAAAACTGTCCGATTCGTGGTGAAGTCGTCCATTTAGAACAAGCCCTACACACCATTCTGGCACAGCGCGATTATGCCGAAGCCATTAAAGTCCTGCTCGGAGAAATGCTTACAGCCACTGCGTTGTTGGCCAGTACACTGAAAATCCAAGGCCGTATTAGCCTACAGATTCAGGCTGAAGGCAGCTTTAAATGGGCCATGGCCGAATGTAACCATTTGGGTGAAATACGTGCGTTGGCCGACTATGAAGCCGATCCACGCTTTGACCATGCTCAGGACAGTTCGACCGTGCTTGCAACCTTGGTCAGTCCAGTATTGTTTATCAACATCGAACCTGAAAAAGGCGAGCGCTATCAAGGAATTGTACCTTTAGATAAGGCCACCTTGGCAGGCTGCCTCATGCAGTACTACGACTTATCGGCACAGATTCCGACCAAGATTGTGTTGGCCAGTACCACACAATGTGCAGGCGGTTTACTGATTCAATTGCTGCCACGCAACAGCGAAGAAGAACAACAGCTGATTGATGACGATCTATGGCCACGAATCAATCTACTCACTGAAACGCTAAAAGCAGATGAATTGATTGAACTGGATGCCCAAGAAATTCTCTATCGTTTATATAACGAAGAAGACGTGCGTCTGCCCGAGGTTGAACAATTAAAATTTGCCTGCACCTGTTCCAAAGCACGTTGTGCAGATGCATTGATTCAAATTGGCGTAAATGCAGTCAAAGAAACACTAGATATACAAAACCCGATCCAAATGGATTGTCAATTTTGTAACAGCCACTATCAATTCAGCGCTGAAGAAGCCCTCGGTTTATTTGGCCAACACCTGAGCTAATTAGGCGGTAATGCCCCGAACTGAACAGTGTAAATACAAGCCAAGACCTGTATGGCTGTCTCAGTTTGGGAAATTTGACCCACTTTCAAAGTAAGCTGCATGTCACTTTAATGATCATTTAAGATACCGTTGCGTTAAAAATTGAAACAAAATCACCGCTTATTAAGACTATGAAGTGTTCCCAATTTGCCCAATAATCAAAACAACTGTTTTAATGTGACACTTCAACATGGCAAAAAATTATTATGAAGTCCTAGCTGTTGGTCGTGATGCTAGTCCTGAACAAATCAAAAAATCTTATCGTAAACTTGCTCGAAAATACCATCCTGACATAAGTAAAGAAGCTGATGCAGAAGAACAGATGCAATCGATTAATGTCGCCTATGACACTTTAAGTAACGCTGAAAAGAAAAAAGAATATGACTTTTCACTAGATCACCCGCATGCACAAGCCAACTATGCTGGACAATCGGGTGCTGATGGTTTTTCTGGTGCTGGTCAACGCCACAGTTATTCTCACGGGGGCGGTGACTTTGGCGGTTTTGAAGACCTATTTGGACGTTTTGGTGCAGGCTTTGGCGGTGGTCGTACGCAAGACTTTTCCCAAGGCAGATCAAGTCAGCAAGCCTATGCAGGTGAAGACCAACATGTCCGCATCGAGGTTGAGATTGAGGTCGCCTATCATGGTACAACCCAACAATTTACCCTACAAATTCCAAGTTATACCCCAATGGGCGAAGTCGAGATGCAACGTAAGACTTTAGAGGTCAAAATTCCCAAAGGGATCAAGCAAGGGCAACAGATTCGCCTCGCCAATCAAGGGCAACAGGGCGTACAAGGGGGCAAAAATGGCGACCTCTATGTGGAAATAAACTATAAAGAAACCGATAAAATTCACGTGGATGGTGCCAATGTGCATTACACCATTAACGTCGCGCCTTGGGAAATCGCACTCGGACAAAGCATTGAAATTGACAGTCCCGCAGGTAAAGTCAATGTCACGCTACCCAAGACAGCCAAAAATGGCCAACAACTGCGTTTGGTCGACAAAGGTATTCCAAGTAAAACACCTGGGCATCTCTATCTCAAATTGAATATTGTGATTCCCGCAGCCAATACCGAGGCAGAACAACAGGCCTACCAACAGTTGGCTGAAAGTTTCAATCATTTCAATCCACGTAAGTCATAAGGGAGTCGCATCATGACCCAATTACATTATCGTGAAATTGTTTGTGAAGGACGTTTTGACGCTGAAGTTTTAGATGAGCAGCAGTTCTTTGACTTACACCATTTTGCTCAAGTCTGTGGTCAAAATCCTGAATGGGTTTTACAACTACTTGAATATGAAATATTGCCTACACGTAGCCAACAAGCCACACAACACTTCCATGCCGAAGACATTGCTCGGGCGCGCCGTGCCTATCGTCTACAACGTGATTTTGAGGCAAGCTTTGCTGCAGTTGCCATGATGATGGACTTAATTGATGAACTTCAACAATTAAGACAACAAACGCGGTACAGTCAGAACAAATAAAAAACAATTCGAAACTTTATGTTAAATTAACTGGCAGGTTATAAAATCGCCTGCCATTATGGTTGTTTTCTACGCATGTTTAAGTGAACACAGTGAACGAGGTGCAATGATCCAATGAACATCAAAGTCATGAACAAAAAGCTCAAAAATATGTTTCCAGAATATAGCGAATTGATGTCAGAACTCAGACAATCCAATCCGCATTTCGCCAAAATGCTCGAATCTCACGATGTGCTCGATAGACAGATCACCCATCTAGAACTCAATCCCGTTCATGCCATCAACGACAACGATGATATCGAAACGCTGAAACGCAAAAAATTAAAGTACAAAGATGAACTGTATGCCTTGCTCAAACAAGCGCAGCACGGCAACGTTGACGCTGTGCAGCAATCAGACTAAACCTGAGTCAAATCTAGCATTACTTTAATCTATTGCTCAAATTGGGTCATATCAGCTTATCTTTCGGATCAGCAGATATGACCCAATTTATTCATCGGGTTAATTTGTTCAACCTGCTTCTGTTCATCCAATCATTTTAACTTGGTCAGCTTACTGACCTCCTGCATGGTATGTTTGATTGGCTCATAGTCCAAAAACCACAAAAGATTAACACGTTGATTGGGATGCTTTTGTGCCAACAAATCAATCACGCTTTTTTCACCACGCCCTACCAAATGACGACGATAGAAGTAGTAAATCAGCAGCATTGTCGTTAACAACATTAAGCCCAGCATAATCCAAAAACCATGCGGTGAAGCAAGCCCTGGAATGAACTCAAAGTTCATGCCATAGATTCCCGTCAATAAGGTGAGTGGTGCAAAAACTGCAGTAATAATTGCGAGAATACGCATATTTTCATTGGTCTGATTAGAAATCGCAGAAAAATGCAATTCAATCGCAGCCTTGATTGCACTGCTAAATCGAGCCGTATGCTTTTGAATACGTTCAATATGATTGCTTAAGTCGTGGATTCGCATCAATAAAATATCAGCACGTTCTAGATTTTTCTTGGCCCGATGATGCTGTTCATTGTCAATAATTTCATCGCTTAACTCTTGGATCACCTCAATCTGCTCTTCACATAGATTTTCAATTTGCTGAAAAGCCATATTTTCTTGTAACAGTTGATGCCATTGATTAAAACGTCGATGCCCTTGCAACAAGGCCTGCTGCCAATACTCAACGCGTTTGGTCAACGGCACCCGAATATCGACATATTCATCGACCATGCTATTGAGTAAACGCAGGGTTAAATCGATTGGTGAACTCGCCAATTTTCGTGGTTTATTTTGTTGTTCAATCTCACGACTCACAATCATTTCAATACGAGCAATAAAACTTTCCATGGCTTTATTGCCCGTCTCACGCACACTCACCAAGGTATTTGGCGTAATCACAAAACTCACAGGTGAGGTTGCCAGACCAAAGATCCGCTCATGTTCTTCGGCTGCGTCCGCAGTAATATGGTCGTCACGGGTAATCAATTTACGAAAAATGAGTAAATTGTAGTCTTCGATTGCATCGAAGACACAGGGATGTTCAAGATTTAAAATATCCTGCACATGCAATTCATTTAAACACAGACCACTGGCCTGCTGAATCTGTTGCTGCCATGCTTCAGCACGGTTAACCACATCTTCACGGGTACAATCAATCCAAATAAAAATCGGGGATTGATCTCGACTGGCCGTTTTTTGAATATAAGTATAATGATCTGTCGTATCTTGATAAAAATAATAGGTTTGCATAAATATAAAATACGTTTAATCCGCTTACACGCATGATGCCATAAAAAAAGTCCGCATCAAGCGGACTTTTTTCGGTACAAGTAATCTTGGGCTAAGTTTGAACTCAGCTTAGGATTTAAGCTTGTTCAATATCTTTCATGCTCAATTTAATACGACCACGGTTGTCGACGTCTTGTACTTGAACTTTAATTTCTTGACCTTCAGTTAACACGTCAGTTACGTTTGCAACGCGTTCATTTGAAATTTGTGAAATATGCAATAGGCCATCAGTACCCGGCATAATGTTCACAAATGCACCAAATTCAACAATACGAATCACTTTACCAGTATAGATCGTACCTGGTTCAATCTCAGCAGTTAATGCTTGGATTTTCGCAATTGCGGCTTTTGCTGCAGCTTTGGTTTCACCAAAGACACGAACGGTACCGTTGTCTTCAATATCAATCGCAGCTTTGGTTTCTTCAGTGATTGCGCGGATGGTTGCACCACCTTTACCAATAACATCACGGATCTTGTCTGGATTAATGTTAATCACTTCAAAGGTCGGTGCGTGCATAGAAATTTCAGCACGTGCACGAGAAAGTACTTGGTTCATTGCGTTCAAGATATGCATACGACCTGCATAAGCTTGATTCAATGCAACTTCCATAATTTCTTCGTTAATACCTTCGATTTTAATGTCCATTTGAAGCGCAGTAATACCATTGGCAGAACCAGCAACTTTAAAGTCCATATCACCAAGATGATCTTCATCACCTAAGATGTCAGAAAGTACGGCAAAACGCTCGCCTTCTTTGACGAGGCCCATTGCAATACCTGCAACAGGTGCTTTTAACGGTACACCCGCATCCATAAGCGCAAGTGATGCACCACAAACAGACGCCATTGAAGACGAACCATTTGATTCAGTGATATCAGATACGATACGAATCACGTACGGGAAGCGGTCAGCAGCAGGAAGAACGGCTTGAATACCACGGCGTGCAAGACGACCATGACCGATTTCACGACGTTTAGGACCAGATTCACGACCTGTTTCACCTACAGAGTATGCAGGGAAGTTGTAATGCAACATGAAGTTGTCAGTTTTTGTACCACATAAGGTATCAACCATGAGCGCGTCACGGGTATTACCGAGTGTTGCAGTCACAAGTGCCTGAGTTTCACCACGGGTAAACAATGCTGAACCGTGTGCACGATCCAATACCCCAGCTTGTACATCTAATGCACGGACAGTTGTGGTATCACGACCGTCAATACGTGGCTTGCCTGACAAAATGTTGTCACGCACAGTGCGGTATTTTAGATCTTCAAATAATTCGTTTACTTCGTCAGCCACACCCGCTTCAGCGCCTTCAGGAGCAAACTGCGCCATTGCTTCAGCATGTAAAGCATCAAGTGCGGTATAACGGTCTTGTTTGACTGCAATGGTATAAGCTTCAGAAATTTTTGCTTCAAATGCATCTTTTAACTGAGCAAGTAAAGCTTCATTTTTGCTTGGTGCAACCCAAGTTGATTGTTTTGCACCCGCAGCAGCTGCAAATTCTTTAATCGCTTGAATAGCGATTTGCATTTCGTCATGACCGAACAGTACAGCACCTAGCATTTGGTCTTCTGAAAGCTCTTTCGCTTCAGATTCAACCATCAATACTGCAGATTCAGTACCTGCAACCACAAGATCAAGTTCACTTTCTTTTAACTGTTCGTGATTTGGGTTAAGAACATATTCACCGTTGATCAAACCAACACGTGCACCACCGATTGGACCACGGAAAGGTACGCCTGCAATTGAAAGTGCAGCCGAAGTACCTAACATCGCAGCAATATCTGCATCCATGGTTTTGTCAGAAGAAACCACACTTGCGGTTACTTGGATTTCGTTATAGAAACCTTCTGGGAACAATGGACGAATTGGACGGTCAATTAAGCGTGAAATTAAAGTTTCAGCTTCAGATGCACGACCTTCGCGCTTGCCATATCCACCTGGAATACGACCAGCTGCATATTGTTTTTCTTGATAATTTACAGTCAATGGGAAAAAGTCTTGACCCGCTTTAGCCGTTGGTTGAGCAACCACTGCAACCAATACAGTCACACCACCCATGGTAATAAAAACAGTATTCGCTTGACGAGCAACACGACCTGTTTCTAAAACAACTTGATGTTGACCAAATTGGAATTCTTTACGAATAATATTAAACATAGACATGTAATTGTATTTCCTGATTTTTTTCTAGTGGAGACCCCTAAGCTTTGGCATTTTTTGCCGGAGACAAGCATCAAAATAACAAAGCTTAGAAGCCGACCTCACTAGATAACTTATAAAAACACGTTTTAAAAACACAAAGAAGGAGCGAACAATCGCCCCTTCTCAACTACCTAGTCAATGCTAGGTAAACTTCTGCTTTCAGCAACTGCATAGGCATATGATGAAATTAAAAGTTTAAATCGAATTAACGACGTAAACCTAGTGCAGCAATCAAAGCTGTATAACGTGACACGTCTTTACCTTTAAGGTAATCAAGCAATTTACGACGTTGGTTAACCATACGGATCAAACCACGACGGCTGTGATGGTCATGTTTGTGATCTTTAAAGTGACCTTGCAAACTGTTAATTTGAGCAGTTAACAAAGCAACTTGAACTTCTGGTGAACCTGTATCGTTTTCTGCACGTGCGAATTTAGCAACGATTTCTGCGCGATCTGCGTTAGTTAAAGCCATTCGATTTCTCCGAGATGCTTAATATTTAATGATTGATAAAAATCAATTTGGTCAAAAACCGCGTTGACTGCCGTGCATCACTACAGCATTCGGCCATTTTAAAGGAACTACCGCAAGATTGCAAAAGATGCATTGCATATTTGTTGAACTCATATGAACACTCCGAAAAGGAATCTGTTCAATAAACGCAGTTTCTCAGAGTGATTTTAAAAGAAAGGTAAAGTGCCATGCTGAAATGCAAAAATTTAGTCTGGATCTCGACGGCACTGTATCTGCTCCAAAAGCGTATCTCTAATTCTGTTGTTTCAACACCCTGTCGATGTGTCTCAACACCTAGTCGAGTCAAGCTCTTTTTTCAAATAATGCATAAAACTAAAAAGGCGCGATCATAACTCAATTTTTAACCAGAAGTAATCGTTTATTTGTTAATCGATCTCCTGAAATTCAACACACTTAACTCAAATAAGGTGGAAATACTTTTATTTTGATTGTTTAACTCTTTATTCCCGACATAAGAAAAGGCCCTTAAGCAAGCTTAAGGGCCTTTCGTGCGCTGTAGTTTCTTAATTAATAGTTTTTATAATTTTATTTATCTGTCCCGTCCTAGAATAGGTTGACACAACAGAGCGTTAGCTCAGGAGTGTCAAATGAACCAATACGTTAAGCGTACTCAACGCGATTACAGCATGTCTTTTAAATTGAGTGTTGTCGCCCAAATTGAACGTGGCGAGATGACTTATATTGAAGCTGCTAAGCGCTACGGCATACAGAGTCATTCAACTGTTCGTAACTGGTTAAGAAAGCATGGCTCTATGGATTGGTGTACGCTTGGAGCTACATCTAATAAAAACAGTGCCGCTAATATGAAAAATCAACCACTTACTCCAGAACAACGTATTAAAGAATTAGAAGTGCAACTTCTTGAAGCACAACAAAAGGCTATGCTATTTGAAGAAGTCGTCAGAATTATTCGTACAGAGTACCCTAATCCACTGATAAAAAAGCCTTTAGGCAAGCTGTCCAAAACCTCAAAGCCGAAAAAGCGATGAGTATTGATACCGCTTGCCGCCATTATGGTATTAGCCGCCAAGCCTATTACAAACAATTTCAAAGCCTTAAAGCTAAGGCGAAAATGGCTAATAGTGTGGTAGAACTTGTAATAAGTCAGCGGTTGCAATTACCCCGATTAGGGACACGTAAATTATATTTCTTACTTAAATCGCGCTTTCAAGATTTAAAAATCAAGCTTGGGCGAGATGGTTTATTCGATATATTGCGTGGTGCAAATATGCTCATTAAACTCAGGCGTTCGTATCACAAAACGACGAATAGTCATCACCGTTTTAGAAAACACCCTAACGTACTTAAAGCAGGTGAGAACCAAGTAGCTGTAACGGGTAGTGAGCAGTTGTGGGTTGCTGATATAACGTATATTCCTACACATGAACAAACAGTGTATTTAAGCCTGATCACAGATGCTTTCTCACGTAAAATCGTTGGATATTATGTGCATGAGAGCCTACATACAGAGCATGTAGCAAAAGCATTATTGGTAGCGATTAAATCAAGGCAGACAGATCAGCAGCTAGTGCATCACTCGGATCGAGGTATTCAGTATTGTTCTGATAATTATCAAAATATTCATGTGGTTGAAGGTATTACCTGTTCAATGACAGACGGTTATGATTGTTATCAAAATGCTTTAGCGGAGCGAGTAAATGGAATCTTGAAACAGGAGTTTCTGCTAGAGAAGCCACGAGATTTAAAGCAAGCCCGAATAATAATTGCCGAATCAATTGAAGCCTATAATAGCTTGAGACCACATTTATCTTTAGGATATAAAACGCCTGATGCAGTGCATCAGGCGTCTATAATCGAGTTTAGAAATAGAGAGCAATTCGTTGCATAAAACTGTCAACCTATTTCAGGACTAGACAATCATTAGTATAAAGTGATTTATTCACATTTTTATTATGTTTACATATTGGCATATTTTTTTAAAAAAAGTTAGCCACTTTAGTAGCGTTATGTAAACAATAACTGTACATAAAGTTAACTGGTTATTAACAATATTTTCTTAACAATCTCCGAAATTTGAACATAAAAAAGCCTTGTAGTCTCTCCCAAAACTACAAGGCTTAGCGGCTGTAAATTTCATCTTTATTACTTACATACTTGTAAGCTCGCAATCTCTCGATTTTAAATTGTTTTCATTTTGCGATTTAACTCAACGTTCCTTGCCGAGCTATTTATTATGTAAACACATGATCTCAAAAAGATCCTATCCACTCTATGGGTAAATCTCTCGTATCCTTGTAAGCAATTTCCTACAAAATAGAAATTTAGCTTAATTACTCACCGTTTAGCGTCCTGCTGTATCTTTTTTGCTAAGCCACTGGTGCGACAAGTCTTCACAAATAAGCTCTTCGCAAAGGTATTTTTATCCACCAATAAGCTCACAACAGATTTTGCTCGCGTTATTGCGGTATAAATAAGTTCCTGACTTAAAAGCTTTTCTGAACTAGAATCAAAAACAACAGCCACATGCTTAAACTCTGAACCCTGCGATTTATGAATTGTCATTGCGAAGGCCGTTTGAATCGATTTTGGCAAACGTGTTGCAGCAAACCATAAATCCAAACTTGGAAAATAGACCTCATATTGCTGCGCTTGACTCCGATGTGGCAAACACAGACCAATGTCACCATTAGAGAGTCCAAGCTGATAATCATTACTTGTAATCATTACAGGCCGCCCCACATACCAATCACCATGTCTCACATAGGGATATTGCTCTAAAAAAAGAGCTTCCATCGCCTTGTTCAATGCAGCCAAACCCAATCCCCCAAAATGGATCGGTGTCAAAATTCGATATTGATCAAAGGCCTTAACCAAGGCATCTAATTCTATCGACGGATCTTGATTGGCAATATAACGGTCAAGCTGCTCAAAATAATCACGAAATCCCCAGCTCAACTTTTGATAGTTGTTAACACTCTCTTTTTCATACAGTTGCTCTAAGTACTCAAGTTGAATCACATCATCCATATCAACGCTTAAAGGCACACGATTAAGTTGGGTTGCGGGCACAACGGCTTTCGCAAAATCCCTTAGTATCTGGTCTGCGTCAAAGTCTGGATTTTGCTGTGCTTGGATAAAACCGGCCATCTGACCAATTAAAGCACCCGCTTTAAAACGACGACTGGTAATCAAATTCACACGGTTGTCTCGTAGGAGCTCAAGCTGCTGCAAGTCTGCCAATACCGCTCCGACATCGACAGAGGCCAATTGCTGTGCATCCCCCAATAAAATCAATCGGCATTGGGGTGAAATTGCCTCCAACAGCAAGGTAGCCAATTGCAAGTCCAACATTGAAGCTTCATCAATCACAATCACATCAAAGGGCAAAGGTTGTTTGGCATGAAAACGTGCCACACCATGATGGCCCAAGCCCAGTAAACGGTGAATCGTCAAGGTTTCTTGTTGCTTCAAGCCCTCATCCATCAAACCCAGCTCAGTCAGCTTTTCATCATTAAATGAATGTTGTAGTGCCTCTTTCATGCGCTGGGCCGCTTTCCCTGTCGGTGCTGCCATTGCAATCCGCAAGTCTGCATTGGCATCATGCAATACCGCGATAATCCGTGCCAGCGTATAGGTTTTCCCCGTACCCGGCCCACCTGTAATAATACTCAAAGCCTGTTTGGCCACCATCTCTAAGGCACTTTTTTGCTGTGGATCGCTGAGTAAATGCTGAAAGTTTTTTGTATCGACAATATCGACTTCTTGCTGCTGTATCCGAATGATTTGTTTGGCTAAACGCTGCTCAAGCTGCCAATAGCGATAAAGATATACAAATTGATCGTCATAAACAAAAGGCGCAACCTCAGCAGATGCGTTATACTGCTCCACCGCGAGATGCTGCAACGCAAGTATTTGGCTTTCTGTCGCCGCAATACAGCTCTCGCCACGTGTCGTTGCAAGTAAAATCTGATGAATTAAATCAGTCGCTGCACCATGCCATCCTGAAGATGCTGGTGACTGCGCGAGTAAGTATCGACTCCAGATTTCAATCCACGCAGGAATCTGAAGGTCTAAATCTTGCTTATTTTCCACACAGTTATCCTCAGAGTTATCTACAGGTTTTTCAACAAACTTACCCACAATATAGTGATTTGATTTATATCAACTTCTTACATTCTATACCGGGTTATCAACGTATTTATCCTCAGCAAAATAGCCTAGAATAGCGTCAAGCCGAAGTACAAATTCAGCGGTCGGTTGCCAATAAAAATAGCCCAATGCCGCATCTGCATGCATGCCTCGCAAATATAAATAGCTCGCGCCACCCAGATCACGTTCGATGTGATAATCCTGTAAATTCAGTTTTAAGTAACGATGCAATGCCACCAAATACAAGGCAGCCTGCAACCAATAACTGGCATAGGTCATACTTTCTTGGATTGCGTGCTGATCATAATCGGACTGTGCCCCCCCCAAGAAATTACTTTTATAATCGGCAATGTGATAGCGCTGACCATCATAAAAGACTAAATCGATTGAACCATTTAAATAACGTGCTGAATTTGCCTCATTAAACAGGGGCATATGCAGATCATATTCGGCAAAAAGCTGATGAATACGTTGCGTCGCCAAGCGATGATCGGCCAAGGCCAAATAAAATGGAAATTCAGACAAGTACTCAGCAGCGTTAAGCTGCTGCAACTGAAAGCCTGCATGTAACGGTGTTTTTAGCACACCATCAAACCATGCCATTAACAATTGAATTAAATGCTCTTCCACACCCTCCTGCTGTTCTGGAAAAGCGGTCTGAAACTTTTCAAACAAACTTTGCCACAGCAAACTGTAATCATTTTTAAAACGACGATGGATCAGCAACGGCCACAAGCTTTGATCTTGAAAATCAATCTGCTCAAACATTTCATGTAAAAAATTACCTGCGACAGTTCCCATTGGGAAATTGGCCTGAATCCAACTGATTTGTGCATCATCCGCTTGCAGATCAACGTTATCTTGTCGATTGGCTGTGTGATGATTGGTGACGAATCCCGGTACAGTCGCTGGAAAATGCACTTCATCTTCAGCACCTTGTAGGTCTTGGTCAGCCACAGCCAAAGCATCTTGAATTTGCTGCCTCGTTAAATGTTGTGCTAAATAACTAAAACTGGTTTTGCCTCGCGCATAAAAGCGTTGCTGCGGTAGTGCTAAGGCTTGGATCGGCACCAAGACCTCAAGCTGTTGTGCTGCAACTTGCACTGGACGTTCTAATAGCAACGGCTCTAGTGCACTATAAGCATGCTCAAAACTGTCCGCAGCATGACCCCGCCAAAAGGCCAAGCCTGTGGTGGACTTGCCCTCTTGATCTTGTAGCATGGCATAAACGCGATAACTGGCACGGGTCAAAGCCACATACCAGAGTCGATGCTGCTCGGCCACCACTCGCGCATTGTGTTGATCAATATCCGCTTGATTGAGTGTGTTCTTATCGTTGACGGCAACAATCCGCTGTAACTCGACTTGGCCGGTTTCTGGGTTCAGGCTTTCAGTTGTTGAAAAGTTCAGGGTCTTATGCATTTCTCGAAATGCCTTATCGGCCCCAAGCAAAAATACAATTTTAAATTCCAAGCCCTTCGATTGGTGAATGGTAAGCAACTGCACGCCTGCCTCGTCTGAGAGCTTACGTTCGAGTTCCCATTCCCGCTGTGCTGGTTTGGTTAATTGTTTTAAATACCAATGATAGAGATTTTGCGCTCCCGAATACTGCTCACTGTGCTGACTGAGTAATTCGGTGACATGGCGTAAATTGACCACCACCCGTTCATTGTCACGGCTGGGCTGTTCAACCAAAACCGACCAAACGTTAAAGCGACTGAGTAATGTCTGCCAAGCCGCTAAAAAACCTTGTTTTAACCATTGCTCACGAATCTGATCAAACTGCTCAATATAGTCACTTAACCCACTGGCTTGCGTGTTGAGCTGAATTAACATTTTTAGGTTAAAGCCGATCAGCCGACTGAGTAAAGCACGCTTCACTTTAGCCTCATCATAAGGATGCAAAATTGCAGCCAGCACCGCCCCCACATCTTTGGCAATTTGGCTTTCAAACACACTTTTTTTCGAGGGTCGATTGGCTCGTA
Organism: Acinetobacter pullicarnis; assembly: GCF_006352475.1. Lineage (NCBI taxonomy): Bacteria > Pseudomonadati > Pseudomonadota > Gammaproteobacteria > Moraxellales > Moraxellaceae > Acinetobacter > Acinetobacter pullicarnis. Next base: position 3,501,392 of record NZ_VCMZ01000001.1, read on the forward strand.
TCCCAAGAAAATTTAATGCAAACTGAACTTTATCGAGATCATTGTGGTTTTTAGACAGCACTGCAATATCGTTTTCACCCAAGGCACGGTCGCCAGTTTTCTCTGCAAAATATAACCGTCCAAGTCGCCCTTGATTGAGTAGGCTTCGAATTTTCCAAGCCACCTGTTCTGCCTCAGTGGCTTTATCTTCCAGCTGTACCCAGCGTAAAGGCGTTGGATTGTTCACGCCCTCATCAACGAGGGCAGGATGTGGCCGACTGCCTGCCTGTACTGGCGTGTACTCGACTTGCTCACCAAAATCCATTTGCCGCTGAAACAGAGCATCGACCACTTCAACCAACTCACGCACAGAACGGTGGTTGTGTACCAAATGATACTGCTGACCATGTTTGCCAAACACATCTTGATGTGCTTTTAAAAAGGTCAGCATATCGCCACCACGAAAACCATAAATCGCCTGCTTACGGTCACCGACCATAATCATACAACCCTGCTGCACCCGTTTCGGCTGACGCCAAATTTGCGCCAACATATCATCTTGGTCTTGGTTGGTGTCTTGGAATTCATCGACTAAGATCAGTGGATATTTGGCATGTACAAAACTGGCAAAGACTTGGCCCTGCTCCCCTTCTAGTGCTTCTGCCAAGGTTCGAATTTGCTGCGCAAAGGTGGTTTCACCTTGCTGCTGTAGCAATTGGGGTAAGCGCTTTTTAACTTGATTGGCCAAGTGATATTGCAGCGCACTGTCTAAAGTCTCTAGATCTGTGGTTAGTGCCGCGAGGCGTTCAAAAAACTGCCTCAAAGTCTTGATAATGATGTGATCATCAAAGGTCGTAACAATATCTTCCGCGCATTTATTCAGTACTTTCTTGGTCGAAAGGTCGGTTAATTGCTTAATGGTATCGGCATGTTGTGCCGCGAATAAAGCATAAACCCCTTGCGCTGCTAAGGCGGCAATAAAGGTGGGCAGATGCTGTTGTAACAACACTTGCATTTTGCTGCCATCACGCCATTTTTTAGCAACAACCTTAAAGTATTCGCCTTCCGCCAAATAGTAAGCAGATAAGCCATCAACGGCACTCAACTCCAGTTGGGTTAAACGCTGAATCTCAAGTTCAAATTTATCGAGGTCTAATTCAGGTTGTGGCACTTCTTGAAATTTTGCTGAGGCAAAGTTCAAGCTGTTTTCCACTACATCGACATAAGCATCCAGCGACTTTAGTTTTTTATTCAGCAGTAGATAGTCAATGCTGGCTTGCGGTTGCTGTTGAATCCACTGTCTCAATACATCATGAATCAATTGCTGGGTATAACGCTTGGCATCATCGGTAATGATGGCTCGTTCGATTTTGCCACTTTCAAAAGAAAATTCACGCAATAACTTTTGACTAAAACTGTCCAACGTTCCAACAAAAAGTTCGTCCAGTTGATCGATAACCAACTTTAACCGCTCACAGGCATAAGCAATTTGATGCGCAAAGCTCTGCAACACTTTGGCAAACAAAGGATCAGACTCGACCTTTGCCTTTGCCAACACCTGTTGCTCAGTCAAGGTTCGACAGGCATCCAAATAACGCAAAGTATCCACCAATCGCGTACGAATACGCGCTTTGAGTTCGGCTGCTGCCTTACGGGTAAAGGTGGTGGCAATCACTTGTTTCGGTAGATATTTCTCTAAGAAAATCCGTACCATTAAGCTCGATAAGGTGTAGGTTTTACCGGTTCCGGCAGAGGCTTCGATCCAATGCAAGCCCGAAAACTGCATATCTTCAATCGGCTGAGTAGACACTTTTTGGGTAGACATGCCTTATTCCTCGGCCACAGATTGATACTGATAAATTGGTTGATACAAGGTATAAGCAAATTGAGCGCAGGCGCTATTTAACAGGGCCGTTGCATCTTGCTCTTGTAAAATAAATTGCCAGTCTCGATGAAACTTGGTCGCTTCATTGTCTTCAACTGAAAATGAACTCATAAACTTCGCAGCATCGGCATTCCACACTTTGAGTAAATCAGCAAAGTTGCTCAAACTGTTTTGACCAAAGGCATCACTTTCCCACTCAAGTGTCTTGCCTGTTTCAGCCAGATGCAGCAACAATGCCGCAGGTAGGACCAAAGGCTGTTGCTGTGCATAGGCATAGGCGGTAAACCAATCTGCCAAATAAGCTTTTGCTTGCACCGAAGTTAAGCCTGTATTGATGATGGTCGCATCACTAAAAATAGCGATACGCTGTAATTGCAGCGCCTGTTCATCACTAAAATTGGCATAACTCAACCACAGCAAATACTCCAACCAAACCTTGGCACGGCGCTTCGCGCGTGCACTCGATGCATCGACGCTCACCCAGAGCGAAGTCGCTTCTGTAGGCAAACGTAAATTCATATTGACCGTTGGCTCAATCCGCCATTGCCGCATCGTGGTTGGGGTGACCGCTGTGGCATACAGGGCTAAGCGTTGCGCTAAACTTTGCTGTTCAACCAAACTGATTTGCCAAGCACTGTGCCGCACCTTACCCACAGGCAATTGATCTTGCAGCAAATCAACATCTGCTGCCTGTGCCTGTTCATCATCTTGCTGATGTAAAAAATGACGAATGTTATAGCGACTTAAACCATCGAGCAGCAAAGGTTCACTCAGCGCAGGAATATCCTCTGCCCGTAAATTTTGCACGCCCAAACTTTTTAAATATAGCCGCGCAGGGAATGTTACATCGTGAATCCATTGCCCGGCATCCAACACAGTGACCGCTTCTTGTTCGATGGGATGCTCAACATTGGCCCACGGCTCACGTTGTGACAAAGCATTTTGCTGACGTAATTGTAATGCGACCTGGAACCATTGATCTTGATAACGATTTAAGCCTGTAGCAACAAAGCCTGCGGGATCAAAAGGTTGTAAGGGATGAACCCGATACAACTGTTGGATTTGCACTGGTACCTCAATCCCATTGATTGATACCATTTGATCAACTTGATTCGCATCATTCGCGCCATGCTGTGCTGCGTGCGTTGCAGTAGACAACGGTTGCGCATTGGCCTGTGTCTGCGGTTGACTGATCAAAGCCAAATGATTGATCAGTTCCTGTAACACACTGGATGGCTCACGGACTTCGCCATCACTCACATCAAAGCCGTTATAAAATAACCACAAATTGTCTTGTGCCAATAACATGGCATCTAAGAATGCCCCTTGATCATCTTCGAGTCGTGAACGGTCTCCAAGTTGTGGTCGCAGTAAATGCATCAAATCAAATGGAATATGTTGATCTCGATTGGGGAATTTACCGCCATCGAGATTCAACATCACCATTAACTTATAGGGCAATGGGCGAATCTGCCCAATTTGACTAAAGGTGATCTGCCCTGTCGGCAAAGTCTGATCAAGTTGACTGTCTAAGGTATTTTCAATTTCAGTTAATAAATACGGTAAAGGTAAATTAAACTGTTGCAAAGTAGCTTGATCATGCTCGTCATAAAAACTGGCCAAGGTCAGCATGCGTTCTTGTTTTTTAATAATTTCACGTAAATGCTTCAGTGACTCAACCCCTGCTTGCTCAAACTCAACGAGGTCTTGCATCAAACGTTTTAGCCAAAGATCAACAGCGAAGTTACGCCCCAACTCATGAGCAATCATCCAGTCGCTACGCGCTGAAAAATCTTGATAGATTTGAATCAGATGCCCAACCAAGGCAAAGTCATCACGACTCAATTCGGCATAGCACAAGGTTTGTTCAAACATTTGATGAACGGGAATTGCCAAACCCATTGCCAAACGATCTAAGGCAAATTTAAAACTAAAGCGGTAATCTTGGTCTTCTGCACTCAGACTCCGCTGTAAATGTGCTGCATCGAGTCCACGTTTAAAGCCGGCTTTGACCAACAAATCTAACATCCGATCACTTTGATCGACGTCTAAGCCATAGCGCAATTGACTGGCAGGTAGTTGTAACCAATCGCTAAATTCCTCAACCGTAAAGCGACCTTGACTCAATTTAATCCGGCCAACCACCGCTTGCCATGCCAAGTTGACATCTAGTTGAGTCACCCCTGCAATTTTCACGGGCAGGAATACGCCCACTTGATTGGCAGTCGCAGGAAAAACTTCGCGAATCAGCGGTTCGATTTGTTTTAAATCGGGCACTAAAATCAGCACATCACTGGCACGTCGAGGATCTGCCGCGCTACTTTGTGATAACCAATGCAGCAATTGATCTTTGAGTACTTCCAACTGACGCAAACTAGAATGGCAGACATGAATTTGAATCGAATCATCTTGCGGATCGAGTGCATAGCCATGTACTTCGGGTTCAACCAAATACAAAATATCCGACTGCAACTTGCCCAACAGATGCGCGGGAAATTCATCAACAAAGGCATCAACCCATTGGCCTTCCTCGCCAGCGGATAAATGGGAAAGCAAGGAGAAATGGTCACGGGCTTGCTTGCCAAAACGGGTCAGCAGCGGATGACGAGACTCCCGAACTTCTGCATTAAAATTTAAATTAAAATCATCAAAAAATTGAGCAATATCGGCATCGGTGGCTTTGGGATGCTTCGCGACAAAACGTGCTTTCACCCCAAGGTCATACTGCTTTTTCCAGTTGGGATCGACACTGTCCGCCCAATATTCTTGTGATGGGTTATAGTGCAAAATCGTTACATCGATGTACTGACCGAGACGACGCAAAAATTGCAATTGACTCGGTGCCAAATCGAGCAAAGTAAAGACCAGCAATTGTGCCGGTAAGCGACCTAGCACATCTGCACGCTGTGCGGGATCATCCATAACCTGCCAAAAATCAGTATCAATTGTTTGTACTTCCGCAAAATCAGCCGCAAAACTTTCCTGCCACAACCAACGTTGCCATGCTTCTAACTGTTCTGCTTGCTGCAAACTAAAGGCGGATACTTCGGTATTGGTTTTAAAAAATAAATGTTCAATATTGAGCGCCTGATTGCGTCCCCACGCCTGCAACCAATTGGTGGGACAGCTACAGTTGCTGCCACAGCCTTTTAAGCAATAGCCGCGATACAACATATAGTGGCTAAACAGTTTTGAGACCTGTTCAGAGACCCAGTACAGCATGCTTTGTTTTTTGAGTTTTAATGCAACCGGATCTTCGAGCAAGGCCGCACTGTCATAGATCCGTTGCACAATACTATGCAGCGGATGCGCTGTCGTCAGACTGATTTGATCGGGTTCAATAAAGCTCTTGAGCACTTGATAGATCCGCCATTTCATAATCAAGCGCGGAATATTGGCCTTACGTACTTTATCTTTATCTTCCAGCACACTTTGGTAGACAGACCATTGAAAACCACGAATCCCCAAATGGAAGTGTTGGTTGGCACTAATCCCTTGTTGCTCTGAAATCTTTTGCGTCAGCCACTGTTGAACCGCAGCAGTCGGCACCACAAAATGCTGGGTATTGAGCACCTGAAAAGGTTGGCTTGAGGTTCGGGCAGTCATCTGCAGAACCCCTTGCAGCAAGACTTCTATCCGCTGACTCTGAATGACATGAATTCCCATAAACAACCAACCACATCTCGCGAAAATAAAGCAAAAAATACAACCAGCAACAAAGTGAAAAACTTAAACGTGAACAAAAACATAAAAAATATAGCTACAGTAACTGATACTGTTGCTGTACTTTTCACTTATCGTGATTTTAAAAATTTTTGATCAAATGTGTGAAGCTGTGCTTCAATGATCTTAGTATAATACCGAGGCAATGGATATATTCATGAAAATAGATAAAATTCCTGATTCAATTGATCCAAGTTTAGACTTAGAACGCATCCGCGAAGAATGCCTGCACCTGGTTCGAAAGCGTGCTTATGTGTCAGCAGGTGCGGCCATTGTGCCCGTTCCTTTTTTTGATGTGGTGATTGATGTGAGTATGTTGTCTTACTTGATCCCAGAGATTAGTGCACGTTTCGGCTTGGCCCCTGATCAAATCACGGTTTACGATGCGGCTACCAAAAAAATCCATTGGGATGAACTGCGTAAACGTGGGGTTGAGTTTTCAGGTTTTGTTCTTGCGCGTACTGCGATTAAAAAATCAATTAATAATTTTGCAACCAAGATCGTCACCAAACAAGTGACCAAGTTTATTCCTTTGGGTGGGCAATTGGTGGCTGCAGGACTGGGCTACTTTATTATGAAAAAAGTCGCAGAAACGCATGTAGACGAATGTTATAAATTGGCTCGAAAAATACGTGCCGAGCAACATGCTAACACCGTCAGTTAATGCCGTTTAAGTGACCTCTCGCGGCCTCTGCTTACACATTAAAAATAACCTCTCCCAGCCTCTCCTTAAAAAGGAGAGGTATCTACACATCTTTTGATATATGGATTACGATTCAAAGCAATCCATCCCAACCTTCCTTTTTCTAAGGAAGGAGCGTTGTGTAGCATATACTAGGCTTTGAATTCCCCAAAAAGTCCCCCTCTTTGGAAAAGATGAGCCATATATGGCGTAAGAGGGGAGATTGGGTATTTCTGAAATTCAATGAAATTTGCATTCAGCCCCAAATTCCAAATCTAAACAGGACTTAAATACCTTGTATTAAGCTCAAATAGATTACATATTTCGACTACATATATTTCTTAAATATTTGTGTAGATACCTATGCTTAAAAAGCAGAGGGCTACTGCTCAAGGCCGTTAAACGGCCTTGAGTTGTTTCAGAATGGCGTGAAGCATTTCAATCCGGGCAGTATATTTATCATCGGTTGCAATTACATGCCACGGTGCATAATCGGTATTGGTGCGTTCCAACATATCTGCAGCGGCACTTAAGTACTCATCCCAACGATTGCGATTACGCCAATCATCTTTGGTAATTTTAAAGCGTTTATGTGGGGTTTGTTGACGTGATTGAAAACGTAGTGCTTGTTCCTCTTTGCTAATGGCCAACCAAAACTTAATCAGTACGGTTTGATTGTCACATAGCTCTCGCTCAAAACGATTAATTTCATCATAGGCACGTTTCCACTGAATCGGATGCGCATAGCCTTCAATCCGCTCTACCAATACCCGTCCATACCAAGTCCGATCAAAAATCGTAATCTCACCACTGCTATTGAGTTTGGTCCAAAACCGCCACAAATACGGTCGACGCAATTCATATTTTTCTGGCACACCAATGGTATAAATTTCATACTGTCGTGGATCGAGTTGTTTCACAATACGTTTAATCGCACCGCCTTTCCCTGCTGCATCCATACCTTCAAAAGCAATCACAATATTACGTGGATCATTGCTTAATGCGAGGCCGACTTTTTTGGTGAGTTTTTTCAACTCTGCTTTGTATTCGGCTTTGTCCATCGCTTGGGTCGCAGGGGTTGCCAATACGTCAGGCACACTGGCCTGCTGCCATTTACTGCGTATGCTGGTTTTATGTTTAGGTAAATGCTTGAGTGCCTGCAGAATATACTGAGCAAACTGCTGATCCCGTATTGCTTCATCTTCACAATCAATAATCAGCCAATCGTCAGTAAAACGCTGTCTGAGCTTTTGTAAAACATCATATTGTTTTTTACTACGCCAATCGAGCGCATGCAGTTCTTGCCAACGTGGTTCGGATGGATCAATGCTATCTAAGCGTTTTTGCAGGGATTTCCATGATAAATCAAACCAAACTTTGATCACATCACAGTTGTTATTTTTAAGATCCTGTTCAAAGGCACGCATCCGCTCAACATAGGTATCAAAAATAGTTTCATCGATGGACTGTGACACGTGGCTTGCGGTTTCAAGTAAATCGCTATACCAGTTGCCAAACATAATTTGAATCTGCCCTTCTGCTGGAATGAATCGCGCATAAGGCTGCCAATAGGTCTCTCGTGGCTTAAATAAATTGGGCGCATCGGCTTTGACATGTAAATAACGTGGATCAACCCATTCCCGTAATTGCTTGACCGCTTCACCCTTGCCAGCCAATTCAATCCCACTAACCAAGACCACCAGGCTTTTGGCGTTATTTTTATCGCAGGTATCTTTTAAGGTGTACTGTGCTTCAATTAAGTCCATCGTCAACTGGACAGGGTCCATCAGCATAAAAGGTTCGGTTGGCTCGATCATGGGCGCACACATTCTATTTAAAATGAAAATTTGTTTTGATTATAACGATTTGAATCCACCAGATGACGTTTTTCTGTACAGAAAGTATGTCTCGTTTTAAATCTAGACAGACACTGGCTAAATCTCCTTTGGTTTTTTTCTATTTGCCATGGAGATCAACTGCAACTGACGATATGCTGTCAGCACATTTTCAGACTGAGTAATGCAATGTCTAAACTAGCCGCACTTGAAGATCTTTTAGTACAATATCATCAGCTTAATTATCACCAAGATCCTGTCCTAAAAGTACGCTTATTTGAGGCTCAATATTGGCTCAAGCAACGTATTCAAGAAAGCCATCAAGACCTGTTTAGACGTAGTGAAAATCAACGTATGGCGCAATATTTTATGAATCGCTTATACGGTGGCCCTGAATTTGACGACCTCTCGCTACAAATTGAACGCCTATTAAAATATGCACACAAAGCAGAAAAAATCATTCCAGCCAATGCCATTCAAACTGGCCTAAAATCAGTACAACTGGCGGTACTTGCCATGCAACTCGATGAACAAGTGGCGGTGCAATTGCTTAAAGACTACCCTGCCGATCAAACCATTGACAATGAAATGATGCGCCTCACCTTGATTAAACTCGACCAAGAACAAACTCGCCTACAACAATTAGATCTGCTCGATGAACTTGGGGGCTATTTAGATAAATATATGCGCTCGTTTATGTTACATACTGCTTTTAAAATGTGTAAAGCCGTTGCCAGCAAATATCGTTTTGAATTGATGTACGATTTTATTGGAGAAGGCTTTATCGCAATGAAGCCAATGAAGTCCACGGCGCAGTTCCTACAACACTTCACCGCAAAAGAACGCCAAATCGTGTATGCGGTACATGCGGGTCAAGCAAATCCCTTTTGCGGCGAATAAATCCATTTTTCCGTATATTATTCATAACAATTGCATCATCGAAGCTGTAAAAAGTGCCAGAATCTGTCATGATGCATGGCAATGTAAATTAATTTTTTGTGTTGAGGAGCGACTTGAATGTCTACTGAAAATCAAAAGCCTGACGCGATCCCCGCAGCTGTAAAAACAGACAATCAGAGTCCTTTCCTTACCGAGCCCCTTCCTCAAGGGACGGCTCAAGGCCAACAACAAAGCCTAGACCAAGCCACACAAGATGCACCAATTTCCGCAAATGTCCCAAAATATAATCTGCCGCGTGGCGCCAATACCGGCAATGTCGGTGATACCACTCACTTCGGTTTCAAAACTGTAAGCAGTGAAGATAAAGCCCAGAAAGTCGCAGAAGTCTTCCATTCGGTTGCGGCCAAATACGACATCATGAATGACCTAATGTCCTTTGGTATCCATCGTCTCTGGAAACGTTTTGCCATTAATATGTCGGGTGTACGTCGCGGTCAACATGTACTTGATATCGCAGGCGGCACAGGTGATTTAGCCAAAGTATTTAGCCGTGAAGTCGGTCCAACTGGCCATGTCGTTCTTTCTGATATCAATGCATCCATGCTCAATGTCGGCCGTGATCGTCTGATTGACGCCGGCTGTAGCAATGTCGATTTTGTTTTGGCCAATGCTGAAACCCTTGAACCTTTTGCCGACAATAGCTTTGACTTAGTTACCATCAGTTTTGGTCTACGTAATGTGACCGACAAAGATGCAGCTCTCGAAGCGATGTATCGCGTCTTAAAGCCAGGTGGCCGTTTACTGATTTTAGAGTTTTCTAAACCTGTATTTGAACCGTTCTCAAAACTCTATGACTTGTATTCATTCACTGCCCTGCCAATTATGGGTAAATTGATTGCTAACGATGCTGAAAGTTATAAGTATTTGGCTGAATCGATTCGTATGCATCCAGACCAACGTACCTTAAAGGGTATGATGGAACAGGCGGGTTTCCAAAACTGTGATTATCACAACCTAACCGCAGGTATTGTTGCTGTACACCGTGGCTTTAAACTTTAAGGTCTAGTTCTATGTGGTCAATTTTGGCACTTGGTGCAGCAGAACGTTTAATTCACCATGGTATCGATCTGGATGCGATTACTCGCGTCCAACTCAATCAATTGCAAGGCAAAATGTTGCGCGTAATCCTTGATTCACCCCAACTTTCTGTCGATGTATTCTTCGATGACAATAAGGTTCGTTTAGAACCTACGGTCACTGGTCAAGCCGAAAAACCGTCTGTTTTTGAACAACGTCCGTTTGATCAGGCCTTGGTTATTCGCGAAGCAACAGCTACCTTGCATGTGAACAATGTGGTTGCTTTGTTTAAGCTGCTGATGAGCGATGAAGTCGGTACCATTCCAGTGCAAGGCGATTACCATCTGCTGCAAGATATTCAGCGGATAATGCAACAGGCAGAGCCTGATGTGGCTGCGCACTTAAGTCGTTGGGTTAGCCCAAGTTTGGCGCATGAAATTGGCAAATTACAAAGCCTGCCCAAACACCTCAAACGTTCTTTGCAAAGTAAATTATTTTTTGCAGAAGATTTTATTAAAGAAGACAGCGGACTATTTGCCCCACGCTGGCAAATGGACGATCTGCAGCAGCACACCCGCCAACTCAATCAAAACATTGATCGGCTTGAAGCTAAAATTCAACAGCTTCAAGTGCAGCTTAACTCCAATCAAGACTAGGTAAATGCCCATATGATTCCGCACGTTTCACGTTTATTAGAACTTTGGCGCATCGCTGCGCACTATAGACTCGACACGTTGTTTCCTGCGGAAGAACTTCCAGAAAAAGCTCGGCATATTTTGGCGATTATCCGCTTGCACCCTGCGGCTTGGTCGAGCCGTGAACGTAAAAACCCACTCAAGCTCAAACAAGCTTTAGAAGATATGGGCCCGTTGGCGATTAAAATGGGCCAATTGCTTTCAACCCGTCGCGACCTGATTTCACCTGAAATTTTATCGCAATTGGTGTTGTTACAAGACCAAGTCAAACCCTTTTCTGTTGATGTTGCCAAAGTGCGCATTCAACAGTCACTTAAAGCCGACATTACAACCTTATTTGCCCGTTTTGATGAACAGCCATTGGCTGCTGCATCAATTGCACAAGTGCATACTGCCGCTTTGCATGATGGTCGTGAAGTCGTCGTCAAAGTCACACGTCCCAATATTCGCCAGCAAATTCTGCAAGATTTTGAAATTTTAGAATGGCTGGGCATCAGTTTAGAGAAACGGCTTGAAGCGGCACGCGCACTGCATTTATCTGAGATTATTCAAAATTATCGCCATATTATTTTAAATGAACTCGATTTAACTTTAGAGGCCGACAACACCCGTCGGATGCGCCATCACTTTACCGGCTCCAGCATGATGTATGTGCCTGAAGTTTATATGGACAGTAAAGATGTGATGGTGGCTGAACGGATTACCGGTGTGCCGATTTCAGATACTGCGACCTTTGATGCTTTGGGGATGGACCGTGCCGACTTGGCAGAAAAAGGCTTAACCATTTTCTTCACTCAAGTGTTCCGCGATAACTTTTTCCATGCTGACATGCATCCGGGCAACGTTTTTGTTGAAACTATTCATCCGCAAAATCCACGCTTTATTGCCTTGGACTGCGCGATTATGGGCGAGCTCTCCAAGCACGACCAAATGACCGTAGCCCGCATGTTATTGGCGGTGATGAACAGCAACTTCATGCAGCTGATTCAGATTGTGCATCAGGCAGGCTGGATTCCACCCGGTACAGATCAAGATGCGCTGTCTCGTGAAATGCGCCGTACGGTTGGACCAATGGTATCTAAACCAATGGATCAATTGGACTTTGCCGGTATCCTCATTCAAATCATGGATATTGCACGACGGTTCCATTTGGAAATTCCACCGCAACTGATGCTGCTGTTAAAAACCTTGGTGCACGTTGAGGGCTTAGGTACAGATCTCTATCCACAATTGGATATTTGGAAACTGGCCAAACCCATTTTGACCGAATGGATCAAGGCCAACATGAATCCAGTCAAAAACATCAAAGAAATTGGTCAACAAATTCCAGATTTATTACTCGGTGCACACGACTTACCGGGACTATTGGTCGATAGCCTAAATGGTCTAAAAAACCAGTCTTACTGGCATGACAAACAACTGCGTGAAATACAGAGTCTACGTTTGAATATGGAGCTCCAACAACGTCGCAGCTGGATTTATGGCAGCATCATTGCGGTACTACTCACCATTGCCATTATTAGTCCATGGTATGTATCGACTGCCCTAATCGTGTTGGCAAGTATTTTGGCAATGTGGCGGATGGGCAAATAGCCCCTTCTCGCATGAGTCCTATACAATTTGACTGGCAAATGGTTGAAGCCTTTGCAACCCAACAAATCATTCAAGCTGTCACCGATGTTCATCAGCAACATCCGCATGAACAGATTTACGGTGCACTCTTTTTTGGATTCTATGGTGATGGCAGCGCGGCCTATTGGCCCAGTGTTGCCATCGGGACCGAGCAAAGTCTCAATACTCTGGTCGAACGCTATCGCGTAGCTGAAAATACGACAACTCACAAAATAAATAAACTCACTGCATCCTTGCGTTGGTCTGGCCCAGACTTGATTTACAGTGCTGAGCCAAGTACAGCAGAAGCGGCCTGCGCCGATGCATTCACAGCTGTTGCCAGTCAGACCCAAGATTTTGATGAATGGGAACAACTATATAATTTATTCTTGGCCTGTTTTCCTCGGGCGGCTAAATGCGCCAGTGAAAGCTTGATACACGCTGCTCTTGTCAGCCCCGATTTCATCGCCATTGCCGCGGATGAAGCCGAGGAGTTAATTGCTCTCAGCCTAAGCCCTGCACAATTACAACGGCACTTCCCCAAACACGGCAGTTAATATCCGCAGCCATCAGCCCAGCACCACACCACACCACAAGAAAGTCCCCACTAAAATTAGAGCATTTTTCATGCGAAAATTTATCTCGCTATTTGCAACATCTCGATAACCCTCCTGCTTTTTATTTCATATGCTCAAATGAGTCGCGATTGATAAACAGCATGCGATCAACCAAAAAAAATAGAGCTCAGGACGGACACTATGAATCAATTTGTTGAAAACAAGACTGAAAACACTTACAAATTTTGGCACGCACTCTCTCATCCAAATGAGTGGCGTACCCAAGAACCATTGCGCATTGTCAAAGGTGATGGCCTTTATGTTTGGGATGACAAAGGCCATAAAATGTTGGATGGTTTTGCAGGCCTATGGTGTGTCAATGTCGGTCACAATCGCACTGAAGTTAAAGATGCCATTAAAAAACAAATGGATGAAATCTCTTACTATCAACTATTTGCAGGCGTGAGCCACCCATTGGCTGAACAACTTTCCAATAAATTGATTGAAATGACGGCCGAAGAAGACATGGCAAAAGTCATTTATGGCAGTGGTGGTTCAGACGCCGTAGAGACCGCGATTAAAATTGCGCGTCAATACTGGGTGCTCAAAGATCAGCCGAAAAGAACCCGCATCATGTCATTGAAAAATGCCTATCATGGCGTGAACTTAGGTGGTACATCTCTAAATGGAATGCCTGTTTTTAAAATGAATTACGGGCCATTATTGGAACAATGTAATCAAATTGAATCCCCTTGGTTGTATCGTAATCCGTGGAATTGCGAAGATCCAGATGAGTTGGCGCGCTTGGTAGTTGACCAGTTTGAACGTGAAATTTTATATTATGGCGCAGATACCGTTGCAGCCTTTATTGCAGAGCCCGTTCAAGGTGCAGGCGGTATTATTGTGCCACCTGAAAAATTTTGGCCATCCCTCAGAAAACTCTGTGATAAATATGAAATTTTACTCATCGCAGATGAAGTCATCACTGGCTTTGGTCGCTCAGGCCATATGTTCGGCTCACGTGGCTGGGGAGTTAAACCTGACATCATGGTATTGGCAAAAGGTCTGACTTCCGGTTATGTTCCGTTGTCTGCCACGCTGTTAAATACACGCATTGAACAAGCATTCCATGACAACAACGACCATAAAGGCTTGTTTATGCACGGCTATACCTATGGTGGGCATCCACTTGGTTGTGCAGCTGCACTGGCGGTATTGGATATTGTTGAAAAAGAAAATCTTCCAGAAAATGCAGCAAAAATGGGGCAATATTTACTCACGGAACTGAAAAAACTCGAAGCGCAATATCCTCTAATTGGTGAAGTCCGTGGCAAAGGCTTAATGATTGCACTCGATTTGGTTAAAGATAAAAATAGTCGCGAACCGATTGATGCAGAAGGTGATATTGCCGCACGCCTCACAGAAGCCTGTCGCAGTGCCGGTGCGGTGATTCGCCCGATTGGCACCAAACTCTGTTTAGCGCCACCACTGACGATTGATCAAGCGGGTTGTGATGTGCTGATTAATGCGTTGAAATCGGCCTTTGATCAAGTCCAAGCTTAGTTTTCTTACACAAAAGGCTTATGGTGGTTTCACCATAAGCCTTTAGAATACTTTAAGTATTTAGAATATTTAACATTCCAATCGCGTCAATGTAAATTTAGGATGAATTTACTGCACTCACATGGAGATGGTCATGACACAACAAAATCAAACGACCCAGTTTGGCTACCAGTCACATTCCAATATCAATAATCTTTCTTTGCATACCACCCTCATCAATGAATGGGACTTTCTCTACCATCAGGTCTCTTCAGGAAAATTTACCAGTCAACTGAATAGTTTCTGGCTAGATGAGATTGGGATCTATGAAGAACACCTTTCACCTTGTATTTTTCAGCAAGGCAAAGCCAAAGACGATGTGGTCTGCATTGGTGTATTTAGACGTATTCAGCAACCAGTTTTATGGATGGGGGAAGCCATTGATGAAAATGATATTATTTGTATCTACCCCAACAATGAAGTCATCATCAAGACGCCTGAAGACTCTCTATTTTATGCCTTACACTTCCCTTTAAATCTCTTAATGGAACTCGAAGAACAATCACTCAACAGCAAGATGCATACCCTAAAAAATAAAAAATTAAATATTCAGCTCTATCAGAAGATGATGGAAATGATTACCGTGATTCAACGCAGTACGCAGCTAAAACTGACCGATCTGGCACGTAGCTACCTAAAGTCAGACCTGATTGATTTGGCCTATCGTTATATTCATGCCGGGCAAAAAAATAAACAAATTGAACCGCAGGCAAAAATTAAAGCCAATCAAGTGGTGAAATACCTGATCCATTATTTGATTGAACATCGAGATCAACCGATTTCACTGGATAAATGCTGTGAGCTCACCCAGATGTCGAAACGCACCCTACAAAATTATTTTGAAGCAGTCACAGGCCAAAGCCCCTCTTTGTTTCTAAAATATTGGCGCCTTAATGGGGTGCGTCGCATGTTGCAGCAAGCCAAAGCTCAGATTTCAATTGGTGATGCTGCTGGCTATTGGGGCTTTTGGCATTTATCGCAATTCGCGACAGACTACAAACGACTGTTTGGTGAGACACCAACGGAAACTTTGTTGATGCGGTAGACCAAACCTCATAACCATTTTGTAGCTCACCTTAACGCTAAAGAAATCAATGCTTATAAAACCTAGCATGTTGAAAAATAAGCGATACCATCGTGATAAAACACTTTAAATAAGGCTTAATGCATCCCAGCCCAAGCAGAGTAGTAGATTGACAAAATTGATCAGTCACTTTCCAAAATTCAAGTCGATATTGTTTACAGTTTCATCGCACAGCATTGCTCTAACTCAACAACGACAACAGGCGCCATCTATTGACCAATTCAAAACCCGCACTGAACTGTAGTTTCATAAACTTTAATTAATATATTTTATAGACTTATAAAATGATGGTTCGAAATAAATTTTATATTGATTATTTCATCGCGCTAATAATAAGCGCGATAATACTCCCACATTATATTCCTTATTTCCTTAAGGAATTAGATTCATCAACCAAGCCAAATTAAAATGAATTAATAAGTAAATCTAAATAATAATCTAATTGTCATATTTATCAAATTTTAAACATAATATAAAACACAATATAAAAATCAAAAAAAATCCAATATTAGCAACCCAGCAAAAAGATAATAAATACATTTATGCATATTAAACAGTGTCTAAAAAAAATCTATTTTAATTAGTGTGTTACATAATATGTGTGATTTAGTTTGCGTTTTGTTTATACACTGTTAATATACTCATGGTTTTTTGTTAGTAAATAATTTACCAACATCAATCTTAATAAAAATCAACTTCGAGAAAATGCTATGAAAAAACTTGGCTTAATGGCTGTTCTTTCAATTGCTGGTATTACAACTGCACAAGCTGCAGATGGCACCATCACAATTAATGGTTTAGTAACAGATAAAACTTGCGATATCGTAACCCCTGCAGGTAAAGACTTTACTGTTACATTACCAACTGTTTCTAAACAAACACTCGCAAATCTTGGTGATGTTGCAGGCCGTACGCCATTCCAAATTAAACTTAATAAATGCTCTCTTGGTAAAGTTGCAACCTATTTTGAACCAGGTTCAACGGTAGACTTCAATACAGGTCGTTTATTAAATCAAGATAATACTGGTGCTAAGAACGTTGACGTTCAACTGCTTGGTAGCAACAACCAAGTCATTTCAATCCTTGCAGGTTCAGGTCCTGGTGGCGCTCAAGCAAACTCACAATGGGTTGATGTCGCTGAAGGTGCTGGGGCAGATTTAAATTACTATGCAGAATACTTTGCTACAGATGCAGCTTCAGCAGGTATTGTGAAAACTCAAGTGCAGTACACCATTATTTATCAATAAAATTTATATAGCGTTCCTATGTCCGCATAGGAACCCTACTGTGTGACTTCACCGAATCTGCTGCCGAAGAGAATGCTGAACATGAGATTAAATAATCGTAAATTTCCACTTGGAATTTCCTTTTTACTGGCGATGACTGCTGCTATATCTCATGCCGAAATTATTCTTCATGGCACACGCGTTATTTATCCATCAGATGCACGTGAAGTCAGTTTACAACTGAGCAACAATGGTTCGAATCCTGCACTGGTACAAGCTTGGATTGACAATGGTGATCCTAAAAGCTTACCAAGCCAATCGAAAGTACCTTTCATGATTACGCCTCCAATTTCTCGCGTAGAAGCAAGCAGAGGTCAAACCCTTCGTATTACGGCCTTACCAAGTGCTACGGCCTTAAATCAACAACAAGAAACCGTACTCTGGCTGAATGTGATTGATATACCGCCAAAACCATCTTCAAATGGCGGAACCGCAGCCCCAGATAACTTCGTACAACTTGCGATTCGTTCGCGCATCAAATTCTTCTATCGTCCCGCATCAATCAAAGATGATGTCAATACCGCACCTGACAAACTGCAGTGGGTGAAATCGGGGCAAAATTTGATAATCAATAATCCAACGCCTTTTCATCAAACATTGATTGCAATCTATCAATCTAGTGATGACAAAAAAGTAGATCTCCTTCCTCAAGGTTTAATGCTTAAACCCTTTTCTGAAGAGAGCGTCTCCCTTAAAACCAACAAGCTTCAAAATATGAGCTTTATTTATATCAATGATTATGGTGGCCGAATTGAACAGGAAATCAAGCTTCAATAAGCGCCATTAATATTCTTCATCTCATTATTTTAACGTTTTTAAGGCCTATTTCTAATAGGCGGGTTAATTATGTCAAGTCGGTGCCTTCCTTCTAAATTTTTAAAACGCTATGTACGTTTTTATCTTGCATTTGGTGTGTTTACCATAAGCATGCCTTGCCTAGTTCACGCTGAAGATACAGCAGCACCAACCAAGGTTGAAGCCGAATTTGATTCTGTTTTTCTTATTGGTGGCGATGATGTACAGCAAATAGATATGAGCCGCTTTAAATATGGCAATCCTGTTCTGGCGGGTGAGTACAACCTTGATATCTACGTTAATGGCCAATGGTTTGGCAAACGTCGTATGTTATTTAAAAACCTTGACGCACAAAAAAATGCGGTCACCTGTTTTACCGAAAGCACTTTATTAGAGTATGGCGTAAATAAAGAAGCACTGATTCGAGCTACGCATCCACAACAAGATGGCTGTTATCAAATTGAAGAATGGATCAATCAGGCATTCTATGAATTTGATACCTCACGCATTCGTATGGATATTTCCATTCCGCAAGTTGCGTTACAACAAAATGCACAAGGTTATGTTGATCCAAGTATTTGGGATCGGGGCGTGAATGCTGGCTTTTTATCTTATAGTGGGAGTGCCTATAAGAACTTTAGTCAATCAAATGATCATGGTGAAACGACCAATGCCTTTATGGGAATTAATGCTGGACTCAACTTAGCCAGTTGGCAACTACGACATAATGGTCAATGGCAGTGGCAAGATCATCCGACAGTAAATCAAGCCAAATCAAAATATGAGTCAACCAGCACCTATTTACAACGTGCCTTCCCACAGTATCGTGGTGTGCTTAGCATAGGTGATAGTTTTAGTAATGGTGAGGTTTTTGACTCTTTTGGCTACCGCGGAGTAGACTTTTCTAGCGATGACCGTATGCTGCCAAATAGTATGATCGGTTATGCACCACGGATACGTGGCAATGCCAAGACCAATGCCAAAGTTGAAGTTCACCAACAAGGTCAACTGATTTATCAAACCACGGTTGCACCAGGTAACTTTGAAATTAATGACCTCTACCCTACAGGTTTTGGCGGTGAACTTGATGTGTCAGTCATTGAAGCCAATGGTGAAGTCCAAAAATTTTCAATCCCTTATGCTTCTGTTGTACAAATGCTCCGACCTGGCTTAAACCGTTACTCCGTAACTGTTGGTGAGTTTCGTGACCGCGATATTGACCTTCATCCTTGGGTGGTGCAGGCCAAATATCAACAGGGTTTGAATAACTATCTAACCGGTTATAGTGGTTTACAAGCAGCCGAAGACTATACCGCGATTTTGTTAGGTGCCGCAGTTGCCACCCCAGTCGGTGCCGTTTCCTTGGATATTACCCATTCAAATGCTGACTTTAAAAGAAGTAGTGCCCAGTCAGGACAAAGCTTTCGACTCAGTTATAGTAAATTGATTTCAGCGACCGACACCAACCTAACATTAGCAGCTTATCGCTATTCCACCGAAAACTTTTATAAACTACGTGATGCAATACAGGTTCGCGATCTTGAAAATAAAGGGATCAATACCTACGCTGTCGGTGGTCAACGTAGTGAATTTCAAATTACCTTAAACCAAGGTCTTCCCAATGGTTTTGGTAATTTATACATGCTCGGCTCTTGGGTTGATTACTGGAACCGAGGTGAAAGCAGCACACAATATCAGATTGGCTATAGCAATAACTATCATGGTCTTACCTATGGTTTATCAGCAGCCAAACGCCAAATTGAATATGGCTCAAAGACGACCAGCAATGATACTGAATACTTAATGACCCTGTCATTCCCACTGAACTTTAAAAAGCAGTCGGTCAATGTCAATGTCAGTGCAAGTCAGCATGATCGTACTGTAGGAATTAATAGTTCTGTTACAGATCGCTTTAGTTACGGTGCATCATTCGCACATCAAGATTATAACAACCCATCCTTTAACACCAATGCACGTTATCGTACCAATTATACGACTGTAGGCGGTGCTTATAGCATTGCAGATGGGTACCAACAAGCCATGCTCAGCCTCAGCGGCAACATTGTTGCACATGCGCAAGGCGTACTCTTCGGTGCAGAACAAGGCCAAACCATGGTCTTGGTTTATGCACCCGATGCAGCAGGTGCCAAAGTCTCAAACACAACAGGACTAAGCATCAATAAAGCGGGTTATGCCGTTGTCCCTTATGTAACCCCTTATCGTCTCAATGACATCACACTAGATCCACAAGAAATGTCGACTGATGTCGAATTAGAAGAAACCAGCCAACGTATCGCACCATTTGCAGGAGCAATTGCAAAAGTAGATTTCTCCACCAAAACTGGCTATGCAATATTCATTGAAAGTAAAACGACAGCAAATGAAGACTTACCATTTGCTGCTGAAGTCTTCAATCAAAGCAATGAGGTCGTCGGAATTGTTGCGCAAGGTAGTATGATTTACCTACGTACTCCACTCGCTCAGGGACAATTAACCGTAAAATGGGGTAAGGGCGATCAGAATCAATGTCAGGTTGAATATGATCTAAGCGCACAAGTTCAAGCTAAAGCTACGAAGTCACAGCAAAATATGTTTACGACTGAGGCAATATGCAAATGAAAAAAACACTCATCAGTGCTGTGGTATTGGCAGGAAGTTTAGGCCTATACACCGAAGCTTATGCAACATGCACGCAGATACAACCATTCACCACACTTGATATTTCAATGGCTGTGGGGCGGGTCGTGGTACGCCCAAGTGATGCTATCGGTAAAGTTTTAGTGAAAAGAACCTTTCCAATTAATACCAATGGCTCTCAATATAACTGTGATAAGAGTGGGGGGACTTTAGAAGCAGTTTTAACCCAAAACTATCCATTGAGCCCATCAGGTGGTGATAGTGTTTATTCAACCAATATTCCAGGCATTGGGATCCGTTTATATCGTGAAGCTATAAACGCAAGTAACTTCTCAGGATATTACCCTTATGCCCGTCCAACAGCGACCAATACGAATTATTTTCTTGCGGATGGCTATTTCGTCGTTGAAATTATTAAAACAGCAGCGGAAACAGGATCTGGCACCTTAGTTCCAGGCCGTTATAGTCGCTACAATATTAAAGGTAGTTCAACTACACCGTGGTTAACCAGTACCGTTTATGGTAATGCGATTACCATTGCATCCTCCTCCTGTGAAATTCAAGGCAGTATTAATCGGACGATTGTATTACCTACAGTCAACACGGCAGGATTTAAAGGCGTTGGTTCTACCCAAGGAGAACAACCTTTTGACATGAATATATTATGTAATGGTGGCAAAAATCCAACGGGTTATGAAGAAAAAAATCAAATTAGTTTAACTTATGATTATTCTACAGAAGGCAGTAATAATAGTGTGCTGCAAAATACTGCACCAGTCGCAGAAAAAGCCAAAGGGGTCGCTATACAACTGCTTTGGAATTATCAAGGTAAAAACGACGTGATTAAGAAGGGTGACAAGCTTGTTTTAGGTACGCTAAACTCAGGTACATCCATTACATACAATGTGCCAATGACTGCACGTTACTACCAAAGTGCAGCCAAAATGACTGCTGGCAAAGTCAAGGCACAAGCCACCATGATGATTAATTATGATTAAAATGAGCTTGAGTAAAGCTACTCTACAAATCGGTTTGGGTACGAAGAGCGAGGCTCTTCCCCAAAAATAACCTTTTTTTTAACCGATTAATTCAGCATAAGTTGCCATAAGAGCTGGCATATCTTGTTGGGTTAAAAATGGCTGCAATTGCTTAAATTGCTCGTGACTTAAATCGTATAAATTCAACGCCAATAATTGTGCAATAACCTCATCTGAAAAACGGTTTTTCATCCATTTGGCTGGATTACCTGCCACGATACTGTACGGTGCCACATCTTTACTGACAATACTGCCAGAAGCAATCACCGCACCTTCGCCAATCGTCACACCGGGCATAATCATCGCGCGCATACCAATCCATGCACCATCACCAATCACTGTATCGCCTTTCATTTTATAGGCCTCCGTGATGGACTCCAAAAATGGATACAAGCTAAACCAGTCCATGCGATGGGTATGATTGCCTCCCATCAAAATCACTGCTTCAGCCGCAATACAGACGTGACTACCGATGTAAAGTTGATCAATTTCCCATGCAGGCTCCCAAGTTTTTAGACTATATTCATCGCCATACAAATAGCGCACCACACTGTCTTCAAAATTGCCTGTCCACGCATTGCTGTAATAACTAGACGTTCCCTTAATATGAATATTGGGATTTCGATGGGTCTCATGCAAATATTCGACTTGAGACCAATGTTTATTCTGCATTTGATTGAAGTCCCCCTTTTCCAGTAATGCTATCTCCAACAACTGCAACCGCAGCGATCGGCATAATAATGGCATCCGCGACGAGGGCAAACGGTGTGATGACAATATTGCCAATTAAATTACCCAGACGAGTGCGACGTTTACTTTCGAAGTAGCCAATTTCGATCATGTAGTTTCCATTAAATGCAGTATTCCCATCAAATTTAATATTGTCCGAAGGCTTATACATTTTCCCTTTGATTGGAACTGACAATAGGAGTTCAACCTCACTCGGTTTTTCTCTTAATTGAGCTTGCATTGCCCTAGCATGTGCAGCCAGATCTGAAACAGTTTGTGCGGTTGGATGGAGTACCTTTAACTGTAATTTTAAATCCGTCGTGAAATAAACCTCGTCAGCGTCCTGCGCTAATTTATGAAAGTTTAATCTTATTTTTTGATCAGAAGAGGTCACAAGCGCCAAACTTGAGTTGGGAAATTTAGAATGAATAAATTCAGTAATTTTTTCATTTCCTTCCGTCAATACATAAACATTTTCCTTACCGATCACCACAAACTGCTTATTTGTATTATTCGCATGGATCAATTGTCCAAAGCTAATCAGCGGGTCTTCTTTAATTAATTTATATTGTTGAGTTGTCTCAACAACCGGGTTTCTATTCCAAGCCTCATTGGTCATACAGCCAACGAATGAAACGCTAAATAATATGACCATTAACGAAGAAAATAATGATTTCATATAAGCCTACTTCTTGCTAAATGCCCCTGAGCGTCATGTTAAATAAATACACAACATATTCACTCAGATTTGGCATCGTCAAATTAATTAACCTAACCGCTTAGGGACAAAGCTTGGTCTGGAAAGTCTTGGTATTTGGTCCACGGGCACATTGATAACTTTTTTCAGTTTTATTCAAAGTCCAACGTTGCGCTTGTTGTTTAAACTGATAAACCGTACGAATTGCCGATACCGAGTCATCCATCAAACCGCTTTGAATCACCGTGATTTGTGCTGCTGTCGGAGACTCGATTCGATTAAAAACCTGTTGAATCGAAACATGATTCAGTTCTTGGACCAAGTCAGGTTCATGCTTGAGCAACTGTGCAAATGGCGTTAATGCACCAGAGTCAACCACTCGAGGAAGAGATTGTTCCGTTACTGTTTGATCTTTTTTGCTCTTTGGATAGAGAGACTGCAGCGTACTACACCCCGTCAAGCTCATCGCGCCCAATAGTGCAGCCAAGATTAAAATACGCATCGTTATTTTCCTTTTTGTTCAATTCGTTCTAATAAAAAAATCAATTATTCGCCTGTGAGTTCAAGTGGTGCAAGATCGATCTCAACGACCAATTCCTTGCTTTCACCCTGATACATTTGTGCTTTATCGCCTAGATCTAGCATATAAAAATGGCCTTGTTCGGTGAGGAAATGCCATGCCAAGATTTGCTCACCCTGATATTCATGACTCGGATCACCCATCGTGACTTCATCTAAATCTTGCTCAACAGCCGCACACAGTGCTTGGATGATCTTAAAATAACGTGGCTGATTTTTTTTGGCAGCCTCAACCCGTTGTTCAAGGTTTGGAATTTTTGTTGCCGCTTGATCGAGATAATCTGCAATTTCTGCTTCGTCTAAAACTTTCAATTGAGGATGTTTTTTCAACCACTGATGGTTAATTTCAATTAAATCTTCGCGTTCATTGAGGCTGTAAAAGGCATCATCAAATTGGCTTAAGCTATCGCGTTGGTGGTTTTCACCAAAGTATTCGCCTTCTAGGTATTGTGCCAATTGCTCAGGTGTAAATTGGTTCAGAATCGCAGCAGACTTTTCAAACAAGGCGGCATGTTTTTTTGCCTGCATGGCAATTAAGCCATCACGCACCCAACCCACGATTTTGCCATCCCAACGGGTGTTATAAACGAACTGGGAAAAACCACCATTTTCAACTTGCGCCAAATAATAATCGACATGATAGCTTTGTAATGCAGCAACGCTAACATCGTCATAATCCAAATAACGATTGAACGCTTCATTCAGACTATCAATATTCGACATGATAATGTCGTATGCGTCGTCACTGTCGAGGCTTTGTTGTGAAACAAGAATATGAGAAATAAGCATAGAAAATTATAATGTATTGGGAGTTAGCTCAACATAACAAAAACCAAGGCCAAGGTGTTAGTCATCCAAGGTGCAGCAACAGACTTTATCTAATAAATCAAACCACACCACACCACCTAAGCTGCAATATAGTGGGTTCTAATCAAACCAAAGCATTGATGGTATCCAACAGCTGCGCCTCGTCAATTGAACATTGATTAAATGCTGCAAAATGCTGTATTTCAAGTATCAATTGCGGAAAAAATGCATCTCGATCCAGAAAACTATCTTCCAGATGTAAACTCAATACCTCCAAGCGTTGTTCAGCACGATGCGCCTTACAATCAATCCGTGCAACCATTTGATTGCCATATAAAATAGGCAAACAAAAGTAGCCAAACACGCGTTTCTCAGCAGGTACATAACATTCAATTCGGTATTCAAATGCAAAAAGTGAACTTAAACGATCACGATGAATCACCAAATTGTCGAATGGCGATAAAATTTTGACCGCTAGTGCAATCGCAGGAGGCTGCTCTAAGCAAGCCGTATCTGCATATATTTTTTGCCCACCAATATTATCTAATAGCGTAATCACCCCAGCATCAAGCTGTTCCAAAACCACGGTTTGCATCGCTGCTCTTAAGGGTTGTCCGACTTTGAGATGTAAAAGCTGCTTCCAGGTAAATACGCCATACGCTCTAAGTGTCGTGTTAAATAAATACTGGGCATATTCGTTTAGGCTGGGCAGCGTCAAATCGATGCCACTTGGCAAGCAGTTTTCGCGAAGGTCATAGACTTTTTCCATGCCATTACGTGCAGAAATCATCAAGTCACCTTGCATAAATAGCAATTCAAGCGCACGGCGGCCAGGTCCCCTATTCCACCATCCCCCTTGAGCAACTTTCTTGCCTATATCAATATTGCGTAAACGTATTTCACCTTCGGCTTTGACCTGTGCCAAGATTTCATTCATTAGATGCGGATCGGCATTGCGGAAATAGCGATTTTCACCCTTTCGAATCGAGGCCATTTGCGCTAATACATAGCGATAATCTCGCATCGGTAAATAAGAGGCTGCATGAAACCAGTACTCAAAAATATGTTGTTCTTTTACCAACTGGTTTAAATGGGTGGGCTGATAGTCTGGTACACGATTCCACAACACATGATGATGCGCGCGCTCAATCACTGAAATCGTATCCAACTGGACATAACCCAAATGCTCAATCGCACAACGTGTTCCCACAAGGCCTTCGCCAAAGGCATGCGGCTGACCAAGCCCTTGATTGAACAATGCCAAACGTCTTAATTTATCAATCATTAGAAATTGCTTCTCTGGGTTAAGCGCAATCAAGCCATCATCCGCATGGATGGGTATGGTTATTTATGCCGGTTATTCATTGTTATTTCACTTCTAAATTCTAGCAACCATAACTTCGCCTGAATATTATTATTTTTCAAAATATTAAATTAAAACAAAGTACTTATTTAGATATCGGTATTGCCTGTTCAAATGCATGAACTTCACCGCGATCATCGATCAAATGATATTTCAGGACATATGCATCAGATGGATTTAAATCGACATTTTCAAGCTTCAACAATGGAGACTCAAAAGGTGGAAGCAGAATATTCAGCCATTCATACACGGTGGTCTGCTTGGTTTTATTGAATAGACTGAGACTAATTGCGGTGACATAAAAGGGCGTTGGATTTTTGATTATTATTTCAGCCGACTGTGCCCCATGATCAGGAAATGAAAACTGCAACTGGCGATTAATCTCATCAATGGGTAAAACCTTTAATGCTTCAGGTCGAAAGTACACTTTTAACTGTGTATTCATCGATAAATTTAAATAGTCATGTTCTAAGTCTTGTTTCTTTACTGCGGGTATTTCATAAAGATTGAGCCAATAAAGCGACTCCCTGTCTTTGGCTAATTCCATCCCATTAAAGATCAACCGAATCCCTTTAACATCTTTGGGTTTCATTTGAAATACAGCGGGTAGAACGACAAACGGTGCATGTTCAAATTCAGCATTATTTGAACCATCATCGATCCAGACCTGCGTCAATATCGGATATTCATTGGTATTGGCTAGCATCAGCGTTTGCTCACGCTCACCCTCGCTATAAATAACCCGTGTTTGACTGGCCAAGATCCCAGCATATAACCAGGATGGTATACAGGTAAGTCCGAGCATTAATATTATCGTTTGATAGAAGCGTTTCATTGTATTTTCACCACGATCGTTGCCGTTGATTTTACTTTACCCGCTTGTACATCGATACCAGGTATGGCTTTGAGCGTTGCACGATATCGGGTTTCAAAGCGCTGATAGGATGGATCTGCGCCTGCACCTTGTGCAACGGCACCATCCCAAACCCCATACCAACCCGCTGCTGCTCCTCCACCAGGAGTCGCAGTTTTATTTAAAAAAAGCAGTTCTTGGCCCGTACCAATATTTCTTAATTGAATCCCGACACCTTTTGCAATATTGGGCCCCGTGTAATATTGATCCGAAATGAGATAACGACTAGAGCCATTCGGATTATTTATGCCAAGACGATGTGCGGCATCAAATGCCGCTGCCGATGGCTGAAAACCGATCGCAAATTTTCCAGCGGTTGTGCCTGATTCGACCCCAACTGAATCACATTCTAAATGTACTGTAAAATCACGAACAGAGCTTTCCCCTGCTTTGATAGCACTGGAGGTAATCTCATTAAATTTCACTAGCGAATCACTGGTATTGCGTGCGGCACAGGCTGGGGACTTACTTGCCTGGGTAAATCCATTCAAAAAACCATAAGGCAGACGATTCGCACCGATATTAAATTGCGTAGCAGAATCCTCTCCGATATTATCGTGAGCGAAGGGAATGACCTCGTTATCAACGCCAGACAACTGCAAATACATACTCGGTTGACTACATTTCAAGCTATCATAGACCATCCCATTGGCAACGCCCGTCCCTTTTCTATACATCCCAGTATCGATTAAAAACATACAACCATTACTGTTTGAGTTCCCCGTAGAAATATGCGATGGCAAAGTGCTGAGTCGATATAAAGTGACTTCTATCGTCGGAATATCCATCAGGCGAATATTTATTTTTGTTGGATTCTTTGGATCTGTTACATAGTTCTTTACTGGAACAGGTCGATAATAACGACTAACCTCAACCCCCTCTACAGTATGTTTAACACCAACATACTTCCAAAATGTACTATAAACACCCGTTAAACCGTCTGGCTTCCCCATGTCCTGATTACCGCTATAAAGTGATCGACCATTGGTTGAAACCAAAAAGTAAATTTTATCTAAATCCTTTCTGTCACACGTCCAAATAACCTGTGTAGACGTCATCATCTGCAGGTTACTGGCCAGTGTTGCTGGAACAGCAGTAGAATCAATTGCTGTCCCTTGGGGCTGTAAATAAAGACTACTAATATTGAAGTTTGGTACATTAATTGGGGTTGCGACATTATCGACCGCGTTAAATTTTTTGACCACTGCACAGGCTGCATGTGCTGAAGGAATCAACAACATACAACTGATCAACCCCCAAAGACCATTTAATAAATAGCGCAAATTAATTCACTCCTCTTTTTGTACCACCTTGGAAGTTTCATCAAATCTCTGATCATGTTTCATTTGAAAAATGCGTGGCTGATAAAACTATTTCATTGTATTTTCACGATGACTGTTGCCGTAGATTTTACTTTTCCAGCTGTGACGACACCACCAGGTAGCGCAGTTAAAGTTGCCTTATAGTCCTGTGTATAGCGCGTAAAACCGGGTGTGACTTCTCCTTCGCTCTTGGCGCCTTCTAAAACACCATACCAACCTGCTTCTGCATTACCACCAGGTGATGCATTTTTATTGAGAAAACGTATCCCTTTCTTTAATCCCACATGTTCTATTTGAATACCAACTCCTTTGGCTGAGTTAGGATTGCTGTCATAACCATCTGAAAGTAAATAATTGCTAGAACCAAACTGATTATTTAAGTTCAATCGTTGTGCAGCATCTGCTGCAGCTGCAGAAGGTTGAAATCCGATTGCGAAATTTCCAGTTTTCGTCCCTGACAAAACATCTTTTGAATTACATTCGAGTATGACCTGAAAACCGGCATCAACCGTTTGTCCATTTGTTAATGAGGTTTCGATCACTGGTGGGAACGTTACTGTTGTTCCAGTATTACGTGCCACACAAGACTTTGAATTAGTTGCAACTGTCTGACCCGTATAAAAACTATAACCAATACCATTCGAGGTATTGCGTAACCCGGCCCTGACTGAATCATCATTTACTATGTCCGCAAAATTACCCATAGGCACTCCCCCCAACTGAATGGCCATTGCCCACTGTCTACACCCATTTTTATAAGCTCCACTCTTGGCCTGTCTTCCGCAGTCGTGAAAGCTCCCGCCACTCCCTGAAGGCAGTGAACTGACACGATATACACTCGCTTCTACCGTTGGAAGATCCTTTAATCGAATATCAATTTTTGTAGAGTCATTCGGGTTCGTCGCATAATCATTAAGATTAACCCGTTGATATATAGTGTTGACCGCTATCCCACCTACGGTAAATCTAGCCCCAACATATTGCCAATATGTACTAAAGGCATTATCCAGACCATCTTTAGCACCAACATCATAACGACCATTAAAAGGTGAGTAACCATTGGTTGCAACCAGGAAATAAATCTGGGTTAAATCCACTTTGTCACATGTCCAAAGGACAGTATCTGGAGGAAAGCGTTGATTGTCTGTTGCCGGAATTACGGTAGAACCAAGAAGCGTGCCCCCAGGCTGTAAATAGAAATCACTAATATTAAAGTTGGGAATGTTCACAGGGGTTGCGATGGAAACATCCGCAACATTCATCGTTTGCGGAATGGGATTACAAATGGCATACGCTGTTGGAGTCAGCAACATGCAACTGATTAGACCCAATACATAATGGGATAAACGCATATTGCTTACTCCTCTACAATACAAGAATTTGAAAGTTTAATTAGGGCTTGCGACAATTGTGCTTCCGGCACAACATAGTTAATTGAGCAGGTATCAGCTTGCTGATCACCCCACTTCACTTTGAGTTTTCCGGCCTTTTCTGCCGTTCGCACATAAACTTGCCCAGCTTGGCCAACCATGCCAATGATTTGATTTTTTTCATTCAGCACATCCGCGCCTAATGGAACATTTTGACCATCAGTGAATTTGCTTTGAATCAATACTGCAAAACCTTGCCGCGTTTTAAAACGAATTTTAATCGCTGACCCAGCATAAGGTGCAACTCTGGTCGTGCCTAATTCAAGCTCAGCATTGGCAGCCATTCCCTTAGGGTCTAGAGAAACCGTATTAAAACGATAAGGTGTAAGTGATGAAACCAATGCATAACCATTACGGTCAATCTTGGTATCATAGGCATTTAAAAGATGTGCCCCTTTGGCCCCTTTGGCCTCAACTAAAGCAAAGGTATCACCCAAGTAATTACCCAAAGTAATACCACCAGAATGAATTGCCAAAGCACCTTGAGCATTCAAGGAGGTTTGCCAATAATTATCACCTTTAGAGGCATTCATACTGGTATTCACATAATTAAAACGTTTACTTAACCCTGCATTCCAAACATTGACGCGAGATTGATCGTCGTAGCTAAGACCAAGCGAATAGTCCAGATTTTTAAAGTAATCGATTGAACCCATTAACGAGGCTTGATAACTATTACGTTGGTCTGCATTGTTATAATCTAGCTGCGCGCTTTTGGCGTAATTACTTTTAGACAAAGGAAAGCTAAAAGACAGCCCATAACTGGTACTATTATTGGTTGAAAATGATGGACGAATATAATCTTGATCATAATCAGCGCCACCAACGCTATAACCTTGTTTCTGTCTTGCAATCGAAGCGCTCATGCTCACGCCATTACGAAAGGCGGTGTTATAGCCCAATTGCAGTTGGTAATCGTCAGGTTTGTTATCGCGATAATTGGATGCAGAGCCTGAAACAAAAAAAGTGCCTAAACGCCCCATTGCTTGGTTTAAAACCAACGTCGCTCTAGATTGCTCATGCAACGTCGCAGATTGGAAATCACTTCCCTCGCGTGCAGATTCTCTTAAAGAAATTACGTTGGCTAAGTCATAATATCCGAGGGTGGAAAAACGATATCCAGCCAAAGCAATCGTGGTATTGGTGGCCTGAAATGTTTTGCTGTAACTCGCACCAAACATCCAACCATCAACTGAACCTTGCTCAGGTAATTTTGCCAGTGAATAGGTCGCATCGACACTAAAAGCACCGAGAAAATTGGTATATGCCGACCCAAACATGGTCGCAACATAACCATCGGCAACTCGAATACCATTATTTAAGGTAATCGCATTATTTAAACCATACTGCGTTGTAATATTCCCAAACGTGGTATCTTCACCAATACCGCGTGTGCGCCCAATATCTAGACTATATTTAAAGGCACCTTTCCGAATTGACTCTGGAACGGCAGAAAAAGGCACACGGAAACTTGAACTGCTACCATCAGCCTCAGTCACAAAAACCTCTAAATCCCCATTATAATTGGTCGGATATAGGTCAGAAATTTTAAAAGGCCCAGCAGCAACGGTGGTCTGATATATTTCATTTCCATTCTGTACAACAGAAACTTTGGCTGTGGTTTTGGCTATCCCTTGAATCACGGGTGCATAACCACGCTGTGACTCTGGTAACATGCGATCATCGGTGGCCAGACTGATTCCGTTAAAATTTAGACCAGAGAAAAAACGTCCCGTACTTGATAATTGACCAAGGGCCAATTCACTTTGAATCTGCGTCAGTGGTCGCTTCACATAACTACGAATAACATTCCACTCTGTACCTTGGCTATTATTGGTAATACTTGATTGTTGACGGAATTGCCACTTACCTAGATTAATACCACCATTGAACGATACATATGCTGAATCTTGACGGTTTTTACCACCCACAACATCATATTCACTGTAATAATAATTGGCTAAATAATTAATAAATCCAATGGAAGTTCCCGTACTTAACTCAGCAGGCGAAACATAACCACGTGGAATCTGCTTCATAAAAGTATTTGGAATACTTAAATCCAATCTGAGGCGGCTAATATCGAAATCATAACTTGCATAATCGACGAAAGCACTTAATGGTCTACATTGATTCTCATCAGAATCAAGTGCTGCACTAATTGGCGTTTTAATTAAAACATTGGCTCGTGTTAATTGCTCCGCACTAAAACACGGCTGTACTTTATCTTTGTTATTTGCAACAAAGCGTATGGAATCGTCAGCCACAAAGCTATTATTAATAAACAAACTGACTTTATAGGTACCCGCAACCACATCCTCACCTTGACTCAAGCGCAATAAGGCATCTTTATTAAATAAGGCTCCACGGAATAACTCACTATCAAAGACGAACTCATTTTCTGTCTGTTCTGTCTCTGCTTGGTTAGGCCCAACTTGACCCTTTTCTTGAATGACAAGATTCTCAGCATGGCTC
This sequence comes from Acinetobacter pullicarnis, assembly GCF_006352475.1. Lineage (NCBI taxonomy): Bacteria > Pseudomonadati > Pseudomonadota > Gammaproteobacteria > Moraxellales > Moraxellaceae > Acinetobacter > Acinetobacter pullicarnis. The sequence goes on from NZ_VCMZ01000001.1 coordinate 3,533,092, forward strand.
GGCAGCATAATATATGCGCCTAGCAAAATGCTTAGCCATGTATTCGAGGATGGGAGGGCTGAATAAAGTTTCATGATTAATGCTCATTGCGATGCGGTACTTCACTCGGTACAGACACGCCATAATCGTTTAGAAGTCCTATTGTCATGGTTATATTTGCAGGATTCAGATTTTTCTTATTACTATCCCACTGCACAGATTCACCTGGGGCAACCATAATACTGTTTGCGATCTCAGTACTTTGACCATTAATAATTAAACTCGCATTATTAATGTTGGCGTAATATGGGCTATTGTTTTTAAACTCAATAAAATCATTTTGATTTTTTTGAATGAGCTTATATGAGATATTTTTATTTATATCAAATGGGCTAATTGACAAACCTGTTGGTCGATAAAATACTTTGACCCGATTTTTAAAAACAATGAGCATTTTATTTTTATCCGTATCCGTTGCTTTGGATGACGGAATTTCAGAAAAATTTAAATAAAACACACTTTCTCTATCCGTAGGCATACTGGCTTTATCGCCGGTAAAAAGTAGACGTACAATCTGACCTTTAGCCGATCCAGTTTTAAAAATCTGGGGCGTCGCAAGAAAAGGAGCATCGGCATTTTCTGCTGTTAAACGCTCATCGCCTGCATCTAACCAGACTTGCACAATATTAGGCGTGTTATCGCTATTCTGAAATTGAATCGTTTTTTCATTTTGATCTGCGGGGAATATAACCCGAGTTCCAACCATAGTAATCGCCGCCTGCGCGGTACTATAGAGGACAACACTGCTAAATATAGCTGCAACGGATAATCTTAATAGAGAACGATAAACTTTCATAATAGCAACCCAATTATATTTAATGGTAATCTCCGCCATTACCTACGGTAATCGCAGAGAATTTTATTACTTGCTATTACCGTAGCTGGTAATAGCAGAGTAATATGCCTTCTACATCAACACCTGCTTAGAGATAACTAAGTGTATATTCTGCAATACTGGTTACTTTACCGGCGGTCGCAGCACCATCAACGGCAATATAGCGAACACCAAAAGTATGCTCTCCTGAAGTCTGATCTTTTTCCACAACCAAACCAGCAACTGGAGTCACATCATTCAATACCACTGGCGTTTCACCTTTTTCATCGGTTGTGAGCTGTAAAGCCACGTTTGTTGCAGCAGTTGGAGCTAAAGCCGTATTGACTAAATTTCCGTTTTTAACGTTGCGGCCTAAAAACTTAGTTGTAATGTTCAGCGCATTGGTCGCATCGGCCGTGCAGTTTGCAACACTGATCGTAAATGGAGTAAGACCAGTCACATCACCTATAGTCGCCAACTCACTTGAAGGCACCGTCGGAAGTAACACGACTGCATTGTCTTGACCATTAATTGATGGAGTACAAGTCTGGTCTGTAACTTCACCCTCAAAAGTAATTGTTGGAGCTGCATTTACGACAGTCGAAAAAGCCATTACTGCGAAAGCGCTAGAAAGTAAAATTTTATTCAATTTCATGAGTAACCTCTTAACCTTTAATTTAGATGGGAGAATGAAAACAAGTTATTTGTTTCCTTGAATTCAAATTTAATATAATACTTTTCAACTATTTTAGTTTTTCGAATTGTGACTGAGTTCTCATATTATATCCGTGTTTTTTTACTTTATTTTTTTAAAACATAGATTTATAATTTTATTTTTTTTACAATTGGTAAAATACCAGTAATATTAAACTAACGTATTTTCACACTATATTAAATAAAAACTTCATATTTACTGTTGTTATTATTTACCACTAGCAAGATCTTAAGAATTAATCCCCCTGTATTTTAAATTTCACTTTAAAAACAAAATAATATTTGAAATAGATCAAAAAAAGAATGATTATTCGCATAATTAATCCACTAATGCTCAAATCCAGACATTTAAAAGCATAATATCGCCAAGCACACCAACCATTAAATATTTTAACTTACTAATATTTATTTATTTTATAATAACTTAATTTTAATAAAACAGCGTTTCCTCTTTATATACTGCATAAACTCAAATCAGAAATCTAAAATATTGCTCTATATCAGCTGCCATTACTCAAATTGGCATTTGCTTCTTTATGTTCGAATAACGATTGAAGCGGATTGAATACGCCGAGCCTGCACTCCATTTCCCTCGAACAATGCCTATTTTTCAAGATTATGCTTAGCTTCGCGATGCTTTCCAGACTGCTCAACTTGGTTACTTTCAAGCGACAACATACTTTAAAGGTATTTATATAAACTTTTTGAGTTATTGTTATCAGCAGCCTTATCCCTATAATAAAATTGATTAGATTATATAAAGCGCCGCTATCTCGCTCTGAAATCATTATTATTTCAAAACTAGCTGATGTTATGCTGACAACATTCATAGACGTTAAGCACAATACCATTTAGCCAGATAGAAAAATAATATCTAATCAGAGTATGAAGTGATTTAAAGCGCTTATTTTTAGCATCATTAAGGAGAGAGTCATGAATGTAAAAATTTTTGATACAGAGGAAGTACAGAATTTTCTACGTCTAGCCAGCGGTTTAGAACAAGAAGGTGGCAATCCGCGCATGAAGCAGATCACGCATCGTATTCTTTCTGATCTGTATAAGGCGATTGAAGACCTAGAAATTACTTCAGATGAATATTGGTCTGGCGTTGCTTATTTTAACCAGCTAGGTACCAACCAAGAAGCAGCATTGTTATCTCCTGGCTTAGGGATCGACCGTTTTCTTGATATGCGTATGGATGCCCAAGATGAAGCACTTGGCATAGAGGTGGGCACACCACGAACCATTGAAGGGCCACTTTATGTTGTTGGGGCACCTGTAGAACAAGGCTTTGCACGCTTAGATGATGGCAGTGATCCAGATGGCGATCCGTTAGTCATGCACGGCGTGATCTATGATGCCGATGGTCAACCCATTCCTGGTGCACAAGTTGAAGTTTGGCATGCCAACACCAAAGGTTTCTATTCACACTTTGACCCAACAGGCGAGCAAGCACCATTCAACATGCGTCGCACGATTATTGCTGACGATCAGGGTCGCTATCGTTTTCAAAGTATTGTGCCTAAAGGCTATGGTTGCCCACCAGAAGGTCCAACCCAACAATTCCTCAATCAATTGGGTCGTCACGGTAACCGCCCTGCGCATATTCACTTCTTTATTACTGCTGATGGTCATCGTAAATTAACCACACAGTTAAATATCGAAAATGACCCATTTGTATATGATGACTTTGCTTATGCAACACGTGAAGGTTTGGTTGTGCCAATCGTTGAACATACAGATGAAGCTGTTCTCAAAGCGAATGGCATGAGTGAACCATTTGGTGAAATGGAATTTGATTTCAAACTGAGTAAATTGGTTGAAGGCGTAGACAACCAAGTGGTTGAACGCCCTCGCTTACAAGCATAAGTTCGCCCTTGAACTTTTAATCAAAAGTTAAGTTTCAATCTATAAATCTGGCTGGATCAGTTCAGCCAGATTTTTCATTAAGGAATACTGAGAATAAAATATGGATATGAAAATCGTTGATGAGGCCGTAGAACAAATTGCTCAAGTGCTTCCAGAAAGACAAATCGATTTGGTACGGCTCAAGGCCTTAGCCCCCATAGAACGACCGGCAACCGTTACCGTCATTGGTAAATATAATCACGGTAAAAGTCGATTACTCAACGAACTGATTGGCCATGATATCTTTTCAGTCGCAGACCGACGTGAAACCATAGCCCTCTCCGAACACACCCATCAATCTGAACACTTACAACAACCCGTCTCTTGGCTTGATGCACCGGGCCTAGATGCCGATGTGGTTGGTGAAGATGACCGCCTTGCACAAGAAGCTTTATGGTGTAAATCAGATATCCGACTCTTTGTTCATTCGGTGAAAGAAGGCGAGCTTGATTCTGCAGAACACCCATTACTGCAACGACTCGATCAAGATACGCAACGCACCCAACGTCAAACTCTATTGGTATTAACCCAAGTCGATCAAGTTGCAGACCCTGCTGTACTCAGCCAAGTGATCAACACCATTGAGCAGCAAGTTCCACAACTCACTACTTTTCCAGTATCGGCAACACGCCATCGCCAAGGTTTAGAGGGTGGAAAACAATTATTACTGCAACGAAGCGGTCTTACGGAACTTCGCGCAGCTTTAGATGCGGCTTTGGGCAATGTCCCGCAAGCAAGAGCACATGAAAAAGCCTTATTATTTACTGAAATAAATGAGGAGCTATTGCAGCGACATGATCGCTTGCAGCAGCAGCTACAAGATTTACGACAGACCCAACACAGCCAACGCCAAGCCTTTGATGACGGTTTAGATGGTGTACTTAAAAAAGTCTGTGAGGATTTACAACCGACGTTAGACATGATCGACCACGATGATGCTTTGGTTCCTGATTCTTTTGACAATATGTTTAAGATGACTGCAGGCAAACAAGAACGCGCCCGCCTCCAAGTTGCCTACTCGCTCGCTTGTATTGAGATTAATAGTCATCTGGTGCGCCACGGCGTGGTAAGTTTACCGGCACAGCAAAGAAGCAATGTGCGTAGTTTAGACACGGTTATGATTGCGGTATTGGGTGTCTCGGTGAAATCACGCAAAGACTTACGCAAAATTTTTGGCGAACGAACCGGACGTGAAAAATTACGCCATGGTTTTGCTCATTATTTTGAGTTGTCGAATGATCGTGTAGCACTTGCACAGCAGTTGGTCATGCTTGAAGCGGATCTGCTCCAAGCCGATCAAGCACGTACAGCACTGCATCGGTTAGGGGCTGCGTAATCATGAATAACACCTCGATTCAAGATTTTATTTACAGACTGGATCAGTCGCACCAACACGCTTTTGCCGTAGATCGCTTATTGCAAGACCTGCACGATTGGCGTAGCCAGTTCGGTTATGCCCTGCAACAGCATTTACAAGTTGTGGGCGGCTTTCAGCTTGAAAGCCCTTTACAAAAGCTGCAACTCGAGATGAACCAACAGCTTGAACTACACATGCAAGGCTGGGACGCACAATGGGCTGCTTTAGCACCTGCACAGTCCTTGGCTGAAGCCTTTGATGACAAAGTCATGCTCTTGGTCTTTGGCAAGTTTAATGCGGGTAAAAGTTCATTATGCAACTTATTAGCAGATAGCTTTCGCTTGCAGCAGCAGGCTGTAAAATATTTTCATCTTGAAAATGGGCAAGTGGTTTATCGCTTAGCCCCCTTGCGCGAGGGTGCGACTGAAACAACGGCAAGATTACAAGGGGTCTGTTTAGGCGAAAAACTTATTCTCCTAGATACCCCTGGCTTGCATTCTGTGACTGCTGAAAATGCAGCATTGACCCAACGATTTATTGATAGTGCCGATGGCGTACTGTGGTTAAGTAGTTCCTCCTCGCCAGGACAAGTCCAAGAATTGGATGCACTCGGACGTGAGCTACGTCGGCATAAACCGCTGCTTCCGATTCTTACCCGTAGTGATCAAGTTGAAGAAGATGAGGTCGATGGTGAAATTTGTAGCGTCCTGTGCAATAAAAATGCATCACAACGTGCGTTACAAGAAGCGGATGTCTACCAACGTAGTAAAGACAAACTGCAAGAAATGGCAGTCGATCATCAGTTATTGCGTACCCCCGTGTCTATTTCTGCTCAAATGGTGCGTCAGGCTGACTTTGATCAGCAAGCAATGACTGAAGCAGGTGTTGATCAACTTTTTCATGCGTTGTTAGATTTGATCGAACCCGCACTGGATTATAAGCAACGTAAACCTGCTGAAATATTCATTCATTATTTACAAGAACACATTCTTGAGCCGATACAGCACATTTTAAAACAGATGCTCGCGCAAATTGCACAGCTCAGCAGTGATATGCAAACTGCACTGCCAGTGTTACAAGAGAAAGTGATTGCCAATACATGGCGTCACGTTGTACCTGAACTTGGCACACTCTTGGCACAGCATGCTGCAACACAAGATGTCGATATTGTCTGTAAAACCCTTGAAAACTGGGCAAACGAGGCTTTATCTCAGCAGCTAGCAGAACATTTGACTGACTACGCATTACCCAGTCTTGCACCAGTGACGCTGAATTTAGCAGCCCATATTCGCTACGAAGTCATCGCAGCACATCGGAGCACTGATGAGCCAACGATTGCGTATGATCAACTCCATGCAGAGCTTTCCAACCAATTACAACAAAGTCTGAGCCAACCGCTTGCCCCCCTCTTTGCGGAATGCACTGCCTATCTGAATGCCCTCGATCACAGCCTGCAACAGCGACGTGAAATGCTAATGCAGTTCACCCAAACCTTGGATCAGACCGCACAACAAATGCGGCTTGCCTAAAAATGAAGTTGGATCATGCCAAGTATGCTTTAAGTGTACTTGGCTTTAATGACTGGTTAATTTTAAAATAATCAGGATTTATTCAAGACGTATCGCACACACTAAAACGCCAGTTCACCGCAATGAACTGGCGATTAGAAATATGCTGTCTTTATAAAGTCAAATTAAAGGTCAAATAATTTACCTGGATTCATAATTCCATTTGGATCGAAGACTTTTTTCAGGGCGCGCATATATTCAATTTCTTCGGCAGAGCGGGTATAGCCCAAATAAGGTTTTTTGGTCATGCCCACACCGTGTTCAGCAGAAATAGAACCATCATATTTTTGGACAGTCTCAAATACATATTGATTCACCACCTGACATTTCGCAAAAAACTCATCTTTGCTAAGCTCTGCCGGTTTTAGAATATTCAAATGCAAGTTACCATCACCGATATGCCCGAACCAACAAATTTCAAAGTCAGGATAATTACTGCTGACAATCGCATCAATTTCTTCAATGAATGCTGGAATATGAGTAATTAAAACTGAAATATCATTTTTGTATGGAATAAAGGGCGCAATCGACTCAGATATATCTTCGCGTAAACGCCATAAGCTTTGGACTTGCTCAAGACTTTGGCTCAAGACACCATCCAGTACCCAACCCTGTTCCATGCAGTGCTCGAAGATTTCCATTGCAGCATCCATAATCGGTTCATAGGGTGCTTCAAATTCGAGTAATACATAAAACGGACATTCGCTCGCAAAAGGACGTTGCACATGACCACGATCCAATACTTTTTGCATCGCAAGTTCGCCAAAGAACTCAAATGCCGTTAGATCGATTTTATTTTGGAAGGCATGTAATACAGGCATAATCGCAGCAAAATCAGGAACACCGAGCACCATCACTTGTAAGTCATGCGGTTGACGTTCGAGTTTGATTTCTGCTTCAGTGACAATACCCAACGTTCCTTCACCACCAATAAACAAATGCTGCAAAGCGTAGCCGGTAGCATTTTTAATCATGCCTTTGTTTAAACGCAGTACATCACCTTTACCAGTCACCACGGTCAAACCAAGTACCCAATTGCGGGTCATGCCATATTTGATGACTTTAATACCACCAGCATTGGTGCCGATATTGCCACCCATTTGCGATGAACCAGCAGAAGCGAAATCAACGGGGTAATACATACCCTGTTCTTCGGCATAGTTTTGCAGCTGTTCGGTCACCACGCCTGATTGGATTCGAACCATGCGATCTGCAGGGAAGAATTCCAAAATCTGGTTCATTTTATCGAGGCTAATCACAATCTCGCCATCGGCTGCAACAGCACCTGCCGACAATCCGGTACGGCCGCCACTCGGTGTAATCGCGATATTGAATTGATTGGCAAGTTTTACAATCGCTTGAACTTGTTCAGTCGTTGATGGAAATACAATCACGGACGGGTTTGGATCAAAATGTTTGGTATGATCGCGGCCCCAATTTTCGAGGCTATCCGCATCGGTTTTAATACGATTTTCACCGACTACGGCAGTTAATTGGGTTAACAACTCAGCTGTTAGAGCGACTGGAGCATTCATCGTGTGTAGACCTGGCAAGAATTAACAAGACAATTAAACAAAGGAAATAAACGGCGTATTGAGGACGGTGTATAAGGCTATTTTCAAGACCAATCCCCTGCTCAATACAACGCACAGTATAAAGTATTTTGAATAGAAACCGTGGCTTTGCTCAAGATAAATCCGCGTGGCCATAAAACATTTAGGAATGTGAGGCGCTGGTTAAAGAGCAAAGTTATTGAAATACCCTGTTGATTCAGCTTTATTTTAACAAGCACATCACAGTCCCAATTTACTGATGTACATTAGCCTGCAGCTTAATCTCAGACCAATGTTGAGATTCTGATCTTATTAATTTTAAAAAATGCATCCGTATAAGCACAAAGCAAATGCCTATAAACCAACGATTATGTTATGCTACCGCGACTAAATTTGGCCTTTGTAGCGGAGCCGTAATGAGCCAACATCTTTCTCTACCAAAAGATAAAATTCGTTTCCTATTGCTTGAAGGTGTGCATCAAAATGCCATCGATACCTTGCATGCAGCAGGATATACCAACATTGACTATCACAAAACCGCACTTGAAGGCGATGCTTTAAAAGCAGCGATTAAAGATGCGCATTTTGTTGGTATCCGTTCTCGCACCCAATTGACTGAAGAGATTTTTGCTTCAGCCAACAAACTCATTGCTGTCGGTTGTTTCTGTATCGGAACCAACCAAGTTAATTTAGATGCAGCTATGGAACGTGGTATTCCAGTTTTCAACGCACCGTATTCAAATACGCGTTCTGTTGCTGAATTGGTTTTAGCAGAATCAATTTTACTCCTCCGTGGCGTGCCTGAGAAATCAGCATCTTGTCATCGTGGTGGCTGGAATAAATCTGCAGCGGGTTCATTTGAAACACGTGGTAAAACATTAGGGATTGTGGGTTACGGCTCAATTGGCTCACAACTTTCTGTATTGGCTGAAAGCCTCGGCATGCACGTGATCTATTATGATGCAGTGACCAAGTTGCCAATGGGTAATGCACGTCAAGTCGGTTCAATGGCAGAATTATTGGCCAGCGCTGATGTTGTGACGCTGCATGTACCAGACGTTCCATCAACCCGCAACTTCTTTGGCAAAGCACAATTTGCACAAATGAAAGCAGGTTCAATCTTCATCAATGCGGCACGTGGTACCTGTGTGGTAATTGAAGATTTAGCAGATGCGATTAAATCGGGTCATATTGCAGGCGCTGCAGTTGACGTATTCCCGAAAGAACCAAAAGCCAATGGTGAAGAGTTTATTTCGCCATTACGTGGTTTAGACAACGTGATTCTTACCCCGCACGTTGGTGGTTCAACCATGGAAGCGCAAGCCAACATTGGTCTAGAAGTGGCTGAAAAATTTGTTGCTTATTCAGATAAAGGCATGACTTTATCTGCAGTGAATTTCCCAGAAATCGCACTGCCGTTAACTGAAGGCAAACATCGTCTTTTACACATTCATCGCAATGTGCCGGGCGTTTTGTCTAAAATTAACAATTTATTTGCTGAACACGGTATCAATATCTCAGGTCAATCTTTAATGACCAAAGGTGATGTCGGTTACTTGGTGATGGATGTCGATGCCACTGCATCTCAAGAAGCATTAGACACCTTGCATGAAGTTGAAGGCACCATCCGCGTTCGTATATTGTTCTAATTACGAAACAAAGATGACATAACTTGAGTGACGTTCACGTTGCTCAGGTCTGCGCTTTTCATAAAGAAACCACACTTATAGCTAAATAAAGTAAAATCTTTGTTTAATGTAAGTTGTGGTTTTTTTATGATGAGTGCATTCACAGAATCGCGCTTGTCCGCAAATTTGGTGTATTGATGCAAGCCTTAAAAAATCCATCCAATCTGCAAGCAGTACTGCTCCTCTTATTGGCGATGATCTGCCTCCAGAGTAGTGGCTCCTTAGCCAAAGTGCTGTTTAATGAATTTCCCGTGCTCACCGTTGGTGCCATGCGCTTGATGTTGAGTGCGCTGATTTTGGCTGTTATTTTTAAAGCTTGGCAAATCGATTTCAAAGCGATTCGCTGGAAAGCCATTCTCGGTTATGGCTGTGCGCTTGCAGGCATGAATATTCTGTTTTATAGCGCAATTAATCGACTCCCGTTGGGCATCGCAGTGTCATTTGAGTTTATTGGACCACTTGGCGTTGCATTGTATTACGCCAAGCAAAAATATGATTTCATCTGGGTTGGCTTGGCGATATTGGGCATGATTTTATTATTCCCATTTGATCAAGCAGCACAATCCCTCGATTTGGTTGGCATTGCCTATGCGCTGGGTGCAGGTGCATGTTGGGCCTTATATATTGTAGCCGGGCAAAAACCATCAGGTATTTCAGGTAATCATACCGTCTGTTTGGGTATGTTTATTGGCATGTTCATTATGCTGCCCTTTTTATTTTTCTCCCCAGTTTTGGCCAAAATCGCCACCTTACCTTATTTCTATTATTTTATTGCCTTAGCAATCTTGGCCAGTGCACTGCCTTTTAGCTTGGAAATGATTGCTCTCAGAAATATGACACCGCTCAGCTTTGGTACATTGACCAGCTTAGAACCTGCTGTCGCCGCCATGTCGGGTTTTATTTTCCTCAATGAATATTTGTTGTGGACACAATGGTTGGCCCTGCTCACCATTGTTTCAGCCTCTGTCGGCTGTACCATTACCACCCAACGTGCTCGCCTCGCGCGTGAGCAAAAACAGCTAGAGCAATAGCCAGATATTCGCTATAAAAATACATATTCGCTGAGAAATACACTGCTGCAATACTCCAGTAAAGCTGAATCAGCACTTCTTCTTTTTTGTTGTTGAAACAAAGATTAAGCAAAGCGATCATGCTAGAATTTCAAACCTTGATTGCTTTGTTTTCTGCTATGCCAAATACTCAATTCGCTGCGGTATGCTGCATGATTTTATCCATGGTGGCTTATCAAATCAGTGCCTCTTTTGCCAAGCAATTGATTGCGGTATTGGATCCGCTTACGGTGGTGACCTTAAGGCTTTGCTTTGCATCCATCATGATATTTTTCATGTTCCGTTCTTGGAAAATCATCAAGCGACTACCGCATTTACATTGGCGTGACCTGCTGTGCTACACCGCAGCTGTTGCACTCATGAATGTCTTGTTTTATGCCTCTTTGGGCAAGCTACCACAAGGTATTGCCGTAGGACTTGAGTTTCTTGGCCCACTCACCTTGGCCTTACTTTCGATCAAACAAAAATCCGATTATCTTTGGGTTGGCTTGGCTATTTTAGGCATTGCGCTCATGGTGCCGTGGCAGCAAACTGCACAGCAAAACTTCTCTTATCTGGGCGCGGCATTTGCCCTCGGTGCGGGTGTCTGCTGGGCATTTTATATTTATTTCGGTCAAAAAGTCGTGCGGCAAAATATTGGTTTACACGCACTGACCATTGCCATTGTCTTGTCTGCCCTGATGCTGCTCCCAGTCAGTCTGGTACACAATCCTCATGCACTGATTCAAACTGAATACTGGGGTTATGCCTTGGTGATTGCTCTGCTGGCAACAGCTATTCCTTATGCCCTCGATTTAATGGCGCTCAAGCAACTAAGCAAACTCAGTTATGGCACACTGTCTAGTCTTTCTCCAGCCATTGCCGCTGTGGCAGGGATGTTATTGCTTAATGAGAAAATCACGTTATTACAAACCCTCGCCTTGGTCTGCATTATGTTGGCATCGGTGGGTGTAACTTTACGCAGTCAAAAAAAGCCCCCGGTGCTGGTTGAGTAAAACATAAGCATGAGATGACTGCCCCTTTTTTAGTACTGAATGGATGATTAATGAAACAATATTTATTTGGCCCTATTCCAAAACTCCCGGTTAAGAGCATCGCGTGGATCATGCCTCTCATTTTATCGGGCTTAATGAGTGCCTCACTCTCCTGTTTTAATATGTGGATGTATAGCGGATTCTTCGAAGGCTTCTTTCAGGCATGGTTAAACAGTTGGCTGCTTTCATGGCTTGTTGCTTATCCACTTATTCTGATTTTCTTGCCTTTGGTTCGCAACTTTCTGTTGCAGATTACTGAAACACCTCCAGTCAATAACCACAAAGAATAGTCAGCTCAGTGCTTTAAAATGTGAATTATATTAGGGTCTTTTGGCATTTTTTAAGCAAAATAAAGTGAGGAAGTAAAATTCAATCGTCAAATTAAATTTACTTATCGCTATGCCTCGTACAATGCTAACTGATCAACACAGGTCAAAGCTAAAAACTATTTTCTGTAATTTTTGATATTTATCTCAAACATAATTTACGTTTATTTATTGAAGCTATTCTTTATAGAAGAATAGGTTGCTCTTGGCGTGATTTAATTGATCTATTAGATCTAGAATCAACTGAAACTTTATGTGCCGATAAAGGCTATGATTCTGAAAAATTAAGGGAACAAATTATAAACACAAAAACCAAGGCAAACATTCCAACGCAACTGAATACAAAATTGCGCAACGATGATATGGATTGGTATTTATATAAAATCAGACGCTTGGTCTAAATTTATTGAAAATGATGAAATACCTGTGAGTAAAGATGAAAATATATTTTATTGAAAATTGAGGCTATAAATGAAACGGTGTATCTATATGCTTCATTAACAGACCAATAACAGCTTTATTTAATAAGTTGTATGAGGGGAGGAAAACCATAAATTCTTGTAGGTAACTGGGTATAATCTCAATAAAATGCTTGTATTTCAGATGCTAAGAAAAGCTGATCTCCAAAATGGAACGATCATCAGATAATAGAAATATTTGAACAATTCAAATCCAGATTTAAGAAATAAAATAATGACTATTATAAATTCTAATAAGCTTAAAGCAGATTATTTAAATCTTTTTTTGATTTTTGATTAAAGCTTTATTAAAAGGTTCATTAATTTTTTGTATAAATCATCCAGAATAATTAGAAAATATAGCTCATTAAAGTCTCACCTTATATTATTTTAAACCCACAACCAACACATTATGCACAAAGAGGCTTTTATACTTATTTATATATCAAAGTCAGGTTAATTACCAATTACAGATAAATTAAAATAAGCTTTCAATCAAAAACCAGAATATTGTCTAACCAAAACAAGAATTACTCCCCAAGTTATTTAAAAACTGAATCATCATTTAAATAACAATAGTCATTATATAAAAATTTCTCATGTCACGAGATTTTAAAGGTCAGATCAATGAGGTTTATTTTTGAATTACAGCATTAAATATTTACGCTGCATTAGTTCGACCCAACACCCAAGTTGTATCCTAAATTATTGTGTTGGCAAAATACTACGGATTAAATATTTATGTAACAAAGCCATTTTACTCCATCCGAATGTTTTTTATTCTCGCTGCAAATTATGAGTGTTTATTTTACCAAAAATTAAAAATAAATATAAAATTAATCAAATATAATCAATAATTTAATATTAGTTTTTTAAAAACATACCAACATTTATAACAAAAGATAAAAAAATAACCACTTTTGCTTGTTACAAAAAACAAGCAATTGCTAAGGTCTTGTTTGCTAAAAAAAATTAACACGCCATAACTTTAATTTAAAAATTTAACTTGACCTAAACAGTCGGATTTAATTTAATGCGCTTGCAAAATGTGTTAAAAATCACATATTGCACTTTAAATAAGTAAAAATTGACTTATTAAACAGATAAATCTTTTGAGGAAATAGATTGTGAATAAATTATTCGTAGTATCAGCATTATTAATTACCGGTACAGTACAAGCGGCGACAACTGTAAATGGTGGTGCAGTACACTTTAGCGGTGAGTTTGTGAATGCAGCATGTGCTGTAAGTTCAGATACAGCTGATCAAACTGTTATTTTAGGTCAACACCGTACAGCGAATATTACTGCTGTTGGTCAATACACATCAAATAAACCTTTCACAATTAAATTAGTTGATTGTGATACAGCAGTTTCTAAAACAGCACAAATTGCTTTCTCTGGTCCTATAGATTCAACTGATACCACTTTATTAAAAATTCATTCTGGTCCATCTTCAAATGCAACATCAGCTACTGGTGTTGGTATTGAGATTTCAGATAGTAAGGGTAATGTTTTAACTCCAGATGGTACGGTTTTATCTACCGCACAGACATTAATTGATGGTGATAATACCCTTAACTTTATGGCTCGTTATAAATCTACAGCTGAAAAAGCAACTGCTGGTAAAGCATATGCAGATGCAAACTTTGTAGTTACATACGAATAATATATAAGATGATACTTCTATTTATAGAAGTATCATCTTCTTTTCTTAAAATGCTCATTACTCACTTTGGAAAATAAAATGTTAATTAAATTAATACACCATAAATTTAAAGTTATTATCATATTTTTTTCTTTAATGAATATTTCATATGCATCGAATGGTGGGATTGCTTTGGGGGCAACAAGATTAATATATGAACAAGATAAAAAACAGGCATCAATGCCTGTTATTAATAGCACGAAAGAAAAAAGATTTTTAATTAATGCATGGGTTGAAGATGCATCTTCAAAAGCGACTAAGAGTGTAATTGTTACCCCTCCTATGTTAGTGAGTGAACCAAAATCAGAAAACTCACTTCGTATTGTTAATACAAATCAGAATTTAGTTCAAGATCGAGAGACCTTGTATTATCTCAATGTACAGGCAATTCCATCTGTAAATCAGAAAGATTTAGAGGAAAATAATGTTTTGCAATTGGCAATTCTCTCTCGGATCAAAATGATGATGCGTCCCAAAAAATTATCTATTGCGGTTGAGGATGCTCCAGAAATAATTGATGCGTATCTTTTAGATAATAAAATTATAATTAAAAATCCGACACCTTACTTTATGACACTAGTTAATATAAGTATTGATGGTATTAAACAAGATAATATGATGTTAGAACCATTTTCAGAAAAAAATTTAAATATTTCCGGTAAAAGTTTTTCATTTCAAACAATTAATGATTTTGGTGCATTCACTAAAGCAATTGAAAAAAAGATCGGTAATTAATAAAATTAATCAGGTTGAATCAAAATGAAAAATATAAAATTTTCAAAAAAAATATTTTATATTCACATTGTCTCTTTGCATGTTTTCTTATTTGGAAGTGTAGTTCATGCAAAAGAATATTTTAATCCTGCCTTATTGCTGAATACATCAGATTCCTCAGTTGCCGATCTATCAAAATTTGAAAGTGGCTACCAATTAGCAGGAATATATAAAGTTAATGTTTTCTTGAATGAGGATTTTATAGCATTTAAAGATTTTAATTTTGTGCAAACAGAAAAAAATGACATAATTTCAGGTGGTTTGACACCGTGTATCGATAGCAAATGGTTGCTTTCTATTGGTGTCAAAGTCTATGATTTTCCTGATGCTGAAAATTTAAATAATCAAAGCTGTATTGATTTAAAAAAATATATTCCAGAATCTAATATTTCTTACAATTTCTCATCCCAACGATTAGATATTAGTATACCTAATATCTGGGTGGAGAGTGAAGCACGCGGATATTTACCACCTTCAGAATGGGATGATGGTATTACTGCAGCTTCTCTAAACTATAATTTGACTGGTAGTAACTCCGAAAATAGTAATAATATATTTCTTTCTCTAAATACTGGCTTTAATATAGGTGGTTTTAGATTTAAAAATTTATCAAGTTATAATTACTTTCAACAAAAGCTAAATAATACCAATACGTCAAAATGGAATAATATTCAAACTTATGCCGAGAAATCAATCATTCCAATAAAGAGTGAATTGGTTCTGGGGGATAGTAATACGGATCACGCTATTTTCGATAGTGTTGGTTTTCGCGGTATACGCTTATATAGTTCAGATGCAATGTTGCCCATCAGTAAACAAGGATATGCACCTGTTGTTCGCGGTATTGCCAATAGTAGAGGTGTACTTACTATTCGGCAAAATGGATATGTTGTTTATCAAACCAATGTTGCAGCTGGTCCTTTTGCAATCAATGACTTAACTTCTATGTCTGGCAGTGGTGATTTAAATGTAACGATTGAAGAAAGTACCGGTGCCGTTCAAAACTTCATTATACCTTACTCTGGTGTACCCATTTTATTACGTGAAGGCCGTACAAAAGTTGATATAGCCATGGGTGAATTCCGAAGTGGTAATAATGAGCAAGGCACTCCTTTTTTTGTACAAGGTATTATTAGCCATGGTTTCGGTAAAGGCCTGACAGGGTATGGTGCTACACAGCTTGCTTCAGATTATAAAGCAACGTTGATTGGCATCGGAAAAAACTGGGGCCGTTTTGGTGCTTTTTCTTTTGATGCCACTCAAGCAAACAGCACATTGGCGAATGGTGAGGAGCATAGTGGCCAATCCTATCGCTTACTTTATTCAAAATCACTAAATACCTTGGGAACAACCTTTCAACTTATGGGTTATCGTTATTCAACCAAAGGATTTTACACATTAAATGATGTTGCCTACAAATCGATGGAATCATTTCAGTTTGATCAAAATTATGATGATTTTGGAAACCCCTATAATGATCCATCTTCATACTATAATTTAAACTATAAAAGGCGAGGCAACTTTCAATTTAATGTCACTCAGAATTTAAATAGTTTTGGATCAATGTATGCATCGGTAAACTACCAGACTTACTGGAATGTACCAGAACCTTCTCGTTCTTATCAATTCGGTTATGCAAATACTATAAAAGCTATAACGTATTCACTTGCATGGAGTCTACAAGATTCTTTCAATGCTTCAAATACTTTAAATGCAAACAATAATTCGATTTCTGCAACGATTTCTTTTCCAATGAATGCTTTTTTCGGTTCAAGAGATCGAGTTAAAAATGAAATTTACAGTAATAGTAATATTGTTCGAAATTCTTCTGGTGGGAATGTTATACAAACAGGTTTAAATGGTTCTTTACTCGAACACCAAGCATTAAATTACAGCATTTTACATGGTCAGAATACAGATACTGGTGGTTTCGGTACAGCAGCAGTGCGCTTAGATACTAAATATGGTAGCGGTGGTATGGCATATAACTTTGCTGAAGGTGGTAAAGATACAAGTATCAACTATGATTTATCTGGTGGGATGATTTTACATTCTGGCGGTTTGACTTTAGGTCAATCCTTAGGTGATACCAATATTCTAGTTGATGCGAAGGGTGCTAAAAATGTGAAAATTGAGAACTCACGTAACATACATACTGATTCACGTGGTTATGCAATTTTACCATTCGCTGATAATTATCGTATGAATCGCATTGCCCTGATCACCGATGATCTCGATCATAAAACAGAAATCTTAACCAACGTTCAGAATATTGTACCAATGAAAGGCGCAATTATTAAAGCCAATTTTGATTCACGTATTGGGCACAGAGCTTTGATTACGCTGAAACACTTAGATAATCACGTCCCATATGCTTCTGCTGTAACCGAAGAAAATCAAAAAATTAATAGTATCGTTGGTCAAGATGGTCAAACCTATTTAAGTGGTTTGGCAGATAAAGGCAGTCTAAAAATTGTATGGGGAACATCCGCAGCTGAAAGTTGTACAGCACCTTATACGATTGAAAAAGCAGATCAATATACGGGCCTAATTAATTTAGAACTAATATGTGAATAGGCGTTTATAAGATGAAAAGAATGGTTACTAACTTGCTTAAGCTACGATTAAAATCGATATTGTTTGCTCTTGGCTTAATGGTGTCAACCCATGCATATTCCGTATCTTGTGTTCCTAGAAATAATGCTCCTTACATCTATAATTATGATACTGATTTTGATTCCAAAGAAAATTATGTGGGTTATTCAACCAATTGGATCTCCTTAAACCGAGGAGGAACATATACTTTACCAAGCCCCTGTAGTGGCAAATTGGGTCCAGTTTATTTTACGCTTTTGCCTGAAAATTCGCTCATATTAGCGGGTAATTCCGATAAAATGACCTATTGGTATGATATTCCAGAGAATGATTATTTACAGGTTGCCATGCAAGTGTATATTGGGGGCAACCGAGGAACGTATGAGCCAATCCCAACAAATGCGATCAGCAATCAATGTAATAAATGTGGTCCTGAATGGGCATCTGGTGGAAAAATTAAAGTAAAATTAAGAGTTAAAAAGAAGTTTGTAGGACAGTCTTTTGTTGTAAGTCGTTATATCGGATTGATTTATGCCGCAACCTCAGCGAAGGATAAACCTACCGTGCCAATTTCTCTTATTCAATTGAATGCAACGATGACCGTGCCTCAATCATGTGTTTTTGATGTTGGAAGTGTGATCGAATTTGATTTTGGAAAAATCCCATCAAGTGGATTCTCTAATGTAGGTGTAGGAAACAAACCTGCTGGAGTAAATCCCATGATAAAAACCATCGGTATTGAGTGTAAAAATATAGATGCACAACAGATGTTATCGGCCCGCATTGAGGCTATAAATCCGAGTGGCAATATGATTAGATCCGATAACAAAGATGTTGGTTTTCTAATCGCAGATAAGAATGATCGTGTTTTAGTTCCTAATAATAGCTCAAGTTATATTCCTTTTAAATTAGATCAAAATTCACGGAGTAGCTTTGTATTAAAAGCATGGCCCGTGAGTCTGACAGGTGTTAAACCCAATGCAGGTCCTCTCAGCTCACAGGGACATGTGCGGATTGATTTTCAGTAAAGAATATTGCTTTAAAAAGATGAGATGAGAATAATGAACATTATAAGGTTTCTTGTGATCAGTGGAATATTCTATTCAACTCCGTTATTTGCAGATCCCGTAGTTAGAATCAACCTGACTTTGAAAGCAACTATTTTTGAACAAACTTGTGTTGTATCACCAGGGAGTGAAGATATTACTGTTGCACTTGGTACATGGATGACTCGAGGTATGTCTAATGTTGCGATGCGAACGCAATCAATACCTTTTTCAATTCAGTTGGCTGGTTGTACGTCAGATACAGTTGCAATTTCATTTATAGGTGAATCTGATCCGACCAATGTAAAGTATTTAAGGTTAAGTGCTAGTTCGACAGCGAAAAATGTTGCAATAGAAATCTTAGATAAAGATAAAAAAACCTTACCTCTAGGGACGTACTCCTCTATACAAAATGATACAGGGAGTGAGAATATTAAATTAGATTTTTTTGCTAATTATATTTCTACAGGTGAAAAGGTCTCCGCCGGTAAAGCAAATGCGACTGCTAATTTCTTATTAGAATATGACTAAATGAATTCGCTGAATTTTGTAGTTACAGATCTTTAAATAAGTTGAGAGAAATCTTCATTTGGCATCTGCAATGAATCCTGTTTATATCGTGACGTTTAAGATTGAGTAATAGAACTTGTTTCTTGAACGCTGTAGTAAATAACTACCACTACATGCAAATCGCTGATTCTCAAATAGTCCTAAAATATCGAATTTATGAAAGAGAGTGATTTTAGTGGTTTAAACAATCAAGTACAGTGAGGTGCATTATGTTTTATTTGTCTATATATAGATATCAGCAGCTTCAAGCCGCAAGTGTGACCGTATAAAACCAGCCACAACTTCATTGGCCCTATTCCAAAATTCCTGGTTAAGAGCATCGCGTGGATTATGCCTCTCATTTTATCGGGCTTAATGAGTGCCTCACTCTCCTGTTTTAATATGTGGATATATAGCGGATTCTTCGAAGGCTTCTTTCAGGCATGGTTAAACAGTTGGCTGCTTTCATGGCTTGTTGCCTATCCGCTTATTCTGATTTTCTTGCCTTTGGTTCACAACTTTCTGTTGCAGATTACTGAAACACCTCCAGTCAATAACCACAAAGAATAGTCGGCTCAGTGCTTTAAAATATGAGTTATATTAATATCATTTATCTAGATTAATTCATCATTTCATTAAATGGACGAGCAGCATGAATATCACTAAAGTCCTGATTAAAGTTAGCCTCGCTAGCACTCTTTTCTTGAGCAATATATTAGCAGCGACATATGCACAACCTGCCCCGGTTCAAGCCGTTGATCATATTGAGCTGTCTAAATACTTAGGGACTTGGCATGAAATTGCTAGAAAACCACTCAGTTTCCAAAATAAATGCGACCATAATGTCAGTGCAAGCTATGCTTTAAATAAAAATGGAAACATTGAGGTCACTAATCGCTGCTATAGCAAAGCTGGTAAGCTTTCGCAGGCAATAGGCGAAGCATGGGTACAAAACCCACCAGCCAATTCTAAACTCAAAGTCAGCTTCTTACCCAAAGCAATCCGCTGGTTACCTGTTGGGCGTGGAGATTATTGGGTATTAAAACTTGATCAAAATTATCAAACCGTGTTGGTCGGTGGCCCCAGCAAAAAATATATGTGGATTCTCTCGCGTACACAAAATCCAGATCCAGCCGCGATTCAAGCCTACCTCAATTATGCGCAAAGCATCGGTTATGATTTAGGTGATCTTATTCAAACCAAGCAAACCACCAACCCAATGCTGATGATATTACCAACAAATGAAACCGAGGCAGGCAATCGGTATTGATGGCCTCACATATCTTTTGACTACCCGATTTAAATCTGGATGCGCGCGCTATCAAATAAAAAGTAACCAATGCAGTCCATGCTGTATTAACGCAAGGTTTTTCTATTATAATGACACGCCTTTATAACTGTTCATTTTGCAGGGATCATTAATGCTGTTACCAACATTAGAGTTGCCGGATGTTTTTGTTTTATATAACAGAGAAGATCATTTTGTCAAAATTGATGAAAGTGAAACAGATATCGACTTTATTGAAGACCAAGAGGGCAAAAAATATATTGGAATCAGAATATCTGGCTTAGAAATCAACTCAAGTAATGCCTTCATTATTGATATTCTTCAGGAAAAAGATAGTGCAGGCGAACACCTTTATCAGGTATATGAGGTCAATAACGATGTGCAACTCAGTGACTATCTGTTGACTAAAGCCACGCTACTCAACACCCAAATACAAAAACTAGAGCTTATGTTCTGCTCAAGCTATTTGTTTAACGAGATCTAATCGGTCTCGTCTTTTAGCGCGACTGTTTTGGCTTGGCTGACATTATAAAAGCGCTGTAACATCCAGTCGGACAGTAAGCCGACAACAAAACCAAAGCTAAAAAGAATAGGCAATTATTGCCAAAGCCTTATTCCTCTCCCCTTTACCCTTATTACTTATTACTTATTTTGGTTCCGTTCTTTATTTTTATGAATTGTGGAAAGGATTGAGTGATCTTCCAACCCTGTTTATGGCGCTCTTTCCTGGGCTCTGCTATTGGTTTTTTTTGATTAAGCTGCAAGCCAGAA
This sequence comes from Acinetobacter pullicarnis, assembly GCF_006352475.1. Classification (NCBI taxonomy): domain Bacteria; kingdom Pseudomonadati; phylum Pseudomonadota; class Gammaproteobacteria; order Moraxellales; family Moraxellaceae; genus Acinetobacter; species Acinetobacter pullicarnis. Next base: position 3,554,350 of record NZ_VCMZ01000001.1, read on the forward strand.
AAATGGCGAAGGATAAAATAAACTGACCTGATCTCGAGCGTATATGGCTAAGGTAGTTGCAGATAAAAGCCGACGGATTCATCAGTCGGCTTTTATTATTTGACAGGGTTTAAAACAATTCTTACTGGATTTTTGAGCTTTCAGGTATTTGCTCAAACATAGCTTCAAGATCATGTTGATCTAACATGCCACCAATAACTACTTTACGCGCTTTCCCATCAGTCGAGGTATATTCAATGACATGAATACTTGATTTAAATGCCATAAAAAAAGCAGCGATGCCTTTTTTCTCGACAATTTTAAATGTCCCCGCATTAAACGGACAGCTCACTTTTTTAAAGATTTGTTTAAAGCTAATCTGATCTGCGAGAACCGAGTATTTAGGAAAGTTAATAAAATAAAATGCAATTGCCATCCCAAGTGCAGCACTAATACCCGGACCTGATTTCTGTCTGATTGCGGTCATAATTATAAATAAAATTGCGAGCAATAAAAAAGAAAGGAAAGAAGAAAGGATCTTACGTTTTTTCGGTGTTTCATAAACGTTTATAACATGTGTCATGTGAAGCCCTCGATATCGGGAGATGAAATACCCTTTAATGGGTAAAGAAATAAAATTATTTTCAAATTGCTCAAGTCTTGGCTGGGAAATAATCTGTGACAAGTATATTAACGAAATAGAATAGTTTAATATTAATTAAAAAACAAATGAATTAAATATAAATACTAAACAATATGGGTGAACAAAAATGCTTTAACTCACTTAATATTTCAGTATTGCAGCATGATTTAGCCCATAAAATAAATGGATAAATTTCTAAAAAAAAAACTTCTAAAAATTCTAAGCTTTGGCATAATCAATTTTACTCTTGGAAAAAGGTCAACTTATATGGATCCCTCGCCTGCAAAAGGTATAAAAAAAACTTTGATTTCAGTTAACGCTTGCTGGAGTACAAATTAATGGAGTTTTTATTAGACCCTGGCATTTGGGTTGGTTTACTCACCCTGATTGTTTTAGAAATTGTTTTAGGTATTGATAACCTCGTCTTTATTGCCATTTTGGCTGAAAAACTTCCTCCAGAACAACGCGATAAGGCTCGTGTGATTGGCCTTTCTCTCGCTTTGATCATGCGCTTAGGCTTATTATTTGCGATCTCTTGGTTAGTCACTTTGACCAAACCACTTATTACACTCTTTGAGTTGACCTTCTCAGGTCGAGATTTAATTCTTTTATTTGGTGGTTTATTCCTGGTCTATAAAGCAGTCACTGAACTGCATGAAAAAATGGAAGGTAAACCTGAAATTAAGCTCACCACCAAAGTGGCTTATGCAGGTTTTACTGCAGTTGTTACCCAAATCGTTGTATTAGATGCGGTCTTCTCTTTAGATTCCGTCATCACTGCCATTGGCATGGTCGATAATATTTATGTGATGATGGTCGCCATGATTGTGGCGATGGGCGTGATGTTACTGGCCTCTAAATCACTAACCGCTTTTGTCAATCGCCACCCAACCGTGGTTATTCTTTGTCTTAGCTTCTTATTATTAATTGGTATTAGTTTAATTGCAGATGGTTTTGGCTTCCATATTCCAAAAGGCTATATCTATTCTGGTATTGGCGTTGCCATTTTAATTGAAGCCTTTAATCAATTTGGTCAACGTAATGTCGCCAAACACGAATCTAAAATCCCATTACGACATCGCACCGCAGATTCAATTCTCAAGCTGATGGGTGGCCGAATGGAGGCGTTAACAGACAACGCCCAACATGTTGAAGCTCAAAAAGCTTTTGCGGATGAAGAACGTTATATGATCGGTGGGGTATTAACCTTGGCAGAGCGTTCTGTTGCCTCCATCATGACACCACGTCGCCAAATTTCTTGGGTAAATTTGGATGACACTGCCGAGCAGATTCGTGAACGGATTTTATCTGTTCCACACAGTTTATTCCCCGTGTGTCGCGGTAATCTCGATAAAGTCATTTCAGTGGTTCGCGCTAAGGAACTGCTTGATGTTTTAGATAATGCAGAAGCACTTAAAGCCTTAATCAAATTGCATCGCCCAATCTATATCTTTGAAAAAATGAAAGTCATTGATGCAATTAATACCTTACGCACGTCAAAAGGCTCATTGGTTTTGGTCAGTGACGAGTTTGGAAATATTCAAGGTTTGATCTCACCACTGGATGTATTTGAAGCGATTGCTGGAGAATTTCCCGATGCAGATGAGCAGCTTGATTTAATCCAAGTCGACAACACCACATGGAAGGCATCGGGCATGCTCGATTTATACCAATTGGAGTTGGCACTTGGCTTTGACTTGGTTGAAGAAGATGTTAGTTATATCAGTGTTTCTGGTTTAATCCTCGATAAATGTAATGGCATCGTCGAAGTTGGCTCTCATATTGATTATCAAGGTCTACATTTTGAAGTGATTGAATTAGATGGTAATTTAGCGAAAACAGTGATGATTACTTTAATCTAAAACGCGACAACAGCCACCGTAAAGAAGACACCGCAAGCGGTGTCTTCTTTTTGCTTTTTTGATATTCAACACTCCATCGTGTAGCACACTTTTTCGTTTGCCTAATGATTTCTCAGTGTGATGGTTTGCCTGCCGAATGATTCGTCTATGTTATTTGCGATGAATAGAGCCTGCCGCTATACTTTTGCAGCTTTTTTTGCCCGACCGCGAAATCCCAAGACCCCGTTATGAATAAATTAGTTTATATGTTTGTCGCAGCCAGTTTAATGTCCGCTTGCTCCGAACAGCCAAAGCAAAATGCTCCGCAAACCAATGCGCTCTCATCCGAGCATCATCCTCAATTGGCGGCATGGGTCGGTGACTATTCTGGGGTGATTCCCTGCGTGGGCTGTGTTTCTCGTTGTCCCGACTGTGAAAGCATGGCCATTGATTTAAAGATTACACCCGACCAGAAATTTATCCTGACACGTACCAGTCTAAGTACTCAGGCTGCGCCTGAAGTACTGATGGGCACATTTTCATTTCTAGATCAGCAACAACTTAAAATTGAATTGTTAAATGTAAAAGACAGAAGCAAGCTAATTTTAGGCAACGACTATATGGAAATTATAGACACCAAGTCGGATCAACCTTATCAGGCCTATCAGGACTTCCGCATCTATAAGCAAAGCTAACCTCGTGCGATGTTGATACACAACGGAATCGGTTTTTATTCGATATATAGTCAAAAAACAAACATCTATGGCTTAAATAAAATCCATCACAATTTGATAGCCTAGACGGCAAATCAGAGCACTGACTAAAATTAAAAATAAAATTCGGATCAAACCACTGCCATATTTCAGTACCAACTTCACCCCAAGCACCGCACCCAGCACATTGGCTACGGCCATCATCAAGCCATAACCAAACAGCACATGCCCTGCCGGAATAAAAAAGCTCAATGCAGCGAAGTTGGTCATAAAGTTAGCGATCTTTGATAGCGCGGAAGCATGCAAGAAATCGACTTTTAAATAGCGGATAAAAAAGAAAATAAAGAAACTGCCCGTACCTGGGCCAAAAATTCCATCATAGAAGCCAATTAACAGACTACCAAGCCCTGCCAAAACTAAAATTTTGCTGGTAAGCGCTTGGGTCACATGCACTTGCCCAAATTGCTTCTTAAATAAGGTGTAGAGCGCAATCACGATCAGCATCACCAAAACAAATGGCTTTAAAATCGCGGTTGGCACCAGCGATACACAGGCGGCACCAACAAAAGAGCTGATGAAGGCACAGACACCAATCACCAACAGCAGCTTCCACTGCAAAGAAACTCGCTTCAAAAAAGAAACACAGGCTGAAGCTGTCCCACAGATAGAGGCCAGTTTATTGGTCCCAAAGACCGTGGCAGGTGCGAGTTGTGGCAAGCTGCCCATTAGTGCAGGGATTTGAATCAAACCACCGCCCCCCACTGCAGCATCAATCGCACCGGCACAGAATGCAAAAAAGACCAAGCTGAGAATCAGTTCAATTTCCATATCTAGATGCTTCTTTTTATAATTAAAATTTTACACTCCACCGCAACCCTATCACGTATTGAAACAGACATGGCGCGGAAGAGTAGGCGCATTAAACATAGATTGTTTAACTTTCCAGATTCAATACACGTTTCGGCACCAAGCGTTTTTTATCGGTGATTTCAGCCAAACCCAAGCATAACTCAGCATCAAAAACCAAGACCTGTTCAGTGGCAACATGATCAATATTACTTTCCATACCATTACGGAAAAAATCAGCGCGACCTTCAGGCACTTGGATCTGCGGTAAATGCTGCACTGGCGCAAAAGCTGGCAACAACAACTGCTCTCTCTCTTGCTCCGTCAAGCTTTCTAAATATTCAATGGTATATTCAGGAATTAAGTCAAACGGCCCAGTTTGCACACGATGCAACTGCACCAGATGCCCAACAGTGCCAAGCGCTAAGGCAATATCTTCACCTAACACGCGAATATAAGTCCCTTTTGAGCAACTGATTTCTAAGCTGAGGGTATCTTCTGTGAAATCAATCAATGTCAACAAATCAATATGCACTGGACGGGGTTCACGCTCAACCTCTATCCCTTGACGCGCCAATTCATATAACGGGCGGCCTTGTTTTTTAAGAGCCGAATACATCGGTGGAATTTGCTGCGTATCGCCACGAAAGCCTTGCAATACTTGCTCAACCAGTGCTTCAGTTAGTGCTGGTACAGCTGACGTTGCAATGACTTCACCTTCAACATCACCGGTTGAGGTCTGCTGCCCCAATTTCACCACAGTGCGATAGCGTTTGTTTGAATCTAATAAAAAGTGAGAGAACTTCGTGGCTTCGCCCAAGCAGATCGGCAATAAACCACTGGCCAATGGATCAAGCGCCCCCGTATGACCGGCTTTCTGCGCACGATATAAATAGCGTACTTTCTGTAGCGCCGAATTTGAACTAATCCCCAAGGGTTTATTCAATAAGAACACACCACTCAGATGACGACGCTGAATTTTAGGAGACGCTGCTTTCATAATTTTAAATGGGGATCAATTTTAACGGTTTATCTTAACAATCGCGGCACGATTTATATAGCCCTTCTCTGCCAAAGTATTTTTAAATACAAAACCACACCGCACAAATAAATGATTAATTATTAATGCTATGATTTAGCATTCATTGACCCAAAATAAAATAACTGCAGATTTAAACTGAAACCTTGCGATTCAAACGCTCAACTCGACAGCTGTCTATCCGGTGAAGGACTTTGAATGTCTAAACAGAAAATAAAAAGTTTGATCTTAATCGTACTGATTGCCAGCGCCTGTCTGCTGTATTTGATTTTTTTTAAAACATCTACGCAACATCCAGATAGTACGACTTCTGCGACATCTCACACACCGATGAATACACCTGTAAATTCAGCACCATCAAGCATAACTTGGGCAAGTCAAAGCCAGCAAGACACTGAGATTAACTGCCAGATTCAAATCAATAGTACCAATACTTTGAGAACGACCGAGCAGACCCGAGACTGTTTTGAATATTTCCTCAGTCAGTCTGGTGAAAAACCATTTCAACAAATTCAAAAAGATTTTAAAGCTTTCATACAAGCCAACTATCCAGATCCAGCACAGGGTCAAATTTTAGAATTATGGGGTCGTTATTTAAAGTATCGACAAGCTGCTGCCGAATTAACACCAAATGCCATTCAACAAAATGATTCGCGATATTTTCAACAGCTTTTCCTGCAAAACCAAGAGCTCAAAAAGCGTTATTTTTCTATCGCAGAAATTGAGGCGCTGTTTAAACATGAAGATGATTATCACCGCTATACCCTACAGCGGCTCGAAATCATCAACAATGATCAACTGAGTACGGCAGAAAAAGCGCAGCAACTGAAACGACTCACCGAACAATTACCCAGCGACCTACACGCCAATCTCAAACAGCTGAGTCAGCTTGATGACCTACAACGCCTCAGTGCCGAAATTAAAGCACGTGGTGGCTCAGCAGCAGAGTTACAGCAAATGCGGCAGCAATTGGTGGGTGTAGAGGCAACCATGCGACTAGAACGACTAGATCAGCAGCGTCGCCTTTGGAAACAGCAGGTTGAACAGTATTTAACGGAAAAAGATATCATTAGCCAAAGTAATCTAAGTCCATCAGCCAAACAAAAAGCCATCCAGCAACTGCGGGATCGGCACTTCATTAGCCCACAGCAACAGTTACGTTTAAAAAGTTATGAAACAGCACATCAACAAGGGCAGGCCTTGGACTTTGCGGAATAAACCATGATGACGTTAAAACATCTCTTTATTTATTTAATCGTCTTCGCGATATGGACACAGCGCGCTACAGCCGTTGAGGTACAGCAGGTCAACGCAGATTATGTCGCGTCAGATTATGCGCAGACCCAATACCCCATCGTGTTTAATCATGGCATGGCGGGCTTTGATCGACTAGGCTCGGCACAGTTCGGCATCGACTATTGGTATCAAATTTTGCCAGATCTGGCACGTAATGGTGCCAGTGTCTGGGCCACACGGGTTTCTCCATTTAACTCCACAGAAGTTCGTGGTGAGCAGTTACTGCGTCAGGTCGAGGATATTCTGGCGATTACTGGTGCTGAAAAAGTCAATTTAATTGGACACTCACACGGCGGGCTGACTATTCGCTATGTTGCTGGGATTATGCCTGAACGCATCGCATCGCTGACGACTATTGGTTCCCCACACTTGGGCTCGCCTGTGGCAGATTTCGCATTGCAAACCGAACACACCAAATTTGAAAGGCCATTACTTGCCGCAATCGACTTTTTAGCCACGGCGATCCAGCGTTCACAACAACTCGATCCAACACAGTTTCCACATGATCCTTTTGCTTCTGCGCGTAGTTTATCCACGGCAGGTGCAGCGCAATTTAATCAACAATTTCCAATGGGTTTATCGGCTTCAGACTGTAGTGAAGGCGCCTACGAGCAAGATGGTATTTTACTTTACTCATGGAGTGGGACATCAGTTGTCACCAATATTTTAGATCCAGACTCGGTATTACGCGCCAGCAGTAAACTGATCAATGCGGGTCATGACAATGATGGCCTAGTGGGTCGCTGTAGTGCTAAATTTGGTCATACCGTCCGTGATAACTACAACTGGAACCATCTTGATGAGATTAATCAAATCCTAGGCTTACGCTCGATGCAATCCCCCAATCCCGTTGCGATCTATCGCCAACACGCCAATCGATTGAAGTTAAAAGGGGTCTAGCTCAGATAACAACAGACATAAAAAAATGCGCTAGATAGCGCATTTTTTGACTCGTATAAAACTTAAGAAACTTAAGCTTTAACTTTACGAGCTGGTAATTTTTCACGAATACGTGCAGCTTTACCAGATAATTCACGTAGGTAGTAAAGTTTAGCGCGACGAACGTCACCACGACGTTTCACTTCGACTCGAGCAACGATTGGTGAATGTGTTTGGAAAACACGTTCAACACCAACACCGCTAGAGATTTTACGAACGGTGAAAGCAGAGTTCAAGCCGCGGTTTTTCTTCGCGATTACAACGCCTTCAAAAGCCTGAAGACGCTCACGCTCACCTTCTTTTACTTTTACTTGAACAATGACTGTATCACCCGGAGCAAATTCTGGAAGATCAGTTCTTAACTGTGCATTTTCAACAGCTTGTACTAAAGGATGTTTACCACTCATGTGGAATCTCCAATATGCGGGTCAGAAGAGGTCTGAATGCCGCTGGGGATAGAGGCTAAAACGCATATCAACCCGATTATCTTTCCCTTTATTGTTGACCTTCTCAAGCAACAAAGAGCCTATTCTCAGAGACTTAAAGCTTATTAAAATAAGTTCAAGTATTTAAATCTTTTAGCCATTTCTTTTGCTGCTTACTCAGTTCAACTTGTTCGACCAATTCAGGTCGGCGTTCAAGTGTGCGCTGATATCGCTGCAAAAACCGCCACTTTTCAATATTGGCATGATGCCCAGATTTTAAAACCTCAGGCACATCCAAACCTTCAAAATGGTCTGGCTTGGTATATTGTGGGCAATCCAAAAGACCATCCACAAATGAATCTTGCACCGCAGATTGTTCATCTGACATCACATTCGGCAATCGTCGAATGATACTGTCCAATAAAACCATCGCAGGAAGTTCACCACCCGACAAGACATAATCCCCAATCGACCATTCTTGATCGACATGTTTCTGGATTAGGCGCTCATCGACCCCCTCATAACGTCCACACAATACAATTAGGCCGTCATAGTTGACGAATTGTTGTACCGCAGGTTCATTTAAGGTCTTTCCTTGTGGAGACATATACACCACAGGAACATGAACATAACCTGCTTGCACTGCAAGCTGTTTGGCATGGTGAATCGCTTTTGACAGAGGTTCTGCCATCATCACCATTCCAGGACCACCACCAAATGGACGTTCATCCACTCTTTTGTAGTTGCCCTCAGCAAAATCACGTGGGTTAATACAATGAACTTGTACTAGATCACGTTTTGCCGCACGCCCGCTAATACCATAGGCTGTAATCGCTTCAAACATTTCAGGAAAAAGCGTAATGACTGCAAAAAACATCGCAGACTCCTCTATTTTCCTGCTGCGTTTATCCTTAAAGGATTAATAATCTACGCCCCAATTTACGTAGATACGACCAGCTTCAAGATCAACTCGTTGTACCACATCACGGTGCCAAGGCACCATGCGCTCTTCGCCATCAACGCTTTCAGGTGTAGCGCGTACCACCATCACGTCATTGGCGCCTGTTTCAAACAACTCGTGGATTTGACCGAGATTAACTTCCTGCTCTTGATCGTCCAGACCTAATACAATTAAGCCTTTTAAATCAGACCAGTAAAACTCGTCCACGCTTGGTTGAGGCAGTTGCGACTTGGAAATCCAAACATCTACGCCAACTAAGTTATCCGCAGCAGTGCGATCGCTCACACCTTTTAACGAAACAACTAAGCCTTTGCCATGTGGTTTCCAACGTTTTACTTCTACGGTTTGCCAACCTGCACTGGTCTCAATGTACCAAGGTAAGTAGTCAAACACGTTGCTCATCGGATCTGTATTGGAATAGATCCAGAGCCACCCATTTAATCCATATGCTGAACGTAACTGTCCAATCTGAATACGATCTTCGGGAACATTCTGTGTTGGTGTCATGGGTTACCTACTACGATTACGTACAAAACGACTTATGCAGTAGCTGTTGCTTTCTTCGCTTGAGCAGCTAAAGAAGCAACACGTTCAGACGGTTGAGCGCCTAAAGCTACCCAATGAGCAAAACGATCAGCATCTAAACGAAGTTTTTCTGCTTGACCTTGAGCTGTCGGGTTAAAGAAACCAATACGTTCGATGAAACGGCCATCACGCGCATTGCGGCTATCAGTTACAATAACTTGATAGAACGGACGTTTTTTAGCACCACCGCGTGCTAGACGAATTACAACCATGTTAATACTCTCACATGAAGGAAATACTTCTTAGATTCGGTTGAACCTAAAAAGGCGGATATTTTACGATATTTTAACGATAAGGGAAAGCTCAAAATTTGAGTTATCCGCAAATAAGATTTTTTTGAATTCAAATCCTAGCGTTTATTCCACGTTGTCGTGGCATTTGGCTGGCAAATTTGACCCTCAACCCAACAGTTTTGACCCAAGTTATTCAGCACCAATGCACCATTGTTTTGTTGCATGCTGTCCGCTTTGGGAATCGCGCTAAGCGTCCACCCTTGTGCTGTAGCGCTGAGATTTAAGTCAAAATAGGCAGTGCCTGAATTGGGGTAAATCGCAGTAATACCCAAGTGCTGAAGCGTGGCACCCGTATAGTTTTGATTAATTGCGCGATATTGTTGTATCTGTCCAGCAATGCGCTGCATTTCAGCTTGCATATCGACACGATTAACTCGAATTTTGTAATTTAAATAGTTTGGATAAGCAATCCCAACCAATATTGCAATAATACTCATGGCAATAATCAACTCAACCAAGCTAAATGCTTTTATTTTTTTAATATTGCTTATTTTTATAGCGTTCATCACCACGGCTCACTTAAAATCGTTCCACAATCGTTCAGACTACTGACGACATTTGCCGTTTTAGTCATGCAACGCATGCCTTTGCTACTGATCAACAAATCATAATTATTGGGTTGTTTAATCTCGCCATTATTATTTCTGCTTCGCTCAACTTTCATGATCCAATCTAATCCTGTCACTGGCGAATAACGACCACTCCCTGCTGTACTTGGGTTTACACTTAAATTTAATTTCTGTTTACTCTCAAAATCGAGCAAAGTAATCACATAATTTGCAGCGTCAGCAGGTTGCCCCAAAGGCAACAGCAACTGATTGCTCGCTGCATCATAACTGGGATAGATATCTGCCAAGTCAAAGCCCTGATAGCTATAATTACGTGCTTTAAACCGTTCTAGCTCACTTGAAATTCGCAGCACTTGCTGTTTGGCTTCTGCCAGATCCTTACGTTCTAAATAGGCCTTATACCGTGGCACAGCGAAGCCCACCAAAATACTCAGCAACATTAAACAAATGATTAATTCAATCAAACTAAAACCACCTAAGCCATAACCTCGGACTGGTGTGATTCGCTGAGACAAATCCCTATTCGTCAGCCGGCTTCTACATTTTTTCATGAATCCGCTCGCTGTTCATACCAGCGTAAATGTTTGATCGTAACTTTAGACCTAAACAATTGGCATTCAGGATTATTTTGATATTCGGGTTGCGTGCAGTTCTCTCCGATTTTTTCCCGATTCAAAATCATCCCAAGACTATCATCTCGATTGTTATAACCCTTGCCTAAATGGGTTCCTAAGATTCCAGCACCAATTTTGACCCGATTGGGGACGCCCTCAACATTATATTTATACTGAGGCCGACATTTACCAGTCGGTAGACAGAATTGGAAGAGATAAGAATCGCCCAACACACTCGCACCACAACCACCGCCAAGGCCCTTGCCATTTCGGTCATAGACATTGGCATACAGCATATTGTCCAAGGCAAAGATTTCACTTAAGCCCTTATAATCGCCTTTAATCCTTGAGTACGGATACCACCAGCCAGTATTTGGGGCAACTCTTCGATTAATTTCAGTGAGTCGAGGAATACCTTTTACGGTATTCATCAAATGGAGTCGTCTAATATATTTATGATTCAATAAGGGTTTATCACTGTACAAATCACTGCGCGCAACATCATGATCATAAATCACAAAAACACCATCTTGTGCGCTTAGCTCAGCGCTCGCCAGAGGTGAACTGAGATTGCCTGAAGTTAGGGCCACTACACCAAACAGCCCGACCTTGTCTTTATGTACTGAAAAACTTGGCATTTCATAAAAACGTGGACTTAAACCGGTATCTAAATGCCCGTTATAAAGCTGTACCACGCGTTTGGCAAAACCGGAAGTTGTCTGGGCAGTATTATCCAAATCAATCCTGAATGCTTGGCCGCCCAAATCACCAAAATAAAGTGTATCAACCAGGCCATCATTATCACGGTCAAGGGTATTGATTTGTGAGACAACGCTGTACTTTAAATTTGCATCATAGCTCGCCTCGACTGCTCCCCCTTTTTCTGTTGCCTGACGACTGCTCCACCACAACAACTGACCGTTATTGGCATCAAACATATACACCCCGGCACCCACTGCATTGCTTTGCTCATATCTAGGGCACTCATAGCCTTGATTGTTATATTGATTAAGCCGATCTGGCGGGGATCTAGGTTGATCATCGTTACCTATTTGCTCTGCGTCGGCTGCACCACACTGAAACTCACCAAAAGCATCGTAGCCGCCACCAACAAACATCACCATACGTTTCACCCCACCCCACTTCACATAAGCAATGGTGGGTTTTGACCAACTTTGTCCCATAAACTGCAATGCTGGCACAGTCTTGTACACCTCTTCTAAGCCTGTACTGACAATACGTTGATGCGCTGGGTCAATCTGAAACTTCATTACAGGCCGCGTCAGATCAGTCAAATCAAGCGAATAATAACTGCGCCCTCCCATTCGCAACCCACCATAAACCCATTGCATTCCTCTCGAACTTAATAACCCTCGTTGCTGATCTTGTGTTTGTCGCGTGGTGTCATTCACGGTGAGTGTCCCATCCTTACTGGTGACATATTGGCTGCGAGCGGTCCAAGGGGCATCAATGCCATAAAATAATTTCTGTACCCCCCCCATACTGCTGTCTTCAGACAGAAATGCTTGTTTTTGCCGTTCCATCATTTCATAAGGTACAAAAGCAAGCACTTCCTTGCCTTGGTCATCAACCACATGCAATACCCCTTGAGTTGAACCAAACAATAAATAGTCTTGGCGATTGGCGCTCTTCATTCGGCCATTATCAACAAAAATACGCCCCGTCTGTGTCAATAAAATGGGTCTAGAATGCAATGAAGCCCCCAATTGACGCAGCTCCATTTTAGGTAAGGTTACTAAGCTATAATCTTGGCTGGTCTCTGGTACTCGAAAACCCAAAAGGTTCAACCAATAGTTTTTATTTTGATCAGGTCGTGGTTTATCGAAACCTGCATGCTGTAGGAGTAAACTATCCAAGGTCACTTGACTGAGGGTTTCGGCAGCCTCATAGCTTTGCTTATCGGCATCAAAACGACGGTTACTAAAGACTTTACGCATCTCGGTTATTTGCTGGGTGTCTGGATTTTTATAAAGTCCCAAAGGCAGTTTCATTTTAACGCCACCACCGCCCCACCCCCCTTGAGCGGCGCTATTTACCTCTCCTGTTGCCGCAATAAGTCGAATTCGTTTGTCTGCGCCAAATAATTCACCGTTATGAATTGGATATTTATTTAAATTACCTAACCAAAGTTGAAAGCTGGTTTCAGGCTTTGGTACAAACGTCGCGTAATAACCAAAGGGATGCAGTTGAATGGGGTTTAGCGGATCAAGCGGGATACTGGGTATACCCGTAATCAATGGATCAAAATTGGGTTTAGATTCTTCAATAAAATTAACAATGCTGCTAATCAACTCTCCGGTCAATTTGGCAGAGTAGAAGCCCCCCTCACCATAGCCGCCCACCCCCTCAATCGTCGGTGTCACCCCGTCAGCAAAGCGACTTTTCTCTCCCCAGTTACAGGCATTTCTTGCATCAACGGTTTGAATGGCATTGCAATTGTAATAGGTTCTTGTGCGTTGGGTTTTAGGGTCACTTAAGACCTGCTTCACCTCATCATCCACATCGAAACTAGAACCAAAACCGACTACCGCAGTACGTAGTTTTGGATCAGAAACCGTTCCCAGTATGGCGGTTATTTTATCTGGATCATTTAAATAACGTGCAAAAAGGCCAATCTCCCCCCAATACGAAAAATACGTTCCCGATCTATTATAGCGACCACCACTTAAGCCACTTTTGTCAGTAATATGATATTCATATATTTTTAAAGCATTCGCCATTAAGTTTTCATTGGGTGTTCTCACCGATTGTGGCTCGCCATCGGTGAGAAAATAAATCCCCTTTCCATCACACTGGGTTTCGCTTAAATTCTCTTGGGAATCCCGATCTTTGGTTTGTTTAAGCGGACTCTGATAACGCCTTGAACTCCATTCACCCACAGTCAAATTCGCTGAATAGCTTTGATCCGCAATATCAACACCACTAAAAGGCCCATCACCGGTATGGGTTCCCAACATATAGGCCGCAGCTTCGGCATAAGCCGCAGAGGTTGGCGTTGAACCCCGCCCAACAAAGTCATTACGGCGAATCAAATGCAAGACTTTACGACGCTGCTCTGAACCAACGACTCCCCATTGGTCTGCTGCAATCCGCATATAGGCTCGCCTATTATTTTCCATTTGATTGGTTCGCGGTGCTCTCCCCGCATAAGGAAATGTTCCAATCCCTATTTTAGTATTCGGCTGAATTGCACTGGAGGTCGCCAGCTCATATAAGGCCTCTTTTAAGCGACTGATTCGATCCAAATATTTAACCCCATTTTCGTCCAGACAATAATTCACTCGATAGCCTTTTTGGGGATCATCTGATTTTTTATTTAACTGCGGTCTCATCCCTTCCCATGACGCACTGCTGGGTAAATCACACGGTTCTAAACGGTTTCTAATCCCTGCGCCTAAATTCACCGTGTTATTTAAATCCATACTGCCTGAAGTATCCAACATCATGACAATGATGACTTCACCGGCCTTGGCTGCACTTTTATAAATCTCAATATCACTGGCCTGACCTGACTGATAAGGCGTGATCACAACCATCAATAAGAGCAACACGGCAATATTGAACTGCTGTTTTTTAAATCGTGTCATGCTGCACCTCATCGATTTATCGGACTGACTCAGTCAGTTTGGTTCGGCTGTCCACCGACCACATAGTCGGCATGTTGAGTGTTATAGGGAACGTTGTATTGGTTAAAACACTGACTAACTTCGCTCGCTCTTTTTTTAAAACAAGCCTCTAACTGTGCGCTACTAATCTGGCTAAAACTTGGCAATACGGAGATCACCGTCACCCCTATTTGATGTGAGGCAATCGGCAAGAGCGACTGACCCAAACTGGTTCCTTGAATAAGCTGAGACAAAGGTGCAGAAGATTCGAGATTCTTTTTTAAATAGACCTGCGCCAAAATTGCGGCTCGGCCTGTAGCAAATTGATTGGCTTTACAAAATCCTTGTTCACCAATTTTGGTCGTTACCCCATTGGGAGTAATCACACTGGCCTGATCAAGTCGAAAGAAATCAGTTGCCGCAGCGCGATAGCAGAACACCAATTCATCTTCGCCATTTTCCGATGCCGTAAAATAGCTATACATGCCGTCTTGGGCTAATTGGCGTGCAACTAATCTGGGGTCTTCCATGTTAAATAAAGCTGCATCTGAGTTTTCCATCAGCAACGCTTGAATGTGACTATTGGTCGCTACTTTTAACCCAACAATACTAGAACGTACCGCCAAGGTACTTACGGCCGTAATCAGCAGAATCAAAATCAACACGATGATTAGGGTCATCCCTTGCTGCCTATTCATACGTATCAGTCCCCAGTGTATTTCTAAGGGCAATAACCTGACTGATCCGCTGACGCAGATACTGCTTTTCTGTATTTTGATTGTCTTTTAAACGCAAGGTGCTACCAGCGAGTTCAATATTTTCATTGGGATTCGGCAAAGAAATTTTACTCAGTGGTGTCGAGGCGCGAACCAAAAGATTTAACTCAATGGAAACCACATTATAAAATGCTTCTTGGGCTGTCAGATCGTCAGGCATTAAAGCCAAATATTGATTAATACTGAGATAACGCAATTGACCATCGGGTGCTTTCACCCCCAAACGAATCTTAAAACTATCGACTCGTTTGATGATTTGCTGGCCGCCACTTGCTTTGAAGCCGCTGATTGCTGTGTCAGCCTCGGCATAGTAGCCACTTTGGCAAAATAATGAATAGGCTTCTGGCTCACCCAGTACTTGTTGTGGATCTTTTTTAATATAGTAGCGATTCACAATAATTTTTTGCCCGAAAGGCTGATTATCACCTTGATTTTCAGTGTTAAATTCTATTTTTTCACCTTCACAATTATAGCCCCCTTTATAAACCTCTCGCCGATTTGAGCCCTCCCCCTTATCGCCCTTGGTGTAGACCGGTTTGTATTGAATCAGAAGTTGATCACTTTTTAATTCGGTTGCTGCCTCAGTACGCTCTTGGCTGGTCCACAACGCTTCGGTATTGTCACGCATCGATGGGGGAAAGTTTTGTGCATTAAAAATAATGCCTGAACCATTATTTTTATTATTGACCTGCTGCAAAGACAGTGTATTTAAATTGCTCAAGCGCAAATCAGCAGCAATCAACGCCAGTCCCAAATTGGCATTTTGCTGCAATTCATCCATGGCATTTTGCAGTGCCAATATTCGATTGCCACTGAGAAAGATTGCCAGTCCTGCGGCCACAATAATTAAGCCCAAGGTCAAGGCAATCATCAGCTCAACCAAGGTAAATCCCGTTTGCTTATTCGACATTATTATAGGTCTCCACAATAATGCATTTCGAATTTGCGACATAGGCAGCACCACGGGTGCAATTTGGTGCTCCATCACCATTGGTTGGCGTGGTCTCATCCCAAGAAATATAAATACATTGGCGTCTTAAAGTGGTGGCTTGGCAATCTAGGATGGCGATTTGCATGGCAGATTGCTCGGCTTTTTTTCGCACCTGCTCATAATCATATTCGGCCATTTGCTGTGCTGTGCAAAAGCCTGCGGTACTGCCACTTTCTGTTACTGGTGCAGCACAATTTTGGGTCAACTCATTTACAGGTTTATAAAATCGAAAGCCGGCCCGATTGACTCGCATACGTTCTGCCAAATCTCGCGCCAGATTCATGGCTTGAATATTTTGCGTTGCATCTTGCGTTGCCGCCATGGCACGCAGTTGTAAGGCGCTATACCCCAGTACAGCAATGCTGAGTAGGCTTAGGGCCACCAAGACCTCAACCAGCCCAATTCCCTGCTGTGAGCACTTCATGTGCGATATCCAGCCACATAACGCAATACCATCGATACAGCATCTGCACTTTTATTTTTTAAATGGCGTAATAAGGGAGGTGTAGCGACAACAGCAAAAATCGAAAATACAATAAAACGCTGCACACGTTTTTGTCGTGCAACGCCTTTGCTCGCGAGTCTTTCGCCCTTCACGCTCATCTTTAGCCCTCCATCAAAAGAGCATAGATGAAATCATTCTGAAAACGCGTGACACTAGATAAAGGGTAGAGAAAAGCAGATGACTGTAACTTAAGAATTTAGCAATGTTGCTAAAACAGACAAACAAAAATATAGATACACGACTGACATTAAAAACCGTATAAAAAATGGCATAAAAAAAAGCCCCATTCATCAGATTGGGGCTTTTCTACACAACATGATCTGCTGTGCGGGGGTTATGCAAAGTTCAAATCGTGTGGCGCTGCATATTTCACCGCGCCAGAAACGATATTGAACAATGGATTAACCACCAATTTTTCTATATTTCTTGCCTTTTTGCTCAGCTTCATCACCGATACGAGACTGGCGATACGCTTCATATTCTTGGTAGTTACCAGTATAAAACTCAGGCTGCTCATTTTCGAATGACAAAATATGCGTTGCGATACGGTCTAAGAACCAACGGTCATGCGATACCACCATCACGGTGCCTGGGAAGACTAAAATTGCATCTTCAAGCGCACGTAAGGTTTCAATATCAAGGTCATTTGATGGCTCATCCAGCAAGATAACGTTCGCACCTTGCTGTAAAATTTTAGCCAGTTGCAGACGGTTACGTTCACCACCAGACAAATCACCCACACGCTTCTGTTGATCTGAACCTTTAAAGTTAAAGCGACCAATATAAGCACGTGATGGAATTTCGTAATCACCGACTCTGAGAATATCTAAGCCGCCAGAAACTTCTTCCCATACAGTTTTGCTGTTATCTAAGCTGTCACGAACCTGGCCGACATAAGCAACTTTAACCGACTCACCCAAGGTAACCGTACCGGTATCTGGTTGTTGTTCGCCAGTCATCATGCGGAATAGTGTAGTTTTACCCGCACCATTTGGTCCCACGATCCCGACAATCGCCGTTGGTGGTACTGCGAAGGTGAGGTTTTCATACAACAAACGACCATCAAAGGATTTGCTGATGCCTTCAACATCAACCACCTTGTTGCCCAAACGTGGACCAGGTGGAATATAAATCTCTGATGTTTCATTACGTTGTTGGAATTCTTTAGAGTTCAACTCTTCAAAACGTTCCATACGTGCTTTATTTTTCTTTTGCTGACCTTTGGCATTAGAACGTACCCATTCCAATTCTTTTTTCAAGGCTTTCGCAAAAGATTCTTCTTGTTTGTTTTCTTGCTCTAGACGGGCATTTTTTTGCTCTAACCAAGAAGAATAGTTGCCTTGATAAGGAATACCATGTCCACGGTCAAGCTCCAAGATCCACTCGGCAACGTTATCTAAGAAATAACGGTCATGCGTAATTGCCACGATGGTGCCAGCAAAGTCTTTCAAGAAACGTTCTAACCAAGTCACGGACTCTGCGTCCAAATGGTTGGTCGGTTCATCAAGAAGCAACATGTCAGGCTTAGACAGCAATAAACGACACAATGCAACACGGCGACGTTCACCACCAGAAAGCAAAGAAACATCTGCATCCCAAGGTGGCAGGTTCAAGGCACCAGCCGCTTGCTCAAGTTGATTATTGAGGTTATGCGCATCCCAAGCATGAATAATACTTTCAAGCTTTTCTTGTTCTTTCGCCAACGCATCAAAGTCAGCATCTTCTGCTGCATACTCTGCAAAAACTTCATCTAAGCGCGCTAAAGCATCAAGTGGCTCACGCAAACCATCTTCCACGTTACCGCGGACATCTTTGGCATCGTCTAAAGGTGGTTCTTGTTCGAGATAGCCAATTTTAATACCTGGTTGAGCGCGTGCTTCACCGGAAAAATCTTTATCAACGCCCGCCATAATCCGGAGCAAGGTCGATTTACCTGCACCGTTTAAACCAAGCACACCAATTTTTGCACCAGGGAAGAATGATAAAGAGATGTCCTTCAGGATCTCGCGCTTAGGCGGAACCATCTTTGACACACGATTCATCGTGTAAATATATTGGGCCACTTAGGACTCCTCAAGCAAAAACCAAAACATCGCACATGCGAAAAAATACTTCGGCATTATACGATGAAAGTGTTGAAAAAATAAGGCGTGTATTTTTTATCTTTACAATCTGTTTTTTCTGACTGCACTTTCCAAATCTGACACTGATCTAGTGGATTACGCTTTTAAAGTGCGCAGCATTTACCCGAGCCATAATGTTCAGAATATCTGTTTTTAATATCATTTTTTTATATAAGACAGTCATAATTTAGACCTTTCATTCATAATGATAAATGCTAAACTCGCTGTAGAATGAAACACATAGATGATGGAACCATGACTTATAAAGACGAAACTCTTGCCATACACGCGGGTTATAGCCCAGAACCAACCACCAAAGCTGTTGCCGTACCCATCTATCAAACCACGTCTTATGCCTTTGATGATACTCAACACGGTGCAGACTTATTTGATCTCAAAGTTCAGGGTAATATTTATACTCGAATTATGAATCCGACCACCGCTGTGCTTGAGCAACGTATTGCAGCATTAGAGGGCGGAATCGGTGCTTTGGCGCTTGCATCAGGAATGTCAGCCATCACTTATGCGATTCAAACCATTACTGAAGCAGGCGATAATATTGCGTCAGTGTCTACCCTCTACGGTGGTAGCTACAATTTATTTGCACACACTTTGCCAAAACAAGGTATTGAAGTGCGCTTCTTCGATTACCAAGACCCAGAAGCATTACGCGGCCTAATTGATGAAAAAACCAAATTGGTTTTTGTTGAATCTATTGGTAATCCATTGGGCAATATTATTGATCTTGAAGCGATTGCCAAAATTGCACACGAATATGGCGTTCCAGTGGTTGTCGACAACACTGTGGCCACTCCTGCACTGCTCAAACCCTTTGAGTTTGGCGCAGACATCGTGGTGCACTCGTTAACCAAATACATTGGTGGTCACGGCAACAGTATTGGTGGTGCCATTGTCGACAGCGGCAAATTCCCTTGGGGTGATTATCCAGAACGTTTCAAAGTCTTGAATACACCAGATCCAAGTTATCACGGTGTCAATTATGTTGAGGCCATTGGTGCAGCAGCCTATATCGCACGTGCACGCGTCGTGCCATTACGCAACACTGGTGCTGCAATTAGCCCACTCAGCGTGTTCCTGATCCTGCAAGGCCTCGAAACGCTGAACATTCGTATGGAACGTCATACTGAAAATGCACAGAAAGTTGCTGAATATTTGCAATCACATCCAAAAGTAAAATGGGTGAACTATGCGGGTCTAAAAGATCATCCACAACATGCGTTAGCGCAAAAATATGTTAAAGGTACGCCTTCTGCGATTTTATCCTTCGGTGTTCAAGATGGTCGTGAAGGCGGAACCCGCTTTATCGATGCACTTCAGTTGTTTACCCGCTTAGTAAATATCGGGGATGCAAAAAGCTTGGCTTGCCATCCTGCAACCACCACACATCGCCAACTGAATGAAGATGAATTGAAAGCTGCAGGCGTCAGCATTGATATGGTCCGTCTTTCTGTCGGAATTGAACATATTGATGACCTCATTGCAGACTTAGAACAAGCTTTAGAAACGGTGTAATTCATCCTGATAGAAGTGTAAGCTTGGTTTAAATCTAACTTACAACAATCTTGAGATACCTAAAAGAGGGAGCTAATCTCCCTCTTTTTTTAATAAAATTTTGCAAATACAATTTATTAGATACTTAAACTGAGGAAGAAGAAGAATTCAAACCGTAACGACAGAATTTAGGTTAGAATATAATCGCCAGAAATATTTTAAAATACACATGCTTTATCCTAGTAATTTTTCTATTTTTCGTTATTATTTTTGAGGTAAGTTTGATTGTCTTTTATTTTAAGGTTCGTGTTTAAAATAACAAATAAAACTCAATAACTTAGTTTCATTCATCAGGGAAATCATATGAATTTAAAACTAGAGCAACTCTTTGAAGCAAAGGTTCAAGACAAAGTTGCATTGATCACAGGTGCGTCTAGCGGTATTGGCTTAACCGTTGCAAAAAAACTTGCTGCAAAGGGTGCGCATGTTCTTTTGGTTGCACGTACACAAGAAACCTTAGAGCAAGTACAAGCTGAAATCGAAGCCGCTGGCGGCAAAGCAACTATTTTCCCATGTGACTTAAATGACATGGCTGCCATTGATGCGGTATCTGAAAAGATATTGGCGTCGGTAGAGCACATCGATTTCCTCATCAATAACGCAGGACGTTCCATCCGCCGTGCAGTACATGAATCTGTAGATCGTTTCCATGACTTTGAACGCACCATGCAGTTGAACTACTTTGGTGCTGTCCGCTTAGTCCTCAACGTCTTGCCACAAATGATGAATCGACGTGATGGTCACATCATTAACATCAGTTCAATCGGCGTATTGGCGAATGCAACCCGCTTCTCTGCGTATGTGGCTTCTAAAGCTGCACTGGATGCTTTTAGTCGCTGCCTATCTGCTGAGGTACATTCACACAAGATTGCAATTACTTCGGTCTATATGCCTTTGGTTCGTACGCCAATGATTGCACCGACCAAAATTTATAATTACGTTCCAACCCTTTCACCTGAGCAAGCGGCAGATTTAGTCGCTTATGCGATTGTGAAACGTCCGAAAAAAGTAGCGACAACACTTGGTCGCCTGGCTTCGATTACTTACTCTATCGCACCGGGGATTAACAATAAATTGATGTCAATTGGCTTCAACTTATTCCCAAGTTCAAGCGCTTCTGTGGGGAAACAAGACAAACTCAACTTTGCCCAACGTGCTTATGCAAGACTGTTCCCAGGCGAACACTGGTAAGCACAAATAAGCCCCAATAAACATCAGTCCCCCGCTGCATATCTAAATATATACAGCGGGTTTTTCTTGGCTAATGTTTTATGCATCTGATGTTTGCTGATCGACCCACAAAGTAGTCTTCGCAATGACCGTCTCAACATCTGCTGCTTTGAGTTTCCACTGCTGCTCTAACTCGACCAGCTTACTTCTATCTAATACCTCTGTACGCAAAAAGTGTAGCATTTCAGCTGACATTTCCATCTTCTGTGCAAGCCAACGCCATTTCAACAACCACTGCAAAAACCAGAGTGGTACATAGTATTTTGGAGCACTTAACTTGAGTTGTGTTGCCATTAAATGCAGTAATTGATGTAAAGGGATCTGTTCTTCATCAGCAACCAATAACGTTTGATTACGCATCTGCGGATCCATACCGGCTTCCGCCATCACTGCAACCAAATAGTTAATATTCACCAAGGGTAAATAATGGATTGCTGTCGCAGGTATAGCCATCATTTTTCCACGCTTTAATGCAGTAATCATTTGAGCAATTGCTTGTGACAATGGAATTTCACCAGTATGCATATCACCAGTCACTGTTGCGGGATGGATGATGCTCCAATCAAGAGCCTGACTGTCTGCCTGTTTTATCCAAGCAAAATGTGCTTGGATTTTTGATGCCTCATAAGCACCGAGCCTTGTATAAACCTGTACCCAATCTGTTGCGTCAATATCATCTAAACAAATACCGACTTCTTGCAAATGCTCAGTTAACGTCAACATATAACCTGAAACATGCACAGCCCGTTGTAATTGACAATGCTCCCCCACACAGCGCAACAAATTTACAGCCCCAAAAACATTTACCGCTTGTGCTTGTTGCATCGTCAAATCCCAAGCAAACCATGCTGCACAATTAAATAAACGTGTTACGCACGTTAACCGCTCCCAGTCAGCTTTAGACACGCCTAAGTCTTTCTTTGTCACATCTCCTTGTATCAATATTAGTTTTTCAACACTTACCCCACGCTGCCTCAACCACTCGGTCAGGCCTTGCGCTTGTGCTGATACATTTCTAACCAAAGCAAAAACAGGATAGCCCTGCTGTAATAGCTGTGCTGTAAGAAATTTGCCGACAAATCCAGTTGCTCCAACAACGAAAATGCTTTGACTTACAGTGAAATCTTGTACGATTGATTTTGAGCTTTGCATCATCTTTAACGCTATTTAATCTACTTATAGATAGGCTAAAGTATGGAGTACACTCTAGGGTCAAGCCCTAATGAACCGTTTTGGGAAATAGAAGGAGCGAGCGATGCTTATTGGTGCACTGGTCAAACAAACCAACTTAAGCCGAGATACCATTCGATTTTATGAAAAAATGAATTTAATTCAGTCAATTACACGAAATAATGGTTATAAAGATTACCCTGAACACAGCATTCAACAGCTACAACTCATTCTTCAAGCAAAATCTCTTGGCTTTAGCTTAGCTGAAATAAAGCAACTCTCTGATCTCGTGGCGCAAGCCGATATTCCTGCTGAGCAGATGCAACTGATTTTTCAGACTAAACTGTCTACCATCGATGAAAAGATCAACCAGCTCGAACAGATGCGTAGCATGCTCACACATTTAATGTTGGGAGACCCATGTCCTTTAAAACAGCAATGTGTCAAAGGTGTTTAAAGTTAGCTTGATAAGCAGATTCTGAGTTTTAACCCTGCATTTTGGAGCAGTACTTTTCAACAAAGCAGCGCATGATACCTTCATCAATCAAGTGAATAAGTTCTACAAATTTTAATCACTCAAAAACCCTCACCAATAAAAAAACCTCCACTTGGGATAATGCCAGTCAGTTAAGACAAATACAGCTATTTTTGATTGATTAATTATGTCTGAAAGCCCCGTCTCCCTTTGGGATGAGAAATATATTCCGCAAGTGGGAAAAGGGTGCTTTTAATCACTCAAAAACCTTCACCAATAAAAAACCTCCACTTGGGAGGTTTTTTATTCAACAAACTGAAATCAAAGCTTATTTAGAACCTTTGATGCCCGCTTGTAATAGCAATGCGCCTAAACCACCGATTTTGTTTTCTTGTGGTTTAGCTGCTTGAGGCTTATTACGTTGTGGACGATCACCTTGCGCTTGTGGACGTGCTTGTTGTGGGCGTTTGCCTTGCGGTTTTGCAGCTCCACGTTGTTCAGCGTTGTTATCACGGCGTGGCGCACGTTGCGCTTTCGCTGGTGCAGCAGAACCTTCTGGACGCATCGATAAGTTCACACGCTGACGTTCAGCATCAACTTGAATCACACGAACTTGTACGATTTGCCCTGGCTTAACCACTTTATGCGGATCAGAAACAAATTCATTGGCCAATTCTGAGATATGAATCAAACCATCCTGATGTACACCCACGTCAACAAAAGCGCCGAAGTTGGTTACATTGGTAATCACACCTTCAAGCTGTAAGCCTTCAGTTAATTGTGATACTTCTGTGATGTCTTCGCGGAACTTCGCAGTCCGGAATTCTGGACGTGGGTCACGGCCTGGTTTATCCAATTCGCTTAACACGTCTTTAACAGTTGGTAGACCGAATTTATCATCAACAAATGCTTCAGCATCAACCTGACGAATAATTTCGCTATTGCCAATAATATCTTTTACGGTGGTCGCTTTCGCGTTCACAATTTTCTCAACCAACGCATAGCTTTCAGGATGCACTGCAGATGCATCTAAAGGCTCAGAACCATCAAGTACACGTAAAAAACCTGCCGCTTGTTCAAAAGTTCGCTCGCCTAAACGTGGTACATTTTTCAATGCTTTACGGTTTTCGAAACGACCATTTTCTTTACGGAAGTCAACGATTTGCTGTGCAATTGATTTGTTCAAACCTGCGATATAACCCAAAACAGCAGAAGAAGCAGTGTTCACATCAACACCAACAGCGTTAACACAGTCTTCAACCACCGCATCCAGAGTTTTGGCTAAGCCAGTTTGATTGACATCATGTTGATATTGACCCACACCAATCGATTTCGGATCAATTTTTACAAGCTCTGCCAATGGATCTTGTAAACGACGTGCAATTGACACTGCACCACGAATCGTCACATCCAACTCTGGCAATTCAGCTGAGGCCAACTCAGATGCAGAGTAAACAGAAGCACCTGCTTCACTAACCGTTACGCGGGTCAATTTCAAGTCTGCATTCGCAGCCATCATTTCAGCAATAACCGCTTCTGTTTCACGGCTTGCAGTCCCATTACCAATAGCAATTAAGTCAACGTTAAATTCGCGACATAAACGTGCCAGTTCAGCCATTGCGCCAGCTTTGTCATCTTTCGGTGCAAATGGATAAACCGTGCTATGTGCTACGACATCGCCTGATGCATTTACAACAGCAAGTTTTACACCTGTACGAATGCCTGGATCGACACCAAGTGTACAACGTGCGCCCGCAGGTGCAGACAGCAATAAATGACGTAAGTTTTCAGCAAAGACTTGCATTGCTTCCGCTTCAGCGGTCAAACGTTTTTCAGTCAACAATGAATGTTCAACACTTGGACGTACTTTGCCCAACCAGAACAACTTCGCAATTTTTTTCAAATAGTCTTGACGGGTTTGTGGTTGAACCTGATCAAGATTGTATTCCGTTTCAATACGTAATAACGCTTGTTCGTCTTCACCATCCACTTTTAAACCCAAGACATTTTCTTGGCGACCACGAAGCATGGCCAATAAGCGATGCGATGGTACTTTGTTTAAGTTTTCAGAGAACTCGAAGTAATCGCGGAATTTTTTACCGACTTCTTTTTTCTCTTCACTGGCGACAGCACTTTTTAATGTCGCTGTTTTCGCAAACATCGCTTTAAGCTCAGTCGTCAAAGCAATATTTTGTGCCCAGTCATCAATCAGAATATGTTGAATC
This sequence comes from Acinetobacter pullicarnis, assembly GCF_006352475.1. NCBI lineage: Bacteria > Pseudomonadati > Pseudomonadota > Gammaproteobacteria > Moraxellales > Moraxellaceae > Acinetobacter > Acinetobacter pullicarnis. Next base: position 3,579,786 of record NZ_VCMZ01000001.1, read on the forward strand.
GCATCGAGCTGACTGTCTAAATCTGGATAGTCTTCATGGCTAAAATCAGCCAATGCTGCTTGTGGTTCAATCTCTTCACTGGCAATACGATCTGCAATTGGGCCTAAACCGGCTTCTTTGGCTTTAAACGATTTGCTGGTGCGCTTTGGACGATAAGGCGCATAGATTTCTTCTAAGGCATTTTTAGTCGCAGCTGCATTTACACGTGTTAATAAATCATCCGATAATTTATCTTGCTCTTTCAGTGACTCAATCACTTTGTCACGTCTTTCGAATAAATCACGTAGATACGTTAATCGCGTATCTAATTGGCGTAACTGAGAGTCGTCCAAGCCTTGCGTCACTTCTTTACGGTAACGTGCGATAAACGGAACACTGGCACCCTCATCAATGAGTTTGATGGCAGCTTCTATTTGGTTTGGACTTACGGCAAGCTCACTTGCCAACTGCTGAACTAAGTCAGTCATCGTGTTTAATTCCACAAGGATAAGGACTAAAAGTTAGTGATTATAAAGACCGAGACTATAAAATCCACAACTGTTTTATAGCTTGTTGCAAAATAAAAAGGTAAGTCTTTAATTTAAATCAGATTTTAGAGTACAAATTGGTAGAGATTTTACAGCATCTTGCCCTAAATTTGGATAAATAACAACCTGACCCAATGACCATGTCGCACCTTTAGCACGTCCGCCACCAAAAGGCTGCGATAAACTAATCCAACAACCTTGATAGCCATTTAAACGAACAGGCTCTGAAATATGCAAAGGAGGCGCTTCCATATATAAAAGTTCTTTCAACAGAAAAACATTATAACGTCGCTCTTTTAAACTAAAATAACCCTGAGCATCGCTGACTGTTTCTCCAATTTGCACGCCAACCAATGGCTGCCCTGCTAGATTGACCACTGTACCTATCATCTGTGGACGCGATAAGCGACTAATGCAGGCAGTTAAAGCCAAACAAAGCATGATAATAGCGAAAATTTTCATTGGTAAAGTCTAATGTCCTGGTTAAATAAGATCAGCGTGTTGAAGTTGTTCATGGATTCATCAAATGCCAATTCAAACAGCGCTTTTCACGCTGTAAGATGTTGTTTTTTGGTATTCTTAATATCATTGAAATTGTAATTTTGAGCAAATTGATACATAGTCTTAACAACAATTTAGACAGTATACTAAGCTATACAATATTTATAAATTCACATATTTACGGAGTGCATCATGAGTTTAGTTGTACCTGCTGAAAATACAGATGTCGTTCACCATGAAACGGATCGAGTTGAACGCATCTTGGTGGTCGATGATGATGTCCGTTTACGCACACTTTTACAGCGATTTTTGGAAGATAAAGGGTTTGTGGTCAAAACAGCCCATGATGCAACTCAGATGGATCGTTTACTACAACGTGAATTATTTTCTCTGATCGTATTGGACTTTATGCTTCCGGTAGAAGATGGCCTGAGTATTTGCCGACGTTTACGTCAGTCCAATATTGACACCCCAATTATTATGCTTACTGCACGCGGCAGCGACTCAGACCGTATTGCGGGTCTCGAAGCGGGTGCAGATGACTATCTACCAAAACCCTTTAATCCGAACGAATTACTGGCACGTATTCGTGCAGTACTGCGTCGACAAGTTCGTGAAGTTCCCGGTGCGCCAAGTCAAAATGTTGAAGTGGTTTCCTTTGGCCCGTGGTCACTGGATCTTTCAACCCGCACACTGACACGTGAAGGCCAAGTCGTCACCTTAACCACAGGTGAGTTTGCCGTACTCAAAGCCTTGGTACAGCATCCACGTGAGCCGCTAACCCGTGACAAACTCATGAACTTAGCACGTGGCCGTGAATGGGGAGCAATGGAGCGCTCGATTGACGTTCAAGTTTCACGTCTACGTCGCCTCATCGAAGAAAACCCAGCCCGTGCACGTTACATACAAACCGTATGGGGCGTCGGCTATGTTTTTGTTCCAGATGGTGCTGAATAACCCATAACATGACGCTCCAAAGGCGTGATGAGGACCAACTGTGAAACAAGAACCAATTGATATACAAGCATTTAATGATTTTGAGGCATATTCTGAGAAAAAACGAACCCGTTGGGAACGCTTTTTAGACAAGATTAAGCCGCGATCAGCTGCCATGCGCACCACAGTGTTGGTGATTTTTGTGGTCTTTATCAGTTGGTTCACCACGCTTTGGTTTTTCTGGCGAACCCTTTACTTACCTGAACTACAGCAACATGCACGCTATATTGCCATGGAGCTAGAAGTCATTAACAATCCTGATGTCCGTGTCTTTAATAAAGGCGTTGAAATCAATATTGATGACTGGTTAGAACAGCGGATCGGCATTGAATATGTCACCAATCCCAAAGAATATCCCAATGTTAAAGATAAACTCTTAGCAGACTACATCACTGGGCATATTGAAGATAAAGTCGCCCAAGAAATGGCGATTAAAGATGTAACGGTCTACTTCCAATTCAAACCCAGCCCACGGATTTGGATTCAAACCCCTGCAATGAATGGTCATTGGGTCAGAGAACCCCTTAAAACCTATGCCAACTATAGCTCAGAACTTGTCTTTGGCTGGCTGCTGGGTGTGCCCATTCTCTCCTTTATTATTATTTTGACCTTGGTCCGACAATTAAACCGCCCTTTGCGACGTCTGCAAAACGCAGCCAATCAATACAGTAAAACCAGTAAAGCCCCTTACTTGGAAACCAATCACGGTCCCCAAGAAATTCGAGAAGTGAATCAAGCCTTTAATCTCATGGTCTATACCCTCGATCAGGCTGAACGTGATCGCTTAATTATGTTGGCAGGGATTTCCCACGATTTAAGAACCCCACTCACCCGCATTCGCTTAAGTGCTGAAATGATGCCAGATGACGATTTCCTCAAAGAAGGTCTGATCTATGATGTCGAAGATATGGATGCGATTCTAAATCAGTTCATTTCTTATATGCGTGATGGTTCAGATGAAGAGATACAAGACACCAATATCAACAGCCTACTCCAAGAGCTTGTGATTCAATTTAAACCGCTGGATATCCGCTTTCAAGCACAACCGCTTCCGATCATTGCTGCACGCTCATTGTCGTTAAAACGCCTCATCGGCAACTTAATTAACAACGCAAAACGTTATGGTGCAGAACCAATCGAACTTGCTGCATTTATCGATGAAGAAAAACTCTTTATTCGCGTTTCCGACCATGGCGAAGGCATTCCCGAAGATCAAATTGAAGATCTCATGCAACCTTTTGTCCGTGGCAATGCAGCACGAACCGTACAAGGCAGTGGACTGGGTCTCGCGATTGTAAAACGTATTGTCGATATCCATCAGGGTGAAATATTAATTCACAATCGTGAGATCGGTGGTTTAGAAGTAACGATCTCACTCCCCCTCGCCAGTACCGAACAAGAAGTCGCCACACCCAACACCGCACTCGGTAAAATTAAGCAAACACTCACTGAGCGTTTTTAATAAACGGACAAAATTAAAGCAGCTGTTTTATCAACCAAACCAACTTTATACATATTTAAACGTTTTAATTCAGCAACTTAATAACCATCATTTAAATTTATATCGGTATTTATTTGAAAAATTAGACCTTAGCCTAATAGCTATGCAATTTAACTTGTGCGACGCGTACAATCGAGTCTAATTCTGAGTTTTTTATTGAGAGTAAATCATGGCCTTAGACCGCATTCGTTTAGCTTCACTTCACGACAAAGTCATGAGTGCTGAGCAAGCTGCAACCTTTATTGAAGACGGTATGACCGTTGGTATGAGTGGATTCACCCGTGCTGGTGAAGCGAAAGCAGTTTCTTTGGCGCTTATTAAGCAAGCCAAAGCCAATCCACTAAAAATCACCCTGATTACGGGTGCGAGTTTGGGTAATGATTTAGATAAACAATTTACTGAAGTCGGCCTACTTGCACGTCGTCTACCGTTCCAAGTTGATAATACGCTCCGTCGTGCCATCAACAATGGCGAAGTGATGTTTGTTGACCAGCATTTGTCTGAAACTGTAGAGCAAATGCGTAATCAACAGCTCAAGCGTCCTGAAGTTGCCGTTATTGAAGCGATTGCAATTACTGAAGATGGTGGGATTATTCCAACGACCTCAGTCGGTAACTCTGCTAGTCTTGCGCTGTTCGCTGATAAAATTATTGTAGAAATCAACACATCGCTTGATCCAGCATTTGAAGGTCTGCATGACATTTTCATTCCTGGTCAACGCCCAACGCGCCAACCTATTCCATTAACTCAAATTGATGAGCGCATTGGTACAACAGCAATTCAAGTTGATCCGGCTCGCATTGTCGGTATCGTATTCAACGATACTGATGACTCACCTTCAACAGTGACTGCACCAGATGACGAAACACAAGGGATTGCCAATCACCTGATTGCGTTCTTTGAAAAAGAAGTGGCCGCTAAACGCCTCCCTGCAAATTTAGGTCCATTACAAGCTGGTATTGGTTCGATTGCCAATGCTGTATTGACAGGCCTAAAAGATTCGAACTTTGAAAACCTTGTAATGTACTCTGAAGTATTACAAGACTGTACTTTCGAATTAATTGATGCAGGCAAAATGACTTTTGCTTCAGGCTCTTCAATCACGCTTTCCAAAGAATACGGTGACAAAGTCTTTGGCAACATCGAAGCTTACAAAGACAAATTGGTTCTCCGTCCACAAGAAATTTCAAACCATCCTGAGCTTGTACGTCGTCTCGGTATTATTGGAATCAATACTGCACTTGAGTTTGATATCTACGGTAACGTCAACTCAACTCACGTTTGCGGTAGCAAAATGATGAACGGTATCGGTGGGTCAGGTGACTTTGCGCGTAATGCAAACTTGGCTATTTTTGTGACCAAAGCAATTGCAAAAGGTGGAGACATCTCTTCAATCGTTCCAATGGTTTCACACGTTGACCATTCTGAGCACGATGTAGATATTCTTGTGACTGAACAAGGTCTTGCTGATCTTCGCGGCTTAGCGCCACGTGAGCGTGCACGCGCAATTATCGACAACTGTGCACACCCACTGTATCGCAATGCGCTAAACGATTACTTTGATCGTTCATGTGCTAAAGGCGGTCACACACCACACCTGTTGCGTGAAGCCCTCTCTTGGCATGCAAACTTTGAAGAAACAGGTAACATGTTGGTTGAAAAGAAAATTTCTCAACCTGCATAAGCCGATCAGGGCAATACTTTAAACTAAAGACTTTAAACCTAGAAATTTAAATCAAATCCTTAAAGTAAAAGACCAAAAAAATCCTCCTAAATTTAGGAGGATTTTTTTATCAATACTGATAAGCATAAGCCAAGCCCAATATATCCTGACTCATCTTCAAATTGGCCTCACCTCCACCAAAAGCTGCTGGAATTGACCCATTTCCTTTCAGGTCTTTTTCAAATGCATGGGTATATGCCACACTCCACGCTTGATGAGCATCGATCTCCCATGTTGCACCAATACTGGCATGGTCTTGTACAACAGCAGGTGCAAGGATATTTAAAAAGCTTTGACTGGCAGGTACTGGCTGATCACTATGACTATAACCGGCACGCAACAGCAATTTCGGATGCACCTGATAATTCACCGCAAGTTTATAGACATTGATATTATTCCAACCAAAGCCTGGCCCCTGTCGGTCCCCAAAGCGCTCACCCTGTTGTAACCGATTAATGTCAAAACGATTACCAACAGAAATCAGATCGGCATAAAGAATTCGCTGTACATCGGCTGCTAGCGTTAACTGCGGTGTAACCTTGTAGGCGACACCAAGCGCATAATTTTCAGGGACATCAAAGTTGCCCTGATCCGCAAACAAGCCCTGGTATTCAGCAAAACGATCTGCTTTAATTTTAGAAGCATAGCTCGCCCCCAAACTTAGGCGTTGATCTAAAAATTTCCCAGCCCACCCCACACGCACACCAATTCCCGCAGCACTGTCCGCACCCTGATTACTCAAATGCTCAGGATCACGTGAAAAGCCAGCAAAACCATTTAAGCCTTTAGCATCAAAGCGCTGGTATAAAAAATTGGTAGCCACACCAATCGATTGATGAGCCGTATATTGCCAAGATACAGCAGGAGAAACAAAGACTTGGCTTAAATTCACCCCTGCACTACCCTGATTACCAAAAGCGGCAAAGGGATTAGATTTATAGCCAGTATTCATCCCACCATTGCCGTAAAGTGCAATCCCAAGCGCGACCTGATCATTAACCGCATGGCGATAGGCAAACTCTGGTATAACAAAATATCGACGAGCATTGCCATCATATTGTCCATTTGCACCCGCGGCATTTCCTTTAATTTCAGCTGAACGATCGGGTGAGAATAATGTGGCACCCAGATTAAATTGATTATTTACCCAACTTAATCCTGCGGGATTACTGGCAATGCTTAAGGCATCTTGAAAATGAGCTGTGGCAGCTCCAGCATTACCCTGCGCCTTAACCCCAAAACTATGCATAAAATAACCGTTGGTTGCGTATGCCGGCAGACAAAAGCCAGACAACAACAAACTTAAAGTCAACGGTTGAACGACGGCTTTCATGGCTGCACCTACTTCATCCAAAGAACATTCAGACCAATATAGGAGCATCCATCTAAGCTGTAATCGAAGATAATTTTTTATCTTTATTCTATTTACTCACAAGCCGAAAAATCAGCTCAATGTAGCTTCCCCAAACGCAATAAAATCGGAAAATGTAACTCAATCAAATCATGATGTGCTGCGAGATAAGCACGAATCTCTGCGAAAGCATCTGTCACATGCTGCTGACGATAATGCTTCAACGCAGACCAGGTATCCAAATAATTTAAAAGCTGCTCACCAGACCACGCATATTGCATTTGGTAGTCTGCTGTCGGTATCTCATTAAAAGGAAACGGGATACTTTGATAGCACTCATCAATATAACTTCGCTCTGCGTCCCAATGACCTTTTAGCGTCTCATAATAAAGCTGTTGGACCAACTGATTTAATTCGGGTGTCTCAATCTCAATCAAACCATAGCCAACCACTGCAAACAGTCCATCTGGCTTTAAGCAGCGTTTCACTTCAGCATAAAATTTATCAAAATCAAACCAATGAATTGCCTGTGCTACGGTAATGAGATCAAAGCTATGCGGAATAAAACTGGTTTTTTCTGCGGCCTGAACTTGATAGCTAACATTCTCAAGCGGTGGTGCCTGTTGCACTTGCTGTAAACTTAAATCAGTTGCAACCACGTGATCAAAATAAGGCGCCAATAACTGGGTAAACTGCCCAGAACCTGCACCACAATCCCAAGCCAAGGTGGTTTCAGCAACATGCTTAAGCAACTCTTTCACTATCGCTACGGGATAACTTGGTCTCGCCTGCTGATACAGCTGACTTCCTGTCGAAAATAAATCTTTCATTTTTGTTTGGTATCACTGACGATCGTTCATAAAAGCAACTATAACCGAACAACATGTAAGCATTGTGGATTTTCTCACTTCAGCCTAGATTGTAATGACTCACAAATACCACGTAGCCCACCTTACAAAGCGCAAAACTTTTTAACAGACGAAAAAAAGCCCCAAATTAATTGAGGCTTTTTAAAATATGGTGGCGAGACCCAGGTTCGAACTGGGGACACACGGATTTTCAATCCGTTGCTCTACCGACTGAGCTATCACGCCGATGCGGTGTATTAAGCCGTATTCACCGTAACTTGTCAATTAAAATCATCAAGTTTCCAAACGAGTGAATATTTTTTACCCAAAAAAAATCCCCGATTGGAATCGAGGATTGAAAACTGAAAATACGTTTTAAAATATGGTGGCGAGACCCAGGTTCGAACTGGGGACACACGGATTTTCAATCCGTTGCTCTACCGACTGAGCTATCACGCCAATGGGGCACATTAAACAATGTTACATAATAATCGTCAAGCCCCAAATGCGGAAAAACACCACGTTCGCTTATTTTTAATGCAATACACGACGAAATCGTCTTAAATTTTGCCTAAGTGCGCCAAACAGCGATGGATTGCGCCACACCCTGGCTCAAAAGCCCTGACATTTTTCGCTTCTTCAAATCGGCAAACTTCTGCAACCAGCCTTTCTGCAACGCCTCGACCACGATTGGCAGGATGCACAACAATATTTTCCAATACTTTGGTTTCGCCTTGACCCGTACACCAAATTGCACCAATAATTTTAGAATTAAATTCTGCTGTGTAAACTAAGGTATACTGTGCAAGGTTTTGCTCAAGTTGCTCAATGGCGTCTTTCCCGTCACCAAACTCAGGACTGGTATCATATAATCGTTCCAATTGATCACGAATCTCATGTTTTTCAATTGAAGTGTAAGCATGTACGGTGATAGGCATTGATTAACCCTCCAGAGCAATCTAATATGCCGTGACTTTGTCACAGCCTATATTTTTAAATCAAGCATTTTTAACGTTTTTTGAGGGACTTGTCGATGACACAGCGTATCAGTGAAGTAGTGAGAAACACCAACGAAACCAAAATTCGAGTTCGTGTGAATCTTGATGGTACTGGTCAAGGCAGCCTCAATACCGGTGTTCCATTTTTAGATCATATGATCGATCAAATCAAGCGTCATGGTTTATTTGATATTGATATCCATTGTGATGGCGATGTTGACATTGATGATCACCACACCGTAGAAGATTGTGGCATTACCCTTGGTCAAGCCTTTGCACAAGCGCTTGGTGATAAAAAAGGCCTAAAACGTTATGGCCATTTTTACGCCCCACTTGATGAATCTTTAAGCCGTGTTGTGGTTGATTTATCTGGTCGTCCGGGCTTGTTCATGGATATTCCATTCACCCGTTCGCATGTTGGCCGCTTTGATGTCGATTTATTTTCCGAATTCTTCCAAGGCTTTGTAAATCACGCCTTAATGACGTTACATATCGACAATTTAAAGGGCAAAAATAGCCACCACCAAATTGAAAGTGTATTTAAAGCCTTTGCCCGCGCCTTGCGTATGGCATGTGAAGTAGATCCACGTGCTGAGAATATGGTTGCGTCAACCAAAGGGACACTTTAATGACTCGGATTGCCCTCTTAGACTATGGCATGGGAAATCTGCACTCTGCCGCCAAAGCACTTGAGCATGTTGGCGCACGTGTCGATGTAACCAATGATCCCAAGCTTATTGCGCAAGCCGATAAAATCGTCTTCCCTGGTGTGGGTGCGATGCGTGACTGTATGCAAGGCATGCGTGAAGCTGGTATTGATGACGTGGTTAAAAACGCTGCCTTCAACAAACCCGTTCTCGCGATTTGTGTGGGTATGCAAGCCCTGATGCATCATTCTGAAGAAAATGGTGGCAGTGAAGCCTTAGGCATCTTTGACGGAACAGTCAAACATTTCCCAGATGTACCGCATTTAAAAGTGCCGCACATGGGTTGGAATCAAGTGCAACAACACGATCCCGAACACCCGATGTGGCACAACATTGAGCAAAATAGCCGTTTTTATTTTGTGCATAGTTATTATGTTAAGCCACAAGACAGTAGTATCGTTGCCGCACATTGCGATTATGCACTGCCATTTTGTGCTGCGATTCATAAAGACAATTTATTTGCGACTCAATTCCATCCTGAAAAAAGTCATACCGCTGGTTTACAGCTGTTAAAAAACTTTGTGGAATGGAAAATCTAAGCCAATTATTCAATCATTTATATTTAGATCAAGCCGGTTCGCTGGCTTGATCCTTATCTGCTCGGTCTTTTAGTATTTAGTATTGAAATGACCCACAAGTCCAATATTAACTACTTTGTACTTTCTGATTGATGAACGAAACCACCGGCGATCGGGGTGACCTGAATACTAATTTCGGCATTTAAATTTAATGCAGCATATCTGGCTTTGATTTCAGCCATCAACTGTTCAACCGTTGCTAGGCTTAAATCGGCAGAGCATGGCCGTGGATCTTGATGAAAGGCCGTATTTTTCGATTCCTCTTTGCCTTCAAAGACCCAACGCTCACTCACTCCCAATATTTTTGCCAACTCAATTAAGTGTTGTGCAGACGGAATGCTTGAGCCTTGCAACCATTGCGTGACGGTCTTTTTAGAAACACCAAGCGCATCAACCAAGTCGATCTGTTTTAAGTTCTTATCTTTAATTAACTGCCTGATTCGCTTAACACCATCTAATAAGAGATCGTCGTACTTATCATCCATCGTCACGCTTCCTATTTTAAATCGCTGGCTAAACCGTTCAACCCATTGACTGAATCAACAACGATTGAATGGACTTAAGGTGATATTTAACATTTAAATATCATAGCCTAAAAGCCATTTTGAAACTGTAACTCTGCTTTGATCTCCTGAAAAAATAAAAAGCTGCCGCAGAGACTTAGCGATTAGAGAATACTTTGTTAATATGTCACACAATTAATTCATGATGACAACAGCCAAGGAGCGCAAGCATGCTGATCATCCCCGCAATTGACCTAAAAGATGGTCAATGTGTTCGTTTAAAACAAGGTCGAATGGAAGACAACACCGTATTTTCAGAAGATCCAGTGGCCACTGCACAGCATTGGGTGAATGAAGGAGCACGTCGCCTGCACCTTGTTGATCTAAACGGTGCTTTTGCGGGTACGCCCATTCACAAGCCTGTGGTCGAAGCGATTGCGAAAGCACAGCCTGATCTACCAATTCAAATTGGTGGTGGAATCCGTTCATTAGAAACCATCGCGCATTATCTTGAAGCGGGTGTTTCTTTTGTGATTATTGGAACCAAGGCCGTACAAGACCCCGCATTTGTTGAGCAAGCCTGTAAACAGTTTGCAGGCCATATCATTGTCGGCATTGATGCGATCAATGGCATGGTTGCAACCGATGGTTGGGCCAATGTGACTGACGTGAAAGCGACTGACTTAGCAAAACGTTTTGCTGATGCTGGCGTATCTAGCATTGTCTATACCGATATTGCACGTGATGGCATGATGCAAGGTGTAAACGTTGAGCAAACTGTTCATCTTGCTAAATATTCAGGTCTTCCTGTGATTGCTTCTGGTGGCGTCACCAATCTTGATGATGTGCGTCTACTGCAAGGTCAACCTGGCATTCTTGGTGCGATTACTGGTCGTGCGATTTATGAAGGTACGCTTAGCTTGCGTGAAGCACAATTGATTCTAGACCAATCATCATTCTAAATCATAAACTTATATCGTCTTGAAAGAGGCCAATGTGGCCTCTTTTTTGTTCCTATTTTTTCTCCCCCTTTTATTAATATTTCGACAATTTATGACCCAGCATCCCGCTCCTTGGTTTAAAACCAAAGCACCGCAATTAGCGCTGTTATTTATGACGCTAATTTGGGGTGGCACTTTTCTGATCGTTCAATATGGCCTAAATTATAGCTCGCCATTATTTTTTGTTGGCTGCCGTTTTGCCGCAGCGAGTATTGCCGTGGGATTGCTGTATTTCCGTCACTTAAAAGGTATACGCCTGAAGGATGTGATTGCTGGTGCCTGTATCGGTGCCACCATTGCCGCAGGTTACAGCACACAGACCATTGGCTTACAAACGATTAGCAGCAGTGAATCCGCCTTTTTAACCGCACTGTATGTGCCACTGGTACCAGTTCTATTGTGGTTGATCTTCCGCAAAAGCCCAAACCTCATGACTTGGGTTGGCGTGATACTGGCCTTTATTGGTTTGATCATGCTGACTGGAAATGGCTTAGGCCAGCTCAATTTCAACTTTGGTCAAACCATTACCATGCTCGGTTCGATTGCCATTGCCTTAGAAATTATTTTAATTAGTTTTTTCTCGAATAAAGTTGATCTCGCCAAAGTCACAGTATTACAACTCGGCTTTGCTTCAATCATTTGCTTTGCGATGATGCCAATTGTCGGTGAACATGCGCCAAACGAATTTTCATGGATATTGGTGGCGATTACGGTCGGACTTGGTCTTGCCAGTGCGTTTATTCAAATGGTGATGAATTGGGCACAACGCTTTGTCGATCCGGCACAAGCTGCGATTATTTATGCAGGCGAACCCGTGTGGGCAGGCATATTTGGTCGTATTGCTGGTGAGCGCTTGCCTTTTATCGCCTTATTGGGTGGGGCTTTGGTGGTGTTTGCTGTGATTATCAGTCAGTTAAAACCGAAGTTCCTTAAGTCTAAAGCTGTATCGAAGGATCTGTCTTAATCGACTCCTGAGCGACTTGAATATCAATGGCACTCCGTTTCAGACTTTGCATGCTTAAGTAAAATACGAGTTTGATAATATTCAACACTCGGCATTGGTGCATAGAAATGGTGTAGTAAGGCTTTCCACTCCAGATAAGCCGCTGACTGTCTAAAACCATGTTGATGATCCTCAATCCGTTCCCAAACAATCATTAAAATATAACGATCTGCTTGAGTCGCATGCTTGAGCAATTGCAGTTCATGAAAACCAGAGATGCCCGCAACTAAACCTTTGGCTTGCTGCATCGCTTGTTCAAAGGCCGTTGATTGATCTGGCTTAATCTGTAAATAAACGTGCTCAATAAACATCAGTGTCTCCATCCTTGGAATCAAATATAAACAGCGCTGTGTGACTACCTTAAAATTTGCCTAAACATTCGCTTTAAAATTTCAGCACGTTAAATGGGGAAATCATCCAAATCAACAATAAGAGATTAAAGACGATGGTCAACCGATAAATCTTTAAAAAAGGTTGTTTCTGAGTCTTATGACGCAGGCGCTGTTGTGCCAACCAAGCCGCTGGCCAACCCCCAAGGAAGGCCAAAACATGTAGAGTCTGTTCAGCAATGCGACGACGACCGAGTTGTGCTGCTTCTTTGTCTTGGGCATAGCACCAATAGCAGATCAGATTGATCAATAGTAAAAATAACAGCAATAAACTCGGTAGCATGCCGACTGCGGACAATATGCCAATCCCAATAATATAAGCTGCGATAAGGATCTGCATCGGCTGTAGACGTTGGCGATGACCTGAACTGGCATGTGGTGCAGGCTTGGGGGCTCTTTGCGTTTGGGTTTGTGAGGCTTTTAAATACACCACTTGACTGGCTCGATAACGCCCTTTGCCATCAATTACCGCTTTATATTCTAGAGCACAACCAATAATTGGACGCGGCCCTTGCCGTGTAAAATCTTTGATATGCAAAAAAACCCGTGCTTTGGCGGCATCATCAGGTTGAATAAAACCATAACCTTGATCATCAAACCACTCGACTAACCGACCTTGATCACGCAATGCATTTCCCCTTTTCAAACACCCAATGGGTTAAAGTTTCCATTAAGCCAATACAGAATTTAAGCGTTCCATCAGCATATTACGCATTTCTAATGGATTTTTATGCAAGATATCATCACCCGTGCGGGCATGCATTTTATTTTTAAGCGCAACACCCAAACGCATTAACCAAAAACGACATGCTGCAACGGCCAAATATACATCTAGACAGGCTGACTCATCTACTGTGAGTCGACGTATCGCCTGATAGGCAGTAAGAAAAGCATCTCGTTTCTCTAAATCTAATGTTACTGCTGGGAAATTGGTGCAGAAGTCATTGATACTGATCGCAATATCAAATAAATACTCATCTCGATTCAGTTCATAAAAATCTAAAATACCGCTGAGCCTGCCTTCTTGGAATAAGGTATTGTCCCGAAATAAATCTGAATGAATCAAGCCCTGTGGGCGATCTGGATGTTGTTGCTTTTTAACTTCAAATACGTCCATTAACTGGGTTAATAGCGCCCTATCTGCTGGCTGCATGCTGACTTTTAAATCCAGTGCGATCTGCTTCCAATACTGATGATTGCGGTTAAATTCACGTTGTAACGGCAAGTCTTTGAGCGCCACATGCAATTGAGCTTGCGCACGAGCAACCGCTTGGACTTGTGCCAGTGTGGTCTGTTCTGGATGTGAACCATAAAGGCGTGGTGCAATTTGTGCAGGTTTGTCGGCCAAAGTATGAATCGCCTGCCCTGCATATTTTAATGGGCCTGCCACTGGTAATCCATGTTGCGCCAATTGGTCAAGTACAGGCACAATTTCACCTGCTTGCGCCGCAGTCATCTCTTCAAAGACCGTCAAAACATACTGACGTTGATCGGCACATTGCAGAAAGTAGTTGGTATTTTGAATGCCTGCTTGAATTGGAATCAGTTCAATCACTTTAAGTCCATAAGCTGCTGCAAATAATTGGACCTGCGCCAAACTTAAAGTGGTATACACCGACATAGAAAACCTGCGATAAAAATGAAATAAGTTTGATAGAATACTCGTTCCCACTCTGTAGGTGTAGCACCTCACGAGTAGAGTTACATAATCGCCTGTTATTTTTGGAAAAAATTATGCTTGCTAAACGTATTATTCCTTGTCTCGACGTAGATAATGGTCGTGTGGTCAAGGGTGTACAATTTCTTGATATTCGTGATGCAGGCGATCCTGTTGAAGTGGCACGTCGTTATAACGAGCAAGGTGCTGATGAAATTACCTTTTTAGACATCACCGCCACCTCGAATGGCCGCGATACCACCTATCGTACCGTTGAACGTATGGCAGAAAGTGTTTTTGTTCCGTTGACCGTCGGCGGTGGGGTGCGTAAGGTTGAAGATATTCGCCTGTTGCTAAACGCTGGCGCAGACAAAGTCAGCATTAACTCTGCTGCTGTGTTTACCCCAGAATTTGTTCAAGAAGCATCACAACGCTTCGGTGCACAATGTATTGTGGTGGCGATTGATGCGAAAAAGACCGCTGAAAATAAATGGGAAATCTTTACCCATGGTGGCCGTAAACCCACGGGCATTGATGCCATCGATTGGGCTGTTAAAATGGCCGAATACGGTGCTGGCGAATTGTTGGTTACATCGATGGATGCAGATGGTACCAAAGCGGGATATGATTTAGCCCTCATGCGCCAAATTAATGATCGCGTCAATATTCCAACCATCGCCTCAGGTGGTGTTGGTAATTTACAACATTTGGCTGATGGTATTCTCAAAGGCGGTGCCGATGCGGTGCTTGCTGCGAGTATTTTTCATTTTGGACAGCACAGTATTCCTGAAGCTAAACAGTATCTTGCAGCTCAAGGCATTGAAATGCGTCTCTAATCGAACAATGTGTTGTTTAAGGACATCCGTACTCTGCGGATGTTTTTTTTGGAAAGTACAAAATATTAAAGCGTTGAAAAAAAAACGAGCAAAAAACCAAACCAGAGAAATATAAAAAAAACATAAAAAAAAGGAGCCCTTAGGAGACTCCTTATAAAGTGAGAAACTACAGCGCTTGTGTCACTCAATTTAAACTGATATGTGTATATTGCACATATTTAGTATAATACCTGTTTTTTCTATAATGTCGACAAAAAAATTAACTTTTTTTGTGTATTTAGCCCAAATATCACATCTATCTTGCTATTTATGTTTTTCAAGGAAAAAAATAAGAGGCTATATCAGCCCCATTGCTCATAAATTTAGCTTATTTTTCAATCAATTATGAGGTTCCGGCAAGGCCTTCGCCACCCACTTGGCTGGAAAATAACGTTCGACAGCCTGATTCAATACTTTTGAAAATATGGCTGGCAAAGGTACACCCAAAGGATTTTTTTCTTGTAAATCAATAGATGAAATGACGCGTGTGCCCATCACATAATCAAACCATGGTTTAGTCACACACCAGTTGGCATCTTGATTGGCATTCATATGATGATCATAGTGCCAAGGAATGGTTTTTTTGGCCCAACCAGGCTGCAAATGAGAACGTCGATGTACGTAATAGTAATTACAGGCACTATAAACGGCAGCAGCACTCATGCCTTTGGAAATGGGATAAAAAATCAAGCCTGCTGCACTTGCAACCACAGCCAAAGAAATAATTTCATTCTTGGTCCGCCAGTTGCTAATCCCCTCAACATAGCCATCATCATGAAAATCCTGTTTCACCACTTCGCGATGATGCGCCCAATGTGATTTCATACTATGTGGCACAGGGCTATAACGGGGTTTTCCTGGTCGATGGGTACCATGCAAAATAAACTTATGTGCAACCCACTCAAACCCATTCGCCAAAACCAATCCAACTACAAATCCTTTTATCATCATGATCTCCCACTTGTTTTATGCTTAATATAGGCAATTCCATCGCAATGATATTGACTTTTAAAAGCATAAAAATTGACAAATCACGACAAAGCAGTAGGCTAAGTACTTTGGCCTGATGAACTGATCTTTTCAGCACACTGCAATGACTCAACTATCGACATCTAAAGCATTGAAAGACTATTCTGGTTCCGTCTATGGCGGACTTGGCCAGTTGCTGTATGGCTATTGTCAGGTAAAAGGCATCGCTATTTCCCCGCAATTACAACAACTTCAACAAGTGGAGCGCTTTGAGTTTAGTGTTTGGCGTGAACGATTAGATGAGATTGCGCAGCACAGCTCAAGTCCAGCACTCGGCCTTGAAATCGCTGAATACATTCAACCCAAGCATCTTGGGGTGATGGCCTATATTGCGATGTCCTGTCACACCTTGGCCGAAGCACTGGCGCGTTATCATCATTTCTATCGTTTGATTTATGATGGTAGTCATTTAGAAATTGAGGTTAAAGGTGCGCTGCTGCATATCCGTTGGGCTGAGCTTCCCGCACATTTGATTACCCCACTGACTGCTGAAATTGCGGTGGCACTCTTGGCACAGTTCTTAAAACAATTTCTAGATATCCAAAAAATTTGTTTTGAGCAAGTCAATTTTGCCCATCATAGTAGAAAGACCCTCGTTTATGAGCAGTATTTTGGGTGCAGCGTAAAGTTTGGACAGGCGCATACTGAACTGATTTTACCGTTAAATATACTGCAACAACCGATTCGACAAGCCGATCCCACCCTAGAACAACTCTTGATGCAACAGGCACAAGCCTTATTAGATAAACTGCCACACAGCACTCAATTGGATCAGCGTTTGCAAC
Source organism: Acinetobacter pullicarnis (assembly GCF_006352475.1). Lineage (NCBI taxonomy): Bacteria > Pseudomonadati > Pseudomonadota > Gammaproteobacteria > Moraxellales > Moraxellaceae > Acinetobacter > Acinetobacter pullicarnis. The sequence goes on from NZ_VCMZ01000001.1 coordinate 3,596,758, forward strand.
AAGCCATTTTGCTGGGATTACAACGAAATAACTATCAGATTGAGCATATTGCGGATCAGCTTAAACTCTCGGTCAGACAACTACAACGTCATCTGCAACAGCAAAATAGCCGCTATCAACACCGCGTACAACAAGTCCGTCATATGCTCGCTGCGCAATATTTGCAAGACCCACATCTCAGCTTGCATGAAATTGCGCTGCTACTCAGTTATTCCGAACAAAGTGCTTTTCAACGAGCCTTTAAACAATGGACCGGACACACACCAAGGCAATGGCGAAAGCAGGTTTAATCCGCGCTATAAAAATGGGTTTTCTATTTCACCTTGTTGTGCAGTTTCAATTTTCTCAGGCAAATGCTTTTCTTGTTCAAGTGCCGTCACCACATCATTAAAAAAAGCCTGTAAGGTCTTTGCAATTAGCAGGCCGTCTTGGTCTTTATTGATTTGTAAATTGCCATACAGATTAATATGATCCAGATCATTTTCTAAAGTGAGATCATGGATCGCATGTGATTCGGTTCCTTTTTCAAATGGTTTAAACATGCCATTCCCTCATCATTAATATTGAAGACCTAAGCGACTTTGACTACGTTGTAGCACAAAATAGAGTACCCCGCATAGCAACGCCAAGCATATAAATAAGTTGTTATTTAGGCAAGGATTAACGGGAATCTTGCATAAGAGAACGTAAGGCCGCACTGATGATTTGTTTGACTAAATCCGTAATCGTTGACTCACCAGATGCTGTCGTTGTGCTAGGTGCTGTCGTTGTACTGATTTCTTTGGCGCCAGACTGCGGTTGAAATTGTTTTTGCAACGCTTTCATGTTGTCGGCAGATACCCCTTGGGCACATTGACTCTTACCATCCCAATGTGAATATGCAATTTTTTGATTGGGTTTAACTTGGCTGGCACTGAGTGGCAATTTATAGGTATTACGCTTTTTATCTTCGTTCAACTGCGGAAAAATATTAATCCCCAACTGCTCTTCTAGTTCACAGACACTAATGACCTTCACCTTTAACGAGTTATCATTTGGCGCATAATAAGCACCGATTACACCGGTTTTGGGAATATAAATCGCTTTATAAACAGCTGTGGGTACAATCACTCCATTCCCAATGGTTTTTAATTTTTTCCCTGTAAAAACAGGACCAGTCACCACATAGACCTCTTGCTTCTGTTTGGTCACCAGCGCGCGGGTCGCCTCTTCCAGCTCACGCCACACTTGTTGGTTATTTTTCGGGGCTTGCGGCACCATATTGGCGAGAGAAAAACTATCCGCCTGAGATTGCTTATTCGGCATATCCCCATTGGGTGCCATATGACCGCGATCATAGCCAGACCCACGATAATCTGCGAGCACTGCACGATGTGGTGCACTGACCCGGGTTTCTTCATGGAAACTGTCTTCACGTTTAATTTTCTGGCTCAAACGAGCAGGACTTAAATGTTCTGCAGACCATAACGGTGTCTTTGACATACCCGAATACATGACATTAAAGCCATTGAAACATAAGGCATAACTATTTTTATTCAGACTTTCTTTTTGTAGAAATGGCGGTTGTTCACGATAAAACTGACTTAGACATTGTGAATCAGCAGTCGATATCATCGGAATATTTGGCACATATTGCGTGATTTTGTCCTGTCCTGTCGCAAATGCAATCACTGCAGTGACTACGACGCCTACCAGCACTTTCACTTTCATCCCAGATGATTTCAAACCACACTTTCCTCTATCAATAGCACAGGCTCAAAATTGATGCATATCATCACAAAGCATGTAGCGCGGCTATAAATCGCGCTTAAGCAACCAATGATTTGAGGGATGATCAATCAAATTTGAGAAATTCTTAGCATTATTTTAGCATCAAGCCGTTGCCATCGCGGCAGTTTGCACCATCAAAGCGACGCCTTGTGTCGTCAAATGGCCTCAGATGTTCAAATAGCGAGCATTCTTACCCAGAACCACTGCAACAATAGTCCAATGTTAAAAAAACCAAGGACATCGCCTTGGTTTTGGTGTTGAGATCACACTTAGTTTTCAAATCAGCATGGCTTAAATCTGTATTTGACTGCCCATCTCTACCACACGATTGGGTGGAATCTGATAAAAGTCACTGACTGGACTGGTATTGCGTTGCATTGAAATAAATAGCTTTTCACGCCATGGTGCCATGCCATCACCAACAGTATGAATAAGACGATCACGCGAAATGAAGAAGCTGGTCTGCATCATATCTAATTCAAAATTGAGTTGCTCATAGGCTTGCTCTAACGCTTTTGGAATGTTCGGCTGGTCTTTAAAACCATAATAAACAAAGATGCGATAGAAACGCGGTGCCATTTGCTCCACTCGTACCCGCTCAATCAACGGCACATAAGGCACATCACGGGTAATGACCGTAATCATGATATTACGTTCGTGCAACACCTTGTTATGCTTAATATTGTGCAGCATCGCATGTGGCACAATATTCGGTGTCCCTGTCAAGAAAATCGCATCACCTGGCACAAAAATGGTTTCATCGCTCAGGCTAACGCTTTTAATAAACAAGTCCATGGGCAAGGCATCTTTTTCAAGACGCTTAAATACAATCGCTCGACCATCTTTCCAAGTCATCATGATGGTAAAAACCACAGCACCAATGAGAATTGGCACCCAACCACCCGCTGCGATTTTCAATGAGGTTGATGCCACAAAAACCAAATCGATGAGTAAAAATGGAATGGCGAACAAAGCCACTTTCCAAACTGGCCAACGCCAAAATCCATAGGCCAGCACCGAGATTAAAATCGTCCCGCAGAGCATCGTCATCGTCACTGCAACACCATAAGCACTGGCAAGATTTGCACTGGTTTTAAACAAGACAATCAAGATCAATACCGAGAAAAATAACACCCAATTAATAAAGGGCAAGTAAATTTGCCCTTGTTCAACATCTGAGGTGTGGTTTACGGCCAAACGCGGTAAATAGCGCAATTGAATTGCTTGATTGACCATTGAAAACACACCAGTAATCACAGCTTGAGAGGCAATCACCGCAGCAGCAGTGGCCAAACCAATCATCGGATAAAGTGCCCACTCAGGAACCAATAAATAGAATGGATTTTCAATCGCCGATGGATTACGCAGTAACAAGGCACCCTGCCCGGCATAGTTCAAGAGTAAAGCTGGCAAGACAATGATAAACCAAGCCAAACGGATCGGCATACGCCCAAAATGCCCCATATCCGCATAAAGTGCTTCACCACCGGTCATGGTCAAAATCACCGCACCCATCGTCAAGAACGCCACAAATGGCTGATGGAATACGAAATTAAGTGCCCAATGCGGACTGATCATGGCCAATACAAAAGGCGTTTGCATCACGCTCCAAAGCCCAAGCAGTCCAATCGATAAAAACCAAACAAGGGTCAAAGGGCCAAATAGCTTGCCCATGGTACCTGTACCATGGCGTTGTACCCAGAACAAACCTGCCAAAATGCCAATCGCCAATGGCATTAACCAGTCATTAAACATCGGCGTGGCGATACTGAGTCCTTCGATGGCAGATAACACTGAAATTGCAGGAGTAATAATCCCATCACCAAAAAACAGGGATGCCCCAACAAAGCCCAAAGCAATCAAATAGATTTTTTTATTTTCTGCAATTCGTGTGGTCCGAAGGTTAAGCGCCAAGAGCGACATAATCCCGCCTTCGCCATTATTATCTGCACGCATAATCACGGTGACATACTTAAAGCTGATGGTCAGCATCATGCACCAAAAAATCAGCGATAAAATTCCCAATACCGTTGCTTCAGTGATGGCAATATGTGCAGTTAAAAAACATTGCCGAAGGGCGTATAAAGGGCTGGTTCCGATATCACCAAACACGACACCAAGGGCAGCGAGAGTGATCGCGGGCATTGCCGCTTTTTTTGCAGTACTTTGCATATTTAGCCATCAATCTAGACAATATTTTTGCGAATCATATCACTGAGAAAAAACTTTTGCTCTAAATCAATTGTTTCAACTTGGCAGACTGGCTTTTTTTGGTTATTATCCCCCCGCGCAGTGGTGAGGTGTCCGAGTGGCTGAAGGAGCACGCCTGGAAAGTGTGTATACGTTTGCGCGTATCGAGGGTTCGAATCCCTCTCTCACCGCCATTTTCTATTCTTATAACATCCAATGTCATCTTAAAAGGCTTAAATCTAAAGGGTTTAGGCTTTTTTTATGTCTCATACAATCTACTTCATCTATTGCAATCTCGATATAGTTGGGGGTATAACTGGGGGTATAATAAATTACCCCCAAAATTATACCCCCAAATTTCTACGGAAAACGTTGCAATGCTTACAGATGCCAAGGTCAGAAAGATCAAACCATCAGAAAAGAAAACCAAATATCCTGATGAAAAAAGCATGTATTTGGAGGTTATGCCTTCAGGTGGTATGCATTGGCGTATGAAATTTCGCTTTAATGGCAAAGAAAATATTTTCAGCATTGGTTCATATCCCGAAACCACACTTGCTCAAGCGAGAAGGATTCGAGATGAAGCACGATTAAAATTAAAAGATGGGATTAATCCCAATGAAGCAAAAAAACAAAAGAAACAGCAAGTAGATGAAAATACTCTTTTTAAAGCGCTTGCTATGGAGTGGATGAACGACCGTAAAACCACCATCAAAGAAGTAACCTATTTACGTGATCTTTCAGTATTTGAAAAAGACTTATTCCCTACTATAGGTAACATGCCCATTGATCAAATCAAAGGTAAGGACGTACTTGCTTGTGCTAAGAAAATTGAAGCACGCGGTGCACAGGAAATGGCTAAACGTTCTATCCCTCTCGCGGGACGTATTTTCCGTTTTGCAATTCGCAAAGGGCTTATTGAAAATGATCCTACACCGCACTTAGGAGAGGCCTTAAAACCTCGAAAAACAAAGCATATGGCTCGTCTAGACATTTCTGAGTTTCCTCCTTTCCTTGAGCGTATGGATCGATATCATGGCAATCCAATGATCAAAACAGCCATTCAACTGATGACTTTAACTTTTGTACGTACAGCTGAGCTTAGAATGATGAAGTGGAATGAGATTGATTTTGATAATCATTTATGGAGGATTCCAGCAGAAAAAATGAAAATGGCACAGCCTCACATTGTTCCATTATCCAGACAAGCAATTGAACTGATTGAGAGCCTAAAACCGCTAACAGGCAATAAGCAGTATGTTTTCTATAATCATAGTACAGCCAAACCTATGAGTAGTAATGCCCTACTCTGTGTAATCCGCACTATGGGATATAACGGCAAAATGACTGGACACGGCTTTCGAGGGCTTGCATCTACAACCTTACATGAGCAAGGCTATATGCATGATGCAATTGAAATTCAATTGGCACATCGGGTTGGTAATGCAGTATCTCAGGCTTATAACCACGCCCAACACTTAGAATATCGAGTAAAGATGATGCAGGAATGGTCTGATTTTATTGATAGTTTGAGAGATGAGGCAGTGCCTTAAATTAGGACGTCTAGGTAAATCAGATAAAAAAATATTTATCTTTAGAAGAAAAAACTAGACAAACTTATTTCCGTAATAGCACACAAAAGAGATCTTTAAGTGATGAATTGTTCAAACCTAGTAGTGATCAATTGGCTACATGTATGAAAAGAAAAAGGCATGATACCTGCATTCAAAGTAAGAATTTCATCGAAAAAACTCCAAAACCATGGAACGAATTTAGAATAATACAAAAGAAAAAATCTTAATTTCAATAATAAAAATCGTCGCAGAGATAGTGACATAGCACACTTACTGACGGACTATGTAGTAAGAATACGAGTGAATCGTAGAGTTTATGGGACTAGATGAAAGTCGGATGAATGATAAAGAGGATATTATTTGAAGGTTGTGATTAAAAAATGAAATCTTAAAATTTAATTTTTTTGATTTATAAAAATAGCATACTATAATCTTTTGATCGTATTTATGTGTAATGTGAATAATTATGGAAGAGTTAATAAAAATAATTCCTGCTAATTTACCTGCATGGGTTTATGTTTTAATTATTATTGTAATAGTTATCGGACTCATTGGAATTGCAAAAATTACTGGGAATAGTCAAAAGAAAGTCAATAAATATTCTAATATTAGCCAAAGCGGTATAGGGAATATTCAACAGATTGGTGAAAAAATAGAAAATAAGGAAGAAAAATAATGCTTCCTAGTTTCCCTAGAAATGAGCTTTCAGAAATTGAACAAGGTGGAATTAATAATACTCAACAAGTTGCAATGGCGATTCATAATCACTATCCCACCACCCCTTTAGATGAATCAAAAAAAGAAGGCATTTTGCAAACTATTATTGTAAATCTAATTGAATTAGTAGTTCCAACCACGGTTGACGAGCTAGATGTACAGCCATATGAAATAGAAAAGAAAATAGATTTTAATAATTTGACTTATTATAAAGAACCTTTTGACTTTTATATGGACAATAAACAACTGATTCAATATAGACTAGATCATTTAGTCAACAATAGTGATCCTCTAGCAACCGAAAAATTGTTTAAAGTAATTAGACTCTCTTATTTCAAACATTTAAAATGTAATGATTCAAATGAAATCATACGATGTATGGAAGATGAGTTGAGTCAATCATTATTAAAGATTGATCCTTCTAATTTTGAAAACATAATGTACATACCTTCTATAATTTTTTATGTTTTTTCTGAATGTAAAATTTTTAAAAAGCCAAGATCATGATTTTATTATCGACAAAACACCCTCAGAACTCAGTTTATTATCTGGGATCAATTTTATTAGGAATTATTAACAGTAATTCCAATAATAACTTGGGTGTTTATAATTATTTTGAACTACTTAATGAAGTACAAGAAGTTTCAATGAATCGCTTCTTGTTGATTTTAGATTGGTTATACATGCTAGGAAAAATAGATTTAGATATTGGTAAGGGGTTGAAGTTGTGTATCTAAAATACTTAAAAATTACTGATAAAGATGACTTTTCTATAAGAAATATTGACTTTAAAAAAGGAGTTAATATTATTGAAGGTGTTGAAATAAATAATGATTCAACATCAAAAACTAATAGTCTTGGTAAAACAACGCTTCTTCGATGTATTGATTTTTGCTTATTGGGGAAATGGCAGTCAATTATATTTGATAAGGAGCTTAAAAATAGTAAAAATGATACAGTATTTAGTTTTTTTAAAGAGTCTCTGCCACATTTCGAGTTATTAGTTGCAAAGGATTTTGATAGTTCTTTTTCACCTAAGTTAAAAATTAGAAGACAGTTGATGATTAATCCAAAAGCAAAAACAGATAATTCTTTTTTTGTTGTTGATAACTATATAAATGATGTAAAAGTAAGCGAAGAAAAGTTCCAAAATGAAATCAAAAAATTTTTATTCGGTTTAGATGATAATAAACCGACTTTAAGGCAGCTTGTTCCAAAATTCATTCGTACATCAGATCATCAAATAACTAATATTATAAAGTATTTACACCCGACAACTTCAGGACTGGAGTACGAGACTCTACATTTATTTTTGTTTGATTTTCCTGATATGCAGCTTATTCACAATAGAGCAGAAATCGAAAATCAAATTGATATAAAAGAACAAGAAGTCAAGTCTCTGGAAAATTTATTAAGCACAGGTAAACGAGAAATTAATGATGTTAAGAAAATAGAGTTAGGCGAATTACAAGCAAAATATGACAACTTTCAGATATCTAAAGAATATGAGCGTGAAAATGATGAATTAGGTTTTTTTCAGGGAAATATTAATAAAACTAAGGCTAAAATAACTACAATATATCTAGATATGGATGTCTGGACAAAAAGATTACTTGAAGTTAATTCAAGTAAAAATATAGTCAATAGTGAAACTATTGAATATATGTACAAAGAGGCTGGAGTTTATAATGTTAAAATTCAAAGAAAATTTGAAGAGACAATTAAATTTCATAACGAAATGTTAAAAAATGAAGTTGAATTCATTAATAAATCAATTCACAAAAGTAAGAAAAGAATAAAAGAGTTAGAAAATGAGTATTCAATTTTAACTGACCAATATACACAATTGCTAAAAAAGCTAGGTTCAAGTGGTTCGTTAGCAGAATACACAAAACTTGGAAATGAAATAAATGAATTAACAAAACAAATTTCTGAAACAGAATCGCTGATAAATCAACATAAAAAAACTATTAATGATTTAAAGGATTTGAAAAGTAATTTCGACAATCTAACAGTTAAAATTAATGAAATTTTAGAAAAAATGCGACTAAAATTAGCTATTTTTAATCGCTATTTTTCTGAATATTCTAAAGTTCTCACGAATGATAGTTATATTATTTTTCCTTATGAAGATAAACTTAAACATATAACTCTCGTGCCAAAATCTGAAAATAATGACAGCCATACTGGTGATGGCATAAAACAAAGCATTATTGTTTCTTTTGACCTAGCCTATGTTTCATTTAAAAATGATCTTGCAATAGAGTTATCTCGTCCAAGTTTTTTTACACAAGATAAAATTGAAATTATTGACGTAAAAATTTTAGATAAATTATGATGTGGATCTATGATTTTAGACCACGTCTATAAGTGATAATCTACTCCCCAATAAGCATGGGAAATGCTTGTTTCTGGAGTCAACCATGACACGAAGAAAACGTCGTAATCACTCAGCAGATTTCAAAGCTAAAGTTGCTCTCGCAGCAATTAAAGGCGACCACACACTCGCTGAGCTTTCTACTCAATTCGATTTACATCAAAATCAAATCATTGATTGGAAAAATCAACTGCTTGAGCAATCGATCAATATTTTTTCACGACCAACAGCACAACAAGAACCAGAGATTGATCTTAAAGCTTTACATGCCAAGATAGGACATCAGGCATTGCAAATTGATTTTTTAGAAGGTGCACTCAGAAAAACAGGGCAACTGAGCGGCAAAAAATGATCGATAAGACCCATCAACTTTCGGTACGACAACAATCGCAATTGATTCAAATCAATCGCAGCACGTTGTATTACAAGCCCAAAGAGATTTCATCAACTGATTTGAGTTTAATGCGTCTGATTGATGAAATTCACATCGACTACCCATTTATGGGCAGTCGAATGATACGAGACATGCTACAGCGTCAAGGACATCAAATAGGTCGGCGTAAAGTCCGACGTTTAATGCGCTTGATGAGAATACATGCCTTGTATCCAAAGCCCAATACCAGTAAGCCTAATCTTGCACACCGTATTTTTCCATATCTTTTGAAAAACATGGTTATAGATCACTCTAATCAAGTCTGGTGTACAGATATCACGTACATTCCTATGGCTAAAGGCTTTGTCTATCTGTGTGCGATTATAGATTGGCATAGTCGTAAAGTACTGGCTCATAGTGTATCGATCAGTATGGAAACAGACTTTTGCATAGATGCGTTGCAAGAAGCAATTGTGAAATATGGTTGTCCTGAGGTGTTCAATACAGACCAAGGCAGTCAATTCACAAGCGAGGCATTTTTGAATGAGTTAAAATTGAGAAATATCCGTATCAGTATGGACGGAAAAGGACGGTGGATGGATAATGTGATGATTGAGCGTTTATGGCGCAGTGTGAAGCATGAGGAAGTCTATTTGAAGGCTTACGATACGGTTAAACAAGCAAAACAATCAATTGCTGAATATTTGGATTTTTATAACACGATACGTCCTCATTCAAGCTTGAATAAGGCAACACCAAATGAATTTTATGATCGACATTTACCAAAAGTAATGGCAGCATAATTTAAATATTTAGAGCGGATTTATCACTTATAAAACTAGATTGAGTGGTCTAATTAACGGAACCACATCATTAATCAATTTAATTAATAGTGTAGATTGTCAATTTATTTTTCCAATCATTAAAGATAAATTACGAGGAATCGAAAATTTTGATGAAAATAATGTGATTGTATTATTATCTGAAGATAATAAATTCTTTAATATTGAGAATTACTACTTTCAAAAGAATCAATCCAAGTTATTTATATTGTAAAACATTAGAACTCGTTTCAATTTTATTGATCTCAATAGAATATTAGAACAGCGGGACGTTAAACTACCCAAACAGTCTGACGTCCTTTTAAAAAATCTATCTTGTCGCCCACAACTGTGTAAGCCCAACAGTCAATCTAACGCTTTGCGATAGTAAAAAGATGAAGTAATGTCTGCTGGACCAAAGTTTTACGACAAATGACTCATATTCAAATACCCTGTAAAAGGTATCATAAAGAAATCTATGATACCCTTTCCATTTTATTGAATTAAATTTACATTACTAGGTAATACTGTTCGCCCAAGTAACTGCTGATAAATATGCGCATTGGCATCAGTTCCCTTAATCATTTTGTATTCAATCTGACTATGGCTTGCATACTCTTTAGCTGCCTTAGCTTTGGCTAAAACAATAGGATCATCATATTGATGATCACCTTTTACTTCTACAATAATGTACTGACCATTTTTCAACTGTACTAAGAAATCGGGGTAATAATTTCTCAATGCATATGAGTCAGGATCAATGTACTGGAAGTAAAATTCAGTTTTAGATTTATCTGTAAACATGCCTGTAAAGTAGATTTTTTCAACCTCATCATCTTTCAACAAATCCCAAAACAAAGCATATTCAGGATTTGAGTCAAATGTATAAGTATCTAAATTAAAGCTCTTATCTCTATAATTTTCTTGTGTATCCGCATAAGCTGAGGTTCCACCTTTACCTTCGGCAATTTCATAGAAAGATAATTCACCTATTGCTGGTGGAATAATCAACTGTACTTCTTTCTCTATCGTTTCTGACTCAATTTCTTGTTCGTACAATGCTGTAAATAGTCGAGGGATCACAACATCATACAAAAGCTCATTGAACTGGTTTACACAGAATAAAATACTTTCTAAACCTTCTTTCGTTTGATCCAACATCTGTTCAATTTTAATTGGGCTCAAATTTAAATATCGAGATATCTCAGCAACTAAACTTAAACTTGTATATTCAACCTTTTCTTTCTCACTCGTACGATCTTTAGACTTTGTATATTGAGCGGTGTTGAAGTCATTAGCTTGAAGATTAGTCGTCGTAGTTTGGATGATTAAATATTTACCTGTAAGCTCATGCCAAGCATCTTCATTGGTCGGATCGAGATCAAGTGAAGCGCCTTTAACAAATTCTTTTTCTTTAAGCTTAATCGTTTGCTTAACGTGTTTGAGTTTGATTTTTACATCTTCCCTCACTTGAACATTTAGCATTTTCTTAGGTTTAGGACCTTGATCTGAAAACTCAGAAGCAGTCATTCTGAAATTGGCCTGAAGTTCAGTATCAAGAATATCGTAGTTTTCTTTGCTTAAATAAATTGAACCCGTATATTGCTGTTTACCAATTGAACGCAAACAGCGCATAGTCGCTTGTAAAACAAAAACTTTGGATTTAGGTGAACGGTACATTGCAACGCCGAATAATGAACGACAGTTCCACCCTTCACGGCCTTTATTCACCAATAAAATGAATTGCTTTTCAGATCCTTCTGTTCCAGCCACATCTAAATTATTGAAGTTTCGAATATCATCAGAGCTTGTATGAGATGTATCACCAACGTTTACTAAAATTTTATCAGATGAAATACCATGTTCAGCTAACTGTCGCTCTAACTCAGGTTTTAGCTCCTCAATAAGCTCTTCTACAGTCGAAGAAAAAAAAGCAAGTTTAGGTAATAAGCCTTCAGGTTTAAGTCCTTGTGTAGCATCCAAGAAATCTTTTACCGCGATCTTCACAAACTCTTCTGTACGTGTAGTCGTATACGAATTTACTTCTGGGCTTTTCAAATAACGCTCTTGAATCGCATTCTTTAAATTAAATGCATATACAACTTCAGGTAATACATCCTTACCTACATAAGGCGTACCTGTATAGTTAAAACAAGCAACTACATGTGTGCCAGCTTCATTCAAACTCTTTGCAAGCTCATCAATAGTTCTACGTAAACTATTATCCGTCTTTGTCGTACCACCCATCATGTCTCTTTTCAAGGCTTGGCCGAATGAGTGATGTGCCTCGTCTACAAAAATACCAAGTTGAGGTAAACGTGATAACTTTTCAAAACGTTGGTTTGTCTTTAGATCATCTTCATTAGCTGGTAGACCTAAATCACCAAGCAACTCCGTCAGTTCACCAAAATTAGGCTGATCATTTTCAAATAGTTTTTGAGTTGCTGTCTTCTCAGCATGCTGACGTTTAAGAATAATCTTTTGAGTATTCGAAACGACTAAGTTAAATTTTGATCCATCCATTGTGCTTAATGATGTTCCAGCTTCATCAAGGAAGTGAAACTTCAAGTTCGCATCAAAAATACCCACGTACTCATTTGGAACCACCTTGGAAATATCAAATGATTCAATCTCACGCAAAGACTGCAAAACTGTTTTATCAGGTGCAAAAATGAGTGCGTTTTGGCAGAATCTTTTATCTTTAGGAAATTTGTTTGCCAATAAAAATTCATAAAAGATACATGTTGCCATGAGTAGGGTTTTACCCGTACCCATGGTTAAAGCAAAAATATAGTTCGGATAACTTCGGCTGTTATCCTTCATTTTTTTCAGAACAACTTTATAGTTTTGTAATTCAATAACATCACCGAGCAATAAACTGCCTTGTAATGAATCATCTTCTGTAAAGCCTGTTGCCTTTCGACCTTCAAATTGATTTTTTGACTCAAACCAATCTTCAAAAATCTGCTCTACTTTTGAATTCCCTAAAAACTCTTTCAAAAAGATATATGTCTCTAGGGCTTCAAACTGTGGCCGACGTAAAAATGCGTCAGGACGATTTTTAGGATCGTTATAATCTAAAAACTTTTTACTCAGTTCTTTGTAGCTTTTACGAATAGTACCTTTATTGGTTTCGTAAAATGCCCACAAGTAATTAAAGAAGGCAAAGTCTAAGGCTGATGAAGAGTTAGGTTTTTTAGCCATTTGCAAACTCCTCTTCTGTCAAATCACGCTCTAGTGACTCTGAAAGGAGATCTGTAATTTTAATACGAATCGTACCTGCATCTTCAGGAATCGTATATTGGCCTTGTACCAGTTCATTTTTAGCGGGAATATCCGTTAGTGTCGGTTGGAATACAGCACCGTCATAATTCCAGTCGATCATGATACTTTCAACCATTTCACGCCAGTCAGAAACCGATTCTTTGGTTTGTGAAAGTTTTTGTAGCAGGTTCAAAGGATAGAATTTATCTACAACTAAAATCGCACCTTCAACTTTGAATAAAGCTTCAGAGTCACGTTTAAATTGAAGATCGGAACGATCACGTAGAATATCTACAACTTCGATATCAAGCTTATAGCCTATCGACTGCTCCACAAATGCAGCTAAATCAGGTTCATGTCCCATACAGAAGATTGTAATTTTTTCGACTGGCTGATTTGGCTTTTCTTCTTTACGTTTTTCAAAAGCTTTATAATCCACGTTATGGATAAGATCGGCTACATCTGCTTTGGTTGCAATATGGTTCACTGGCATGAGTTTGACCATACGGCCATCTTTTTCGCCATCGTAAACACTGTTAGGAATAGGCTGAATATCTAAGGCTTGAATAAGTAGTTCTTTCGCTTGAACAGGGTTACGGAACACATCGTAGTGATTAACATTATAGACTTCAAAACCAGTATAAAATTCTTTTTCTTCCTCTAAAAGCTGAATACCTTTAAGTTCTTCAGCAACTTTAATCAAACGCTTAGTCGTGGTTTGAATTGATCCTAAATTAATATCAGCTCCAATAAAACGTCGACCTAGCTTCATAGCAACAGATTGTGTTGTACCCGACCCCATGAAACAATCAAATATTATACTATTAGGGTTAGATGAAACTTTAATAAACTTTTCTAATAATTTTTCTGGTTTTTGAGTTGGATAACCTAACCTTTCGTCTGACGCTTGATTTACAAAAGCCAACTCAAACCAATCTCGAGCCAAAGGGCCAGTTTGTTGATCTAAATATTGTCTATAAGTATTTTCATTTTCCTCTTTAGGGTCATTTGTTCCATCTTTTCCACGTAATCGATATTTTCTTCCATCTTCATCAAGATATTTAAATTTCTTTAAAGTTACAGGAGAATAAGTTTCCACAATTTCGGCATAATTAAAAATATAATCACTATTCTTGTTCTTATTATATAAAAATACTCTGTACACGACAAATTTCACAGAACCCTTATCCTATCAGGGTTCTGCCTTCTTAAAATTGCCAAAATTTCCTTAAACTCTTCTTTTTTCCCAAAACCAATTAAACGCTGAATCGCCATTTGAACATAGTCTAAACCATAGCGAAATAAACTCATTGAGAGTCGTCCATGCTTCTTTATTTTTATCACTTTTTTTTGATCATGTTGCCATTCACCCGTTAAGTAACACCAACAGAAGCTTATAGCTAACACCGCAATCAATTTTTTCACTCGTCTAGGGTCTGTCAAGCGCGTATTTTCAAGATTAAACCCGCGTCCTTTGAGACAACTGAATAAGGTTTCAATTTCCCAGCGTAATGCATAATCCTGAATAGCATTGGCATTAAACTGAGGAGAAACGACGAGTAAAAGCTCTCCATTTTCTAACTGTAGTGCACTTATATATAGTTTCACCCGACCAACCAAAATCCGTCGTTTACGACATTCAATTTGACCAACTTTAAGATGGCGAAATAAATCACTAATTTTATGATTCTTTCCTAAATGATTGGTGACAATGAAGTTTTTTTAACACGAATGCAGAAGTTGATGTCTTGTTCAATTAACCATGTAAACCACTGCTCACCGATAAACTCTCTGTCTGCGAACACATTCACAATACGGTCTTTACCAAAAATGGCTATAAAGCGTTGAATCAAAGCAATACGCTCTTTCGTATCTGAATTTCCACGTTTATTAAGCAATGTCCAAAGGATAGGTATCGCTATTCCACGATAAACGATTGCGAGCATCAGGATATTAATATTTCGTTTTCCCCATTTCCAATTGGTTCTATCTAAAGTCAGTTGCACTTGGTCGAATGAAAACATATTGAAAATCAACTGAGAAATTTGACGATAATCAAAATACTGACCTGCAAAGAAGCGCTGCATACGTCGATAAAATGATTGTGGTAAGCACTTGATGGGCAAGGCTTTAGATGCAGAAGAAAGATTACATGTTTGCTTTAAAATAATCACAAGCATGATGAGCGCAAAGCACTTTAAATGTGACTTGTTCCATTTTAGATATTTGTTTAAGATAAGATATAACTCATTGAGATGTGTCATAGTATTCGTCGTTAGAAAACAATTATTATGACATTATTTCAATGAGTTATCTATTTTTGTCGTGTACAGAGATAAAAATATTGTGTCATGTTTATGGTTAAAGTTACGTTTTGATGTTTCTCTTTCTTTATAACACCAAATAATTTCATTAAGAAAATTTTCACTACCAAATACTTCGTCTAGAATACATCTTAATAGATGCGATGCTTTATTATCACAATGTAAATATATCGATCCTTTAGGCGAGAGAAGCTCTCTTAGTAGAATAATCCTGTCTCTCATAAATTGTAGATATTCATCATTTGCCCAAATATCCGTGTACTGCTTTTCTTCAAATGCACTTTGATCATTCTCTGCTTCTGCACCTCTTAAACTTACTTTTTTCTTATAATCTGCTTTTGAGTCAAACGGTGGGTCAATATAAATCAAGTCTACTTTGCCACGAAACTCACGTAGCAAATGTGACATGACTTGAAGGTTATCGCCCCAAAAAATCTTATTGAGCCAACCATTAACCGCTTCACCATGTTGTTCTTTTAATTGTGCTGGGTAATAACGAGTTGAAGTAAAAGGACGTTTCCCTTTCCAATTCAACATCGGGTAGCCTTTAATTGGCTCAAACTTAATTACACCCTCTTGAGAGTGTTCTTCAGGCAAATCTAAAGTGTTATTTTCAGTCGTCATTTAAAGACTTTCCTTCACAAAATTCCAATTTTTACGATCACAGTAAAAGCGCATATCACAGTTGGGGCACAGCTTATCAGGTCTGCAACTCATCCCATAATCTTTCGCTTCAATACGAGACACAACTTGATCAAACTGTTTAACAGTCTGTTCGATCTGATCACTTCTCTTATCAAAACTCACATAAGGCGAACCTTCTGTTTCACCCGTATAGTAAAGATGCATTCTACTTACGGTTTGTCCTGTTTTCTCTTCTAATAAATGCGCATACAGCTGAAGCTGACGTTGGTACGTTTCAAATCTCGTTTTTTCTTTCTCTAAATCAGGTTTACGTTCTGACTTAAAGTCAATAATTTCTACCGTACCATTTTCACCACGGATTAAATCAATACTCCCTTTTAAAATGTACTGATCTTTCACCAATGAAATTTCAACTTCAGCTTCTTGCAAACGATCAAGCTGTCTCTTTTCACGATCGAAGTAATTTACAACATGTCTTTCAA
Organism: Acinetobacter pullicarnis; assembly: GCF_006352475.1. NCBI lineage: Bacteria > Pseudomonadati > Pseudomonadota > Gammaproteobacteria > Moraxellales > Moraxellaceae > Acinetobacter > Acinetobacter pullicarnis. The sequence goes on from NZ_VCMZ01000001.1 coordinate 3,613,295, forward strand.
TCGCCTTTAAGGTATTCGGCGCCAAGAACTGTCGTTCTTTCTTAGACAAATAAATATAATTGGTATTCAGCCAATTTTGTATTTGTTCATGACTCACCAAATGGCCATCATTACGCAACACCGCTTTATGAATATCCTCAATGGTTTGATGAACTAAAGTACCGAAGATCTGCGCACCCGCTCGAACTGGATGAAACTCAAGTTCTTTAAAGAATCGATATTGCTCAGGACATGCTTCGAATAATAGAATATGTGAGGTAAAAGCATATTCACGCTTTAAGTTCATTTCTTTCACTTGAGCAAATTCGATCTTCGATAAATCTAATTCAGGATGCCTCCAATTGACTAAGCCATCAACAACTGGTCTAAAATACTTAGACGGTGAACTACCTGCACCTTTTTTTACTTCTGCTGAAAGTACCAGTAAATTCTGAGCACGAGAAAACGCCGTGTAATACAAGCGCCAAAAGTCAAAGTTTTTGATCAATTCAAACGGCTCATAAGGTGGCTTGCTGAAGTAATTATTTTCTAAAATTTCATCTAGGTTATCGTGACTTTTTCTTGGAACGCCTTCTAAACTACAAGTAACAACGACTGGATATTCCAACCCTTTAGATTGGTGAATCGTCAGGAATGATACACAACCACTTGGTGCATATTCAGAGTCATCTTCATATTCCCCTATACCACCATCTTTCAAGAATCTAAAATACTGGTTAAATAGATCTGTCAGATTCTTGTCCACAAATTCACGAGATATAACCGTAACGTAGTGAAGATGCTCAAACTTAGCCAACAGAGATGAAAATTTAGATAAGTTCCGAGCAGCACGACCTTTATCTAAACCATTCAACGCCTCATCTGAAAAGTACTTACTAAATAATGGAAATTGCAACGCCTGATAAAACAAGGCTGTAAAAGCATAATCTGTATTTTCAACAAGTTGATAATGTGTGCGAGCTCGTTCCTGTGCCCACTTTAATAAATCTTGATTTTCAGGTTTCTGTAATTCCTCTTTAATTGAAGGAATACATTGCTGATCATAGTAGTCCCAAATGGCAAGCTTAAGATTCTCATTCCATTTACGGATATTGAAATACTGCGGGAATAAAAAAATAAACAGGCCTATGAGTAATTTAATTTCTTCACGGTCAAAAAATTGATTTGAACGTGGAGAATAAACAGGTATGCCTTTTTCTTCTAAATAGTTAGCGAGGCCAACTGCCCGATCACTTTGTACTGATCTAAATAAGAAGGCGACCTGATTCCAATCCGTTAAACCATCACTTTTTAAAGATAATAGAAACTGATAATTTTCTTCGTACCAATCTTCACGGCCTTCTGCTACTACTTTAATTACTGACGGAACTTCAGGGAAGTCATCTTCTCTAGCGCGTATGTTCTTATCATAACGAAAACGATTAACGCCTGAACCCCATTCTAACCTTTGCATCCATTGGCCAAAGAAGTTCACAATATCAGGATGAGAACGGTAATTCGTTGTGAGCTGAATTTGCTTACATTTATGTTCATCAAAGTTCTCAGGAAATTCTAAAATATTCCGAATTGTTGCCCCACGAAAACGATAGAGGCCTTGGTCATCATCCCCAACAACGCATAAGTTTTGAGCCTCGCCCATCAATAACTTTAAAATACGTTCTTGGATGGTATTGGTATCTTGATATTCATCCACCATCAAGTACTTAAGCTTTTGCTGTAGCTCCAATACGACAGTTGGCTGATTTCCTAATAACGTTAATGTCTCGTATTGAATCGTTGAAAAATCAAGCGCATTATTTTCTTCTAATAATTTATGATATTTTTCTAAACATTCACCTAATATTGTAACTTCAATATCAGGTGCTTCTTTTAACTCTTCGGAGGTTAAAGCTTCTTCTGTCACTTTATTGAGCAACATTAAAAGTTCACTTGCCTGATTCCAACGCGACTGCTCTTCTTTGATTAACAAATGAAAGTTTTCAATCTCTGCAAATTCTTTCATTTTTTTAAATAAAAGAAACTGCTGATCAAACTGATCGTACAAAGTAAAGCTACGCTTTAAGCGTGTGTACTGCTGATTCTCTTCTAATATTCTCAAACAAATTGAATGAAACGTACCCAAATACATTTCATTCAAATTTAAGTCTATCTTTAGTTCAAGCAACCTATTTGAAATACGTGTCGTTAACTCTCTTGCAGCCTTCTCAGTAAAGGTTACGACCAAAATTGACTCAGGCTGCACACCTTTGACTTGAATCAGCTTGACGATACGCTCAACTAAGGTATAAGTCTTGCCAGAGCCAGGGCCTGCAATAATAAGAACAGGGCCATCTAAAGTATTTAGAGCTTCTTGTTGAGCTTTATTGATATTCGACATTATTAGCCTCACACAACTGTTCTAAGTTCTGACTTAAGAAATTTAATCCAAGTAGTGCAACCTTTTCTTCTATTGAGAGCTTATTTTGATCTTCATCTAATTTTAACAATATGAAATCTAAAATTTTTAAACCACGATTTTTAACATGATCAGGACTCCAAGTAGATTCATTTGCAACGATTTGAGCACTTAAAGAATCATATCGATAACCTCGATTACGATATTGGGCACCTTTTTCAGATTGATCTACTTTATATATAAAAGGATCATTCTGCATACTCGAATTATCTGAATGTGAACCGTACCGGGTTTGTCGGAGGGTCAATATTCTGAGAGACTATTCCGATGAAAAAACCAAACTATACCCCCGAAATTAGAGAAAGAGCGGTTCAATTACTAATTGAATCTGAAAAAGATTATCCTTCTACTTGGGCAGCAATCACAGCTATTGCACCTAAGATTGGTTGTACTCCTGAAACATTGCGTGTTTGGTATTTAAAGCATATGGATCAACTAAATCCTGCCAAAGTACAACAGATATCTGACCAAGAAAAAATGAAGCAAATGGAACGTGAAATTAAAGAATTAAAACGTGCCAATGAAATTCTACGTAAAGCAGCCGCTTTTTTCGCCCAGGCGGAGCTCGACCGCCCACACAAATAATGGTGGATTTTATCCATAACAATAAAGATCGATATGGTGTTGAAGCGATTTGTAGAATTTTACCGATTGCAGCTTCGACCTATTATCGGGCTTTAGATCTCGTTGATAACCCAGAACATCGAGCGAAACGTGCTCAGCATGATTTACATCATGCAGAACAAATCAAACGTATTTGGAAAGAAAGTTCAGGTCGATATGGTGTACGTAAAGTCTGGCAAAAATTGAAACGTGAAGGCTATGTTATTGCACGTTGTACAGTTGCTCGATTGATGCAGAAGCTAGATATACAAGGTGTTTGGCGTGGTAAGAACAAACAAACTACCCGCAGCCGAGATGATCAAAAACGAGCAGATGATTTAGTGAAACGGAATTTTAGTGCTGATCGACCTGACCAATTATGGGTCAGTGACTTTACGTATATTCAAACCAATTCTGGCTGGGTCTACACTGCATTTATTATTGATGTGTTCTCGCGAGCAATTGTTGGATGGAAAGTATCTACACGGATGAATACAGATATGGTGCTCGATGCATTGGAGCAAGCATTGCACGATCGAGGCATGCCAAAGAATGTAATTCATCATTCCGATAGAGGTGTTCAATATCTTTCTATTCGCTATACCAATCGTTTAGAAGCAGCAAATTTACGAGCATCAGTCGGTACGACAGGTGATTCATACGATAATGCTTTGGCTGAAACGGTGAATGGCTTATACAAAACAGAGGTGATTGAATATTTAAAAGCAGATTGGCAAGGTTTAGCGGATGTACAACTTGCGACATTAAATTGGGTAGATTGGTTCAACAAAAAGCGTGTACACAGTGCACTGGGTTATGTATCGCCTTTTGAGTTTGAAGCAATGTACTATGATAAGATTAATCCGTTAGGTCAGGTGGCCTAACTTAAATAAAAAAGTCTCCGACAAACCCGGTACGGTTCAATGAGTAATCGCTAATAAATTACCTAGACTATTACATAAACGCTTTCTTTCACCTTCAGTGAAAATACTAAACTCATGCCAATTAAGTTGTAACTCATCATATGCACTTTTACGTTCTGATGAATCATCACCATTACAAAAGGTTTCTAAACTCTGAAAAGCACTTTGTGGATAAATATGCTCAATCGAATCTCTACTTTTAAAATCTTTCCAAATTAACTGTGAACTTACAGCAGATACTTTATTTTTAGTTCTTAAAAACTGATCATACTCAAAAAATATATATTTTAAGCCACCCCACTTATAGAAACCTTTCTTCTCTTCAACAAGATATTCAATCAAGTTTTTAAATTTAGTAAAGCTATAATATTCTTTTGTGTAAGTATCAATTGAATCACAAATTGTCTGAGAACCAATTTCCCCTCTATAAACTAATGCAGACAATCGGTAAAGCTTACTATCTCCTGTATTTGACTGCCTATCAGCAGCATGAAAAACTTTAAAAGCAAATTTTTCTAGATGTGTACAAATATCAAGTAAATTTAATTTATCTGTATTATGTAAAATCGCCAATACTAAAGGTTTAAATGCGGCTCTAAATCCAACACGATGTAATCCTAAAATTTTAATACGTACATTATCGTCAGCATCTTCAAAATATTTAGGATGATGTATTTGATTCCAATAAACTGAGCTTTTTTGCAAAGATTTAACGTATTTCTGAATATCTAAGGCTTGTAATTCATTTACATATACACGTTCAATCGTAAAAAAATGATTAAATAAATGTTGGACATAAACATTAGACTCTGACCGATCATATTGCCCAAAATACATGATCCAATGTGCTTTGATAAAATCATCATCATCTAAAGGTGTACCCTTTTCAGCCCCTAATGATTGATAAATAGTAATCCATGCTGTATTCACTGATTTTATAAGTTCATTTTTATCCTCAAGACTTAAACTCATTTTATCGATAAGATACATAAGTCTGTTCTTCAATTTCTCAAGTTGAGATAAAGGTTTCCCCCTATTATTCATAGTTTCAAAAACTACATACTCATCCAACTCATTAGGTAAAATATATTCATTAAGCCTCAATCCTGTTGTTACCTTATCAAACAGAAATTGCAATGCTTCTACCTTATTGGAAGCATCCTCTAGATAAAACCCAACAACTTTTTCAAAAAACTTCCGTGCTTTAATCAGGTTTTCAGTATAAATACTTTCTTTACTATCTCCTTCAATTTCATCAAGATTAAGTATATGTTTTCTGAAATATTTATCACTTGGGTTATCTTGATCATAACCAAAAATATATGCTTTTCTAGTACCTTTAGAAATATAAAGATAATGAAATTCCGTATCTCCATCACGATCCCCGAACTCATACTCAAATTGTTTCGAGTATTTAACCAACACGGTAATTAAAATCAGAATCGAAGTAATTCGCTGTTGGCCATCAACTATCGAATATTGTGCTTTTCTAGGTAACCACTCTTTGTAATCTGGACTCGTATGTTCAGCTAACGTTAGTAATCCAGTATAATGCCATTTATCATTAGGAATATTTTGAATATCATTCCAAAGATCCATCAATTGGCCTTTAGTTTTTACTAGATCTTTACGTTCTTTAATTTCAGCATCATTAGCCCAAGAGTAACCTCTCTGATAAGAAGGTATTCTTAAAATTCTATCGGTAAAAATGCTATGTACTGATTTTAAATCCATATGTCTCTCAAAATCTAAAAAATAGAATAATTGATAAAATTAAGAAAATGATTTTAAACTATTTTTATAAAGTATAACCATTTACAGAAAATAAGGGAGCTTTCGCTCCCACGCTTATCGACTTTGTATTTTAGCTTCAATCCATTGATGAACTTCCAAAGCCACCCAACCAATACGTGATTCACTTAGACGTACTGGTTTTGGAAAAGTTGGATCATAATATTTTGAGCCGACATTAATCATTTCATAAATCTTCGCACGACTAATACTGGTGAATTGAATGACATCTTTAATATTAACAATTTGATTCATCTGAAAGGTTTGACCTGTGAACGCATTCATGATGTTTACTCCTAATCATTGATGCGAGCGTTACTGCTCAAATAATCGGGATGTCTGTAAAAATTTAACTTTCGCTTAAATATCAATTCACTGCCCTCACGCTCCCCTGCAATCCATGCTGAATCTCCTGTGCACTCACTTCCATCTGGTTAAACTTAGGCTTTACTTTATTTCGAGCCGTGATTTCAGGCTGTACCGATTCAGCTTCAGAATCTTGATTGCTATAAAATTCCTCTACCAGATCCAAACCCTCCTCCCCATTCACTTCAAACCTCGCATTTGCATAACCCTGCCGTGCCATCTGATCCAAAGCCAGTTGATTAAAACCTGCTGCCTTACTCTTCTGATCAATCTCCTTGGCAGTTTGAATGGCTTCTTGTAAATGAACGCCATCCCGTAGCGTTAAATCCACGTAATACACAGGTGTTCGATAGCTTTGTGTGGTTGATTTCCCTCGAAGCGTTAGTTGTAAGGGAAGACAGGACAGCAAGCCATTGGATGCTGCATGGTAATAACTGAGCCGAGCGGCCAAAGTTCGAATGCTATTAAAGCCTGTGGTTCTAAATATGAATGTGCCCAGTTCATCCGACTCATCCAAATTCACATACAAACGCCCATAAGGCTTACACAGTCCACCTTGTGCCAAAGGACATAAGTCTGGCGATGGACAGGGATGATGTTCAACCCCTTGATTGGTCAGTCGTTGGCAAGTTTCACCATTACCCACGCAAACAGGCCGACCTGTCTGACGATCAAATAAGCTGTACTCAGCACGTAAATTAAGTTCAGGATCATTAAAGATCATACGGACTGGGATTGAACGGAGTTTTTGATTGGGTGCTTTGGCTCGAAGTTGTTCATCGAGTGGATGTTTTACCCAACCCTCTTTATTTTGGATTTGAGAGGTCAAGGTAAACTGGTCATCCTTTTCAGGGACACGTTTACCATTCTTTTCCACCATCTTGCCGATACTGATTCGTCCAAGTATTGGCGGTGTAATCGCTAGACCTTTGATCATGTTGATTTTCCTCTTTGTATAAATTGAATAGGCATAAAAAAGCCCATGCTGTGGGCATGGGCTGATATGAGCTTGCTTGTTGGTATTTAGCGTGATGCTTGTACGGATAAAAATGGACTTATCCACCGTTAGCATAAATCTGAAAACGCCGTGTCCCTTGCTTGGCTTGTGGAAACTGATTTAAATATTCAGGATACTGCTTGAGTAAGGCCTTACTGTCTAAGCTGACCGAATCTTTGGACTTTTTCCACGTCACTGAACCTGCTTTAAAAGTGGCTCTTTCAGCTTCGTGCATCTTGGCCTGCAACTGATGTTTGATTAAGTCAAATTGCTCCTGATGCTTTTCAACTTGATTACGTACTCGGATCAGTTGTTCAAACTGTTGATTGGCTTGCTCATCTCCAGATAAGTCTGTCGTACTGAGTGGTACATGTTCTGGATACAGAAGCTGTAAGGCTTTAGCTGCCGATTCGCTGGCATCTGCTTCAGGTGGGGTATCCTTTTCCACGCATTCCCAGAAGTAACGCTCGGCATTGACGATATGCTGGATCACTGACTCAGAACGCATGACTTTAAAAATGCGTGTTTCATGTCCACACAGCAAAACACAGATATGTGCGGCTTTCTTACCTGTCACAGCCAATTGATGTTGCACTTGGCAAAGTACATATAAAGGCACACCATCGCGCCACAGCTTGGCACCATACTCCCCTGCGGTTTTACACTCCAGTATTTGTACTTCAGCATTGCCCACAACGGAGTAATCTAAGTTGGCCAACATAAAATGCTTGTCTGGATCACGGTGTTGTAACACGGCATTCACGCGTCGGACTTTATGCTGAGTATGCATGCTATAGAATTCTGCAACTAAAGGCTCAAGCCGTTTGCCCCAATATAAAGGTGCATGGCCTTCACTGTCCTCTTCAATGTTTTGTTGAATCCGCCCTGTCTTGATCATCCACAACTCTAACATCGACATATACGGATTCAGTCCACAAGCAGCAGCACAGTCACTGCTGCCAATGCCTTTTCTCCGAACTTCCAACCATTCGGATTGAGTTAAGTTTCGGGTATCGACAAAACGTTTCGCGGTAAATAATTTAGGAGCAATAAAAGGTTGAATAGGTGTTTGATTCTTTGCTATGACTGAATTTGAAATCGCAGTATTCATATTCTGTTTTCCTGTATTTTATTAAAATTTGGGCATAAAAAAGCTGTGTCCGAAGACACAGCTTTTAATGGGATAATCCAGATATGTTGTGAGTATGGATGGATAGATCAGCTTGTATGCCAACTTGAGCGGTGACTTGTATGGTACAGAGCGCTCAAGCTCAATTCAGCATCCTTAACGCTTGTTCGAGTCCACGTTGTTTTAAACCTGCCCCAGCCCCGAACCATGCTGAATCCAAACGATGATCCTGACTCATTGCACGACGTTCATGGTCGCAGAACTCTGTAATTGAGCACAGCAAACCATAAGCCGTATCTTTGGCTGAACTCAGTTCTGCACCACGGCCATGCCCGTTAAACATGGTCATGACTTTAGACATGGCACGTCCATTCGGTTCAGCCTTGTTTTCAGCTTTAGTGGCTGAGTTGGCTTGTGTGGCGACATTGCGGTAGAACTGAATAATGCCTTCATCCTGTTCTATTGGGCTGAGACTGGTATTGTTAAACACGGCATCAAAATAAGCGGCTGCTTCGGTCTGCGTCACTTTACGCTGACTCAGTTGTTTCATTTCATATATGTGTTCATCCCATGCACGCACGGATATACCGAGTTGCTGCTTAATTTTTTCTGCATCGAACTTGGTACTGTGTGGCACTTTGACCACACCTGCACTTGAGTTCTGACCTTTCAGAGCAATCGCTAAGGTGTTGTTACAGACCACACGAATGGAAGTGAATTGTGCTGTGGTGGCGAGAGTGCCATCGCAGGCAGTGGCTAAGAGAATATAGCCATTGCTGACATCTTTGCCTTTTAAAGCAGAAGTCTGTCCAGTTTTGGCTAATGCCCAGAATTTCTTCCCACCTTTGAGTACACCCGCGGTTTCCAGTTCAAAGCCAGATTGTTCGGTCAAATCGCGATAAAACTCTAAAATCTGTTTGGGTTGGACTTCCTGATAACGCTGGCTGACGACGGATAATGGTGCATGGGTATCAGAGCGATAGAGTACGCGCTGTTCTTCATAGGGCATGATAATGCTTTGCCCACGATCATTTTTAGCCATATAACTGACATCAGAGGATTCAATGCGCCAGTTCATGCCTGCCTGCTGTGCCCAGACTTCTATCGGTTGATTTTGCGTCAGTGGATTACCTAAGCCATGCCAAGGGGTTTCACCGACATACGCCATGTTTTCAATTAAATGAGCCATGATTTTAATTCCTGTAAAAGTTGAATTGCTGTAAAAGGTAATTGGATAAATTCATTTAAAAATTAGTTACGGATGCTCGGACTAAAATCGCGGTCACAGTCATTACAGTAATAATGTCGGGTATAGACAGGATGTGAGCTGTTTTGGACTTCATCCTCCGTCATCAACATCCAAATGCCACCGATCAGCACCCCGACGAGGGCACCTGCAATCGGGGGAATATTTAAACTTTTAGAAACACTGATGCCCAACGTCGCCAATGCCAAAGGTGACATCACATTGTTTTGCGCTGAAGGTGAATTGCTGTTGATGACGAAGTGTTGTGGAGATTCCAGCAGTACCGTGTCTCGGGACTGACAATAAGGACATGGCAAACTCATCTGACTAATTCCTGTAATAAAAATGAGTGAAATAAAAAAGCCTGCTTTGGGGGAAAGCAGGCAAAACGTAAATCGGGTTATTGCATAGGGCTGTTTTGAAAGAGCCACATGCTTCTCATTCAGATGATATGTATCTGTATTTTTTTAGAATGTGATTTTACTTGATGCTTTTTTAAATCAATTTTAATGATTGGATACAGGGATCAATTGACCTGATTTTTATCAGCGATTATGATGCAAGGGCTGGCCTACATTGCCAGTCGGTTTTAGCAGACCGTTTCCTAAGTACACTAAAAGATTTCATCTTTTGGTGTGTACCCTCGTGCTCCCTCTGCGGTAGAACGGGAGGGGGACACCTTCGGGTGTGCTGATTCTTAGGTTCAGTCTGCTAACCCCTTTTCGTTCTGCCACCATTATTTAGCAGTGATGCGGTAGAACTTCTTAAATACCTAAGGAGTCATCAATCATGACGCTATTCAATTTGTGTGCATCCCCTGCACTCGCTTCATTTATACCTACTTCTCAACTTCGACATTTCATCCCGATTCCAACATTTTATTTAAATTCTGTGTACTGATTGATTTCACCACACTGATCAACCACTGCATTTTTAATTCAGGGGCTGCTTTGTGTTGGATAAAAATCATGAAACTTAGCATGCAGCTTAATTGGCTTGTCCTTATTGTGCTCACCAACCGCACCTAGAGCCTGTGACAGCCAAATAAATATGTTTGAAATTACAGTCAATTTCATAATTCATTTTAAAAACTTTAAAATATTGGATGGGGAAATAAGAGGATGAAATACATTGCAATTGCACTGCTGACCAGTCTCACTTTGGTCGGCTGTTCAAAACCACAAAATGATACAAAGAACGAAGAACTGACTCAAAGTATTGAAAAAATGTCATTGAATGATGCTGCCCCTGCACAATTTGCTGCTTCCCCTTTGATTATCGCTCGAAATAAAATCACCACTCCTCTGACAAAAACAGCAAAAGACTTTCAGGAATTAATCAAAGATGAGGGGTATTTTTCTTTTTATCCGCCATATGAAACGATATCTGGGTTACAGATGTTTTTTGAAAATTCAGATGTGGCTGAGTATTGTGCAAATTGCGTGAATTTCCAGACGGTTCTCAATGAATTAAGAAATACTCTGGCTTTAAAAAATAATCAAGTTCTGGTGATCGGGCATACAGGTCAACAGTTTCCTGCATTCACCTTTGCTTTGGGTGATCATTATTCCTTTCGTGCAGCACATGACACAGCGATCAATTATATAAGATCGACCATGCAGGTGCTTCCACCTCAAAAAGATCAATTTGAAAGTACAGAACAATATCAACAACGTATTCAGACGCTTCAAAATGAACTGGATAATAAAAATGCCAATCTGAATTATGACTTGAAACTTTTAGAAATCAGTTTAAATGCCACTTCTTCACAAAGTCTGTTCATGCCCAGCAGCTATACACCCAATGATCGACCAAGTGGCCCGATTGATAACTTTATTTACTATGATGCTGATTCGAAACAGTTACATTTTGAAGATATGAATTTCGCATCTGATCTTATCGTCAATTTCACCGCACCATCCACCCCAGAGTTAGCCCAAAAGATTATTACAGCTGCTGGACAAAAATATGTCGGTTACATTTTTAACTTTAATCAGAATAAATTGGCCTTGGATAGCTTAATCATTTATCAAGCAAACCATACTCAAACTGGTTCAGCACATGAGCCTATCGCAATTCTTGAACCGAGTACGATGTCTTTTCAACGCAAGCATTTCAACGGTATCGAAAATGCTCGATTAAAGAAATTTGATGTCCCATTAAAAAAGCCCATGAACTTTGATTTTACTTTGGATAATTACACGCCTATCGAGAATGTATTTAAAAAGATCGGTGAGTGATTCCCAATTTTATTAAATCAAGCAAGTAATTGACCTAACAATTAAATATACAGATTTGGGCTTCGCCTCTGTAGATCAAATTATTCGATGAAGAACAGGTACTTCTAATGAATTTTATTCCCTCTCTTTTTTTATCCAGTGTATTGCTACTAGGCTTAACCGCATGTAGTCCATCCAAAGAAGCTCAAACTACAGCAGAGGTAAAAGTAGTAGACCCAGCAGGCACGCCAGAGCAAAATACAGCCTCTGCTGAAAATAGCACTTCTGATCAGCCTGAGACATCCAATCCACCCGAAGATGATTTTATGGTTGATAAATCCTTTTTAGAAAATGGCGCCGATGCTGAGCAAATGACAGAACTGTCACAGGAACAACCGATCCAAGAACAGTTTGAAGTGCGTGTCCGCCGTGATCAATCGCAATATTCCATGACAGGCTATGTGGATAAACTCAATATCATGTCACTGAACGATGATCCCACCACCTTAACAGGTGTTTCAATCAATCGCGGCAATTGTAGAACCAAAGGGTTTTATGATTATCAAAATATGCGCTATGGCTCAGTAGCCCAAGTTTATCTTGGCTGTCCTGCTGAAAATGTGCGTGAGGTGACCATCACCACCAACAGCGGATTGACTTATACCTATAATTTTTAGGCATGAATGAAGCGGCTTTGTTTTCGCTTCAGTGTTTATGGGAATAAGTTTATTCCCATAAGACCACCCATCGATACATGTTAGAACAACATGTTCCATTGTCTTTAAACCAAACTTAGGCCGATACGCTGACAATCAAAGGTCTTTCTACGATGCCTTGTCACTCTTAAGTAATGATTATTGGCATGGCTGTTTAAACGGTTTTTTACAGCTTGCAAAGCACGTTGAATCTGTTTGTCATCCAAACAATTGACCGAGATCCCTTTCAACTCGTGCTCTTTAAATGAAATAGCACCATAGCCATTAGTGATCTCCAACCATTGTTCACCGATTCTACGTGCATGATCCGTTAGAATGACAGCTTGTGCCTGTCCAGCATAAATACAGAATAACTGAACATAGTAGCCCTGCTCTGGATCATGTTTGATCTGCCACAGCACCGAATGAATTGAACGAAACAGCTCGGTATCTCTGGAGCGAATTAACTTTAGAAAAGCACTCAGGTAGAGATCAAGATCATATAAACGAATCACTGATAGCGCTTCAGGTTGAATCCCTAAACAAATGGGAAAGATGATCAATTGATCTTGTTGTTGTATACATTCTGATAAGAAGCATTCAGCCTTTTTCATCTGTTTCTTATACTCGTTCTGATCATATTGATAATCCGCTTCAATCAACCCAGCTTGATCTTGTACGTATTTGATAAAACCGTCCACCACATGATCAGGTAAGTCTTGAATAGAATCATAGAACTTAAACGCATTGGCTTTAAAGATGATCTGCTCAAGATGCTTAAACACAATAATCGCAGCGATATAATTATTCCCATCTACAAAGAATCGTCTGGATTTCTTAATCAAGGGAACGATCTGCTGTTTGAATTGTTCAACACTGATTTGATTGGCTAAGATTGCTTGAATAAAGTTTTCAATTTCACAAAATGTTTGAGACTCATTGTAAGTCGTCATGGTAAACACATCCTAAGCTATTTATTTCATAGACTTAGGAGTGCCGTAACTTTTTAATGGTGATCTAATCTAGAATCCACATTGCTGCAAGGTTTGGGCTACACCTCTACGCCAATGCACTTCAAATTGGCCCGTACCAAAGCTGCGCATTCGAGGCAACATAGCCCGTAAATGCTGTGCATATTTTTCAGGATTGACCAGATACATGGCCGCATTCAAAGCATTGCTTACTTCCAATTCAACATTGCACTGGATATGTCCTACACCTAATCGATTAAGTTGCTTAAACTGCTGCTTATGTTCCGTAGTATTACAATTAAAGTACCATCCCAGATTACCTGTAATGCTTTGCCATAATTTTCCAACTTGATCAGCGAGATACCAGTCACTCAAACGTTTCGATGGATCATAGATTAGCAATAAGTGGCAATGATAGCCTTTATTTGCACCCTGCTCTAATGCCCATGCATATCCTCTCAACCCCATGAAACAGCCATCTTGATTTGCTATACGATTTCTTAAAATATCCATATGCTCTTGAACATCTTGAATACTGATATACACCTGTTGTTCTTTAAGATAACCCAAATCAACACGAACAAATAAAAGTTCAGAATAATGGGTAATGAGTTTAGTCAGATACTGATACAGTGAATTTCGATTCTGCTGTTCTTGTTGGATAAAACGAGCATACTCATTCCAATAATCATTTTGATATTGATAGAGTACACAGCATAGGGTTTGAACTTGCTGAGTATTAAAATTTAAGATCTGTGATGCAGGTTGACCATTCAGAAAGTAATCAATCCATTGCTTACATTGAATAAAGTATTGGATGGATTCAACATAGTGAAGCTGTGCTGAATAGAAGCGCTGAAAGGCTTCATATAATATACTGAGTAACTGTTTGAATTGTTGTTCATTCATCTGTTCAAAACAGGCGTCATAAACAAAATCTTCAATCGCAGTACAAAGATTAGATTCATTCCAAATCACTGTAGTCAAATTCATGTTGTGATACTCATCATGTTAGGATTCATATCACAGCCATGTCTGTAATCTTTTACTTGCTTACCCATATATATGAGTAAAGAATCAATCAATAATAAAATAAGATATTGATAAGTATATAATTAATATTAGATATAATAACTTTAATAACCCGCTAAGCTCCATCTACGACTTAACAGTGAATCGATTAGACCGACTGGGCTTAGAACACATGAATTAACCTAACAGATTGAAGCTAAAGTTAATTTTTGGGGTTATTACCTTTTTCAACATTAGCAGTTGAACCCTTGATCAACACCTTCCTGATTGGGACTGCTGGTTTTGGTTGGAAAATCTCATTGTAAGCTAAATATTTGATGACTGTTTGTTTGAACAAATTTTGCTTTTTTCTGTCTCTAACATCAAATACTACGAATTTTGAGTTAAATTCTCGTTGTGATGAAAATACAGCTATAGATTCCGTATCGCTATACACATTCTGAGGATCTTTTTTTGACTTACCCTCAAAATGAGTTGTTAAGAACTTATGCCAATAATCAATTATTGAAGTTGCAGTGCCATCGATATTCATAAGCTTAGTTCGAGGAAAGAAAAACAAAACATCAGCAATACTTTTATTCTGGATATTAAGGCTCCAACATCCCAGATAACCTACACATTTTGATAGCGGTCGGGCTCTTTTACCAAAACGGATGAAACTTGTGAAAAGCTTAGAAAATTCTTCTTGTGAGATAGCCCCCCATGCTTTTACATCTAATCTAAATTGGATTCTATAGACCACAGCATCTTGAACTAAAATAGCATTTAGATAATCGATAGCTGTCGCATAACGTCTAGCACAAGTTTTATATTGTCCCTCAATTGCCGTTCTTTTATTCATCTCTAAATATTTGGAACTAATCCTGTTTTTTAGTCTTCCATAATGAACTGAATCTCCAATATATCTATCTCTTAAAGCGGCAATCGTCCTATTCAACTCAAAAATTTTAGTTATATTAAGATCGAACTTATCGTCCATTTTGTTCTTGAAAAAGAAACCTCTTATACCAAAATTTTCCACATTCATATGAGGACTTAAAGCAAAATTTTGACTGTAATCTAAGAGTTGTTGCACTGCCTGAAATTCATCAATCAAACTAAAATATTGCCGGCAGCATGTTGTAATCGAACTTGTCCATTCATCTTCGGTTAATGAATTTGACTCATTAAACTGCCTAGGGAAATCGAAAAAGCTACCAAATGAAACCAGTACATTTTCAATAAAAATTTCTAATCGCACACCGACTTCGGCTAGTCCTTTAAAGTTATTATCAATGCAGGCATATTCTTCATACATCAACTGTGCTATCTCAATTCGTTCAATAGCAGCTGTTGGTAAATCTTTATATTGCCAAATTTTTTCTGGATTTTTGCCTTCTATTCGTTTTTTCCACTGCTCAATATTGCTCTGATATGCTAGTAATGGGTCGTAATATACAAATTCATCAAGCCTTAAAAACTCCCCATTAAGAGGGATATTACCCGCATTGTTTCGGTAATCCAGCTTTATGATGTAATCAATGTATGCGTAGTAGCCCAGAATCCAATACTTAAACTGGTGTATATGCTCTGTTTGGTGATATGAAATTTTTGTAAAATCGTGCTTGGTAATTTGCTTTGACAGGTTTAGCCAATTGGTGATTGCGACGCCTGAATCAAACTTGTCTCGACTGATACTATCGGTGAGCTTTTCAATTATTTTTTTCGAGCTAAGCTTCTTTTTACCCTTAAAAAACAAAATACAATGCAAATTCAAGCCATGCTGATGATCACTTTCCCACTTAAATAATCCATTCAAAAAATCAGGAAACCGATTTAAGTACATCTGAATTTTAGTGATGTACCCTAAATTGATTCGGATAAATTCATGTTCTGGACTATTAAATGAGTTTTTTAGATTTATATCCAGACACAGAACATTCAATTCCAAATTTTGTGAAATAAGGGAATCAAAATCCATGCATAAATAGTTATGCTCAAAAGAACTTGTTCTACTTTCAGCTCCCACATTCCAGTCAATACTTGTCTGATTATCTTTAATCTCTTTTTTTAAAGCTGCTATTTGCTTTGTAGGGAATGTTTTATCACCCCATCCATGGAAAAGTTTTTGCAAATTTGGGGATAAATGGGCATAAGGATCATTCTCATCTAAGTGTAAAAAATATTCACTTGCATTCTGTATATTTCTAATACATTCCATCAGTTTAGTAGAGGTCGTCCATTGTCTAAACTTATATCCACAGTCGGGTAAAATAGTTGTGTTAGATACCAACTTACTAAAATACAAATATGTATCTTGATCGAACTCACGCCCCTCGTTACTCGTATTTAAAAACTTCTCAAGTACAGGATTTCTGTGGCTACGAATGTCCTCAAAAAAGTTGGAAAAGTTTTCTAACACATCAACAGACTCCTTGAAAAAGGTCATCTTTCCACGTTCATCAAATGACAACGATGCATATGAGTGTGGAACTCGTAGCCTTAATAATTCAAAAAGTCTTTTATTTTCCATAACAATAAAATCAAATACATTTTAAGAATTTGAATTTAATATATGTTTGATTAAAATTCAATTTTTAAATTACCTATTAATCACATCGTTTTAAAATAAAAATAACATTATTTAGAATTATTAATCAGCAAAATTTTAAGTAAGATTCCATATTGCATAATTTTCAGTAGCCAATTCCAGAAGTTTAATTGGCAGTCTTTCCCTCAATTTTCTCAAACACAAAGCACTCACATAGAGTAATTACCATTCATAATTAAGTTAAGTAAACATTAGCTCTTAATCATGTTTATGCTATCGACACATATTAGAAGTCATGTCGATTTTTCTAATTTTTATCGACATGACACCCTAATCATGTTTATGCTATCGACATATCGTACATGTCATGTCGACTTTTTTATTTTTATCGACATAACAATAAATATCGGAATGAATACAATGGCTCAATGGCAAGCAACTGAACCCTACAATAATCTACCTTCATTGCCACCTGAGCAGGATGTAGAGACCAAAGTGGTACTCAAGCTATGTATTGAAGCTAGATCAGCATTGGCTGAATTAAAACAGGCGGGCGAATTGATCCCGAACCAAACCATCCTGATCAATATCATTCCATTGTTAGAAGCAAAGGACAGTTCGGAAATTGAGAATATTGTCACAACTACAGACAAACTATTTCAACACGCACAAGGCCATGATGATCAAGCAGATCATGCCACTAAAGAAGCTCTTAGATACCGGACGGCATTATATCAAGGTGTACAATCCATTCAGGAACGCCCTTTAAATACCAGTACTGCTATCGAGATATGCCAGATGATTAAAGGCGTGGACTTAGATATAAGAGCAACCACTGGCACAGCATTAAAGAATAGCTACACTGGAGTAGTAATTTACACACCACCAGTCGGACAAGAAACTATCCGTAACCTACTATCTAACTTAGATCAATTCCTACATTACAATCAGGATATAGATCCTTTGATCAAGATGGCGATTGCTCACTATCAATTTGAAGCGATACACCCTTTTGTTGATGGTAATGGACGTACAGGAAGAATTCTTAATATTCTGTATTTGATGGATCGTCAGTTACTTACATTGCCGATTCTCTATCTGAGTCGTTTTATCATCCAGAACAAAGCTAGATACTACGAATTGCTATTGAGCGTTACCACACAAGGGAATTGGCAAGAATGGATTCTATTCATGCTGCAAGCAGTGAAAAATACTAGTGAATGGACTATTGCCAAAATCAAAGCAATACGACAACTGCATGAACATAGCATCGAATACATCAAAAAACATGCTGAAAAAATTTACTCAAGGGAGTTGGTCGATGTTATTTTTGAACAACCCTATTGCCGTATAGCTAATCTGGTAGAAAAAGATATAGCCAAAAGACAAGCTGCATCTACCTATCTAAAGAAATTAGTTGAGTTAGGAGTACTGAAAGAAATTACTGTTGGTAAAGAGAAATTATTTCTGCATCCAAAGTTGTTGCATCTATTAACCAGTGATGAAAACCAATTTAGTCTATATGGTGCAAATAAACTTAACCCAACTTAAACTGATTGAGTTTTTCCCTGAAGTTATTATTAAAACTGATACTGTTTTAGTCTTAATAGTAACAAAATCTTCTCTGTACACGACAAAAATAGATAACTCATTGAAATAATGTCATAATAATTGTTTTCTAACGACGAATACTATGACACATCTCAATGAGTTATATCTTATCTTAAACAAATATCTAAAATGGAACAAGTCACATTTAAAGTGCTTTGCGCTCATCATGCTTGTGATTATTTTAAAGCAAACATGTAATCTTTCTTCTGCATCTAAAGCCTTGCCCATCAAGTGCTTACCACAATCATTTTATCGACGTATGCAGCGCTTCTTTGCAGGTCAGTATTTTGATTATCGTCAAATTTCTCAGTTGATTTTCAATATGTTTTCATTCGACCAAGTGCAACTGACTTTAGATAGAACCAATTGGAAATGGGGAAAACGAAATATTAATATCCTGATGCTCGCAATCGTTTATCGTGGAATAGCGATACCTATCCTTTGGACATTGCTTAATAAACGTGGAAATTCAGATACGAAAGAGCGTATTGCTTTGATTCAACGCTTTATAGCCATTTTTGGTAAAGACCGTATTGTGAATGTGTTCGCAGACAGAGAGTTTATCGGTGAGCAGTGGTTTACATGGTTAATTGAACAAGACATCAACTTCTGCATTCGTGTTAAAAAAACTTCATTGTCACCAATCATTTAGGAAAGAATCATAAAATTAGTGATTTATTTCGCCATCTTAAAGTTGGTCAAATTGAATGTCGTAAACGACGGATTTTGGTTGGTCGGGTGAAACTATATATAAGTGCACTACAGTTAGAAAATGGAGAGCTTTTACTCGTCGTTTCTCCTCAGTTTAATGCCAATGCTATTCAGGATTATGCATTACGCTGGGAAATTGAAACCTTATTCAGTTGTCTCAAAGGACGCGGGTTTAATCTTGAAAATACGCGCTTGACAGACCCTAGACGAGTGAAAAAATTGATTGCGGTGTTAGCTATAAGCTTCTGTTGGTGTTACTTAACGGGTGAATGGCAACATGATCAAAAAAAAGTGATAAAAATAAAGAAGCATGGACGACTCTCAATGAGTTTATTTCGCTATGGTTTAGACTATGTTCAAATGGCGATTCAGCGTTTAATTGGTTTTGGGAAAAAAGAAGAGTTTAAGGAAATTTTGGCAATTTTAAGAAGGCAGAACCCTGATAGGATAAGGGTTCTGTGAAATTTGTCGTGTACAGAGCAAAATCTTATAAAGCTTTTATCCTATAGTAAAAACAGGCGCTAAGTAGATACGGAAGTACCCTTATTCATTTGGGGGTATAATTGGGGGTAAAATCCTAAAAATGTTTTTTTAAATTATATTAATTTCATTAACTTAATTAGAAAATGTGATTCCCTCTCTCACCGCCAAGAATTACCATCATGCATCCACATGATGTCAAAAGGCTTACACCTAAAAGGTTTAAGCCTTTTTTGTTGTCTGCGAAGAATACCCAGCACCCGAAGTTTTAGCTCTGCGTGGTACGACATCTATCATCTGTTCTGAATCTTATGCCTTATTTAATAGAATCTATGACAATAGCCAAGTTTCCACATCATCAAGCTGTGACAAAATCACGATAATTTTCTTTAATGTTGTTGGAAATGACTGATATTTTAAATAAATAAAATTTAAAATCTATGCTTGAGGCTTTTAATGTTTGAGATATCGTTTTTACGTGAAATATTAATTTCTAGTGTTCATTTTCTTCAATTATTTTTAGAAATCATTTCCGTCATTTGTGTGGTCATCGGATTAGTTAAAACACTGATTATTCTTATTCAATTAAAATCTGGCCGAACTGCACGTTATTGCTTTGGTGACTGGCTCGCAACAGCATTAGAATTTCAATTGGCTGCCGACATTTTAATTACTACAGTCGATCCAGATTTGGATAGTTTGATTAAGCTGGCAATTATTGCTGTGATTCGAACCTTCTTAAATTACTTCCTAAGCAAAGAGCTTGAACATAAGCCCGCTATTGAAAAATAAACGAAGCTTATGCACTAAAGCATTCTTTGATTGATCCCGTGCATTTATAAGACCTTAACATCTTATGATGCATCGGATCATTCATCAAAAAACTATTTCACAACAGATGCACGATGACGATCACTCACTTGCCCAATGCCACTCTTCATCAGTTTTTGAAGTAAAGCATCACGACCATGCTCCATTGACCATTGCATTTCTTCATCGGTAATCACAATAGCCACCAAAAATTCCATTTTTCCATTTGGGAGCTGAATACCCGTGGGCAATGGTTGTTGAGCTTTGGTAATTAGGACATTGATCTGATCTTCACTATTCTCACCGACCTGAATCGCTTCTACAGTTAAGCCATTATATTCTTCTACTCGATTCAAAATACCTGCATCGTTGCTAAGCTCTGCATTGGCAAACCACTGTAGAAACCAAAGTGGCCATTCTTCATTCTCTTTGGTAATCAATAAGACCTCATAGCCATAACCTGCTGTCTCTGGAACGGTCATCTGCGGATTTTTATTTTCTAATGTTGCAGAGCTAGACGTTACTCGCCCTTGATCATCATACTCAAGCTGTACATTGGTTGCCTTCATATTAGCTGGCATATCAACATTGCTTAGCCCAAAACTGGTATAAGCCCACAATCCCTTCGCTATTTTATCCGCAGGGATCACATAGAACCCACCAGCAGGCCAGACCACAAATAATGACGGTGATTTCATAATATCAGCTGGCAGCGCCCCTATATGCTGCTCATAAAAAGCTGTTCGTGCATCATAAACCTGCTGCCATTGTTGCTCTTTATCTAACTGCGCAAAACTGATACTTGAAGCTGTTAGTGCCCCTATCCCTGGTATAAATTTAATTAACTTTTTAAGTGTTTTAATCATTATCTACTCTATTCGACACTAAATATAAAAAGAAATATCCAAGTAGAACCAAATTTACATGCATGATTCTACCGATAAATACAATTCACTTGGATACTGAAAAAAATTAATCATAAAGATGAATTTAATATTTTAAAATTTAAAGTGGGCATTCAACTGCAGTCATGACTTTCCCATTCACCATACGCTCAACCTGTTGACAATCACCTTGTTGCTGCAGACTTTCTCTGATGATTTGAATCGCAGCCGGTACGCCAGCATCGGCAGCTTGCTGAATGAGTTGCATCGCCTTCTCTTGATCTTGTTTAACGCCCTTCCCTTCATAATATGCAGCAGCAAGATTAAATTTGGCTTCTGGCATACCAAGATCAGCTGCCTTTTGTAGGAGCGCTACCGATTTTTGATCACTTTGCATCACACCATCACCACGGCTATAAAGTGTTGCAAGGTTTGCCATCGCTCTTGGATTGTTTTGCTTAATACTGCGCTCCAAGTATGCTACGGCTTGCTGATTATTCTGAGTAACAGCTTGGCCTTTATAATACATCCACCCCAAATTATTTAATGCCAAACTATCATTTTGCTTCGCGGCTGCTTCCGTCCATTTCAAGGCAAGTGCATCATTTTGTGTCACCCATTGCCCTGCCAAATAATAACCGCCTAAAGTGGTTTGTGCTGTCACCTGTCCAGCCTCGGCTGCAGTGGTTAACCACTTCACACCTTCCTGTTCGTTTGGAGCAACGCCAGTCCCGCGAATCAGCATCATCCCAACCATATACTGCGCATAGGGATTCCCTTGCAATGCCGCTTTTTTGCCATATTCAAATGCTTTAGCAAGGTCTTTTTCTACCCCATCGCCTTTGCCATACATCATCAGCAACTGCATTTGTGCAGCCATATCCCCTTGATTCGCCTGATTAACAAGCTGTCTAGCTGCAACAGAGGTCGTATCTGCTTGCGCCATCGCTGCAATCGAAAGTAATAGAGAAAAACTGAAAACCTGTAAACCATTTTTTATCTTGACGACCATCACCACACTTCCTATTTTTAGAAAAATTTACATGCTAAACAAAATGATATCTCAATAACCTTTTTTTATAACAGGCTATAACTTAAATATTATCAGCAGCAAGCATTTTTAGACAATACTCGATTCAAACACAAGTCGGATGGCATATATTTTGAATATTTTAAACAGCCATAGTGGATACAGACCGGATCTCTCTCATTTAAATTTGGGACTTGCTCAAAAAAAATAAACTGCTATAACTCAATGGAACAGTCCAAAACAACACATGGCCGACTGTCCAAAAAAGCAGCAACTTATCATATAGACGCAATGTTCAACATTTAAACTGAAAATGCGGTAAACCTAAAAAACGAAGTACAAAGTAGTGATTACATAGAATCTGCTATTCGGGAGTGACAATGAATAACAGCATAAATTATGTCAAACAGCTCAAAAATGCTAAACGTGGCGGTTATACCCCAACCCTTGCAAAGGACATCAATAAACACAAAATTCAGAAAGTAACACGACTCATCGAAGAATGGAGAAGCTTGGCAAATGAATTAAAACCTCAAATGCAAATTGATATGGCACTTACTTTAGAAGAATGCGCTCAAGCGCTAGACCAAATATTAAGAGGCAAAGAAAACAGATAAATGTACAAGACCTTGAAGCAGCGAATACGACCAATCTTATGGATCAAAGCCTATGATTATGCGTAATTAAGTAACATTATTCTCATTCATGCCAATATCGCCCATCTTTCACAGGTGGGCGATATTGTGACTACCACGATTAAAGACTTTTAAATAAACAAAAAACTCATTAAATCAATATATTGAGTTAGTAGTAGCAATATTTAAACTGACCTTACATCTATATTCTTTTATTTTCACTTGCAATCTGCAGTAAATTCTGTAGAATCTGCGCCACGTTGCCGACATAGCTCAGTTGGTAGAGCAACTGACTTGTAATCAGTAGGTCCACAGTTCGAATCCGTGTGTCGGCACCAAACAGATAAAATCATATAATTCAGTATTATGTTATATGATGAATTAAGCCCTAAATTATAATGATTTAGGGCTTTTTTTATGGTGTTTACTTCAGGTACTGTGCACTCACTTGCACATAACGGATCAAGCCATCTTGATACAAATACCGACAAAGCTTGGCCGTCATCTTGATTTTTAAATAATCAAACTGCAAGCATTGTGACAATTTCGGTGTGCCTAACTCTTGTGCATAGTTTGCAAAGCCATCCAACACCGGCTTAGAGAGATCTTCAATACAAATTTGCGTCAGTTGATCTTGTTGTAATTGCTCAATCAATTGCGCCTGTGTCATCAAATCTTGAATATCAACATCTGCTGCTTTGAGTAAATATTTATAACGTTGCTGCTGAATAGCACTCAATTGCTGCCATGGCTGAGTTAAAAGCAAATAATGAAAACCTAATCGTGCGCCATTGCGCATGACCGATGTCACGGCACTTAAAAAAGGAGTTAACGGACTATGATAGGCGGCATCAATGCACATGATCACATCGAAGTTTTGTTTAAACTGCATCTGTGCCAGTTCAAGAAAGGATTGTGTATATAACACAGGACATGGGTGGAGGAATTGTTGTATCTGTTCAATACAACTTTGCTGCAACTCAACACCAGTCAGTTGCTGAATGGCGTAGTGCTGTTGCCAATAGGCCAAACTCGCACCTTGGCCACAGCCTAAGTCGAGCAGTACATCCGAAGCGTTGAGTTGAACAGCTTGAGCAAGTCGCTCAGCCAATTGCTGGCATGCTTGCGCATAATTCACCGTCTCTACATCCCAATAACCCAAATTACTCCAGGCCAATTGTGTTTGGTCACCGAGATAATTTGAGTTAATGGCATATTTATGCGTTGGTTTCCATTGAGATAATGGCTTCCACCAGCGTTGCATTTTTAATTAATAACCAAGCTCTGGTGCAACTTCAACTTTCGGTTTTAAACCGACAAAATCTAGCGGTGCACCAAAGATTTCAGCGATATGCATTGCGGAAGTTACAGCTGATTCTAAAATTGGCAAACCGTCACAAGACCATGAACCACAATAGAAGATTTTACGATCCAGACTGCGATGACGTTCTTGTAATGCTTTATTCAATGCTACTGTTTTAGAGTCAACCACAGCGCGGTTTAAAGTGACTGTAGAGATAATCTTTTTAGGATCAATATCGGTCACTGGTCGCCAGGTTTGAAATACTGGTGTCTTACCAACCAAACTCGGCTCAATTGAGTTTAACCAAACCGTAAACTGTTGACGGGTAAATTGACGATCCATCATATAGCTTAGCACTGCCCAATCTTTACGCTGGGGTGGCATCACAGAGGGATCGGTATGAATCACTAAATCACCTTGCTCAAAACGGAATTGTTTAAGCAAGGCAATATCATCTGCAAACTGAATTGGATCCAAGAATTCATCAATCTTGTTAGTCGGTGTTGCAACGACAACCCGATCAAAGTAATCATTTTCCCCAGTTTCATTCATCACCAAGATTTGATCATCTTTTTCAGTGATCTGGGTAATGGCTGAACCGCTACGGATTTCAATTCCTTGAATTAACTTATCCACGAGCGCAGGTGTTCCACCTTGTAGACGCAATAAAGCATCACCATCCGTTAGCTGTCTTAAAAAAATCAACAATGGCTTGGCAGGCCATTCACCAATCGTTTTAGGGTTACAGGTGCAAATTGTATAAAGTACGGGCATCACCGCACCATGCCAAAAAACCTCTTCGATATGGTGCTGATTCATAAATTCAGCCAAGGTAATATCTTGATTTTTTGATTTAAAAAACTGATGAATTGCAGTTTTAAGTTGCAACATACCTTTGACTAAGCGCCAGCCATACTGCTTGATTCCTTTACGATTATTAATAATTGGAAAGTTACCAATACGGCTACGTGTTGTGGTTAGCCATGTTTCTGTCTTATTTTCAAATAACCAACTGCACGCCATATAGGTACGTACAGGAAAAGTGGGAATCCCCAAATATGCCGCGAGGCTCAGTGTGTTTTTCCATAAATGTGGATTCATCACGCGTAGGGGAGCATCAATCAACCCATCTTCAAATATAACGGTATGGCTATCCATACCACGCCCTGCGAGCGCTTCGAAGATCGTAATATCATGCCCTGCATCTTTTAGAATTCTTGCGGTTGCCAGTCCGGCCATCCCACTACCAATCACTGCTATCTTCACAGTTGTTATCCATGCGTTGACGATAAGATTTATTATGAATCAAGATTTCAAGAAACCCCTTATTAAAAAGTTCCAGTTTTCCTTTTATTTTCAGATCATGGTTTCATCAATCTCATTTGAATTGTAATTTTATTGATTAGTCGCTTAATCAAATAAACCTATATTAAATCAAATATATTTTAGCTTTTTAGCAAAATAAGCTTTTAAAAAAGTAAGATAATTGGACTTTTTATTTAAATAGAGGTTTACAAACGAGTAATATTTGATTAATATTAAGCCACAAAAATGATAAAAACATCACAAAAAGGATAATAAAAGATAATAAAAGCATTAAAAAAATGAGTTAAAAATAAAACTACAGCGCAAAGGGCTTCTATGATTTCACATATAGAAGCCCTTTTATTTTTGCAGAGAGATGATGCATATTTAGACTTATTTTTCGGGATTAACCACGCCTAAATTTCTGCTTTAATCTGACCAAATTTACCGTTATTAAAATCATTAAATGCCTCAATAATTTCTTCCTGAGTATTCATGACAAACGGTCCATAGCCTTCAATTGGCTCATTCAACGGTTGGCCAGTCAATATCAAAAACTGAGCATCACTTAAAGCTTCGATATGAATATGTGGATCCGCATCGTTGGCAAATAATACAACCGAATGATCGACAATCTCGTTGGTTATATTCACGTTTACCCGACCATCTAAAACCACCAATAAACTATTATGACCTACAGGAACATAAAAATCCTGAACCTGCTCAGATTTGAGTGACACATCCCAAACATTAACTGGACTATAGGTCATTGCTGGGCCTTGCTGATCTGCAAATCTACCGGCGATAACACGCAATTGACTCCCAAACGCATCTAAGCTTATTTGTGGAAATGTCGCAGCTTCTATGGCTTGATATTTAGGTGCCGTCATTTTATCTGCAGTTGGTAAATTAACCCAGAGCTGTACCATTTCAAATAAACCACCCGTTTTAGCAAAGTCCTCTGAATGGAACTCTTGATGAACTAAACCCGCACCCGCTGTCATCCACTGTACATCACCTGTTTTGATTGTACCGCCACCACCGTGCGAGTCTTTATGCGTCACTTCACCTTTGTAGGCCAGCGTAACTGTTTCAAAACCACGATGGGGATGTGATCCAACACCACGTTGTGCCAGTGTTGGATCAAAATGATAAGGCGCAGCATAATCTAGCAATAAGAAAGGACTGATTGCTTGCCCTAGACGATCATATGAGAATAAAGTTCTGACTGGAAAACCATCACCGACCCAATGTTGTTGTTCGTTATGATAAACACCTGTTAGTTTTTTCATGCCTAGACTCCGATCACTAGGATATAATATGCAGGCATTTTAGGCATTTAAAAGTACTAAGCCCATGGGTAAACTGATATGCAATTTCCCACATATAGAACAATTAAAACTAATTCATTAAAATATATGAACTTATTTTACTAATCATTATTATCTTATAAATATGATTATGTTTATTATTGTTGAAGCCTTGTTTTAAGCCACGCGACTAATATTATAAGCGTGCAATTAGATACTGTTTAACCGATAAGAAAATTCCATGTGATTTCTACAAAAAAAATGAGAATAAACTAAGTTTGGTTTTCAAATTATATTGAAGCCACCCGATCCATATTATCTAATAATTTCAATATAATACAGAAGTCCCATAATACGCATTGCCTAATGATCAGCTCACAACGCTTAAATGATCATACAATTACACAAGTAAATGAGTTAAAGAGCGATCTAAGCATTTGTAGAAATACTGAGATGACTTGAGGCTAAATCAGAAAATTTATTCAGCCTCATCATTCCATCCTTAAGATCACCTTGTTAATCAAATGCTTAACTGCGTTGGTTTTACAGTAATTACACCCCTTTTATGCACAGTTGATAAGTCTAAAGTTATCCACAGTTCCACTATATTTTATGAGGTGTGCCTTTCCCCTTCACTTGCTCAACCCTAAAATCACAGCCTAAATAACACTGTACGTTGCTAAAAATAAATTATTTTTTAATCACTTTTCATTCTTCCTAAGTATATTTTCATTGCTTGGTTTTGGAAGAATTTGCCACTATCGATTAAATACAATCCAATACCACAGCTTATTTGCTTAAGCCGCCATACACACCTTTCACTTCATTGATTTGAAAGTACTTTTATATATTCCCAATAATGAGTGACAGCTTATCCACTCCGTTTTATTCATATGAACTGCTTTAAGATGCGGCTTAATTCATCAGCAACCAAGGCAGAATAGTTGAGTACATTATTATTTTTTCGATCATATTTTCATTTATAATCTAGAAAGACAATCACCATGTGTTAATTTTTCAACAATTTAGTTTGACAAACGATAATAATTATCAATAATAACAAGTATCCCATTTGAGTGGTGGTTAGTTAAATGTACGTTTGTTTATGTCGTGGTATTACAGATCAAGATATTCAGGAAGCTGTTGCAAATGGCGCTGAGAGTTATCGCGAAATCCGTGATTTACTCGATTTAGGCACATGTTGTGGCCGTTGTGTGCCTGAAGCACGTAGTATTATCAATAGTGAACTTGCAGAATTGGCTGCTCGACTTTCAGTTGCCGCCTGAAAATATTTAACAAGTTTAGTTGATTATTCAAACACTCATTATTATAAATAAATAGCTGAAGCTTGCTCATTACTTACTCAAAAAATCAATCCCGCTATGTTATCGCCGTATAAATTCCTCATTTCCTTCAAACTCAATGGCTTTTGATTTCGATTTTCATTTGCCGTTCAATAAACCACTCGCTCATAACGCCCAACTTGGTTAGTATGGCTGCATCTTGCCTTAAATTGTTAAGGCTAAAATCGGTTTACGGAGCTGCACCCATGAAAGGCAATCGTGATGTTATTAATCAATTAAATCAGGTGCTCTACCACCACCTCACTGCGATTAACCAATATTTCCTACATTCTCGTATGTTTAATGATTGGGGCATTGAGCAACTCGGTAGTGCTGAATACAAAGAATCTATTCGTCAAATGAAACATGCAGATAAGATTATTGCACGGGTGCTGTTTTTAGAAGGTCTACCCAATCTGCAACATCTTGGCAAACTCTACATTGGCCAACATACCGCTGAAGTTTTAAATTGTGATGTGCGTAAAGTAAAAGAAAATATTGAAGCACTGCAAATCACGGTGAAACTCGCAGAAGAAAAGCTCGACTATGTAACTCGTGATTTGGTACAAGAAATTCTAGAAAAAGAAGAAGAATACTGGGATTGGCTCACCACCCAACTCGATCTAACCGCTGCAGTCGGCATTGAAAACTATATTCAAAGCCAAATCTAAGCTACAAATGCTGTAGTGTGATGCAATAAAAAAATCCCGTACGTTATTTATAACCTACGGGATTTTTTTATTGCATTCCTTCATACAGAAACTAAGGTGTAGAAGCTACAGATACCTCAATCAAGTCAGCATATTGCTTGGTTTGACCATGTAGTTCTTTTAAGATCCAAAGTTGATGCTCTGCTTCGGCTTTTTTACCGTTAAAGGCTAAGACTCTTGCATATTTTAAGATATCAGAGCTAGAGGCTGAATTCGCGACCACCCGTTTAAAGTGTTGGAGCTCAGTCTCTGACAACTGACTACGTGGATCAAGTTGAATCCAGCGTAAGCGATCTTTAAATTGAGTGAGCACCCAAATCTGCTCCTGCATCTCCAATTGTTCTTCCGCATTTAATTGTTTTTTATACGCCAAACCATTTTGATAGCGATATAAATGATAATCGTGGTAAACAACAGAGACGAAGATTATCCCCACCACAACAAACAAGCGGAGTAGATTTGGGGGAACGTCAATACTTGGTAAACGTGGATACTGTGCCTGAATCATGCCGAGCAAAAAGCCCATCGGCAACAGGAAATAAGCATAGTGAATCGGAAACTCAAGCAAGGCATGAATCAAAATTGCACTGACCATCAACATGGCAATAATCGAAACACTTTCTTTGGCGCCTTTATTGAGCCAATACAACCAACCTGTCAAATAAAGTAAAATCAATGCGCCAATCGGAATCCCATTCCAGATCAATAGATCCAGCACCACATTATGCGCACTCTTATACCATTCATGTGATGGATACAGATCAAAGGCTGCAATTTGCGCCATGCCTGTTTGATTCCAGCCATAGCCAAACCATGGCTGCTGACCAATCGCCACCAAGCCTTGTGTCCACATATCAAAACGCAAATAGCCCGAAGAGGCACGTTGCACCACCGATGAGGTACTAATCACCTGCTGATGTGAGAATGACTCAATCAAGCTATTGATATACGGCAGTAAAAAAATCATCCCCACAAATATACCGACCCAAGCCAAACATTGCAGCATGCTCAAACGCTTAGAACGGTTAAAGGATTTAATCCCCCAATAGCCCAAGATAAACAATGCCACCACCCATGAAGTACGTGATTGGGTCAGTACAATGGTAAAAATTAGAACCAAGCTAATAGGAATCAGTGCAATTTTCGGGCAAAGTCTTTTTTCATATAAATACAGACATGCCAAGACACTCATGGTAAGAAAAGTGGCTAAATTATTGGGTTGCGCAAAGTTGGCATAAGGACGATTACCCTTTAGGTAATTCATAAAGGGTGCAAAATAGCCAATTAAATGCAGCCATTGCAACACCGCAATCAAACTGGATAACAGCCCAACAGCAATTAACAGTAGGCAAAAACGTTTAAACAAGGTTTCGCGTGCTGCTGGATTGAGCGATAGGTTATAACCCGCCACAATCATCAGCCAAAAGGACAGCAGATAACCTGTAGTGAGCAAAGCATTACTTAAGTAAAGCACCTGTCCAAAGGCCAATTGCAGCAATGGAATCAGTAACACCCAAGCCACAAGCCATTGTGGTTTTGCAACTTTAAAGGGTTGCTTGATAAAGGCTCCAAGTAAACTAAACGCCGCGCCAAAAGTCAGCAGCTCACTACCAAAAGTAGTCCACGGGGTTTTATGAAACGGGAGTAACCACGCTGCAGCAAGCAGTAAGGCGGAGAGAAGTACAAAAAAGGCTCTCATAAGACCACAATAAAAAAAGGATGCCTATTATATACAGCGTTTTCAGCCTTTGCCGAATTGATAACATTTTTAAGCTTCAACAAACTAAAAGAGGCATGCTGCCTCTTTTAGTTATGCTTTAAGTGATTGTGCTATAGCGCTTGAAACTATGACTTAGTTAAATTAAGTTATGGACTCGCTTTTACTGGAAGTGGAGTTGGAGTTCCTTTACTACAGGTTTTTGGTAAGAACTTTGCATCTATTCCAGGTGATGTACATTCCCACTTATTCACACCACCATTACTTCTCAAATCAAGCCTTAAGACTCCGCCTTTAACCTCCACTGCTACATTCTCTGTCTTAAATGTAGCAATAATGGAACATCCACCAGCAGCAACGGGTGCCCCGCCTGTTACAACGGATGCGACAAACTGTGTAGTAATTTCAGGTGCTATACCATATTTAGCAGCGTCTGCTGGAGTAGTGTTGTTCACACACACTCCGTCATTAGCAAAGGCCTCCGTCATCAGTATTTTTAATCCCCCTGCCACATTTAATGCGTCAGCAACCTGAGTACGTGCAATATAGTTTTGATAAGCCGGAATGGCAAAGGCTGCCAAAATACCAATGATCGCGACCACGATCATCAGTTCGATGAGTGAGAAACCCTTTTGAATTGTTTGCATAGAATTATCCTCTACCTTGATGGATGAATAGTGTTGAATGCTTATGATGGGTAATGGATCAAGCTCGGCTGAAAACTAAATCCACACTAGAGTAAATTATTTTATTTGTTAATTTTTTCTAAACAATTAATATTTTTTTATAGACCGATAAGCGTCACAAATGAAAAAAAACTGACAAAATTTGTCAGTTTTAAATTGAACTTAAATATTACGTATTTAGCTGAGAATAATCGGAAGGTCTAACAGTTCATTCTGTTTGGCAATCTCTGGATGCTGATCAAAGGCATTGAAAATTTTGCCTATTTCAACAATGGCTGTAGATACTGCCGCACGGTAGTCTTTATTTTTAAGCCCAATCAGTAGATCAGCACACAATTGATCCCAACACTGTTGTGAGGTCAATTGCTGGATGCCACGGTCGATTACAATCTCGACTTTCTGCTCACAGAGATTGAGGTAGAGCAACACCCCACTGTTATATTCGGTGTCCCATACCCCAAGCTCAGCAAATAGCTGCTCAGCCCTTAACCGAGTATCCATGTGATAGGCCACTCGACTGGGCATTGCCCCTTCGATCACCACTTGTATTTCACCAACATGGCCTTGTTCAGCCTGCTGCACCACATCGGCAATCGCCAATTGATCCGCTTTGGAAAAATAGCGCTTACTGGCAGGTAAATAGCAAACATGCTTTAACCAACGCTTTACGCTCGGTTGCACCTGATCTGGCAGTTTGGGTGTCGTGACAATTGTTGTCGTTTCAGTTTTCGTTACCATGAGCCTGATGCCCCTCCACCGCCAAAGCGTCCACCACCACCGCCATAACCACCGCTGCTTCCACCACCACGGCCTCCACCGCCTCCACCACGACCTGAGAGCACCGCCTGTAAGATCAGTTGCGCCAGAGGTGTGACAATTAGGAAAAATAAGCCAAAACCAACCAATAAACTGGTGATAAAGCCCGAACCGTAAATCATTCCAGCGGCAAAGCCTGTGACACCAGACGTTGCAGCACTGACTTTTTTACCGACCGCCATTGAGGCAAAAGTCCCAATAAAAAAGATCACAAGACCAGTGCTCATGATCTTATCTTTGGCCTTTTGCTCACTCACTGCTTGTTGCTGACGTTGCTGTAATTCTTCTGCGGCTTGCTTGGCAATTTGTGGATCCAAATTGAGAATTTGTTCAATTTCACTTAAGGCTTGTTGTATACCCAATGCAAATTGACCTTGTTTAAATGCAGGTGTAACTTGATTTCTAATAATCTGCCCCACCACAATATCGGGCAGTACACCTTCAAGGCCATAGCCTGTCGCAATATGAATGCGACGATCATCTACTGCCACGGCAATCACCACACCATTGTCGGTCTTATTAGAACCCAGTTTCCACTGCTCCCCAACACGCATGGCGAAATCAAAAATACTTTCTGGCCCCGTACTGCGCACAATCACAATCCCAACTTGTGCTTTACCCTGCTGATAAAGCTGCAATATCTGCTGACTCAGCTGTTGCTTTTCTGCAGGGCTAAGAATATTGGCTTGATCGATGATGGGACTATTTAAATTGGATAAGGTGACTAAACTGTCACTGCCTGCTGTATTGGCAACGTCAGTTGAGGCTACATCTAACGAGGTATTTGCTTGTCGCTGATCTGCTAGATGCGCATTTTGTACCGCACCTGCTGTAATATCTGATTCAGCCTGTACCGACAGTTGCAGGCTGAAAAATAGCATGAAGACAAGTACCAATCGCACCATCAGGTTCACTTGACGCACAAGAAATTGAGTAAAATCTGACATTAATTCATCCTTATTTTACTTGTGATGCATGCTATAGACTTATTCAAACTGCACGGTTGGGGCTTTGTCTGCACCACTTTCCGCTTGGAAGTTTGGCTTGGCTTTCATACCAATCACTTTAGCAGTCATGACTTGCGGGAACTGGCGAACATAGGTGTTGTAATCTTGCACCGTGCTAATGTAGCGGGTACGCGCTACTCCAATACGATTTTCAGTACCTTCAAGCTGGATCTGCAAATCACGGAATTGCTCATTGGCTTTTAAGTCCGGATAGTTTTCACTCACCGCCAACAGACGTGACAATGCGCCCGACATTTGTGCTTGTGCTTGTTGATACTTCTGAAACAGTTCTGGATCTTCGAGTACTTCTTTATCGACTTTAATGCCTGCAACATTGGCACGCGCCTCAGTGACTTCAGTCAGAACCGTTTGCTCATGCTTGGCATAACCTTTCACCACGTTGACTAAGTTGGGTACCAAGTCTGTCCGACGTTGATATTGGTTTTGCACTTCAGACCACGATGCAATCACCGCCTCATCTTTGGCTTGTAAGGTGTTATAACCACAGCCAGAGAAAATCAGTGTACTACTCAACGTCATGGTCAATACGGCTTTCTTGATCAAGTTCATCTCATCGTCCCCAAAGTATTTGCTTGTATTTATTCAGATTAAAAAGATTTTAACCTATAGATTCTAACGAAAAGATCTAAAAGTTTTGTTTCATTTCTGCGTCATCAAAGTCCAGCATTGTTTAACTTTTCCCACAGCAGATGTGATCTGCCATCCCCATCTTATATCACATCGGCATCTCAATCTAATGTTGACATAGCTGTCTCTGATCACGGTAAGGCCATGGGTTAACCTGCTCATGATTCAAATATAACCTACAAATAAACAAATCTTGCGCACACAAAAAAGCCACCCTGAGGTGGCTTCAATCTTTTGGTTTAGAGCTGTCTAAATATTTTCAAGCTTTAATTTAGGCTTGATCTTCGTCTTCACGCTCAGGTAAGTCTTTCACTGCTTCCGCAATGAGACCAAACATATAGTTACCATATGCATTGGTTTTGTCGTAATGAAAACGTAAACGTGGCGTTATACGTGTCTTTAAACGACGACTTAATTCTTGACGCAAAAAACCAGAAGCTTTATTTAGAATGTCTAAAGTATCTTTGTGTGCTTGCTCATTTTGATCATTTTCAAGTTCACGGCCCATCACGGTTACGTAGATATCAGCATAACCTAGATCTGGACTGACCTTGACCGCAGAGATGGTCACAAGACCACCTAAGCGCGGATCTTTGAGCTCTTGGCGAATAAGTTCTGACAACTCACGTTGTACAGTATCACCCATTCGCTTAAGACGCTGACTTCCAGCCATTAAAGACTCCGTTTAACCATTTGAACACTATAGACTTCGATTTTATCGAGTTCTTTAATGTCGTTATAACCTTTCACCGCTAAACCACACTCAATACCAGCGCGGACATCGTCAACCACTTCTTTATAACGACGGAGTGATTCGAGTTCACCTTGGAACACCACCACATCATCACGTAGAACGCGAATTGGTTTGTTACGGTAGATAACACCTTCCATAACCATACAACCCGCTGCAGCACCGAACTTACTTGAACGGAATACGTTACGAACTTGTGCAACACCCAGAATCGTTTCACGATGCTCTGGTGCCAACTTACCGCTCATTGCGTTTTTCACGTCATCAATCAATTCATAGATGATGCTGTAGTAACGAATATCGATACCGTCTTGGTCAGACTTCTGACGTGCAGTTGTATCGGCACGTACGTTGAAGCCAAGCAATACGCCATCAGAAGATTCAGCAAGGGTCACGTCAGACTCGGTGATTGCACCAACACCTGAACCGATGATCACAACTTTCACTTCATCTGTAGAAAGATCGTTCAAGGCAACTGTAAGTGCTTCCAAGGTACCACGAACATCGGTTTTCAATACGATATTGACGGCTGGTACATCTTTTTTGCCCATCGACGCCATGATGTTCTCAAGACGCATTGCGCTTTGACGTTCAAGACGTTTTTGACGCTCACGATCTGAACGTGCATCGGCAACTTCACGGGCTTTTTTCTCGTCGGTTACAACAAGAACTTCATCACCCGCCATTGGCGCTTCAGGTAAACCTAAAACTTCAACAGGAATAGATGGGCCAGCAGATTGAATACGGTTACCATTTTCATCGATCATGGCACGTACACGACCATGTGCAGAACCTGCAAGTACCAAGTCGCCTACACGTAAAGTACCGTTTTGAATCAACATCGAAGTTACAGCACCGCGATTTTTATCAATACGCGACTCAATTACAACACCTTGTGCAGCACCTTCAGCAGAAGCTTTCAGTTCGAGCATTTCAGCTTGGATTGAGATCAAATCGAGTAAATCGTCGATACCCGCACCACTATGTGCCGACACCATTGCCACTGGAACGTCACCGCCCCATTGTTCAGGCACGATTTGTTTTGCAGTTAACTCATTTAAGACGCGATCTGGATCTGCAGATTCTTTGTCCATTTTGTTAATGGCAACAATGATTGGAGTACCAGCAGCACGTGCATGGTCAATCGCTTCAGCAGTTTGTGGCATTACACCATCATCCGCTGCAACAACAAGCACCACGATATCCGTTGCTTTCGCACCACGTGAACGCATGGCCGTAAATGCCGCATGTCCAGGAGTATCGAGGAACGTGATAATGCCTTTTTCAGTTTTAACGTGGTAAGCACCGATATGCTGTGTAATCCCGCCTGCTTCACCAGAAGCAACTTTAGAGCGACGAATACGGTCAAGCAATGATGTTTTACCATGGTCAACGTGACCCATAATGGTAACAACAGGTGGACGCGTTGTTTGTACGCCACGTGCTTCTTCAGCTGCTTCAAGTAGGTTGTCTTCTGCTTGAGTATCTGAAACCAAAATTGGGTTATGGCCCATTTCTTCAACCACGAGAGATGCAATTTCTTGATCAATCGCTTGGTTTTGCGTCACTAACTCACCCATTTTCATGAGTGATTTAATCACTTCACGCACTTTAACTGCCATTTTCTGAGCAAGATCGGCAACCACAATGGTTTCGCCAATTTCTACATCGTAGACTTGCTTTTTAACTGGTTTTTCAAAGCCATGCTTATTTGATTGGCTGGTTTTTAGACCACGTTTATGTTGATTATGGCTAAAGTTTTGCTCTTCTTGACCACGACGTCCGCCTTTTTTAGCAGAGCGTGGATTAGTTGAGTTGGTACCGCGTTTGATTTCACGGTCTTCTTTCGCAAATGAATCTTCATAAGCCTGACCAACCAAGCCAGCTGCAAGTGGTGAATCATCTACAACACGAATGGTTGCAGTTGCATCATCACTTGAGTATTTGGTTGCCATTTGACGCATTTGCTCAAGCGTGCGCTGTTGCGCTTCTTCAGCCGACTTACGACGAACTGCTTCTTCAGTTGCTTTTAACTGTGCAGCTTGTACTTCGCGTGCTTTTTTCTGTTCTGCAGTTTCAGTCGGTTTAACCACAGCCTTCACAATCGGCTTGTTGGTTGAACGACGTTTCACTACAACTTCTGCTTTTTGAGATACTTTGTGTGCAGTTTCTTTTTTCTGTGCAGCACGCATGGCATCTAAAGTTGCACTTGCTTTATTTTCAGCAGGTGCTGCAGAAGCAACTTGTGACTTTTGATCAGCAAAGAATTTTGCATCTGCATCTGCCTTGGCGCGTGCTTCAGCTTTAATCTGTTCAGGATCCGGCTTAGTAAAAGTATGCTTTTTGCGTACTTCTACATTAATAGTTTTCGCTTTCCCTGAGGTACTCGCAACTTTAGCGGTACTGGTGGTTTTACGTTTCAACGTGATTTTTCCTGCATTGCCGCCTGGCTGACTTTGACCTCGAGTAAGGTGAGCCATCAAACGATCTTGCTGTTCATTGCTGATAGAATCATCAGCATTTTTTTGTGGTAGCCCTGCTTCACGCACTTGATCCAGAAGTTTTTCTACTGGGAGTCCTACCTTGACCGCTAACTCTTGAACTGACTTATCCGTCATGTATTACCTCCTAGTTAATTAAACCATGATTCACGTGCCTTCATGATGAACTGACCAGCTTTCTCAGCACCTAGACCCTCGATATCTTCAATATCGTCGGTTGCTTGATCGGCTAAGTCATCTACAGTTACAACACCACGTTGGGCTAATGCATATGCGATCTCAGCGCTCATTCCTTCCATTGCTAGAAGTTCTGGGCTTGGATCTTGAGTGTTCTCTTGCT
Organism: Acinetobacter pullicarnis; assembly: GCF_006352475.1. Lineage (NCBI taxonomy): Bacteria > Pseudomonadati > Pseudomonadota > Gammaproteobacteria > Moraxellales > Moraxellaceae > Acinetobacter > Acinetobacter pullicarnis. The sequence continues at coordinate 3,650,850 of NZ_VCMZ01000001.1, forward strand.
GTTGCAATGCATCAGCGAGAGTCGCTTCTTTGGCACGGCTCTGTAACATTTCAACCAATTCAGCATCAAGCTCAATCTCGTCAAATGTTTCTGCAGGAACATAAGCAATTTCTTCAAGTGAAGTAAAGCCCATTTCCACCAAGGCCATCGCCAAGTCATCTTCAATATCTAAACGTGCAGTAAACATGTCTAAATACTGTTGCGCTTCACTTTGTTGACGAGCACGGTACTCATCTTCAAGCATCATGTCCAGTTTATAACCTGTCAATTCAGATGCTAAACGAACATTTTGTCCTTGAGAACCGATGGCACGTGCCAGTTGGTCACTGGTTGCAAAAATAATATCTGCAGTACGCTCTTCTTCATCAATGACAATACCTGACACATCAGCAGGTTCTAAAGCGCTGGCGATGTATTGAGCAGGATCATCAGACCATACCACTACATCAATACGTTCACCATTTAATTCTTGCTGTACAGCTTGGATACGTGTACCACGCATACCAATACATGCACCGACTGGATCAATACGATGATCGTTGGTTTTCACCGCGATTTTCGCACGTACACCCGGTTGACGAGCTGCCGCTTTAATTTCAATGATTTCTTCAGAAATTTCAGGAATTTCTTTTTTCATCAACGCGATAAGCATTTCAGGTTTCGCACGTGACAACACCAGTTGTGCACCGCGACCTTCACGATTCACGTTATGTAAAATAGCGTTAATACGTTGCTTAGGACGAAGAACTTCTTTAGGAATCATTTCTTCACGGGCTAAATACGCTTCCGCATTATCCCCTAAATCGATGATAAAACCATCTTTGGTTTGTTTTTTAACTTCGCCGTAAATGAGTTCACCCACTTTCGACTCGTAAGCATCAGCAATCAGTGCACGCTCAGCTTCGCGAATTTTTTGCACAATCACTTGTTTTGCAATTTGTGCAGCAATACGACCGAATTCAATCGACTCGACCTCAAGTTCGCGTACATCACCAATTGACCATTCTTCTGGATTTAAATCAGAAATGGCATCCTGGCAAGCAGGCATTTCATGATCTTCATCAGCAACAACCGTCCATTGACGGAAAGTGCTGTATTCACCCGTTTTACGGTCAATTTCTACACGAAGTTGCGCTTCTTCAGCATGCGTACCTTCATAGAATTTTTTCTTCGTTGCAGCCACTAACGCTTGTTCTAGCGCTTCGAAGATTGCCTCACGACTAACACCTTTTTCATTACTAACCGTTTCAGCGACGGTAAGAATTTCGCGGCCCATAAGTCACCTACTCTTCAAATTCTTATTAATTAAAATTTAGTCTTGGAAGATCAAATTCGCTTTGTCTATGTTGTTGCTGTCAATTTCCAGCACCTGTTGCTTCTCAACTTCGACTTGAATTAATTCACGCTCGATATCAACAGATAACAATTTCGCTTGAAACTTACGTCGATTTTCAACTGCTGAAATCAAGCGCAACGCGATTTGTTGTCCAATATAATCTTGCATTTGGTTTAATTGGAAGAAAGGGCGATCCCAACCTGGAGAGGATACTTCTAATGCATATTCACCAGAAATAGGATCATGGACATCGAGTATTGCACCCACTTGCTGAGTGACGCGTACGCAGTCTTGTACACCAATACCACGACCTAACTCTTCTTCACCATCTTCGTTAATTACTGGCTCAGCATTCGCATCAATGCTTCTATCTATGTAGATACGTAATAACGAACGTTTACCTTGAGGAACAAAATCAATTCCCCAAAGCTCAACATCACAAGCATTTACTGCTGGAGCAATTAAATCTTGTAATACTTGGGTTTTATTTGATAGCTTCATTTACTCTCGTCATTTTTTGCGCAGTGCAGCCGACCGGTGGGTCGACACCAATTTACTATAGTGCAGCATAATTATTTGACCAATTGATGTCGACACTACACGATAGCCAATAAAAAAGGGCGTTAATCGCCCCTATTATTGCACAGAAAGTTAAAGTCCACTGTGCAAAAAGGCCCACCTATTTGTGAGCCCTCTTAGAAACTTGGTAGCGGGAGCTGGATTTGAACCAACGACCTTCGGGTTATGAGCCCGACGAGCTACCAGACTGCTCCATCCCGCATCAACGTGCAAATATTATATACAATAAATAAATAAATTCAACCGAAGTATTTACTCATTACATCTGATTTAAGTTGCACCTTAAATCAATTGGTAGCGGGAGCTGGATTTGAACCAACGACCTTCGGGTTATGAGCCCGACGAGCTACCAGACTGCTCCATCCCGCATCCAAAGCTGCTTGCATCAACGATCTGGTTTATCGTTGGTGCGGAAGGGGGGACTTGAACCCCCACGCCCGAAGGCACTACCACCTCAAGGTAGCGTGTCTACCAATTCCACCACCACCGCAGCTGCACGCATTCTAGTGCTTTCATTTCTAAATTGAAAGCAAAATCTACATTTATTCTGCGCTTTTCGGTGCAGTTGGTGAAGTTTCAGACGTTTTTGCTGCAGCAGGTGCAGTTTGTTCTGTTTGCGCTGCTGGCGCAGGCATGCTTTGCAATGGTGCAACTGGTTCTGCTGGCTCTGTGGTTACAGTTTCAATAATAAAACCGTCATCTACAGTGTGCTTTTTCGCGAGTACGGCCAGACTTAAACTGGTGATAAAGAACAAAGCCGTCAAAATCGCAGTCACGCGAGTCAAGAAGTTTGCGGAACCTGAAGCACCAAATACCGTTGCTGCGCCGCCACCACCAAATGATGCACCTGCATCAGCACCTTTACCGTGCTGAACCAGAATCAAGACAATCATTAAGACGGCTAAAATAATATGGATCACGAGAACAAAAGTTGGCATACGGAACTCCTTATTTTTTTACTTGAGCAAAAGCTTGAGCAATTTGATAAAAAGACTCAGCGTTTAAAGCAGCACCCCCCACAAGGGCACCATTAATATCCGGACATGCCGCCAATGCTTCAGCATTTTCAGCTTTAACACTGCCGCCATAGAGAATTGCCATTGTCTCACCATGTGGTGTGAGTTGTTTTAGGCCTGAACGAATGTTTGCATGCATGGCTTGGGCATCTGCTGGGGAAGCTGTTTTTCCAGTACCAATCGCCCAGATTGGTTCGTAAGCAACAATCACTTTCGTCCATTGTGCATTACTGACCACATTGGCCAAATCACAAATTTGTTGCAGTACCACCTGTTCAGCCTGACCGCTTTCACGCTGTTCAAGACTTTCACCGACACAATAAATAATGCTCAAGTCTGCCTTGAGTGCATTTTTTACTTTTTCAGTAATAATTTGAACATTATCACCAAACAATTCACGGCGTTCAGAATGCCCAATCAAGACATGCTCAATACCACTGTCTTTGAGTAGCTCTGCGCTGACCTCACCCGTATAAGCACCCGTTCCCGCAACGCGAGATAAATCTTGTGCCACAGTCAACACGTCCACCGCAGCGTCTTTCAATTGTTGCTGCACAGGCAATAATGCAATTGCCGTTGGTGCAACCGCAATACGACATTGCTGCGCTGAAATAGGTGCTGCTTGCAAATATTGTTTTAATGATTGAATGAGTTGTTGTGAATCAGATTGCATTGGGTTCATTTTCCAATTACCGACAACCCAAGGAGTAATAGCCGAACCCGACATACATCTAGCCTTTTATCGAAAATGCGCCCATTCTACACGTAAATTTAATTTTGTAGAATTCTTTCATCTCTAAAGCTGCTTTTTTATAAAAACAACTCAGAATCAAAGCCCTTGCCAAAGTGGCAATAGTTCAAAGATCACGATACAAATACAACGAGCAACACGCTTCATCGCAGAGAAATGTAGGATAAATATTTTCCCATCTAGCAATCGCCATTGCTGAGCCTTTAAATTAGAGGTTTTCAAATCTTCATCACCACAGCACAGGCATAGCACAGATGTCTTTATCTCAGAACTTACCTAAGTTTTCTGGATTCATTCGACGTTTGGTCGACGAAAACTTCTTGTCCGCCACGCAAATGCAACTCGCATTACAGCAGGCCCAACAATCGAAAATCAGTATCGTTGCCTATTTGGTGGAGCAACTGAATATTGCCCCACTGCATATTGCCGAAAATATCGCACTGGAATTTAGTGAGGTGCTCTTTGATTTAGATGCGTATAACCCTGAGTTTTTCCCGAAGAACCTGATTAGTGATCAGCTGCTACATCAACATTTGGTCCTCCCACTGATGCAACGTGGCAAAGTTCTCGCATTAGCTACCAGTGATCCCACCGACATTGCTGCACTCGATGCCATTCGTTTCAGCAGCAACCTCACCATTGAACCCATCATTGTCGAATACGACAAACTTTGCCGCCTCATCCATCAGTACCACCCCATCAACAGTGGCCTTCGCTTTGGCCAAGAAGAATTAAAACAAATTGAAGCACTTCCTGAAGAGATCCAAGCCGTTGAAGAAAAAGTTGCGGTGAAGCCCGAAGAAGAAGCACCAATTGTAAGATATATCAATAAATTACTGATGGAGGCGATTCGTTTAGGTGCTTCAGATCTACATTTTGAACCCTATGAGCGTAGCTATAGAGTGCGCTATCGAATTGATGGCATTTTAAGGGAAATTGCTCATCCGCCTATTCAATTGGCCACTCGCATCGCAGCATGTTTAAAAGTGATGTCACAAATGGATATTTCCGAAAAACGCCTGCCCCAAGATGGCCGCATCCAACTGAAACTGTCAAAAAGTCAGTCAATTGATTTTCGGGTCAATGCCCTCCCCACCTTATTTGGCGAAAAAATTGTGATGCGAATCTTAGATGCATCTAGTGCTTATTTGGGCATTGATGTACTGGGTTATGAGGAGGAACAAAAGCAACTGTTCTTACAAGCATTAAATAAACCACAAGGCATGCTGCTGATTACTGGTCCAACCGGATCCGGTAAAACCGTGTCGCTGTATACCGGCTTAAATATTTTAAATACTGAAAGTGCCAACATTTCAACCGCAGAAGATCCAGTCGAAATCAACTTAGAAGGCATTAACCAAGTCAACGTCAATGCCAAAGTCGGCCTTAACTTTTCCGTCGCCTTAAAGTCTTTTTTACGCCAAGACCCTGACATCATTATGGTGGGGGAAATACGAGATTTGGAAACGGCTGAAATTGCAATCAAAGCCGCACAAACCGGACATATGGTGATGTCGACCCTGCATACCAACAGTGCAGCTGAAACTTTAAGTCGTTTAAGGAATATGGGGGTCTCTTCTTTTAATATCGCCACCTCGGTTAATTTGGTGATTGCGCAACGTCTAGCACGGCGACTGTGCAAACGCTGCAAAACGCCATTTGATGTCCCTTCACAAAGCTTACTTGAGATGGGCTTCACACCACACGATTTGGCACAACCTGACTTTACAATATTCCAGCCAATCGGTTGTCCAGATTGCCATGAGGGCTATAAAGGGCGGGTTGGTATTTACGAGGTCTTAAAAATTACCCCCGAAATTTCAAAAATCATTATGCAAGATGGCAATGCCATCCAAATTGCAGAAGCCGCAGAACGATCTGGTTTTCATAACCTACGTCGTATGGGCCTCAACAAAGTCATCCAAGGCCTTACTTCATTACAAGAAATTAATCGCATTACCAGCGAATAATTAGACTTACTGGCACAGGATAATCAACATCATGACCACCAAAAAAAAACCACCTGTTCCGACCTTTAGTTATGAGGGAACTGATCAAAAGGGCAATATTATAAAAGGCGACCTATCCGTTCGCAGCATGGCACTGGCTAAGATCACCTTAAGAAAACAAGGTGTTAATATAAAAAGTATTCGAGAGAAACGGCATAATCCGCTCCAAGCCATGTTCAAACGCAGAATATCTCATCTCGATATCACCATTTTCACTCGGCAATTGGCCACCATGATCAAAGCTGGTGTACCTTTGGTACAGGGCTTAGAAATTGTTGCCGAAGGCCTAGACAATAAAAATATGCGTGAAATCGTCAATGGCATCAAAAGCAAAATTGAAAGTGGTAGCACCTTTGCTGCAGCCTTGCGGCAATACCCAATGCAGTTCGATCATTTGTTTTGTTCATTGATTGAATCAGGTGAACAGTCTGGCGCATTAGAAATCATGCTCGATCGTGTCGCCATCTACAAAGAAAAAAGTGAAGTTCTCAAGTCCAAAATTAGAAAAGCCATGATCTACCCGATTGCTATCGTTGTCGTTGCACTGGGCGTAACCATTGTGTTGATGATTAAAGTGGTACCTATCTTTAGTGATTTATTTAAATCCTTTGGAGCCGAATTGCCTGCTTTCACCCAAGTGGTGATTAACATGTCAACCTGGACACAGCAATATTGGTGGATGTTGATTGGCGGCATTGTGGGTATTTTTATTGGTTTGAAACAACTGATACGCCGCAGCCTCGCCTTCCGTGACTTTTTAGATTTACTGGTCTTAAGACTGCCTATTTTCGGTAGCTTGGTATATAAATCAATTATTGCGCGTTATAGTCGAACACTGGCCACCACCTTTGCCGCAGGTGTGCCATTAATTGATGCACTTGAATTCACCGCTGCTGCAACAAATAATGCGGTTTATCATAAAGCTGTCTTAAAAATCCGCGATGATATTGCGACAGGCCAACAACTACAATATGCGATGCGTAGTTCACAACGATTTCCATCCATGGTGATTCAAATGGTCGCCATTGGTGAAGAAGCGGGTGCCCTAGACGCGATGCTCGAAAAAGTTGCCACGCATTACGAAGTTGAAGTCGACAATGCGGTCGATACACTCACTGCCTTGATGGAACCACTCATTATGGTGGTACTCGGTGCTTTGATCGCGGGCTTAGTGGTTGCCATGTATTTACCAATCTTTCAAATGGGTTCTGTCGTCTAATGCAAGCAATGATCCAATTTTTTATCCAAACACCAACTGCACTGTATTGGTTTGTCGCAATCTTAAGCTTATGTATTGGTAGCTTTTTAAATGTGGTTATTTTAAGAACCGTTGCCATCATGCAGCAAGAATGGCAACAAGAGTGTCAACTGCTCTTACACCCAGACACCACAATCAATGCACAACAGCGACTCAGCCTCAGTCAGCCTGCCTCGCATTGTCCCAAATGCAATACGCCCATTCGCTGGTATCACAACATTCCAATTTTAAGTTGGTTGCTGCTGCGTGGAAAATGCCATAGCTGTCAAGCTGCAATTTCGATTCGCTATCCTTTGATTGAGCTATTCACCATGCTCTGCTCACTTTGCGTGGTCGCGGTGTTTGGCCCAACCCTACAAATGCTTGCAGGGTTATTTTTCACTTGGATGCTGATCACCCTGACGTTTATTGATTTTGATAGTCAACTGCTGCCAGATCGCTTCACCCTGATTTTGGCTGCCGTTGGTTTAGCCATCAACACCGAAAACCTATTCACCACACCAAGCCTTGCTATTTGGGGCTATGTCATCGGTTTTCTCTCACTTTGGGTGGTTTACTATGCCTTCAAATTAATTACGGGCAAGGAAGGTATGGGCTATGGCGATTTCAAATTATTGGCTGCGCTGGGTGCTTGGCTCGGCCCATTGATGCTGCCCTTGGTCATCTTGCTTTCTTCGGTGCTCGGTGTAATTATTGGGATTATTTTGCTGAAGATTCGCAAAGAAAACCAAGCGTTTGCATTTGGCCCATATATTGCGATTGCGGGTTGGATTGCACTGCTTTGGGGAGCACCCATCATGAAACTGTACTTGGGTGTTTAATCTTTGCAGATCCATTCAATTTTCATCCCCTAAGGAAACAGTATGACCTTTATTCTCGGCTTAACAGGTGGCATTGGTAGCGGTAAATCGGCAGCAAGTCACTGGTTTGAAACACAGGGCATTAGCGTGGTTGATGCAGATGTGGTGGCACGAGAAGTGGTCAGCAAAGGGCAAGTTGCGCTGACCCAAATTCAGCAGCGCTTTGGTGATTGGGTGATGCTAGACAATGGTGAATTGGACCGCCGCGCACTGCGTGATTTGATTTTCAAAGATTCAACCGCACGGCATGATTTGGAGCAGATTACCCATCCTGCGATTCGCAATGCCATTATCCAGCAACTGGCCGCAGCGCAAAGCCCTTATGTAATCTTGGTTTCACCGCTGTTATTTGAAACCGAACAGCACCAATTAACCCAACGAACATTACTGATTGATGCAACAGAAGCCTTGCAAGTACAACGTGCCAGCCAACGCGACCAACAAAATATTGAACAAATACATCGCATCATTGCCTCACAAATGTCACGTGAGCAGAAACAACAACAGGCCGATGACATTGTGCTCAATGATGGTGAACTCACCCATCTCTATGCACATCTTGCCCCGTTACATCAGCATTATTTGACACTCGCTCGTGCAAAGTGCCCTTAAGCTACGCTCTGATCAGGCAGCTCCGCTGCCCTGTTCGATTTTTGGATTATGAAACCCGTAGTTCGCAGATTTCTTCGACCAAGCGTGGATAGGTTTTGTGTAAGGCATTGCCTGCATAGATGTCACGCTGCATTTCGTAGTCCCCACCATCATAATCATTTTCTGGGTATTGCTCGCCGACAGCATCACGAACCTCGGCTTCATCTTCATTGTCATGCGCGATGCTATAGGCCTCATCTGTGACATAAAGTAAGCCTTCTGCCCAACAGTTACCAATATCAAAGCTATATTTACCACTGACAAAGTTTTGAATATCGCTTTGAATGTCGTCAAAAAATTCTTTGCCTTTCAGAATCAACCAACAACGGAAATAGATAAAACCATCGTCAGATACATAGACATCGAAGTTATAACCCGCTTCATCTTTGCTAAATTCACACTCCATAATAATTGAAAGTTCTGCAATCTCTGCGGTGTAAAGCTGAGCCAATTTTTGTTGTAAAACCCGTTCAAAAGAGATCAATTGGTTTTTTTCAAATTGAGCGAGATATTTCACTAAGTTTTCTAAATGCTCATCAATATCGTACGCATCCCAGCTCGCTTGTTTTTTGCTATTGCTCACATCAATGGCTTGCCAGAACATCTGTTCTTCTTGGCTCGATATTGGTTTTTTTTCGGCGATAGACATGCTGTGCTCCTGATAAATGAAGTATTTATAGATATTGCTATGAATAGCCTGATCTTAACTTGATTAAGATTCATTCGGCCAGCACCTCATCGACTTCAACGACATAGCATGTCGTATGACTTTCAGCATTAAAAGTTAGTCTCATGCCCCTGCTTTGCACGGGAACACCAAAGTGATTCGGATGCTTATGAATCGTCTGAATGCGCTGGCTCTACGAGCTAGCGTTGAGGTGGATTTTTCGCTTGGTTCTGTTTATTTTGTTTATAAAGCGCTTTTTCTAAACTGTCTTTACGACCTATCCAGCGCCACGGTTGTAACGCGCCAATCACCATGCCAATTAGTCCACAGGCAACGGCTGGGCTTAACGGCTCATTGAGTAAGGGCACGGCAATCACGGCGGCAATAAAAGGTGCCAGTGTCGCAATACTTCCGGCCTTAAAAGCGCCCAAGCGTTTTACCGCTTCCACATAGGTTAGCGTTGCCAGAATCACCACAAAAATACCGTGAAATAAGGTTTGCATGATGAGATGAATGGGTTGCGCCTGATCAATATTGTGCGGCAAAAACAACAGGTATATCGGCACATAAACCAATGTTGACCAAATCACCACCCCAGCCATGGTATGCCAAGCGGTGAGCTTCCACTGTTTAAGTAAAACGCTAAAGATCCCCCAGCAGACTGCGCCCGAAAAAAACAGCAAGTCACCAATACCAAAGGCAACGCCTGTGCTGCGGTACATCAAAAAACTCATGCTGATAATGGCGGTGAGCATAATCACAACGCTCAACCACGTGTCTTTGGTAAAAGGTTCACGCAATAAGAGATAGGCGGCCACTGCAGTACATAACGGTAAAAACCCGCTAAGAAAAATTGCAGCATGTGCCGTTGGGGCAAAATAGAAACCACTGTAAACCGAGAGGCAATAACCAACACCCCCCACCATCGCCAAAATAAAGGGTTGTTTACGCCATAAAAAAGCCGTGTCTTTTTTATAAATCAACACGGGCATCAAAATACAAAATGCAAGACCAAAGCGCAGCGCCACGATATCCCATGCACCGATATGCCATAGCGTATTGAGCCGGGCAGTAATGGTAAAACCACCCCAAATCAACATGGTAATCAAGACACAAATATAACCGATCGAACGGGAACTGAGCATGTGGTCCTCAATCTACAGCCGTGGCACCACGCAGCAATTCACGTTGTGCACACTTAAGCGCTTAGTAAGCTTAGTGACTGTCTTGGCGTTGACGGGTTGCTTCATATAAAGCCATTCCGGTTGCCACACTCACATTTAAACTTTGCAGATTGCCTGACATTGGAATAAATACCGTGTAGTCACATTGCGATTGGGTAATCGGGCGTAGACCCGTATCTTCTGCACCCATCACCAACACCAAACCACCAGTCAAATCACATTGATGAATTGGTAAAGCTTTTTCATCTAACATGGTGCCAACCACACGGACGTTATAGGTCTCTTTAATATGACCCAAAGTACGTGCCAAGTTGGTGACTTGAATAAATTTCACTTTTTCAGCGCCACCCGCAGCGACTTTACGTGCTGTTGGAGTCATGCCTGCCGCACGGTCGCGTGGAACAATCACAGCAGCCACGCCCATGGCAGCAGCCGTACGTACACAAGCACCCAAGTTATGCGGATCGGTAATATGATCTAAGCCCAACAGCAAGGCATTTGGATCGTTTTTGAGTAATTGATCGAGATCATTTTCATTCAGGACAGGATGTGGACGTACCGCAGCCACCACGCCTTGATGAAAGGGTTGCCCTGCCAACTTTTCCAAGCTGTCACGACTGGCCTGCTGCACACTCACACCAAAGGGTTCAGCCAATTGTAAGATACGCTTTAAACGCTGATCATCACGGCCTTTTAAGGTGAACAAAGTCAATACGCGTTCAGGCTCTAGCTCCAATAATGACTCTACAGAGTGAACGCCATAATAATATTCTGCTTTCGCCATGAACGACCTCAACTCGATTATATCGATAGTAAAAAAGAAAAATCCTGCAAAGCCAACTTTACAGGATGATGTCAGACTGCGCATTTTACCCGATTTAGCCACACAATTCTTAAAAGATCGCGATTAAAATAATCGGCAGGCAGTACCAGACGGCATAGGGTATTGTGACTTAGCCTTCTAAGTGGCAAACATAATCAAGCACATCATCTGTTTCAATTTTAAAGGTACTGTTGCCAGGCACATAGAACGACTGTCCTGCACGGAACAATTCATGTTCTTCGTTATCGGCAATGGTGACACGACATTCACCAGAAATAATTTCCATACGTTCAGGTACATGCGTTGCAAAAGTCAGTGCTTGTTCAGTTGGAAGAATGACCCCTAAGGTTTTCTTTGTCCCATCTTCAAACTGTACCGTATGACTGACACATAACCCGCCAAAATAGACATTTGATTTTTTTACTACTGAAACATGGTCAAATTGTGATGACATGCGTATTCTCCAGATAATGCGCACTTATTAAAACTAATGATTGAGCACGTTTAATCGCACCCAAACAACGAATCAATCGATTTATTATTTATGTTTCTATCATCAATAAGCGCTCGATCAAGTGAATTCTACCACTTTAGCCAAGCAAGCCTAAATGAATAAGGCATTATAAAATCGAACAAAATAAATTATACATGAGCTTAAACCAACACACGCAGCATATTTAAGTAAAATGACAACTTGATTAATCTACAGCAGTGGGCTTTTTTATCAACTTGGAATTAGACTATAATTTATCGCATTCAATATTAAAATTTTTCATTACTTGTAGCAAAAACAAAACTTGATTATGTTACTTCAATCTACTTCTGTTTTCTCAGCTCGGAAGCGTTTATGCTGACACACTTAAATCTGATTAACTTTGCGCTTGCTGACAACCTCGCGATTGATATCGAAAAAGGTTTTAACGTCCTGACCGGGGAAACAGGTGCCGGCAAATCGCTACTGCTTGATGCACTCTCCGCCTGCTTAGGCGAACGCACCGATACCAATTATGTGCGCTATGGCGCAGAGAAAGCCGACATCACTGCCGTCTTTAGTTATCAAGACGCAAGTCCTGAAGCAGAATGGTTAAGCACACATGAACTTGATGACGATTCAGGCGAAATTCATTTACGCCGCGTGATTTTTGCCACAGGTCGCAGTAAGGCCTGGATCAATGGTCGACCAAGCAGCCTATCCGAGCTTAAAGAAATTGCGCGATTATTGGTGCAACTTTATAGCCAACACAGCCAACAACAATTACTCGAACCGCCTTATCCTAAACATTGGCTTGATCGCTACCACAATTTTGCCGCACCAGTACAGGCATTGCGCCACGCCTATCACCATTGGCAAAAAACCATTCGTGATCATCAAGCGGCCATAGATGCACAAGCCAATCGCCAGCAACGTATTGAAACCCTTGGTTTACAACTGGAAGAACTCGAAGAAATTATTGCCATCGATTATAAAGAAATCGAGCAAGAATTTGATCGCCTCAGCCATCATGAAAATATCATGCAAGACTGTAGCGTAAGCTTAAATGTACTGGATGAAGCGGAATCTAATCTTACCCAAGAATTATCTTCAATTATTCGACGTTTAGAGTCGCATGCTGGGCGCAGTACACAACTCACTGAAATTTTTAATTCTTTAACCAATGCACAAAGCGAACTTGATGATGCCACGGCAAATCTACGCCAGTTCATTGATCGACAAAGTTTTGATCCTGAGCGTATGGAACAACTCAATACTCAACTTGAGGTATTTCATCGTTTGGCACGTAAATATCGCAGCCAACCCGAAGCGCTACACAGCCAGCATCAACAATGGCAACAGGAATTAGAACAACTCCATCAGCTTGAAGACCCTGAAGCTTTGGCAGAACAAGTAGAACAAAGTCAGCAAGCATTTATGACTCAAGCAGAAGCGGTTGATCAAATGCGTCGCGAAGCCGCAGCGCCACTGGCAACGCAATTGACGGAACAAGTCAAAAAACTAGCCCTCCCTGAAGCACATTTCGAATTTAAATTTGAACCCTTAGAACAACCCAGCGCTGAGGGTTTAAGCTTTATCCAATTGCTCTTTACTGCCAACAAAGGTATTCCGGCACAACCCTTGGCCCGTGTGGCTTCTGGGGGTGAGTTATCGCGAATTGCCTTGGTGATGCAAGTGATGAATGCTGAAAAGACCGAAGCGGAAGTCTTGGTCTTTGATGAAATTGATGTCGGCATCAGTGGTGGTACTGCCGAGATTGTTGGTCGCTTATTGGCAGGCTTGGGCCAGCACGTGCAAATCTTGTGTATTACCCATCAAGCCCAAGTCGCCGCGCAGTCTGACCAACATCTGTTGGTCAAAAAACTACAGACCGATCCTGCCAGTAGCACCATCTTGGAACTAGAAGAAGCGCAACGTATTTTAGAATTGGCTCGCATGACCGGCGGTGTTGAAATTAATGACACCACCTTGCAACACGCCAAGCAATTGAGACAGCTTAAGTTTCAATAGACCCAGCCGTTTCCCCTCTCCTTTTTAAGGAGAGGTATCTACAGATCTTTTGATATGCTGTTTACCATCCAAAGAAATCCCTCCCAACCTCAATGCTAGTCAGTTAAGGGCTTTTGTGGTTTAAAAGCACCCTCTTCCCAGCCTTCTCCCAAAGGGAGAAGGGGCTTTTCAGACATAATTAATCAATCAAAAATAGCTGTATTTGTCTTAACTGACTGGCATTACTCCCAACCTCCCTTTGTTAAAGGAAGGAGCGTTGTATATCAAATTCAGTATGATATTTAATGGAAGTTCCCCTCTTTTTCAAAGATGAGCCATATATGGCGCAAGGGGGAGATTTAGTATTTTTGATATTCAATGAAATTTGCATTCAGCCCTAAATTCCGAATCTAAACAGGACTTAAATACCTTGTATTAAGCTCGAATAGATTACATATTTCGACTAAATACATTGCTTAAATATTTGTGTAGATACCTATGCCCACGGGAGAGGGAGTACAACACCAAATTGAAGCATTGCAAATAATTGATATAAGCATCATTTCCCCTCTCTTTTTTAAGGAGAGGCTGGGAGAGGTTCTGTGTTCCCCTCTCCTTTTTAAGGAGAGGTCGGGAAAGGTTTATGATCAACACGACTTGGTCGATTCAAATTCATTTGGTTTCCATCTCAATTTATGCTACTTTTTTTAGCTGTTTATTTATTCTTCTGACTGCCCCAGCGTCAACTTTGAAAATAGAACAATATTCATTACTACGCCTTCATAAAACTAAAAATTTAAGTTATGGTAAATTTAAACCAATTATCACCGTATACTTTTCGATTCAATGCACGCTATTTTCAGGAGACATCCTTAGGTGACTAAACTATATCAAACACATCGTTGCCTTATCGCCCCACTGAATATGGCTGATGATTTCTTTGCCAATACCGTAATTTATCTTGCGCGACACGACGAAGACGGTGCACAAGGTATTATTATTAATCGTCCTTCTGGTTTACAAATAAAAGAATTACTCAACGATTTGGATATCGAAGCAGACAATGTCAATCCGCACGAAGTGCTCGAAGGTGGACCACTACGTCCAGAAGCTGGTTTTGTCTTGCATACGGGTCAACCGACTTGGCACTCGTCTATTGCGGTGGGTGAAAACCTGTGTATTACCACCAGTAAAGATATTTTAGATGCAATTGCCCACAACCAAGGGGTTGGACGCTATCAAATTGCTTTGGGTTATGCCAGTTGGACCAAAAACCAACTTGAAGCTGAGATTTCACGCGGTGATTGGCTGATTTGCGATTCAGATATGGATTTAATTTTTAATCTGCCTTATGACGATCGTTGGGATGCCGCCAATCGTAAAATTGGGGTCGATCCCGTTTGGCTTGCATCGGAGATTGGTCATGCCTGAACATGCGAATGACCAAGCGACAGTGACTGAAACCAAAGCGCCCGCCACGCAGAGTTCTGATGCACAACTGATTATGGCCTTTGACTTTGGCACCCAAAAAATGGGCATTGCTGTTGGCTCACGCATTATTGAAAGTGCAACGCCCTTGAGCTTATTTCCAATGAAAGATGGCATTCCCAACTGGGATGAATTGTTGCTGATTCTCAAGCAGCATCAACCGGGTTTATTGTTGGTGGGTTTACCCTTAAATATGGATGAAACAGAATCCGATCTTTCTGCACGCGCACGCAAGTTCGCGAGACGTTTACGCCATCAATGTCATATTGAAACCTTAATGGTCGATGAGCGTCTCACCACGCGTGAAGCACGTGAGGAACTTGATCATTATCAATCGCAAGGACGAGGCAAAAAACTCAATGCCGATAGTCTGGCTGCAGGTTTACTGATTCAAAGTTGGTACCGTAATCCACAAGGCTTGCGACCTTAAATCCCTCCGCAGCGATATTATTCAATTTTCTCAATCTATTAAAATCTTGAAGTTGCTGCTTAAAACAGTGACTTCAGCCGCCTCTTTTCATTATCAATACGCTAAATCAGATTCAGCGACGGAGCTGTGTTATGTCTAAAACATTTGTGGTCTATGGTGTGAGTAAGGGACTTGGGCAGGCCATAATTCAAGCCTTACCGACTGACCAAGATCACATCTATGGTATTTCACGCTCTGAGCCGAACTGCACACATGAGCATTTTCATTGGATCGCAGCCGATTTATCCAAACCTGAACAATCTCGTGATCAAGTCAAAGCCATCCTACAAAATGAAAAAGTAGACTATTTGATTTATAACGTGGGTATCTGGGAAGCATTGGCCTTTGACTCGGCTTATGATTTTCAGCAATGCTCAGATTTTGAGATTGCCAGCATGTTACAGACCAATGTGCATGCTTGCTTATTGGCCATTCAATCCTTAATTGAAAATCTTAAAAAGTCAGACAATGCCAAAATTATTTTGATTGGCTCAACTTGGGGCTTGGACAACCACAAAGGCAAAGAAGTGGTGTTCTCTACCACCAAACATGCCTTACGCGGGATGGTACAAGCACTGCGTGAAAATCTCCGTGAAGATCGCATTGGAGTCAGTATCGTCAATTTAGGTTATTTGGCGACTGAATTTAGCTTAGACACGCCGGTTGATACGGTGATTCAACAAACACTATCTGAATTAATTCCCTTACAAGACGTGATGTTGGCATTGAAATTTATTTTGTCGACCAGTGCTGCAAGCTGCGTCAAAGAAATCAATATGCCGGCAATGGCAGATGACAATGTTTAAAGCGACGGATCTGTAGAACGGGGAAAACCGCACATGACGTAAAAAAACGTTATTGATTTAAATCTCGAAATTATAAAATCTCAGCGAACCCTCACCATCCCATATAACAGGAACGGCATGCGTTGTTATATGGGACTGTTAATCACCGATTGGTCTATCCAAGACGGTGTATCTGCTCCTATTTCTTTTCAATAATGTGTACGGTTGCGGTACGTCCTGCGACAAAGGCCAATTCATTGTGTGGCACTTCATCTAAAACAATCTTCACCGGTACACGCTGTGCCAAACGCACCCAACTGAAAGTCGGATTCACGTTGGCCAATAAGCCCGATGAAGTACTGCGCTCACGGTCTTCAATACCCGATGCGATACCTTGGACATGACCTTTGATTTTGCTTGAATCGCCCATCAACTGTACTGTGGCTGCATCTCCAATATGAATCCGATTGAGTTTGGTTTCTTCGAAATAGCCCACCACATATAACTGTTTACGATCGAGTAAGGCTGCAACACTCTGCCCCACTTTGACATAGGTCCCGACCCGTAAATCGAAATTGGATAAGGTCCCATCTGCGGGTGCCACCACTTCAGCACGATGCATATTCAGCTCGGCCAAATGTAAATTGCTATTCGCCACTTCAATCAAGGCATGTTGCTGTTTAATATTGGCTTGTGCCTGCACAATTGCCGCTTGTAACTGTTGATGCTCAGCATGCGTCTGATCACGCACAGCCAACACCTGATCGCGCTCTTGCTTCGAAATCGCACCATCCATCAAACTGTTATAACGACTGGCATTTTTATCTGCCAAATTGAGATTGGCCTGTGATTTCACCAGATTGGCTTGTGCCTGTGCCAAACCTGCTTCTGCGGCTGCCAAACTCGAATTGGCCTTGGCCAAATCCGAACGGGCTTGTTCAACTTCAATCTCTTGCCGTGCAAGATCGATTTTAAACAGCACCTGACCTTTTTTAATCTGTTGATTGTCTTGCACCAAAACTTCGGTAACCAAACCAGAAACATCGGAGGACACTTGAATGACATCACCACGTACCCGGCCATCCCGTGTCCAAGGCGATGCATTATAGTAATTCCATAAATGCACAATGCTATAAATTGCAATGATCACCACCAGCAACAAGATCACAGGCCGTATCATTTTTTTCAAATCTAATTGTTTCATCTCATTTACCTAAGCCATCTGGTTGATGTCGATCAAGTTGATCCCACGCAGTCAAGTTCAAATGCCCAATCCTATAAAAATTTGGTGTACGCCCAACAACAACATCAGGTAGAAACACAAGTTGAAAATATTGGGGAAAATAATCCAGCCCTGTAAAATCAGCCGATTAATCAAAGGGCTCAGTAATTTGAAAATCACATAAGCAAGCAGTGCCTGAATCAGCAAGGTTGGGATATAAATATCGTAAAAATTAAACTCACCCATGTATGGCTTCCCCATGTGAAGCATGCTGATCTTGCAGTTGTCGCAAGTCGAAATGGCAGAGGCTGTATTCAATATTGTTTAGTGAAATCAACAACCGTTGCTGTAGCATTGGATCTTCCACATGGTGGGCAGCATGCTGCAATTGGCTTAACTGCTGCTGTAATTGATGTTGCAGCTTGGCATCGGCCAGCACGTTCGCTTCCTTCACGAGAAAAAATTGATCAAGTTGTTGCTGTAAGTCTTGGGTGAGCTGCTGAATTGGGCTATCTGGGGGTAACAGCAACATCAATTCACGTAAACGCGCCAAATCAACGATGGCACTGGACTCGGTCAAGGCCTCACGAATTGTTTGTTGCAGTGCTGTCGATTGCACCAGCTTGGTATTTAATACGCCAATACGGTCAAACATACTGCGTAAATGGACTTTAAATGCAGCCGCATAAGGTAAATCTAGCGCCAATCTCACTGCACGATAATGCAATGCCAAAATTCGACTGGCACTGGTATCTGGTGACATGGCACGCACCATATGAATCACAATCAGCGATACCAACACCCCCATGATCATGCCAAAAGAACTGTCCAAATAAGACACAGCATCCATGCTATAACGATTATGCAAATTCAATCCCATCATGGTGTTAATACCCAAAACCATTCCGATCGGCATCAAGCTTTGACTGGTCATCATTGAGACTGCAACCAAAACCAATGGCAACAACACCAAGGCCAATTGCCAAAATGCGGTCACATGCGGGAATACTCCAAAAGCATAAACAAACACCAAAACAGCAGAGAGCACACTGCCCCAAATAAAAATTTTCAAAACAGGAACTGGATTATCCAATGCCGTCAAAATACAGGCCGTTACCGCTCCAATTTGCGCCATCATAAAACCAGCTTTCCAACCTGAGACAATCCAGATTCCTGTCACAATAAAGGTAATGAACACCGCGCTGATACCACCACGGACTGCCACGCCATAATCGCGATGCAAGCTTGGATAATGGGTGGTCATGGCGGTAATTTGTGCAGGCATCTCTTTATTGCCACGCTGAATCCGCTGCCAAATATAGGTCACTGCCAAAACATTACTAATAAAATGCCGCATATCCATTTTGATCGCAGCCAGTAACATCCGCTGCTGTGATGATGCCTTAGCCGCCAATTGCTCGAAAAACGATTCAAAATCAGGCGGTAACTTTAGGATGTCTTCATCATCGCGATCTCGTTGCTGCTGTAAAAACTCAATCACATGTGCTGCCATTTGTTGTAACAACACAGATTGTTGTGTATGCGAAGCAGGCAGTTCATTGAACTGTTTGAGCCGTTGCGACAAGCCCACCAGATTGGCCACCACCAATGACAACTGATGCAGCATTTCCTGCAAGGCCTTGGTCATGCCTTTTAGCTCGCCTTTTTCATAAGTTAAATGTACGGCAAGCGCATGAATGTCGGTGCTGTCACGGGTCAGTGCCGCTAAAATAAGTTGGCTATTTTTTTCGGGTGCAGGGCTAAATAAATCGATAAACAACAGTTCAGTATCGCGAAGTGCTTGGCTCACACGCTGTTTAATGACAGAACCAATATGCACAGGGAAAATCGTCGCGGAGACCACAGCACTGGCGATTACCCCAATCGAGATCTCCATGACCCGAGCAATCGCAATATCAAAAATACTGTACTGATCAATCAAGGTGACAGCGTTATACACGATCATGGCGGTGGTATAGCCTGCCAACATAAAGACATAACTGCGTGGGGTTCGATCCAGCAAAGAAACATACAAGGCAAAGCCAACCCACAGCGACAGGATGATCGTAAATAACCACGGCGTATTGATCAGTTGCGGTGTTAGGATCAATGCAATCAACGCCCCAGCAGCCGTTCCAATCAAGCGATAAATACATTTTGATGAAACCATACCCGAATACGGACTGGCAATAATCAGTACCGTACCGATGGACCACATGGGATTAATCAGATCCAGTTCAAAGGAAACAAATAACGCCAGCATGGCCGCCACAAAGGTTTTGGCTGCAAAAACCAATGCCATTTTTGAAGGTCTAAAGCTGAAGATTTGTTGAATTAAACTCATGCTAAACGCCACATTGTTCTAAATAACCTGAAATATCCGATATCACACCGATGTAAATCGAAACCTAAACCGACATTGCTGAGCTTTAAGCAAAAACCCGATGTAAAGACAGTAGAAAAAATATGCCTGCTCAAAAGCAAGGCCACTTAATAAATGGTGATGGAGTTCAAATTTAAGGACGCGATTCAATCCATCAGATTATCACGAAGCGATAAACTCACAGAAAGATAGTGATGCTGGCGATTTTTTCAAAAAAAACTATTTTAGTCAATAAAAATATCTTAATTTGATAATACTGGCTATTTTATTGGTTTTATCTAAATCCATTTAAATCTATAGGTTATCGCTTGATTTTTTGCTATAAAATACTAAGAAATTTTATTTCATCTTTTATTCAATCCATAGGCAATGCATGGCTCTTTCTAGTTTTGGCAAAATTCTCACTGTGTTGGACTTATTTTCCGTGTCACGCCCAGTGATTAATGTCGATCTCATCTGTGCAGAATTGGGACTGTCCAAACCCACCAGTTATCGCTATCTCAAAGAACTTGTTTCTGCTGATATATTACAGCGTCTGAGCGGTACCTCTGGTGACTATACCCTCGGTCCTAAAATTGCGGTATTGGACTATATATCACGCACCACCGATCCATTGGTGCAAATTAGCACGCCCTTTATGAAAGAAATTGCAGAACGCACAGAGCTGTGCTGTTTGCTCACATTTTTAAATCGAGACTATTGCATCGATGTACATCATGAAGTGTTTAAAGACATGCAACTGTTTTCTTATGGTCGTGGCTGCCCACGTCCAGTCTTTATGGGTGCATCACCCAAAGTTATTATCGCCAATTTAAGTAAACAGAAGATTTTAGAATATTATCATCGCTATGCACCTCAACTCAGTGAACGAGAATTTGCACAAGATGAGGCTGCTTTTACCGCACAAATGAAGAAAATTAAAAAACAAGGCTATTGCTTGTCACATGGTGAGGTTGATCCGGAGGTCTGTGGCCTGTCTGTTCCCATTAAGTTTTCAAGCAAAGAAGCACCGCTGGCACTTACCGTGGTGGCCTCTCGAAATCGCTTTGATTTTATCAACCTCGATCGCTTGATTGAAATTTTAAAAGATCATGCAGCGCAAATTGAAAAACACTTCGCTGAGCTTTCAGAAAAGCATCAGTTGGTTGACTATCCGTATGTAGAAATGGACTGATCTCAAGATCATCCCAATCCGTTAAATCAACTGAATCAACCGAATCAATAAAAGCCCATGCGTCTTGCAGCGGCTTTTGGATTTTTCTCTTCAGTTCAGTTCACACAGCATCTGGCTAGACCCAAAGCTCCAGCATGTTCCACGTGAAAACAGGGCAATACTGAGCATGGATCTACAGCACTGTTAACGCAAAAGTGGCGCCCCTAAAATGCATTGACACCGTCGTAACGGTGTCAATTTTTACAGCTGCTTCTATTTAGATTTTACTTAAGGTTGCTTGAGATAAGGCCACGCGGCTTTTAAATAGCTAAACATCGACCATAATGTGAGGAATACAGCCATATACAACAAGCTATACGCCAACATATCCAGTGATTTCCAATTTAATAAAAACACCGTAATCGCGATCATTTGAAAGGCAGTTTTGTATTTACCAATATTAGAGACCGCCACACTGGTGCGTGCGCCAAGTTCTGCCATCCATTCCCTTAAGGCTGAAACGGTAATTTCTCGGGAAATAATCACAATCGCCGCAAAGGCCATTTCGATACTGGGATGCCATTGCACCAACACGATCAATGCCGCAGCGACCATTAATTTATCCGCGACAGGATCGAGGAAACGGCCAAATGCAGAGCTTTGATTTAACGTCCGCGCCAAATAACCATCAAACCAATCGGTTAATGCCGCAATAATAAAAATAGCGGTCAAAATAAGATGACGGGTCATTCCGCCTTCGTGACCACCCACCCCAATAGCAGGAGGCCAATATGCAACGATTAAAAATACTGGAATTAACGCGATACGCGCCAACGTCAAGATATTTGGGATATTCAGGATCCGACCTGTAGTCATAGACACCGCCAATTGGTCTCCTAACAACCGAGCTAGCTGGGGAAATTAAGGCTACTTTAAACGATTCACCTCGCACTGTCGACTAGGTAAACACAGTTACCGTCTGTCTAGAGAGTGCAATAAGACGATCATTTTTATCCCAAATATGGGCAGATTCAATTGCATACCCGTCTCCTGAGAAATCTGTGATTACTTGATATTTAAACCAATCACATAATTGATGTTGCAATGGATGTACAAAGCTCATCTGCCAAGTTAAGGAACTGGCTGGCGCAACGCAGTTCAACATTGGCAATACACCGGGTGGCCAGATATCCGTCAAAATCATAAAATCGGCCAGTGTCATTGCACGATCTGAATGCAAATGGGGATCAAAACGAAACCATCCTCCAAAATCAGGCACATTACTTCCAGTAAAAGGATAGTGACCTTCAGCCCAAGCCAATTGACATTGTTTAAAGCATTCTGGGGTCTTGGCATTCGATGGCATGATATTAAGCTGTTCAACGGCTGGATAATCTGGTGCGACTGCCTCATTGCAGACTTGCAGCTGTGACTCACGTCCTGTGCCAAAACTGGCGACTAAAATACTTTGTACGGCATCATCTTGCCACAAGCGCACTTCAATGCTGGTAACAGACTTGCCTTGCCGCAATACTTCTGCCGTAAGCTTAACTGCTGCAAATTGAATTGGTCCAACGAAAGTGATACTACAACTGAGTAAGGCCTTACGGCTGTCATTCACCACCGTTTGGGCTTTATGCATCATCATGCCAGCAGCGAGACCGCCATAAAGGGTACGGCCTTGTAGCCAACCCGTCGGGATATCCACCCATTGCTGTTGTTCAATCTGCTGTAACATCTGCAACAATGCCATGCTCACTCCTCGTTTAAATCACTGCTTTCCGTGCTTAAACCTATAGTGCATCATCAAAGCCAAGATGTGAATGCTCAGTGACTAGGGCGTCAATGATTGTTTTTGCAATGTTTTTTTGGGCTTAATTCAGATAGAGCCAGCCGCTTAGCACCTGATTCAACAGCCCCCCGTAGATGCAACAAAACCGCCAGCAAATTCGTGCTTATTCATGCAAAATTTTATAAATGGTGCGTGCCATGACTTTGCCCAACCCTGGCACCAGCGCCAAATCATTTTCAGCGGCTTTGAGTACGCCTTGAATCCCCCCAAAATGGGTAAGTAAATCACGGCGGCGCTTGGGTCCCAATCCGGGAATCGCTTCCAGCACGGAGCTACTGCGACGTTTATCGCGTTTGGCACGATGCTTGGTAATGGCGAAACGATGTGCTTCATCACGCACCTGTTGAATCAGGTGCAAAGCCTTATGATCTTCTGCCAATTGGATTTTACTGCCATCGGTAAAGTGTAAGGTTTCCAGACCCGGCTTACGCCCTTCACCTTTGGAGACACCGACCATAAAGGCATCCAGCTCAAGGGTTTGCATTACCTCCATCGCCATATGCAATTGCCCCTTGCCACCATCAATCAGCAGTAGGTCAGGCAACATATTTTTCTTATAACGACGGGTCAGCGCTTGACGCATTGCGGCATAGTCATCGCCCCCAGTAATGCCCTCAATAGCAAACTGACGATAATCGCGTTTACGCGCACCACCGCTATCAAATACCACACATGAGGCAATGGTCGCTTCACCCATGGTGTGCGAAATATCAAAACACTCAATCCGATCAATCGGACGATCAAGCACTTGCTCAAGTTGATGGAAACGTTCATTCAGTTCTAAGTGATTGGCTAGCTTACCTTTAATCGCATGCTCGACATTCATCTGTGCCAGCTCTAACCATTCTGCACGGGTCTCTCGCACTCGATGTTTGATTTGAATTTTCTTTTCAAACTGTTGCAATAGGGCTTGTTCAAGTTCGATACGATCTGGCAAATCGACATTGATGATCAACTCGACAGGCACTTCATCCGCGACTTGGAAATAGAAGTTGGCCATAAAGTCTGACAACATCTGACCTAAATCGTCATCCAACATATCGGGGAAATAAGCCTTGCCGCCCAGCATCTTGCCATTGCGCACATGCATAATTTGCACGCAAGTCACACCCGCCATATAGGCAATTGCCAGAATATCAGCCTCCCCCTTCACCCGATAAATCGCCTGCTGACCTTGCACATCACGCAAGAGCGCCATACGGTCTCGATAAAAAACTGCTTTTTCAAACTCAAGTGCTTCGGCTGCTGCTTCCATTTTCTGGATCAATTCTTGATTGAGTTCTTTGGTATCGCCACTGAGAAAGCGCAGCGAATTTTGCACATCTTCGTGATAGGCTTCGGGAGTGATTAAACCAACACATGGCGCAGAGCAGCGCTTGATTTGATGCTGCAAACACGGTCGCTTGCGCTGTGAGAAATAACTGTTTTCACACTGCCGTACTGTAAATAGTTTTTGTAATACCAATAGCGTGTCACGTGCATTGTAGGCACTGGGATAAGGCCCAAAGAATTTACCGGCTTGATGCTTGCCTTTGCCACGGCCACTGGCAATTCGTGGATAGGGTTTGTCTGCGGAAACAAAGATATAGACATAGGATTTATCATCACGCAGCATAATGTTATACGGCGGACGATGCAGCTTAATCAGATTTTGTTCGAGCAATAACGCTTCTGTTTCCGAGCGTACCACCAAACTTTCAATATCATAGATTCGAGCAACCAAGGCTTGTGTTTTGGGATGCTCAATGGTTTTGACAAAATAACTGGATACCCGGTTTTTTAAGTTTTTGGCTTTACCGACATACAGCAGCTCGCCCGCTTTACCCAGCATTTTATACACGCCGGGCAATTGGGTCATATTCGCCAATATCTTTTCAATGTTTTCCCGTGCGTTCTCGTTCACAACCGACCTATCTGATCAAATTTCATCGTATCCATGATGTGATGGTTGTCATGGTCTTTTCAAGCTGTAATCGCAATTTAATTGAATAATCAACCGCACTGAACCATGCTCTGATGGTCTCGGCCATGATCAAAAGTGGGGATCAGCACGGCTAAAAGAAGCCTATTGATCAAGCATATTCAATTCAGTCTCAAACCACAGTGTGATATTCTCCGCAAAATGGCTCAAATGATGACCAAGGATTGTGGTGATGCTTGAAAATTCTTTACTTTATAATGCCAAAGGCGAGCCTCTCGCTCAACCACATAAAAGCCGCTCTAAAGATTGGCCTGAAATCAAAGCATGGACTGATGAAGTCTATATGCCTTATACCGTGGCACCCACAGAAAAAGGCTTAAACCCGACAGCTTCAATGCATTCAGCACAAGTCGGCAGTATGATCGTCACCCGATTTAAATATGGTGTGCCAGTCCGTGTATTCGACTGGTCCCAAGAATCGGGCAATATAATTTTATTAACCACACTGCAAGGGAAAGGCGATCATGTGGTCAATAAAAACCACTCGGAAGTCACGCAAGTCGGTGAATCCTTTTTGGTCGACTGTAGTCAAACCGATGATTATGCCGTGCAATTTGTACCTGAGCATTTACAGCTCAACTTAACCATTCCACATCAGACCCTTGCCGATTTAATGCTGGCCAACTTTGGCCACGAAGCTCCACAGGCCTTATGGGAATTTAAAACCCGTTTTGGTGGGGTAAATTCAGCGTGGATGATTCTGCTGCAATATTTAAGTCAAAGTATTGCCGAAATTCCCAAAGCCCAGCTAACCCAAAAAGCGGGGGAACATTTACAACAAATGATTTGCCTGCATATTTTAAATGAATGGGCGATGCATGCCAAAATCAACCTCAATGAAAATACCCATATTGCCCCCAAATATATTCAACATGCCGAACAATATATGCAGACCTTTATTCGTAATAGTCCGACCTTGACCGAGGTTGCCAGTAGTATTGGTGTGAGTGTGCGAACTTTAAGTGCTGGCTTTAAAAAATACCGCAACAAAACCCCAGGCGCAATCATGCGAGATATGCGTTTAACTTTGGTTCGCCAAGAATTACGTGCAGCTCACCATCAACGTAATGTGGCCGAAATTGCCTATGCTTGTGGTTATTCCAACTTGGGGGAGTTTGCACGGCAATATAAATTAAAATATGGCGAATTACCGTCGCAAACCCTGAAACAGCTTTAATCGTTCAAACAAAATGCAAATAAATACCGAATTTCGACATTTTCTGCCGAAATCGAGTAGCTGTGTTATCTGCGAATTCCCTACATTAGCACTTTCATACAGGACCGGTATGAAGTGAATAATTGAGGAAAGGAATCGTCATTATGCAAACCCAGTTAAAGCAACAACTCGACGCAATCTTACAAAGTGCAGCACAACAAAACCGTGTTGCAGGCGTGGTCGCAGGACTGACCAACCAAGATCAAACCATTTATTTAAACCATGCTGGAAAGCGCGACTTGTCTAGCCAAGTCGACATGCGTGATGACAGTGTTTTTGCGATTTTCTCCACGACAAAAGCCATCACCACCACCCTTGCTTTACAGCAATATGAGAATGGCCTGTTAGACTTAGATGCACCAGCAAGATTATATCTCCCCGAAATTGCTGAACTCCAAGTTTTACAGGGCTTTGGCGCCCAAAACCAGCCGCTGTTCAGTGCAGCAAAAAATGAAATTACGACACGGATGTTGTTATTGCATACGGCTGGTTTGGGCTATGATTTTTTTAATGCCGATTATCTCAATCTCACGACACATCACGGTTATCCGAGTGTGATTTCTGCAACCAAGGCTGCTCTCAAAACGCCATTGCTCTTTGAGCCAGGCAGCCAGTGGCAATATGGTGCCAATATTGATTGGGCGGGTTTAGTCATCGAAGCCGTTGGCGGTAAACGCCTTGGCACCCTGATGCAAGAACAAATTTTCAATCCATTGGCCATGCATGACACCGCCTTTACGATGACACCGAGCATGCAACAGCGCCGGGTTTCCATGCATCACCGTCAAGCGGATGGCAGTTTAACCGCAGATGCCGATTTTATCTTGCCGCAAGATCCTGAAATTCATATGGGCGGGCACGGCTTATATTCAACCGTCGATGATTATCTTAAATTCATCCGCATGTGGTTAAACCGTGGCGCGGTCAATGGGCAGCAATTGCTCAAAGAAAGCACCATTGAATTGGCTTTGCACAATGGCTTAGGCAAAGTTGCCATGCAAAACTTGCCCGGCGTCATACCCGCACTTTCAAATGATGTGGTGCTTTACCCAGAAGCAAGCAAAGGTTGGACACTGGGCTTTATGGTCAACGAAGCGCAAACTGCAACGGGCCGTCCTGCGGGCAGCATTGGTTGGTGTGGCTTGGCCAATTTGTATTTTTGGATTGATATGAAAAATAATTTGGGTGGCTACTGGGCGACTCAGACCCTGCCATTCTTAGATCAACCCGGCTATGACTGCTTTTTACAATTTGAACAGGCTGTTAATCAAGGGCTAACTACATAAGTGCAGATTTGATTGATTTAAATCATTATTTTGCATTTCTAAGCAACCTAAATCCTACCTTTACTCAGGCACACTCAATATGACCGTTTTTTATACAAAAAAGCGGTCACTTCAGCCTTGACGCCATAAATACGGATTTTTCGTCAAGGCCACCTATCTCATCGTTCAAGGATTGAAACAGATGACCGTTATCAAAAGTAGTACTCAGATACATCTCAAAACCACCTTCAGATCCGCGCTAAAAGCCACGTTTAAAACGTGCTTAGTCATCAGTTCGGTCTATGCCCTCACCAGTCTATCCGCGCATGCGGTTGATCTCGATGCAGGCGATTACGATTATGCGCCAAGCGGAACCAATCTCGGCATTGTCTATTATCAACATGCCAACCGAGATGCGCTCTATAGCGGCAGCGATAAAGTCGCAGGAAAAAATGAGCTGACCTCCGATATTGCCATTGCACGTTATGTGCATTATATGGATTTTGCCGGTATACAAATCGCACCCCAGATTTTAATTCCCTTTGGTCGCCTAGATGCCGGCAAAGATATTGCTGAGATGGGTTCAAGCAGTGGTCTTGGTGACATTATCTTGGCCAATGCTTTTTTTCTGCACCACAATACTGAAAAGCAAAGTCAGTTTGGTATTACCCCCTATTTATATTTACCCACAGGAAAATATAAACGGGATGATGCGCTGAATATCGGTGAGAATCGTTTAAAACTCACCGTACAAGGCGCCTATACCACACGCATCACCCCGAAAATTGCATGGGATGTCGCAGGGGACTTTACCGTTTATGGTAAAAATGACGATGTCGCCGGTGGTGGTGATTTAAAACAAAATGTCGGCTATCAAATCCAAACCAATAGTCGTTATTTTTTAAATGATAAAGTCGATCTACGTGCTGGTATTTCATATAGTGATGCGGGGAAAACCAAACTCAATGGGGTTGAAACAGCCAGCACCACCCAAAGCAAGTTCTGGGTCGGAACAGCCTATTCACCCACTCCAACCATCAATCTGATTGCCACTTATGGTCGGGATATTGAGGTGGAAAATGGCTTTAAAGAAAACAACCGTATTAACCTTCGGATGCTCTACGCCTTTTAAGTCAATACAGCAGCTATTATCTCTTGCTTAAAAAAAGAAAGCGGCTGCATGATGCAGCCGTTTTCTCTATTAAAGAACGGATTAAAACCAATCACGTTCAGCCTAGATTAAAGCTTAAAAAAATAGCTTAAATCCCAAACTGATCGTCCGCCCGGGTGCTGGCATATAGCTTAAAGCCAAAGGATCTAGATAATAACGATTGGCCAGGTTTTGCAAAGAAAAATTCAGCGCTGCATGTTGATTCATTTTATAGTCTGCAAATAAATCGATAATCCCCACAGACTGATATTTCATCTGTGGCGTGGTTGCACCGGTTTGCCACGGTTTATTCAGGGTATTCATTGCTGCAGCACTATAGGTATAACGTCCGCCAAAAACCAAACGCTGATCCAATAAGCGCGCGCCTAAAGTTAAATTTGTAGAAAATCGGGGCGGATTCTGTGCATTTAAATAAGACCCCATAAAACCACCATGGGTACAGTTTGGAGTATTTTCAGTCTTTTGATAACTGCTGGCGGTTTCACGAAGATGCTTTGCAAATGCTGCATCACACGATTCAATTTTAAGATAACGTGTTGCCGAAACTTCGGCAAAGAAATCGCCTTGATCATATTTACTTTGCAGCTCAATCCCACTGCTCTTAAAATGATCCATATTACTAAAGGTCATTAACCCCATCTTGCTCGGGTCATAATAACGCGTAATAAAGTGATCGATTTTATTATTAAAATAATTCAGTTTTGCCATTAATCCTTGCTGGTCATCAAACTGCATACCGACTTCCCAGTTTTGTGCTGTCTCAGGTTTTAACTGCTGACCGGGCATCACTTGATGCGTACCCAAACTGGTTTCAAATAAAGAAGGCAAACGATTTTGCGCCGTGTACTGACTATATAAATGCGTTGTGTCGGAGATTTTATAATCCACACCAAAATGCGGCGCAATCCCATCAAACTTTTGCTCAGGCTGCTGACTCAGTGTAAAGCCCGTAATCAAATCGAGGCGTTCTGGATCATATGCGGTGGTGCTGGCATCTTGACTTAATGCACTAAAACTTACGCCTTTTAAGGGATTGTTTGAATCTTTAAATACCAAACCATTATTTAAACGTGGGTCAGTTGCTGCAGTGTATTCACCATTTTTATCTGGGAACCAATACATATAACCCGAATGTGCTGATTTTTCATCATTCACTTCAATTTGTCTGACTTCACGGTTT
The DNA here is from genome assembly GCF_006352475.1 of Acinetobacter pullicarnis. Classification (NCBI taxonomy): domain Bacteria; kingdom Pseudomonadati; phylum Pseudomonadota; class Gammaproteobacteria; order Moraxellales; family Moraxellaceae; genus Acinetobacter; species Acinetobacter pullicarnis. The sequence continues at coordinate 3,680,631 of NZ_VCMZ01000001.1, forward strand.
TCACGAATCGGGCGCGCGCTTCGATTATGATCGCGAATCTGATTTTGACTAAAATTGAGACCACTCCATAAATGCAGTGCATCTGTAGGATGGTAATCCAGTTTCATTGAGAGATGATATTGCTTACGCTCGGCATCGCGCATCATTTTATTTTCGTGTTGATCATTTTGGCTGATCAGCACCGTCGACTGTGGTTTTAAGCGCTCATATTGCGCAGCACCACCGAGGGTTAAAACAAAATCTCCCCAACGATTATTCAATTTGATTTTATTGCTCAGCTCTAGACCGTAGCGATTATTTTGTTGCGGAGACCATGCGCGATCCTTGCGGAATAACTGACTGGTGGGGCTAAAAAAAGAAGCACTCAATTGATTGGTTTTGGCATGATTCATCCAAAGGCTCATATCCAAATCAATCCAATCATTTTGTGCAGGTCGATATTGATATTGCGATGCAAAGTGATTGATCCGATTTGAACTTAGCGGATATTGATTCAAATTGGCCAGACTCGAACGGATGATATCCGACGGCATCACATCGCCAAACTGACTGCGAAAATTCATATAGCTCAGCTGAATTCGATGCGCATCGGCAGGTCGAACCACGGACTTGAGTAATAACGATTGAGTATTTGACGAGGAGTTCAGTACCTCCTCACCTGCCGCATAAATTTTCGCGACACTGTCTTGTTCTTTGCCATTTTGATCAAACAGCCGATAACGGTCGCGACCCTGTTGCCCAGCAAAATAATTACCCTGTACTCGCTCGGCATAGGCCGCTACAAAGTCGATTTTCTCATTCTGCCAAGCTGCCGCAATACTGCCAGAGCGTGATTGCGCGCTACTGAGATCACCTTGGTGCTTTGAGGTCTCAACCTTTAAGGCAATGTTTGGATCATTTTGGGTGGGTTGGCGAACAGGCTTTCGCCCATTGTTTCCCAACGTTCCCGTCAGGCGCACACCTGTGTTTTTGCCATCACGCAAAATATCTTGAACGCCAAGACTTTGCATCGCAACTGTACCGCCAATCGCCCCGCCAGCTTTAGCCGATGGGCCTTTTTCAATCTCAATCGAGCTGATCAGTAAGGGATCGATATAACTACGATTTTGACTGCCCGAATAGCCCCGATAGACCTCTAAAGATTGTTGCGCACCGTCCACTGTGACAGCAACACGGTTTTGCCCTTGCACCCCCCGAATATTGACATCCAAGGCACCGCCATTGCGTGAATCACCCAATTGCACACTGGCTTGCCCTTTCAACAAATCTCCCGCTGAAATCGGTGCAAAACGTGTCAATGCTTGTTGAGAAATAGCATCTAGTCCTGGTTGTGCCTCGGCTTTCACCACAATGGTTTGCAACTGCACAATCCCCAGTTGCGATGTGGGTACAACTTCCTGTTGCAGTGATGATTTCTCAGGCAGATTTGCTGTTGTAACAACCGCTTGAGGATGCTTTTCAATCTGCTGATTTGCTTCGGCAGTAGCAACATAAGCTCCCGACATCAAACAGAATATAATCGTCCGATATGGAATTTTAAACGCATCTAAGCGGACATGCGTTGCACCGATATAACCGAATTTGGAACTGCCATGTTGGATATAACAATAGTTCATTAGATCAATTACTGCCTGAATTGAACTCTAAATATAAATTTCAATGAATGATGCTGCTGAAACTCAAAGCACGGCAAACGTTCGCGCTGAATGTTAAACAACACGACTCAATCATCCGTTTTTAATCAAATTTCCCACCTAATCTAGCAACTGTAAATTTAGGCAACAGCTTCCCCCATCCACTTATATTTAAATAGATAAATTATAAAAAGAGGAGAAATTGGATATCGTTTTTTGTTTTTGAAATCCAACTTTTTTTAGAACCCGAAACAACACTTGCGAAAGTAAACCAATTTATTCTAGTTGTAAATAATTATCACTTGCATATTTACTTATTGGTGGTTTATCGCGCGAAGGGATGCTGTGCAATCGAACATCACACTTTAAAATGCAATCAGGTGCACATATGCTTCACTTTATTTAAGATTGAGAAACACAATCAAAAACGGCTGAATTATTCAGCCGTTTTTTTGATGGAAGGATGTTGCTGTATGGGGTTCAGACAATTACAGCGGTCTGAGCAATCAACCAGTCTAAAGCTTCGCCGTGTAAATGCGGTGCAAGGCGGGTGCGAACCATTTCGTGGTATTCATTCAACCATTGTTTTTCAGCAAAAGTCAGCATATCGCGTTCGATACTGGCTTGATGAATCGGACATAGGGTAAGCGTTTCAAAATTTAAGAACTGGCCATACTGCTGTTGCTCAGTTTCTTTGACTTGATTGACCACCAGATTTTCAATTCGAATTCCATAATGACCTTCATGATAGAGCCCTGGTTCATTCGAGGTAATCATGCCTTCACGCATACCTGAATAAGCGGTAATTGGCGCGTAATAAGACAATACCTGTGGGCCTTCATGCACATTCAAGGCAAAACCAACCCCATGCCCTGTTCCATGACGATAATCCAAAGCCTGCTGCCACAGCACTTGACGTGGAATGGCGTCCAGTAATGGGGCTGCAATCCCTTCTGGGAAACTCACCCCAGCCAAAGCAATATGCGCTTTTAACACCAAGGTATAGTCACGTTTTTGTTCAGCAGAGACCTGCCCTACGGCAACCACACGGGTAATATCTGTCGTACCTTCAAGATATTGCGCACCAGAGTCAATCAGCAACAAGCCATTGCCTTCGATCATTGCATAGTCTTCAGCCGTCGCTCGATAATGTGGCAAAGCCCCATTGGCATTAAAGCCCGCAATCGTCGCAAAACTCAGTCCCAAAAAACCTGGTTGAGCTGCACGGAAGGCCGTAAGTTTTTCATCAATATCAAGTTCGCTCAGGCTTGCTTTAAATTCTAAAGTTTGCTCTAACCATGCAAAAAACTGACATAGCGCAATCCCATCTTTGAGCATCGCCTGACGTACATGCGCAATTTCTGACGGCTGTTTTTGCGCCTTAAAAAGTGTAGTTGGATTGATATCAAAAACGGGCTGGCATGTTGCTGTAAGCGCCTGCAAATGTTGTAAAGAGACTTTGGCGGGATCGAGTAAAATCCGCTGCGCTTTGATTTGATTTAGAAATACGCTGCTATCCGTATAAGCTTTCAGCTGAATCCCCGCCGTTGCAAATAGCTGTTGCTGGGTCGCACTAAGCTTCGCAGCATCAATAAATACAATCACCTGTGCGCGATCGATATACACATGGGCAAGAAACACTGGATTGTATGCGATATCTCCGCCACGGCTATTGAGCAACCATGCAATATCATCCAAGCTCGAAATAAAATGTGCATCGGCCAGTGCGGTGCAGAGCGCTAAACGAACTTTGGCAATTTTATCTTGCACACTCAAATCATTTAATTCGGAAGACATACTCCGTATCGGTGCTACGGGTAAAGCTGGACGATCGGTCCAAATGCTTGCAATCGCAGTACTGTCCAAATTTAAATTAAATTGATACTGCTCAGCCAATTGCTTTAAGGCTTGATAGGCTTGGATGGAAATGCTTTGGCCATCGACAGCAATACAGCTTTGGGGAGCTAAATGCTGTTTTAGCCATGCCAAATGGGTTGTTTCAGGTGCATGACTGAGCTTTTGTAAAACAAAGCCCGTGCCTGCCAATTGTTGTTCAGCTTGCACCCAATAACGACCATCGACCCATAATCCAGCAAAATCTTGCGTGATCACAATCGTGCCCACAGAGCCTGTGAAACCGGTAATCCATTGTCTAATTTTCCAATGATCGGGCAAGTACTCCGACATATGCGGATCTGCACTCATGATGATCAGCGCATCCGTCGCCTCTTTCTGCATTTGTAGGCGCAGTCGTTGTAATTTCTCTGGAATATTCATGCTATTCATCATGCCTCTTGAGATGGGGATGGAGATGGTTCTGTTGCCATCAGCTTTTTAATCGGGCCTCTTAATAAGAATAACAAGATGGCGCCAATCACCAATGAAATTGTACATTTCATGAATAAATTCGGCAGATCTACAATGGCCAGTGTGGTGGCTTTACTCGCAATTAATCCTGCCATCAAGTTGCCTAAAGCCGAAGCAGTAAACCAGAGTCCCATGACTTGTCCGCGAATAATAGCGGGTGCCAATTTGGTCATGGCAGATAAACCGACTGGGCTTAAACACAATTCACCTAGCGTTAATAGCAACATGCTACTGATAATCCATAAAGGTGAAACCAGCTGACCATGCTCAATCACCGATTGGCTGGCCATCGCCATCATCACAAAACCTGCGCCTGCCAACAGCAGTGCAATCACAAACTTAACTATATAGCTCGGATCTTTATTGGCACGGCCCAATTTAACCCAAAGCCATGCGGCAAGTGGTGCACAAGTAATGATAAAGAGCGCGTTAACTGATTGAAACCAAAGTGTTGGAATTTCAAATCCAAAAAACTGACGATTGGTATAATCATGTGCGAATAAATTAAATGAGGTTGGTTTCTGCTCAAAGGCCGACCAAAATAATGCCGCTGCCAATAATAAAATAAAACACACCACAATTTGATATTGTTCTTTGCGCTTGAGTGAGGCGAAAAATAATAGGTATCCGAAATAACCGACCATACATAGACAAATGATGACGGTTAAATACGTTGCAAAGAGAACAGGCTCGATCTGAATCACACCCATGCTAACCAATGTAATCATCACTGCAGCAATCGCCACAATCACCGCCACAATTTTTGGCGCGCGTGGGTTATAAGCAACCACCGTATTCCAACTTTGATCGGTACCGTACTTGGCACTATTTTCCAACAATTGCGGTGTCGCGATAAAGCGGAAAATCAGCAGTGCAACCAACATGCCCACCCCACCAATCGCAAAACCCCAATGCCAACCGTTATCTTGAATCAGTAATCCAGTTATTAATGGTGCCAAGAACGCACCAATATTAATGCCCATATAAAAAATCGAAAAACCCGCATCTCGACGTGAATCTTGCGCGGCATATAAGGTACCGACGATAACGGAAATACAGGTTTTAAATAGCCCTGTACCCGCTGCAATCAGGATCAACCCGAAATAAAAAAAGAATGAATCTAAAAAAGCATTCAGCGCGATGGAAAGATGACCCAATGCAATAATAATTGAGCCATACCAAACTGATCTGGCCTGCCCTAGCCAATTGTCGGCAATCCAACCACCCAAAATAGTTAATAAATACATCGACCCAGCAAAGATCCCAACAATGGCGGCTGCATCTGCACGATTGAGGCCTAAACCACCATCAATCACCATTGCCGCCATGTATAAGATCAGGATTGGCCGGATACCATAAAAAGAAAAACGTTCCCATAATTCTGTAAAGAAAAGACCTTTGAGTGGTTTGGGGTGTCCAAAAAAACGTTGGTCTTGCTGATCTGCAGGGTACTGCATAAATAAATCCTTTCAGAATATTCTGTCCATGAAATTTGAGAGCAAAGTAACGCTCAAACTCTAAAATAATTAAAATAAGCTAACATAATGCCAAGTTTGAATTTCAAAAAAATAAATTCCTCGAAAGGTTGTTCATATGTGAAAACCTATCATTTTATAATTTAATTAATATCGGAATAATATTGAGTTATCACGATTTTAGCTTTGAAATTCGGCTTATCTACCGTCCATATTAAATGTAACTTGCATTACTTATGTTTTTTTCTGTAGAGCGCAGACTGGTTTATAAATTCAAACGCAATCCAATGAAGCAGCGCATCCGCTCTACATTGTTATCCATAACAGCGCATGGCCTTCCCTTTTTAAACTGGCAATTGACCTTTTTGACAAAAAGACTACAGAGTAAGTGCCTGCGTGATAATTCAAAATGTCACAAAATAAAGTGCTGAAATTTAAAAAATATCAATTGAAACATAATACTTAACCAAACTGTGCTTAGGTGCTCAGATTGTAGCAACGAAGCAATTTGTATTTTCATGAAAAAAATAGATGACCCTTGCGTCACGGCTTGATACAACTTGTTCTATTCTTTTTCGCTATAGTTATCGTAAGATTAGTGAAGCAGAATTGTGTGCGCAAATCGCATACACGCTTCAAAACATCAACTTAGAAGTCCTCCAAGAAAGGAGATCAGGGCATGATCCACGCTGGCAATGTCATTACCGTCCAAATGCTTTCGGACGGAATTGCAGAATTCCGCTTTGACTTACAAGGTGAGTCGGTCAATAAATTCAACCGTGCGACATTAGACGATTTTAAAGCTGCGATTGCTGCTGTGAAAGCAGATCAAAGTATTAAAGGCTTAATCGTGAGCAGCGGAAAATCTACATTTATCGTTGGTGCTGATATCACCGAATTTGGGGATAATTTTGCCCAAGGCGAGCAAGCCATTGTTGAATGGGCTCAGCCTGTTCATGATATTTTTAATAGTTTTGAAGATTTAGATATTCCTAAAGTTGCTGCAATCAATGGTATGGCATTGGGCGGCGGCTTCGAGATGTGCTTAGTATGTGACTATCGTGTGATGTCAGATACTGCACAAGTTGGCCTGCCAGAAATCAAACTCGGGATCTTCCCTGGTTTCGGTGGTACGGTTCGTCTAAGCCGTTTAATCGGTATCGACAACGCCATTGAATGGATGGCAATGGCTGCACCGAAACGCGCTGCTGCTGCACTCAAAGATGGTGCGGTTGATGCGGTTGTTGCTGCAGACAAATTACAAGCAGCTGCTGTTGACTTGGTGAAACAAGCCATCGCTGGTCGCCTAGATTGGAAAGCTAAACGTCAAGAAAAACTTGATCCTGTGAAGCTTAGCCCAATCGAACAAATGATGGCATTTAATGCTGCAAAAGGTGTGGTTCTTGCAAAAGCCAACCCTGCACAATATCCAGCACCAAAATTATTGCTTGATTCCTTGCAGGCTTCTTCAAGCTTGTCACGTGATGACGCTTTAAAAATTGAAGCACAAGGTTTTGCCAAAGCTGCGGTGACCCCACAAGCAGGCGCTTTGATTGGTCTCTTTATTAACGACCAAATCGTGAAAAAAACCTCGAAGCACCATGAAAAAGGTGCGCATCCAGTGAATCAAGCAGCCGTTCTTGGCGCAGGAATCATGGGTGGCGGTATTGCTTACCAAGCGGCAAGCAAAGGCACACCAATTATCATGAAAGATATTGGTAATCCACAATTGGCTCTCGGCATGAACGAAGCGAACAAATTGCTGACCAAGCAAGTTGAACGCAAAAAAATGACCGCGGCTAAAATGGGTGAAACCCTTGCGCGTATTCGTCCAACCTTAAGCTTTGATGAGTTTAAAGAAGTCGATATCGTGATTGAAGCGGTGACTGAAAATCCAAAAATTAAAGCAGCTGTACTTGCAGAAACTGAAAGTAAAGTTCGTGACAACACCATCATTGCTTCAAATACCTCAACCATTTCAATCACACGTTTAGCTGAATCGCTAAAACGTCCTGAAAACTTTGTCGGTATGCATTTCTTTAACCCAGTGCACATGATGCCATTGGTTGAAGTCATTCGTGGTGAGAAAACTTCTGCTGAAGCGATTGCAACCACCGTTGTGCTTGCGCAGAAAATGGGTAAAACCCCAATCGTTGTGAACGACTGCCCAGGCTTCCTCGTGAACCGTGTCTTGTTCCCTTACTTTGGTGCGTTCGACTTATTGCTAAAAGACGGTGCTGACTTCCAACAAGTCGACAAAGTCATGGAGCGTTTCGGCTGGCCTATGGGTCCTGCTTACCTGATCGACGTGGTTGGTATCGATACCGGTGTGCATGGCGCAGAAGTGATGGCGGAAGGTTTCCCAGATCGCATGAAGCCTGACTTCAAAGGTGCGATTGAGTTGATGTATGAAAACAAACGTCTCGGTCAAAAGAACGACATTGGTTTCTACAAATACGAACTTGATCGTAAAGGCAAAAAAGCCAAAACCATCGATCCAACAGCCTATGAACTTGTTGCTTCAATGGCGACCACTGAAAAACATGAGTTCGATGCACAAGAAATCATTGATCGTATGATGTTGGCGCTTTGCAATGAAACAGTACGTTGCTTAGAAGACAAAATCGTTGCGACTGCATCTGAAGCCGATATGGCCATGATCATGGGTATTGGTTTCCCACCATTCCGCGGTGGTCCATGTCGTTATATCGACCAAACAGGTGTTGCTGAATACGTTGCGCTTTGCGACAAGTACGCACACTTAGGTAAGGCTTATGAAGCGCCACAGATGTTGCGTGACATGGCTGCAAACAACCAAAAATTCTACGGTTAAGGAGCAACGTGAATGGCTACTTTAAATCCACGTGACGTTGTCATCGTTGATGGTGTACGTTCTGCCATGGGCAAAACCAAAAATGGTATGTTCCGCAATGTACGTGCTGACAGCTTATCTGCTGAATTAGTACGTGCCTTAGTTGCTCGTAACCAGTTTGATACCAATGAAGTTGAAGACCTGATCTGGGGTTGTGTTAACCAAACCCTCGAACAAGGCATGAACATTGGCCGTAACATCGTGTTATTGGCTGATTTGCCTAAAACAGTTGCGGGTCAAACCGTGAACCGTTTATGTGGTTCTTCAATGCAGTCAATCCACACTGCAGCAGCACAAATTGCAACCAACCAAGGTGATATTTTCATCGTTGGTGGTGTAGAGCATATGGGCCACGTCAATATGATGCACGGCATCGACCTCAACCCAGAAGCCTCTAAGCATTATGCGAAAGCATCTAACATGATGGGCTTAACTGCCGAATTGTTAGGTCGTATGAATGGCATTAGCCGTGAAGAACAAGATGCATTCGGTGTTGAATCACATCGTCGCGCTTGGGCTGCAACCCAAGAAGGTCGTTTTAAAAACGAAATTATTGGTGTTGAAGGACACAATGCAGATGGCTTTAAAATCTTGTGTGACATCGATGAAGTGATTCGTCCAGATGCCAACATTGAAGCTTTCCGTGGCCTACGCCCAGCCTTTGATCCTAAAGGCGGTACAGTAACAGCAGCGACGTCTTCAGCTTTGTCTGATGGTGCTTCTGCAATGTTATTGATGTCAGCGCAACGTGCGCAAGAACTTGGTCTTAAACCACGTGCTGTGATTCGCTCTATGGCGGTTGCAGGTTGTGATGCTGCGATCATGGGCTTTGGTCCTGTTCCTGCAACACAAAAAGCACTTGCACGTGCTGGCCTCAGCATGAATGACATTCAAACCATCGAGTTGAATGAAGCCTTTGCTGCACAAGGTCTATCTGTAATGAAAGGTCTTGGCATTTATGAAAAGCAAGACATCATCAACATGAACGGCGGTGCAATTGCACTGGGTCACCCATTGGGTTGCTCTGGTGCTCGTATCACGACCACCCTACTTAACGTGATGGAACAACAAGACACGCAAATCGGTCTTGCCACCATGTGTATCGGTCTAGGTCAAGGTATCGCGACCATTATCGAACGTGTGTAAGTTTTAGTTTTAAACTAAAGCTGAAATGAAGAATCCCCGCAGTAGTGGGGATTCTTTTGTTTGTAGATGCGGTTTTAGAGATTCACTCACATGAATATTTTAAAACGGACATTTCTATTTTGGATTTACAATCGCGTTTCGCATCAGAGACTTTAGGTTAAATAGAAATTTTTTAGAGATTTGGAAAACGAATTTTTGTTTCAGCTTTCCTAACTTCATTACTCGTAAATGAAACTGTTGCTCCTAGAGAATAACTATAAATGCCTTGGATAGAATCATTAGATGATTCATATGAAATATAAAGCCCGTTATCAACCCTATCTATCCAATCAAAACTATTTTTATATTTTTCAAAAAGATACTCAATAGTTTGTTCTTTCAATTCAACATCATTTGCACCTTTATCATAAGTACATATTAATCAATCACTTAATTAATGCTCTAGTCAGAGAAAATGCGCCATATATGGCTCACGTCATCAATCAAATCTCCCCTTTTACGCCATATATGGCTCATCTTTTCCAAAGAGGGGGATTTTCATTGCATGTCATACTCAGTTTGATACACAACGCTCCTCCCTTTGAAAAAGGGAGGTTGGCAGGGATTGCTTTAAAAAGGCTGAGCAGCACTGCTGCGCAAGGATGGATTGCTTTAAAAAGGCTGATTTGTAGTGATCAACAAATACCGGATACCAACAAAAATAAGCCTGACTTAGCATCAGCTTCACAACAAACTTGAATTTATTTATGCATAAATAACAATGATGGAAAACTATAATAAATATCTCAAACAACCTTCTCGAAATTTACGTAATCAAATGACTGAGGCTGAACAAAGACTGTGGCAGCGATTAAAGCGTAAACAAATATTAGGCATGCAGTTTTATCGACAAAAACCCTTACTGAATTTCATCGTCGACTTCTATTGCCCTACGGCAAAACTGATTATTGAATGCGATGGTAGCCAACATTACACAGCAGATGGTTTAGGCGCAGATCAAATCAGGGATCACGCTTTGTCTCAGTTGGGACTGTGTGTTTTACGCTTTGATAATCGCCAGATTTTGTTGGAAACAGATTTGGTCTGCCAAATCATTGCAATGCATATTAGTCAGATACTTGATCAATCAAATCTCCCCTAGCCCCTCTTTAAAAAAGAGGGGGATTTTCATTGCATGTCATACTTAGTTTGATACGCAACGCTCCTCCCTTTGAAAAGGTGAGCAGCATCGCTGCGTAAAGCGAGGGATTGCTTTAAAAAAGCTGAATCGAATGCGATGGTAGCCAACATTACACAGCAGATGGTTTAGGCGCAGATCAAATCAGGGATCATGCTTTGTCTCAGTTGGGACTGTGTGTTTTATGCTTTGATAATCGCCAGATTTTGTTGGAAACAGATTTGGTCTGCCAAATCATCACAATGCATATTAGTCAGATACTTGATCAATCAAATCTCCCCTAGCCCCTCTTTGAAAAAGAGGGGGATTTTCATTGAATATCATACTCAGTTTAATACGCAACGCTCCTCCCTTTGAAAAAGGGAGGTTGGGAGGGATTGCTTTAAAAAGGCTGAATTGAATGCGATGGTAGCCAACATTACACAGCAGAAGGTTTAGGCGCAGATCAAATCAGGGATCACGCTTTGTCTCAGTTGGGACTGTGTGTTTTACGCTTTAATAATCGCCAGATTTTGTTGGAAACAGATTTGGTCTGCCAAATCATCACAATGCATATTAGTCAGATACTTGATCAATCAAATCTCCCCTAACCCCTCTTTCCAAAGAGGGGGATTTTCATTGCATGTCATACTTAGTTTGATACGCATATCGGTCTAGGTATCGCGACCATTATCGAACGTATATAAGTTTTAGTTTAAAGCGAAAGCTTAAATGAAAAATCCCCGTTCGTGTGGGGATTTTTGAGTTTGTAGAGGTGGTTTTAGAGATTCGCTCACATGAATATTTTAAAATGTATTAGTCCCGCAAAACTGACATTGCTATTATGGATTTACAATCGCGTTTCGCAGATGAGATAAGAAGTTAAATAAGTTTTGATTTTATCAGTACACCTCAACGCCCACTGGATTCTAGTTTATGTAACAGTTCAGATATATATTATTAATAATCGTATACATTTTTAGCGTGAGAATTAAGTATCTTAAGTAAGGTTATAGTTCAATAAGCACAACCTATAATACCTTTAATATACTTTTCAGAGACTCATAAAAAATGAAAAAACTATCTATCATTATTTTATCCTGCGTCGCATTAACTCCACTTTTTGTAAATGCAGCACCCGTTAAAAAACCAGTAAACAGTTGGACATGTGAGGACTTCCTTGCATTAGATGAAACCTATCAGCCCACTGCTATTGGAGTAACTATAGCTTTAAACATGAATAATAAAGGTGTAGAAAATCAGATAATCGATACACAAGGTATTGCAAAAGTTACTCCGATTATCGTTCAGGAATGTAAAAAAGATAAGAAACAAAGTTTCAAGAAAAGACTATCTATGGAATGGGCTAAAATTAAATAAGATTCTCTGCAATGCATATAATATATGAATTTCTCGTTCCACCGTCGTACGGTGGGACGCCAAATACATTATTATTCCATCGCTGAGCAGTAGAACAATCAAATCCCCTCTTCTTACGCCATATATGGCTTATCTTTTCAAAGAGGCGACCTTTCATTGCATGTCAAACTGAGTTTGACATGCAATGCTCCTCCCTTTGAAAAAGGGAGGTTGCAAGGGATTTAAAAATAAAATCAAGAATATAAATCAAAAACTACCCACCAAATCTATCTAGACAATCCCAACTTCGAAAACACATCTGGTGTTAAAAATGTCACGACCAATTTATTCAGGTCAACATAGCGGATCACGCCTTTTAATTGTTGTTTCACTTCAGGGTTCTGCAAAATTTCTTCCCCAGTGGCACGACCCAATTGTTGGAAACTATCGCCAACCGCCTGCAAGCCTTCAGCCTGAATCACTGCTTTGGTTTGTGCTGCACACTGATCTACAATCACTCGCTGTACCACTTGTGCAAACTTTTGATCTAATTGGTTTTTCTGCGTATCCGTCACATTGCTAAAGCTTTTTAAATCGGGATGGGTAGACAACGCCACAAAGGTCCATTGCAGTACTGTGGTTTTATCCGTCGCAGTAGTCGCTTTGACCAAACAATCACTGAGCTGATCGACTGTTGGTCCTGCTACGGCAAATTGTGTGGTCCCGAACAATGCAGCAGCCATCAGAATTGAACGACCGAGTGCTAATTTTTTTTGGCTAACAGCATGAATTTGATGCGACATTCGACAAACTCCAATGAATAATTGTTTTCTTTGTATCACACAGTTTAGCAATTCAGCTATGCATACTTTGTTAGCATAAAGTCCTAAATACAATGATTTTCTTCATAAGTTAAGTCAGTTATAGCCGATATTTTAAAATATTTGGTTACTATCTGACATGCCGTTAGGACAGAATCAAAAATAAGTTATATCGAATCAAGCCATTGTTTTGTTTATTTAAATTTCAAGATTCCCAGGTTACTTGCACACAACACTTGAACTTAGGCAGTATTATCCGATTAAATAGCCAAAATCATTTGATATCAGCAGCAATGACGCAACCCATAAAATCTAGTCGTACTTATAATCTGAGTTCTGCATTTTTTGCTTTTGTTCTTTGGGGTGGTTGGTCTTTTTATATCAACACCCAACAAGGCAGTTTAAACCACGGAATTATTTCGGGGCTGACTCAAGGTATTTGCAGCTTTATACTTACCTTATTAATCGCATTTTTAATTGAGAAACAGTTTAATTTCTTTAATCATCTGATTCTAAAACTTGTGCTGCCACCAGTATTCACCGTTTTTTTGACAGGTAGTTTCTTAGTGCTGGTACATCATTTAATTCATACCCCATCTATTGTATATACCCTGACGCCAGTGCTGAGTGTTGCCTTTCTCTTTGCAGTATTTACCAACTTAAAACTTTATCAACAACTGAAAAAAGCCTAATTCTTAAGTGCATTTGGTTCTATCCACTTTTTAAAACAATTCTCTTTAAAATACTTTTCTAAATATAATGAGTGCCTAAATATGCAACCATCTGATCAACTCGAATCGAGAAGACCTCTCAAAGTTCGTGGCAATCAATTCAGTAAAAATATTGCAAAATGGTTGAGTCAAAAATCGATTACACCCAATCAAATCTCGGTCCTGAGTATTGTCTTTGCGATTTTCTCGGCGATTTGTTTTGTCCTGTCTGTGCAGCAAATTGAATATCGCGCAGCATGGATGATTGCAGCAGCTTTATTTATTCAAGCACGCCTGCTGTGTAATCTATTTGATGGGATGGTGGCAATCGAAGGTGGAAAATCGACCGCTTCTGGTGAGTTATTTAATGATATTCCAGACCGAATTTCAGACCCCATTATTATTATCGCGGCAGGTTATTCGATTTTAGCAGTCACCTGGGGGGTTGAACTTGGTGGCTTGGCTGCGCTGCTTGCGGTATTAACGGCCTATGTCCGCACCTTAGCCGTATCAATTGGCGCACCATCCAACTTTACCGGCCCAATGGCCAAACAACACCGTATGGCACTGATTACCATCAGCTGTGTAGCAGTCGCCATTGAAAATCATTTTTGGCATCACGACTATGCCATGCTGATTGCCTTATTGATCATGACCTTGGGTTGTATTTGGACTTTGATTCGTCGCACCCATAGCGCCTATCAATATCTTGAAAAGTCACAATCAAATTAAAATATCTTCGATTCGACGCATTCACTAATCTTGTGAAGCAATTTAGTTTAAAAAGTCCTCGCCTTTTGTGAGGATTTTTTATATGAATAGATAGGTTCAATATGGAATGATATGAATAACAATGCTGAATATTTTAAAAAGTAAACGATTGCTCACAGGCTTACTCAGTCTTTGTCTCGCCCAAACGGCTTTGGCGACTGAACTTTCTGAAAATAATAAAGTGATGCCTCAGCTTAAAGCCGCGCTCACAGATAAAGTTTTAACTGAAGCCGAAATTATGCAAGGTGCTGATCAGACACAGCTACTTTATCGCCACTGCATTGATGAAACCGTTGGGAAACTCAAAGCAATGTATCCAGACAGCGATGCAAAAACACTTATCGATACCGTCAATCAGTCCTGTATCTACTCCGAAGACAGCTTTAATCTCTATAGCATCTTGTTGGCGGCTGCAAGTATGAAAAAACCAATGTCAGAAAAACAAGCCGTGGTCTTTTTAGAAAATGACTACAAAAAAATAGGCCGCGATCAGGCAAGCCATGAGCAGCGTATTCAAATTTTTAAAAATGTAGGCTTAATTAAAAAATAAGCTGAATTAAAAATCAGCTTAAGCCTGCTTTCCCATATTTGCTTGCCAAGATCTCTCGCGCTATTTGCTACAGTGGAGATAAGTTCTTTGCCATAAAGTCGATAAATACCCGCAACTTCGGTGACAGATGTCGACTCGATGGCCACAGCACACTGAGGGTGGTTTGGCTTGGCGTATAGTCCGCTAAAATATGCTGCAACCGCCCAGTACGTAGATGCTCCCGAATGGCGATATCGGGAATGCAGGCAATGCCAATCCCTTGTTCAGCAAAACAAATTTGCGGTTCTAAGGTATTCACCACCATGCTGGCTTTCAAATCTAATTCAATACGCTGCCCGTCACGGTACACAGGCCATGGCATTATTTTTCCACTATTTGGAATGCGATAGAGCAAAGCATTGTGCTGCGCCAAAGCCTCTGGATCGAGCGGCATGCCATGCCGGGCTAAATACTCAGGTGAGGCCACCACAATAGAACGATATTTTCCAATTTTTTTCAGCATTAAGCTCGAATCACTGTGCTCCCCGGTGCGAATCACCGCATCAAAGCCCTCTTCGACAACTTCAACCATGCGATCTGAACAATCGATCTCCAATTCAATCTCTGGATAGCAATGTTGAAAGCTTGCCAATTTCGACATAAATAACAGCCCCAGCGAAGGTAAGCTAATTTTCAAACGGCCACTCGGCACACTTTGTGATTGCAATAATTCTGCTTCTGCAGCACTGATCTCACAAAAAATCCGATGACAACGTGCAAGAAACAACTGCCCTTCTCCAGTCAGGGTAATACTTCGCGTGGAACGGTGAAATAAACGCACCCCCAAACGCTGTTCAAGCCGTGCAATCGACTTACTCACTGCAGACGCAGAAATACCCAGTTGCTGCCCTGCAACGGTAAAACTTCGTGCCTCGCCAGCACGTACAAAGATATCAAGCGCAACCAAACTTTCCATTATTTCCTCCCTGCCAAGCATAAATTAATGACAATAAAGTCATATATGTTCTGAATATTTTCCTATTGTTCATCAATTTAAAATTAACAACAATAGCCATCTCTTTTTTTATGAATGATAACAATGTCTTCTGCCACATCCTCATCGAATAGCCATGCAGATAGTCGCTTTCGACTCCCCCTCTCCGCACTGCTTGCACTGGCATTTGCAGGATTCCTCACCCTACTCACCGAGACCATACCAGCAGGAATGTTGACGCAAATTAGTACAGGGCTTGCGGTCTCCGAAGCCTTTGCAGGCCAGTTTGTGACGCTGTATGCCATTGGTACCGTACTGACTGCCATCCCATTGATTAGCATGACACGTGCTTGGCCAAGGCGACATCTGCTGTTGGCTGCTCTCACAGGACTCTTGCTGTTTAATAGCATCACGGCCCTCACCAGCAATTATGAGCTGGCCTTGGTGTCTCGGTTTTTTGCAGGGGTTGCAGGTGGGGTAATGTGGGGCATGTTGGCTGGCTATGCACGACGTATGGTTCCCGAACATCTTAAAGGACGCGCTCTCGCGATTGCAGGCTTGGGCAGTCCATTGGCGCTTTCTTTAGGCGTGCCTTTGGGTGCATGGCTGAGTCAAAGTATTGGTTGGCGTTTTACTTTTGCCGCTATTTCACTACTCACCATCATTGCGATTGTGTGGGTACTGTGGCGCTTGCCCAACTATGCCGGTCAATCGACACAAGATAAACCCGTCAGCATTGCGATGGTGTTGGCCAATCCTAGTCTACGGATGGTGTTTTATGTCTTAATTCTTTGGATCTTGGCACACAATATTTTGTATACCTACATCGTGCCCTATCTCAGCCCAATGGGTTTGGCCGCGCAAGCCGATGTGGTATTACTGATCTTTGGCGTGGCCTCGATTGCAGGTGTCTGGCTCAGTGGCATTTTCATTGATCGGATGTTGGGACGCCTAGTCTTCCTAAATTTACTGTTATTTGCGATCGCCATGCTGTGCTTTGCAACCCTACAAGCACAGCCAATGCTGATCTTGATTGCCGTTGCAATTTGGGGACTCAGTCTCGGTGCCGCACCAGTACTCTTGCAAACCGCATGTGCGGAAGCCGCTGGAGCGCATGCCGATGTTGCACAATCCATGTTGGTGACCGTCTGGAATCTTGCACTTGCAGTGGGTGGCATCGTGGGGGGCGTGCTACTACAAAAAGTCGGGGCATATAGCTTTCCATGGGCAATGCTGGGTTTATTGGCACTCGCCCTGGTATTGGTACAACTTTCTAAACATTATGCTTTTATCAAAGCCGTAAATGCGACTGACTAAATCAAACCGTATTTTGCATATGTAAAAACAAATCCCCGTCATGACGGGGATTTGTTATGTTCAAACCAAAGCAGATAACGACTACTTTTTGACGTAACGTGCACATTTCATATTCACGTTGGCAATTGCCCGTTCTAAGCCGCGAATACGATAGGTATTATTATATTTTTTGGCATAAACCAATTGCTGTTCAAGTTTTTGCTTTTTAATTTCACACGATCTCGCATCATAGGCAAAGGCCTGAACAGAAAATAAAGAAACCGCAATAAGTAATAATGATTTAATTAACATTCAAAGAAACTCCCAATAAACCAAAAGCTGAGACAAGTTTAATCATTCATTATGGTTTAAAAACGTACTTACTCAAGCCTATTGTAAAGATATATTAAAATATAGGTTTTATTTTTTTATTTTAAATCCTTTATATTCATCTATAAAAATATAACTTTATCTTGTTATACAGTGACTTTGAATCCTCTTTTATATTTTACTCAATATCAAGTTTTTAAATAATATCTTCACAATGTTTTTTCATTATTTAAATATTCGCCGGTGATGCACACTGTCAAAACACCTAAATACAGCTGCATACTGATACGAGATAGTTTTTCCGAATCTGGCTTTCAATCATCAACGCATGCCTTTATCATCAAGGCAGTTTATTTTTAGAGAATTGTTATGCGCGTTGATATTTGGTCTGATGTGGTTTGTCCCTTTTGCTATATTGGCAAAAAACGTTTAGAAGCTGCAGCCGAACAACTTGAGATAAACCTAGAATTGCATTGGCACAGCTTTCAGCTTGATCCAAATGCCGAGCCGCTTTCCCAACTTTCAAATGCCGCGTACTTGGCTGAAAAATATAACCGTACCCTCGATGAAGTTGAAGCAATGCAAGCCGATATTGCACAACTAGCCAAAGCAGAAGGCCTCGAATTTAACTGGGAAAATATGAAGCCTGGTAATACGTTCAATGCACATCGCATTATTCATATGGCACAGAGCAAAGGACTGGGTACCGCAGCACAAAATGCTTTCTTCTATAGTGTACTGACCGAAGGTTTGGCGATTGATTCACGTGAAACCCTCGAAGATATCGCTGCGCGTATTGGTTTAAATCCAGTTGAAGTAGACGATGTTTTAGACTCAAATGAATTTGCTGAGTTTGTTGAGTTCGATCAAGACTTGGCAAACAATCAACTCAAAGTAACCGGTGTACCTTTCTTTGTGTTCAATCAACGGATCGCTTTGGCCGGTGCACAACCACAAGAAGTCTTTGTGCAAGTTTTAGAAAAAGCCTTGGCCCTGCCTGAACAAATTGAGACTGAAGACACGGCATCCGAAGATCTAGATCAACAAGACCCACAAAACTAGTCCTAAATAGTTGATTAACAAAACAAATAGTGATTAAAAAAAGTAAGTAATCACATCTCCCCCCCTGTTTTACTCCCCTAAAACAGGGGGGGATTTTTAAATAACCCATCCAAACACTGATATTATAAAAAATAATTTATTATATAAAACTAAAAATTAAATATACTCAATAAAATTTAAAGCATCCAAATTTTTAAAAATAATACTTCCCGCAAAAAAACCAACCACAGCACCCCAAAAATTAGGATCAACTCGCAAAATAAAAATAGCCCCAATGTAAATTAAAACTAATCAATATTCACTTTGGCTGCTTAGGCTAAAATCCTCTAAGCTAAGCGAGCTCTCGCATTGCTTATTGTACAAAATCATTTTATTTCCCAAGATAACGCACATAAAACCGCATTAAATGTGTTTTTTAAGCAAAATCCATATAGAAAAAGCCTAAAAAAACAAAGCAAAAGTGACCTATAACCAAAATCCTGAACATACGCATTCATCATATAACAGGCCAACGTCCCAAGCAGCAATCATTTAAAAAATCTAACAAGTACTGTAAGGCCACTTTATTTTAAAGCAGACAACCCCCCTAGAATAAATCATTATTTTTATTTAAATTACAAACAACATAAAATAAGAAACCCATCTAGAATTAAAATAGATTCAATTTATTAAAAATAAGATAAAATTAAAATAATACCTGCCAGCTAAAATACTAAAAAAAATAAGTTTTAAATAAAAAATTTAAATAAAATATAAAAAATTAAATAAAGTTTCTAATTATGCATAAAAAACAATAAAGATTTTCTTTTAAATAAACATGTTAAATATATGATCAAAATTTGTTTGGCATTGTGAAATTTATGTGCTTATAATCCGCCCCAACAAATTGCAAATTAACCTCGTTAGGTGAGGCTCCTGTACGGAGACATGCTACTGCCCAGAAACGTCCAAAGACGCCAACGGGTTTGAACAGAAACTATCGAATTAAGGTGGTTTATAACGTAGCTAGGGTGTGAAATTAAATTCAGCCCTTATGCCGTACAGTGCTAAAGCTCAATGATTTGGGGTAATGGCACGGCGTTCTATTGTCTAAATTTAGGCAAAGATCGGCCGTGTCAGCGCACAACTGTCGCTGTGAAAGTGATGGCTAAGCACGCCCCCAAGATTATTGGAGGCGTGCTTTTTTATTGCCTATTCAAAAATCAATGTCGTTCCGACACCGATTTTTTGAAGATTAAAATGAGCCAAAGCAGATTCCGCTTGAAATCTGTTACTCATGCACGGTTACAGTAAGGAGTTTTAAACATGTTTAAAACTGAACAAAGCCCATTGTGCTTGCAAGATCAACAGCCCATAACAGCAAATACGCTGTGGCTAAAATTGATCAATCCAAATCCTGCAGAAATCAGTGATTTTGCTGAAAAATATGATATTCCTCGTGAATTTATTGAGGCGGTGCTTGACCCGCATGCCATTGCACGTATTCAACAGCAGCAAAATACCACGTTGATCCTGAGCCATTTACCGCTAGAACATTTGGGTGAAACGCATTCTGCATTTAGCACTCAAGCATTTGGTCTGATCATTGGCCCGCAATATGTGCTGATGGTTTGTGCCAATGAACATATAATTTTTGATCGCATGTTGCAGCACCACTTAACCGAGCAAAACCAATACCCGCTTAGCTATTTTATCTTTCGTTTATTGGAACTGGTCGCAGATCAATTCATCTATGCCACCAAAGTGGTCAATCAACGGGTTGTTGAAGTCGAAGAAGAACTCAAAAAATCGATTAAGAACAAACAAATTTTTACGCTACTCAAGCACAGTAAAAGCCTAAACCGCTTTACCAATGCGTTAAAAGGCAACAGTAAAGTACTGACTGCACTGCATACACAACCACGTTTTGCAAGCTCAGAAGCTGCTGATTATCTGCTATTAAACGTTATGGTTGAAACCGAACAAGCAAGCGCGATGGCTGAAATTCACAATATCAATTTGTGTAACTTAATGGATGCCTACTCTGCTGCCATTGAGAATAATCTCAGTTTGCTGGTTCAGTATTTATCTATTTACGTGATTGTTGGTGCGATTCCACTGGGCATTGCCAGTTTATTTGGCATGAACACTCCCTTGCCCATGCAAGAAAACCCCTATGCCCTGGTCTACTTGGCCCTCATCAGTGTGGTCATCACCACCTTGATGATTTTCTACTTTAAAAAACGCCAAATTATCTAAGTCCTGACGGAGCGCACCATGTTAAAAATATACCAAAGCAATGCCCAAGGCAGCCTGATTGAAACAAGCGAAATTGAACACAACAGCCTCATTTATTTGGTTAATCCAAGCAAAGATGAAATTTTGCAAGTGGCCATGCAACTCAATATTCCCAAAGCCTTCTTCCGTGATTCTTTAGACAAAAATGAACGTCCACGCATTGAGAAAGACAAAGATGCCTTGCTGATCGTCCTCAATACGCCTTTTATGGCAAAAGAAGATGCCAATCAAAATGTGGTGCCCTACCAAACCAGCCCAATTGGTATTATTCATACTGAAAATAATTTAATTATTGTTTCTCGGCAGCAACTTCCAATCTTAAATGATTTGATTGCGGGTCAATATGGCATGTTCCAAAGCTATATGAAAACCCGAATTAGCCTGTTGCTGTTTAAAGCGGTGGCTGAATCTTATAATCAATATCTCACCCAAATTAATAAAAAGATTAGTGAGCTACAACAGAAACTCAAAAGTGCTTATCGCAATCATGAGTTATTCGGTTTAATTAATTTAAATAAGAGTTTGGTGTTTTTCTCCACCTCACTCAGTGCCATGACGATTTTGTATAAACGTATGATGGATGGTCATGACATTAAAATTCATGCCGAAGAGAAAAATCGTCTGGAAGATATTTTAATCGATATTCGTCAAGCAGCAGAAATCACAGAAATGCGACGTGAAAGTTTAAGTAACCTCATGGATGCTTATGCCGCGATTATTCATAACAACTTAAACTCGGTCTTAAAAATGCTGACCACCGTGGCGATTGTGATGATTATTCCGACCATGCTTGGCAGTGTTTTCTCTATGAACGTGGCCTTGCCGCATGAAGAAGAATGGATAACCACCGTGGTGGTTGCTGGGCTGATGTTGGTCACTGTCTCTGTATTACTGATGCTGTTCTACAAGAAAAAATACCTGCGTGTGCGATGAACTGCGGATCTGCAGTCAACACGCCATTTTATTTCTTTAGAACACCGATCTCCAAGCATTTATAGAGTACAGATGATGATTCATATTTATCGCAACACCCCAAACCAACATAATTCAGGCAATAATCCAGCACATAATCATTGCAATGTGTCCGCAAATGCGTTGGCTTGGCTAGAAAGTGCGGATGCAACCACGGAAAATATCGAAAAGTTAGCCCATGATTTCAATCTTCCGGCTGATTTCCTCACCGATGCCTTAGACCTCGATGAGCGTCCGCGATTTGAGCAACAAGGAGATCGCACCCTGATAATGATTCATGTGCCCTATGATCAAGTCGATGTGCAACATCATTATGATGCGGTTAAATATCGCACCATCCCTTTGGCCATGATTATTAGCCCAGAATATTTCATCACTGTCTGCAAAGAAGAAACCGCTTTTCAGCCCAACTTCTTTAAGCATCTCAATGCGACAGCAGCACAATCTAGCCAAGCACAAGCGGCCTTAAACGTGTTGGCCAAAACTGCTGAAGACTATAGTAAGTTTGTGCAGCATATTGAACGTTCGATTAGCAATGCAGAAGATGAGTTATCGCGCTCTTATCGCAACCAAGAACTCTATGCCCTGTTGTATTTAAATGAAAGTTTGCTTTATGTGACCACGTCTTTAAAACAATTGCTACAAGTCGTGCGAAAAGCAGATTTGAAAATGGCGGTAATACATCAGCAAGAGGATCAGGCCCTCTATGCACATAGCTTAATTGAGCTCGAACAAGTCGCTGCTGTTGCAGAAATTAATCAACTCAACTTAAACAATGTGATGGATGCTTATGGCAATGTGATCCAAAACAACGTCAGTCATGTGGTGAAATTACTGACCGCAGTCACCATTGTCTTGTCTATTCCAACGCTGATCGCCAGTGTCTATGGCATGAACGTGCCACTGCCTTTTCAAGAAGCCGACCATGCCTTTAGTGTCATTGTTGTGGCGATGGTGGTGTCTAGTGCCTTAGTGGCCTATTACTTCCATAAGAAGCAGTATTTTTAAGTTCAAGGTTTTTAAGCTCCGTGTTTTAAGCTCAATGTTTTAAGTACAGCGCTCAGCTCAGTAATCTCGGTGACTATAATTTAAAAGTCACCGACTGAATCTGCACATTGAAATCGAACCGCAAAGTCTCGCAACTTTAAAATAGTTCCATGCCGTTTTAGCCCTGAATGAATATCCTAGCGGCGACGTGATGCTTAAATTGCAACTTTGCAGCTTGGCTCAAGCAAACTGAGTTGTAGCCCATCACCGGCCATCGCGCCACGATCACAATCCCCTCACAATCAATACGCTGCTCAAAAGGCGATTGCAGCAACAATCGCCTTTAAAAGCAATAAAGCTCCCCCATCAATAATCACAACAATACTTCTCAGAGATTTTCTCATGCGCGTAGATATTTGGTCAGATGTGGTGTGCCCATTTTGTTATATTGGCAAAAAACGCTTAGAACATGTGGCCGCTGAGGCAGGTGTTGAACTGGATATTCATTGGCATAGCTTTGAATTAGACCCCAATGCACCCGCCAAACATGAAAGTTCCAACACCGAGCGTTTGGCGAAAAAATATGGTCAAAGCATTGAACAAACTCAAGTGATGGAACGCAATGTAGCGCAAGCTGCGGCCAGTGAAGGCATTGTTTTTAACTGGCAACAGGCCAATTCGGGCAATACCTTTAATGCACATCGCATGATTCACCTCGCACAAAGCAAAGGCCTTGGCAATGCCATGAAAGAGGCCTTATGCCGAGCCTATATGACCGAAGGTCAAAATATTGGTGAGGTTGAAGTCGTTGCTAAAATTGCAGTCGCAGTTGGTTTAGATGCCACCGAAGTTCAAGCCGTGTTAGCAGGTGATGCCTTTGCTACCGAAGTCCGTCAAGATGAAAAAATTGCACGGGAACAACTCAATGTCACTGGTGTGCCATTCTTTGTTTTTGATCAACGCTTGGCCGTTGCTGGTGCTCAGCCGCGTGAAGTATTTTTACAAGCCTTACAACAAGTTCAAAGCGAAGCCGCAACAGCTCAACTAGATACCGATCCAGCCGCAGTTTGTAATGATGATGGCTGTGCAGTCCCGACAGCAAAATAGATCGATTCCCAGACAAAACCGAGCGCAATAAAAAAGCTGATCAAATTTGATCAGCTTTTTTGGATTTTAATCATGCAATTTAAATAGATCGAACACGCGCCCCGAGATCAGCCTTTGTACAACCGACTGATCTGGGGACTGGTCACTTATTTCAATAACAAGCTATTAATACGTTTGATGTATTCCGCTGGATCTGCAGGCAAACCACCTTCGGCAATCACCGCCTGATCAAATATCACATTGGCCAAGTCATCAAACTGTGCCGAGCCCTCAAGTTTTTGTACCAAAGGATGCGCAGGATTAATTTCTAAAATCGGTTTGATTTCTGGCACTTCTTGACCAGCTTGTTTCAGCATACGAATCAATTGCGGAGACAATTCGCCTTCACTGGTCACCAAACATGCAGGTGAATCAACCAAACGAGTGGTTACACGCACTTCTTTGGTTTTGGCTTTGAGTGCATCAGATAGCTGATCAACCACAGGTTTAAACTGCTCAGCAGCCGCTTCTAGGGCCTTCTTCTCTTCAGCGTCCTGTAAGTCACCAAGATCAACCGCACCTTTAGAAACGTTCTGTAGTGGCGTACCGTCGAAGTCTTGTACAAAGTTCATCGCCCACTCATCAACACGATCAGCCATGAGCAAGACTTCAATGCCTTTTTTCTTGAACAGTTCAAGTTGCGGTGAATTTTTCGCAGCCAATAAACTATCTGCAGTCACATAATAAATTGCCTTTTGGCCTTCTTTCATGCGTGCTTTGTAGTCTGCCAAAGAGGTTGATACATCATCATTGGTCGAGGTTGAATAACGCAACAATTTTAAGATACGTTCACGGTTACCTGTATCTTCACCCAAACCTTCTTTGATTACCGAACCAAACTCAGTGTAGAACTGTTTGAAATTCGCTTGATCTTTTTCATCTTCAGATTTAGCCAAGCCATCCAGCATGGTCAAAATACGACGCGTATTACCTTCACGAATGGTTTTCACATCGCGGCTTTCTTGCAACAATTCACGGCTGACGTTGAGCGGTAAATCAGCACTGTCCACGATGCCTTGTACAAAGCGTAAATAGTTTGGAATCAGATTATCGGCATCATCCATAATGAAAATACGTTTCACATACAGCTTGATGCCCGCTTTGGCTTCACGGGTAAAGATATCGCTTGCGGCTTTACTTGGCACATACAGCAATTGCGTATATTCAGTGCTGCCTTCCACACGGTTATGTGACCAAGTTAATGGTGCATCATAGTCATGGCTTAAATTCTTATAAAACTCGATGTACTGTTCTTCAGTAATCTCATTTTTATTGCGTGTCCACAGTGCACTGGCAGAGTTAATGGCTTCCCATTCATCTGTCTTGACCATTTGACCGCCTTTTGGCTCTTCACCTTCGGCAACTTCTTCTTCCTGCCATACTTCTTTTTGCATTTGAATGGGCAAGCTGATGTGATCTGAGTATTTATTAATAATTTGCTTAACTTTATAGCTTTCTAAATACTCAAGTGAATCATCACGCAAATGCAGAATAATATCGGTACCACGGCTAGCTTTGTTGATTTGGGTGACTTCAAAATCACCTGAACCACCACTGACCCAACGCACACCACCACTGACTGCAGCGCCCGCATGACGCGATTCTACGGTAATTTTTTCAGCAACAATAAAGCCCGAATAAAAACCAACACCAAACTGACCAATCAATTGTGCATCTGATTTTTGATCGCCACTGAGTTTAGACATAAAGTCTTTGGTGCCCGATTTTGCAATGGTCCCCAAGTTATCAATGGCTTCTTGCTCAGTTAGGCCAATACCGTTGTCTGAAATGGTAATGGTTTTGGCATCTTTATCGAGGCTGACACGCACATGTAAATCAGGATCATTTTCATAATAATCAGGATGATTAATGCCTTCGAAACGTAATTTGTCGCATGCATCTGACGCATTCGAAATCAATTCACGTAAGAAAATCTCAGGATTAGAATAAAGAGAATGGGTCACCAAATGTAAAAGCTGGGCAACTTCTGCTTGGAAACTATGTTTTTGTGCGCTTTGTTCGCTCATAAGTAACTCCGTAAATTCACATTACATTTTTTCTTGAATGCTATATGAATTGGAGTCCTCTCTGCCTTTTTCAAGGTGATACGCTTATTTATTTCATTTCCTTCAAATCAGACACGCATAAAAAAAGCCCCAGATCTAAGATCTGAGGCTTGAATGCGCTGATTTTTCATCTTGTTCTTTTTTTTATTCTGTTACAGTTCTGTTTGCACAGAGCGTATTAGAATCTATAGCTATAACCAAGGGTATAAACCATTGGCTTAATATCTAGATCAAACTTAGTACCATCAACTAAACGAACTTCTGGGCTTAAGTCTGCATAACGTGCATCAAAGAATACACCCCAGTTTTTCGCATCAGCAGGCTGATAGTTAAAACCGATTTGACCAGCAAAGCCATAATCATTTTTTACTTTATCTGCAATACCTGATTCATCCCAAGCGATTAATGCAGTACCACCAACACCGATATATGGGGTAAAACGAGTCGAGTTTTTAAAGTTATATTTTGCAGTAATCGTTGGTGGTAAGTGCTTAACTTTTGCAGCTTTTTCACCATTTACTAAAACACCTTGATTAAACGGTGCTGCAAGTAAAAGCTCTGCAGAAAATGGCGTATCACCAAAGAAATATTCTACTGACGGCGTAAAGTTATATTCATGATCTGCTTTCACAGTAACACCTGGTGCAATTGTTGTATCACTTGTCGGTGCTAATACGCTCGCGCCCATTTTTACTTGCCATGGACCAGCCATTGCTGAAGCAGAAACTCCTAATAATGCAATGAGTGCAATTTGCTTGAACATCTCAATAAACTCCAAAATAGAAAAACATTAAAACTCAAATAATGGTTTATATTAACCACTCTATTTAATCTAACGCAACATATATTATATCTACATATTATGATTTATTTATAAACTATTGATATAATGTGAAATTTATTTTTAATCAGACTAAATAGGTTGGTTTATAAAACCAACCTATTTAATCGAGATTTCTGATTAAAGGTTAAGCGGAATAATACTTGTTTATAATTAATATCTAGCTTATTCCGCAAATTTTATATTAACAATATAACTTATTTATTTTACACATTAATTTCTTTAAATATTTTAATCAAAAGAAATCTTAATAAATAAGTATGTTATTGAATAGAATAATGGTTAAAGCACCATTGCTGCAATCCAACCAAAAATTAGAAGCGGAATATTAAAATGGATAAAGGTTGGAATTACACTATCCTTCATATGGTCATGTTGACCATCCATATTTAAGCCAGAGGTTGGTCCAAGCGTTGAATCTGAAGCAGGAGATCCGGCATCACCTAATGCTGCTGCTGTACCAATAATTGCAATGGTTGCGGCTGGACTAAAACCAAATTGGATGCACAGGGGGACATAAATAATGGCCAAAATAGGCACAGTCGAAAAAGAAGAACCGATCCCAAGTGTAATAATCAGACCAATCAGTAGCATAAAAAATGCAGCCAGACCTTTACTGTTGCCAATCCACTCAACCGAAACTTGTACCAAGGTCGGCACTTGATTGGTTGCATCAATCACGGAGGCAAAACCTTGTGCTGCAATCATAATAAAGCCAACCAAGGCCATCATGCGCATACCCGAGATAATCACATCATCGGCTTCGCGCCATTTAAAAATTCCTGCACAACTCAGTACAGCAACCCCGACTAATCCGGCTAAAATCATCGAGTCTGAATAGAGTTGAACCGCCAAAGTCGCCAAGACTGCAAATGCCGCCATAAACAAAGTGAAAGTGGCGATTTTAGGGGCTTGGTTATCTTCAATATCAATGGTATTCCCAGAAATATTATGTGACGTTCCTTCAAGTTTAATATTTTGGTAATAACGTGGTTTACGATAGCTAAAAAATATCGCAACCAGCAAACCAACAAACATGCCTGAAACAGGAATCAGCATGGCACGTGGAATTTGATCCTCTTGAATACTAAAACCATAGGCCTGACCAAAGGTATTAATATTATGTGCCAAAATATCATTTAAAAAGATCGCACCAAAACCAACGGGGATCAGCATATACGTGCCAACTAAACCAAAAGTCAGTAGGCACGTAATTAAACGTCGATCTAAATGTAAATGATTAAACACGCTGAGTAAGGGTGGAATCAGCACAGGAATAAATGCAATATGCACAGGAATTAAATTTTGCGAACAGATCGCTGCAAATAAAATCGTAAAATAAATTAAATACTTTACGGTATTTTTAGACTTTGCATTGGCATCAGCTTTGAGCGCTCTAATCAGCTTATATGCCAGTAAATCCGGTAAACCAGAACGCGCCAAAGCCAGTGCAAAAGCACCCAACACTCCATAAGCTAAAGCGATTTTAGCACCACCACCCAAGCCTTGATTAAAGGCATCCAACGTTCCATGTAAGCCAAGTCCAGCCAGCAATCCTCCGACTACAGCGCCTGTGATAAGTGCAAAAACCACAGGAACACGAGCTAAAGATAATCCGAACATGACCACGATAGCAGCAATAATGGCAATCATAGTGAATACTTTATGACAAAAAAATAGCATTCTAGCAGAGTTTAATTATTTAAATTACGCCTGTTATCAAGTAAATGTGAAGTTGTAAATTAAGTTTTGGTCATGCTTTTTTGCCAATTTAACAATAAAGTCTGTTGTTTTTTTTATGCACATTTATCTATCGATTATGCTGTGGCCAGCACATGCTTTATGCCATTTTTTTTGATCTTGCTCATATTTCATGAAATCAATCATTTTCGTTTCCATAAAAATAAGCGCATCAAGCGCTTATTTTGACTCAGTGGCTGAACAAGATTATTTCTTTTTCTCTTCAATCGCTGCACCAGCACCACCGCCAATCGCGCCACCAATTGCTGCACCCGCATCACCACCGATCACGCCTTTACCAATCACAGCGCCAATGCCCGCACCAATCGCACTACCCGCTGCATTGCTGTTTGAACCACCTTGTGCCTTACTTCCTACCGCAGCACCACCAGCACCGCCTGCTGCAGCACCAATACCACCACCAACACGGTTGCCCACAGCCCCACCGACAGCCCCACCGACTGCCGCTGTCCCAATACGCTTATCGCCTTCAGACATGTTTTGACAGCCAACAAACAACAATGTAGGCAGCACAAGACTTGATAATACAAGCAAAGATTTTTTCATAGCAAACGTCCTCTCAAATCATTCAACTTCAATTATGCACATTCAAACAAGCATTGAAACTCAGTTTCACTGATCACGTCTTAAAAGATGAGTAACTTCATCAGACGTTCAATATTTTCAATATTAAATCAATTTTTATAAAAATCGCAGGTCCTTCCTGCGATTTTATCTTGATCGATTTAAACTAGATAAAGCTTTTATTCAGCAGGGCGAACAATCGTAATATCTTTTGACGCTTTACCATCATTGCTCACCACAGCACGTGAGATTTTACCCTCAGCAGATGCAGCCGTTCCAATTTTCAAGTCTTTGCGTACCGGTTCTTGTCCCTCTTTAAACTCAACACCCACTGCATTAACTTCTTTGAGTTCACGAATGACTTGCCCATCTTGCGTTTCAGTCAAGCTTTGCTCAATTTTTGAGATCGGTACAATGACTGCTTTTTCATGAAGACTTGGGATTGCCAATTTTTCAGGTGCAAAATCAGCAGTTTCTTCTACTTGCTCGACATTTCGAGAGACAATATCTTGCCCTTTATTTTTCATTTCAAGGATAGTTGTTTCAGTCATACGGACTGGTTTCTGACCCTCAGCCGTTCTCACTACCTGAATTTTAGTGACGGGTACCACTGCTTTTTCATCTTGAATAATGACTTTAGGGAGAGGCTTTGCAAATGCTACAGTTGCCATTGATGCAAATAAAAGACCAGCTGCAAATTTAATATTTAAGTTCATATGATATTCCTATAATTGATTGGTTATATACAAAAGTTAAATGACAAAAATAAGCCTAAGAATAAAAGCGTAATAAGCTTTAGATTAAATACAAGATATAAGTTAAATCCTACTCTTTATAAAGTAAACGATTTAAACGGAATCACCTAATTTATCTGTAGAGGCTCTGTTGAAAGATGGCACTATTGGCGTTTTCTGCGCTTGATTTGATTTAAGCGTTTGTTGTTATTTTTAGTTAACTGACTCATGTCTAATGCTGCTGGATTCACAATATTATTTCCACGACCAAGACCACGCAGAATATTGAAAATATAAAGGCCAAATAGAAATAAGATGACCAAACTAAACACTGAGAATATGTAGAACATACTTTCCCAAATAATCACTCCCAGCTTATATTGATAACCCAATGCAAGTAATCCCCCACGCCTACCACGTACAAAAGAAATATCGACATCGAATAAATGCCAAAAACCGATCAGCGAGCTAAATAGAATAAGCAGCATGACATAGAGTTTAAGGAGAATCGGATGCTGCTTTAACCAACGTGTGTACTTTCCATTGACTATTTCTTCATCGATATATTGATAACATGCTTGTTGGAATTTTTTACCGACCCCATATTTTTTCAGTATGTTTATTAAGCTCCAAATGGTTATGATCATCACCCAAAAACCGAGATAAGCACTTACCACCACAGTAAAAAATGGCAGTGGTCCATTTAACCCCACAACAATGTGCAGCTGCTGTGTGATGATTAAAAATAGATATTCTTGCCAAGGCGCTCTCGGCACCGCAGGTAAAAACAACATCATAAATAAGGGATAGCTAAAGGCAGTCACTGCAATGATGCGAAAGGTTTTATTGTTTTTAGTTGGCATAGAGATATTCACTTATCATTATTATTTTTCGCATTTTAGCATGTATCCAAAACCCATAAAAAAAGACGCCCGAAGGCGTCTTTTTTGACTCAAACTTTTAAACTTAGAATTGTTCTTCGTTTAATGCTTGAGAGAATGCTTGGTCTACATCAGAGAAGTCATTGGCAAGCTCAAATTCAGCTGCTTCTGCTTCTTGACGACGACGCTCTAGGTGATAAGCCAAACCAGTACCGGCTGGGATTAGACGACCTACAACAACGTTTTCTTTCAGACCACGTAATTCATCTTCTTTACCTGTCACTGCTGCTTCAGTTAACACGCGAGTCGTTTCTTGGAACGATGCCGCAGAGATAAATGAGTCAGTTGAAAGTGACGCTTTGGTAATACCCATCAACAAACGCTCATATTTAGCAGCAAATTTGTTTTGTGCATTCACTGCTTGGTTCTCTTGAACCACGCGAATGTAATCCACTTGCTCGCCTTTGATGAAGCTGGTGTCACCACCGTCAACGATGTCTACTTTACGCAACATCTGACGTACAATCACTTCGATATGTTTATCGTTGATTTTTACGCCTTGTAAGCGGTAAACGTCTTGAACTTCATTTACGATGTAGTTGGTTAATGCAACTTCACCTTTCAAGCGTAAGATGTCATGTGGGTTCTGTGGACCGTCAGAAACAGTCTCACCACGGTTCACATGCTCACCCTCAAACACGTTGATGGTACGCCATTTTGGAATCAGTTCTTCGTAGATTTCAGAACCATCATCCGGTGTAATCACCAAACGATTCTTACCTTTGGTCTCTTTACCGAAGCTCACAACACCTGAGATTTCTGCAAGAATTGCATGCTCTTTCGGTTTACGTGCTTCAAATAAATCCGCTACGCGTGGTAGACCACCGGTAATATCACGTGTACGTGAAGTTTCTTGTGGTACACGACCGATTACGTCACCCACCCCAATGGTTTCGCCATCACGTACAGTTACAATGGTGTTCTGTGGTAAGAAGTAGAACTGCTCACCGCCATCAGCCATGTCTAATACAATTGCTGGACGTAAATCTTTACCAGATACTGGACGCGCTGTAACAGGAAGGATTTCAACTGTGGTCATACCGGTTGCATCATCAGTTTTCGATGTTGCAGTAACACCATCCGCGATTTGGCTGAAGCGTGCTTTACCAGCAACCTCAGTTACCAATGGATGTGTATGCGGATCCCAAGTTGCAACAATACCGCCACCCTCAACAAGATCGCCATCTTTCAGCAAAATTGAAGCACCGTATGGCAATTTATAACGCTCGCGCTCACGACCTAGATCATCGGCAATACCAATTTCACCAGAACGAGAAACAGAAACCAAGTGGCCTTTGTTGTGCTCAACAGTTTTCACGTTATGGAAACGGATGGTACCTTTGTTACGTACTTGAACACTGTTTGCAGCAGATGTTCGGCTCGCAGCACCACCAACGTGGAACGTACGCATGGTTAACTGTGTACCTGGCTCACCAATCGATTGAGCTGCCATTACACCAACAGACTCACCTGGGTTCACAAGGTGACCACGGGCCAAGTCACGGCCATAACAGCGCGCACATACACCGAAGGTTGAACGACAGTTTACAACTGAACGAACTTTAACTTCATCGACACCAGCGTCTTCTAGATAATTGGCGATTTTCTCGTCAATTAATGTGCCGCGTGGCAATACAATTTCATCATCCGCAGCACGACGTACGTCTTCAGCAGTTACACGACCCAATACGCGGTCACGTAATGCTTCGATTACATCGCCACCTTGAATGAACGGTGTCATTACTAGGCCTTCTTCTGTACCACAATCTGGTTCAGTGATGACCAAGTCTTGCGCAACGTCAACCAAACGACGTGTCAAATAACCCGAGTTCGCAGTTTTCAATGCAGTATCGGCCAAACCTTTACGTGCACCATGCGTTGAAATAAAGTACTGAAGTACGGTCAAACCTTCACGGAAGTTGGCTTTAATCGGGGTTTCAATAATCGAACCATCCGGTTTTGCCATCAAACCACGCATACCAGCAAGCTGACGAATCTGTGCGGCACTACCACGCGCTCCAGAATCCGACATCATATAGATACTGTTGAATGACTTTTGCTTCTCGTCTTCACCCTGTTTGTTTTTAACAGTGGTAAATGACAAGTTATCCATCATCGCTTTCGCAACTTGGTCATTGGTACGTGCCCAAATATCGACCACTTTGTTATAACGTTCGCCTGCAGTCACGAAGCCTTGCTCGAACTGTTGTTCAATTTCACGAACTTCAGTTTCTGCTTTGCCAATGATCGCATTTTTTTGCGGTGGAATAACCATGTCTTCCATACCAACAGAAACACCTGAACGCGTCGCTTGACGGAAGCCCAAATACATCAATTGGTCAGCAAAGATAACCGTGTCTTTCAGACCCAGTTTACGGTAGCAAGAGTTAATCAATTTAGAGATGTTCTTTTTAGTCATCTCAACGTTGATTTGTTGGAAATCCATGCCTTCTGGCACAACTTCCCAAAGTAAACAACGACCAGGTGTTGTTTCAACGATAATCGTTTGATGTTCACGGTTACCATTTTCATCAATCACAGTTTGATGTACACGGGCTTTAACGCGCGCATGTAAATCAACTTGACCCGTTGCCAATGCACGGTTTACTTCGTGTGTATCAGCAAAGACCATGCCTTCGCCTTTGGCATTAATTGCATCACGTGTGATGTAATAAAGGCCCAAGACCACGTCCTGTGAAGGTACGATAATTGGCTCACCATTCGCAGGCGACAAAATGTTGTTGGTCGACATCATTAACGCACGAGCTTCTAACTGAGCTTCGAGTGTTAATGGTACGTGTACTGCCATTTGGTCACCGTCAAAGTCGGCGTTAAATGCGGCACATACCAATGGATGCAGACGAATTGCTTTACCTTCAATCAGAATAGGTTCAAATGCTTGAAGACCTAAACGGTGAAGTGTTGGCGCACGGTTTAACATCACTGGATGTTGACGAATAACCGATGCCAATACGTCCCAAACTTCTGGGGTTTCGCGCTCAACCATTTTCTTCGCAGCTTTAATGGTGGTTGCTTGACCTGAAGCTTGTAGTTTCGCAAAAATAAATGGTTTGAATAATTCAAGCGCCATTTTTTTCGGAAGACCACATTGATGTAGACGTAAGTTTGGACCAACGGTAATTACCGAACGACCAGAATAGTCAACACGTTTACCCAACAAGTTCTGACGGAAACGACCTTGCTTACCTTTGATCATATCGGCCAAAGATTTAAGCGGACGTTTGTTCGAACCAGTAATTGCACGACCGCGACGACCATTGTCTAACAAGGCATCGACTGATTCTTGCAACATACGTTTTTCGTTACGTACGATGATGTCAGGCGCAGAAAGGTCAAGAAGACGTTTCAAACGGTTGTTACGGTTGATCACACGACGATATAAATCGTTCAAGTCAGACGTTGCAAAACGTCCACCTTCGAGTGGAACCAACGGACGAAGATCAGGTGGAAGTACTGGAAGTACGTTCATCACCATCCATTCTGGCTTGTTATTTGAATCTTTGAATGCTTCCATCAATTTCAAACGCTTAGACGCTTTTTTAAGCTTCGTCTCAGAGGTTGTTTGTGGAATTTCTTCACGTAAACGTGAAATTTCAGCATCAAGATCGATGTCTTTCAACAAGTCTTGAACTGCTTCAGCACCCATTTTCGCTGAGAATTCATCGCCATGCTCTTCAAGCGCAGTGAAGTATTCTTCATCGTTTAATAACTGGTTTTTCTCAAGTGCCGTCATACCTGGATCGGTAACGACATATGATTCGAAATACAAAACGCGTTCGATATCACGTAGTGTCATATCGAGCAATAAACCAATGCGGCTCGGCAATGATTTCAAGAACCAAATATGAGCAACCGGTGATGCAAGATCAATATGACCCATACGCTCACGACGAACTTTTGCAGTCGTTACTTCAACGCCACATTTTTCGCAGATCACGCCTTTGTACTTCATACGCTTGTATTTACCACACAAGCATTCGTAATCTTTTACTGGACCAAAAATTTTGGCACAGAATAAACCATCACGTTCTGGTTTGAACGTACGATAGTTAATGGTTTCAGGTTTTTTTACTTCACCATGAGACCATGACTTAATCATTTCTGGTGACGCAAGACCAATACGGATACGGTCAAATTCAACTGGTGCATAACCCTCTGAATCCGTCTTTTTGCGCATGATATCGAGCAAGTCTTTCAATTTTTTTCTCCGTGTGTCGAGAAGCTCTCACTCCCCGACTGGGTCACAAATATTGTTTTATCCTGAAAAAACCTTTCCTCCCCCTTTTACACAGGGGGAGTATAAGGGGGATTATGAATCACCATTTTTCAGTTCAATGTTGATACCTAAAGAACGGATCTCTTTGGTCAATACGTTGAACGATTCAGGCATGCCCGGATCCATATAATGGTTCCCGTCTACAATATTCTTATAGATACGTGTACGGCCTTCAACGTCATCTGACTTCACAGTCAACATTTCCTGAAGCGTATACGCTGCACCATAGGCCTCAAGTGCCCAAACTTCCATCTCACCAAAACGCTGACCACCGAATTGAGCTTTACCACCCAATGGCTGTTGCGTTACTAATGAATACGAACCAGTAGAACGCGCATGCATTTTGTCATCGACCAAGTGGTTCAATTTCAGCATGTACATATAACCAACCGTTACAGGGCGGTCAAAGCGCTCACCAGTACGTCCATCATAAAGTACGGTCTGACCTGAACGTGGCAATTCTGCCAATTCAAGTAATTCTTTAATTTGACTCTCTTCAGCACCATCAAATACAGGCGTTGCTAAAGGTACACCGGCACACAAGTTGCCTGCGAGTTTAAATACTTCTTCATCCGTTAGGCTGTCGAGATCTTCTTGCTCACCACCAACTTTGTTGTAAATTTTGTCTAAAAATTCACGTAGCTCGATCACGCTGCGTTGTTGTTGCAACATCAGATCGATTTTTTCGCCTAAACCTTTGGCAGCCAAACCGAGATGCGTCTCAAGAATCTGACCCACGTTCATACGTGAAGGTACACCCAGTGGGTTCAACACGATATCAACCGGTACACCGTGAATATCATGTGGCATGTCTTCTACAGGCAAGATGTTGGATACAACACCCTTGTTCCCGTGACGACCCGCCATTTTATCACCTGGTTGGATACGACGTTTAACCGCTAAGTAAACTTTAACAACTTTGAGTACACCTGTTGTCAATTCATCACCAGCCGACAATTTGCGTTTTTTCTCTGCAAATTTCTCATCAATTTCCATGCTCTTTTCTTTTAAGAACACTTGAATTTGAGAAAGTCGTTCAGCAATACCTTCGTCGTTTGGTTGGATTTCGAGTAAATCGACCAACTCCATACCTGACAACAATTCTTCAGTTAACTTATCGCCACGACGGGTTTGACCACCACCGTTCGACTGTTGATCTCTCAACAAACGCACAATACGTTCACGTGCCGCTTCTTCAAAGATTTTGTATTCTTCTTTCAAATCTTTGCGGTATGAATCAAGTTGAGCTTTCTCAATTGCTTGAGCACGGTCATCTTTCTCAATACCATCACGGGTAAAGACTTGTACGTCAATAACGGTCCCTTTGGT
Organism: Acinetobacter pullicarnis; assembly: GCF_006352475.1. Lineage (NCBI taxonomy): Bacteria > Pseudomonadati > Pseudomonadota > Gammaproteobacteria > Moraxellales > Moraxellaceae > Acinetobacter > Acinetobacter pullicarnis. Next base: position 3,717,068 of record NZ_VCMZ01000001.1, read on the forward strand.
GCCAGACGGAACGCGTAAAGATGAATCTTTAACGTCAGCCGCTTTTTCACCAAAGATTGCTCGTAGTAATTTTTCTTCCGGCGTTAATTGGGTTTCACCTTTAGGGGTGACTTTACCTACCAGAATGTCGCCTGCAGTCACTTCAGCACCGATATAAACAATACCGGATTCGTCTAGTTTAGACAGTGCAGCTTCACCAACGTTTGGAATATCAGCCGTGATTTCTTCAGCACCCAATTTAGTATCACGTGCGACACATGATAATTCTTGAATGTGAATTGAAGTCAAACGGTCTTCTTTAACCACACGCTCAGACAGTAAGATCGAGTCCTCATAGTTATAACCATTCCACGTCATGAACGCGACGCGCATGTTTTGCCCAAGTGCCAACTCACCGCCATCGGTAGAAGGACCATCAGCCAAGACATCACCACGGCCAACTTTATCACCCAAATTCACCAAGACTTTTTGGTTAATACAGGTGTTTTGGTTCGAACGGGTGTATTTGATCAGGTTATAAATATCTACGCCTGCTTCACCTGCGATCATTTCGTCTTCATTCACACGAATAACCACACGTGATGCATCAACAAACTCAATGCGGCCACCACGGTCTGCGATCACGCAAACACCAGAGTCACGCGCAACGTTGGCTTCCATACCAGTACCAACCAACGGTTTGTCGGCAAGTAAAGTAGGCACCGCTTGACGTTGCATGTTTGATCCCATCAAGGCACGGTTGGCGTCATCGTGCTCAAGGAATGGAATAAGTGATGCAGATACTGAAACCACTTGTTGTGCAGAAACGTCCATATGCGTCACTTTTTCAGGTGGCATACGTACGAAATCACCTTGGTGACGAACAGAAACAAACTCTTCGCTCAAGTTGTTATCTGCATCAAGCGTGGAGTCGGCCTGTGCAATGACAGTACCCACTTCTTCAATCGCAGAAAGGTATTCAACATCGTCAGTCACACGACCATCGATTACTTTACGGTAAGGAGTTTCTAAGAAACCAAAACCGTTGGTTTTTGCATAAACTGAAAGCGTGTTGATCAAACCAATGTTTGGACCCTCAGGCGTTTCAATTGGACACACACGACCATAATGCGTTTGATGTACGTCACGTACTTCAAAGCCAGCACGTTCACGGGTCAAACCACCGGGCCCGAGTGCAGAAACACGACGTTTATGCGTAATCTCAGATAGCGGGTTGTTCTGATCCATAAATTGAGACAATTGGTGAGAACCAAAGAACTCTTTAATGGCAGCAGCAACTGGTTTCGCGTTGATTAAATCTTGTGGTGAAAGATTATCGGTTTCAGCTTGGCTTAAACGCTCTTTTACAGCACGTTCAACACGTACAAGACCAACACGGAATTGGTTTTCTGTCATTTCACCAACAGAACGTACGCGACGGTTACCCAAGTGATCGATATCGTCGACTTCGCCTTTACCGTTACGGATTTCAACTAACGTTTTAACCACATCAACGATGTCTTCGTTCGACAAAATACCTTCAATTTCACGCGACTTCTGATCGGTTCCAACTTCATAAGAACGACCTAGACGACGGTTGAACTTCATACGTCCAACCGGTGACAAGTCATAACGCTCAGAAGAGAAGAATAAGTTATTGAATAAATTATCTGCTGCTTCTTTGGTTGGTGGCTCGCCTGGGCGCATTACTTTATAAATTTCGACCAGAGCTTCTTCACGACCTTGCGTTAAGTCAGCACGTAGCGTATCTGCAATGAACGGACCACGATCGATATCGTTGGTGAATAGGATGTTAAATTCTTTAACACCACCTTCAGCCAATTTCACCATCACTTCATGACTCAGTACCGTATTGGCAGCGATCACATCGCCATCATGAAGTTTGATATCTTCTGCAGTAATACGCTCATAGAGGTATTCATCAGGTACAGAAAGCTTGGTCAAGCCAGCAGCTTCCATTTGACGTACATGACGTGCGTTAATACGTTTACCCTGCTCAACAATCACTTTACCGTCATTGTCAGTCAGGTCGAACTGCGCCATTTCGCCACGTAAGCGTTCAGGCACGAGGTCAATTTGATAGCTACCCATATCGAGATATACAGGCACTTTCTCATAGAACATGTTCAGGATTTGTTCATTGGTATAGTTCAATGCGCGCAATATAACCGTTGCAAGCAATTTACGACGACGGTCAATACGAACAAAGACTAAGTCTTTGGCATCGAATTCGAAGTCTAACCATGAACCACGGTAAGGAATAATACGTGCTGAATACAACACTTTACCGCTTGAATGCGTTTTACCTTTGTCGTGGTCAAAGAACACGCCAGGTGAACGGTGTAGCTGAGAAACGATAACACGCTCAGTACCATTCACAACGAAGGTACCGTTGTCTGTCATAAGTGGCATTTCACCCATGTAGACTTCTTGTTCACGTACATCTTTAATTGATTTAGTTTCGCGATCTTTAATGATCAAACGAATTTTCACGCGCATTGGTGCCGCATAAGTTGAGCCACGAAGAATACATTCGCGCACATCAAACTCAGGTTTGCCAAGGCTATACTCAACAAATTCTAAAGCTGCATTACCAGAATAGCTTTCTATTGGAAATACTGAACGAAATGCCGCTTGAAGCCCGATATCTTCGCGGTTTTTTGGCGTTTTACCGTCTTGCAAGAATGTTCTGTACGAGTCGACTTGAATCGAGAGCAAGTACGGAGCAACCATTACTTGGGGCAGTTTACCAAAATTCTTACGGATCCGTTTTTTTTTCGGTATATGAGTATGCCATCTGGAGTCCTCGGAAAGTAAAACCAAGTCCGCCTGCAGAACGGACTTAGAAGGATTTACGCAGGTCGATATGACCACCACCTTTTACAAATGCTGCAATTTTCAGTGGTATAAAACGCTTAGCAATATTTTTAAATCAGAAAAATATTGGTAAGCGTTTGATTTATAAGGTATATTTTTCAAAGTGACGAATTTACATTCGTGCAATCTAAAATCGAGCCGATTATTGTAACGCAAAAAGGCTGATGACCCAAGAGCCATCAGCCAATTTGTGGGGCCGATTTATAAAAAACCAACCCCTAATACACTTACTTAAGTGTAACTGTAGCACCAGCAGCTTCAAGTTTAGCTTTAAGCTCGTCGCCTTCTTCTTTAGTAACGCCTTCTTTAATTGCAGAAGGAGCGCTTTCAACAAGATCTTTAGCTTCTTTAAGACCAAGGCCAGTAGCTTCACGAACTGCTTTAATAACAGCAACTTTGTTAGCACCAAAGCTAGTCAATTCAACATTGAACTCAGTTTGTTCTTCAGCAGCAGCTGCAGTAGCAGGACCTGCAGCAACAGCAACAGCTGCAGCAGATACATTGAATTTCTCTTCAAAAGCAGAGATTAATTCAACAAGTTCAAGAACAGTTTTTTCAGCAACTGCGTTTAGGATTTCTTCGTTTGTTAAAGCCATGAGATAAACTCCAAATGGAAATTGAATGGTGTGTGTATAAATTTAAGCTTATGCAGCTTCTTGCTCGTCTTTTTCTTTGAGCGCCGTAAGTAGACGACCCAATTTCGAAATAGGAGCTTGAAGAACATTTGCAAGCATGGTAAGTGCTTTCTCTTGGTTCGGAAGGTTCGCGATAACGCTTACTTCAGCACCTTGATAAACCTTGCCATCAAAAGCAGCTGCTTTTAATTCAAATGCTTTATTAGTTTTAGCAAATTCTTCGAATAAGCGTGCCGCAGCACCCATATCGTCAGCAGAAGTTGATAAACCGATAATTGTTGGACCAGTCAAGACGTCGTTCAAGATATCAAATTGAGTACCTTCGAACGCACGCTTCGCCAAAGTGTTACGTACAACACGTAAGTAAACACCTGATTGACGAGCTTGAACGCGCAATTGAGTCAATTGAGTCACGTTCAAACCTTGATAGTCAGCAACAACAGCAGAGAGCGCCGTACCTGCAGCAGTGTTTACCGCTGCAACGATCTCTTTTTTGTCCTCTAAACGTAGAGCCACTGTAATACCTCCTAACGGTGATTTATGCATCTATAACAATAGATGCACTCCCAATTCGTAAGCCAAATCACTCCAATGAGTCATCTGACTTACACGCGGAGGAGGATAAACACACCACCGCGTCTACTCAGGCAATTAATTAAGAGCCCAGTGAAGATCACCACACTCGCCTGAGGTCTTTGACGCTGATAAATTTACATTTATCAATTCAAAGTCCGCCTCAAAATCCCCTCTCCTTTTAGGAGAGATTGGAAGAGGTAAATCCTCATTCCTATCAATTCCTGAAAAGGGAATTTTTTGGCCTTTAAAAATTCTGTCTAATATTTTTATCTAACAACAACTTACCTTAGGTAAATTAGTTAGAAACGTTACTTACATCAATAATAAGACCAGGACCCATCGTTGAGCTCAAAGTGATCTTTTTGATATAAATACCTTTAGAAGTCGCAGGTTTCGCTCTTTTAAGATCAGAAACAAGTGCTTCAAGGTTTTGACGAATCGCAGCAGCTTCAAAGCCTAGTTGGCCAATTGCAGCATGGATAATACCGCCTTTGTCTACACGGTAACGTGCTTGACCAGCTTTAGCGTTGCGAACAGCGCCAGCAACGTCAGGCGTTACAGTACCGACTTTAGGGTTTGGCATTAAACCACGTGGACCAAGAATCGTACCGAGCTTACCAACAACGCGCATTGCGTCTGGAGCTGCGATTACAACATCAAAGTTCAAGTTACCTGCTTGAATGCTTTCAGCAAGATCTTCAAAACCAACGATGTCAGCACCTTCAGCTTTAGCAGCTTCAGCAGCAGCACCTTGTGCGAATACCGCAACACGTACAGTTTTACCTGTACCTGCAGGAAGTGTTGTTGCACCACGTACAACTTGATCCGATTTACGCGGGTCAACACCTAGGTTTACTGAAACATCCAAAGATTCTTTGAATTTTGCAGCAGGCAGGCTGTTAAGAACAGCGACAGCTTCTTCCAAAGTGTAAACTTTTTGTGCTTCAACAGCAGTAGCGATCGCTTTTTGACGTTTAGTTAACTTAGCCATGTCTTATAGCTCCACTTCCAAGCCCATAGAACGTGCAGAACCAGCGATGGTACGTACACGTGCATCCAAATCAGCGCCAGTTAAATCTGGCTCTTTAGTGGTTGCAATTTCTTCTAGTTGAGCGCGAGTCAACTTACCAACTTTAGTTTTGTTTGGTACAGCTGAACCCTTTTGAATACCAGCAGCTTTTTTCAACAAAATAGCAGCAGGCGGAGTTTTCATGATAAATGTAAACGACTTATCGTTGTATACAGTGATCACGACTGGAATCGGAAGACCAGCTTCAACTTTTTGAGTTGCAGCATTGAATTCTTTACAGAACGCCATGATGTTCACACCACGTTGACCCAATGCAGGACCAATTGGTGGAGATGGATTTGCTTTACCAGCTGGAACTTGCAGCTTGATATAGCCGTCAATCTTCTTAGCCATTATCTAATACCTCTGGGTACAAACGCCGCTAGGCTCCCCAATCTATTCATATAACATATGCACTTGCATATATTAGCAACAACAATACCCGATATGCTCGGGCGTTCTCTACAGCTCAAATTAACTGGCTTTTTCGACTTGACGAAATTCCAATTCAACCTGAGTTGGTCGATTAAATACGTTAATAGTTAACGTTAAACGTGATTTTTCGTACTGAACTTCTTCCACCACACCTTTAAAGTCTGTGAATGGACCATCAATAACGAGTAATTCTTCGCCTGGCTCAAACATCGTCTTAGGACGCGGTGCTTCACCAGTATTGCGTACACGTGCAAGAATAATGTCAGCTTCTTTCTGAGTAATTGGTGCTGGTTTTTCAGCAGTACCACCAATAAAGCCCAAAACTTTAGGACATTCTTTAACAATGTGCCAAGTTTCGTCATCCATTTCCATTTCGATTAACACATAACCGGGAAAGAATTTACGCTCAGACTTACGCTTCTTGCCATCCTTCATCTCAACCACTTCTTCGGTTGGGACTAGCACTTCACCAAAGCTATCAGCAACAGCACTACGCTGGATTCGATCATTAAGTGAACGCATCACTTGTTTTTCATAACCTGAATAGGCATGAATAATGTACCAACGTTTCATCGTTTAATTACCCGATAATAAACTTCATAAACCAGCCAATCGTTGTATCAAAACACCACAATGCGATTGCAGCGACGACAACAACCAAAAGCACTTGCCATGAAGTGGTTACTGTTTCTTGCTTCGTCGGCCAAGTTACTCGTCTTAATTCTATACGAGAGTCTCGAACTAAACGAACAAAGCCTTTGCCTTGATGGGTGGCGTATAATAAACCTAAAGCCACAACGATACAAGCAACAATTACCCCAATGCGTACCCAAATACTATTTGCAGGCACCCAATATGCAGGTAAATACTGATTGACCATGAGTGCAGCTGCAAATAAAGCCAATGCAATGATCCACAACACCACATCAAATGGCGAACCTGAACTCACTACTTCAGCAGAACTATCTCTTTGGGGAATTGGCGCTTCGCTCAATGCGTCACGTGATTTATCATTCGACATTTTTGTACTCGTCGTTGAATTCGCGACTTATTATAAGACATATTAACCAGTATAAAGTTTTTATTTAATAAACTGGCAGGCCAGGAGGGACTCGAACCCCCAACATTCGGTTTTGGAGACCGACGCTCTACCAATTGAACTACTGACCTACAAACAAACCGAGAATAAAATTCTCGGTTTGTTTTTTATACTGAAAATACTTAGAGTGTTACTTTAGCAACAACACCAGCACCAACAGTACGACCACCTTCACGGATCGCAAAACGTAGACCTGGGTCCATTGCGATTGGGTGGATCAATTCTACTGACATTTCAACGTTGTCACCTGGCATAACCATTTCAACGCCTTCTTGCAACTGGATTGCACCAGTTACATCAGTTGTACGGAAGTAGAACTGTGGACGGTAACCGTTAAGGAACGGTGTATGACGACCACCTTCTTCTTTAGAAAGAACGTAAACTTCTGCGTCAAATTTAGTATGCGGTTTGATTGCACCTGGTTTAGAAAGTACTTGACCACGTTGAACGTCTTCACGCTTAGTACCACGTAGAAGAACACCACAGTTCTCGCCAGCACGACCTTCGTCAAGCAATTTACGGAACATTTCAACGCCAGTAACAGTTGTTTTCACGGTATCTTTGATACCAACGATTTCAACTTCTTCACCAACTTTAACGATACCAGCTTCAACACGGCCTGTTACAACAGTACCACGACCAGAAATTGAGAATACGTCCTCGATTGGCATTAGGAATGCTTTATCGATAGCGCGCTCTGGCTCTGGAATATATGTATCAAGTGCTTCAACAAGTTGAAGAACTGCAGGAACACCGTAAGCACTGTCATCGCCATTAAGCGCTAGAAGTGCAGAACCACGGATTACTGGAGTGTCATCACCTGGGAAGTTATAAGTAGAAAGAAGTTCACGAACTTCCATTTCTACCAATTCGATTAACTCTTCGTCATCAACGATGTCACATTTGTTCAAGAACACGATGATGTACGGAACACCAACCTGACGAGAAAGCAAGATGTGCTCACGAGTCTGTGGCATAGGGCCATCAGTAGATGAACAAACAAGGATTGCACCGTCCATTTGAGCAGCACCAGTGATCATGTTTTTAACATAATCGGCGTGACCTGGGCAGTCGACGTGCGCGTAGTGACGAATCGGAGAATCGTATTCTACGTGTGAAGTATTAATGGTAATACCACGTGCTTTTTCTTCTGGTGCAGAGTCAATTGCTGCATAGTCTTTAGCTTCACCGCCAAAAGTTTTTGCACAAACAGTTGCAATAGCAGCAGTTAAAGTTGTTTTACCATGGTCAACGTGACCAATTGTTCCCACGTTAACGTGGGGTTTATTACGTTCAAACTTGGCTTTTGCCATGATGATCTTCCTCGTTTACGTCGAACACAGTTAAGACAACTCAACATCGACATATCGCCCAAAAAGCTAGGCACCTAATGCTCAAAAAGCAGACTAAGAAGCCTGCTTTCATATTTTGTGGAATAAATCCACCCAACGATATCTGGAGCTCTTATCGAGATTTGAACTCGAGACCTCTCCCTTACCAAGGGAGTGCTCTACCACTGAGCTATAAGAGCGTTAAATTCTTCGATGGAGCGGGAGACGAGGGTCGAACTCGCGACATGCAGCTTGGAAGGCTGCCGCTCTACCAACTGAGCTACTCCCGCACAATATTGGTACTATTTACCACTTTATCGAAGTTAATTTAATGGTGGTGAGAGAAGGATTCGAACCTTCGAAGCTTACGCGGCAGAGTTACAGTCTGCTCCCTTTAACCACTCGGGAATCTCACCATACACACTTAACTTTCAGTGCAGCTCTTCTAGAAACATCTTAACTGGTGCCGGCACACGGATTCGAACTGTGGACCTACTGATTACAAGTCAGTTGCTCTACCAACTGAGCTATGCCGGCGACTCTTTTGTTTTCGATGTTTCTCATCGGAACGGTGTGCAGTTTAGCAAAACTTTCAAACCATGCAAGGGGTTTTTTTAAAAAAACCGTCAAAAACTCATAAAATCAAACCGTTTGACGATAATTCAACCGCTTTGATCACTGCGCGAGCTTTTATTTGGGTTTCATTCCACTCGGCTTCAGGTTTTGAGTCCGCAACAAGACCCGCTCCCGCCTGCACATAGACCTTATTTTCACGAATAACACAGGTCCGAATCGCAATCGACATGTCCATTTCGCCATGCCAGCCTAAATATCCAACCGCACCACCAAAAATACCGCGCTTTACTGGTTCAACTTCATCAATAATTTCCATTGCCCGTATTTTAGGTGCGCCAGATAGAGTTCCAGCAGGAAAAGTGGCTTTAAACACATCAAGGGCATCGATGCCATCCAAAACTTCACCTTGGACATTGGACACAATATGCATCACGTGTGAATAGCGCTCGATGACCATTTGATCGGTCACCTTTACTTTACCAATCTTTGCAACGCGTCCAATATCATTACGGCCTAAGTCGATCAACATAATATGTTCAGCGATCTCTTTTTCATCCGACAATAAATCTTGCTCTAATGCCAAATCTTCTTCTTTGGTTCGTCCGCGTGGACGGGTGCCCGCCAATGGACGCACAGTGGCAACCCCTTGCTCTAATCGCGATAAGATTTCAGGTGATGAACCCACCACATAGAAAGCCTTTTGATCCAGCAAAGTGCGGCCTTGAACCAAAAACAAATAAGGCGATGGATTGAGATGACGTAAGGCGCGATAGACCTGCAAGGGATCACCATCAAAGTCAGAAACCATCCGATGTCCTGGCACCACTTGCATCACATCCCCGGCACGGATGTATTCCTGCACCTTCTCAACCGTTTCTAAAAATTTCTTTTCACCAGTCAGTGATACAAAATTAGGGGCAGTATGTTTTTGTGCCGGCAAACTAATCGGTGTGGCAAGCAACTGCTCTAAATCGTCAAGTTGCTGCTGTGCTTGTCCATAGGCATCTGAATTACTGGTATCTGCATGCACAATCAAAAACAAAGTATCTTTTAAGTTATCAAAAACAATTACCGTCTTAGACAACATCATCCAGATATCAGGCAAACCCACTGGATCATCTGTCGGGCCATTATTTAAACGTGGCTCGATATAGCGCACAGCGTCATAGCCCAGATAACCGACCAAGCCTCCCGTAAATTTTGGTAGCTCTGGCAGTTCTGCCTGACTGGGTACCAAATATTGTGCTTGAAAGTCACGTATAAAGGTAAAAGGATCTGAACATGGCTGCGTATTGATTTGGCCATCTGCATGCTGAACAGTCAACTCACCATTATTACAAGAGAATACGGTCGATTCACCCAGCCCAATAATAGAATAACGCGCCCAGTTTTCACCACCTTCAACCGATTCAAATAAATAGGCTTGCTGGTGGTCTCTTAAACGTGCAAATACCGACAATGGGGTGTCGGTATCGGCTAAACGTTGACGGTAAACAGGAATTAGGTTGTAGCCCGCATTTTTTAGTTGTTCAAATTGCTGAATGCTGCTCATGCATAAATCTCACTTTTTGATGGACGATAAAGATGTACTTGCTGTTGCTATTTAGCGTCGCCATCGAAAAAGTAATATTTGATTCATTGCTATGCCTTATTTCAATCAGGATTCATTTAAAAGTTCGGTTAAATCGTCAACGATCTGCTGAGGCTGACAGTTACGGATGTCTTCGCCATGATTATAGCCATAGCTGACAACAATACAATCCATCCCTGCACGGCGTGCAGCCTCAACATCATTGCTAGAGTCGCCAACCATCAAACATTGTTCAACTGAGGCATTGAAGGTTTCTGCACAATATAACAAGGGTTTTGGATCCGGTTTACGCACTTCAAAGCGGTCACCCCCCACAACATCAGCGAAATATTCATTTAACTGTAAAATCTCAATAATCTTACGTGCAGGCAACTCAGGTTTATTGGTCACGCAAATCATGGTCTTATTTTGCTGCTGGCCCCATTGCAAAAATGCCAAAACCCCTGGGAATAAGCGAGTATCGACACAAGGATCTGCATTATAAATCTCAAGAAAGGTATCGAGCAGCTGTTGTTGTAAGCTTGGATCTACCTCACCTTTCAAATACTGCAAGGTACTTTGGCAAAACAAAGCCGTACCTTTTCCAATCCAAACCCGTACTTGCGCTTCAGTCACCTGACCTAACTGCAACCGTGCGAGGCTTAGATTCATGGCGCGATATAAATCAAAAGCGGAATCAACCAACGTTCCATCCAAATCAAATAAAATCACGTTACGCTGACTTAATCTTGCAATACTCATGATCACTTCCTTTCCATATCCATCATAAAATCTAAAGTAACAACTAAAGCAAAGACTTGCACCACATACAAAAACAAAGGCATGCGATTGCATGCCTTACTGTTTTCTATACGATGCACTGAGACTATAGTGTTATTTAAACATTAACCAAGCCAAAACAGCCACAATCAACAACACAATAATAGTGATCAGACCAACCGAAGTGTTTTTCTTCACTTCCTCAGCCTGCTTTACTTCACTCACTGGTTCTGGAATGGCCACGGCAACAGGTTCAAGCTGTGCTTCTACCACAATATTTTCAGGAATCGGTGCAGGCTTCGGCACAGCCACATGATCAGGCATGCCTTCCTTACTCACCTTGGTTCCAGCAGCACGTTCTGCCACACTTAACATGCCTTGTGCATCAAGTTGCTGTGCAGCTGTTGGCTGAATCGCCTTAATGATTGCTTCAACCTCAATCGACTCAGCAACGGTTTCTGCACTTGGCTCAACTGCGGCTGGCGCAACGCTGGCTTTTTCAGCGACAGTCTCAACTACAACAGCCTCAACCACAGGTACTGCCGGAACAATTGTTTCAACCGGCTCAACCACAACCGTTTCAACCATAACCTGCTCAGAGGCTTGTTCAGCAAAATGTACTGAAGTCGCCACGGCTTCCGAAGGCTGTACAATCTGTGCTGCAGCTATTTGCGTCGTATCGTTATTGAGCGGTGCGACAACAGGTTCGGCGATCACGGTAGGTTCCGATAAGATCGCAAAAGCTAAGCTGGCAAATCGAACGGTATCACCCGGCTGCAAAGCCGTTTCTACATCAATGCGCACATCATTTACAAAAGTACCATTTGATGAATTTAAGTCCAGCAAGCAAAGTGCCTGATCTTTCAACATAAAGGCAGCATGACGGCGAGAAATTTCAGCAGATTGCAGCACAATACCTGCATCTTGATGTCGTCCAACCAATGTATCGTGATTAATCACGATTTCTTTGTCAGCAAATTCACCGCTCAGTGCTTGTATTTTCCAAGTCATGATCATCTTCTCATTCTAGTTCGCGCCCATATTAGCATGCAGTTTGAATCTACAGCATGCTGGTTTAGGAAGCGGGTCCAATCGTAGTGGTAATGACCGTGTTCTTGGTCTTTTGTACTTCTTGGGTCGGCTTAAGCGCAGGTTGCTGTATCACAGGTGGTTCAATTGCAACAGGTGTGGTAATTGCTTCACTTGGAATCACTCCCCCTGAAGGCACTTGTTGATAAGTCACTGGTGCAGGCAATGGCGCCTTTAACGGTGACTGAATCGGCAGGCGCTGCTCATAAACATCCTCCAACTTCTCTGGAAGTTTTGAGAAGTTACCTTCTTTATCCATCGCCAGCTGCAAACTATAAAGCTTCTCATAACGTTGCTGACCAATTTTTTGCATGCTCTCATTGTTACCAATGATGGTCGGATGGATAAAGACCAGCAGATTACGTTTTTCAGTGGCTCTATTGTCTGAGCGAAATAAATGTCCAATGCCCGGAATAGCACCCAAGAATGGAACAGCATCACGACCAGAGGCAGAGTTATCTGCAACCAAACCACCCAATACAACGGTTTGCCCATGATCGGCAATGACTGAGGTTTTAATCGCACGCTTACTGGTCACTAAGTCAGCCGCTTGGCCTTTATTGGCTTCAACGGCTGAAACTTCTTGCTGAACCTCTAAACGGACTGAACCACCTTCACCAATATGTGGCACAACTTTTAAAGTGACCCCAACGTCTTTACGTTCAACGGAAGTATACGGATTACCACCTGTTGCACCTGTGGTGACCGATCCCGTTACAAAGGGAACGTTTTGCCCCACGACAATATAAGCTTCTTCATTGTCCATGGTCACAATAGATGGGGTAGAAAGTAGATTTGATTTGGTATTGGTTTTTAACGCTTGAATTAAAGCACCATAAAACTCACGTGAACCATCTGCACCTTCACGGTATTTCCCGACACCAAGCACTGAGCCAACCGGATTTTTACCCCCTTGCATAGCAGCACCCGCGCCCGCGGTTCCGCCTTTTAAAAAGCCAGAAACCAAATCAAGTAAACTGGTGCCAACATTAGAGGCATTCACCAAGCCAATGCCAGTACTCATATTCCCAAGCGCCCATTGCACCCCGAGCTGATCTGCATCGCTGGCTGAAACTTCAATAATCGCTGCCTCAATCAACACCTGTTGACGACGCACATCCAATTGTTGAATGGCCGCATCAATTTCTCGCATCAATTGTGGTTCAGCTTTGACCACTAAAGCATTCTGACTCGGATCTGCAATAATGCTGACCCCATTGCCGTTAAAACTGGTCACATTATTTTGATTACTGCGATTGTTATTGGTCCCCAAATTAATCGTAGGTGCAGCAATACTGCTACTTCCAGCTGAATTTGAGCTGGAATTATTCACTGGAATCATGCCGCTCGCGCTATTGTTTTGATTAGCAGATGTATTGCTATTACTGGTTTCAACCGCCTGTCCAGTCACCAAACCTTGTAATATTTTTGCCAAGTTATCTGCACTGGCATAACGCAATTTATAAACTTTTAATCCACCAAGTCTGTCCGCAGAAGGGACATCCAACATTTCAATCATTTGGCGCAAACGTTTACGTGAACCTGTATCGCCTTTGATCAAGATTCGATTGGTCCGCCCATCTGCAATAATACGCACTCTCGAACCAGCCGCATCTTTAGATGCACCTGTTGCAGACATGGTTTCCAATAAGCTGATGACTTCTTCTGCTTGGCTAGACTGCAAGCTGATCGCCTCAATATCATTTTGACCAGTCCCATCCAGATTTCGAATGATGGTTTCAAGTTGATAGATATTGGTTGCACGGTCCGAAACAATCAGGGCATTGGTCCCCTGAATTGCAGCCATATGTGCAAATTGCGGCATCAATGGTCGTAATGCTGGAATCAAGTCATTCGGATTGGTATTTTCTAGCCAAATCACCCGAGTAACGACTTGATCACCTTGTGCACGACTCCGCGGATCATAAGGAACACCGGCATTTTTAACATTACTGTCTGGCACCAGACGAATGGTATTTCCTGCTGGAATCGCAACCACACCATTAACATTCAAAACCCCTAAAAATAAATCATAAACTTCAGTTTTATTTAAAGGTTTATTTGAAATAACCGTAACATTGCCTCTCACCCGAGGGTCAACAGCAAAATTTTTCCCAGTGATATCGGCTACTTCATTGATAAATGCAGTTAAATCAGCATCGCGTAGATTGATTTTCCACGTCTGCGCATGTGCGCTGACTGTCATTGCCGCCATAAGAGGTGCCGCAGCCACGACAGCTCTAATTGCTCGATGATGATTCCAAAAATCCATAACTTATTATCTTTCCTAATTCTATTTGTTACCCAAATATCTATAAATCTTGCTGGAGGGTCATCGTTTGATCACCGCGTTTAATTTCAATTTTCACTTTACCTTCCCGCTTCGCCTGTTCTAACAATTGCACATCGCTTTGGCCTTGTCCCACACTCTTTCCATTCAGCGAAAGAATTCGATCACCGGGTTTAAGCCCCAACTTACTTCGCAATGCGGATGGCGTTTGCTCTGTCACTTCATAGCCTTGACCACCGGTATTGACCCCCATTTTTTTCAGGTAATCGTCTTTATCTTCACCCATTTGCTCAATGGCTTGCCCCAAAGCATTTTGTGACGTTGTTGCAGTAGAAGTCTGAACATTATTAAGTTTATTCTGATCTTCGGCTGCCTGTTCCGCGCCATCTGGTTGATAAAGGTTGCCAATGCTGGTGAATTTAAGTTCGCGTGTTGCGCCATTGCTTTGTTTGAGCACCACATGCTCCCAATAGACGGCTGCCAACTGATAACCACTATCCCCCAAACTATCCCCCACCAAATAACGTTCTGCAGTTTCGCCCACTTTAATCACTGCTGAAGACTTACTCCCAGAAGAAGCGACCATGACACCTTGAAGTTGCATTGCAAGATTATCATTTACAGATGTACTCGCACCTTGTTCATAAAACAATGAAAAACTAGAAATATTCGGCACCTGGGTCTGTTTAGAACCCAACACGACGGGTTCAGGTTGAATCACCTGTGGCGGTGCAAGCACCCACCAAAAGACAGAAGCCAATTTCCAACATAAAGCTAGAATTAATAACAGCAAAATAATAGGAGAAAGGCGATCAAGCTTTTCCCATTGAATATCCTGAAACCGCTCTTGAATGTTCATACTCAAAGACCACGCTGCAATAAAGGCTGACGTGTCGAAATAACATAAGTATCCAAGCCCGCTTTACCATCATAAGAAGGAACATTTTGTAATAAGCGCTGTGTCAGTTGTACATCAAGCATGAGGTTTTGATCAAATGCAATATTGGCCATTTTTTGACTGCGTAGGTCTTGAATATCAAATTGCAATTTACCCGCCTCATCTTTTAACTTGCCATTCAATGCTGGCATATTCATACGATCTTGGCGTTCCGCAAAGGTATAAACTAATTCCCCACCACCCCACTGCAAATTACCTTCAGCCTGACTAAAACCATTTTCCTGATTAAAGTTAAACTGTGTCTCACTTAATTGAATCGGATTAGCAGGCCATTGCCAATTAACTAACGTTTTTAAAGTATCTGGTGCAATTTGTCCGTTTAACTGCCTTATTATAATCTTCTTACCAAAACCATAACCGAGCGTCGATTCTAATTTCGTTTGACCACTATGAATTTCTACATCTGCACCTAAACGCAATAATACTAAATCTAAAGGGCGTGTTTTCCAACGGACCGTTCCCTGTAAGCCACTTTTATGCCAATCTGCTTGTCCTTGCCAAATATTCCCACTCACATTTTGTAATACTTGATTATCTTTATAAAACTTTGAAATGAGCCAAGTCGCTGGAACCTGTAACAACACGAATATTAAAAAAGCGATGAGGCCAATTAACCACCATGTTATATTTTTTGATTTTTTATTCATCAAGCGTCACCAACTTATACATTAATTCTTCCATGCTAGATTAAGTCTTGTTGAATATACATTATTCATCCTTTTTACACAGCAATCTGATCTCATATAAAAAAACCAAGCAACTTGGCTTGGTTTTTTTTAAATAATAAAAGCTACTAATTACAGATTTATGAAATTAGATGAGGAAATCCTCTAATTTCGCACCTTTCTCAATTTCTGCCACTAACCAACGTGGTTGCTTACCGCGACCAGTCCAAGTTTCAGCTGAATTATTGGTGTTGCGATAGCGTGGCTCAACTGCTTTACGTGTCGTCTTCTTACGTTTCTGAGCACCATATTCGATGAACTGTTCTAAACTCAAACCTGCCGCGCCTGCAATTTCAATAATTTGATTATATGCATCTTCAACTGCTTGATCTTTCTTTGACTCAATTAATGCTTCCGCTTCAGCTGTTAAACGTTTTAATTCTTCAACTGACATCTTACTAATATCTGGCATTTTGCTCGCTCCGTTAAAAACAAATATTCGTTCTAAATAATGTAGCCCATCATATTTTTATTAATGGCACGAATCAATACATAAACCAAATTTAAATACATAATCCAACAAAAAAATGAATAATCTATTTTTTATTATTCAATAAAATTAAATCATGATTAACAGTTTGCTCCAAACCTATAATACTTTCTCTCACCTGATTTGGAATTAATGCTTTTTTCATTTCTTTTTTATCAACAAACACAATAACCGCCTCTGCTGTTGCTACAATCTGCTGTTGAGTCTCACTATATAAGACATAATGCATTCGAATCGCAGTTTGTCTCATTTCTTCAATGCGTGTCGCAATTTTTAAAACATCTGGATAAAATACAGGCTTTAAATATGTACATTGATTTGAAGCAACAACACTAAATACATCATAATCAAAAATATTCAACTCATCAAAATAGCCAATACGTGCACTCTCTATATAACGATAGTAAATCACATTATTAACATGACCAAAGGCATCCATATCCCCCCAGGCGACTTTCTGTTCGTGGATAACCGGGTATTGGCTGAATATATTCACTTGAAGTCTCACATTCTAAATTTAATAAAATTTGCATCATTTTCAAAGACTAAATTTAACTGTTTGATCAAGTCTTCACGCCCACTCAAGGTCGATTTAATCCGCAGATAGTCCATTAAGATATTTTCAGGGTAGCGTAATAATAACTGTTCTGCCTCACTCACCCGTTGTGTCGCCATTAATATGTGCCATTGTGCGAAGCTTAAAACTGGCATACTTGGATATCTTAATTCAAGCTGCAATATATAATTTTCAATAAGCAGATAATCAGGCTCAGGTTTCATTAACTGTTGCTGAAACCATAAATAAAAGACCTCTTGGTCAAACTTGAGCTCCAACAAATGTAATGCTAGTTTTTCATGTGCAATCTCCATTGCTGCACAGCGTGATAATAACTTGAGCCAAAGCACCTGTGTTTCAAATGCCAGGCTTTGAATTATTTCCTCATCCTTAATATATTTTTGTTCTAATTCTATGTGGTCTTCCCTACTGGCTTGCTCAAATTGGCTTAGCAATTGAATCAACCATGCCTGCATCGCTTCGCTACCAAGAGCTGGCGAGGTGACGACCCGTAAATAGCGCCAAGGAAACTGCAATGCAAAACTTGCCCAAAGTGTTGTCAAACGCTGCATATACGCATGGCTAATCTGGCTCAGCCAAGGTGAGAGCTGATGTTCATTTAAAAACTCAAGATGAGTGGAGACCTGCTGTTCATCATGGAGTGCTAGATAAATTTCGATTCGCTGTATTTCAGCCAATTCAAATGTTGCTGGCGGACTGGAATCTAATATCATTAATGCTTGCTGATAATGCTTTTGTTTAAATAATATGCGTGCTTGTGTAATTTCTTTTAATAAACCTGATTGATTAAAAATTTCTTGAATAAAATCTTGCTGTTCTTCCTCGCCTTCTAATATCCAAATCATCCCTAACTGCTCATAAGGATGCAATGCATCAAAATTTATTATCTCTTGTAGTTTACGTTGCTCCTTGGATAAATATCGTTTGAACACTATCCAAAATAAATGCATGCCAAAACTAAAAATTAATCCAGAAAAAACCAATACCCAAATATTAGACTGAATTTGTATTCCATGCCAAAGCATATATACATAGCCAGCACCATCACCATAACTCAGTACGCTGAGGAGCGCTGTCAAAATCAGAGCAATAAAAATATAGATCAACAACAGCTTTTTCATTGAATTACCCTAAGATTGTGCGGCTTTTCAGTTTAGGTACAGGAGACATCTGAGTCTGCTTTATTTGAATAACCTGCTGCTTCATTTCTTGACTGACTGGATCAGGCAAGGCATCAAAGAGCTGAATGACAGCCTTAAGCATATTTTGATAGCTTTGGAATTCATTGGCCAACAACGCCTGCTGTGCCAATACCAGTCTGAACTGGGCTTCTCTAAAAATCATGCTCCGGTTATCAAATTGAACTGTTTTAGTTTCGACACGTTCAATCTGCAACCATTTTTGCCAGAAGTGCTGCGTTTGTACTTTGCTTGGTGTGATCTGTTGATTGTTTAATTCAGATTTTAAACGCTGATCCAGCTTTTCAAGCATCACGACCAAACGCTCTTCTTGCGCATGTCGGCTGAGTAGAAATTGTTGAATACTCTGTTGATCTTGATCAATCGCTTGATGCAGACTGGCTTTTAAGCTATCGGCAATCTCATAATGATCAAGATTCTGATTGAGTTGAACCAATTTTTCCACCGCATATACAAACTGTTGTTGTTGTAATGCAAATTGCACCAGATCCAGTTCTTGTTGAACCAAGAGCGAAGGATTTAAATTGGTTATTGATGCTTTGGTTTTTTCTCGCTCTTTTGCACTTGCAACCGTTGTTGGCTCCGTTTGAACACGTTGTAATGCAACAACTTGATCATTCAAACTCGCATTGCGCTGTTCGCTTTGTAAGAGTGTCTGCTGCTGTTGATTAAATTGCCCAGACAGTTGATAGAAATCAAAGCTGAGTTTAGCAAGCCAAGCCAAGCTTAGAACAAGAATCAGGGCGAAAAACTTCTTCATAAGGACCTTTGCAGCAGTGAGAGGGTCTGTAACACCGTATTTTCTTCCAAATTTTCCAAGGAAGTTATATTAAAGCAAAAATTTTTACTTTTTCTATCTTCTAGCAAAATTTGATACAAACGCCTACCAAGAACCAAATAATGCCCTTTTTGCAGAATATCCGAATGCGATTCACACAAATCCAACCAATAACACCAACTGGCTTCACTACTGATATTCATTACAAAAGGTTGCGGCTCACGCTGCATCATGGTCAAAAAAGTCTGAAACTGTTGTTTGCTAGACTCTGGAAAGCAACGCGCATATAACAGCATATTCACAACAGCAATATTTTTTTGTTGGCACTGCTGCATCATAAATGCTCGACCACCGATACCACGCCAAAATGCGATTGCTTTTAAATCTGGGCGCTGCGTAAATAAGGGCAGTTGTAGCATGCCCTCTGAGGTTTCTACTTCGGGTACGGAAGCTATAATCCCATGCTGCGCTAGAACAGCTGCGGTTTTCTTGCCAACAGCAATCCATTCAATATGCTGTAATTGTTCAAGCTTGACCTGACTTCTTTGCAGATAGGCCAAGCCAACCTCCACAGCGGTTGGACTCACCACGACAATCGCCTGAACAGCGGCCAATTGTGTGAATTGTTGCTGTAATTGCGCATTATACGGCAAGGGCTGCAATGCCAACAATGGAAGATCAAGCACCTGAAAGTGAGCTTGTACCAAGCACTGGGTCAGTGCTTGGGCTCGATCTGCCGGGCGCGTATTAATAAATAACATGGGAATTAATAAAGTGCCTGCAGTAACTCCGCAGCACCTTGTTCTAATAAATGTTTTGCAACATTAACCCCGAGTTGTTCAGCCTGATCTTTTGGTGCAACTAGACGACTAACCAAAAGTGTTTTTCCATCGAGGCTCCCCACACGGCCTTCTAAACTCAGTTGATCACCCTCAAGCGTGGCAAATCCTGCAATCGGAATCTGACATCCACCCTCTAAATGACGGTTCATCGCACGTTCAGCCAGTACACAAACATGACTCTGTTCATGCATCAACGGCATAATTAAATCTAACGTTTGCTGATCATCTTCTCGACATTCAAGCCCTAAAGCACCTTGGCCAACCGCAGGTAAACTCACTGTTTCAGATAAACCATGTCGAATTCGATCTGTCAGACCTAAGCGCTTTAAACCAGCACTTGCCAATATAATGGCATCGTATAATCCAGCATCAAGCTTACCTAAACGTGTTCCAACATTTCCTCTTAAATCAATAATATCTAAGTCTGGACGGTGTTTTAGAATCTGACTTTTACGACGCAGACTCGATGTGCCTAACTTTGCGCCCAATGGCAGTTCATCAAAACATGTATATGTATTTGAAACAAAAGCATCAAAAGGATCTTCTCGCTCACAAATTACCGCGAGGGCTAAGCCATCAGGTAATAGCATTGGAACATCTTTCATCGAATGGACAGCTAAATCTGCACGGCCATCAAGTAAAGCAGCCTCAAGCTCCTTCACAAACAATCCTTTACCACCAATTTTCGCCAAAGGCGTATCCAAAATTTTATCACCTTGCGTCACAAAGGTGACCAATTCAACTTTTAACCCAGCATGTAATTGCTCAAGTCGATTTCGGATATATTCAGCCTGCCAAAGTGCGAGTGGACTTTGACGCGTTGCGATTTTTAAAGTAGTCATTATTACAACATAGTCAAATTTTAACCCTCTAAACTTAACCTGATATGTTAAAAATGCAAGTAAATTATATAATCGGGGCAATCTGCGCCACGTCTAACGCGAATGCCCCATGATCAAGCCAAAGAAAAATCGAAATAAAACCAAAGCAAAAAATAAAATGAAGAACAGATTCATCACATCCATTTGACCCTGCATGCTTCACTAGATTTAAAACGATAAACCAAGCAATGCACGAACCCTCCTCACCACCATGTCTCTATAATTTTTCTACTTCAACTTAATCAAGACCAGTTTCATAAATGGTAAATTCTCTCTCTTAAAATAGGTAAATGACGACGGCTAACCGCGAGCTTTTCTTCAATTTCACGACAACGCACTTGGTATTGTCCGGAGGTTACTAGCTCCAATCCATCTAAATAATCCAATGAGATTAAAGCATTGCGATGAATGCGAATAAACTTATCAGCAAATTCTTGCTCAAGTTCTTTTAATGTTTCATCTATAAGCACACTGCCATTCTTATGTCGGACAGCCACATATTTTTGATCTGCTAAAAAATAATAAATATTTTCGGTGGGAATTAACTCCACACCACGATAAGTTTTTGCAACAATTTGCTGTCGCTGAGTCGTTTTTTCCATAGATTGTTTTTTTTCTATATTAGACATCTGAGCTTGAGTCAGTTTGGTTAAATTATTTAATACACGCTGTAATTCTGATTGAGCGATAGGTTTAATCAAATACCCACTCGCCTGCGACTGAATCGCATTTAAAGCATGTTGGTCATATGCGGTACAAAACACCACTGCGGGCATTGGATTGAGTTGAGTTAAATGTTGTGCACAAGATAATCCATCCATGACAGGCATTTGAATGTCGAGTAATACAACATCAGGCTCATACTGCTGAGCCAATTCAAGTACCTGCTTTCCATTTTGTGCGGTTGCAACAACTTGGTGACCCAATTGCGATACGAGTCGAGACAAACGCTCCACTGCGAGTGGCTCATCATCACTAATCAGGATATTCATTTTTCCTCCCTGCCAATGTTAGGATAATTTTTTTAATAAAATAACTGGCGCATTACAAGGGACGTTGACAGTTGAGAGATTAAAGACACACACTAAAAAAACATTTAATTAAAAACTTAACATCTAAAACCAAATGTTCAACCACTGGTGTTCAATATAATTTTAACTTTATAAATCAAAGTTGTAGCTCAATAAAAAACAGTTTATGTATACCTATACTGAAGAACTGTTGTAAACACTGCATTGCTTGAATAGTGTCTCAATATTGCATCAGAACCAAAATATGCAGTTAAGCGTTGTTGTATATTTTCTAATGCAAGACCCTGTCCCTCGCGATTTTTTATTCTATCTTTCAGAATCGGATTGGTAATGACTATAGTGACCTGCTTGTTGCAGCTTTCGATCAATATATTCACTTTTGATGCAGTCTGGTGCTGTTCAACACCATGGAAAATACTATTTTCCAGTAAGGGTTGAAGCGTAAGTAACGGGATGGGTATTTGCATTAATGCCAAGGATTGTTGAATTTTCCACTCAACTTGCAACTTTGAACCGAGTCTAATTTCCTGAATCGCCAAATAATTTTTACAGAATCCTATTTCTTCTTCCAAGCTAACCAATTTTGTTTCTTGCAAACTTGCCCTAAACAACTGCGCGAAATCGATCAGTGTTTTCTCGGCCTTTTCTGCATCGACAGCGATAAGACTTACAACTGTATTCAAACTGTTAAATAAAAAGTGTGGATGTATCCGTGCCTGTAGCGCTTGAATACGCGCTTTTAATTCAGCCTGTTTTTGTTTTAGCCACTGTTCACGTATATAGCTGTAACGTAGACATAGCGCACCTAATAACAGACCATAACTCAAATTGATACTGAGGTTTTGCCCAACAATCTGCCAGCTTAGGTTTTTAAAAGACAACTGCGCCCCCCAATACAACAAAATATTGAGCGCAACACTGCTCAAAATGATACAGCCCTGTAAACAGAAAAAACCAACAATTAATGTGACTCGACTACGCAAATCTCGGCTTTTTCGATGATAGATATCCATCAAGGCCACATAGAGCAATACAATACAATCCAATTGATGTACAGCACATATTTCAATAGCTGTTCAAACTGTAGATTCGACCAAGCCTGCGCCTCAGCCAAACTCAGCAACAAAGCCAAGATATAACTGGCAATAAACAATTCTGCCAAATACTGCCAACGCCGTATTTTGGCGGACTGATCCCACTGAGGAAATTGTTTTTTTACTTTCAGCGGTGATTCATGCAGCACTACTTCGGCAATCGGCTTTGAATTTGTTATACTCTTTTTTATTTTCCTGAGCCAATATGACCACATCATCTCATTCCTCTCAACCGGCTACCCAAAATCAGACCTCTGGTATGTGGGGTGGTCGTTTTTCTGAAGCGACAGACGCTTTTGTTGCTGAATTTACCGCATCTGTACAGTTTGACCAACGTTTTTATCGACAAGATATTGCAGGCTCGAAAGCACATGCCAGTATGCTTGCAAAAGTCGGGGTATTAACGGAACAAGAGCGAGATGACATCATTCAAGGCTTAGATACAATCCAAGCTGAAATTGAAGCTGGAAACTTTGAGTGGCGTATCGATCTCGAAGACGTGCATATGAATATCGAAGCACGCCTCACAGATCGCATTGGCATTACAGGAAAAAAATTACACACAGGCCGCAGCCGAAATGACCAAGTAGCAACCGATATTCGCCTATATGTGCGCGATGAAATTGACGGTATTTTAGGCCTGCTTCATAAGCTTCAAACCGGTATTTTAGGTTTGGCGGCAACCCATACCCAAACCATCATGCCTGGCTTCACCCATTTACAAACAGCACAACCCGTGACGTTCGGACACCACTTAATGGCATGGTTCGAAATGCTGTTACGTGATAGTGAACGTTTAATCGATTGCCGCAAACGTGTGAATCGTATGCCATTGGGTTCTGCTGCACTAGCAGGCACCACCTACCCAATCGACCGCAATTACACTGCACAATTGTTAGGCTTTGACAGCGCAACTGAAAACTCTTTAGATGCAGTGTCTGATCGTGATTTTGCCATTGAATTTAATGCTGCAGCCGCATTAATTATGATGCATCTCTCTCGTATGTCAGAAGAACTAATTTTGTGGACTTCTGCTCAATTTAAATTTGTGAATATTCCAGATCGTTTCTGCACTGGCTCTTCAATTATGCCGCAGAAAAAAAATCCAGATGTACCCGAATTAGTTCGTGGTAAAACTGGTCGTGTCTATGGTGACTTAATTAGCTTATTAACCCTGATGAAAGCGCAACCGTTGGCATATAACAAAGACAATCAAGAAGATAAAGAACCATTATTCGATGCAATCGATACATTACGTGGCTGTCTAATGGCTTTTGCCGATATGATTCCTGCACTGGTGCCCAATATTGAGATCATGCGTGAAGCTGCGTTACGTGGTTTTTCAACTGCGACTGATTTAGCAGACTACCTTGTGAAAAAAGGCATCGCTTTCCGTGATGCACATGAAATTGTTGGTAAAGCCGTTGCACTTGGCGTACATGAGAGCAAAGATTTGTCTGAATTAACGCTCAGCCAACTACAACAGTTCTCTGACTTAATCACAGCCGATGTATTTGATCAGGCACTCACACTTGAAGCATCTGTCAATGCACGTAATCATTTAGGTGGTACGGCACCAGAACAAGTCAAGCAAGCGATTGCGCGTGCTTATACGCGCATTGAGCAACTACAAGCTTAAGGAATATTCAAATGTCGAAACAAGTCTTTTGCCGTAAATACCAAAAAGAAATGGATGCCCTAGATTTTGCACCATTCCCAGGTGCAAAGGGTGAGGCGTTATTCAATAGCGTATCGAAACAAGCATGGCAAGAATGGCTCAAACATCAAACGACGTTAATTAATGAAAAACGTTTAAATGTTTTTGAACCTGAAACCAAGGTTTTTCTGGAAGAACAACGCGAAAAGTTTTTCAACAACGATGACGCTGTAGAAAAAGCGGAAGGTTGGACACCAGAAGCATAACTTTGCTTTTAAAAACCTCATGTTGTTGATTCAGCATGAGGTTTTTTATAACCATATTTAAGTGAATTTAATCTTATGATTGAGCCATTTAATTGAGATTATTTTCATAAAAACAAATAATTTACATAGAACAAAATATAATTACAAAGTTGTTACAAGACTAGCAATGCAAATTACGTTGAAAAAACAGATACTGAATGTGTCACAAATAAAGTTGTTTTAAACCATTAATCTCTTTGCTGTATTTGTGACTGAGTTCAACAAGATTTAACGTTTAAGCTCGTTTTCATTCCTAGATTTCCCCCAAAATCTAGGAATTTTTTTATCTTAAAATTTGTAAAAAAACCTGCAATTTAAGCCTGCTATTCTTATCCCTATAATTTAAGACGCCTAAAAAATACCAGTAACACCGTCACAGAACTGCTCAATATTTTATTTTTAATTTTTTTATCTTATATTCACTTGATAAGCTTAGGCTTAAAATAGCAATCCACTCAATTTAAGTTAGCACAACAACATTACAAACACTCAGGCTTTAATGAGCTGCAATAAAAAAGCGACCTCAATTGAGGTCGCTTATCGTGTGAGTACTCGACGTTGATTTAGTTGCTTTGCTGCACTTTTTCTTCGATTTCTTCAACGCTGGTATGTCGAACATCTAAGCCTTTTGCCATATAAATCACTTGCTCAGAAATATTGCGAGCGTGATCACCAATACGTTCGAGTGAGCGCAATACCCACATCACATTAATGACTCTAGAAATGTAACGTGGGTCTTCAATCATATAAGTCATTAAAGTGCGCGTGGCAGATTGATATTCGCGGTCAATATCTGCATCAGCTAACAACACCTTTAATGCTTGTTCTGCATCAACACGGGCAAAGGCATCTAAGGCATCATGAATCATCACACGCACTTGATTACCAATATGTCGTGTTTCCATATAGCCACGAGGCGACTCACCTTCTTCACATAAGGTTTGGGCAATGCGCGCAATTTTCGCAGCTTCATCACCAATCCGCTCTAAATCGGTATTGGCCTTACTCATTGCAATGACCATACGCAAGTCGATTGCGGCAGGATGACGTCTCGCTAAAATAAGCGTCAAGGCTTCATCAATATCTCGTTCATATTGATTAACGACATTGTCTTGAAACTGCACTTCTATGGCGAGATTTGCATTGGTATCTAATAAAGCATGAATGGCGCTGGCCACCTGTTGCTCAACTAAACCGCCCATGGTCATAAATTTGGTGTTTACATCAAGCAAATCTTCATTGAACTGTGAAGAAATGTGATGCGTTAAAACAGGATTACTCGGTTTCAAGGTAAGACGCTCCACGGGCAGCGAAATAAAAAAAATAGAAAAGCGATATTCGTGTTGCATTAAAACACAGTGATTGTGAATTTTTGATGACAATGCACCATTATTCAGCACAACTTTGGTCTCAGCCTGTATCTACTTCACTTTCTAGTTAAAAATCAATTAATTCAGCAAATAGTACAGTGAGCAATAATGGCGCAGCACTCGCTAAGTTTCATAAAAATGAAGAAAACGACAAAAACCTAGACAAACGTTATTTGCTCAACAGTTGTTATCCTTTTACCACAACAAAATTCAAAATACTTAATTAAAAATTTTAAAATCATAGATATAAATTATCCATGACTCACCTGTATATCAAAAAAATAACGTATCTAAAAATCAGTGGTGCAAAAAGCAGCCAAGCTTGATCAATCAAGCCATTGCCTACAATTACGGTTCTATCAAAAAACTCTACAAATTATTTCATTTCATTAAATTATTTTCAGCAACAATAAATTCGTTAACTAAGTCACAACTCTCCCAACCAGCCTGACACTCTCATGAAGCAAAAAAAAACGATACTAAACAGTCTTATATTTTTATGCACCATGCTGACCCTCACGGCTTTTTTGACCGCATGTCAAAATCCAACTTCTGAAAAATCTCAAGAACATGAGCATCCAAGCACAACACAAGAAGCGCCACCTAATCTAAACGACCTTTGTCAAAATTTGAAAACTGAAATGCAAAATATGAGTAACCATCGCACCACGCTGGCACTCGAACAACTCAATCAGCGTATTCGTACCTGTCTGCCCATTATCGAGGTTCCAGAACAACAGCAATTGCTCCTCCTCTCCAAGCAAATGTATAAGCAGTTTCTAAATGTGAAGCGTACGCCAGAACAGCAACATGCCTTTGAAACCTATACTCAAGATAAAGCGCAATATCCAACGTTACAACAGCTCAATTTCGAAAAATTAAATATTCGAGATCAGTACTTATTGCGCCATCTGGGACAAGCTTATATCGAATTAACCGATACGGACTCAAGCCCAATTCACTATCAACGTAACCCACAATATTTAGCCAAGGTTTTTGCACCCTACCTACCTGATGTGGAAAGTATTTTTATTTCTGAACTGGCTGAACAGCAAACACAACCGAGCATGCAAGGACATGACTTGATTATTTCTCCCCAGGAAATCGCCAAACGTGCGCTCTTTTGGCAAAAATATCAGCTAGAATTTCCGCAAAGCATGTATCGAACTGATGCCAAAAATTTAGCGCAATACTATACTGCGCTCCTCTTTAAAGGCAGTCCCAAAACCCCCGTATCCTATGACTATAACGGTGCAAAAGATATTGATCCCGCATCACTCACTGAGATCCAACAACTAGCAAAACTTGAGCCAACAGAACTTTCCAATCAAGCCAGAAAATTCCTTGTCTTTATCGACCTAAGCAGCACTCAGCGTCAACAGCTACTGCCGAAGCAACACCGGTTAGACACTAGCAGTGCGACTTCTTCAGGTGTATTGACGCAACAACAATTGGATCTCTACCTCGGCTTGAAACCCACTGACTCGACACTCAGCAATAAAAAAGATGCTTGGCATGATATGGCCTATCACTAAAAAAGCTTTGCTTTTCGCAATATCTCTCAGAACAACAATTCATTGTTGTATTGCACACATCACAAAACAAGTTCGCTAGCTAATCTGCAGATTCTTGATTTATTACAATAATTCCGAACATTCCTTGTGCTGTTCTATGCTAAGATCGAAATTCGCTTGACGGAGCGCGAGTAATACCTCGCTGAGATTGTGTCGGTTCTTTTGATGAGAACTTAAACACAAGTACCGTTGAACCTGATCAGGTTAGAACCTGCGTAGGAATCAAGCATCTAAAAATCTTAGCGAATGACCATTCTATCTGCGAGTGTCTCTGCCATATTTTTAGTCGTGCTTGATTCGTTGATATCATTCATAAGGATCATGCCATGAACCAGTTAACGAATCTTTCTTCAGCTACTCTTTCTGCTCAACATGAGCAAGACGCCAAAGATCTCACTCGAATTCTCCCTGCTTCCCAAAAAATCTATGTCCAAGGATCTCGTCCAGATATTCAAGTGCCTTTCCGCGCCATCAGCTTAACTGATACGCCAACGGGTTTAGGCGGTGAGATCAATCCATCGATTATGGTTTACGACACCTCAGGGGTGTATACCGATCCAACGGTAACAATTGATTTAAATCAAGGTTTACCTAAATTACGTGATGCTTGGATTGCTGAACGAAATGATACCGATCAACTTGATAACCTCAGTTCGCGTTTTGGTCGTGAACGTTTAAACGATATTCGCACGGCCAATATTCGCTTTGCTCATATTCAAAACCCACTTCGTGCGAAAGCGGATAGAAATGTAACGCAAATGCATTATGCCAAACAGGGCATCATTACCCCTGAAATGGAATATATTGCAATCCGTGAAAACCAACGTCAGCAAGAAGACGTCGATCAACGCCAACATGCTGGTCAAAACTTTGGTGCAAAAAATCTGCGTGAAATCACGCCAGAATTTGTACGTCAAGAAGTTGCTGAAGGCCGTGCCATTATTCCTGCCAACATTAACCACCCCGAACTTGAACCCATGATTATTGGGCGTAACTTTTTAGTGAAAATTAATGCCAATATTGGTAACTCAGCACTGGGTTCAAGCATTGATGAAGAAGTTGCTAAAATGACGTGGGCAACCCGCTGGGGCGCAGACACCATCATGGATCTTTCGACGGGTAAAAACATTCATGAAACCCGCGAATGGATTATTCGTAACTCACCAGTCCCGATTGGCACCGTTCCCATTTATCAAGCCTTAGAAAAAGTAGATGGTGTTGCAGAAGATCTAACCTGGGAAATTTTCAAAGACACCCTCATTGAGCAAGCCGAGCAAGGCGTGGATTAC
This sequence comes from Acinetobacter pullicarnis, assembly GCF_006352475.1. Taxonomy (NCBI): domain Bacteria; kingdom Pseudomonadati; phylum Pseudomonadota; class Gammaproteobacteria; order Moraxellales; family Moraxellaceae; genus Acinetobacter; species Acinetobacter pullicarnis. The sequence goes on from NZ_VCMZ01000001.1 coordinate 3,746,165, forward strand.
TTTACTATTCATGCAGGCGTACTGCTGCATTATGTGCCAATGACGGCCAATCGCTTGACTGGCATCGTGTCGCGTGGTGGTTCTATTATGGCGCAGTGGTGTTTGGCACATCATCAAGAAAACTTTTTATATACGCACTTTGATGAAATTTGCGAAATCATGAAAGCCTATGATATCTCTTTCAGTTTAGGCGATGGTTTACGTCCTGGTTGTATTCAAGATGCCAATGACGAGGCCCAGTTCAGCGAACTTCGGACTTTAGGTGAATTAACCCACCGCGCTTGGAAGCATGATGTGCAAGTGATGATTGAAGGTCCAGGCCATGTGCCAATGCATATGATTAAAGAAAACATGGATCTACAACTTGAAGTTTGTCAGGAAGCCCCATTCTATACGCTTGGCCCACTGACCACAGATATTGCCCCTGGTTATGACCACATTACCTCAGCGATTGGGGCTGCGATGATTGGTTGGTATGGCACAGCAATGTTGTGCTATGTCACACCGAAAGAGCATTTGGGTCTACCCAACAAAAAAGATGTGAAAGACGGCATTATCACCTACAAAATTGCAGCACATGCCGCTGATTTAGCCAAAGGTCATCCTGGTGCACAAGTCCGTGACAATGCTTTGTCAAAAGCTCGTTTTGAATTCCGTTGGGAAGATCAGTTCAATTTGAGTTTAGATCCAGACACAGCACGTAGCATGCATGATGAAACGATGCCGAAAGAAGCACATAAATCTGCGCATTTCTGTTCAATGTGCGGACCAAAATTCTGTTCGATGAAAATCACTCAGAATGTACGTGACTATGCGCAGAATCTCGAAAAATCTAAAGAAACAGGCGTATCTGCAGCTGAGGTTGAGGCGGGAATGAACACCATGAAAAATGTTTATCAAGAACAAGGTCAACAGCTTTACCACAAGGTCTAGTTGCTAAAAAAGTTGTTTTCACATTACGCTCAGTTAGAATAGGATGAATTTATTTCATCCTATTCACTTATATGGACATTATTCTAAAAGCGTCTTTTGATTCAAATGACCTTCGCATTGAAAATCGGGAATTGGTTTTTCATGGATTCATCCAAGTTGAAAAAGTCAGCTTACGACACCGTTTATTCGAGCAGAATCATGAAACCCCAACCCTGACACGTGAACTGGTTCGACGTAAGCAGGCTGCAGGTGTATTACTTTATGATGATCGTCAACAAAGCTTTGCGCTGATTGAACAGTTTCGAATTGGTGCGATGGATGACCCACACTCACCTTGGCAACTTGAAATCATCGCGGGTGTTTTAGATGGTGACGAAAGTCCAGCGTGTTGTATTCGACGTGAAAGTTTGGAAGAATCAGGTTGTGAAATTTCAACCCTTGAGCATCTTTTTAGTTTTTATCCTTCTGCGGGTGCTTGTGATGAAATCTTTCATCTGTATAGCGCTCCAGTCGATTTACCGATGCAAGGTGGTATATTCGGCCTTGAAGAAGAAGGCGAAAATATAAAATTGCACATTATTCCTTATGACAAATTAAACACTTTATTACATAATCAGCGTTTACGGAATGCACCCGTTATCATGGCATTACAATGGCTGAAACAACATTTATTAACGCAATAAAAAGGTAAAGGGGATACGAGTGTCTGCGCCAGTCGAATTAACAGCAAACAGCCAAATTCTAATTCAAATTACCGACACACATTTGATGGCGAATGCAGGCTCACCTTTTCTTTATCTCAACCCTGAACATAGTTTCCATGCGGTGATGGATGATATCCAACACCATTATCCTCATCTCGATGCTTTGATTCATACCGGTGATGTTGCACAAGAAGCGGATAGCGCCACCTATCAACGCTATTTGCAGTATATGCAAAGTTTAAACATTAATTTTTTTCAAATTCCGGGCAATCATGATGATATTGACTGTTTCCCCTTTCAGCAGCCCCTACCCAAACCGACGGTTATTGAATTAGGTGCTTGGTCAATTATTTTATTGAACAGCGCAGTCATGGGGCAGGTTGATGGCTATATCACGCCTGAGCACTTACATGCCTTGGCTGAGGTCTTAGAACAGCAGCAAGATCAGTTTGTTATTCTTGCTTGTCATCACCATCCTATCGCAATGCAGTCGCAATGGATTGACCAGCACAAGTTAAAAAACAGCCCAGATCTAATGCAAGTCATTGAACCATATTCAAATATAAAGGCTGTATTGTTTGGGCATGTGCATCAAGATTCCTTCAATACATGGAATAATATTCAGTTTCTTTCAACGCCATCGACGTGTGTACAGTTTAAACCGCAACAAGATGACTTCGCGCTTGATCAACAGGCGCCAGGTTACCGTTGCTTACATTTACATCAAGATGGTTCTTTTTCAACCAAGGTTCATCGTATTGAACATTGCCCATCTATACTAAATGAAGATATTTCAGGTTATTAGCTTTTCAATTGCTGCGTTTTAGATTAAGTTATGGCTCGTAAAGAAAACTTGCAAAGTCAAATGCCAACATTGATGGCTTTCATCTTTTCTTAAAACTCTATATGATGACGCCCCCAATAGAGACATTTTCTATTGGTAGCAATAAGAATACTTGCATATCACCATATTTTTTACGTATAGATGTACGTATATGATGAGGAATGCCCTACATGGCGAATGACAATCAAAATCAAGTGTTTGAAGACAACATCGAAGTCGTTGATGGCGATAAAGCGAAACGTATTCGCAAAGCCAAACCAAAGACTTCAGAAAGCAGCTCGACGGCCAGTTTATTTGGTATAGCGCCTTATCAGCCTAAAAAAAATGAAGAATACATGTCCGAAGCTCAACTCGAGCATTTCCGCCAAATTCTATTGGCGTGGAAAGCAGAGTTAATGACGGAAGTTGATCGCACTTTAAATACCATGCAAGATGAATCTTCTGCATTGCCGGATGTGAATGACCGCGCAACACAAGAAGAAGAGTTTGCAATTGAATTACGTACACGTGACCGCGAGCGTAAGTTGATTCGTAAAATTGAACAATCAATCGTTGCCATCAAAAATGATGACTACGGTTTTTGCGAAACGTGTGGTATCGAAATTGGTTTACGTCGTTTAGAGGCACGCCCAACAGCAACCCTATGTATCGATTGTAAAACATTGGCTGAAATCAAAGAAAAGCAAAACAACGGCTAATCTTGATGATCTCAGTATGAGTGAAATCGTTGCAGCCTATACGGGTCGGTTCGCGCCATCGCCAACCGGCCCGTTGCATTTCGGTTCTTTAATGACTGCCGTAGCCAGTTACTGCGAAGCCAAGGCACAGCATGGTCGTTGGCTGGTCCGAATTGAAGATACGGATATTCCTCGCATTTATCCCAATAGCATCGAACACATACTTACTTGCCTTGACGCTTTTGAGTTTGAATGGGATGCACCTATTATTTTTCAACAGCAACGACTTGATCTGTATCAGCAGGTGTTGGATCAATTGGCTGAACTGCAGCTGATTTATGCTTGTCAATGCACCCGTAAAATGCTCGGTTCCAACCACATTTATGCAGGTACCTGTCAGAACTTGGCACTGCCCTTTGATGATCAGGCCATCCGTTTCAAGGTCAACGATCAAGTTATTGGCTTTGAAGATGCGCTGCAAGGACAACAGTGTTCCAATCTGGCCGTTGAGCTCGGTGATTTTGTATTAAAACGCCGCGATGGCATTATCAACTATCAATTGGCAGTGGTGGTCGATGATTTTCTTCAAGGCATCACCCATGTGGTCCGTGGTGCTGACCTACTCGACAATACGGCACGTCAAATCTATCTTGGCCAACAATTGGGTTATCCACGCTTAGATTACATGCACTTGCCCCTCGCTATGAATGATCAGGGGCAGAAATTATCTAAACAGAATCTCGCCCATGCTTTAGAAATTCAATACGCTCCATTACTCCTCCAACAAGCCTTAAACGCGCTTGGACAAGCTGCTGTTGAACAAGATCGACCACGGAGCATGTTGGCGCAAGCCATTGCACAATGGGATCGTACTCGCATTCCGACAGGCACCCAAATTAAAGGGATCTTCCAATAAGCCGGGGCCAAACACAATCGAATTTGCCCAGATACAAAAAAGCCTGCGGTTGCTTTAAGTTGCAACAGCAGGCTTTTTATAACCCAATCAATCTAAACCCAAGCTAAAAGCTCGATTCCTCTTTGGCTGGATTGACTTGTTGAGTTGAGGCGTCAATCTTCAGAATCAGACTGATCATCACCGCACACATAATCAATGAAGAACCACCATAACTAATAAAAGGTAAAGTCAAACCTTTGGTTGGCAACATGCCCATATTCATACCCGCATTCACCAGAATTTGCAGCAAGAAAATAATGCTAATTCCATAGGCCAAATAGCCTGCGCGTAAATATTGATTCATTAAGGCACGGTGTCCAATCCGAATACAGCAGATCAGCATTACAAAGGACAGAGTCATGACCATGCTAATACCAAAGAAACCAAATTCTTCACCAAGAATAGCCAGCATAAAATCCGTATGTGCTTCAGGTAAATACGACATTTTTTGTATACTGTGACCCAGCCCAACCCCCAACCACTCGCCGCGACCAAAGGCCATCAAAGCATTCGACAATTGATACCCTGCGCCCAATGGATCAGCCCAAGGGTTGGCAAAAGACATCAAGCGTTCAAAGCGGTACGGTGAAATCACAATCAAGCCAATAAACGAAACCAGAATAGCACCAAAGGCGCAGCCGAATTGAATGAGAGGTGCACCTGCCAAGAAGAATACACCGAGCATCATCAGTACGATCACCACCGTCGCGCCTAGATCAGGCTCTGCAATGATCAGACCAACCGTCAGCAACATCACCAGTCCAAGACGAAACAGTGCCACAAGGCTATTACGCACTTCTTCTGAACGGCGCACCACATAGTCAGCCGTGAAGATCGCCATCACCACTTTAGCGATCTCAGAGGCTTGGAAGGTAAAGCCTGCCACACGAATCCACCGGGTAGAACCGTTAACTTCGGTACCCACCAGCAAAACCACCGCCAGTAATAAAATTGTCAAAATCCACAACAGGAATGTGTTCTTAAACCACATGCCTAAAGAAACTTTATAGGTCAATACCGCAGCAACAGCCGCCGCTGTAATTGAAATCCCATGTCGTACCACATAGTGAAATGGATTTTCATGTAGACGCTCTGCATATGGCATAGAGGCGGATGCAACCATCACGGTACCAATACATAGCAATGTCATGACACAAAAAATCAGCACATTACGCGCTGTTAATTCAGCGGGAAGCCGAGGCATCCAGCGACTATACAGCTGATTCATTTTTGTTATGGTCGTCTGAGCTAACCCAGCCATAGAACTTTCCTTATGCTTATTTTTAAAATGAATGACCGACTAAAGTGCATTAACCAAGGCAACAAATTGATGACCGCGCTGTTCATAACCTTTGAACATGTCAAAACTCGCACAAGCGGGTGATAATAACACCACGTCATTGCGCTGCGCCTGCTGTTGGCAGATCGAAACGGCTTGCTGCAAACTCTCGGCAAACAAGAGTTCGGCACACCCCTCAATAGCATTACGAATCAGTTCGGCATCCTCACCAATCAGCACCACCGTTTTGACATACTGAGTAATTGCTTCACGGAGTGCCTTAAAGTCTTGCCCCTTGGCTTGACCGCCTAAAATCATCACCAATTTGCCTTGATGCATCTCAATCGCTTGACCTAAGCCTTCGATGGCTGCCAAGCTTGCCCCAATGTTGGTGCCTTTGGAATCATTATAATAACGAACCTGATCAATCTCTTGGACAAACTCACAGCGGTGCTCTAAGCCTTTAAAGGTCTTTAAGCTGGCTAACATCGCGTCTAAGGGCAGACCGATCGCCTCACCCAACGCCAGACAAGCCAACGCATTGGCTAAGTTATGTGTGCCCTGAATATATAAATCACGACTATTGATCAAACGCTCACGGCCACGCGCCAACCACATATTGTTTTGGTCATCTCTTAAAATGCCATATTGATTGAGGTCAGGTGCATTCAGCCCAAAACTCTGCATCGGGGTTTGATCGGGAACCAACGGTCGAGTTAATGAATCATCTCGGTTATAGACCACCTGCTTCACCCCTTGAAAAATACGATGTTTAGCTGTGTGATAACCAAACATGTCACCGTGACGATCTAAGTGATCTTCACTCATGTTGAGTATCACAGCGACTTCAGCATTTAAATTGGAGGTGGTTTCAAGTTGAAAACTGGATAACTCTAGAATATAGAGCTCCGCTTGGTCTTTAAGCAGGTCGAGCGCAGGGCGGCCCAAATTCCCACCCATAGCGACGTTTTTGCCTGCATTGACTGCCATTAAGCCCAGTAAGGTGGTTACCGTACTTTTGGCATTCGAACCAGTAATCGCCACAATCGGAGCATCTGTTGCACGGCGTAAAATTTGAATTTCACTCACCACTGGAATACCTTGCGCTACAGCAGCTTGAATCTCAGGCAGTCGCGGGTCTAATCCGGGACTAATCACAATTTCATCTGCTTGGAGCAACAGCTCTTGATTGAGCTCACCAAAATACGACGCTACCTCTGCTGGGATTTGGTCGTGACCAGGCGGTAGTTCACGTGAGTCGGTGACTGCAACACGGTAGCCTTGTTCATATAAAAAATTAACTGCTGCAACGCCTGAAATACCCAACCCTGCAACAACTTTTAAGCCACCACGCTGTATTAACATCTTGCTGTACTCATCGTTAAATTTAAAACATTGCAAAATGTTATCACTTCGGCATTTTTAAAGCTTTTTCTGTTTGCGCTTTCTCTGATTTTTTTGTGTCAGTCCGTAAAAAAGCCGCTCTAAAAGAGCGGCTTCCTGAAAAAAACTAAATTTTATTACTTCCACTTCACCATCTGTACTTCGGTCTTCTTGCCCTCAGTCTCCGTTGTGTCACTCGGACAAGCACAATTGCCGCCACAGCCAGAAGCAGCAGCCGGTTTAAGCCATTTTGCCAAAGTTGGCCAACCTGCTTGCGCACAACGTGTTGATAGCGCCATAAATACCGTTGTGGCTGTCGCTGGAAAGACTTTCTTGAAGACCACGATCGCACTCCACGTGACGATCAAGCCTACGATGAATACTTCAACCATCTCAATCTCCTTCAGAACAATCCAAAATTACTCAAAATGCAGCATTACCCGAAATAATGCGATGCAATTTGATAAGTGAAAAATGACATCAGATATGCCAAACCAAATAAATAACCCGTCATCACAGCAACGGTTGTCCACGAGCCAGTTTCACGGCGCACTGTCGCCAAAGTCGCGAGACAATGCGGTGCATAAATAAACCACACCAATAATGACAGCGCGGTCGCCAATGACCAGCCTGAGCCATCTGCGGTAATGAAGTGCGTTAAACTATCAGCAATTTCATCTTCATTTGAACCAGACAGTGCATAGACTGTACCCAGTGCAGCCACCACCACTTCACGTGCAGCCATCGCTGGAATCAGGGCCACCACAATTTGCCAGTTAAAGCCAAGCGGTGCAAAAATCGGTTGTAATAAATGCCCAAGCATACCGGCAATACTGTAATCAATATCGGGTAAGGTCGCGCCTTCTGGCGGTTGTGGGAAGGTACACAGGAACCATAAAATAATGGTTAAGGCGAGAATAATGCCACCGACACGCTTTAAGAAAATTTTACCGCGGTCTAGTAAGCCAATCATTACACTTTTAATGCTTGGAATTTGATAGCTCGGCAGCTCCATGAGCAAAGCATGTTGTGATTTATCTTTGCGGAAGATTTTCATCACCAAGGCAACCAGCAAGGCACTGACAATGCCTGCCATATATAAACCAAACAGTACCAAACCTTGTAGATTGAAAATGCCAAACACCGTTTGCGAGGGAATAAACGCAGCAATGAGTAGTGCATACACTGGAAGTCGTGCGGAACAGGTCATCAATGGCGCCACCATGATGGTGGTAAAGCGGTCTCGCGGATCGCTAATACTACGTGTGGCCATAATTCCTGGAATGGCACAGGCAAAGCTTGAGAGCAGTGGAATAAAGGCACGACCACTAAGGCCTGCTTTAAACATTAGCTTATCGAGCAAGAAAGCTGCACGGGGTAAATAACCCGATTCTTCCAGTACCAAAATAAAGAAGAACAAGATTAAAATTTGTGGCAAGAACTCAAGCACCCCACCCACACCTGCGATCACCCCATCTACAACGAGGCTTTGCAGCATTGGATGTGAAATATACTGACCGAGCGTTTCACCCAACCAGTCAAAGCCGGCAACAATCAGTTCTTTAAAGGGTTCAGCCCAAGCAAAAACCGCTTGGAAAATCACAAACATCATCACCGCAAGGGTCAATAAGCCCAAGACGGGATGCAAAAAAATACGGTCTAAAAAGTCGGTACGTTTATCTTCTTCAACCAGTGAGTGAACCACATCATTTAAAATTTGAGCAACTTTTTGATGCGTTGTCCCACTCAAAATAATATCGCTCAGTTCCTGCTGGGGTGCATGATATTTTTCTTGTTCTAATACGGCCAATAAGCCTTCGATACCCGCGTTACGCACCGCAACGGTTTCAACAACAGGCACCCCCAAACGTTCTGAGAGCTTTTGAACATTGATCTGCATACCACGACGACGGGCTTCATCCATCATATTGAGCACCAACAAAATTGGCTTGCCCAATGCAATAATTTCAAGCACCAAACCGAGATGTAGTTTTAAGTTGGTCGCATCAACCACACATAAATAGGCATCTTGATCCGCTTCACCCGCAATTTTACCCATAATCACATCACGGGTAATTTCTTCATCTGGACTTGTTGCATCAAGACTGTAGGTGCCGGGCAAGTCCAACACCCGTACCGGACGACCCGATACTAAATTAAAGGTCCCGACTTTACGCTCGACAGTGACGCCAGCATAGTTGGCTACTTTTTGATGTGTACCGGTTAAGTGATTAAATAAAGAGGTCTTACCGCAGTTCGGATTTCCAACCAAGGCAATGCGTAATGCCTGACTCATGATGAAGCTCCCACATTTTCTTGGCTTATTTCAATTTTTTCAGCTTCCACTTTACGTAAGGCAAAACGGGTAAAACCCACCTGAATTAAAATGGGGTCTCCACCAAAAAAACCTTTCGTAATCACGCGTACACGTGTGCCTTGCACAAAACCTAATGTTTCTAACCGGCTTGCGATTAGGTCGACATGACCATTCTCTTCCACGTCGCGATTAACCTTTGTGACAATGGCTGTCTGCTTGACGCTTAACTCTGACAAACGCACCGTGAGCCCCTAAATTGATCAAAATAGAGTTGATTATACAGATAAATGAGAATTATTACCAAATAAGCTTTGTTTATAATATCAACGTCTCAGAGCGTTCGACTTTCATGATGTTTTGCTCTACATTGCCTACATCCGTTTATGTAAACATCTCTCAGTTATGGCACTCAATAAAAAACCCCGAATCCCTGTCGCTGTGGCTATTCCAGAACAACTCAGCTTCCTGCATGGATTTCGGGATTATTTGGTTGCACAAACAGTGAGCCCACATACCCGCAATGCCTATTTGTCTGACCTGATCCAATGCAGTGAATGCATTACAGCTTATCTACCTGACTGGACTCACGACGATATTTCAGATGTACTGATTAAACTTACGCAACAGGGCAAAAGCCCACGTTCGATTGCACGTTGTTTATCTGCATTGCGTTCTTTTTATAAATTCTTGCGTGAACAAAAAATCCGACTCGACAATCCCATTGCTCAACACAAAACCCCAAAAATTGGTCGAGCACTGCCGCAAGACCTTTCTGAAGCCGATATTGAAGCATTAATTCTCGCACCTGATTTAAATACCGCACTGGGCCTTCGCGATCGTGCCATGCTTGAAGTCTTATACGCTTGTGGCTTACGTGTGTCCGAACTTTTGCTGCTACGTTTAGAACTCATGAATTTAAAACAGGGTTATTTAAGAATTTTAGGCAAAGGCAATAAAGAACGTTTGGTACCGATTGGCGAGGTTGCAACTGAATGGGTCGAAAAATATATGCAGGAGGCACGTCCACAACTGTATAAGTCGGCCACTGACTATCTATTTCTCACTCAGCATGGTGGCATCATGAGTCGACAAAATTTTTGGTATGCCATCAAACGTTATGCCCTACAAGCAGGTATTCAGTCTGACCTCTCTCCACATACCTTAAGGCACGCCTTTGCAACCCATCTTTTAAACCACGGTGCAGATTTACGTGTGGTACAAATGCTACTCGGGCACAGTGATTTATCCACGACTCAGATTTACACCCATGTCGCACAAGTACGGATGCAAAAACTCCATGCAGAACATCACCCACGGGCTTAATACTCAATCTTCCCCGCTATAACGCATGGGGGTTTTCGCGCTCGTTGTATAATAATTAACAAAAAAGATCGGTTTTTTTGTTATGCTAAGCCCCTTTAGAGTCATGCTCAGCAATCATATAGGCCGTTTATGCAATTAAACCGTTCAAAAGTAGTTCTTGCCTGCGCCCTCGCAACAAGTCTGACACTCAGCGCATGTTCCAATGCAGATGAAGCCAAAAAAGATAACACCTTAACGGCGACTGCACCTGCAACAGGTCAAGCATCAAATATTACTGAACGTAATGCCAAACAACAATTGATTAAAACCCTACAAACGCATTTTAAAACTGCCAACATTGATGCCAAAATCAGCGATGTCAAAGCCACTGAAGTTCCCAATCTTTATTGGGTGAGCCTAGAAGATAAAAGCTCAATCTATGTCACCAGTGATGGTAAATATCTAATTCAGGGTGATGTGATTCGCTTGGGTGATAAAACCCTCAGCAATATCAGCGATCAACTGCAAGCATCTGAAAATAAAAAACTCTTTTCAGCGTTAAAAGTTGAAGATTTATTGGTCTATCCTGCTCAAGGCAAAACCAAACATGTGGTCTATATCTTTACCGATTCGAGCTGCCCATATTGCCATAAACTGCATGCTCAAATTCCAGAGATGAATGCCAAAGGCATTGAGGCTCGTTATATTGCATGGCCGCGTGGTGAGCAATTTGTTCCAACCATGGAAAGTATTTGGTGTAGTCAAGATCGTCAGGCAGCATTTGATCAAGCCATTGCCAATGTCGCTCTACCACCAGCAACCTGTAAAAACCCAGTGCAAGACCAATACCAATTGGGCCTTAAAATTGGTGTGAATGGTACACCAGCAGTCTATAGCAGTAATGGGCAACACATCGGTGCCTATATGACTGCAGATGAATTACTAAAAAAATTAGAAAAATAACAGCATAGGGTGCAGAGAAAAGATCTTTTGCACCCTAGAGTCTGACGCTTTTTTTAGCTATGATCATTCGATCTCGTTTTTATATATATCTATGGAGTGTGACGTGAAACCAGTTCGTCTGGCAATACTCGGTCTTGGGACCGTCGGTGGTGGAGCCCTAAAACTATTACAAGAGAACGCTGCTGAAATTCGACGTCGCACCGGCCGTGATATTCAAATTACCCATGTCGGGACGCGCCGTCCACGTCCAGATTTAAATTTGGACCCGAGTATCAAACAAAGTTCTGATCTACTTGATATTGTTAAGCAACCAGATGTCGACGTTGTGGTCGAAGTCATGGGTGGCATTCATCCTGCGTATGAAGTCATCATGGAAGCGTTAAAACATGGTAAACAAGTGGTTACGGCCAACAAAGCCCTGCTTGCGGAGCATGGCAACGAATTGTTTAAAGCAGCAGAAGATCATAGTGTGCAAATCGCTTATGAAGCTGCGGTTGCTGGCGGTATTCCGATCATTAAAGTGATTCGTGAAGGTTTGGCTGCCAATAAAATTGAATGGCTTGCGGGCATCATCAACGGTACAGGCAACTTCATCCTGACTGAAATGCGTGAAAAAGGCCGTGCTTTCCCAGACGTGCTGAAAGAAGCACAAGCCTTAGGTTATGCCGAAGCAGATCCGACCTTCGATGTTGAAGGCATTGATGCTGCACACAAGCTCACCATCTTGGCCTCATGTGCATTTGGTATTCCATTACAGTTCGACAAAGTCTACACCGAAGGCATCAGCAAAATTACCGCGCAAGACGTGGGTTATGCCGAAGCACTTGGCTATCGCATCAAACACTTAGGCATTGCACGTCGCAGTGAAAAAGGCATTGAACTGCGTGTTCACCCAACCCTCATTCCTGCAGAGGAACTGCTTGCCAATGTGAATGGCGTTAAAAATGCGGTCTTGGTGCAAGCGCATGCGGTTGGCCCAACACTCTACTATGGTGCCGGTGCTGGCGCAGACCCTACCGCCTCTGCAGTTGTTGCTGATGTCATTGATATTGTACGTGATATTATCTACACCGAAGATGGTGCAGGGACTATTCCACAGTTAGCTTTCGAAGCACTGACGGATACTCCGATTCTGAGTAGCGATGAAATGACCACTGGTTATTACATTCGTATCAATGCCGAAGACCAAACTGGCGTTCTGGCCAATGTCACCACGATTTTGAGTCGTGCGGGAATTGGTATTGACGCCATCATGCAACAGCCACGTTTAAAAGACCTGATTCCAATCGTGATTTTAACCGATCCAGTGGTTGAGTCTAAAATGAACGAGGCATTATCACAAATTCAAGCACTTGCTGAGATTCATGGCGAAATCATCCGAATTCGTTTAGAATTGCTTGAAAACTAATCGGGTTGAGGGCTCAGCCCTCGCCAGCTCTACACATCATTGGAACACCATCATGTCGAATGCCAATCGTTATACTGGTTTAGTTGATCGTTATCGCGACCGTTTACCAGTTACTGCCACTACACGCGCAATCTCTTTAAATGAGGGGAACACCCCACTCATCAAACTAGACAATATTCCGCGCCTTATTGGTAAAAACGTTGAAATTTATGTGAAGTATGAGGGCTTAAACCCGACTGGTTCATTTAAAGACCGTGGTATGACCATGGCCGTCACTAAAGCCGTAGAAGAAGGCTCTAAAGCGATTATTTGTGCTTCTACCGGTAATACCTCAGCATCTGCTGCGGCTTATGCTGCTCGTGCTGGCATTAAAGCATTTGTACTTATCCCAGAAGGCAAAATTGCCATGGGTAAAATGGCTCAGGCCATGATGTACGGTGCAATTACTATGCAAATTCGCGGTAACTTCGACGATGGTATGCGCCTCGTTAAAGAAGTCGCAGATCAAGCGCCTGTCACCATTGTGAACTCAATCAACCCATATCGTTTGCAAGGTCAAAAAACCATTGCTTATGAAATCGTTGATGCGCTCGGTCGTGCACCAGATTATCACTGCCTACCTGTTGGGAATGCAGGCAATATCACCGCACATTGGATGGGTTATACCGAAGCTGTTGCAAATTCAGAGAAATTTGAACAAGTCATCTATGATGCTGCAACCGATGCCTTCACGGGTCCAAAACCTGAAGGCCGTCCAGTGATGGTCGGTTATCAAGCATCTGGCGCTGCACCGTTCCTACGTGGCGCACCAGTAGAAAACCCAGAAACGGTTGCAACGGCGATTCGTATTGGTAATCCACAAAGCTGGAACCACGCCAAAGCAGTGGTCAGAGAATCTGAAGGTTGGTTCGATGAACTGACTGATGCGGAAATCTTGGAAGCACAGCGTTTACTTTCAATGTATGAAGGTATTTTCTGTGAACCTGCTTCTGCTGCCAGCGTTGGTGGTGCAATCCGTGATATCAAAGCAGGTAAAATTGCTGAAGGTTCTGTGATTGTATGTACTGTGACTGGAAATGGCTTAAAAGATCCTGATACTGCAATGAAACAATGTGAAGATGCTGTGATGCTCAACATTGATGCCACCATGGATCAAGTCCGAGATTCGATTCTCAGCAACATGTAAGACTGAATAGCGCTCTTTCATCAATATTCAAACCCTTTTTATTTCTCCCATAGGGAGAAATAAAAAGGATTTATGAAAGAGCGCGACTCATTCACTAAAGCATAAAAAACCTGCACATTGCAGGTTTTTTTATGCTTGATTCATTCAACTTAAACCCAGAATAGTCGGGATGAGCTTGAGTGAATCGAAATTAGATACGTTTTGGTAAGTTACTCACCCAATTAAGCAAATTAGTCGCATCATTGGTACGAGATTGGGATGTACTCGCACCCAATAGAACCACAACAGCAGGGCGTGAATTGACTGTCGTATGCATCACTACACAACGTCCCGCCTCATTGATATAACCAGTTTTTGAAATATTGATATTCCAACCACCGTTACGTACCATCGCATTGGTATTATTTGATTTTAAAACACGATAGCCTAAATTGAAGTCATAATGCGCTGTGGTTGAAAATTGGCGAATCATGCCGTAATCATAAGAAGCACTGACTAAAATGCCAAGATCGCGTGCTGAAGAGATATTACGCGGGTCTAAACCAGTAGACTCGGTATAATGTGTTGAATTCATGCCTAACTGACGTGCTTTGCTATTCATCGCGGCCACAAATGCAGGGCGACCACCCGGATAAGTTCTCGCTAAAGCTGCTGCAGCTGGATTCTCAGATTTCATCAATGCGAGCAACAACATTTCCGCTCGATTCATGGTATCGCCAACTTTTAAAGTTGAGCTTGAGTTCTTACCGCCTGCCCCAGCAAAGTCAATGGCTTCGAGTCGAATCTCTTCTGACATATTTAAACGTGCATCTGCGGTAACAACACCTGTCATCAACTTGGTAATTGAAGCGATTGGTAGTGCAGAATTGGTATTTTTACTGTAAAGCACTTCACCTGTTTGTGCATCCATCACCAAAGCAGCACGAGCACTCACTGATGGCTGGCTATTATAGCTATTGGTATCATAGATTTGTGGCGTCGTACTTGGAATCGCATTGCTCACAGAAACGCCGTTGCTTTGACGAACTGTGGTGGTAATAGTGGTTGAGCCTTTTGGTGAAACCACACTGTCATCATTGAGCAACTGATTCACTTCAGCTGACGACCAATTTGACACCGTTTGAGGCGCAGATGCTTTCGATCCTGCTGAATTGATCACAAGATCGGCAAAACTCATTGAGCTTAAACTGAGTAGTACTGATACACTCAATACATGCTTTAAGAAATTTTTAGATTTTTTCACTGTAACCTACTCATCTCAGCGAGGTTTTGAGCAATCTTGCTTCTTACCTCAAATATGACTTACATTTACACGATGACGCGGATAATATGAACTCACGAGATTGTGCATAACTATTCTGTATATAGGGGGTAGGATTGCTAATTTCGTAATGTAATTGCAAGCGAATTTTGCGTTATGTAACAAAAAACATCAAATTAAGTATACTAAGGAGGGTCAATGTGATTACAGTTTTAGTGGTTGATGATCATGAATTAGTCCGTACTGGTATCTGTCGTATGTTGGAAGATCAGCTTGATATTCAAGTCATTGGCCAAGCCGAATCCGGTGAAGAAGCCATTGCCTTGGTCCGTCAAGAGCACCCTCATGTTGTACTACTTGATGTCAATATGCCGGGCATCGGTGGGGTTGAAACAACCAGACGCCTGTTACAAACGGCTCCAGAAACCAAAGTCCTTGCCGTCAGTGGTTTAGCCGAAGAGCCCTACCCTTCTCTCTTGCTCAAAGCAGGTGCCAAAGGTTATATCACCAAAGGTGCACCCATTACTGAAATGGTGAGAGCGATTAAAAAAGTCATGCAAGGTGGCAAATATTTTAGCGCAGACATTGCCGAGCAACTGGCCAGTTCCTATTTATCGGACACCCAAAGTTCTCCTTTTGACGCCCTCTCTGAACGTGAAATGCAAGTTGCCATGATGGTGGTGAACTGTATTAGCGCACAAGAAATTTCAGATAAGTTATTTGTCAGCGTAAAAACCGTCAACACCTATCGCTACCGTATCTTTGAAAAACTCAATCTCGACAGCGATGTCAAACTCACTCACTTGGCCATCCGCTACGGATTAATTAAACCTTAAACTTTTTTTCTCATGTTTGAGTAAAGCCATGCTGCCAACGGTCTCGCTTTCAAGGATTGAAACACCGGATGACCTCGGCAGGTGTTATGTCTATTATCGTGCGCTCATCACATTTTCAATCACGATTTTGCTGCTGAGCATATTCGGACAATGGCCACATTCCCCGCGCTACGCTGAACTTCTGTTGGTTTTTTTGATCGTCTATGCCGGGTTAAACCTGTTTCAATTCCTCAAATACAAATATCACATCACCAAACCGGGGCAATCTGCTCAAGCCACGCTCTATCTCGATGTGATCGCTTTAAGCCTGTGCGCGCTCAGTTTGGCACAATACGCACTGTTACTTGGGATTCTCTCGCTGAGCACAATTATTGCCGCCAGCGCGCTGTTAAATCGTTTACAGGCACTGTTGATTACGCTCACCCTCGTGATTACGATCGGTACACCTTCAATTTATCTGTTTTTATCACAATCAGTTGAATTGGAACTTTTGGTGAATCATGCACTCACCGTACTGTTATTGTTGAGCAGTTATGTGTTCAGTCAATTGTTCAAACAACGCTTTATGCTGCTCCTTGCCCAACATCAGCATCAAAACATGTTGGCCAGTTTAGGCCAACGTACCGCCATCATTGCGCATGAAATTCGCAACCCTTTAGCAATTATTGTGCAGGCCACTGACTTGGCAAAACAGCATGGTGATGCTCAAAGTACCTTGCTACATGACATGATTGCGCAGCAGGCGCAACGTATCGATCAGACCATCCGCGATACACTCGAAACAATTCAAAATAAAAGGTGTTTCCGCTCGCAGATAAACCTAAATAAATTTATTCCAACGCTGCTACAGCAGGATTTGCCTGATATACAATATGCCGTACATTATGAAATTGAGCCTGATCTACAGATCATGTTTGATGCATTGCAACTCAGACAAGTCCTTATTAATCTCATTCGCAATGCAATACGCCACAATTCACGCGATATCGGTTTTATTCAGCTCAAGCTCTATGCCACAACACCATCAGTGATCATTGAAGTGATTGATTTTGGCCGTGGAGTCAAACGAGCAGATCTCGCACAATTATTTACAGCGTTCTTTAGTACAGAAAAAAATGGCATCGGTCTCGGCTTATTTATCTCACAACAATATTGTGAACAGAACCAAGCAAAACTGACTTATTTCGAGCAAAAACAACAAGGGGCATGTTTCAAAATAGAGTGCCCTCGCATTATTTAAATTTGGGTTCCATGTCCTATGTCAACGCAAGCTAGTTTAGTTTTACTCGTTGATGATGAATACGATTTATGCTTAGTCATGCAAATGGCACTCTCGCGCATTGGGATCAAAACCCACATTGCGCATAATTTGGCACAAGCAAAACACTTTTTTAATGAATACCAGTATCAGGCTTGTCTTACAGACCTCAACCTCCCCGATGGTTCTGGTCTAGAGTTGGTGAAATATACCGTACAACATTTCCCTAATACCCCTATTGCGGTACTGACAGGTTTTGGCAATATGGAAATTGCCATTACAGCACTCAAAGCTGGCGCTTTTGATTTTGTCGCCAAACCCATTCAGCAACAACAGCTGCAACAGATGATTCAGCGGAGCATTCGACCAATGATGCCAGCATTGCATCAACCGAGGCTTCCAGAGGAACAACCCCTCATTGGTCAATCCGCTGAGATTGAGGCATTGCGTCACGCGGTCAAAAGAATCGCACACACCACAACACCTGTTTTCATTGGCGGAGAATCTGGTACAGGTAAGGAAGTGGTGGCCCAATTGATTCATCAACTCAGCCATCGTCGTAATGGGCCTTTTGTTGTCATTAACTGCGCAGCCATGGCAGAAGAGCGTATTGAGAGCGTATTGTTTGGCCATCAGAAAGGCAGTTTTTATGGCGCAAATCAGAACAAACAAGGCTTATTTGCTTCGGCACATGGGGGCACCTTATTTCTGGATGAAATCGCTGAACTGCCATTAGGTTTACAAGCCAAATTACTGCGTGCCCTGCCTGAGCAAAAAATTAGGCCTTTGGGCAGCGATCAGGAAATTGCTTTAGATTTTCGTATTTTGAGTGCCAGCCATCAAAACCTAGAAACCTTGGTACAACAAGGTAAATTCCGCCATGACTTGTTTTATCGGCTACATGTGTTTGATCTTTTTCTGCCACCACTCAGGCAGCGTGGACACGATATTTTAATGTTAGCGACTTATTTTATTGAGCAACTCTGCCTGGAATGGGGCATTGCTCAAAAGTCATTGACGGAACATGCGCAAAAATTTTTATTGGGTTATCACTACACCGGCAATGTCCGAGAACTGCGTAACATGATTGAATGCGCACTGACCCGCTGTGATGCAGAACAGATTGATCTTATTCATTTGCAGACAACGAATCCTGACAAAATTCACCGTGATCACCCGACCATCAACCACGATGCAGTCAGCTTAATCCACCCCAATCGATTAGAACCTGCAAGCAGCAGCGCGATTCCAGAAGAAGGTTTACAGCTATTTTTACTGAGGGTGGAACGCGAGATTCTACTCAATACGCTGTCTATCACGCGTTGGAATAGAACCTTGGCAGCCAAAAAGCTACGTATGAGTTTTCGCTCATTGCGCTATCGTTTAAAAAAGCTTGGCCTAGACCACGAATAACGCTCGAACAAATCAAATTAACGTTTAGCGCTGTTTGAGGAGTAGTTCTGATGCATTTAACAAATAAGCATCTTCTTTCATTTCCAATGGCCAAGGATAATTTTGATTTGGCTGAATACCTTTTCCGTCAATCATGCTGCCATTGGGAGTGAAATAATGCGATACCGTCATTTGTAAGGCAGCCCCATCTGGCAGCGGAAAGAGTTTTTGCACCACGCCTTTGCCGTAACTCTTCTCACCAATCACCCATGCACGGCGATGTTCTTTAAGCGCTGCGGTAAAAACTTCTGCTGCTGAGGCTGAACGGTCATTAATCAGAATCCCCAATTTAATCTCTGGAAATTCATTGCCCGGCAAAGCTTGAAACTCTTGATTGCCTTCAGATCGACTTTTGGTCGAAACAATCACACCTTGATTTAAAAACAAATCCGCACTTTCTACCGCAGCAGACAATAAACCACCTGGATTATTCCTTAAATCGATGAGCACGGCTTTTAAGCGCTGTGGATTATTTTCTTCGATTAAACGTTTGATTTCATTTGCAGTATCTTGCTGAAAAACTTTGACTTTCAATACCAAGACTTGATTGTGCAACAACACAGGTTCGATATCGGCAACTTCAAGTTTTTTGTTTCGGACCACGGTAATCGCAGGATTTTTGGCATTGAGTTGTAACTGTAAGGTTGAACCAATCGAACCATGTAGTAAATTATTGACCTGTTCGATGTTTAAATTTTTCAGTTCAATATTATCAATTTTAAAAATGGTAAAGCCGTTGTTTAAACCCAACTTGGCAGCATCTGAATTTTCTTTTAAATTTTTAATTTGCCATTGATGATTATGCTGATCAAAGCTCAATTGAAAATCAACTGTGGCAATATCTGCTTCGGTATATTGTAGTAACTGCTTATAGTCTTCAGCGCTTAAATAACGGGAATAACGATCAAGCCCCGAGACCATCCCCTTAGTCGCTTGTAAAAATAGCTCTTCATCCGATTTTTCCGCGACATAATTTTCTTTGACGATGCCATAAATTTGTACAAACTGCTCAATTGACTCAATCGGAATCTCAGCAGAATTTTGTCGTGTATCGTCCCAGTCTGAATTGTTTGAGCGTGGGGTTTCCAGCGCCCAAACATTTTGGCTGCCACTTGCAAGCAATCCTGTTAAAACAGCAATATATTTCCAAGCTTGAGCCATAATCAGATCCAGTTGTGCAGTATTAAGATTTTAATTTAATTAAATTGCGACCTTGCATTTCTTTAGGGACTTCGAGCTGCATCAGGTTCAGCAGCGTTGGTGCCACATCTGCCAGCACCCCACCATCTGCAATAATGGCATCAGTTGGGCCAACATAAATAAATGGCACCAATTCAGTGGTATGTTGAGTGTGGACTTGTCCACTCACATAATCTTGCATTTGCTCCACATTACCATGATCGGCAGTAATCAACATATGTCCGTGATTGGCTTGAATCGCAGCATAGAGACGCCCCAAGCTTAAATCGACCGCTTCCACCGCTTTGACCGCAGCATCAAACACGCCAGTGTGCCCTACCATATCACCATTCGCATAGTTAACAACCAGTAGGTCATATTCGCCCGAGTTGATCGCCTCGACCAAAGCGTCGGTCACTTCATAAGCACTCATTTCTGGTTTCAGGTCATAAGTCGCTACATTCGGTGATGGAATTAAGATCCGTTTTTCACCCGGATATTCATCCTCACGGCCACCACTAAAGAAAAAAGTCACATGTGCATATTTTTCAGTTTCAGCAATCCGCAATTGCGTTTTACCTAAATCCGATAAGTATTCACCCAATGAATTTTTCAGTGGTTGCGGCATATATGCCACAGCACCTTCAAGGCTGGCTTGGTAACGGGTCAACATCACATAACGCGATAGCTTCGGTAGCGTACGACGTTCAAAACCTGAAAAATCGGCTTCGATAAAGGCACGGCTGATTTCACGCGCGCGGTCGGCACGGAAATTCATGAACACCACACTGTCGCCATCTTGAATTTTGGCTATTTCACCAATACGTGTGGCTTTAACAAATTCGTCACTTTCACCTGCAGCATAGGCCAGTTCCAACCCCTCTACTGCCGTGGCCGCGGTACGCTCAGCTTCACTTTCCGTCAACAAGCGATAGGCTTGTTCAACGCGATCCCAACGATTGTCACGGTCCATTGCAAAGTAACGACCAATCATCGTTGCGATACGCCCTTGACCTGGGTACTGAGCAAACAATGCATCTAATTTTTCTAAAGAAGGCTGAGCGCTTTTCGGTGGCGTATCTCGACCATCAAGGAAGGCATGTAAATAAACTTTTGCACCACGTTTTAATGCCAACTCGCACATCGCCACAATATGATCTTCATGTGCATGTACGCCACCTTGAGAAAGTAGCCCCATAATATGCACCGCAGCATTGGCGGCTTGAGCACTTTCAACCGCATCAACCAAAACTGCATGCTCAAAGAAATCACCGGTCCGAATATCTTTGGTAATGCGCGTGAAATCTTGGTACAGCACACGGCCAGCACCTAAATTCATGTGACCGACTTCAGAGTTGCCCATCTGCCCATCAGGCAAACCAACATCTTCCCCAGAACCAGAAATAAAACTATGCGGATGCTTTTGCTGCATGGCATCTAAGTTTGGCGTTTTTGCCGCAAGAAAGGCGTTGTCTTCAACTGCCTCGCGATGACCTACCCCATCCATAATCACAAGTAGGTGAGGCGTTTTGCCAGCGTTTGCATCCGTCATAATTGGTACTCTTATTTGTTTCAACAATAAATTAGATTTTACTCAAATCCATGCAAAGATGCTGCTTTGCCCTATGCGGGCAGACATCTTTGCACTTTTAACACTTCAAATTAGGCAAATAACACCGTGGTGTTACAGCTTATTTTGCTCGGTAAATTAAATAGCTTCCAAAGGCGTACATCAACACGATTGGAGTAAATACAAACCATGCTGGTGATGGCGCATAAACCAAACTGGCATAACCAAGGAAATCCTGCAAATAATAGATACCCAAGCCAATAAACAAGGCGATGACTAAGCGGAAGCCCATCGACTGTTGACGTAAAGGCCCGAAAATAAATGAGCAGGCAATTAAAGTCAGTGCCAGAAGTGAAAAGGGTGCACCCACTTTTTTCCAAAATGCCAACGTATAGGTTTTCGGAACTTGACTATTTTTATTCAAATAGTTCATAAACGTAATCAGTTCGCTTGGTGCCAAATCTTCTGGATCGACCGTAACCATGTGCACAAATCTTGGCTGCAAGGCCAAGCTTAGAGCTTGCTCGGGGGTTTGTTTGAATTGAGCCGTACCTGCAGCAGCAATGGCTAAATTGGTGGTGTCATTTAAGCGCCATTCACCATTTTGAATAAAATGGCCTTGCTGTGCTTTAAGCACCGATTGCAAACGGTAATCATCATTAAAGTCAAGGATTTGTACACGATCCAACTGACCTGCTGAATTGGCATAATCAATATAAATAAAACGCTGGCCTTCGCGGCTCCAATAGCCTTTGACTTCACCCAATGCCGCAACACTGGTCTGGCTTTTCACCCGATTGGCTTTTTCATTGGTCACTGGAATCACCCATTGTGAAATCGCAAGGGATAACACCACCAACAGCAATGCAGGGCGCATAACCCAGCCAACAATTCGCCACAGGCTCACACCTGCAGCCCGCATCACAATCAGTTCACTATTGGATGCAAGGCTCCCCAAGCCCAGAACAGCACCAATCAATGCCGAGATGGGTAGGATACGATTAAAGTTACGAGGTGCCTCCCACATCACATATTGAAAGGCTTCCCAAGCACCATAGCCAGGTTTTAAGCTGCTCAACTCACCGATATACGCAAATAAGATAAATAACAACGCGAGCACGACCACCGTACCCAGCATGGTTAAGGCGGTGCTATTGGTCACATGTCTTGCTAAGATTTTTTGCATTATGACCTCACACGCTGAATTTGTTTTTTAAACTTCGGCGCAAGCTTTTGTTTCCGTGAGAATAATATCCCAGCTACTGCATAAAATAATAAAATCGTAGGATAGGCCCACATCCCGATTTCACCTTTACTCATGCGCGTTTTAACTGCAATTAATAGAACAATCATGCTGGCAAAAACCAAAATCGCAGGAAAGAGTTTTAAATAACGGCCTTGGCGTGGGGTAACTTCAGACAGTGCAACAGTTAAAATCAAAGCGACAAACATCGAAAACGGCGTAAAAATACGCCAGCCCAATTCGCTAGAAACGATTGGATTATCTCGTGTTTCCCACAGTTTGCCAAAAGAAATTCCATCCACTTGGCTGGCATCATATTTGGATTCTTTATTGCTCTCGATCCGAATACGATAGGTTTGAAATTCAGTATGAGTATATTTGGCGGTATTTGGATAAATTTCATAGCGACGACCTTGAATCAGATCGACTACGCTGGCCGCATCATCGCCGACTTCAATTCGCGTTGCTTCTTTGGCCAAAATCATGGCATCAGGCCGACCAGGCTTCTCTGCACGTTGATATAGAAAGATATCTTTTAAATTTTTACGGTCTTCAGATAAAGAACCCGCATAAATAGTATAGGCACCGGCAGAAATAAATTCCTGTGGACGAACCAAGTCAAAGCCTGCACGTACCGATTGCGTTGCATACAATTCATAGTATTGGCGTAACCCCCACGGTGAAATCCACACCGTAAGCAGCATATGCACAACTAAAAAACCAGTGGTCATTGGGATTAACAGTCGAGCCAAGCGATGCTTACTCACCCCACTCCCATTAAGTACTGCCATTTCTTGGTCGACATACAAACGACCAAAGACCAACATCAGACCAATAAAAAAGCCAAGCGGGAGAATTAAAATCAAAAACTCAGGCAATCGATAGCCCACGATACTGAGCAAGACACTGGTATCTAAATTACCTTGTGCCGCCATACCAAAGAATTTGATTAATCGCGCACCTAAAATGATCATCGTTAATAAACTAACGACGACAATAGAGGTTGAGATCACTTGTTTGACGAGATAACGCCGTATAATCAAAGTTAATCTTCCAAATGGGTGAATGAACCGAGCATAGTTTACCCGAATGTTAAAATAGAAAACCACATTGAAATTCTATCATTGGTAGTGTTTCAATGGTTTAATGATTCACAACGTTAATGCAGGTCCCCAAAGCGCTTATGAAACTCACCATGAATGTGTCACTGCCAGAAAATGGCGCGAGTGAATATCTGTTAATTTTAGTTGACCAAGATCAGCTCCAAACCGCACAGTCTATTTATCAGATCAGTGACTTAGAACAACATATACAACTTTCCCAATTTAAAATGGGCTTGGCTGAATTATTACCCCTTGTCGGAAAAATTGCAGCACAACCCAACAGTGCTTTAGTCGGTATCGAAGACCGCAATCTGATCAAGCCTGCTAAGTTAGCAAAAATTGCAGACATTGTGATCAAAAATGCACAAAAAAAATTCAAACAGATCAGTATTGATATTTCGGCTCTACCTCCAGCCCTACACTATTTATTTGCCTTAAATCTGACCCAAGCTGCTTATAGCTACGATGCATTTAAGTCGAAAAAAAATGAATTTGTATTAGAACAGATTCATTTAATTTCAACACAGCCTAGTCTAAGCACGGCTCAACTCAACCTGATTGAAGCCATTGCACAAGGTCAAAACTTTGCACGTGACCTTGGTAACTGTCCAGGTAATATCTGCTTCCCTGAATATTTAGCAGATCAAGCCAAAGCCCTTGCTGAGCAATATCCGCATTTACTCAAAGTCACCGTACTCGAAGAACAGCAACTGGCTGACTTAGGGATGCATTCATTTTTAGCCGTGAGCAAAGGTTCAGATCGTCCAGGCCGTGTAATCACGCTTGAATATCGCGCTGATTTAAGCCAAGCACCAATTGTATTGGTTGGCAAAGGCGTAACCTTCGATACAGGCGGCATTTCATTAAAACCAGGCGCAGGCATGGATGAGATGAAGTTCGATATGTGTGGTGCAGCTTCTGTATTAGGTACGCTGCGCGCATTGTGTGAAGCGGAATTACCGATTCATATTGTCGGTGCGATTGCAGCTGCAGAGAACATGCCATCTGGGCACGCAACCCGTCCGGGTGATGTGGTGACGACGATGAGTGGGCAAACTGTTGAGATTCTCAATACCGATGCAGAAGGCCGTTTGGTCCTCTGTGACACCTTGACTTACGTTAAACGCTTCAACCCAGAATTGGTGATTGATATTGCTACCTTAACCGGTGCATGTGTGGTTGCCCTTGGTAAAGTCCTCAGCGGTTTATTCTCACCAGACGATGCTTTGGCAGCAGAAATCACCCTTGCAGGCGAACAAAGTTTTGACCGTGTTTGGCGTTTACCTGTCATCGAAGATTATCAAGAGTTGTTAAACTCTAACTTTGCTGACATTGGCAATATTGGTAATGGTGGGCCACAGGCAGGTGCAATCACAGCAGCTTGCTTCCTTGAACGCTTCACCCGCGACTATCGTTGGGCACATCTTGATGTGGCAGGCACAGCATGGCTTTCTGGTGCAACCAAAGGCTCTACCGGTCGCCCAGTGCCATTATTGATGCAGTTTATTGCGAATCGCGCCCAAACCAATGACTAAAGTCAGCTTTTATCTTTTTGAAAAAAGCGATGAGCGGCAAGTAGAAAGTACTTGCCGCTTATGTCGTAAGATATTGCGTCAACATGCAAAGATCTGGCTACATTGTCCAGATCCAGCATTACAGCAGCAACTCGATGAACAATTATGGCGCTTTGATCCCAGTAGTTTTTTGCCACATGGCATTGATCAACATAATGCGCCAATTTGTATTTCCGCGCAGTTGCCAAATCGTCTAGAATGGATTGTTTTTAATTTTAACAATCAAGCGCTTGAATTGAATAATCAGTTTAGCCACATTATTGAAATTATTGAGAATCACGAAGCTGCCAAAGTTATTGGACGAGAAAAGTTTAAAAAATATCGTCAACAAGGACTAAAGCCTCAAACCTTTAAGCTCTAAGCCCATCATCGATACGCGCATTTACGGGAGATGCATTGTGACATTAAATGTCGGTCAAGATTTTAAAAAGCGTTGGCTCAATGCACCTGAAGCTGTGCGCGAAACGTTATTGGATGACTTAGGCCGTATTTGTGATTTACTCAAACCAGCCACTGACATTCAACAATGGCTCAATCATGATCAACGTGCCATGCAAGTTGCACAACTCAGTGTTGAGCAAGCCTATGCAGATCTCAAAACAGAACTGATTGAAGCCGCACGATTACGTAAGCAACTTGCTTTAGAGCAAGCATTGCTAGAAAAGCGCGCAGCCCAACATGCCTATGCGGAACAACTTCAGCAAGATGAACGGCAGCAATTCGAAAACCAAACCCTTGCACTGCATGCATTACGCCAAACTATTGACCAAGAATCAATTGCTTATAGTGCCCGTTATCAGCCGAATCCAATCGCCACTGTCACGACCACTATGACGCAAAGCACATCAACTGAATTTGAAAACATTCGACTCAGACTCGAATTAGAAGCAGAAAGTTTAATCGAACAAAGTGCACAAGCCTTTAAAGAGAAACTGCTCACAGCGATGCAAGAAGAAATCCAGTTCATCATGACAAAAATTGAAAGCTTACCTAAAAATGAATAACTTATTTTTATGTAGACTTGCGATTGTCACGAAACTGAAATCAAAATGTCACATTATAGTTGCTGACTTGATTGTTGCATCAGATGACGTCGATGGATCAAGTTAAAAATTAATAATCAGGAACTTAAAATGACTGCTTTGAATCAAATCTCAAACCGGATTTCGACCCTTGATTCTGGTGAAAGATGGACTATCTCTGTTCAAGACCTGCTATTAAGTCGTTCAGATTTTCAATCAATTTCCGTTTTCCTTCACCGCGAGTCAGAAAAAGGACTTTTTTCTGTCGACAGCCCAAATCCGCTCAGCAGCTGGTTTGAACGTACTAGCTTGACTATTACCAAGCACTAACAGACATCGTATCTCGCCTAAAAGCCTAATCTATTGGGCTTTTTTATTTTGTACAGCAAAAGTCTAGACCAGAACTATGCCACCTGCTCTACGACGCTCTGTTTCTGCCATAAAATATGGCGGATCTTAAAATGCTTTAAACACAACAGCAATTAAATTACCAAGACCAAATCCCACGCCCAACAGTAGGCTAATCCAAATCCAGCCACCCACGATGTTATACAGCATAAAACTGCTATATTTCATGTGGCTTGATCCTGCAGCAAACGGTGCAAAAGAACGTACAAAAGGAATAAAACGCGCAACTAAAATGGTTTTTCCACCATGTTTTGCAAAATAACAATAAGTCTTTTCTATATATTCGGGTTTAAACCACTTGGAGCGATTATTAAAATATTTAATGCCTAAGGCCTTGCCTGTCTGATAATTCACAATATAGCCAAGCGTAGATGCAATAATCAGTAAAATGCCCATATAGTGTAAATGCACATTATCAGCAGTTGAACATAAAGCGCCGACGGCAATCAGTAAACTGTCACCTGGCAAAAAAAACATAAATACGGAACCAGTTTCAGCGAAAATAATCAAAAATAAAATGGCATAAATCCATAGCCCATAATTTTCGAGAAGAGTCGGTAACATTTGTTCAATGTGCAGCAAAAAGTCCATCATTGCCACAACCTTATTTCAAATTGTTTCATCGCTTTCTAGTCTCAAGCCATAATAAAAACAGCCTCATTTTAGGTGAGGCTGTTTCTATTCTACGTTTTTTTACTTTAAGAAGCCATTTTCAGCTAAAAATTCCATACTTAGTCCTGATTTGACTTCTGGCTCAGCAGCACGATCACCGAGCAATAAACGTTCAATATAACGTGCCAATACATCGACCTCAATGTTGACTTTAGTGCCCACTTTCCATGTGACAATATTGGTCCGTTCAGCAGTGTGCGGAATGACATTAAGACTGAGTATACTACCACTTAAATAGTTAATTGTTAGACTAATTCCATCAATTGTGACTGAACCTTTTTCAGCCAAATACTTGGCAACATGTGCAGGGGCGGTCACTTCAAAATACACTGAACGCGCATCCTGGCGCAGCAAAGTAATTTCACCAACGGTATCGACATGACCACTTACAATATGCCCACCAAAGCGGGTAGTTGGCAGCATGGCTTTCTCAACGTTAACGGTCTGCCCAACACGCCAACTGGCCAAAGTCGACCGGTTTAAACTTTCTTTCGAGACATCCGCAGCATACCAATTGCTGCCCCAATCCACGACCGTTAAGCAAATACCATTGGTTGCAATTGAATCGCCTAAATGGACATCAGACAAATCAAGTGCGGTCTGTACTCGGATACGTAGATCTCCGCCAATACTTTGTAGACTTTCCACTTGACCCGTGCTTTCAATAATACCTGTGAACATATACTCAATCTCGAATTGTATGTTGTTTTACCACAACGCCAATTGGGTACTCACACCTGAGGTATCCACCCCACCCAATTCAGCAAAATGATAGAGCTGGCCCAATAACTGTCTTAATGGCGGTCCAGCTTTGGCATGTGTATCGGTAATCACAATAAACTCCAATACACGTGCGCGCTCAGACTGCCGTTGTTTACTGACACGATAACGGGGCACATCTTGGGTGACCAAGGTGACTTTGCCGCGCTGTAAATTGGCTTTCAGAATATCTTTAGCTTCAATATTTCCATCAGTCGAATAGCTGGTCAAGATATAACGCGCATTAATCGTTGAAAGTAAGGTCTCATAGGCTTCCTGCGCATGCTTGGATGAGTTATATGAACTCGGACGCTCTTTGCGCCATGCACGATCAATCCCGCTTTTAAAACCTTTGGTATCTGGTGTTGGTAAGTCTGCTTGATCCCACAGAGTCAACGAATTAAGTACGTGATAATTACTGCTATATGCGTGTTGATTATAAGGCGGGTCTAAATAGGCGACATCGACTTCAAAACCACTCATTTGATTGGCCAAATGCTGTGCATCTACACACCACATTTCTGCCATCGGTTGTTTTTGTTTTGGATCTGCTACATCACAAAAAAGACTTGGCGTAAGCAGCAATTGTGATTCAATGCGTTCCAATGCCGTTTGGGTTTTACCGCCCCATCCCTGATGAAAGCTTTTAAATACACCACTGGTATTACTGACAAAACTGGCGGAATACAACAACGGAGCCAATAATGCACTCATCTCGACATCATCAATTGCCCCTTGTGCTTGCCACGTCGCAATTTGCTGGCGAATCGCATCAATACGCATACCGTTACGACGTTTAAAGAACAATCGGTCACGACTTGGATCATAAACATCATCATTGCGTGGGCACAAGTTATGGGTGACCCAGCCTTTAACTTCAGGTAAGCGATTTAAATAATCGATGGCTTTTTGATAACCGCCAAGTTCCTTAAAGGCGGGTGCAGTGGTCGATGCCAAAATCGCATGGTTTAAGGCATGGCTATAAGGTTCCCAATCATTGGCAATCACACGATAGCCATGTTGTCGTGCCAAGCGTGATACCACACCACTTCCCGCAAAAAAATCGGCAAAGATTGGCGCACGCTTAGCTGTGGTCGCCAAGGTTCCGGTATGCTCCAATGCTTCTAAAATCAGATGCAATAGCCGACGCTTATTGCCTAAATAGGGCACCAACTGATGAAAAAGATATTCATCTGTCGTCCGTGCAGCGTGACGACGCTTATGATAAACCTGAGACTCTGAACTCATACTGACTCTTGCGAAGGGATTAGGCGTAAACGCAGGTCATCACCCAATTGGGTGACATCCTCAAGCTTAAAACGAAATTGTTCTGCCATTTGATTGAAGTCTGCAGCAAACATCGCGCGTGCAGATTGACCTAAAAAAGTTGGTGCAACATAACTAATCATTTCATCGACCAACTTTTGTTGCAAAAAAGCAGTGGAGAGCGTGGCTCCCGCCTCGACCAATATGTCATAAAACTGGAATCTTTGACATAAATCTTCGAGCAATGCAGCCAATGAACAAACGGCCAATTGTATCACACCTAAATCGGCCAGATCTTGGCGAAAAGGCCCCATCACCATAATGGTTTCAGGCTGTTGTAAGATTTTTGCGCTCAAGGGTAAACGCCCTTGCCGATCTAAAATAATTCTTTTGGGTTGTACAACATTGGCGAGTTCACCTTGCGCGAGTTCACGTACATTCAACAAACAATCATCGGTGAGTATCGTATCAATACCAGTAATCACAGCCGCAGAAATCGCCCGCCAATGTTGCACATCAAGTCGAGCCGTTGCACCAGTAATCCATTTTGATTCTCCTGATGCCATCGCTGTGCGGCCATCTAAGCTAGACGCAATCTTAAGGCGGACATAAGGCTGGCCTGTGGCCATTGCCTTTAGAAAACCTAAATTTAATTGTTCAGCTTGTTGTTCATACAGACCTTGCTCAACCTGAATACCGGCCTCACCTAAAATCTGAATGCCTTTACCCGCCACCAGTGGGTTGGGATCACGACATGCAACCACAACACGTGCAACGCCTGCATCCACCAAGCCCAAAGCACATGGCGGTGTACGCCCAAAATGTGCGCAGGGTTCCAAGGTCACATAGGCGGTTGCCCCTTTGGCTTGTGCTGCTGCTTGACGTAATGCAAATACTTCTGCATGCGGTTGTCCTGCTTGCGGATGAAATCCTTCACCCAGCAGCACATCATCTTTTACGATGACACAACCCACATTGGGATTGGGTTTAGTTGAATATTGTCCACGTCGCGCTAAGTCAATCGCGACTTGCATCCACTTTTGATCTTGATCATGCTGCTGTTGTTGAGGGGTTTGGCTTTCGGGGTCTTGACGTAACTCAGACATAGTTTCCTCTGATGACAAGCACTGATAACGCGTTCTTGTGACTAACATTTGTGTTCATACAATACGAGCTGATGATTTACTGCAACTTAATCACGGGGTGGCATTTGTTCAATTTGACGTCGAAATGCTTCAACATCTTGAAAATCTTGATAAACGGAGGCAAATCGAACATAAGCCACATGATCCATGGCAAACAACGATTTCATAACGATCTCACCAATCAAGCGTGATTTCACATCACGCTCACCCAATCGTCTAATTTGTAATTGGATATCGCTCAGAACACTCTCAATTTGTTCTTGCGTGATCGGTCGTTTCTGTAACGCATGTCGTAATGAACGACGTAATTTTTCTTCATCAAAAGGTTCGTTTTTACCATTCGATTTTATGACACGCGGCATGACCATTTCATAGCTTTCAAACGTGGTAAAGCGCTCACCACAGCTTAAACATTCACGACGTCGACGAATCTGACTGCCTGCAGCGGCCAGCCGTGAATCGATCACTTTACTATCAGCAACATTACAAAATGGACAATGCATATCAGCGAGACAGAATCTATAGAATAAGGCGCGTAGTTTAGCAAAAAAACAGAATCATGTTTAGCTTTAACGCAATATATAGCAAAAAAACAGCTCTTTTGAGCTGTTTTATACCATATATAGTACATTGAGAGAATTATTGCTGATCCGTTATCGACATCTTAATCGTGTTTGATTTGATCAGCATCTTGGAATTACTCAATACGCTCACCATGTTGACTAAGATCGAGTCCAATTCGTTCATCATCAGCACTGACACGAAGACCAATGGTAAGATCAATTATTTTTAATAGGATGAAAGTCGTTATTGCAGAATAAGCAATGGTCGCAAGTACACCTTCGAGTTGTACCCACAATTGATGTAATACATTGGCTGGGACTTTGTCGCCCATAATGAATTCACTGGCAAATACCGCAGTTAAAATCGCACCTAAAATACCACCCACCGCATGTAGACCAAATGCATCCAAAGAGTCATCGACCTTAAGGAAGCGTTTTAATACGGTTGTTCCCCAGAAACAGACCAGACCTCCGAGTACACCCATCACCAAAGCACCGCTTACAGTGACATATCCAGCTGCTGGCGTAATCACCACCAGACCAGCAATTGCACCAGAAGCACCGCCAAGTACTGAGGCTTTACCACGGACAATTTTTTCAGCAATCAGCCAAGCAATACTTGCCACTGCCGCTGCGACTTGTGTTGTGACCAATGCATAAGCCGCTGCACCATTTGCACCGAGCGCAGATCCACCATTAAAACCAAACCAACCGACCCAGACTAAACTTGCGCCTAAAACAGTCAAGGTTAAATTGTGCGGTGCCATGGACTCTTTGCCAAGCCCCATACGCTTGCCCAGCATATAAGCAGCAACCAAACCTGCGACACCTGAGTTGATGTGAACGACCGTGCCACCAGCAAAATCAAGCGCACCATCACTCATTAACCAACCACCGCCCCAGACCCAATGGGCAATTGGCGCATAAACAATGACGACCCATAGGCTGATAAAGACCACAAATGCACTAAATTTCATACGCTCAGCAATGGAGCCGCTGATGATCGCAACGGTAATAATGGCAAAGGTCATTTGAAAAATAACAAATAAAATTTCTGGAATAGTGCCACTCAGTCCATCAAGCCCAATTCCATTGAGCATGACTTTGTCGAGTCCACCAATAAAGGCATTGCCTGTTGAACTAAAGGCTAGAGAGTAGCCTAATACCACCCAAACAATACTGACGATGCCTGCAGCAACCAAGCTATGTGTCATGGTGCTCAGTACATTTTTTTTACGCACCATGCCGCCATAAAATAAGGCAAGCCCCGGAATAGTCATCAATAAAACCAAGGCGGTAGAAACCAATACCCAAGCCGTATCACCACTATTTAAGGTCACTTCTTTGACAGCCTCAACCGGAGCAGGCGATGTTGTAATGGCTTCTGGCGTAGCCACTGTTGCGATTTGCGCGGACGGTACTGTTTCAGCATTGGCATTCACTTGAGGTGCTTGCGCCTTCTCTGAATCTACGGTCTCTGCAGGAGCGGGATTTGTTATTGTAGCGGGTTCGACGATCTTATCTTCAGCCCAAGCGGCTGAACTTCCTAAAATAACGCTAGATAAACCAAACGCGAGCAGCATTTTTCTCATGTGTATTTCCCCAACCTAATTTTTTTCAGTTATGCCTTAATGCGCATAACGAGCAAAACTTATGCCAAATTACACAGCATCTGGACCTGTTTCACCGGTACGGATACGAATCACTTGCTCAAGGTTGGTGACAAAAATCTTGCCATCTCCAATTTTCCCTGTGCTCGCCACACGTGTAATTGATTCAATGACTGAATCAACCAGATCGTCACTAATAGCGATTTCAATTTTAACTTTAGGTAAGAAATCAACGACATACTCTGCACCACGATACAGTTCAGTATGGCCTTTTTGACGACCAAAACCTTTAACCTCAGTCACAGTAATCCCTTGAACACCAATTTCAGAAAGTGCTTCACGGACGTCATCTAATTTAAATGGTTTAACAATTGCAGTAACAAGTTTCATGTTGTATTCCTTCGGCTTTTCTCACCAGTAAGGTTTTATGTTCAAATTTCATGCCAAAACTTTCTTAACGGTTGGGGGTGTTAAGCAGTTCCAGTATGTGTTGCCTTTTATAACCTATTTTACCCTCCCACTTATAGTCTAAGCTGGAAAAAAATACCGTTGAACGGACAGGAATTTATTTATTTTGCAATCGGATCATTCTATCTTGGTCAGTTAACACTAGGGTCTAGCGAAATGCGATGCTACACTTCTCAAATCTGATGACACTGGAACGGATCTACGATGATTGAAACCCTAATACACGCCATTCTAGAGCAAGTTGAGCAACCTCAAAAAGACTTAGAGCACAATCTACGTGCATTACTCAATGAAGCGGTCAGCAAAATGGACCTCGTCTCCCAAGAAGAAATGCAAAGACAAAAAGTTGCCTTAGACAATGCCAATCTGCGTTTAAGCCAACTTCAAGCACAATTGGCCGCACTTGAAAACACATTGACACAGCAGTCGTAATTATTTTTGCACGCTATAAGTGCATCAATAGACAAAAATACCGAAAAGACAAATCAGAAAACAAATCAAAATGGAAAATAATAAATGTCTTTTGCCAAGATCTATACGCGTGGTCTCTTGGGGCTGCATGCTTCTTTGATTGAGGTTGAGGTCCACGTCAGTCAAGGCCTCCCCTCTCTCACCATTGTTGGTTTGGCAGAAGCTGCCGTCCGCGAAAGTAAGGATCGTGTTCGTTCTGCGATCATCAATAGTGGTTTTCAGTTTCCGTCAAA
Source organism: Acinetobacter pullicarnis (assembly GCF_006352475.1). Lineage (NCBI taxonomy): Bacteria > Pseudomonadati > Pseudomonadota > Gammaproteobacteria > Moraxellales > Moraxellaceae > Acinetobacter > Acinetobacter pullicarnis. The sequence goes on from NZ_VCMZ01000001.1 coordinate 3,780,209, forward strand.
ACGCCTGACCATTAATCTTGCACCTGCCGATTTGCCCAAAGATGGTTCACGTTTAGATCTTCCAATTGCGCTGGGTATTTTAATTGCCTCAGGACAGATTCCTGAAAATATCACCGATGATTATGAATTCATTGGAGAACTTGCATTAGATGGGCAGTTAAGACCCGTCACTGGTACCCTCAGCATCGCGATGGCCTGCCAGACGGCCAAACATAAGCTGATGCTTTCGCATCAAAATGCAGCAGAAGCCGCGCAACTCGCTAACATTGAGATCTATGCTGCTCAACATTTAAAACAGGTCTGTGAGCACTTCTTAAAATCACAATGCATTGATGTCACACCACGTACCCAATTCAATCAAGATGATCAATACAAACTTGATTTAGCCGATGTAAAAGGACAATTGCGCCCACGTCGCGCCTTAGAAATTGCAGCTGCAGGCGGACACTCCATTTTGTTTAGAGGCCCTCCTGGTACAGGAAAAACCCTGTTGGCCTCGCGGCTTCCCAGTATACTGCCGCCCTTAACTGCACAAGAACATCTTGAGGTTGCAAGCATTTATTCAATTAGCAATACCCAACATGCATTTGGGCAACGGCCCTTTCGAGCACCACACCATACGGCATCGGCGATTGCCTTGGTTGGGGGTGGCTGTCAGTTCCACAAATAAATCAGAGTTTACACAAATAAACTAGAGTGAGAGTAAAAACTATACTATTTATATATGAATTTCATTAAATCCACTAAGAAATATGTCTTCAAATAAAAATGTTAAAGTCACAACTATTGATTGTTTCCCAAATGATGGCATTCGCAGAACTGTCTATAGATATGGTGGATTTCTTAGAAATGAAAGCAGTGACTCAACCAATCCTCTTATAGAAGTTCTATTAATTGAACTTCAAGATAATGATAAGTGGATAAACGTACAAAGATGCTCAACATTTCTCGTACCTTTTCTAGAAATTGATACTGTTCAAATTGGTAGTATTTGGGAAGGTAATATTTTACAAGATAATGTTTATAAATTTTATGGAAAGTTAATTACCAAAAATTTTACATTTGATTTTACAAGCCATAAACCCAAAAATATCAAACCCACATATAAAGTGCCAAATACTGACGAATATTACATGCCTTTAAAGCATCTTATGTTACCTAAAGGGAATGACTTTATTCTTCAAGGATACCCTTTTACTCATTATTCCTCTGAAACTTATCGACAAGTTAATCACTGCTTAATGGTATCTAATAATAATATTCAGGTAATTACTTCCGCAGTTCATATTCTACATAGTTTATTTGTGAACCGTAAAGATATTAGAGGAATGGTATTATCCTCATCAATTCAAAATATTATTAATCGTTATCTTGAATCCTATACAACTGAAACTGTAGAAGATCAAACTGAATACAGAATTAGGATTAGAAAACCGTATGAAGACTTAGGTGAAATCGCCATCATCTTCCTTGCAAATCTTGCTTTAAATGAACATGTTCAAAATATAGTTGAGCGACTTCAACACAGCATGGAAATTACTGATTTTGATCCTCTTCAGTATGGTAAAAATGGTACAAGATACCCAATCGCATTTCCTCCCCATCCAACCAGACTATCAGTTGAGGTAGAAGGGCTTTGGCTAGATGATAATAAAACACGGTTCTTTATCACTCGATTCAAAAGAGTTGATCCAATTGATGACCATACCATTGATGTAAATCAAGACCACATTAACACTGTTCCCAAAGACAATGAAAAGAATCCAATTCCTCGGGAAAAGAGCAAAAATAAGAACGAACATATCAATACCCAAAAACCGCCATCAAGAGTAAATGGTGAATATCGTAAAAGGTCTGATGTAGAATCAGGAAACACTAATGGTATCTTGAAATATTCATTTAATGAACCTACTACCGATCCAGTGGAAGTTGATTCCTATATTCAACCCTATACAGATAAATCAGAAGATGTTGAGACATCATCTGATGAACCGCATGGAAATGAAAAATCAAATATCAAAAAGTCAGAAACTACAGATAAACCACCTACAAGAGATGAACGTTTTGATATTCAGTATATTATTGAATCACTTCAAGCATTGGCGTTAGAGAATGATTCTCCATTGCAAAAAGTCTATGCTATTAATGAGTTTGGTGATGGAATAGAAGGCTTCAACCTGTTGCAAATCAAGGAACTTGTTCCTGATCCCAATCACCCCTCTTGGATTGATGAGAAGCTGGGAAGACAACTATTATTTCTAAAACTAGAACTCAGAGATAGAGTTGATCACTGCTATTTAATTGATATACATAAAAATAAAAACCATGAAGCTTTCTGTGCTTTCCTTATCATTACTCCTTACAGATTAACAGGGGAACAGATAAAGAAAATATGTATAGAACTTGAAAGTGCAAAAGGGATTAAAAAATGGACTGCCCATTGTGAACATTTTACTAAACAGATTATTTCGCTCAAACATTCATGGGCAACTCCCGATGAATGGAAGAATAAATTCAAGAATCTTTTTAAGGCATTAAACAAATAATTTAACTTATTAATTATTAAAATGATTCTTGCAATATAAACTAGAACTTAAATATGAGCCAAACTTAACTTTGGCTCATATTTTTCAAATAAATCATTGAAAAATTGATAACTATGAAGATAGGATGAAATCACTCCAAGTATTGTCAGGTTAAATTTGAGCAGCCATCTTTACTCAAGAATACTTGTTATTTCGGCCAATCCTGATGATATTCATCAATCACATATTCATGTGCATGTTTGCCATTATGGTGATGATTGACCAAATGCTCATGATCAGCAGGTAAATCATCATGTGAATGTGCCAATACTGAATCATCTTGTTTCGGCCAAATGGCATAAGCAAAAGCCATTGCTACTAAAGCAATTACTGCCATAGGCACAAATGTGAACAAAGTTCCAAAGTTAGTACTCAACCAGCCTACCAATGGATAAGTGATTAACCAACAAGCATGTGAAAAAGCAAATTGTGCAGCAAATAATGAGGTTCTATTCTCGCTTGATGCGGATTTGCGAATTAAACGCCCAGTAGGTGTTTGAGATACTGAATAACCAATTCCCAAAATAAACCATAGTACCAATAAGTTATTAAAGCTGCCAATGAAATAGCCCATAAATAAGCCAACCACCAAAACAGCCGTACCTGACAACATGACTTTTCGGTCTGCAAATTGATCTAAAATTTTGGGCAATATGAAGGCTGAAAGCATTGAACCCAAGCCAAACAAACCAAAAGCTATTGTTGTAGAATGCTCTGTTAATTTAAATGTGTACTGTACTAATACCACTGTATTCACAATAACCACTGCACTCGCAGAAGCAATTGCTAGGTTTAAAGCCAGTAATGCTTTAAGACGGGGTGTATTAAAATAAATCTTTGCCCCTTGTTTTATACGATAATACACACCTTTAAATTCAGGAGCTTTAGCCATTGGGAGTTTGGCACTCACGACAAATAGTGCCGAACCTATAAATCCTAAAACTGTCCCCAAGAATAAATTGTGATAACTGATGTAGGTCAGTAAAAATGCAGCCAGCATTGGGCTAATAATATTTTCTAAATCATAAGCTAAGCGAGATAATGACAAAGCATTGGTATATTCTTTTTCATCTGGCAGTACATCAGGAATCATCGCTTGAAAAGTTGGCGTAAATGCCGCTGAAGCTGATTGCAAAATAAATATAAGCACATAAATTTGCCAAATTTGTGTCACGAAAGGTAGACACAATGCTGTACAAGCCCGAATAATATCCAGGGTAACTAGTACTTTTTTACGTGGTAAACGTTCTGCAAAAGCAGATGCAATTGGTGCAACGCCAATATAGGCAATCATCTTAATGGCTAAGGCAATGCCCAAAACCTGGGCTGCTTGATCTCTAGCAATATCGTACGCCTGTAAAGCCAATGCAATCGTAATCAGTCCTGTACCAATAAGTGCAATCACTTGGGCTAAGAACAAATGCCTATATGTTGTATTTTTTAAAACTTCAAGCATTTTAGGAACTCCTTATTCAGAACCTAACATTTATGCCAATCCAAATCTCCCTAGAGGTTAATCCAGGGAGATTGATTAAAACTTAAAAAACCCGCTTCATTTCACTGAATTGTCCTTCAACAGTTAAAGTCACAGTGACAGATTCTTTGTTACGGTTTCGCCAGAACCATCCGTGTTTACCATCAAATGCTGCCGTTAAAGTACCTGATTGCTGAGTTTCATTTCGACCTTTACCATAGCCATGATAAAAATCTTTTGGAGCATTCACGGGATCACCATGCGTATCAAAAATTAAACCTTGGGTAGCTTTCCATTCATATTTGACAGCTGCTCCTTTGTTCATTTTAAGCTTTATTTCAGTTGCCTGACCTGGCTTTAAGCTGATAGAAACTGTTTTTTTCACGACAGATGCTTTAGCAGGTTGCGCAGCAGATGTATTTGTCTCGGCTTCAGCAGTAACTGTTGCACCTAAAGCTAACAGTGCAATAACAGGTACAAATACAGCTTTTTTATATGATGTAACTTTGAATATATTTGACATTTTAGGACTCTCAATAACTTTAATAATGATATTTAAGCTTCTTAAGGGGTAATGCCCCCTTAAGAAGCTTGATATGGCTTAAAATACTCGTTTCATTTCACTGAACTGCCCTTCGACATTCAGCGTTACTGTGACCGTTTCTTTGTTACGGTTCCGCCAGAACCATCCATGCTTACCATCAAATGCTGCCTTTAAAGTTCCTGATTGCTCAGTTTCATTACGACCTTTACCATAGCCATGATAAAAATCTTTAGGTGCTCCAACCTTATCTCCATGCGTGTCATAATTCAGACCACCAGCCGAACTTCTCCATTCAAAATTCACACTGGCATCTTTAGGCATTGCCAGTTTCACCTCAGTGGATTGTCCAGGCTTTAACTCAATTGAAATGGATTCTTTTGTAATACCAGGCATCATGTTAGTGGGTTCATTATTTACAACTGCTGTACTTTCATTGTTCTGACTAAGGCTTTGAGTTGCTTTTGATACACTTTCATCCTCATTGGAAAGATCAAAATCTTCAGCAAAACCACCCGTATTTTCGCCTAATCCTTGTTCCGATTCCTCAGCCAAAGACTTCTTGATTTCGCCCATTTCCACCAATCCAATAGCTTTTCCAATACCTGTTGGATCTATGGCATATTCAGCTGGCATAACAACTGTAACCAGAACCACGACAGCACTTACCGCTGCGATGATGGTCGATTGAACAAGTTTCTTTGTTGATGGTAATTCAACATCTTGTGGAATTTTTTCGTTATACATGGTTTAAGCCCTTATTGATTGATGATGAAACCTGTCAGTTGAAAGCCAACAAGTAAAAAGCCAAGGAACATTAGAAAGACATTGCTCTGATATGCAGTTTTGAAGAAAAATGAAGTTTTTCTCCAATATGTCATCAACAATAAGATGATGCATAACGCCATAAACTGACCAAGCTCCACACCAATATTGAATGAAATCAAATTTGCCAGAAGCCCATCTTTGGGAACCTCATATTCTTGGATTTTTACTGCCAGACCAAAACCATGTATTAAGCCAAATATCAAAGTTGCCACTTTTGTATTCGGTTGCACTCCAAACCAGCGCTGGAATGCACCAAGATTATCAAGAGCTTTATAAACGATTGAAAAACCAATAATTGCGTCAATGATGTACGCATTCATGGAAATGTTGTAATACACTCCAATCAACATCGTGACTGAATGTCCAATTGCAAACAGACTGACATACAATCCAATATCTTTTAGGCGATACAGAAAGAAAATGATACCGACCAGAAACAGCAGATGGTCATAACCTGTGATCATGTGTTTAGCCCCTAAATAAATAAAGGGGATAACGTGAACACCATAAATTTCCTGTATATAGCCCTTGTCACCTTCAGCAACGCCATGTGCAAAAAGTGCAGGACTGATTAAAGTCATACCTAATGCCAGTAATAGCAGTAAGTACGCTTTAAATTTCACATATTGTGAACCTATAAATTGCATATATATCAAACTCCAAAATTAAATAAACAGCGGGGAATTGCCTGTTTTTTTGGAGGTTTGAATATTCTGCTTGCCATTAACAATGCGTATAGATTGATTCGATCAAGGAAAAATCTAAACAAACTGAAGAATGCTAAAGCCTGATATTTTAAAGACACATAGCCAACGACATGCTCATACAGGTTTTCCTGATGTGTATGGGACTGACTGACTTCATGATGATGCGTATGGGCAGCATCAATAACAATGTGCTGCTCAGTTTGATTTACTGCTGATGCGTGTTCGTTAAAATGCAGGCATAGTGCAACACTCAAAATACTCATAAAACAAAGCATTAAGATGTTCATTTTTTTCAGTTGCACTATACTGAACATATTATTTTTTCAACCCTGACTTTCAATCTGAGTAGAAGACACAGGATTGATCTGTTTTCTCTGACGCTGGTTAAACCAGACGTAAAGTGTCGGAAGAATAATCAAGGTCAGTAAGGTTGAGGAGATAATCCCACCAATGACCACTGTCGCAATAGGTCGTTGAACTTCAGAACCAATTCCGACATTCAGTGCCATTGGAATAAAGCCTAGCGATGCGACCAAAGCTGTAATTAATACAGGTCTGAGTCGTTCCATTGCACCATGTTTAACAGCTTCAAGTAATCCTTCACCTTGTTCCCTTAACCGTTGAATTGCTGAAACAAGCACAAGACCATTCAGGACAGCAACGCCAGACAGAGCAATAAATCCAACCGCAGCAGAGATTGAAAATGGAATATCACGTAAAGCTAAAGCAATCACACCACCAGTTAATGCAAACGGAACACCTGTGAAGACCAGAACGCTGTTTCTGATATTTCCTAATGCCATATAAATCATGGCAAAAATAAGTATTAAAGCGATAGGAACAACAACCATTAAACGATTGGCAGCAGATTCCATTTGCTCGAAAGTACCGCCCCATGTTAACCAATAGCCATCGGGTAATTTAAAGTCAGCATTGAGTTTTGATTGTGCTTCAGCAATATAACTACCAATATCTGTACCACGGACATTGGCTGTAATCACAATTCTTCGCTTGCCATTTTCACGGGAAATCTGATTCGGCCCCTGAACATTTTTCAATTCAATCAATTCAGAGAGTAAAACACTGGAGCCATTTGGCAGATTTACAGGAACTTGATAAAGCTTTTCAAGATTCGTTACTGAGTTCTGATCCATCCGTACCACTATGTCAAACTTACGATCACCTTCAAAAACTTTGCCCGCAGTTTGACCTGTAATCAAACTTGAAACCTGTTCCTGAACATCCTCTGCGTCCAGACCATAATTGGCGATCATGTCTTTCTTTAGTTCTACTGAGACCATCGGTAGACCTGAAATTTGTTCCACCTTTAAATCCGCAGTTCCATTAATACTTTCAAGAATTTTGGATGCTTCATTGGCAGATTTAAGCAACTGTTCTAAATCATCACCATAGATCTTCACGGCAACATCTGTACGGACACCTGAAATCAGCTCGTTAAATCGCATTTGAATTGGCTGAGTAAATTCATAGTTATTGCCATAAACGCCTTTAGCTACACGTTCAATTTCTGCAACAACAGCAGATTTTTCCTTATCAGGATTCGGCCATTGGCTACGTGGTTTAAGCATGACAAAGTTATCTGCCACGTTTGGTGGTACAGGGTCAGTTGCGATTTCTGCTGTACCAACTTTGGCAAACATCGTCTGAACTTCAGGGATTTTTACAATCTCTTTTTCAAGTGTGTATTGCATTTCAATTGCCTGAGTCAATGAAGTTCCAGGAATTCGAAGTGCATGTAATGCAACATCACCTTCATCTAATGAAGGGATAAATTCTGAACCCAAACGTGTAGAAAGACTTGCACTGAATACGAAGAAAACTGCGACAAAAGCAATCAGCTTATAGCGATGACTCAAAGACCAGTCCAAAACGGGGCTGTAGATTTTTTTGATAAAATGTACAATTTTAGATTCTTCTTCCTTAACTTCACCTGTAGTCACTAATGCAACCATCGCAGGGACGAAGGTAATAGAAAGAATCATCGCAGCAACCAAAGCCATAACGACAGTCGCTGCCATTGGTGTAAACATTTTCCCTTCAACCCCCGTCAGTGTCATTACAGGCAGATACACCAGAATAATGATTAATTGACCATAGAGAATGGCTTTACGGGATTCTTTGGTTGCCTCAAATACGGTAGTAAAGCGTTCCTGTCGGGTTAGAATCCGACCAAACTCTTTTTGCTTGATTGCCAGTTTAGCAAGTGATGCTTCCACAATAACTACAGCGCCATCAACAATAATACCGAAGTCGAGAGCACCCAGACTCATCAGGTTGGCACTGATTCGCTGATTTACCATGCCTGTAATCGTCATTAACATCGACAATGGAATAACCATTGCTGTAATGAGCGCAGCACGAAAATGACCAAGGAACAGGAAAAGTACAACAATGACCAGTATTGCACCTTCAAGTAAATTCTTCTTCACCGTCTGAATAGTTGCATCAACCAATGTAGTACGGTTATAGACTGCTTTTGCTTCCACACCTTCAGGTAAAGACTTCTGTACCTGTTGAAGTTTCTGATCAACTGCGTGTGCAACATTTCGTGAGTTTTCACCAATCAGCATGAATGCCGTACCTAATACGATTTCCTTACCGTCTTTGGTAGCAGCACCTGTACGAAGTTCATGACCAATAGAGATTTTGGCAACATCTTTCAGTCTGAGAATATAGCCACTGCTGGTTGTAATCGGAATATTTTGAATTTGCTCAATTGAACTGATCTGAGAGTCTGAGCGAATCAAATACTGCTCACCATTTTTCTCAATATAGCCAGAGCCTTTATTCATACTGTTTTTTGAAATAGCATTTAGAATATCTTTCTGATCTAATCCAATACTACGCAAATAAGCATAATCAGGCTGAACAACAAATTGCTTTAAATAGCCTCCAATCGTATTAATTTCATTGACACCTTCTACATTACGAAGCTGTGGCTTAATGACCCAGTCCTGTAAGGTTCGAAGTTCTGTTGGAGACAATGGATTAGGATTGTTTTTTGCATTTTCAACGGTATACATAAAGATTTCTCCAAGACCCGTAGATACAGGTCCCATTGAAGTCGATATGCCACTTGGTAGCGTAGGCGTAACACCTTGAAGCTTCTCATTTACAATTTGACGAGCAAAATAAATGTCCGTTCCTTCTTTGAAAATTGCAGTAACCTGAGATAAACCGTATCTTGACACTGAGCGTGTATATTCAAGATTAGGAATACCTGCTAAAGCTGTTTCAATTGGATAGGTCACTTGTGACTCCATCTCCATAGGAGATAAGCCCTGTGCTTCACTGTTAATTTGAACCTGTACATTGGTGATGTCAGGAACAGCATCAATTGGTAGTTTAAAGTAGTTATACGCTCCAAAAGCACCAACAAATAAGAAAATAATCAGCACTAACCAACGATTCTTAATCGAAAGCTTTACAATTTGGTCAAACATAGTCGCTACTCCTTAATGGTCATGAGTAGCGCCAGATTTACCTAGCTCTGCTTTCAATAAATAAGAATTACCTGCTGCATAAATCTGGCCTGCTTGTAAGCCTGATTTAACTTCAACAAAGCCATTATATTTGTCACCTAACTCTAAAGGTCGCGCTTCAAAATCATTACCAACACGAATAAATACCACATCCCAATCACGGAAATTCTGTAAAGCATCCTCACGAACGACCATAGCTTTCATACTTTGATTTTCAAAGATATTCGCTGTAATTAACTGACCTGAACGCCATTTAAATTGGTTCGCAATTTCAATAAAAACTTGTGCTGTACGTGTTTTAGGATCTATCACATCACTCACATATTTGATCTTTCCTAAAGCCTCTCCAGTTTCAGATTGAGCTTGCGATTTAACCGTAACTTTGCCATTTAAATTAATCGCATTCAGCTTATCCGCTGGTACATTAACAACTGCAAGTAACTGTGAAGTATTGGCGATTTTAAATAGTGGTGAAGATGGGGTGACATTGGAACCAACAGCACCCAATACCTGTAAAACTGTACCAGACATTGCTGCTCTAACCTCAATCGTTCCATTGCCTGAACCACCATAAGAGCTAATTAAATTATTTAATTCATTGGCACGGGTCTGAGCATCATCAAATTCACGCTTAGCGTTGATATAATCCACTTCTGGTGAAACACGCTTTTGGAATAATGCACGCTCTTGTTCCACCTTTTTACGTGTAAATTGCAAATTATCCATCGCAATAGAACGCTCAGCATTTAAACGGATTAGGTCTTGGCTTTGAACTGTTGCCAATAAATCACCTTGACTAACTTTATCTCCAATTGTCCGATAAGTTCTAATTAAAGTACCATTTGCTTTTGGTGTGATAAAGCTTTCAAAATTATCAGGAAATTTGAGTTCTCCTTTTAACTCAAGTGCATTTTCAAACATCATGGGTTCAACTTTAAGAAGCTCTAAACCACTACTTTTGATACTGCTATCAGGCATGGTGACTCGACCTTCTTTGGTGTCCCATTTCCAACTATGCTTTTTACCTTGATAATCAACATTGATGACCATCAAAAATGAGTGAGGTTCGTACAGTACTTCGTTACCAATCAGATAATCACTTTCTGGCTTAAAAGTAATCGTCTGTTCTGCATCTAATCGCTTAATATAAATATTGGCATTTATTTCACTTGGTTTAAGTGGCTTATCCTTGAAATATCCATAAACACGTAGATGTGGCTCAACACCTTCTTCAAAAATTTTAACTTCAGCTGCAAAATCACCATCACGGTATAAGCGTCCACCATGAGGTCCTTTTTCATCACCAGCAACAGCAACGTTATCTTCAACTTGTTCTGCATTTTCAGAGGAAGATGATGATTTATTCCCTGTTTTGTACCAAGCCAAAGCACAGAGAACAACAAGTAAAGCAATAATGCCTGTAGCGATTAAAGTATTAGTTGGTTTATTCATATTCTTAGCCCTTATTCCTGATCCAAATGCGTGACATAGTTGCGTTCAACTTCTGCAATCTGATTTTGCAAAGCCAACCAAAGATCGAAACGGGCAAGATGTTTGTCTAACCAAATTTGCTTAATACTATTAAATTCCAATAGAGAAATTTTCCCTGCCTGATAGCCCATTTCAGCAATTCGCAAACTTTCTTTAGTTGCTGGTAATAGCACTTGGTCATACTGTTTAATCGCATCAATTAAACTTGAAACTTCAATGTTTTTATTTTCCAGTTCAATTTTTGAATTACGATTGATCAGTTCTGAACGTGTCTCAGCATTGGACTGCTCAGCTTGTGCCAATGCAATATTGCCTTGATTCCGATTAAAGATTGAAAGCGGAATTGATGTGGAAACTAAAAATACTTTGTCGTTGGTTTCCTGATAATTTCTGACACCAACACCTACAGTAATGTCTGGCAGTGCTTCCTTTTTTGCCAGTTCAAGTTGAGTTTGTGTAAGTTGTTTTTTAAGCGTTGCTTCCTGCTCAATTAAACTAATCCTGTCAGAAAAATTAAAGGACAAAGGAATTTCAATAGCCTTATTTGGAAGAACAGAAGCAAATTTTGAACATAGATTTTTTTGAAAATTAATCCTTTTCTGCTCATTTTGATAACGTAATTTAGACTCAGAGGAAAGTGCTGAACTCAATTTCACTTCAGATTGAATGACTCGGCCATATTTGAGCCTTTCATTTAAGACATTTGCTTGCCTTGAACTTAGTTTACTTTCAGCGTCAAAAATTTCAGAACGCTGTGAAGCAACATACCAATTTGCCATACATACACGCAAATCTGCTTTAAGCTCTGCCTGTCTTTTGATGATTTCAAACTGATTGTTATTACCTTTGAACACAGCCAACTGCTTGCGTAAAGCAAGTTTATTGTTCAAAGGGATATCTTGAGAAAGACCAAGTAAGGTTGTTGGTCCATCAAGATCTTTGAGTTTTGAGTTGCCGAGATTATCCAATTCAACATTAAAAGCTGGATTGTTCAATCGTCCTGCAAATTTCTGATTCACTTCATAAGCTTGCTGCGATTGTTGCAAACTCTTTAAAAGTAAATCATTTGAAATTACCTGTTGTTGTAGCTCTGCATATTTTGTTTCTGCAAACAAATGTGATGTTGATGCTATCAATCCGCAGGTGAGTAATACCTGATATTTTTTAGACATGACTATACCTATACAAAAAAATGAAAAATATTTTTTGTATAGTTAAATCAATTTCTTAGAACAATAAGATCTTTCGTAAAAGTATAAGAGTTACAAAGATAGAGAACTTTTTTCCTGAGCTCAAAAGATCGAATTGGTCTTTCAAATAAACTTAGAAATAATAGGATTAAAGGGAAGGCAAAACTGAGAATAAATATCGGATCTATAGATACATGATCATCAGCTTGTATCGGTTTAACTGAATGATGAAATGGAGCTTCATCATAACTTTTCCAATTATGGTTTTTATTATCATTTACTGAAGCTTTTTGATCATCTTCATGATGAACTAAAGACCACTGGCTTGAGTCTTCTGATTCAACAGAGATACTAACTTCGTGATGATGATCTATATTTTTTGCTATTACTGGCGTCCACGTATAAATCCCCGTCGTTGTTATCGTAAACAAAAACAGGACAAATACGAGCATAAGTTGTGTGAACTTATTGGTTGCCATAAATCAAAAACACTCTTGAGAGTAATAGAAGCATAATAGATTGAGCTTGGAATGTAAATTTCCTTCTACCCAATCCAACCAACTTAAAAATAATCAATAAATAATTCAACAATTTAAATAAAAAAAGATTATTTAAAACGCCTGTCTTTCGAACTCGTCCATCATTTCAACAATAAATCTATGATAATAATCAATTTTAGCATCACTCAATTTTACATTTTCTTGCATCATCTGTTCTTCAGATTGTTTTAATGTCATCGCATGCTCTATATTTTCTTTATTTTGCACATTGAAAGAAGATGTATCATTTTTGCTTATATTTTCTTCCTGTACAATATCTTGGGAAAATGAAGGTACTGAAATTAATAGTGTAGCTAATACAAAAATATATCTTAAAGCAAAGTTTATTGAAGGCATGACTAAGTATCGACTCAAATAAATAAAATTCTAAATCGGTAAAGTCAACATATTACGGTCTTAAAAATTACAATTTTGTCATTTATCTCATCTTCATTTCATTTGAAGGTAAAATGAGAATTCGTCAAATCGAGGTATTAAGATTATGCGTATTCTTCTTGTGGAAGATGAAAAAAAAACAGGTGGATATTTGCAAAAAGGATTAACAGAAGCTGGCTACATGACTGATTGGGTTGAAGATGGTGTGTCAGGATTACATCATGCCATGACAGAAAATTATGAGCTTATTATATTAGATGTCATGCTTCCGAAACTAGATGGTTGGAAAATTCTCGTTGAGTTACGTAAGTCTAATGCCACATTACCAATACTCTTTTTAACAGCACGAGATCAAATAGAAGACCGTGTTAAGGGTTTAGAATTGGGTGCAGATGATTATCTCATTAAACCTTTTGCCTTTGCTGAACTTCTTGCCCGTATTAAAACTTTACTTAGAAGAGGAACACTAAAAGAAGAAGCTACTTTTTTGGTTATCGCTGACTTACATTTAGATTTAATGAAACGCAGAGTAATACGCTCAGGGAAACGAATTGACTTAACAGCAAAAGAGTTCGCTCTCTTAGAATTATTTATGCGTCGCCAAGGCGAAGTTTTACCAAAATCACTTATTGCCTCTTTAATTTGGGACATGAATTTCGATAGTGATACTAATGTTGTTGAAGTTGCAATTCGTCGTTTACGAAGTAAAATTGATCAAGATTTCAGTAGAAAACTCATTCAAAACATTAGAGGAATGGGCTATGTCTTGTATTAGAGTTAAAAATGTCACTTAAGTTTTTTACTTCAATCAGTTTTAGAATTAGTATTCTTTCAATTGTTTTTACAATTCTAGTGCTCATCATCATGGGGGTTGTCATTCACCAACATGTAATTTCTCACTTCTCTGAACAAAATAAGAAACAAATTGAGGGAAAACTCCAACTGATTGACTCGCTATTGTCAAACAAGCCAAAAAGTTTTCAAAATGATCTTAATAGTGTATTAATTGGGCATGATAATCTTATTGTTCAAATCCAATCTCAATCAAAGCAAACCATCTACCAAACTCAGCATCATAAATTAGATATACAAAACTTTGTTCAAACATCTGACTCACCACTAGTAAATTGGTATGACAACAACAAAATATATCAAGGAATTATCGTTAAACGAATATTAAACATTGATGGAACACCTCAAAATATTCATATTATTTTAGCAATGGAAGTGAGTGAAAACTTTAGGTTTTTACATTTTTTTAAACAACAATTACTGCTCATTGGAGTGATTGGCACATTTGCTTTACTGCTTTTCGGCTGGTTAGCAACATGGAGTGGATTGAAGCCTCTTCGAAAAATGGCAATTATTGTCAAAAATATTTCCGCAAAAAACCTATCCGAACGAATAGAATTAGTAAATATACCCAATGAGTTAATTCCTTTAGCAAAATCTTTTAACGACATGTTATTACGACTTGAGATTTCTATAGAGAAATTGTCTAGCTTTTCCAGTGATCTGGCACATGAGATACGTACGCCTATCAATAATTTAATGATGCAAACTCAGGTAAGTTTAACTAAGCAACGTAATAGTGATGAGTATCGTGAAGTTCTTTTCTCTAATTTAGAGGAATATGAGCGATTAGCAAAAATGGTTTCTGATATGTTGTTTTTAGCTAAGGCAGAAAATGGCATAAATCTCAAAAATCTTAAAGTTATTTCTCTAGAAAAAGAAATAGCAAAGCTTTTGGAATTCTATGATGCTTTTGCTTCCGAAAAAACAATTGAAATGAAACAAACAGGTCATGGAAAAGCGCTAGTAGATCCTACAATTATCAGAAGAGCATTTAGTAACTTAATTTCAAATGCACTTAAATACGGAGAACCAAACTCAACTTTATGTATAGAACTCATCCAAGAGACCGAAGAGTGCTATGTTCTTATAAAAAATGAAATATCCCCAGACATGCAAAATTTATCACAGGATGAACTTGAACGTTTTTTTGATAGATTTTATAGACTTGACTTTGCTAGACAAAGAATAATAGATGGAACAGGTCTTGGGCTTGCTATCACTCGCTCAATTTTTAAAATGCACCACGCCTCAATTTCTGTTCGGATTGAACAACAATATATTATTTTTGAAATCATATTCCCCACTATAAATCAATCGAACTAAATTGTCATTTTCATGTACAGTAAATGTCTTTCTCTGACGTTTAAAATGTAATGATTCTAATTCAGAGTAAATAGGTCTACAGATGCAACATAAATTCTCTCTCAATCAAATACAACAGTATCAAATTACCTATATTAATTTCAAAAGCATAGTGCCATTAAACCCCCTAGAAAGTAAAAATAAATTTTATTATATACAGCTCCATTCATACCAATTAAAAAACTCAAAGGATATTCTGGAAGATTCAAATTCTGGCTTTTGCTTTTTTTTGGCTTAATATTAATTTTTTAATATTTCAATGGTTTATGAATGAAAATTTTGACAGGCATGGCTTTTAAGCCCTCACATTCAAAAAATGCAATAAAGAAGTTGATAAATGCTTTTCTTTATCAAGACCTACCATTGCTAAAAATACATTTATATTATTTTTCACTGATGCATCTTGAATATTATAGAGAGCATTTAGCAACTTTAATTAATAAAAAACCCTACTGATGTAGGGTTTTAATCATTTACATGTGCAATTAGTAGATTTATTTTTAATCATTTCCTGATTTTCTTTTATATTTTTTTCTAAAAATATTAATCCTCCATCGGCATAACTAAATCCTGAAAATACGATACCAATACTAATTGAGATTATTTGAATTAATTTAACCATAACTATATATCCATGCTTATTAAAGCCATATTATGATTTGGATATCTAGACATAATACTGACCATGAAATGACAATTTTGTCATTTCAGATTGGCATCTAATTTTTAATAAGTGGTGTGATAAGTACTTTGCTTAAAGTAAACATGTGATAAGAATATCACAATAGCTATTTTTCTAGACTTATGGAAAACTCCTGATGAGTATGTGTAGTTTACCAAGTTAAAGTCTCCACTTTTATCAGCACACATCAAAAGCTATCTTTTTAAATCTCGTGTGTTTTTGGCAACCAATAAGAATGATTCTGCAATGAAATAGTATATCCATCATCAGTTTCTGTAATCATCTCAAATTTGACCTTTAGAGACTCCACATAAGGTAAATTATGAAAATACCTTAAGCCATTTTTAACCCAACTCAATACATCTTCTTTTTTATCCAAAGGCTTATCTATCAACTCAATTATTTCTTTCTCTACTTTTTGCTTTCGTTTCTCATTAAAGTTTTTTGATTTTTTAAAAGCCACATAATCTATAGATGTATCAAATTTTTTATTTAAAAAATTAATGAACCCTGTTAGTGCAGCAGCCTGACCAGAAAAGTCGATAAGATAGGCTTTTACATGGTCTAAGTTAGGTAATGTAGCTCCCGATGCACAAACATAGTGCATAAGAGCAACCGCAGGCTTTATTGCCAGTTTTATTGAACGGATACTGGTCTTTCCATTTTTCATTTTTATATCAAGTTCACTTTTATAGGACATAACAACATCATAAGCTGTAGAGGACTGAGGAAGGCTTAAAATCAATTTTTCGATCTGATCCCGTTGAGAGCAAAAATCTTTATCCGCTAATACAGCCTTAATATGATGGACTTCATCTAGCCAATATGTAACCAACTCAAATTTTCTAAGTCCACTGGTTCTTAAAACAGCCAATAACTGTTCTGCTGTAGGAATTGCGTCAGTCCATAATTCTTCGGTTTTTATAAAAAAATGGGTATGTTTATTGACATATAGGGCTGCTTTATTTGCACCCACTTTATCTTCTAACCAAAGTAAATATTGCTCATATTGAACCTTTAAACGTGGGGATTGGAATACTTTAATATTTCGTCTAGCTTTCTCCCATAAATTCTTATGCCAGTAACAGTTATCACATAGATCAGGACAGCCTGCTGGTATCATGACATCACACTGTTTGCATTTCTTTTTGGCGTTATTCCTACATTTTTTACAAATCTTAGTCCCTGTATCATCTTGCTCTAATAAGCGATATTTATGACAAGAGGGGCATGTTTCATAATCTCTAGTAGAACATTTTGGACATACCCTTAAATCATCACCAAATCGTGAAATATGCGTCAATTTTTGTGATGGTGTATCACACCTCTCACAACGCTCAATTGGGCGAAAATAAACAGAACAGCTATTACAAACTACACCATATTCGGTGAGTGTCCCTATCGGCTTATTGGTTTGATTACAGCGAATACAAGGTTGTTTTTTGATACACTCATTACAAATTGCCTGATCATCATTTTTTGGCAATCGAGCATATTCACCACATTTTGGACAAGCTCTTTTTTTAAAAATTCGGGCATAACAAGTTGAACAATACTTATCGCCCTTATATCTTTTTTTGAATTTATCTATATCAGCCCTGTCACAGCCACTACAGCATTGTTCATGGGGCAATTGAGCTAAAGTCACTTGTTCCCCCTTTCTGTAGCTTTCTCAATAGCCTTAACCACTTCCGTTGTACACTTTTTTTGGATTTGGGTTTACTCATTATGATGGCATTACTTTTAGGCAAAATAATCTTACTTGGCTTCAACATTTTATCTTTCATTAGTTGAAGCTGCTTAGGCAGTTTTTTTCTTTTATCCCAAAAATAAGAACGACTTACATGATACTCCAAAGAACGCTCAACAATCAGGTCACAAGGCAATGCCATGATTTTATTTAAAATTGACAATAATTTTTCACGTTCCTGAACAGACAGAAATTCAAAGGCTACAGGCGTGATAGGATAATCTATATTTAAATCAATATTAAAACTTTCAAACATTTGCAAAAGGTTAGGACTTTTCATATTCAGAGGGGATCGAATAAAACTCAACCATGTACGAGCAATCTCGAACCACTCTATCGAAGAAATTTCCTTTTGGTTATATTGCCCAAGCTGTAATTCCAAGACCTGATCAGCTTGATGCTGAAATCTTAATGCATCCGCTTCGACTGGACGTTGAATGAATGTACTTAAATCAGCATAGCATGAAGTACAAATCGCTAATGAACCATGTTCTATATCAATTTTTGTAGGTTGTAGTGTGATTCCACATTGAAGGCAATGATCTATTAATATGGTTTTATGAATATCACAGCCACTATGCCACCCCATACGCCACTTGATACGCAAATATGGTGGTGTATGGGTAGAACTTAGACATTGCGTACAAATTTGACGACCTGACACATTTGAACGATTCCGAATACCTAGAGCCAATATCCAAGGAATACGCTGATTTTTGTTATAGTTTATTGGAATCAAAGCAGGGAAATAGCTGCTTAACATAGTCTTCTGAACTTCATGTTGTTCTACAAAACAATGATTTAACAATATATCTAATTTTTCTTCATTTAATCCACGATCAATATCTATGGTTAATCCTCTCCATTTTTCCCATAAAAGATTCACCAAAGTTAATGGTGAGCAGCCTAAATCCAAAGCAGAACGTATGAGCCAAGAAGAAAATACTTCACCCTCTTGAATAGGGGTACGAATATACCAACGTTGTTCTACTTGGTGCATGGCTATTTTCCTATGAAAAGCAGAATACCTAAACCACGTTAAGATTTATATTTCTAATATTCCTCATACCCTCGGTTGGCTTAAGCCATTTAAATTTATGAACAATTTCTTCGGTAATTTCCTCATTACCTTGTACAATTGCCTCTTTAGCACACTCAACCAACAATCTGTTTAAGTCACCAAAATTCCCACCTGAAATTTCAAATATAAGGGTGGCAAGTCTTTGAGATGCTAGATCAGAACGTTTCTTTAAAGGCAACAACCGTACATAACTTAATAATAGTCTTAGAAAATCCTGATTCAGTTCCCATTTAGGCAACATTGCTACATCAAAACGGCTTGCATATTGAGCATCGGTATGTAGGATCGTAACTGCTTCACGAGTACCAACGCCAACGATATTCAGACTTAGATCATTACTGAGATTCTTTAAGGTATTCATCACTTCGGAAAGAAGTTTGGTCGAACCTGTTAAACAATTATGAATTTCATCAATAATCAACATTTTTGTTTCATACTTCCGCATTAGATGGACAGCCTGATTCCGTAATTTTGCTTCGGGATCAGTAGGACGAAATGGAACAAAGAAATGATTCAATATATTGATATAGAGTTCTTTTACATTCGCTTTGGCAGGGGCTAATATGGTTAAAACAGGTTTTTTTACAGACAGCAGCTCCATATCTATGTCATTCACTGTTTTGGTGTAATGCTGCTTTGTGAATTCGTGGATAATGGTCGTTTTACCCATATTAGAATCGCCCACAATCAATAAACATTCTGGGCGAAGCTTCCTAGGGCGATTCAACAGATCAGTTAAAGTATCCAAAATAGTGACTGCTTTTTTATAACCAATCCAACGGTCAGAAAATAAAGTATTGATACGATCACTATCACTTAGAGACATGACTTCAAGTACATCATCTGCAAGATGTTCATATTTTTGCATTATTATCCCCTTAAATCCTCAAATGCAGTCAATGGAATACTCCATAAATCATTAGTAGGTTGAACCCTGTTTTCGACAACACATGAGTTTTCAGGTTCATTTTTTACAGACAAATGATGTGTTGCTTTTGCATTTTCCTTTTTACGTTGATTTGTTCTCCGTTGCTTCCTAGTCAAACTACGGGATTGTTTCAATTGCTCACGTAAATGAAGAATTGCCTGATAAATTTCATCCTGATTTTGATTATCATGTTGTTCACCACGAAGATATTTCTGCACTTGTTTGTATTCAAATAAGCTTATTGGTGGCATTTCTCGTTTAGCAGTAGGTACTTTAAAATATGTATTGGACAGAGGTTCATAAAACCAAATAAGAGAAATATCCCTTGGATCACGTTTAAACAAAAATTTCTTTTTTCTCTTTTTATTTACATCTTCGGGATCAACACAATTAACCCACTGTCGTAAACAATCAGCAAAATAAAATAGATTGTCTTTCTGTACACCTACACGTTGAATTGTTGATTCAAATTCGGGAAGGAAATCAATAAATAATGTGTCTTCATCCGAAACTCGTTCTTTTAAACCCGTTCCAAGAGTAGTTTTTGTTCCCCAAACACCATCTTGCCACTTCTGTAAAGGTGACATACCAAGTTTGGAGTGTTTCTTTTGGTGATAAACTTTAGTGATCCAATAAACAATATAATATTCTAGTTCTTTCAGTGTCATACAGGCATGACCTGCTGAATTATAGGTTCCACGTTCTTGGATATTTGAGAAAGTTGTACCATCCAAGATGTGCATTTCAAGGTTAACCACACCAATTAAACGTTCGATATGTCCACCAAACCTTGCCCCACCAATCGGACGAAACTCCCAATGAATCCCATATTTCAAGCAAGCTCGACTGATATGGTTAGTTCTAAAGTCAGGACCATTATCTGTATGTACAGAATCCATAAGACCTTCAACTTGCCAATCAGCGTCTATATCCAATTCAATAAGCTTCCGTTTTTTTGACAAAATACTGGAAGCAATACACATGGCAACAGATGTTGCACTGGGAGCTTCTAAAGACAAGTAATAACCGACCACCATTCGAGTATTTACATCAATAGCTAATGTTAGAAATGGTCGTCCAATTGCCTCTCGAAATTCATCATCAACAATTTCAATGTCTAGTGGAGTATGGTCTACCTGTACATATGCCAAGGGATAATCAGCATTAGGAAACTCACCAGCAGCAGATGCATACTTATCTTGTGCTGCTTTAGAACCATGACGAGCCTTAATCACCATATAATCATTTAAGGCTTCTATTTTTCTACGAATTGAGTTGTCATGGGGTGCTTCTAGTTTAAGACGAGAACATTCTGCTTTAATAAAATCTATAGTCTTTGCAATACTAGGCTTTCTGGCATTAAGATATTCCTCTTGAATACCTTGGTTAATAATCTTCATAATTTGGGGAGACAACCTAGACTTCTTGGTCGTCCAACCTCTCTTTTTAGGAACTAAGACTAAGATAGAGTTATTTTCTCTAAAATCTTTTAACCATTTCCATAAAGTAGAACGGTTAATCTCATATTCACTTGCTCGTTGCTCGACTAATTCAGTTGTTGAATACTTAATTAACGGCTTGATAATTTCATAACGATGTAAAGCAATTTTCCATGCTTCATGCGTAATATCCCAATCACCTTTATTTATATCTTTAGTTTGGTTATTTTCAGCTTCAAATACTTGTAGCGAATCTGCACTTACTTGTAAAAAACGTACAGAATCTAAACTAGAAATCACGATATCGTTAGCATTCAGAACATTAGCAATCTTATACGGTTGCCCTTCATACTTAACGATTACATTTGGTTTGAGTATGATCCGACTTCGGTCAATACTTACGGTATCAGTCTGAACCATTTAAAATCTCCTTGTAAGCACATCATCTTGATTTACCCAAATCACCGTCTCTGCGGTTAAGGGGCAATATAAATCACACATGATTTTTCGTTTTGCGACCAATGCCCATACTTGATGAATACCTCTAAGAACATTGGTTTTATCCTTAAAAATATGTGCAGGTAACTGATTAATAGTTGATTGACCAAGACCATCTAAAGTCTCAAGTAAAGTTTGTTCATCACATACATCCACATGAGAACGCCTAAATCTTTTCAAAAAATTAATATTTTCCCAATACTGATCATATAACCTTGATTCATTTATAATATTGAATTTCCAACCTTTTTCTTTAGCAAAAGCATGAGCTGCCTTAAATTTGGGCTTTAATTTATCCCAATCCTCTATAAGTTTCTTTTTAGGTTTTATTTCTATTAGCAGTGGACAGGGGATTTCCTCAAAATCACCACAATTTGCACTGGAAAACTGTACGAGGAAATCAGGGGTATAAGTGGATTCATTACCCAACTCTGTTATATATGGGATAGTAATAGGCTGGCTTACGATGTCTATGACATTGCTATTGAACTCTTGCTTAATCAAAAAATCACGCTCAAGAGTAGATTCACACCAAATCGTCTTTTCCCCTCTAAAAGCGTAATTTACTGAAATACTCCCATATACAGTTTGAGATTTCCTAACTGGGGAATATTCATCACTGATTCTTTTCATAGAATGCCTCTTACAGCCACTCGTGCCTATTTGTGTAAATTTGCAAGCCACTCTTGCTTATTACTGTCATTACTCTAATCTATTTATGTAATTTTAGAGTGGCAACCTGTTGTTTTCTTATCATGCCACTCTTATCTATTACTGTAAATGACAGTGGCTCGCAACCCAAACCGGGCGAAATCACGTTGGCGCATTTGGGGGTTTTATTTTTAGATGAACTTCCCGAATTTGACCGTAAAGTACTTGAAGTCCTCAGACAGCCCCTAGAGTCTAAACACATTGTCATTTCACGCGCTTCAAGGCAGATCACCTTCCCTTCTGATTTTCAACTGATTGCGGCAATGAATCCCTGTCCTTGTGGTTATGCTTTCGATCAAGACAGTCGTTGCCAATGCTCGGCCGAAGCCATTAAACGCTATCAAAATCGTATCTCTGGCCCCCTGTTAGACCGCATCGATTTACATATCGATGTGCCACCACTTAAATCTCAAGAACTCCAAGACAAGACTGCCGTTGAAGATTCAAATACGGTGCGGCAACGTGTGATTCAGGCCTACCATATACAAATCAACCGGCAAGGCCATCTCAATCATGCGCTGAGTCCGAAGCAACTCGAAGAACATGCCAACCTCGATGTTCAATCAACTCAAATATTAGAGAATGCTCAACAACGCCTGAACCTTTCTGCACGCGCCTATCACCGGATTATTCGTGTTGCTCGTAGCATTGCCGATTTATCCCAAGCCATCCAAATTGAAAGCAAACATCTCACCGAGGCTTTGTCTTACCGTCGGCATGACTTGAGATGACCCCCTTCACAATAGACTTCTTTGATAATCCCTTGTATTTTCCGCTTAAAGGAGAAAAATGAAGGAACTAAAATGACATAAAAAAGCGACCCATTTTTCTGGTCGCTGAGTGCTGATCTTTATTTTAGTTTTGGCTGTTTTTATTATTGTATCGTGATCCTTAAGTCTCATCTGAGGCTTAAACCTAAAAGCTAGCTTTAGGCTTAAAAAGTATATTTTAAGCCAGCCACGACCTTATTCTTTTGCTTCTTATCTTCACGGTCATAGCCTCCCACAATAAAGTCTAGACTCATATTGGCACCCGTTGTACCAAGTGGGTGGCTGAGGCCTAAGTTTAAATGACGGAAAGTAAAATCTTCAGTGGTGGTTAGATTTTTATCCTTGTCATAATAATAAGCACCTACCGCAACATTCGCTGTAAATTCACTCGGTAAAGGATGGCTATATGCTGCTAAAAGATAAGTATCCCCCTTATTGGTGGTACTGCTATTTTTGGTTGCCGTCTGAGCAGTCAAAGCCAGACGTTTATAATTGACACCAAGCAACGTTTCAAAGAAATCTGATTTTGCATCCGACTGAGCATAGTAATAATAAGTTCCTCCCACGGTATAGCCTAGGTCTTCGTTGATTTTACCGCGATAGCCAATACTAAAATCATTTTCAAATGAATTACTACCCGTATATTTCTTCGTTGCAGTATCATAGTCTTTGAGCGAGTAGCCTAAAGTAGAACCCCAATAACCGAGATAAAAACCCGTTGGATGACTATATTCTAAGCCCGCTTGAACAGTCGCTTTATCATTTTCAGGACTATTGGTCATCCCACGTAAATCATAGCTTGAAAGTACCCCGACATTGCCCGTTACTGTCCCTGGAAAAGGAAGTTGTTTATTGTCTTCTGCCATACAGATACTCGATATGGTCACCAAAACCGCACTGATACAAATATTCTTTTTCATTAAAGTCAATCCCCTTAGACAGCCGCTTGTTGGTTGTGATCAATCATTGAAACTCATACTCTGGATAGCAATTGCTATGCCATTTACTCGAAAATGATTTATCAAAATAAAAAATAACTATTATTCATGAACTTATGATTTATTGTTGTTGGCTTTCGATGGCTAATATTCATAACACTGATGTGCCATTTCATCGTGATCAATCTAAATAGCGTATCCATAATGCAGTAACTCTGTTTTATAATAGGGCTCTACTCTAAAAAAAAGCACCATAAAATATCTATTCCATTTTTAAGCATCATCATTAATTTGACGTAAAAAATTACCCTCAACTACAGCCCTTGCGCCATCACAAATTACAGAAATAACAGCAGATTCATCACATTAACTTCAGTGAGGCAATATATTTATCTCAGTCAAATGTCAGATTAAAACCAGATGATTCATTCAATTAAAAAAAGAAATATGATGAAGTTTGCAATAACGCCAATCACAATCAATCCATCAATTTTGCATAAAATAATGTTTAAAAAGCAGATGCCGTCACCAATCTATTGCTTGAATGCACTTTAATCCGATTTTCACTGCATTCATTTAGAAAACTCAGGCCGCTAAAGATTTTAGAGTCGCAAACAAGCATTTAGAGCATTACATTTACTTTTCTTTTTCTTGTTTAACCCGCTGCAATGAAGCAGGTCATATTTTTATTCCAATAAAAGCAAAGACATTAATTGCAGCAAAAATAATAAACACATCAAATATAATTTTTATTAAGCGAAATTATCCGTCTCAAAAGGCAACTCCTCTGCTCAGAATTTAAAGCCATTACAGAATACTAAGTTTACATTTTTATTATATAAATATGGATAAGCACACTAATTATCCTATTGGTAAAATTGAACGCAAGTTGAAGTCGTTATGCTTTTGATGGTTATAATTTTTTTTCATGAAAATTGATATTTTATTCGCTTGCCAAAATCAGAAAAGAAAGATAATTTTTTATACCTATTTTAAGAGCTTAATAAATCGCTTTTCAAATTAATATAAATGTCATATGGTTCACCCTATGAGAGGTTAGGCTGACTTCTCTTATGCGAGTTGAGAGGGAATCTGGAGGTCATGCGGTCAAGAGGCTGTTGTTGACGCAATGACCAGATCGCTAAGTTCTACTTAAAACAAAATTGTAATTTATTTTAATGGGGCATTTTAATGCTAAAAAGTAAAAAACTGACATTGGCCGTCTTAATTCCAATGACGTGCATGTCTGTAAGCTATGCCAGTGAGCAAAGTGAAACAAAAGGTTTTGTTGAAGATTCAACAGCAACATTGACCATTCGTAACGGTTGGATTTATCGCGATAAAAAAGATCCTGGTGTACATGATCAAAGCTCTTGGGCACAAGGTTTTATCGCCAGCTATGAATCTGGCTTTACGCCAGGTATTGTCGGTTTTGGTATTGATGCTGTTGGTGATTTCGCTTTTAAACTTGGCGATAATAAGCATTCAGGCCAAGAGATGATTCCACTTCATCATAGTAATAACGACCAACCTGGTAAACCTTATAACCAATGGAGTCGTGGTGGCGCAAGCGTTAAAGCCCGAATTTCAAATACCACCATTCGCTATGGTACACAAATCTCTAATTTACCGGTTTTACAAAGTAATACCAAGGCGCGTTTGCTCCCTGAATACTATAACGGTACCTCAATCACTAGCCGAGAAATTAAAGACCTAGAAGTCTCTCTTGCCTATTACACCAAAGATCAAGGCTCTGCCCAAATCGCAACTGACCAAAATCACTTAAAGCGTGCAATTGCATATGGTGCAAAATATAAGGTCAATGATCAGTTCAATGTTGCTTACTATGGCGCTGATTTAAAGAATGCTTTAAATCGACACTATGTCAATTTGAACTATAAATATCCACTAGATGCTGATCGTTCACTCACCTTCGATGCGATGGCCTATCACACCAAGTATGAAAAAGATGTTTATGACAAAATATCTTATACGACCACTGGTGAAGCAAATACGGATAAGAAAAATACCATTTTTGGACTATCAAGTAGCTATAACACTGGCCCACACAATGTCATGCTCGCTTACCAACAAAACACAGGTGACTCGGGCTACGCTTATAACTTTGTAGGTGATGGTGCTGGTACGGTCTACTTACCAAACTCTTATATGTCTGACTTTGTTGGGAACAAAGAGAAATCGGTACAAGTTCAATATAACCTCGACTTAGGCAAACTTGGTGTACTGCCTGGTTTAAACTGGACCACAGCTTATGTCTATGGTTGGGATATTAACGTCCAAGACAATAGTAAGAATGGTACCGGCAAACTCATTACAGACAACGCGAAAGAGCGTGAGTTCTTTAACCAAGTTAGCTACACCGTACAAAGTGGTGCAGCGAAAGACCTCAGTGTGAAAGTGCGTAACTCGATTTATCGTGCAAGCCAAGACTACAATGCAAACCAATATATCGGTAGCACCAACGAATGGCGTGTCTTCATCGACTATCCTTGGAAATTATTTTAATTCAATCTCTTAATCAAGGTTGAATCAATAGCATAAAAAAAACCTACATCCATCAAGATGTAGGTTTTTTTATTTAGAACGAATTTGAATTATTTCAAACCTATTCGATCTAAAACAATATTATTTTGCAGCTTCGATTGATTTCAAGATTTCAGCTTTCGCAACTTCTGAACCTTCCCAACCATTCAACTTAACCCATTTCCCAGGCTCTAAGTCTTTATAATGTTTAAAGAAGTGCTCAATTTGTTGCAACAACAACGGTGGAAGATCGGTATATTCTTTCACGTCTTTGTACAGTGGAGAAAGTTTTTCATGCGGTACAGCGATAAGTTTCGCATCAATACCACCATCATCTTCCATATTCAGTTTACCGATTGGACGGCAACGAATGACTGCACCAGGAACCACTGGATGCGGTGTAATCACTAAGATATCAAGTGGATCACCATCTTCAGATAAGGTATTTGGGATATAACCATAGTTCGCTGGGTAGAACATCGCAGTACCCATAAAACGATCTACAAATAAAGCATCTGAGTCTTTATCAACTTCGTATTTAATCGGTGCTGCATTGGCAGGAATTTCGATGATCGCAAAAACATCATTTGGAACATCTTTACCCGCAGGAATATTACTATAACTCATAACAAACTCTTTAATACTTGGGTTGTCTGTAAAATCTTGGCAATTATAACGCTTTATTAAAGCAATGCGTTTGCATTATACAAGTTGCGTCATTAAATAGTGATTTCACTATATAAATAATTTAACTAAACCATGCGAATGATCATGACCAATAAGAAAATGGGACAGGCCATAGATAAAAACCAAATGACTGATCTCAAGGTTGCAAGATTCAGTAAATAGCAAATGCCATAAATCACACGTAAGACCAGATAAGCACTACCGAGCAAGATCACCACTGACTGTGGTACCACCATATATTCAGCCATGAGGATTGCTGCAATAAATAAAGGCAGGCTTTCAAAGCTATTTTGTTGTGCGGCATGCGCTCGCGCTGCAAGGCCTGTCGTATGTGCCATGAAATCACGTGGGTTCTGATTATCTTTAATCCTAAAGCCACCCGCGATTTTAGCAATCACGGTAAACGCATAAGGCAGTAAACAGGCAATTAAAATTAAGTAAATGATGCCATTAATACCTGACATGAAGTTATTCTCATGAAATCGCTAAGTGAGCTATCATAACATGGCGTTTAACGGATAATTTTTGTTAAATACCTTGTTTTAGTAAATTGTATTTTGGAGCAGATATGATCAACCCAGATCAAAAACAGATGTTCGATGTCTTGGCATTACAGCGAAAAAATCAACAACGTGTCGATCGCATACTGAAAATCGTTTTGCCCGTGATGGCATTTTTAATCTCGGTTATTTGCGCCAATCTCAACTGGCAATCAACTTTGGGCACTTTTTTAGTATTAGGTATTGCCTTTTATGCAGTTGGTATTCGCCGTTTAAATTTAAGTTTATGGCTCGGACTGGTCGCGCTCTATTGCTTGGTTGATATTTATTTTACCTATCAAGGGAATTTACCACTTCCTGCGATTGGACGACAAATGGGTACCATGCTGACTTTCACAGGAATCGTGGGTTTAGGTCGACCTTATCTAGACAGCTGGTTGATGCGAAACACCTAAAAAAAGCGCCAATTGGCGCTTTTTTATACTGCAAAATCAATAGATTATTTGCGTAAATCTTTGCGGAGGATTTTACCTACATTTGATTTTGGCAATTCATCTAAAAACTCAACATAACGTGGACGTTTATAGCCTGTTAGGTTTTCTTTGGCATAGGCCAAGATTTCTTCTGTGGTTAAAGATGGATCTTTTTTAACCACGAATAACTTAGGTACTTCACCTGATTTTTCATCAGGTACACCAATCGCAGCAACTTCTAAAACTTTTGGATGTTTTGAAACCACATCTTCAATTTCAGCAGGATAAACATTAAAACCCGAAACCAAGATCATGTCTTTTTTACGGTCAACGATTTTTGTATAACCACGAGCATCCATCACCCCGATATCACCGGTGCGGAAAAAGCCATCACTGGTAATCGCTTTTTCAGTTTCATCCGGACGATTCCAATAGCCTTTCATCACCTGAGGACCACGAATCGAAATTTCACCCTGTTCCCCAATCGCCACTGGATTGCCATCATCATCTAAAATTGCAACCTCGGTCAATGGTAAGGGAATACCAATGGTGCCGCTAAATTCAGGAGCAGCCGGTGGATTCACCGTAGCAACAGGTGAGGTTTCAGAAAGACCATAACCTTCGATAATATTACTGCCAGTGACACGCTTCCATTCATCTGCCGTTGAGCGTAGTACTGCCATACCACCACCCATCGCGATTTTTAGCTTGCTGTGATCGAGTTGTTTAAATTCTTCGTTATGTACCAAAGCATTAAACAAGGTATTCACTGCGGGGAAGAAGGTTGGTTGGTGTTTACGCAAATCTTTAATCACCGCAGGTAAATCACGCGGATTTGGAATAAGGACGTTGGCTTGGCCCTTATACATGCCATACAACGCGCAAACCATGAATGCAAAAATGTGATACAGCGGTAAAGCACAGAAGATGTTGTCATCTTTGCCCCCATCGCCTGGACCAAACTTACTTTCAAAAATAGCATCACATTGCAGTAAGTTTGCAACCAAATTGCGATGGGTTAACTCTGCACCTTTAGATACACCGGTGGTTCCACCCGTATATTGCAACAATGCAGTATCGCTTAGAGTCAATTGTGGACGCTTGTAATTGCTTGGGTTTACTTTGGCCATCGCATCATTAAAGCGAATATGCCCTGGAATATTCCATGCAGGAATTTGTTTACGTACTGAACGTAAAACGAAATTCACCAAGTTGCCTTTGAGGAAACCCAGCATGTCGCCCACAGATGCAATCACCACATGCTTAACAGGTGTTTTCCCAATAATCGATTGATAGACGCTTGCAAAGTTTTCAATAATCACCAGCGCTTCAGCGCCAGAGTCATTTAACTGATGTTCAAGTTCACGTGCGGTATACAGTGGGTTGACGTTTACCAAGATGTATCCTGCACGGAATACACCCAAAGCCACAACAGGATACTGTAAAACGTTTGGCATCATCACTGCCACACGTGATCCTTTGGCTAAACCCAAACTTTGTAAGTAGGTCGCAAATTTACGGCTAGCGACTTCAAGTTCACTGAATGAAATAACTTTATCCATAAAGATAAAAGCATTACGCGAACCAAATTTCTGAAAGTTCCGTTCAAGAATATCAACCAACGAAGTGTTTTCAGGAGGTAATTCTACTGACTCTGGTATCCCAGTTTTTTGGTATTCTGCAAACCAAATTTTTTCCATAATGCCGTACGCTCCAATCAGTAATCCTAAAGTTTTAAAAACATTTTTGTTTCTATCAAGCAATCATTTTTTGGCTTCTTTGTGCTCGATATCGTATCCATACTTACAAATACTTGAATACGTATATCTTATTTTGTGCAGTAAATGCTAGTTTAAAGCATGAATCAGCAGTCTATTTGCTTTTTGATATCCACGTGGTAGTAAAAGACCTTTTGATGCTCTTTTTCCGATATATTTTTGCAGGTCATCACCTTTTAATTTTAATTGCTGCTGCCCTGCAAGCACTTGAATTGTCTCATCAAGCGCCAAGGGTAGCATGAACACAAGCTGATCTTGTGGCTCAAGTTGTATCAGTTTATTACCTTTGCCTTTATTTAAAATGGGCAGTTCAGCCAAGTCTAAAATTAACATACGTCCCGCAGAGCTCAGCAAGGCCAAATGCGTTGCCTTGCCTGGCATACACAGGGGTAAGGCCGTCGCATCTTTAGGAACACTTAAGAATGCTTTCCCCGCTTTGGCATTGGTATCCAAAGACTGCGCTTGGGATTTAAAGCCATAGCCAGTTGAGCTCACCGCAACCACGTCTGCATCTTCGCCACTAATAAAGACTTGTAAAAAACGCACACCATTGGCCGGTGATAATTTTGAACTCAAAGGTTCACCTAAGCCACGAGCTGACGGCAAACTATTGATCTGTAGTGCATAACTGCGCCCTGTCTCATCGAGTACAAAGACTTTCTGATTCGATTTACCTTGGGCATGACTGAGATATTGGTCGCCGGTACGATAATTTAAATTCGCAGCATCGACTTCATGGCCTTTGGCTGAGCGAATCCACCCCGCTTCGGACAACACCACGGTGACTGGCTCGGCAGGCAGCATATCCTGCTCACTAATCGCGGTTGCATCGGCACGCTGTACGATTGGCGAACGACGATCATCACCAAATTTCTTGGCATCATCTTTGAGTTCAGTAATAATCAAATTCTTCAACGACTCTGGATTGGCCAGATATTCACGCAAGATCGCGGCTTTGGCCTCTAACTCTGCTTGCTCACGACGAATTTCAACTTCTTCAAGTTTGGCCAAATGACGCAGTTTTAACTCTAAAATAGCTTCAGCTTGGATATCATCAATATTGAAGTGCGACATCAACTCGGCTTTTGGTCGTTCTTCTTCACGAATAATCCGAATCACGGTATCGATATCGAGGTAAGCAATTAAAAGGCCCGCCAATATATGGAGGCGTTTCTCAATTTTAGTCAAATGATATTGCAGACGACGGGTGACCGTAGTCTTCCGAATTTCAATCCATTCCAATAAAATGCGACGAATCGATTTAACTTGTGGACGCCCATCTGCCCCAATCATATTCAAGTTGACACGATAACTTGATTCGAGTTCAGTAGTCGCAAACAAGTGACTCATCACCGTTTCAGCATCAATGCGGTTAGAACGCAGCACGATCACCAGACGAGTTGGATTTTTATGATCAGACTCATCACGTAGATCCGACACCATCAACAGTTTTTTCGCCTGCATCTGATCTGCAATTTGGCTAATCACCTTGGCACCTGAAACTTGATAAGGCAGTTCCGTTACAATAATTTCGTTTTTTTCAACCGTATATACCGCACGTGAACGATAACTACCGCGCCCTGTAATTTGAATTTTCAATAAGTCTTGCGGTGAGGTAATAATTTCCGCGCGCGTTGGTAGATCCGGCGCTGGAATATATTCTGCAATTTTTTCATCAGTTAAATTGGGGTTGCGAATCAGCGCAATGGTCCCCTTAATCACTTCACGTAAATTGTGCGGTGGAATATCTGTGGCCATACCGACAGCAATACCCGTGGTTCCGTTTAATAAAATATTAGGAACACGTGCAGGTAAAGTCATCGGTTCTTTCATTGAACCATCAAAGTTGTCTTGCCAATCACTGGTGCCTTGCCCCAGTTCAGACAGCAGCAAATCACTATAAGGGGAGAGTTTCGCCTCGGTATAACGCATTGCAGCAAAGGATTTTGGATCGTCAGGTGAACCCCAGTTGCCTTGCCCTTCCACAAAAGGATAGCGATAGCTAAATGGCTGCGCCATCAATACCATCGCCTCATAACACGCGGAGTCACCATGAGGATGGTACTTACCCAACACATCACCGACGGTACGTGCAGATTTTTTCGGCTTGGAGGTTGGCTTTAGCCCCAGTTCGCTCATGGCAAAAATAATACGGCGTTGTACCGGCTTTAAACCATCACTAATATGCGGCAATGCACGGTCCATAATCACGTACATGGCATAGTTGAGATAAGCTTGTTCGGTAAATTCTGCTACGGAGCGGTTTTCTGTCGCTTGATGCGCAAGGCTAGTCATTACAAGCTTCAATCCTGATCAAATGTTTATTGTTAAGTTGTTATGCTATGTCGCTGCCGCCACCGATACAAGGGGCGACAAAAATTCAATGCGACAAATACTGTCTTGTGGCCTAAAAGTATCCATTTTTAGTGGAATGAGCAACCTTAAATTATTAATTTTTGCGCAATACTGTCAGGCAGTTTGAATCAATCGACTATAAGCCAATGGATTCTAGGGTCTTACCTTTGGTTTCTTCACCCAAAACGATCACAATCAATGCCACCCCAATCAGCACCATTGCAAACATCATAAAGACCGAACTAAAGGCATTTTTTCCGAGCATCATTTGGGTGACCACCAACGGTGCCACAATCCCCCCTAAACGTCCAATCGCAGATGCCCAGCCTGAACCAAAGGCACGAATGTTGGTTGGATAGAGTTCTGGCGTGTAGGTATAGAGTACGCCCCAAGCCCCCAAATTAAAGAAGGATAATAAGCAGCCCCACAGCATAATCAGGTTCACGCTATCAGCTTGACCGAAGAAATAAGCAGAAATTGCACAACAACCAATAAAACCGGCCAAAGTCGCCTTACGGCCTAGTTTTTCCACCAACCATGCTGCCACCAGATAACCAGGAAGCTGTGCCAAAATCATCAACAGCACATATTCAAAGGACTGCACAATGCTATAGCCCTGCTTCACCAACAGGCTTGGCAACCACGTAAAAATACCGTAATACGAATAAACAATCCCAAACCAAATTAACCACAGCATCAGACTACGACGTGCCAGTGGTCCTGACCAGAGTTGTTTAAAACTAATTTTATGCTGCTGCGCTACAGGTTTAACCACAATCGTTTCAACAGGCTCAAGTCCACACTGCCGCTCAATTTTTTGTAAGATCCGATGTGCCTCATCAACCCGACCACGATTGATCAAATAAGGTATAGATTCAGGGACTTTCTTTAAAATAACAAAGACGTATAAGACCGGTAATCCACCAATCAAAAAGGCCATTTGCCAACCAAATTTTGGAATCACAAAATAAGACACCAAAGCAGCAACCAACCAGCCCAAGCCCCAAAAACTTTCCAGTAAAACAATAAAACGCCCGCGTACATGCGCAGGAATATATTCACTCACCAAGGTGACAGCAACGGGCAATTGCCCTCCCAACCCAAAGCCGACAATAAAGCGAAAGATCAGCAAATAGGTCAAGTTTGGGGCAAATGCACAGAGTGCCGTTGCCACACTATAAACCACCAAGGTCAATGCAAATACGGTCTTGCGCCCAATCCGATCCGCCAATGCACCGGCACATACTGCGCCCAAGGCCATCCCCACAAAACCAATCGAAACCACCCAACCTTTTGCAGCGGCGGTCATTTGCCAGTCGGCTGACATTTTGGTGAGGATAAAGGCAATCAGCCCGGTATCCATAGCATCGAACATCCAGCCAAAACCAATAAGTACCAGCAAGCTGTAATGAAAACGACCAATGGGCAAGCGCTGTACCCGGGAAATGAGATCCATAAGTTGTCTCTAAACGTT
The DNA here is from genome assembly GCF_006352475.1 of Acinetobacter pullicarnis. Lineage (NCBI taxonomy): Bacteria > Pseudomonadati > Pseudomonadota > Gammaproteobacteria > Moraxellales > Moraxellaceae > Acinetobacter > Acinetobacter pullicarnis. Next base: position 3,814,288 of record NZ_VCMZ01000001.1, read on the forward strand.
ATAGAAGGATCAACTCAGTCTCCAATCGAGCACTGAGTCAATGGCAGATCAATGAAAGTGCAGCAATACTGCGGGGCAAGCCGTCACAATCCGTTTTAACTTTCATCTTTCGATGATGCAGATTGCTCATCATCATCTTTATAGATAAATTTGGGCATTTCCAAACCAAAGTAAATCGCGATACAACGTAAGGAAAAACCAAAAATCAGGGTAGAAATAACGGTCAATTCGAGTGAGAAGCCAATTTCGTGGCACACCCAATAGAAGATCACGGATACGAAGGCAATACTGGCATATAGTTCACGGCGGAATACTAATGGCACATCATTACATAAGATGTCGCGCAAAATACCACCCGATACACCAGTCAAAACCCCAGCAACTGCGGAAACCACAAAGCCATGCCCCATTTCGATGGCTATTTGACAGCCAATAATGGTGAAGCCAATCAAACCCAAGGCATCTAGGAGTAAGAAAATCGAATGCAGTTGACGCATCCATTTCGCAATAACAATGGTCACAAAGGCAGCAATACAGGTCAGCACCAAATACTCAGGATGCTTCACCCAGGTCAGTGGATAATGTCCAAGCAAGACATCACGGACTGACCCCCCTCCCAGTGCAGTTACACAGGCAATCAGCAATACCCCAAACCAGTCCATACTCCGACGTCCTGCCGAAAGTGCGCCAGTCATGGCTTCTGCAGTAATTGCGATAATATAAATCACCAGTAACAGCATTGCTTTTCCCTTTCATTATGGCTGCATTTAAGCGCGCTATTCTAAGACAAAAAATGGTCTAATTTATATAAACGGCACAACAATGTTTAATTTTTTTGCCAGAACCACAAATACATGGCTGCTTCATTGCCCACTGTTGTTCGGTGGTTGGATCAAGGAAATACCACTGCCCTGCATGTTGCACAAAGTGCGATAACTCATGATGAGTCCGTGCCTGTGTCCCATCATGGTAGTGTGCTTTAAACTCGACTTGGGCATGCTGTTTACTTAGCTGTTCATTATGACGAACAATCTCAAGCCCTGACCATTGATTGGCTTTGCTCCAAGCAGCAATCGCAGCTTGATCTAAAGCGGACTGTTGCCCAAGTGCCGTCGTCGCTACAAGATAATCTATTTGCTCTAAAGCGAAGGCACTATAACGCGAACGCATTAATTGTTGTGCAGTTTGCGCCTGCGCAACACCGAGATGCAATGGTTGGCAGCACATGGCGTAGCTTGCCAAGCCACAAGGGCAATTCTGTTCTGACATGGGACATCCTATTTTTTCATTTCGAGCGTCATATCGAGATGCATTTTAATATGCATTTGAAAAAACCAGTCATATTTGACTGGTTTTAGCACTTGCACCGCGCTTTAATTTAAGCAGACTTATTCATCTTGAGGAGCTGGATCAATCACAACAATATGTACCTTATCAATTTTATGACCATCCATCGTGACGATCTCAAATTTATAACCATCGGCTTGTAAGATTTCACCACTGACCGGTAAACGTCCCAGATGGAATAAGATATAGCCCGACAAAGTTGAATATTGCTCAGAATCATCAACCAAATCACAATCCAACAACAGTGACACGTGTCGAATATCGGTAGAGCCTTCTAAAATCAGTGAGCCATCCTCTAAACCCTCTGCGGCTGCATCCAGTTCATCTTCGTCAGGGAACTCACCTGCAATTGCTTCAAGAATATCAATTGGGGTCGCAATCCCTTCGATTGAGCCATATTCGTTGAGTACAATGGCCATTTGCAATGGCGCTTGACGTAATTGTTCCATGACCATCAATACTTGCGCATTTTCATGCACAATCACCGCATCACGTAAATGCTTTTCAAAATCGAGCACGCCCGTTTCAATAAAGTCATTGAGTACTTTATGGGTTAAGACCACACCCGCCAAATTATCGAGCTCGCCATAAGCCACAATTAAACGTGAATGGGTCATGGTCATTAACTGCTGTTTGATGCTCTCTGGCTCATCATGTAAATCGATCCATTCCAATTCTGGACGTGGCGTCATCAATGATTTCACTGGACGTTCGGAAAGTCCCAACACCCCTTGTACCATCACACTGTGATAGGCACCATTTTCAGGGTCAAACATTTCATTGGCCAAAGCTTGGGTTGCCAAGACATCATCATTGGCATTGTTGGATGCATCCGAAGAGTGTGCATTTTTACCCCCCAACATACGCAACACTGCCGACGCAGTACGGAAGCGCAAGTCATTGGTTGTCACCAATTTTTCTTGATTTTTGCGCATGGTCTGGTTACCAAACTCGATTAATACCGAGAAGCCAATCGCTGCATATAAGTAGCCTTTTGGAATATGGTAGCCAAAGCCTTCGATGATTAATGAGAAACCGATCATCATCAAAAAGCCAAGACAAAGGATTACCACTGTTGGATGTTTATTGACAAAATCCATCAATGGTTTAGATGCCCATAGCATAATCAATACGGCAATAATCACCGCAGTCATCATCACAGAGAGGTCTTTGACCATCCCCACCGCAGTAATCACACTGTCAAGTGAAAATACCGCATCCAATACCACAATCTGTACAATCACCATCCAGAACACGGCATGCACTGGATTTTCTTCTTTTACATGCTGCTTGCCTTCGAGTCGCTCATGCAACTCCATGGTGCCTTTAAATAGCAAGAACACACCACCGAACAGTAAAATCAGGTCTCGACCAGAGAACGCATGGTCGAACAGATGGAATAACGGGCTGGTTAAGGTCACCACCCAAGCAATCGATGCCAATAAAACCAAGCGCATGATCAACGCCAGCATCAAGCCGACAATACGCGCAGTATTACGTTGTTCTGGTGGTAATTTTTCCGCCAAAATCGCGATGAATACAAGGTTATCAATACCAAGAACAATTTCTAATACGATCAGTGTCGCAAGACCGACCCATGCAGAAGGATCAGACATCCATTCAAATATCATTGATCTATCTCCAACAGAGATACGGTGTAATTTTGGTCAACATCTCGACTTTGCAGATCGGGCTGCAACTGAGACTGCACCAAGCAGTTAAATTTTATTATTTGAAAAGACTGTATAAATTCGGAGCGACTACAACCACTACCCATTATTAATTCATTAGTTGAAAAAGATGAGAATGAGTATAGGCAAGAATAGGTAGAAATTCATCTTATTTCTGTAGATTGTCGACCTACAGACCTATAACTCTTTTATATTCAAAAACATAGTATCTTATCGCGGATATCACGCTGTAATATGTCAGCTTTGCGCTAGAGCCGAAAAAAATATCGTGCTAGATTAAGTATTAAAAAGCGCTGAAGGAAAGTTTAATAAAACCAATGACCAATCAAATACTCAATACCCAGCACACCGCAACACAAACATTAATCGCCCTCTATTGTGGTTCCCGCTCAGGACATGATCCTATTTATCGTGAAAGTGCCATCCAACTGGCTGAACAAATTGCTGCACATGGCTTTGGGATCGTCTATGGCGGTGCCAGTATTGGTTTAATGGGCCAAGTTGCCGACACCGTCAAACAAGCAGGTGGAGAAACCGTCGGGGTGATTCCAGAATTTATGCTCGATTATGAAATTGCACACCCCGATTTAACTGAACTGCATATTGTACAAAGTATGCATGAACGAAAAGCCATGATGGCTGATCGCGCCAGTGCCTTTATTGCCCTACCTGGTGGCCTAGGTACTTTTGAGGAAATCCTTGAAATCGCGACATGGAGCCAGCTTGACCGGCATCAAAAACCGATGATGCTATATAACGTGAATGGCTTTTATGACCATTTAATTGGACAGCTTGATCACGCCACCGAAACGGGCTTTTTACCGCAACAACATCGTGACAAACTTTTGGTCTGCAATGACCTCGAACAGGTCTTTGAAATTATTTTAAATATGGACTCAACGGCAGTGCTCACAGTTTAAACACCTTAATCTGAAATGATGCTGCTGTTTTTGCATTACACTAGGCTCAGTTACTTTTTAAACTGCTAATAATCATCATTATGCCAACACAACAGCATCGACGTTTACAGCCGAAATTTCGTTTACTGGTGTTACTCGTCGCCATTGGCTTTTTCATGCAAGGGCTCGATACCACCATCGTGACCACCGCCTTACCCGCGATGGCACAGAGCCTCAATGAAAATCCACTGCGCATGCACAATGTGGTCATTAGTTATGTGCTTGCGGTTGCTGCCTTTATTCCACTCAGTGGTTGGCTGGCAGATCGTTATGGCATACGTCATGTTTTTTTAGCCGCAATTATTATTTTCACCTTGGGTTCACTTGGCTGCGGCTTATCACAGAACTTTAATCAACTGATTGTATTTCGTGTAATTCAAGGATTGGGCGGTGCGCTGCTAATGCCTGTAGGTCGCTTGGCTTTACTGCGTATTATTCCCCGCGATCAATTTCTCTCCGCCATGAGCTTGATGAGTTTGGCTGGCCTCGCAGGCCCACTCATGGGGCCAACCATTGGTGGCTGGTTGGTGGAATATACCACTTGGCACTGGATTTTTTTGATCAATATACCGATGGGAATTGTCGGTATCTTTTTAAGCTTTAAAGCCATGCCAAACTTAACCGAAGCCAGTGTTAAGCGGTTTGACTTGGGCGGCTTTGTATTGTTGGTTATCGCCATGATTGGGCTCGCCTTGGGGATTGAGCACATTGCCAATCCACAAAGCTCACGCCAACTCAGTGTCGGGTTGTTACTGATGGGCTTCCTTGCCATGTTTTGGTATGCCTATCATGCACACACCCATCAAAATGCCTTGTTTCGCAGTAAGCTATTTAAAAATAAAATGTATGCGGTTGGGGTACTGGGTAATTTCTTTGCGCGCCTAAGTGGCAATGCGATTCCATTTCTGATGCCGTTAATGCTACAAATTGCATTTGGCATGGAACCCTTTATGACGGGGATCATGCTGACCCCAATTGTGCTTGGCTCTTTGTTTTCCAAGCCAATTGTTCGCCCGATCATCCAAAAATTTGGCTATCGTACCTTTCTCATCACCAATACTTTATTGCTCGGTGCCTGTATTGCCAGTTTTGCGCTGAGTACCGCAGAAACGCCAGATAGCATTCGTGCCCTGCATTTCTTCTTGTTCGGCACACTCAACTCGTTGCAGTTTATGAGCATGAATACGCTCACGCTCAAAGACTTAGCGCAACAAGATGCCAGCAGTGGTAATAGTTTCTTGTCGATGATCATGATGTTATCGATGAGTATTGCCGTGGCATTTTCAGGCACCTTACTCAATTTATTTACCGCATATTATGGTACAGACCAAACCACACTGGCTTTTCACCTGACTTTTCTGTGCTTAGGTGCCTTGAATATTTTAACCGCCATCATTTTTTGGCAAATTCCAAAAGACCAAAACAATGCATAAGTTTCGAAAAACCTTTGGCTACGGTCTACTGGCCTTACTTGGCACAACCACGATTGCAGCAACACCTGATCCACAGTTCAACATTCGTGGGATGGATGCTTCACATCACCAAGGTCAAATTAACTGGCGCAATATTTCCCCTAAAAACATGCAGTTTGTCTACCTAAAAGCCAGTGAAGGGGGTGATTATACTGACCCGCGCTTCCAAGAAAATTGGCTTTCAGCACGAGAACAAGGTTTACGGGTTGGGGCTTATCATGTGTTTCGTTTATGTCGTGATGGCAAGGTTCAGGCAGACAACTTTATCCATACTGTCCCGAAAAAATCGAATAGCTTGCCACCCGTGCTGGACTTAGAGTACGACAGTGCTTGTTTGGCACAGCTGCAAAAAGACCAATTACTCAAGCAAATTCAAGTAATGCACGACCGTCTACAGCAGCATTATGGCAAAACACCTATTTTTTATACCACGCCGAATTTTTATCATATGATCTTGATGGATTCTTTTCAGAAAACCCCGATCTGGATTCGTTCTTATCAAGCGCAACCGCAACTCAAAGATCGAAAATGGCTGCTTTGGCAATACAGCAATCAAGGCAAAATCAGTGGCATCAACACTGCTGTTGATCTCAATGTATTTCAGGGCAATGCCCAAGATTGGAAAAACTTCCTCAAGGCGCAAGGAGTTGAGTAATACGGTTTGCGCCTCGAGAAAGTCTAGTGCTTGGCACTGATATTCAGCATTTACACAGTTTTATTTACAGGCTCTTTAAAAGTGAAACCTGCATATTGCAGTTGTATATCAACACGGCCAAAGTCGATGACCGTGCTTTTTAAACAAAATTATTTTTGTTTTTTATACGTTAGTTGTTGACCTTGATCATCTAAAACCAAAGTCGTTTCATTCACAGAAACGACTTTATAGGTTGTTTTATCTGTACCAGATTGCTTATTGCCAATACTGAGTGCAACCAAACTTAAGTTGCCATCTTTATAATCCCAAGACTGGTATTTTAGCGTTTCCATATTAATCGAAGTAGCACTCAAGTCTTGGTTTAAAGTGAAGCCTTGAACTTCTTTATCGTTAATCGGGTTTGGTTCAACCCAATTGCCATAGAATGTTGCAATTTCAGCTGTGCTTGCACCCGCTGTTTCTGATGCTGCTTCAACAGGCGTAGATACGGCAACTACTTCTGATGCAACTTCAGCAGGTGCAGAAGCTGGCGTTGTTTCAGTCGTCTCTTTTTTTGCTGGTGAACATGCTGTGAATAAGATAGAAGTGCCCAATAAGGCAGTCGTTAACAATAATTTTTTCATAAATAGATTCCGATTCATCAGCGATATAAATTTTTTATCAATCGATTAAACGATCAAATAAAGCCATACAAGATTAGCATTAGCGCTCAGATCAGTTCTATTTATTCGTTAAATAAAGCGCTCATTGATCAACCATATCGGGGCTGTTTTACAATTTACGAAAAAGAGCTTTCGTATAAGCTAATTTCTGTTCATTCTATTGCCATGAATCTTTGAAATTTTAAAGCCTTATACTATGCATAACAAAAAATCACTGATAAAAGTATTAAACTCTTTAATTATCGTTGCTTCTCTTATTTTGGTGATAAGCATCTCCATTGAGACCTTTCGCCACGACTCTTTTTTAGCGCATTCGATTTATTTTGAAATTCAATTTTGGATTTGTATTTGCTTCACAGTCTGTTTTTTTGTTTTTTTCTATTTCTCAGAAAACAAATTAAAATTTATGGCGAAATACTCAATCCTGTTATTTTTATCGATTCCTTATCTCGCAATCTTAGATTACAGCTCAATCCATTTAACCCAAGAACAAATTTACTTAATCAGCTTCATTCCTTTACTCCGCGGTGGAGTTGCACTGGTGATGTTGATTTTATTGTTGGTCGAGCGCAATACCACTGCCATTTTTATCTCTTATTTATTGTTGTTATTTTCAATTATCTATTCCATGAGTTTGATTTTTTTCATATTCGAGCGAAATGTGAATTTCGAAGTACAGCACTATCGTGATGCACTTTGGTGGGCAGGCATGACTGTCACCACCGTCGGTTCAAATATTATTCCCTATACCAATGTTGGAAAAATAATTACCACGATGTTGGCGGCAACCGGTATGACTGCTTTTCCAATCTTCACCGTTTATTTTACGTCTGTGGTGAACCGATTAAGTAAATCTGAAAAGGAATAAGAGACAGTCAATGTCGCACCCTGTTCTCTACGGCATCATCTGCTCGTCAATTTCGATTAACATAAGTGAAGTAATGCGGCTTAGGTCATGAGTGAGATGAGAAAAATCATACATATCGATATGGATGCCTTTTATGCATCCGTCGAGCTTCGTAATCATCCTGATTTAAAACAACAACCGGTGGTGATTTCCTCAAATCATCCACGTGCAGTGATTGCCGCTGCCTCTTATCCTGCCCGCAGCTTTGGCCTACGTTCCGCGATGTCGATGACCCAAGCCCGTAAACTGTGTCCACAGTTGGTTGTCATTGAACCTAACTTTAATAAATATCGTGAAGCTTCTGCGCAGATTCATCAAATTTTTCAGCAATATACGACACTGATTGAGCCACTATCCCTCGATGAAGCCTATTTAGATGTGACCCAAAATCTAAAAAATCTTGCCAGTGCAACTGAAGTGGCGAAGTGTATTCAAGCGGATATTTTTGCCCAAACGGGGCTAACCGCATCTGCCGGTGTGGCACCGAATAAGTTTTTAGCCAAAATCGCCTCAGACTGGCATAAACCGAATGGCATTTGTGTGATTAAGCCTCATCAAGTTCAAGCGTTTATTCAAGATTTAGCCCTCAGTAAAATCCCTGGTGTGGGTCGTGTCACCAATGAAAAGCTCAAAAACCTGCGACTAGAAACCTTGGGGGATTTGCAAAAAATAGATGAAAATATATTGAGTTATCACTTTGGCAAATACGGCAAGCAGCTCTATTTATATGCGCAAGGCATTGATGAACGTCCAGTAGAATCCGAACGGCAACGTCAGCAAATTTCCAAAGAAACCACATTTGATCAAGATTTTACTTTGGCCGAATGTCATCCCTATTGGGATAAGCTCGTGCAACAAGTCTGGCAAACCCTCAAACAAAAACAGCTCTCGGCACGGGGGGTTACCGCCAAATTAAAGCTTAAAAATTTTCAAGTTTTACAGCACAGTAAAAGCTTTAAGCAGGCCTTAAATAGCCAAGATGAGCTATCACTGGTACTCGAACAATTATTGGATGAAATGTATATTCCAGAGCAAGATCAATTTCGACTGATAGGCATTGGGGTCTATCAATTGTCTGAGCAGCAACAAGAGCAACAACTCTCATTATGGGGTTAGGCTCAACCCGATCAAATATTAGGCAATCGCACAGATTTCACACAAATACTTGCCCACTTTGCCTAAATTTAGCGTAATCTAATGCGCATTGTACATTTATCCAATGTATACCTGAGATGCTAAAAATCACCTTTACTTTTAGCATGTTGTCCTGTGATTAGCGTGACGATCAAATCCGTAAATGACAGGGCACTCAAGTAAATCTGTGCAAGACCTGCCTCGCCATCCCCCCATTTCAAATATCATCAGCATCTGTCTCAAACAAAAATAATGCCCGACCTATCCACCATCTTTTATTATTTCTGCCAATATTGACTTAAATCGAATACACTAAATTTGCTTCACTGTAACAACACTCTTGATTCAATTGATTTTATAGCAATAGATACCATGAAAAACGTTCAAAAACAGATTCTCTGCGTAGAAGACGATGCCGCTATTCTGATGCCCTTACGCTATGCGCTGGAACGTGAGGATTGGCAGGTGGTTTGGGCCAACACAGGTTTGCAAGCCATTGAGTTTGTACAACAACAAGATTTTGATTTTATTATTCTCGATGTCGGTCTGCCTGACTTAAATGGCTTTGAAGTCTGTAAGCAAATTCGCAATATTAAACACACGCCTTTGTTATTTTTAACCGCGCGTGACGATGAAATTGACCGGATTGTGGGTTTAGAAATCGGTGCCGATGACTATTGTGCCAAACCATTTAGTTCACGTGAAATTGTTTCTCGGATCAAAGCCATTTGGCGACGCATGGCATTACAGCAACACGCGCTTGAACAACAGTTATGCACACATGCACCACCAGTTGCCGCTACGCAAACAGATGCAGCACAACAGGCCACACCACCAATATGGCAACAGTTTGAAGATGCACTGCAAATTTTATATTTTGGGGTGGCATTACAACTGACTCGTTATGAATATCGCCTGTTAAAATTGTTCCTCGATCATCCCGAACAGGTGTTTAGTCGACAACAATTGATGGATCATATTTGGGAACATCCCGAGCACAGTTTAGAACGAACCGTCGATACCCACATTAAAAGTCTGCGGCAAAAGCTGAAACAGGTTGCAGCAGAACCAGAGCCCATTGTGACCCATCGTGGTTTTGGCTATCGCTTAAAACGGCTGGATTAACCCATGTCAATTTTTATGCGGATTTGGTTTTTCTTTGGTCTGGTAATTCTATTGGGGCTGTGGTTTATGTCCTATGCCTTCAATCAGCAAGTTAAGCCCAATGTGCGTCAGGTGGTCGAAGATACTTTGGCAGAGAATGCCAATATTATTGCCGAGTTAGTCGCTGAAGATATGGTTACTGGTCAAATTAGTACAGCGCAGTTTAATCAAAAAATACAAAATGCTTTAGACCGCAAACTTAACGCGACCATCTGGCAGCAAAACAAACAAAAAATTAATCAGCAAATTTATATCACCAATGCACAAGGAATCGTGATTTACGATTCACAAGGTCAAAGCGTCGGTCAGGATTACTCTAAATGGAATGATGTCTACCTTACCCTAAAAGGTAAGTATGGCGTGCGTTCTACCCCAAACCGTTATGACCCTGGTCAAAATACCATGTATATCGCTGCGCCAATTTTTTATCAGCAGCAATTGATTGGCGTGGTCAGTATTGGCAAGCCCAGTGTTTCAGTCCAAGGCTATATTCAACGTGCTGAAGACAACTTATTGCAACAAGCCATTTGGATTGGACTCATCAGTTTATTTCTGGCCAGCTTGGTGGCGTACTGGATCAAACACAGCATAGATAAAGTGCGCCGCTATGCCCAAGCCTTGGCACCAGTCAATCAAGCACCACATTTCAATTCAGCTCAAGAGCTTAATTTGGTGACACAAGCTGTTGAGCAAATGCGTGAAAAACTCGAAGACCGTGGCTATGTCGAACACTATGTCAATAACTTAACCCATGAGCTAAAAAGCCCATTAACCGCCATTCAAGCCAGTGCCGAATTATTAAAAGAAGACCTACCGCTGCACGATCAGCAACAGTTTGCAGCGCATATTCATGCACAAAGTCAGCGTCTCAAGCATTTGGTCGATCGTATGTTATTGCTCACACGCTTAGAAAAATCAAAACATGCACTCGATTTACACCATCTCAATTTATCTGAACTGTTGCAGCAAGCCTTAGCGCAGCACAGTCAATTACAGCAAAAAAACATTCAATGTCTAGTCGATATTCAAAGCCATTGTTTCATTCAGGCGGATCGCTTTTGGCTCAATCAAATGCTGCACAACCTGTTGGACAATGCCCTAGACTTTGCACCGAATCATGCCAAAATTTGGCTACACTTAACTTATGTTGATGCGCAGCAAATGATGCACATTCAGTTATTCAATGAAGGCCCCGCCATTCCAGATTTTGCACTGCAACGGATTTTTGAAAGCTATTTCTCCTTAGCAAGGCCAGTCACCCAACAACGCAGCTCTGGCATTGGACTGAGTATTGTGCAGCAAGTCATTGAACAACATCATGGAAAAATCAGTATTGAAAACTGTGCCGCCAACCAGCTCGCCAGCATTGGTCCACATCAGTCCGGGGTATTGGTCAACATCCAACTTCACAAGAACTTCACTTAAAACTCAATTTCTCCTCAAATAAAAGACATCTCGATCTTGCACACTCAGCGCATCTAAAAATATACGTGTAAGGAGCGCCCATGCGCGCGCATTATATTGGCATAAAATTATTTGCTGTCATGCTACTGGTGATCATTGCCTATGTGGGTTTGGTTTTTATTTCAGGTTTAGTCACCGAGCGTCAAAGCTATCAACACGACTTTATCCGTGATATTTCACAATCACAAATCAGTGCACAAACCATTGTTAGCCCCTTTATACGGGTGCCCTATCAGGCGGCAAGTACCTGCTTGAATGAAAAAAACGAAAAATATGCATGTCTTGAGCAACGATGGGCCTTTATTGGTGCGCAACACAGTGATGTAACCACTACATTTAATGTGAGTGATGACAACTATAAACGTGGAATTTACAAAGCGATTAGCTTTAATACCCAACTCACCGCACAGGGTCAATTCTTAGCCAATGATACAAAACAACAAGATTATGAATGGGACAAAGCCGAAATTGTATTACCCGTTCAGGACCCACGCGGCCTGAACAGCAAACCCAGTATGAAAATTGCGGGGAATACTTACCAGTTTGCGTTTAGCCCACAAGATGATTCGTCTACAGCGTTTAATTTTATGCGCATTTCAGTACAGCAACGCCCTGAAATCAAAGCTTACTTACAACAAGGTTTCGATTTTAATCTAAATCTAGACAGCAATGGCTTAAGCAGCTTTACCTTAATTCCAACCAGTCAATCGATTCAATATCAGGCCACAGGTAACTGGGCAGATGTCAAATATGATGGTCAAAATCTGCCTTTTGAAAAACAAAGTGCTGAACAACAGTTTAGTGCACAGTGGAAAAACATCGCGATCGGACAACAAAATCTCGCACGTTTAGCGCAATGCAACAGCCGAGATTGTCTGGCTGGTGTAATAGCTGTTGCAAATCCACAAGCTGCAGCCGAAGCCGAATATTCAAACACCACAGACAAAATTGGCTTAACCACCGAGTTTTTACAGACTGCAGATGTCTATACCCAAACAGACCGTGCAATCAAATACGGCATCATTATTATCTTTATGAGTTTTGCCTGCTTCTTCTTGTTTGAAGTGCTCAAAGGACTGCCGATCCATCCGATTCAATACAGCTTAGTCGCCATGGCACAAGGCCTCTTCTTTGTATTGCTACTCTCGATCAGTGAATATTATGCCTTTGCACTGGCCTATCTCTTGGCGGCAATTGCATGTATTAGCTTGATTACTTGGTACTTATATTTTGTGATGCAAAGCGTGAAAGCCGCAGCAGGATTTGGTGTCATGTTGAGTTTACTCTACGCCATGATCTATCTATTGCTGCAATCCAATAGCAAAACATTCTTGGTTGGTGCAATTATTTCCTTCTGTCTGTTGGCTGCCGTGATGTTTGTGACCCGCCATGTAAACTGGTATCAAATCCAAAATAAAGCGGTGCAGTCCAAGTCCGAGCTTGCAGCACCCATGACATCCGACTCAGCAGAAACATAACACTTCGATACAGCACACAACCCGACATAGAATGCACTGAGCTTCATTCTATGTCTTTAATTTTTATTTAAATGAGATCAACATGAACCTAAATACCACAGCATCACGCAGCCATTTACAACAACTCTGCCCAGCCGATAGCACCATCGCCAAATGTTTAAACCAACTGCGTGATGCCAAAATTAGCTTTCTCAATTTGGGCAATTTAATTATTTGCCCTGAACAACGCTGTTATTTCGTTTTTCAATCGAAGCAGTTAATGCGGATTGAAATGCTAGATGGCGTTCTATAGTTTGCAGCAGACTCAAGTTCACGTACACTGAGTCACATTATTTTATGTTGAGCAAATGCATGGCTGTACAACGTTTACATGTAGAAAAGCGTTTTTCTGAAGTGGCCATTTCCGGCCATTTGGTTCATCTAGCTGGTCAATTGGCCGGTGATACCAGCGTCGGAATCCAATCACAAACTGAGCAAACTTTAGCGCTCATTGACCAATTACTGGCAGAAGCAGGTACAGATAAACATCATATTATGTCGGTGATGATTTTCTTAAAAGATATCGAGCAAGACTATACGGCAATGAATGCGGTTTGGGATGCTTGGTGTGCGGATACCCAAGCGCCACCACGTACTTGCGTTGAAGCAAAGCTGTATAGCCCTGACGTTTTGGTGGAAATGACCGTGGTGGCTGTGAAACCCTAAGCACACACCAGAGATAAAAAATGCATGATCATCATGCATTTTTTGCGACTAACTAAAAGCACGCATTCGGGCAATTCGTTCAGCATAAAGTGGACTAGGCTGTACAATTTGTGCAGTGCACAACTCTGAATCAGGAGCAAAGCTCTGTTTAAGCTTCAGATCTTCACATAACTGGTCGGATTCGGGAATACCAATATATCGAATCACACGATAACCGGCAGCATCTAACAGCGCATCTTGATAAGCTGCTGTTTTAGAACGTTTCATGACATTTAAATCATCAAGTGCCAAGACGGCGATAACCCGATAGTCTTGATCGAGCACGACAAAATCGGCCACCATTTTCTGGTATTTACGCCGAGTATGTAAATATTTAGTGGTTAATAAGGCATCAAAAGAGACATGTGCCAATACATATGCTTGTGGTAATGCACTCTTAACGCGGCTGAAAATCAGTTGGGCATTACTATTTAGTACTGCTTTTTGTCGAAGTGCACTATCTTTCTGCTGTTTTCGTTGTACATGGCGATAAGCCAAAATCATAACGAGGCAGAACACTACCAAACTTGCAATAATCATCAGATCCATTCCGATTACCTCATATCGTTATAATTGATCCTTCGGTTTCTCAACCTTTATTTTTATCAATTATACTGTCGAATTATTTAATTTAAATATTACTTAAGCCTAAGACACAATTGCGATATCTTCCTTTCAATTGAATCACCAAAGTCTCTAAAATAAGACCTTCTATACTTTTTTTAATATTACTTAGAAGCAACTCAAATTCTATTATTATAATGTTACACGTAAATGAACAAAGCTTCAAAATACTGTTATACCGACATCAAGATTAAAAAACAACCACATTTTCCAAAGAATGATTAACTTAATACTCTTTTATTCTATGCTTTCCACTAATTCAGCAAGCTTTTATATCGCGATCGTGATGTACAGAACACTGTAATATAACCTTCATAAAATTATTAAATCGCATTGCCAAGCAAGTTAAGTCGACCATCCATTCCCCGAAATTTCAAAAGCCCAACCTCGATTGGGGTTGGGCTTTTCTTTTTCAGCAGAATTTAAACTTTTCCTGCTTTAACTTTTGGCTTTAGTTTTAAATGGACCTTGGCCTTTTGTCGGTTTACGGCTTTGACGCTGCTGTGTCTCACCTGTTTCACGTGGAGGCAAACCAGTGTGTTGCGTCAAAATTTGACCTTTTTTCGGCTGACGTGAACGCTGCGTATTATTTTGATCACGTGAATCATTGTGGCGTTTTTGCGAATCACCTGCCGCACTCGAATTCTTTTTACGTGCAGCCTTGTAATCCCCTTCCACACTTTGTGGCTGATAAGTCGGAATTAAATGCTGCTTCGAGTTACCAATTAAATCGGCACGCCCCATGTCTTTTAAGGCTTGACGCAGCAATGGCCAGTTGTTGGCATCGTGGTAGCGTAAAAATGCTTTGTGCAAGCGACGACGCTTATCCCCTTTGACGATATCCACATCTTCGGTATAACGCGCCACCTTGGCCAACGGATTTTTCAAGGTGTGATACATGGTGGTGGCTGTGGCCATTGGCGATGGATAGAAGGTCTGTACCTGATCGGCACGGAAATTATTTTTCTTGAGCCAAATCGCCAAGTTCATCATGTCATAGTCAGTCGTACCCGGATGCGCAGCAATAAAATAAGGAATTAAATATTGCTCTTTACCCGCTTCTTTACTGAAACGCTCAAACATTTGCTTAAAGCGATCATAAGCACCAATGCCAGGTTTCATCATCTTCGACAATGGCCCTTTTTCGGTATGCTCTGGCGCAATTTTTAAATAGCCGCCCACATGATGCTGTACCAACTCTTTGACATATTCAGGATTGAGTACCGCCAAGTCATAACGTAAACCTGAACTCACCAAGATTTTTTTGATCCCCGGCAGTGATCGCGCTTTGCGGTATAACTGGGTCAGTGGTGCATGATCAGTATGTAAGTTTTGACATACCCCCGGATAAACACACGATGGCTTACGGCAATTTTTTTCAATTTCAGGATCTTTACACTGCAAACGGTACATATTGGCTGTTGGACCACCAAGATCGGAAATAATCCCGGTAAAGCCCGGTGCCGTATCACGAATTTTTTCGACTTCACGTAAAATCGATTCTTCTGAACGGTTTTGAATAATTCGACCTTCATGTTCCGTAATCGAACAGAAAGTACAACCGCCAAAACAGCCACGCATAATGTTGACCGAAAACTTAATCATGTCAAAAGCAGGAAAACGTGCCTGACCATAGGACGGATGTGGCATACGTACATAAGGCAGATCGAACACATAGTCCATTTCTTCGGTGGTCAATGGAATCGGTGGTGGGTTCAACCACACATCACGCTCGCCATGACGCTGCACCAATGCACGCGCATTACCCGGATTGGTTTCTAAATGCAAAATACGGTTGGCATGTGCATATAGCACGGGATCTTCGGTTACCTGTTCAAAGTCAGGGAGACGAATCACCGCCAATTCACGTGGTGGCAGTTTATGTTTAATTGCCTTACTTTTCGCAGGCTGTAACTGCACAATTTGAGTGTCCGCGGCAAGTCCATCACCAGCACGTACGATGGGATTACTGACCAATTCTTTTTGGAAATTTTGATATTTGGTTTGGCTATTGCCTTTGTCTTTTTCGATTTCACAACCATCAAGATCTTCAGTCATCACATAAGGATTGATGATGGGATCAACACGGCCAACGCTGTCGACATCATTCGACGCGATTTCTACAAATTTGGCTTTAGAAGCACGATTATGTTTATTAATAATAAATGCGGTGCCACGTACATCGGTAATCTCAGTGATTTTCTCACCACGTGCCAGACGATGCATCACTTCGACAATGGAACGCTCGCCATTACCGTACATCAGCAAATCAGCTTTTGAGTCCATTAAAATCGAGCGACGAACTTTATCCGACCAATAATCATAATGTGCAATACGGCGCAATGAACCTTCAATTCCACCTAATAGTACTGGCGTATCTGGGAAAGCTTCACGACAACGTTGGCAATAGACTGTGGCAGCACGGTCAGGACGTTTGTTTGGCAAGTTATCGGGTGAATAAGCATCATCAGAACGGATTTTACGATCGGCCGTATAACGGTTAATCATTGAATCCATATTGCCTGCGGTAACCCCCCAAGCGATGGTCGGCTGCCCCAATATGCGGAAAGCCTCGACATTGGTCCAATCTGGTTGCGCAATAATCCCGACGCGAAAGCCTTGTGCTTCAAGCACACGACCAATAATCCCTGACACAAAAGAAGGATGGTCGATATAAGCATCGCCACAGACCAAAATGAAATCACATGCATCCCAGCCCAGTTCGTCCATTTCAGCACGCGACATTGGCAAAAATGGGGCCGGTTCAAAGCAAGATGCCCAATATTTGTCATAATCAAATAGCGCCTTTGGCGCAGTCTGAGCGGTATAAGCGGTCGACATACTTAAATAATCTCGATGGGTATAGACGCACGGTCAGATTGATCGTGCTGAAAGCCGCTCATTCTAACATGAAATTTACTCAGGTTGTGCGTATGAAAAACAGACAATTTAAAATAATACCCGCCATAAAAAAGCACCATGCTCACCGTAAGAATATTCAAAACGGTACAGCATGATGCTTTGGTTTCGGTTTAGATCTGCTTAAACTTTACGCAACAATCTCAAACCATTCGCCACCACCAACAAACTCACCCCGACATCGGCAAACACCGCCATCCACATGGTGCCTAAGTTCATCATGGTGAGTATCAAGAACACCAGTTTGGTAATCAAGGCCAAGCTAATGTTCTGCACCAAAATTTGATGGGTCTTTTTCGATAAGCGAATAAAGTTCGGAATTTTACGTAGATCATCATCCATCAAGGCGACATCGGCAGTTTCAATCGCCACATCACTGCCCATGGTACCCATCGCAAAGCCAATATCGGCACGGGCTAAAGCAGGCGCATCGTTAATTCCATCCCCCACCATGCCAATGTTACTTGTGTCGGCATAACTGGCCACCAAATTAAGCTTATCTTCAGGTAATAAATTACCTTTGGCATCATTCATACCGACTTGCGCTGCAATGACGTTGACCGTGTGTGCGTTATCGCCACTGAGCATTAAGGTTTTCACCCCAAGCTGCTCTAAGTCGGCAATCGCTTCAGCACTGCTGGCTTTGACGGTGTCTGCCACGGCAACCAAGGCCATCACTTGCTGATCTTTGGCAAACAACACCACGGTTTTACCTTGTTGCTCACATGCGGTAATTTGCGCTTCTAATTCGTCTGAACAATAGTCTAAATCGTGAATTAAACGATGGTTACCGAGCCAATAGGTCACGCCATCAATTACACCACGGGTCCCACGGCCAGCCAAGGCGGTAAATGCATCTACTTCAAAATAAGCTTGTTTCGTGCTATCCGCCTGTACCATCGCTTGTGAAACAGGGTGGTCTGAGCGACTGGCAAGACTGAGCAGTAATCTGGTGACCTGTGCTGCATCACCAGTCAACACTTGGAAATCCGTTTGTTTTGGTTGACCATGTGTGATGGTTCCGGTTTTATCGAAGGCTAAATATTTGAGTAAACGGCCTTGTTCTAAATAGACCCCACCTTTGATCAAAATACCCTGACGCGCAGCTGCAGCTAAACCACTGACCACGGTTACTGGAGTTGAAATCACCAACGCACATGGACATGCGATCACCAAAATCACCAGTGCTTTATAAATCCAGTCGAACCAAACCCCGCCCATCAACAAGGGTGGAATCACTGCAATTAAGATCGCGAAGATAAACACCAACGGGGTATAAACTTTGGCAAAACGATCGACAAAACGCTGGGTTGGCGCTTTTTCACCTTGGGCACTTTCAACTGCATGGATAATCCGCGCCAAGGTGGTGTTATCTGCACCCGCAGTCACGCGATATTCAAAAGAACCTGATTCATTGATGGTACCGGCAAAAATAGGGTCGCCTTCAGCCTTATCGACCGGCAGACTTTCACCGGTAATCGGTGCTTGATTAATACTAGACTGGCCTTTGCTGATCACGCCATCGAGACCAATACGCTCGCCCGGTTTTACCCGCACGATATTGCCCAGTTCAACTTGATCGGCATTGACAGTGAGCCATTGACCATCCGCTTGTAAGACAGTGACTTGCTCAGGTGCAAGCTCCATCAACTGACTAATCGCATTACGCGCACGTGCCAATGACTTCGCTTCAATCAACTCTGCTAGTGAGAACAGCACCATCACCATGGCCGCTTCTGGGAAATGCCCAATCAACACCGCACCCGTCACGGCGATACTCATTAATGCATTAATATTTAGATTGAAGTTCTTAACCGCGATCAAACCTTTTTTATAGGTTCCGATCCCAGATAAAGCAATCGCAATCACACTGACTAAAATGGTAAACCACGTCGGTAAACTGATCCAATCACCGACTTCTGCGGCAAAGGCAAAACAACCAGCCAGTGCCAATAGCCAAACCGATTGCTGTTTTTCAACTGGCGCTTGTTCAAACTTTCCTTGCTCATTGGCAAGTTCAGGATCAAAGCCCAGCTCTTTTACTGCTTTCACAATTTCAGGCAAAGCCGCAGGTTGATGCAACACCGTTAAAACCCGTTGCATCAAATTAAAATCGAGTTCAATCACGCTTGGCATCTTGCCCAATTTGTTCTGAATCAGACCTTCTTCCGTCGGACAATCCATCTGCATGATGCGCATGGAGGTGCGTAAATACTCACCCTCTTGTTGTGATGCCTTTAGTGTGACAGGAACTGCATGCTGATGACTTGAACCACCACAGCAACTCGACGGTTGCGCTGCCGCATTGGTATGGGTTGCGCCAGCAGCTGAATGGCTGTCTTGGCAAGGTTCAGATTGAGATCCATGTTTTTGATTTTGATCGTGCGCGTGACTGTGCTTATGTTCGTGACTGTGCTTATGTTCGTGATTATGCGTATGGCCGTGGCTATGATCCTGCTGATGTGCTTGATCCGCCTTTAGTTTTTTATTTGAACCACAGCACCCACTCGCCTGTGCGGGTGTGGCCGTTAAATCATGGGCATGTTCTGGTTGAGATGGGGTCGATCCACAACATGATGATTTATTTTGTGGCAGCTCTTTTTCTGGCACGACTGCTTTGGTTTTTTCGCTCATGATTAATCCCCATTGATGTTGTGCTACTATTAAATACCCTGAAGTAACTTCAGACTCAAGCAGAACATTCAAATGAAAATTGGTGAAGTTGCACAACAAGTCGGCTGTAGCGTTGAAACCATTCGCTTTTATGAAAAAGAAGGTCTGCTGCAAAAAGCCTTACGCAATACAGAAAATAATTATCGCGACTATCAACAGCAGCATTTAGAGCGTTTGCGCTTTATTCGTCGTTGCCGATCTCTGGGTATGACCCACGATGAGGTTCGCGTTTTGTTAGCAGCAAAGCAAAATCAAGATGATTGCCATAGCGTCAATGAGCTGGTTGAAGTGCATTTGCAACATGTACAGCAACGTATTCAAGAATTACATTTGCTTGAACAAGAGTTAGAACTGTTAAAAGCCCAATGCCAAGACTCTCGATCCGTCGCATCCTGTGGTATTTTGCGTGAATTAGAACGTGTCGCCCCCATCGCTGAAGGCAATGACAGCATTCATAGTCAACAGGTTTGCCGCACCAAACACACTGAATGACTGGGCTTGCCAGATGACATCAAGCCCGTATTCAAATATTTAAGCTTTGCTTTCGATTGGTGATTTCATTTTCATTGCCAAGAAAATTCCCAGTAGCAACAAAAGACTGACTTCAATCCCGACCCCTTGCCAACCCGAATATTCCCAAGTTAAACCACTACTACTGCCCAACACACTCGAACCTAAGTAATAGCAGAATAAATACAGCGAAGAACCCACGGCACGGTATTGCAACGACTGCACAGAAACCCAACTGCTGGCGGTCGAATGCGCTGCAAAAAATGCAAAAGTGAAAATCAGCAGGCCCAGTAAAATGCCCCATACTGAAGGTATCAGCATGATCCACATCCCGATCAACATGGTCAGTAGCATCGCAGGCAATACTTTTTCACGGCCATATTTGCGGCTCCAACTCGCGGCTCTCGGTGAGCTGTAAATCCCCGATAAATAGGCAATCGAAATCAGCCCGATCCAAGTTTGAGACAGCGCATACGGCTGTTCCAACAGGTGATAACTAATATAGTTAAACACGCTGACAAAACAGCCCATCAAAATAAAGCCTTGAGCGAACAAAAGCCTTAACTTTGCATCCGCTAGATTTTTTCTAAATGAGGTGACTAAACGACCCAACCCAATCGGATAGGGTTTAAAATGTTTGGATGCTGGTAAGGCCCAATAAAACACCAATGCAATCAGCACATTGATACAACCAATCACAAATGTCGCCGCTTGCCATGAAATAAAGTCCATCAATACGCCGGCAATCAAACGCCCACTCATCCCCCCAATCGCAGTGCCAGAAATATATAAGCCCATGGCAAAACCCACATCTTTTTCTGCGATTTCTTCACCGATATAAGTCATCGCCACCGATGCCACGCCACTGACCGCCAAACCAATCAGCATTCGGGTCAACAGAAAAACTTCCCAAACCGGAAAAAGTGAGCTGATTAATAATAAAGTTGCGGTAGAGAATAGCGAGATCGCCATAATCGATTTTCGGCCATAACGGTCTGAAATCAACCCAGCAAAAATCAGCCCCAATGCCAAAGCAATGGTTGAAAAAGAAAGCGGTAAGCTACTCTGTGCCGGGCTCACCTGAAAGAACTTTGCCAAAAAGGGCATCATCGGTTGCACACAATACAACGAGGAAAAAACTGCAAAACCGGCAAGGAATAAGGAGAGTAAAATCGCACGAAATGGGCGAGTACCATATTCTATATACGCTGCGGCGGCGTTGGATTCAGACATAAACACTCCTAAGCAGAACAGAAGTATACGCCTATTTTTTTAAGTCCCTGTCATGTAACACCAAATTATGGCTCATCTTTTCCAAAGCAGCGGACTCCTTTAAAATCAACACCTGAATTATGCGACACAACACTCCCTCCTGTGACAAAGGAAGGTTGGAAGGGACTGCTTTAGATGGTCATCTATAGATCGAAAGCTGGGTAAATACCGATGCCCAGTGGGGGAAAGCGGCTTAGGGGTGAACGCATAAACCCGAACACGGATGACGTTGTTCGGGTTTAAAGATCATGCTGAGATTTTAATGCGTTTTTTTGCTTAGAAATTCAACTTCTTCGGCAATTGAATTTTAATAACTTCATTGTCATCTGCGCGTTTGGCATTACGCCCCGATGAGCCAGGAAAGTTATTGTCATTTAAAATGGTTAAGACGGTCGGACTTTCGATAATGACATCTTCAATGGTTTCAAATGGAAAACCGAAGGTCTCACCAGTCGCAATATCACCATCACGTGCCGTGCCATATAGTTTATTTGGATTAGCGATTTTCATTAAATCAACCAAATCTGTTCGCTCAACTGCTTCACCTACACCTTTGAGTTTCACATGAATTAGTTTTTTATAGCCATCTAATTTATTCTGGCTACCATCCCGCTCAATAATAATCCCTTCATTGGCATTAATCATTTGGAAGTCACCAATATTGGTCGCTTTGTCTGCCAACTTAAAATAATAATACTCACCCGTATAGGCTTTCTTTTGTAGGTCAAATTTTGAAATAATCAACTGACCTGAACGATCACCTAATAATGGTTTTTCTAACAACGGATATAAATAACGCCCATCCTTAGATAAAGCCATCCCCTCAAATCCAGCACTACGCTGTACCAACGGTTCGACATAGTTGATATTGGCTTTGTTCAACTGATTTTGCGGTGAACGAAGTTCCTGCGATGGATTTAATGGGTTGGGTAAGGTAAATGGTGCATCTAATAAAATGCCATTTTGATCAAAATGCAATAAATATGGACCGAACTCTTCACCGATCCAATAACTCCCATCCGCTGCACGTTGCAAAGATTCTGGATCAAAATCTGCCCCGGTGAGCAGACGCTCGGCTGTATTTTGATGAACAATATTGAATGGAATTTTTTTGTTGGGATCACTTAATTGAATAAAGCGCTGTACCTGTACTTTTGCTGTGCCACCATTTTTGGTCTTAAAATCAGGTTTAATTTGATAAATTCTTAATAGAAAATCTGCGGAATTATCTTGTGCACCAAAACCATTATCCGCCATGGTCATATAACTCCCATCTGGATTTTTCAATGCTCCTGAGAAACCTTGTACAGGTTGTCCTTTAAAGGGTGGAAAAATGCCATTCGCACCCTTCACGGCTGCACCCGAATCTGGTCCTGCCGCATAAGTATCAACATCTAAACGTGCGAAACTAATCAAAGTTGGAACGGTGACCGCTTCTTCAGGCACTGAAACCGTTTGGTCTTGATCCTCATTTTCACATGCGCTCAATCCTAAGCTTGCCAAAATTAATATGACCAAATAGTTTTTCTTCATTTTCAGGGCAACGTATTTAAATTAGATTTATCTATTAAAACAGTGTGATATGACATCTATAGGTCAATTTTGTGACAGTAGATGATGCGCTAAATCAATTTGATTCACCGCATAAAACGGATAATGAGGTTTCACGTGGAGTAGTGCTGTGTCTTACTTTGACGCCATCTTATTTTGTGCTGGCTTTTATTTGATTTTATTATCATTTCTAACTCTTCCCGCTGTCAGCTTTCGCCTACAAAACATACTGCCTTTTACGCCTTTTCTAACATCAACGTGCTGACTAGAATTTAAACAATGGAAGGCATATCCATGATAATAATAAAAAATAATCCTTATAACATGCCAAAAAAATGATATTGAGCTCACAGCGCGACTCAATATTTATAAGCAGTGCAAATAAACCGCCTCGACATACTGACGAGGCGGTTTTAAATGGCCGTTTTTAAATGATGATTAAGCTGTCGTCCCTGCTTGTACCTCAGCAATCAACTGTTCCACCACCTGTGGGTCAGCCAAAGTCGAGATATCTCCTAAGCTATCGAGCTCATTGGCGACAATTTTTCTTAAAATGCGGCGCATGATTTTACCCGAACGCGTCTTGGGCAAAGCAGGTGCCCAATAAATCGCATCAGGTGTTGCCACAGGACCGAGCACCTTACGCACCCAAGCATAAAGCTCCTGACGCAACGCTTCACGTTCAACGATGTCTGCTTGCAAAGTGACATAAGCACAAATGCCTTGGCCTTTAATCTCGTGAGGCATACCCACCACAGCAGCTTCTGCAACGGCTTGGTGAGCCACCAAAGCACTTTCAATTTCTGCCGTCCCAAGTCGATGACCCGAAACATTAAGCACATCATCGACGCGCCCTGTAATCCAGTAGTAACCATCTTTATCACGGCGCGCACCATCTCCAGTAAAATAACTTCCCGGATAGGTCGCAAAGTAAGCCTCAACAAAACGTGCAGGATCGCGCCAAATAGTACGCATCATTCCAGGCCAAGCATCTTTAATCACGAGGTTTCCTTCGCCGATGCCTTCAATCTCATGACCTTCGTTATCCACCAACGCAGGTTGTATACCAAAGAATGGCCGTGTTGCAGAGCCTGGTTTGAGTGGTGTTGCGCCCGGCAGCGGTGAAATTAAAATGCCACCTGTTTCAGTTTGCCACCAGGTATCAACAATTGGGCAGCGCCCCTCACCAACCACATTAAAATACCAATTCCATGCTTCGGGGTTAATCGGCTCACCCACTGAACCCAATAAGCGCAAACTACTCCGATCACTTTCACGTACAAAAGCATCCCCCTCTCGCATCATGGCGCGGATCACAGTCGGTGCGGTATATAAAATCGTGACATTGTGCTTATCCACGATATGCCCCGTTCGTGCCCAACTCGGATACTGCGGAATTCCCTCAAACATCATGGTGGTGGTACCATTCGACAATGGCCCATAAATGACATAAGAATGTCCCGTAACCCAGCCAACATCAGCTGTACACCAAAATACGTCATCTTGTTTTATATCAAAGACTTCTCTAAAAGTGCTATTAACATAGGTCAAATAGCCCCCTGTGGTATGCAATACCCCTTTGGGTTTTCCTGTTGAGCCAGAGGTATATAAAATAAATAATGGATCTTCGGCATTCATCGGTTCTGGTGGACAAATGTCATTCACACTCATGATTTCCATGTGATACCACAAGTCACGCGCAGGGGTTAATACAATCGGATTGCCCGTACGATGCACCACCACCACATGTTGTACCGATTCAGTACCCTCTACTGCCAAAGCTGCATCGACATTGTCTTTTAGAAAAATTGGTTTACCGCCACGCATTCCTGAATCGGCAGTAATAATTAATTTGGCTTGACTGTCTTGGATGCGGCTCGCCAAGGCATCGGGCGAAAACCCACCAAACACCACACAATGTACCGCACCAATGCGGGCACAGGCCAACATCGCGATTGCGGCTTCCGACACCATTGGCATATAGAGAATGACCCGATCCCCTTTGCGAATGCCCCGTTTTTTCAGCACATTGGCAAAGCGACAAACTTCATCATGTAATTCTTCAAATGAAATAATTTTATGCCGTGATGGATGATCTCCCTCCCAAATAATCGCAGGTTTATGTGGATGTTCTTTTAAATGACGATCTAAGCAATTGCTGCTAACGTTCAATTGACCATCAGCAAACCATTCTATTTTAAAATTATCTGGATCGAAGCTACAGTTTTTGACTTGGGTAAATGGGGTCATCCATTCGAGTTTCTGAGCCGCTTCAGCCCAAAACTCATTTGGATGTTCAATAGATTGTTGATAGCGTGCAAAGTATTGTTGCTCATTGGTCCGTGCAGTTTTCACAAACTCTTCCGGTACCGGATAGATTTCATTCATATGCGACTTCCTTGAAATGCCCTGTTCATCATGATGGGCGCTATTTGGTTTGTTGTTTTATTCCTTGCATAGCTTAAGTATTACGACAGCCATAACTGTACAACAATTAGCCTTTAGTCGTAAATTTGATTGTAGCGCTAAAACATTTTTTTTGTATAACATCATAGAGAAAGATGTCATCTTCCCTATGCAGAAGCTTGATCAATCAGGCAAAATAATCCATCAAAATTATGGGGTATCACCGTGGTGAATGAAGTAAGCAAATTCAGCCTTTCAGTGCAAGATGCCACGCAAGCACTGCAAGCCGCATCTGAAAAAACGGCGAAAACCGTATTGGGCGAAACCACTAAATATAATGAAGCCTATACCATCTTCGATAAAATAATGGCCAGTTTTTGGGAGCGTCTGCCTTACTTTATTATTGCAGTCGTTGTTTTTATTCTGTTTTGGCTTCTGTCCAAAGTCTTCAAGTTCTTTATCGCAAAAACTTTATCTAATCGCACCTATACTCGGCAAAATCTAGTGTTGGTACTTAATCGCGTTGGCAGCAGCGCAATTGTATTTTTCGGCTTCCTGATCGCGATGGTAATTGCCATTCCAGGCTTTACCCCAAGTCAGTTGGTGGGTGCTTTAGGGATTGGATCTGTTGCGATTGGCTTTGCATTTAAAGATATTTTCCAAAACATGCTGTCTGGAATTTTAATTTTATTGGGCGAACCTTTTCGCATTGGTGACACCATTGTGGTCAACAATATGGAAGGCAAAGTTGAAGATATTCAAGTTCGTGCAACATTTTTACGCTCCCCAGATGGACGTCGCGTGGTCATTCCAAATGCCACGGTCTATACCAGTGCCGTGATCGTCAATACGGCCTATATGGAACGTCGTTGTGATTTTAGTATTGGGATTGGCTACGACGATGACGTACAGAAAGCCAAAAAAATTATTTTAAATATTCTAGACCGAAACCAAACCATACTTAGCCAACCTAGTTTTAGCGTCAATGTCAGTAACTTAGCTGAGTTCTCAGTCAAGTTAGCTGTCACATGGTGGGTCAATACCCAAGAAACCTCAACGTCAGCCTCTATAAGCAAAGTACAAGAAGAAGTCGTTCAAGCCTTTCGTTGTGAAAAAATCTCAATTCCCTATCCAGTACAAGAAGTTAAAGTCTATCGTGGTGAGCCTAACCTACCGAATCAAGACTAAGCTGGTGCCAGTTGCCCTCACATAGATCGCGCTCATCCATACTGACTAAACAAACGGCCGAGTACATAAGGAATGGCCGTTTCAGTGCGCAAAATACGCGAACCCAAGCTTACGGCTTGGCAGCCATTGGCCACCAATAAATCAATCTCATAGGGAATAAATCCACCTTCTGGCCCAATCACAATACTGCATGCATGCTCAATGGCATGCGGCATTGCAGTCGTAGCATAAGGATGTGCCACATAGGCTGGCCGTTGTGCTGCAATATAGCTCGGTAGCATGTCTTCAACAAAAGGCTTAAAACGTTTATGAATTTCGATGCAGGGTGCCATCGTATCGCCTGCTTGTTCTAAACCGAGCGTGACATAGTCATCAATCTGCTGCAACAACGGGCTCTGCCAATAGCTTTTATCAACACGATAGCTATGTAATAACACAATTTTTTCCACGCCCAAGGTGACGCTGTCCATGATCAAACGACGCAATACTTTTGGACGTGGCATTGCCACAATCAACGTCACTGGCAATTTTTCTGGAACCGCCTGTGAGACCAAAGCTTTAAGTTGAATCTCATCCGCAGTAACGGCAATCACTTCGGTTAAATAACGTGCTCCACCACGGATACCGACTTTCAACTGATCTCCGACTTTAACCGCCAGATGTTGATGTAGATGCTGCAATTGACGACTGGACTGAATTGACCAAATCTCAGACTGCGCCTGCTCAGGCGTGATTAATACAATATTCATGCAAAACTCAATTTATACTTTTTTGAGTGAATCTAAATGTGGCAGCGCGTGCTGATCGGTCTTTAAATACCGATCAATCACTGCAATATGTTGCTGCAAAGACCCACGGTTCTGCGCCAAAACTTGCTGTGCATTATCATTTAAGCGTTTGGCCAAAGCGGGCTGTTCAATACATTCAATTAAATGCTGTACCACTTGCCCTTCATCTTGCCCCAAGAGAACCGCTTGGGCTGTCAAAAAGTCATCAACAATGGTTTGAAAGTTAAAATAATTTGGCCCAATCACCGTCGCGACACCTAGCACCAGTGGCTCTAAAATATTATGCCCGCCCCCTGGGGTATTCAGCGACCCACCGACAAAACAGGCTTGGCTTAAGGCATACCACAACCATAACTCACCCATCGAATCTGCCAAATAAACTTGGGTATCCGACTCAATCTGTTGCCCTAAGCTGCGTCGTTGGGTTCGTAGACCCAACGTCTGACTGTGTGCAAAAACCTCATCAAAACGCTCTGGATGGCGTGGCACCACAATACAGATATAGTCCGTATGCTGCTGTAAATAGGGTACTAGTCTAGACAGTAACAGCTGTTCTTCGGGGGCATGGGTACTGGCAATGGTGATAATTTTTCGATCTTGTAAGTGCCAGTCCTGTTTGAGCTGCAGCGCTTGCGCCACAAAAGCGACAGGTGCATCAATATCAAACTTAATACTTCCAACCACCTGCGTCTGTGCTGCAATCGCACCTAAATCAAGATAGCGTTGCTGCGTGGCCTGATCTTGAGCCAATAACTGAGTTAAGCCTTGTAGCATTGGACGGGTAATGGAAGGCACTTTGGCATAGGCTTGTGCCGATTTTGCAGATAACCGCGCATTAATGAGGATGCATGGCACTGCCAATTGGCGTGCCTGATCAATTAAATTGGGCCATAACTCTGTTTCCACCAGCAATAAAATTTTAGGTTGATACTGCTGAAAAAAAGCGCGTACTAAGTGTTTTTGATCGGCAGGTAAATATACCGCCTGAAATAGATCTTGATATTGCTCATTGAGAAATAATGCTTTGGCACGTGCTTGACCTGTTTTAGTGGTATTGGTCAGCAATACTGGATGGCCTAAATTAAGATAATGTTCAACCAAAGGTTGAGCCGCATTGGTTTCACCCACCGAAACGGCATGAAACCAAATACTGTGTAAGTTTTTAGTCGATTGAAAAGGTCCAAAACGTTCTAAGCACTCAACTTGGTATTGTGCTAAATCCAACGCGCGTTTTTTAATCCGCCATTTATACAATGGCTTAATGATCATTAGTGCTGCGTTATACCAAAATGGAGTCGCCAAACAGATACCTTCTCTCTAAACAATTTCAGTTTCGTGCAGGCAATATAGCAAAGCCGAATCATGCAAAGAAAGGATTATTCGACTTTGCGCTTGGCTTTTTTGTTTATGCTTCGGCAAGGGTTGGATAATCGGTATAGCCTTCTGCTGAATCCGCATAGAGTGTGGTCGGATTAAGCTCATTCAAGGCAGCATTTTCTTGAAAACGCTGTAATAAATCAGGATTTGCAATATAAGCCAATCCAAATGCAACCGCATCGACTGCATTGTCAGCCAAAAGCTGCTGAGCCGAGTCAAAATCTAAGCTTTCATTGGCAATCCAAGCACCGTCAAACTTCTGACGTAACATTGGTCCCATACTGTCTTCAGCCAAATGCTCGCGTGAAAAAATAAAAGCAATCTTTCTCAGGTTAAGCTGTTCAACCACATAACTAAAGAGTGCAATGCGATTGTCGTCCAACATATCATGCGATAAAGCACGTGGTGACAAATGCACGCCCACCCGTCCGGCTCCACACGCTTCAATCAAAGCATCGACAACTTCAAGTAAAAAACGTGCGCGATTTTCAATGCTGCCACCATATTGGTCTTGGCGTTGATTGGTATTGCTAAACAAGAACTGCTCAACCAAATAGCCATTGGCAGCATGCAATTCAACCGCATCAAATCCGGCTTGATTTGCCAAAACAGCTGCATGTTTATAATCAGCAATAATTTTTTTAATTTCAGCAACGTCTAAAGCACGAGGCGTCACATAATCACGTTTTGGTCGTAATAGACTCACATGACCAGCCGCTTTTACCGCACTGGCAGAAACAGGCGTTTCGCCAATGATTTCAGGATCACTAATCCGCCCGACATGCCAAAGTTGTACCGCAATTTTAGCGCCTTGTAGATGCACAGCATCGGTAATTTTTTTCCACGCCTCAGCCTGTGCTTGATTCCATAAGCCTGGGGTGTTGTAGTAACCCGCTGCTTGCGGGCTAATCACGGTGGCTTCGGTCAGTAATAAACCGGCATTGGCACGTTGTTGGTAATACTCCAGCATCAATGCATTGGGAACACGTGACGCATCACTACGTGCTCGTGTCAATGGTGCCAATACTAGACGATTTTTGATTTCAAAATCGCCAATTTTTAGAGCGGTTGTTAATTCAGCCATATTTGCCTCGCCACTGTATCTTGCAAAGCAAAGAGATC
Organism: Acinetobacter pullicarnis; assembly: GCF_006352475.1. Taxonomy (NCBI): domain Bacteria; kingdom Pseudomonadati; phylum Pseudomonadota; class Gammaproteobacteria; order Moraxellales; family Moraxellaceae; genus Acinetobacter; species Acinetobacter pullicarnis. The sequence goes on from NZ_VCMZ01000001.1 coordinate 3,844,395, forward strand.
ATTCAACAATGAATCTTCTCGCCCGACAATCCTTACAGTGATTTTTTTAGATGATCAATATATTGCTGAATAAGCACTTCATTGCGAGAAAAGTATGACCATTGGCCATACTTTTCTACCTGGATTAATCCTGCCTGTTGTAATACCGATAAATGATTGGACATGGTTGATTGAGACACTTGTCCCAAGCGTTCAATATGCCCTGCACACACACCACGATTAAAGTTGCCATATTCCTCAAGCGACAAATACTGCTCTGGATTTTTTAACCACTGCAAAATTTGTCGACGGATCGGATTGGCCAATGCTTTAAAAATTAAATCGATATCCATAATGAGACATATTCAATAAACAGCAAAGCGCTCTTCAGCAGTCACACCTAATATATCGCATTTTATAGATATTAATATCGTTTTTTTACGATACGACTATAATCTATTGATATATATCTATGTTTTGTGAATAACGCAGTGCTTTGATTCCATACTTAGCTTATAAGCCTTGTTTTAAACTGGCCTCAATAAAGCGATCCAAGTCCCCATCCAATACAGCACTGGTATTTGAGTTTTCAACACCAGTCCGTAAATCTTTAATCCGCGAATCATCTAATACATAAGAACGAATCTGGCTGCCCCAACCAATGTCAGATTTCAAATCTTCGAGTGCTTGCGCTGCATCATTACGTTTTTGCATTTCCAACTCGTATAGCTTGGCACGCAATTGCTTCCATGCTTGATCACGGTTGGCATGTTGAGAACGTTGGTTCTGACATGCGACGACAATACCAGTTGGTGTATGGGTTAAACGAACGGCAGAATCTGTTTTGTTAATATGCTGCCCACCCGCGCCTGATGCACGATAAGTATCGGTGCGGACATCTGACGGATTGATTTCAATCTCAATGTTGTCATCCACTTCGGGAGAAATGAACACCGCAGAGAATGAAGTATGACGACGATTACCTGAGTCGAATGGTGATTTACGCACTAAGCGATGTACCCCAGTTTCGGTACGCAACCAGCCATACGCATATTCACCATCAACACGAATGGTTGCAGATTTAATCCCTGCAACATCGCCATCAGAGACTTCCATGAGCTCGGCTTTAAAGCCATGACGCTCAATCCAACGCATATACATACGTAATAACATGGATGCCCAATCTTGCGCTTCTGTACCACCTGAACCCGATTGAATCTCAAGGAAACAAGGGTTTGGATCCATTGGATGGCTGAACATCCGGCGAAATTCTAATTCGCCCAGTTCTTTTTCGCCTGAATCGAGTTCAGCTTGTACATCACTCAATAAGCTTTCATCATCCACTTCCACAGCAAGATCAAGCATCGCTTGTGCATCTTCGAGTAGCTGTGAAAGATTGTCCAACACATTAATTACGCCCTCAAGCTCGCCCTTTTCTTTGGCCATGGCTTGCGCACGTTTTTGATCATTCCAAATGCTAGGATCTTCTAACTCACGTAGGACCTCTTCTAAACGCTCTTTTTTTAGATCGTAGTCAAAGATACCCCCGTAGTGTTTGACCACGGTCATTTAAGTCTTTTAATTGGTTTAGATAGGGATTAATTTCCACGTGTTGCATCCTATACGGTTTTAAGAACGGCTTAATTCTAACATACAGTCGATCTATCTACATAAAATCCAACACTACGCATTTTTATCCAATGCTCAATTTATTTTTTTGAATCTAAAATTTAAAGTCAAAATCATCATTTTTAAGATGATGTTTCTATGACAAAAATACAGTAGTCAATCCCAAATAGAGTATTTCAAAGAGTTGAAAAGCCAAGTCCATCAAAAACACATCATTTTAATAAAATCGAACAAATGCTTTTAATTATTAATTTTCATATGCTTAAATAAAATCAATTACACAAACTTACTAATATTACTATTTATTTACGCGGTAAAGATTGACGTACGGTGAAATTTCTCTAGACTGAAGTTGTAACAAAAAATGTATTTCTAGAAGAGTCCAACTTATTTTCTGAGGGGAAATAGTGATGAAAAAATTAGCCATTGTTACAGCATTATTATCAGCTTGTGCAATTTCAGCTTCAGCCAATGCCTATCAAACCGAAGTAGGCGGTTCATATATTTTCACCGATTTTGATAAGGCAAGTGATACCCACAGCTTTGGTGTTGATGGTACTTATTATTTTAAACCTGTTCAAACCCGTGATGCCCCGCTCAATGAAGCTGCATTCTTAGACCGCGCAAGTAATGTAAGTGCAAAGGTTGATTACGCAGACAACAGCGGTGTGAAAAACTCATACTTTGGCGCTGGTGCTGAAGTTTATATTCCAGATACAGATTTTTACGTCGGCGGTCATGCTGGACGTAGCGAAGTAAAAATTAAAGATGCCGGTAAAAACCGTGTAACGACTTATGGTGCTGAGGTTGGTTATCTACCTGCACCGGGCTTATTGCTTGCACTTGGTGTAACTGGTTATGACCAAAAAGATGGTAAAGACGGTTCAGATCCGACCATTCGTGCAAAATATGTAACCCAAATTGGTCAACATGACGTGAACTTCGAAGCTGGCGGTGCGTTTGGTGACCTAGACGAATACAACATTCGTGCTGACTACTATCTCGACAAAACTTTGAGCGTTGGTATGGATTACTATAACAACGATCTAGCTGATCGTGATTCTTGGGGAATTTCAGCGAAAAAATTCTTCAACCAAAACGTAAGCCTTGAAGGTCGTGCTGGTTTCGGTGATCACGACGATACTTATAGTCTTCGTGCAGCTTATCGCTTCTAAGTTCAATTTAAATTGAACTGCAAAAAACCGCTCTTATGAGCGGTTTTTATATTTCAAGTTAAGTGTTTTACTCGATGTATGACTTTGGCATACCGCTTATGCTTGTTGCAAATGTGCGATTCTAAGCTGTAAAGTAGTTCGACCATTGAACTGATTTTGATCCAATTCATACACCAGTCTGACAGTCTTGTTAGCAGGATCATAATTAAACTTATCTTTGGCACCAAAAGCGATGGCATCAACATACTGCTGATTACCCAAACGCAAACGCAACTTTAAATGGGTCTCCTTCAACCAACGGTGTTCATCTACCTCAAAGTGCCCTTCAAATATCGGCAATGTAAATTGGTGTCCCCATGGGCCAAGTTGCATGATTTGCTCTACTGTTTCTAAATGCAGCTCTTCTGCTGATAACTCCCCATCTGTCCATAAAATGGCTTCAAAAACAGTCGGATCTATCTGTTCCACCAGCTCAGTAAAGACTTGTTTAAATTCATCAAAGTGATCTTTTTTAATACTTAATCCAGCCGCTGCGGCATGCCCACCAAAAAAACTTACCAAATGAGGATGCTGCTCTGCCACATGCTCAATAACATCACGTATATGTATGCCATCAATGGAACGGGCTGAGCCTTTAATATGAATGCCGTCTTGATCTGCCGCAAAGACAATACTCGGGCGATGAAACTGTTCTTTTAAGCGCCCGGCAACAATCCCAATCACACCTTGATGCCAATGTTCATCGAACATCACCAAAGCTGCTGGTAGATTCTCACGATCAAGCTGTAGATCTGCTAAGGCAGACAATGCCTCTTGTTTAATTTGAGTTTCAACTTGACGACGTTGTAAATTAAGATCATTCAGTTGACGTGCAAGCGCATTGGCTTGTGTCAGATCGGTCGCTAACAAACATTCAATGCCAATGTCCATGGTTTCCATACGCCCCGCAGCATTGATGCGTGGCCCGAGCACAAAACCCAAATCTTGTGCTTGTAATTGTGCTGGATCACGATCTGCGACATCAAGTAATGCTGAAATCCCCATACGGCATTGATTTTGCTGGATGCGCTTTAAACCCGCATCAATCAAAATACGGTTGTTATAGTCTAAGCTTGCCACATCAGCGTATGTGCCTAATGCTACCAAATCAAGATATTGCGCCATTTTTGCACTGGTTTTACCGAGTTTAGCCCGATGGCTACTCAAGTGCGCCAACAAATAAAAGGCCACTCCCACGCCAGCCAAAGCCTTGCTAGGAAAGTTACACCCCAATTGATTAGGATTCACCACCGCTTCTGCTTCGGGTGTTTCTTTCGTGGTCAAATGGTGATCTGTGATAATCACTTGCATACCATGAGCTTGCGCTTGCGCTACACCTGCATGGCTTGAAATACCATTGTCGACCGTAATCAATAAATCAGGTTGAAAGCGACTAAAGGCCAAATCTGCAATTGCAGGCGTGAGCCCATAACCATATTTAAAGCGATCTGGAACCAAATAATCAATCTCTGCGCCCATTTCCTTTAGCGCCAAGATCATCAACGCAGTACTGGTTGCACCATCGGCATCATAATCGCCAACAATTACAATTTTATCTTGCTGATCAATTGCTTGATCAATTAGCAATGCCGCATCTGCAAGGCCTTTCATCTCTGGCTTAAGCAAATATTTAAGCTTTAAATCAAGTTCTTGTGTCGACTGCACGCCGCGACGTGCCAAAATATTAGCAATAAAGGCAGGCACCTCCTGGAAAAGTCCAGGAGAGGTCAAATAAGGACGTTGTTGAATTTGCATATGCGGCATTAGGGCATAAGACGTTGCAGTTGCCACGCACCATCGGATAATTCATAGCTTAAACGGTCATGCAAACGATTTGGTCGCCCTTGCCAAAATTCATAGTAACTTGGCTGAAGGCGATAGCCTCCCCAAAACTCTGGTTTAGACAATTCGGTGACTTGCTCCACTTCTGCAGCGAGATCTTGAAAACGTTGTTGCAAAAGTTCACGACTCTCGATAACACCGCTTTGTGGCGTACTGATGTGTGCTGCAATTTGGCTATCACGTGGACGCTTATGATAGTAGGCCGTTGATTCTGCTTCTGGAATTTTTTCAACATGGCCATGAACACGAATCTGACGCTCAATTTCAGGCCAATAAAATAACAGTTCAGCATAAGGATTGGCGGCCAAATCTAAACCTTTTTGACTATCATAATTGGTATAGAAATCATAGCCTGTTTCCGTCGCACCACGTAGCAGCACGGTACGTACATGCGGACGGCCTTGAGCATCTGCAGTGGCCAAATACATGGCATAAGGCTCATGTAATTGTGCCTCTAATGCTTGATTGAACCACTGTAAAAATTGTGCATGTGGATCAATTGCTGCACGGGCTTCATGCAACTCACCCTTTTGATAACTTAATCGTAATTCGCTTAAATCTTGAATCATATCACTCATGTGGATGTCCTAAGCCGTTTGAGCATGTTGACGCACAGCATCGGCTAAATTGTTCGCTAAATGGGTAACTTCTTCTAAATTGTCACCTTCGACCATAACACGAATAACTGGCTCAGTACCTGACTTACGAATCAATAAACGCCCTCTACCTTTTAAGGTTGCTTCAGCATGTTCAAATGCAGTCACCAATGCCGGAATTTGGAATGGGTCAATCATTTTTTCAAGTCGAACATTAACCAAGATTTGTGGGAACAATTTAAAGTCAGCCACCAATTCATCCAGTGCTTTATCTTGCTCTTTCATCACCGTAAGCACTTGTAAGGCAGCAATAATTGCATCGCCTGTCGTGCTTTTGTCTAATGTTAAAATATGGCCAGATGGCTCACCGCCAGTTACCCAACCTTGCTGTTCAAGGCTTTGTAATACGTAGCGATCACCAACTTGTGCACGAACAAATGGCACTTCTGCTTTTGCTAAAGCGAGTTCTAGCGCCATATTACTCATCACGGTTCCAACAATGCCTGTTGGTTTTTTCGCAGATTGAGTCGCTAAAATATATAGAATATGGTCACCATTAATGAGTTGACCATGACGATCGACCATAATCACACGGTCAGCATCGCCATCAAAGCCAACACCTAAATCTGCCCCATGTGCCACGACTGCACGTTGCAATCCTTCAGGATGGGTAGAACCACAGTTTTCATTGATGTTCTGACCATCTGGCTCATGATTCAAAGCAATCACTTTAGCGCCTAGCTCACGAAATACCGCAGGCCCAACATTGTAGGCCGCACCATTGGCGCAATCGACCACAATTTTTAAATTTCTAAGATGGAAGTGATAGGGAAAGGTCGATTTACAGAATTCGATATAACGGCCATTGGCATCTTTGACTCGAACACTTTTCCCCAAATTGGCACTGTCTTCAATAACTAAATCATTTTCTAATTCTAAATTAATCGCTTGTTGTAGTTCATTGGAGAGTTTTTTACCCTCGTCGGAGAAGAATTTAATGCCATTATCAAAATAAGGATTGTGCGATGCAGAAATAACGATTCCAGCATCTGCGTGTAATGCACGGGTCAAATGCGCAATCGCTGGCGTCGGTAATGGACCCAGTAAATGCACATAAACACCTGCTGCATTGAGGCCTGCCTGTAATGCAGACTCTAAAATATACCCTGATAAGCGGGTATCTTTGCCTAAAACAACAATGGGTTTTTTATTCGGGCGAATTTTTTTTAAGACCTTACCAGCGGCAAAACCAAGCTGAAGTGCGAACTCTGGGGTAATCGGAAATTGACCAAACTTTCCACGAATACCGTCTGTACCAAAATAACTCATCCCGTCTCCATCAATTATATATTACAACTTAATAATTAAAAATTAACTGTGCCTGTTCGCAATTTTAACGCATAGCTTGCCCATGTGAATCAAGCACTTTGCTTATGCATTTTAAAAGATGACAAACTTATATTTAAGTATTCTACTCTACACTAAAAAAGAAAAAGCCATCACAATCGGATAGCTTTTTCATCAAAAATCTTAGAAAAGATTAACCAACGCGATAGTTTGGCGCTTCTTTGGTAATGGTTACATCATGTACATGCGACTCTTGCATACCCGCAGACGTGATTTTTACGAATTTCGCATTTTCACGTAAGTCCTGAACGGTTGCAGAACCGGTATAGCCCATCGATGAACGTAAACCACCCATCATTTGATGCACGATTGCGCCCATTGGCCCTTTATAAGGAACACGACCTTCAATGCCTTCAGGAACTAATTTTTCAGCACCTGCTTTCGCATCTTGGAAATAGCGGTCCGCAGAACCAGTAGAACCCGCCATCGCACCCAAAGAACCCATACCACGATATGCTTTGTAGTAACGACCTTGGAAGAATTCAACTTCACCAGGGGCTTCTTCAGTACCCGCCATCAATGAACCGACCATAATGGTACTTGCACCAGCGCCCAAAGCTTTCGCCATGTCGCCAGAGTAACGAATACCACCATCTGCAATTAAAGGAATCTGCTCTTTCAGTGCATTGGCCACCTGATCGATCGCTGAGATTTGTGGAACACCAATACCCGCAACAATACGCGTAGTACAAATCGAACCAGGACCAATACCGACTTTAACCGCATCTGCACCAGCATCAAGTAAAGCTAAGGCTGCATCACCAGTCGCAATATTTCCGCCAATAACTTGAACTTGTGGATAATTTTGTTTTACCCAACGCACGCGTTCAATCACACCAGCAGAATGGCCATGTGCAGTATCAACCACAATCGCATCAACACCCGCTTCAACCAAGGCTTCAACACGTGCAGCCGTTTCTGCGCCAGTACCCACCGCAGCACCCACACGTAAACGACCGAGATCATCTTTACAGCTGTTTGGATACAATTCTGCTTTGCGGAAATCGGTGACGGTAATCAGACCTTTTAGGCCATAATTGTCATCAATCACCAGTACTCTTTCAATACGATGTTTTTGCAGTAAAGCTTGAATATTTTCTTTGGATTCGCCTTCTTTAACTGTTACCAAACGATCTTGGCCAGTCATAATATTGCTTACAGGCTGCTCAAAATTGGTTTCAAAACGTGTATCACGTCCAGTCACAATCCCAACCACTTTACCGTCTTTCACCACAGGCACACCGCTAATATTATTCGCTTCAGTAATTGCGATTAATTCACGTACAGTAGTCTCTGGGCTAACAGTAATAGGATCTTTGACCATGCCAGCTTCAAATTTTTTCACACGACGAACTTCAGCAGCTTGCACTGAAATATCCATATTTTTGTGTAAAATTCCAATTCCGCCATTTTGCGCCATCGCAATCGCCATACGAGACTCAGTCACCGTATCCATTGCTGCAGAAACAAGAGGAATGTTTAATTGAATGCCACGGGTCAGGCGTGTCCTTAGAGAGACATCTTTTGGTAAGACCGTAGAATAGGCAGGGAGTAATAAGACATCATCAAAGGTTAAGGCTTCTTGAACGATGGTCAGCATAACAGTCTCGCTGGTAATTTCCGTGAGCCATTATATACAAATTTTGCGCTAAATTTCATGTAGTGACGAAATTATTGAGCGTACTGTAAGTTTCTGCGCAAAAATCTAGTACTTAAACCTAGCAAACCTGATCATAGTCATCATCATTGCTTGAAGGTAAATCCTCAACTTCAACCAAGGGAATCATGCCATGCGCAAACCGAGCTTTGTTGCATTGTGCATCACCCGCTTGAACTTCTTTGCAACTCGAACTGCGCTGTGCATAAATACCGCAACTGACTTGCTCACCCACCACGCCATCCAAAGCAACACAACGTGGCTGCTTCTGATTGGTTCCTTGCATACACGAATATACGGCAGTTAATGGTTCGAGCATTTCTTGAGGCATACTTTCGCCTTCAGCCCAATAGAATGAGACTCGGAAATAAGCACAACAGGCACCGCAGCTCAGGCATGCATCTTGTGTAGGGATTTGAGACAACATATTTTAAGAATTCTCGTTATCAAGGTCCGTTTTAAGCTGCGAATATAAAAAAAAAAGTTTTTTAACACAATCTTTTTTTCATTTTTTTTGTCAACAAAAAATCCCCCTAATGTCCGAGGTGCAATGCACACAGAACAACGGGGGATTTAAATTCAGCCTATTTAACACGAAGTTAAATCGGTTTTAAAAATAATAATATGCCACCAAGGTCATGACACCGAGCACCAAAAAGATCAATGCACCAATCTTATGAATTAAAGCAATCGGTAAACGACTGGCAAAACGATCCCCAATCAGAACCGCAGGTACGTTAGCAATTAACATCCCGATGGTGGTGCCGACGGTGACTAAAAAGATACTGTCATATTTCGCAGCCAAAGCCACGGTTGCGATTTGGGTCTTATCACCGATTTCAGCAATAAAGAATAAGATGAAGGTTGCACCAAAAACACCGTATTTCTGCCATCTGTTAATGCTCTCGGTTTCATCATCCAGTTGATCAGGCACTAACATCCAAGCCGCCATAGCAATAAAGCCGATTGAAAGCCCCCAAACGAGCCAAAGCGGATTCAACACCGCGGTGATCCATTGCCCGAGTGCCGCAGAAACACCATGATTGATTAAGGTTGCCGCGAGAATAGCCAAAATAATTGGAATTGGTTTTTTAAAACGAGCTGCAAGAAGTAAAGCAAGAAGTTGGGTTTTGTCCCCCATTTCAGCGAGGGCAACAATAAGCGTAGAGGAAAGAAGCTCTTGCATAATCATAATCTCTGGCTAGCATATAGATACCAATGATTTACCCCTCCTGCTAGCCAAAATTCGAGTGCAGAGTGATAAATCAAAGGTCTTGCCAACAAAAGATTGCTTAATCATAAAGCGACATTGTTATTTGCTATGATGACCATGTTCTGTTGAACAAGTATGTTGACCATCACCTATTTACTTGTGTAAATAGCGGCTACTCCCCAATGAGTGAATGAATTGTAGTCGGCTTCAATTTTTATTGCAATCATCACATAATAAAAAACCCAAACCTCCGTGAAGAAGTCTGGGCTGACAAATATGACTAAAACTGTTTAGAGCAAGATATTGCGAATATCGGCAAGCAACTTGGTCAACTTATTGGTAAAGCGTGCTGCATCGGCCCCATTAATCACACGATGATCGTATGACATGGATAACGGTAACATCAGGCGTGGATCAAAAGACACACCATTCCATACTGGCTGCATGGTGGCTGGTGAAATCCCCAAGATCGCAACTTGCGGCCAATTCACCAATGGGGTAAAGGCTGTTCCACCAATACTACCCAAACTGGTAATGGTAAAGTTTGCACCCTGTAAATCTTTCGGTGAAAGCTTCTTATCACGTGCTTTCTGACTCAACTCACCCAATTCAATCGCAATTTGTTTAATTGATTTTTGATCTGGATTACGCAGTACAGGCACCGTTAGACCATCTGGAGTTGCCACAGCAATACCAATATGAATTTCGTTGCGTAACACGACCGATTTTTGATCATCCGCCAAATGGCTAGCAAAATAAGGCTCTTCTTTCAACAAATGCGCCAATGCTTTGGCAATAAACGCAAGAATCGTCAAACTAATGCCCTGCTTTTTAAAGCCAGCTTTAAGCTCACCGCGCCATGCTTCAAGCTCGGTAATATCAGCCAAATCAAACTGAGTCACTTGTGGAATAAAATTATTCAATGACAATTGTGGAATCGACACTTGTTGCAGACGTGTCATCACCTTGGTCTCACTACCACCATAGCTAGTAAAATCAGGTAACTTCGGTAAACCAGACAACATTGCAGCAGGACTTGCCACTGTTGTCGCAGGTGCCGTCAAACGGGTTTTCACATAGGCATAGACATCTTCTTTAATCACACGTGCATGCGGACCAGAAGATTTTACATTTGCCAAGACCACACCCAACTCACGCGCCAACTTACGTACTGCTGGTCCTGCATAAACTTTGGCATTTTCAGCTTGCTGTTCAACGCTTAATTGATCTGTACTCGCATTCGCTGCAGGCTCAGTAACTTTTGCAGTCGGTGCAGCAGCCACAGTAGGTTGTGCAACTGGCGTTGCAACGGGTGCGGCTGTAGCAGGTGCAGTGGGTTGCACAGACTCACTTTCAATCGCAACCAATGCTGTGCCTTGTGTAAGTGCTTGCCCAAGGCTGATATGAATCGCAGTAATGATACCCGCAACTGTACTTGGTACTTCTACAGAGGCTTTATCTGACTCAACCACGCACAAGCTTTGCTGTGCAGCAACATGATCACCGACTTTAACTAAAATTTCAGAAACAGTGGCTTTATCGACCCCTAAATCTGGAACAGTCACTTCAACAAGACCTGCGGCAACAGGTACGACAGCAGCCGCTGCAGGCGCACTGGTATTCGCAGTTTGTGTTGGTGCTTGTTCAACAGCTGTTGCTTCACTTGCAGCTGTGACGGCTGTTTTCACTTCAATTAGTACAACACCTTCTTTAATGCTATCGCCAGACTGAATTAAAATACGTTCAATGGTTCCTGCAACTGTACTCGGTACTTCTACTGAAGCTTTGTCCGATTCCACCACAACGATGCTGTCATCGATTGCGATTTCATCGCCAACTTTCACTAAAATTTCACTGATCAAGGCTTTTTCTACGCCAATATCAGGAACTTTAACTTCAACCGTTTGTGCAGCTGTCGCGACCTTGACTTCAGCGACAGGTGCTGTGCTTACTGCTGGTTGAGCAGCAGGTGCTACAGTTTGTACAGGCGTCTCTGCTGCAGCGCTTGCAGCTTCTGCTTCAAGCTCAATGAGCACTGCGCCTTCCGCAACGTTATCACCAACATTTACGAGAATGGCTTTGACCACCCCCGCTGAAGTACTGGGTACTTCAACTGAGGCTTTATCCGATTCGAGCAATACGATGCTGTCTTCAACAGCAATGTGATCACCCACTTTGACTAAAATTTCCGCAACGAGCGCTTGATCTACGCCAATATCAGGTGTTTTGATTTGCATGCTTAGTTCTCCTCACCTGATTGCTCTGTATAGCCAGCAACGTTTTGAACAGAAGGATGTGCTTGTGGCAACCATGCCACAGGTCGATCAACATCCAATTCGAATGAAGAAATCGCATCTTTGACTAAACGTGGATCTACTTCGCCTTCATCTGCAAGTTTCTTCAATGTCGCAACCACAATATGTGCCGCATCAACACCAAAGTAACTACGCAAATTACCGCGTGTATCCGAACGACCATAACCGTCTGTACCCAAACTTACGTATGGACGATTGTCTGGTAGATAAGCACGGATCTGTTCGCTATAAGCACGGATATGATCTGTCGCAGATAATACGATACCGTCTGTACCACGTAATTGTTGTGATACCCAAGATTCTTTTGGTTGTTCTGCCATCGGATGTAAGCGGTTATATTCTTCAACTGCCATACCATCACGCGCCAACTCGTTATAGCTGGTGACGCTCCAAACATTCGAATGAATTTGATATTCATCACGTAGAATCTGACCTGCTTTAATCACTTCACGCAGAATCACACCAGAACCGAGTAACTGAACCGTGGCTTTTTCATCTTCTTCAAGCAAGTACATCCCACGCTTAATGCCTTCTTCCGCACCCGCTGGTAATGCTGGTTGATCGTAGTTTTCATTCATTAGCGTTAAGTAATAGAACACACGCTCTTGATTAACATACATACGTTGCAAACCATCATGAATAATCACAGCTAACTCATAGCCATAACATGGATCATAAGCCACGCAGTTCGGAATCGTTCCAGCCAAGACATGTGAATGACCATCTTGATGCTGTAGTCCTTCACCATTTAAGGTGGTACGACCCGCTGTTGCACCAAATAAGAAGCCTTGTGCTTGTGAGTCACCTGCAGCCCATGCAATGTCACCGATTCGTTGGAAACCAAACATCGAGTAATACATGTACATCGGAATCATTGGCAAGTTATTGGTTGAATAACTGGTACCCAGCGCAGACCAAGCACTCATTGCGCCAGCTTCGTTGATCCCTTCTTGCAACATGTGACCATCTTTGGCTTCACGATAGTTCATCAACTGTTCTTGGTCTTCAGGCGTATAGTTTTGACCATGCGCAGCATAAATACCCAGTTGACGGAACATCCCTTCTAAACCAAAGGTCCGCGCTTCATCTGGCACAATCGGGACCACACGGTCTTTGATTGCTTTTTCTTTTAGCAATGCTGCAATCAAACGCACCATCACCATCGTGGTTGATTGCTCTTTGCCACCACTACCACGTAATACACCATCAAACACAGAGATATCTGGAATATCGAGGGCAACGCTTTCTTTACGACGTGCGGGTAAATAACCGCCTAATGCTTCACGTCGTGCCTTCATGTATTTCAATTCAGGAGAATTCTCACCTGGACGATACAACGGCAATTCTTCTAATTGCTCATCATCGAATGGCAAGTTAAAACGATTACGGAAGTATTTAAGTGATTCCAAATGCATTTTTTTGATCTGATGGGTTTTATTTACTGCTTCAATTTCATCAGATAAACCATAACCTTTTACTGTTTTGGCTAAAATCACGGTTGGTTGACCATTGCTTTGCATCGCTGCTGCATAAGCCGCATAAACTTTATACGGGTCATGACCACCACGATTTAATTCTTCGATGTCATCATCGCTTAAGCCTTTGACCAATTCTTCAGCTTCTGGATATTTACCAAAGAACTTCTCACGGGTATAAGCACCGCCTTTTACTTGATAACGCTGATAGTCACCATCAAGCACTTCTTCCATACGTGCTTTTAGTGCACCTGATTTGTCTTGTGCCAAGAGTGGATCCCAATGACGGCCCCAAACCACTTTAATGACACGCCAGCCAGCACCACGGAATACAGACTCAAGCTCTTGAATGATTTTACCATTACCACGAACAGGACCATCTAGGCGCTGTAAGTTACAGTTTACCACCCAGATCAGGTTATCTAGTTTTTCACGACCTGCCAATGAAATCGCACCCAAGCTTTCTGGCTCATCCATTTCGCCATCGCCGAGATAAGCCCAAACCTTACGATTTTCTTCTTTGATTAGGCCACGATTCATTAAATATTTTTGAATATGTGCTTGGTAAATCGACATAATTGGACCGAGCCCCATCGACACGGTCGGGTACTGCCAATAATCAGGCATCAAATACGGATGCGGATAGCTGGAAAGTCCCTGGCCATTGACTTCGCGACGGAAATTATTCAGCTGATCTTCAGTCAAACGACCTTCAAGAAAAGAACGTGCATAAATACCCGGTGCACAATGTCCTTGATAATAAATTAAGTCACCACCGAAGCTATCGCTATTTGCGCGGAAGAAATGGTTAAAACCGACGTCATACAAGGTGGCTGAAGATGCAAAGCTTGCTAAGTGTCCACCTAAATCATCACCCGTTTTATTTGCACGCAATACCATTGCCAATGCATTCCAGCGAATCAAGGCACGAATACGACGCTCCATATCTTGATCACCAGGCATTGCTGGGGTTTCTTCAACAGAAATGGTGTTTAAGTAGGCGGTATTTAGGCGCTGAATGGGTACGTGCTTAGTAATTGCACGTTGATACAACTTTTCGAGTAAAAATGCAGCACGCTCTGTTCCCATGTGCTGTAAAACCGAATCAAAAGCATCTTGCCATTCTTTTGTTTCTTGAGCATCAGAATCACCATAATACGCCATGTTCCACCTATTCCTTGATCTATTTTCTATATGGTATATGTACCATGTTTTGGGGGTGTTAAGTTATTGTTACCTGTGAATATAGGAAGGGACTATTATTTAGTAAATAAATACAGCTTGACTATTTTTACTGCACGCAATAAAAAACCGCCAATGAGGCGGTTTAAATATCAAAACAAGAATTGCTAAAGACTTATGGAAGCAAAGCCAAATAAGTCGATGGATTTTTACGTTGACCATCTTTTACGACTTCATAATGTAAGTGTGGACCCGTACAGCGACCCGTACACCCAACATTCGCAATATGATCACCAGCTTTCACACTTTCACCAACACTTGCAATTAGACGTGAAGCATGCGCATAACGTGTGATGTATCCATTGCCATGATTAATCTCGACATATTGACCATAACCCGTACCCCAGCCCGACTTGGTCACAATACCAGGACCTGTCGCATAAATTGGCGTGCCGCTTGGTGCAGAAAGATCAAGACCTGAGTGATTTTCAGCACGACCACCCATGGTACGACCACCGTAAGATGAGCTTACACGCTTCATATCTGGGAGGGGATGTGTCACTAACCACGAATAGCCAGTGTTCGAACCAAAGTTAGCAGTTTTATTTGAACCATATTTTTGCGCGAGTGAGTCGTTATTCACTTCAGTCGGCTGTTTATTATCACGCAATTTCACATTGAGTTGCTGATTGCTAAGCACTTCGATGCTATCAGCATGTGAATATGAACCTTGTGGTGATAAAGTCTTGGTCAGTTGTTCTAAACGATCTGTAGCGACTGAATTGTTTTTAGGTGTTTCTATTTGAATCAAATCTGCAAAAGCCACTGAAGCTGTTGAAGCTGCAAGTGAAAAAGCGAATAGAATACGTCTCGACTGCATAAATACCTCTTTAAACTGTTTTTACTTAAGTTTCTTGCGTCATCTCTTTCTTGATATTTAAAGGCGAACGCTTAAGATAAAGACATTGAGTTACAGGAACCCAGTGATGTCTGAACCTACCAACGTTTTCCAACAAGCAAGAAAACACGTAAAAACAGGAAACCTATCGTTTCTTACTAAGCAAGTTACTGAGTGGAAAAAACTTACTCAATTAATTCAGCCTTTATTACCGCAACCAGAGCATTGGCAAGTGGCATGTTATGAATATGGTGTTTTGACGATAACGGGTGAAAATCAAGCAATGATTAGTCAACTTGGTTACCTGCAAAAGCAGTATATTTCTCAATTATCTCAATTAGATGAATTAAAAGCGCTTCAGAAAATTCATGTTCGATTAAGAGTAAAAACTCGCCCCGACAATAAACCCATCCAAACTTTAAAACAAATCACTCCAGCCACCCAGGACATGTTACGAAATGCCGCTAGCTTTGTGAGCGACCCTAAGCTTAGTCAAGCGCTACTACGTTTGGCAAGCAATAAAACGTAACCAATACATTGTCATAGCAATCTTGAAGCTAAAAAGGAGGCGAATAATCCATCAAATTTAAACGTTATAATATAACAGATGCAGATAAACACAAGGGTTTAGATGACATTTACGTAGGGAATTGGACAAAGCGTATCGTCATCAAATGTTACAATTTCATAGTTACTTGGATCACTTTGAACATTGCGTAAAAGTTGGTTATTTAAGGCATGTCCAGATTTGTATCCATCAAATTTCGCAATAATTTGATGACCCAATAAATATAGGTCCCCAACCGCATCTAAAATTTTATGTCGAACAAACTCATCAGCAAAACGTAAACCCTCTTCATTGACGACGCCAGTATCATCAACCCCAATCGCATTATCGAGACTGGCACCCAATGCCAAATTATGTGATTTAAGATAGTCTAGGTCTTTCATAAAACCGAATGTTCGAGCACCGCTCACCTCATAAACAAAGGTTTCTGTCGAAAAATCGATTGATGCAGATTGATACTCTTTAGCAAAGGCAGGATGATCAAAATCGATGGTGAAGTTGATTTGAAAACCGTCATGTGGAGAAAAAGCAGCGCGTTTATCATCAATCAATGCTTCAACGGGCTTGAGAATACGTATAAATTTTTTCGGTGCATCCTGTGCAACCAGATCACCTTGCATTAACAAATAGATGAAAGGTCCAGCACTCCCGTCCATAATCGGAACTTCTGCTGCGGAGACCTCAACAATCAAATTATCGATCCCAAGTCCCGCAATTGCACTCATCACATGTTCAATGGTGCCCACTTTAATTTGGTCATACACCAAATTGGAGCACATGAATGCTTCCTGAACCAATAACGCATCCGCTGGAATATCGACAGGCGGATCAAGGTCAATACGACGGAAAATAATCCCCCCATTAGCGACATGTGGTAAAAAGTTTATCATTACTTTTTGCCCACTATGTAATCCAATGCCACTCGCTTTCACGATTCGTTTCAGGGTCCGTTGTTTCAACATGCTACTGAGTTCTTTGTCCTAAATCCGCTATACGTTAGCATATTTAGCCATTGATAAAAAACAAAAAAGGCAGTGAAAAACACTACCTTTTCTGCTAGAAACACACTATATCTTTTTCTATCAACTACTTACGCTGTTGTTTCTTTAGAAAATCTTGAATGCTCATCGTGGTTGGACGTGGTGCAGGATCTGTTGTCGGTGTAGATGTTTCACCAGAAGCGCGTTTATTGATGGCAGGCGTGTCATCATCATCACCGCTTAGCCCCGCTGCATAGCTGGTATCAACCACCTTACGTTGTGGCTTTCTATTCTCGCCAGACGGGTCATTGGCATTACGCGTCAAACCGGTTGCAATCACAGTCACGCGAATCTCATCACGCGCATCTGGATCAAATACCGTTCCAAAGAAGACTTCGCCCTCATCAAGATCGACGATCTGATTCACGACATCCGTAATCACTTCTGTTTCACGTAAGGTGACATCAGCACCGCCTGTAATATTAATCAACACCCCTTTGGCGTTCATAATATTGACATTATCAAGCAATGGGCTACGAATCGCTAAACGTGCAGCTTCTTCAGCACGATCAGGTCCACTACTCTTGCCTTCACCCATCATGGCATAACCACGAGTGCTCATTGCTGTCTTCAAATCGGCAAAGTCGAGGTTAATATGACCAGGACGAACCACCAAATCAAAGATACTGCGTACTGCATAAAGTAAGATATCATCGGCTTTGCGATAAGCATCTTGCATCGAAATATCGCCATATACGCTGAGCAAGCGTTGATTTGGGATGATAATCAATGAATCAACATGTGCTTCTAAAGCTTCAATGCCTTTTTCTGCTGAGCGTTGACGGCGACGACCTTCAAAATTAAATGGTGTCGTTACAACGCCAACGGTAAGAATACCCATTTCTTTCGCAATTTCAGCAACAACAGGTGCTGCGCCAGTGCCTGTACCGCCACCCATACCCGCAGTGACAAACACCATATCAGCGCCTTCTAAGTAGAGGCGAATCTGTTCACGGCTTTCTTCTGCTGCAATTTGACCCACATCAGGGTTTGCACCAGCACCCAATCCACGTGTGCTTTGCTCACCCAACTGGATTTTAAGGTCAGCACTCATGCGATCTAGCGCTTGTTTGTCAGTATTAGCACAAACAAATTTAACGCCTTTAATATCCGATTGCACCATATGTTGAACAGCATTACCGCCACCGCCACCCACACCGAATACAGTAAAACGGGCTTGACCGTTTCCATCGCTTTGTTCATCTTCTAAAAATTCGAATGAGGCCATGACCTTTAGAGTTCCTAATAAATTTTGGCAGCCACTTGAAGCCCGTATACTGCCTTGATCTTCAATAATAAAAAATTGTTTTTAGGATGCTTCGCATTACTTAGCTTGTCAAGTATGGGCCGATCTACTTACAACTCACTAACAATATTCCCAAAAAAAACTATACCTAAAAAATACCCTTCAATTTGTTATTCATTGTATTCCAGCCATTCGCGATGCGTTCTAGAAATGAGCGTTTCACCTTATCTTCTGGTTCATCTACTGCATCCTGCATTTCACTTTGACTAAAAAGCAATAAACCTGCCGCTGTGGCATACATTGAGCGACGCAATGCTGGGAGATGCTGATCATCTGATACCACTTGCAACGGTGGATTACCTAAATGTGCTGAAACACCAAGCATCCGTCTTGCCAAAGCCACCATACCTTCAATTTGACAAACATCACCCGTCAAAACCACACCATGGTATAGGCTTTGTAATGCACCTTCACTTTCTAATTTTTCACGTACCTGCGTTAAAATTTCTTCATAACGCGCCAAAATGATTTCAGAAAGCTCAATACGGCTGATGGTCTGCGGACCATCGATCGCCTCAAACTGAATCATATGGTCTGGTTTTACTTGGTGTAAGTCGACACAACCATAAAACAGTTTAATCCGTTCTGCTTCTTCGGTGGTGGTTTGCAAGACTGCTGCAATATCACGAGTAACATTTTCACCACCACGCGGAATGGTATGTACCAGGGCTAAATGACCTTCAATGTACACGGCAATATTGGTGGTTCCAGCACCAATATCAAGCAAACATACGCCATATTCTTTTTCGTCTTTCAGCAAACTACTTTCTGCAGTGGCTAGGCTTGACACCACCATTTTTTCTACAAAAATGTTTGCGCCTTTCATTGCACGATCAAGGTTTTGCATAGTGCTAATGGGTAACATCATCAACTGATAATGTGCCGTCATCGTATTCGCAGAAAGATTGATTGGATTTTGTACCCACTCTTCTGCATCATCGAGCTCAAAGCCAAGCGGTACAGCGCTTGCCAAATAATAATCAGGCGCCATATGACTGGCTTTGGCCAATTCAAGCGCACGCACCATTTCAGTCGTGGTAATGGTACGATCTGGGTTTGAAATTGGAGTACGACCTGGTGCATAAAAGCTTTTTAGCTCAGTACTTGGAATCGAAACCCATGCTGAATGAACGCGGCACTCTGCCATATCCTCGGCTTCTTGCACTGCATTTTTAATGGCAGTAATGACCTTATCTAGGCTAACAATTTTACCCTTACTCATTCCGCGATTAGGTGTGCTTGCCATTCCGATCACGTGAATATGATCAGGGGCATGCACTTTCCCGATTAAAACTGAAACTTTATGCGTTCCAATATCTATCGCCACCACTGATGGAACAGCCTCACTCATTACTTATTACCATTATCTTCATTGTTTATGTTTCGCACTATGCTTTGTTTTAACAAGCAATTTTATCTTTGTGCAGCTATTGCGTTTTCAACGCTGGTGTCAATATTGGTGATAACAAATTGACCATTCAATATTTTTGGTGGAGTTGAATTCTTCCACTGAATTGCAAGTCCATTGCGATAACGTAAATCAATTGCAGAAATTTGAGGCCAAACCGGCTTTAAATCGTTTTGTGCTAAGTGACTTAAACGTTGCAATTTACTCATCATTTGATCTTGATCAACAATAACACGCAAACCTGAATCAAACTGCATAAACCAAGTCATCCGTTCAGTCAGATACAAATCTTTTAAGCGGAGCCCTGCTGGATGAAACAGTTGATTAATCTCATTGTAGCGTCGCATCATGGCCTTAGATTGAGTTAACGGGCCATGTAACATTGGTAGGTTTGAATAATCTTTTGTGCCTACCTCAGTAAATACAACACCTTCGTCACTCAGTAACCGTCCAGTGCCCCAACGTGCAATCGCATGCCTCGGTATCACCCGAACACGAATACTGCTGGGCCACATCCGAGAAACAACAACGCGATCTACCCATGCAATTTGTAGTGCTTGATCGCGAATTTGCCCAAGATCTGAGGTGAAATAATTGTCTTTCACAACCGGAGCCAGATGCTGTGTGACTTGTTGCACTTCTAATTCAGATGAAGTTCCAACCACCTGCAAGGTTGCAACCCGTGCATCTGTAATCACTTTATATAAACCATACAAGCCTACAGCGAGTACAAAAACAGCAATCACCAATAAGAGCCATCCGCCCGCAAAAATTAGTTTTTCCTTGCGCGATGGTGGCTTCTCATGAATGGAGGTGGTTGCTGCGCGCTTACGGCGCATTGAAGCAGGAAGTTGCGCCATAAACTATTATTTTTCATCCACTAGCGTTTGCTCAAGAATCGCAACACAGAGCGAATCAAAATCATAACCCACCGCACCAGCAGCTTTCGGCACCAAAGAGTGACTGGTCATCCCTGGTACTGTATTGACTTCAAGCAACCAAAAGTTTCCAGCTTGATCTTGCATTGCATCCACACGCCCCCAACCACTGGCACCCACGGCTTGGAATGCCGTTAAAGAGAGTGCTTGGAGCTGTTGTTCTTCGGCATCATTTAAACCAGAAGGAATACCGTATTCAACATCATTACGAAGGTATTTGGCATCATAATCATAAAATGCAACGTCAGCAGGTGGCTGCAAACGAATCACAGGCAAGGCCTGTCCATTTAAAATCGAAATGGTATATTCCGAACCTGTAATCCATTTTTCTGCCATGACCAAAGCATCATGTTGACTGGCCTTGGCAAAGGCTGCAGCTAAGTCTTCTGCTTTTTCAACTTTGCTCATGCCAACACTTGAGCCTTCATGCACCGGTTTAATAATGAGTGGCAAGCCCAAGTCACCAATAACACGATCTAAATCCGTATCTTGATCAATAATACGATAAGGTGCTGTCGGTAGATTTGAGCCAAGCCAAATTTGCTTGGTCTTAATTTTATCCATCCCAATCGCAGAACCTTGAACACCTGTGCCGGTATACGGAAGGTTTAGCCATTCAAGCACACCTTGAATCTGACCATCTTCACCACCACGACCATGCAGCACAATAAAGGCGCGATCATAATGAACCAATTCAGTGACACTGCGCTGCTGTGGGTCAAACGCCTCAGCATTCACCCCAGACCGTATTAATGCTTCTAGTACTGCTTTACCACTATTTAATGACACCTCGCGCTCAGCAGATTTCCCACCAAGCAAGACAGCAACTTTGCCGAATTTAGAAGCATTTGACACGTTTATATCCTTAAACTTATCTGATTGATCAATTTAAATGACTTATATCACCAAAACAATATTTCAGGTCAAATGACCATGCACATCATTTTTTTAAAAACAAATCATTGTGAGCTAATTCTAACGAAATTGCACCAACGTTACCTGCACCCTGCGTTAATAGTAAATCATTCGGTTGTAACACTTTTTGTATTACATTTGCCAAATTACCCTCAACAGGGTCAATCAAGATTGGCTCGACATCACCGCGGAGTCGAATACTGCGTGCCAAACTACGACTATCTGCACCCACAATCGGCTTCTCACCTGCAGGATAAACCTCAAGCAATAGCAATTGATCGACTTGAGAGAGCACATCCACAAAGTCATCAAAACAATCACGAGTACGTGAGTAACGATGTGGTTGGAATAAAAGGACCAAACGGCGATCTGGATGACTTTGACGTGCTGCTTTAATAGTGGCTTCAACTTCTTTTGGGTGATGACCATAGTCATCAACCAATTTCACTGTCCCATTTTCAAGCGGATATTCACCCTGCACTTGGAAACGACGACCAACACCACTAAAACCAGCTAAAGCACGGCAAATTGCAGCATCAGAAACACCTTCATCGGTTGCAACACCAATTGCAGCCAAGGCATTCAGCACATTGTGTAAACCAGGTTGATTTACGGTTACACGCAAAGGATCTCGGCCTTTACGTTGTACCGTAAAGTCAGTTTGCATACCATTTTGATCGACATCAACTGCGCGGATATCGTTGTCTTCATTAAAACCATAAGTCAAAATTGGACGACCAATACGCGGCATAATTTCACGCACATTGGCATCATCACCACACACGACAGCCAAGCCATAGAATGGGAGTTTTTGTAAGAATTTCACGAAAGTATCTTTAAGCACATCAAAGCTACCGCCGTATGTATCCATATGATCTGCATCAATATTGGTAACTACGGCAGCCATTGGCTCTAAAAACAAAAATGAGGCATCAGACTCATCTGCTTCAGCCACAATAAAGCGACTCGCACCAAGCGCGGCATTGACACCTGTGCGATTAAGCAAACCACCAATCACATAGGTTGGATCCATGTTCTCTTCAGCCAACATACAAGTCAGCAAGCTGGTGGTGGTGGTTTTACCATGGGTTCCTGCAATTGCAATCCCATGACGGTAGCGCATGAGTTCTCCGAGCATTTCAGCACGGCGAACCACAGGAATACGATTTTCAATCGCAGTTTTAATTTCAAGATTTTCAGTGTCAATCGCGGTGGAAACCACCAACACATTGGCACCTTCAATATTTTCGACCGCGTGGCCAATATGCACTTTGATGCCATTGGCTTCGAGTTGTGCAGTGGTTTTTGATGCTTTGATATCTGAGCCAGAAACCTTATAGCCTTGGTTTTTAAGTACTTCAGCAATACCACACATGCCTGCCCCACCAATCCCCACAAAGTGGATGTGTTTAATACGGCGCATTTCTGGAACTTTGATCAGATTCTTCGCTTTATCTGCAGGGCTAATTGGCGACATAGTTTTCTCGGGTTTACAATTCTTGAATTAAATCAACAACACGCTGGGTAGCATCTGCCTGGGCATGTTGACGCGCTTTTACTGCCATTTCCATGAGCAACTGACGATTCATCAGAGGTTCAAGCAACTGCTTGAGTGTCTCTGGCGTCATTGTAGCTTGTGGGCAAATTTTTGCTGCACCAATATTACAGAGAAATTTTGCATTGGCGGTTTGATGATCATCTACGGCACTTGGCAATGGCACAAAGACGGCAGCAATACCCGCTGTCGCAACTTCAGTAACGGTCAGTGCACCTGCACGACAAATAATTAGATCAGCCTCGGCATATGCTTGGGCCATATCCTCAATAAAAGGCTGTACTTCGACTTGAACCGTCTCAGATACATTGGCATAAGCAACTTGAGTACTTTCAAGTTTATTTTGCCCACATTGATGAAAGACCTTTAATGGTACTTGCATTTGAGCCAAGGCTTTCGGGACGCATTCATTTAAGGCTTGCGCCCCCAATGACCCACCGACCACTAAAATTTTCAATGCTTGATTTGCCGCTTCTCGTTGTTGATAACGAAAAGACGGATTATAAATTTCAACAATTTCACGGCGCACCGGATTACCTGTGGTCACCACTTTTTCACTGGCAGCAAAGGTATCTGGAAATGCTTGGCAGACTGTTTTTGCAACACGTGCAAGCTGGGTATTGGTAAAACCAGCAACTGCATTTTGTTCGTGAACAATCACCGGAATACCCAACAATCGAGCCGCTAAGCCACCAGGCCCTGCGACATAGCCACCAAAGCCCGCTACTGCATCAACCTTAAGTTGTTTCATATAACGCATTGCTGCCCAAGTAGCACTGAGCACTTTAAAGGGTGCTTTTAATTTACGCAGTAAGCCATTACCACGCACACCTTGAATATCAATCTGATAAATTGGAATATCATGTTGTTTTAATAAACGATTTTCCATTCCTGTTGGGGTGGCTAACCAGGACACTTGATGACCGTGCTGCTGTAATTGTTTTGCTACTGCCAGCGCCGGAAAAACATGACCACCTGTGCCAGCAGCCATAATCATCACATGTCGAGAAGCATTTTTTTGAAAATCAGTCACAGTATAATTCTTCAATACAATAAAAAGGTTGTGAGAGGTCTATTTTTAAATAGCATCAATTGTAATCCCAAATTGCCATATCAGAAAAGTTTATTTACTTTTTTTCACCAACTAATTCATTTTTTTCAAAAAAAATGAATTATGCCCCGCATTTAATGATTTTATGCGAAGAAACACGGTACTAACTGAACACAAATAAAGTGGAATTTCAATTGCAGCTCAAACTAAAAAAAGCCATCACCAAGACAACACAATGAAAATAACAAAAAAGCGCCTTCTACAAGGCGCAATCTTTAATCAACTCAAGCAACTTCAAATGCTTCACTTCGCAGACAATTTATTGTCGACCAGCCTCTAAAACTGCAAATAAATCATCGGCGATCGAGGTATTAAATGTTGCATCAATTTCACGAATGCACGTTGGGCTAGTAACATTAATTTCCGTGACATATTCACCAATCACATCAAGACCAACAAAGACCAAACCTTTTGCTTTTAAAAAAGGTCCAACTTTAGCCGCAATTTGTTTGTCGTGTTCAGTCAGTGGGCGTGCTTCACCCAAACCGCCAGCTGCAAGATTTCCACGTACCTCTCCATTTTGGGGAATACGCGCAAGGCAATACTGTACAGCTTCGCCATTAATCATCAGAATACGTTTATCACCATCCACGATTTCAGGGATATAACGCTGTGCCATAATCGGTTGCTGACCATACTGCGTCAACATCTCAAGCGTTGAACCAATATTGATTCCTCCTTGAGCCAGGCGGAAAATTCCAGTGCCACCCATACCATCTAAAGGTTTTACAATCACATCTTGGTGTTCTGCTAAAAATTCACGAATTAAACTTTGTTGCGAAGTTACCAAAGTTGGTACTTGAAGCTCTGGGAATTGGGTTGCAAAAAGTTTTTCATTACAGTCGCGTAGGCTTTGCGGTTTATTGATAATCCATGCACCTTCACGCTCTGCTTGTTCCAAAATATAGGTACTGTAGACAAAGTTCATATCGAAAGGTGGATCTTTACGCATCAAAACCACATCAAACGATGCAATCGACTGCTTCTGCTTTTCGCCCAACTCATAATAATGGTTCGGATCTTCAAACACTTGCAACGATGAAATTAAACCGAAAGCTTTGCCTTGATCAATATACAAATCTTCTTGTAAAACATAACCTAGTTCATGTCCACGGCGTGTTGCAGCCCACAGCATTGCCATGGTTGAGTCTTTTTTTAAATTGACATTTTCAATCGGGTCCATCACAACCAATACGCGCATTTTTAAGCTCTACTCAACTTTCAGTTCAGGTCCGAGTATAGCTGAGATTATTGCTATTTTTTCTCAATTTTGTGGTATTAGTCGTCTGGATTAGAATTTTTAGCTTTCAGCTTCTTTGAACCTGTCTTATCGACCAAATATTGATTTGCTTGCGTAGGATCTAATGGTAAATCAATGCGAATGTCTTGAATTTCGGTTTGATTTTTCCCTATAGACAATAGAATTTCAGCTGAAACCTCTATTGGGCGCCCAATAGAAAAATCGGTATGTGCCAAACTTTTACAGAACTTCTCTGCATAATAAGGTTCTAAATGCGCGACGGTTAAATCACACAACATGACCTTGACCGAGTTACGACGATATTGATCTGCATCACGCAGTATTGTCGCTGTTCTATAGCGTTGTAGTTGATCAGACTTCAACGTCAATACACTGAGTAATTTTCTTTGCATTGTATTGGTAACATGCAGTTCAATCTCAAATTTTTCATTGCAGTGCAAAATATAGGGATGACTACGAAAAAACATATCTCGTTCAAACTTATAGCGGTGCCATCGGCGTTTATCCATTGAATGAAGCAACAAAAAAACTAACGCTATAACAATGAAAGTTAAAATCAAAAATAGCATGACCGATCGCACCTAGCTTAAATTAAGATACTTAGGAGCACATGCTCCTTTAGCTATTACTAAGAATTAAATACCGTACTTAATACGGTAAGCCTGCATTTTCGCCAAGTCTTCTTGCGCCCCTTTACGATCAAGGTACTGCATTAAATCTTGCATGGTAATAAGCGCATGTACTGGAATTTCGAGTTCTTTTTGTACTTCTTGAATTGCAGAAAGCTCGCCTTGACCGCGCTCTTGACGATCCAATGCCACCAAAACACCTGCAATTGTTGCGCCTGATTTTTTGAGGAGTTCAACAACTTCACGAATTGCTGTACCAGCAGTGATCACATCATCAATAATCCATACTTTTTTACCATGAACGGCTGCACCGACCAACATGCCACCTTCGCCATGATCTTTGGCTTCTTTGCGATTAAAGCCCCATGGAACACTCATGCCATGCTGATGTGATAGTGCCACAGCCGTTGCAGCAACAAAGGGAATGCCTTTGTAGGCTGGGCCAAAAATTACCTCTACATTGTGACATTGTGTTAATTTGTCTGCATATCCCTGAGCCAATAGCGATAATGCTTCACCATCATTGAGTAAGCCGGCATTAAAGAAATAGGGACTTACACGACCCGACTTTAACGTAAACTCACCAAATTTAAGTACACCGCGTGACAGTGCGAGTTCAATAAAAGCTTGCGGATTAAACTGAGCCGGTGAAGACATGAAGTACTCCAAAATTCATATATGAGGTTATGACTGCGCATGATACCAAAGAGTAGCTATCCAAGTGATCAAAAAATTCTAAGAGTCGTTTCAATTAATGTGAATGGTTTGCGCGCATCGGTCACCAAAGGCCTATTAGCGTGGTTAGAAAGCTCTGATGCCGATGTGGTGTGTATGCAGGAAAGTCGCATCACGCATGTTCAATGGACCGATAAATTTAAGCCTGAAGGTTGGCATACCCATTTATTTCCTGCCGAACGTCCTGGTTATGCCGGTACCGCAATCTATAGCCGTCTGCCCTTTATTTCAGTTAAAGAAGGCTTAGGCTTTGAACTTGCAGATTCACAGGGTCGTTTTCTTGAAGCAGAATTTGATCTTGGGCTTGACCAACCGGTGCATATTTGCTCACTGTATTTACCTTCTGGTTCATCTGGGGATGAAGCACAAGCACGCAAAGAACACTTCCTTGAGCAATATCAGCAGATCCTAAAAAAATGGCGTGATGAAAATAAATCCGTCATTGTCTGTGGTGATTACAACATCGTACATAAACGCATAGATATTAAAAACTGGACAGGCAATCAAAAATCATCAGGATGTTTGCCGCATGAACGTGCATGGCTCGATCATATCTATGATGATCTCGGCTATGTCGATACCTTTCGCGAAGTTCGCCCAGAAGCAGAATTGTATTCTTGGTGGTCGAATCGTGGGCAAGCACGTGCCAACAATGTGGGATGGCGGATTGACTATCAAGCTTGCTCACCAGACTGGAAGGCCCGCACAGTCAATGCTTGGGTGTATCGCGAAGAATCGTATAGCGATCATGCACCGGTAATTGTAGATTACATAATTTAAACAGTAGAAACATTAAGTGTACACGTGTGCACTT
The DNA here is from genome assembly GCF_006352475.1 of Acinetobacter pullicarnis. NCBI lineage: Bacteria > Pseudomonadati > Pseudomonadota > Gammaproteobacteria > Moraxellales > Moraxellaceae > Acinetobacter > Acinetobacter pullicarnis. The sequence continues at coordinate 3,872,082 of NZ_VCMZ01000001.1, forward strand.
AATGTGCGTTTTTATCTCACACTCCTTGTCGCCTTCTCGTATTTTTATTCAGCGACATTCAAGGCATTATGCTTGCACGGCACAGGGACATTGTCAGGATGACAGCAAAGGGATAGGACGCCGTAGGATGAATAGGAAATAAATAGCAGTTTTATTTATTTCTCAAGGAAGTGACATTGGACGTTGTATTGAGACCCGCATAATCAGGATGATTAGATGCGGGTTTTCTCAATTTTATTTTGATGAATATTATAATTTTTTTTATCAATGTTTTTATACATCTTTGATTTTCTCACTTGATGTTCTTGTTTTATTATTCTTTGATAAGCATTTTTGCAAATAAACATGACCGTTTAATGAAATAAGCAGCCGCACTTTAAAATATATAATGTGGAAGCAGGCTGTGGTCACCTCCGAATCTTTGCTAAGCTCTAAACAACATATTAATCAAAACTATTGTAGGCTGTGACATGTTGAAAATTTACGGAATTAAAAGTTGTAATTCCATGAAAAAAGCATTCGATCTTTTAACTGAACTTAATTTACCGTATGAATTTCATGATTATAAAAAACTGAGTATCGATAAAGACACGCTCAAATCCTGGCTCAGTGAAATTGGGCAAGATTTTCTACTCAATAAAAAAGGCACAACCTGGAGAAAACTTTCAGCTGAGCAACAACAAGCAGCTTTGGCCAGCGAAGATCAATTGATTGATACGTTGATTGCCAATAGTAGCTTGATCAAACGACCAGTACTAAAAACAGCGCAAGGTTACATTGTTGGTTTTGATGATGAAAAGTATCGAGCACTGCAATAACCATAGCCCATAAAACTAAAAAACCCAGTTCATTGAACTGGGTTTTTTCAATTCGGATGCAAATTAGTTTGCACGAACCCAAGTCTGGTCACGACCCAGTAATGAAACACCAATATAGCCACGTAGGTTCAGCTTATTACCAGCAAGTTCACCTTTAAGTTTATAAGATTTCCCATTTTTAGGGTCTAGAATGGTGCCACCCTCATAACTATTGCCACTGCTCTTTTTCAAGTTCTGTACAATCGTTACGCCTTTTAGCGATTTGTTTTTATAAGTACCTTCACATTTAGTACATGCATTTTCTTCACCCGGAACAAGAATTGCTTGGATTGTTGCAGACAAAGTTCCATTTTTTTGTTCAGTGAATTTAACCAAAGCCTTGGGTTGCTTGGTTTCATCATCAATCGTTTTCCATAATGTTCCATTTAAAGGATCAGCTGCGTTAGCAAGTGCCGCTGTTGTCAATAAGCCTAATGCAAGTACGATTTTTTTCATTTTCTGATTTCCCTAGTCATATTCCAATCTTATAGTATTAAAAACTCTCAACAAATTAGCAATTCTAGAACGTGACTATTTAGTGTACGCTCAAAAATGTTTTGCTAAATTGTGAAAAGAATAGCATATCTTAACAATAGGTATAAAGATGACGATGAATTATGCGCTAAAAAAATATGTGACCGAAATAGCCTTAAAAACCACCTTACATCTCCCGAGTCGTTTTGCCCTCCCACCAACGACATCACGCTTTGCTTTAGAGCAGTTATGTAAACTATTCCCCCAAGTGAAAAACGTTAAAATTCAGCCGCATTCACTTGCAGGCATACATGCAGAAGAAATCAAAACCGTAAATGCCAGCAAGCAAATTATTCTACATATACATGGTGGTGCTTTTTTTCTGGGCTCTTTAAATACACACCGGGCCTTTATGTCTGAGATCGCTTCAAAAACGCAGATGCGTGTTATCCAGATGAACTACCCTTTAGCACCCGAAGCACCTTATCCAGAAGCCTTTGAAGCAGTCTGTGATGCTTATCAGCAACTTTTAAATGAAGGTAACAATCCCAAAGATATTATCCTGTCAGGTGATTCTTGTGGTGCCAATTTCGCCCTTGCTTTGGCCCTAAAAATTAAAGCTGAAGACCCAACACAGCTACCTCGCGCCCTGATGTTATTGTCTCCCTTTCTTGACCTTACACTCACCAGTGAATCTTTACGCTTCAATCAAAAACACGATGCGTTACTGTCCATTGAACTGTTAGAAATGGGAATGGCTTATTATCTGCCAGACAACATAGATCGTTCCTTGCCTCAAATTTCACCGTTATTTGCAGATTTTACGGGCTTACCGCCCACCTTGGTGCAAGTCGGTTCTAAAGAAATTTTACTGAATGATGCAACTCGTTTTGAAGAAAAGGCCAAACTTGCTGGGGTTGATGTCACGTATAAACTGTATACAGGGATGTGGCACAATTTCCAGATGTTCAGCGCTTGGTTTGATGACGCAAAACAATCCATCATCGATATTGCAGACTTTGCTCACCAGGTCAATCAACCTTAATTTGACGTGTTATGACATATTAAGTTTATCGTAGACAAACTGGCGATAAACTTAATATTATCTGCCTTCATCAAGACCTTATTCACGTATTTCTGCACCACAATACCGCTCATTTCTGGATAAATATAAACCCTTACAAATTGGTGGTTTTAGCCCAAGCCACTGCCTTGCGAAAGTTAAGTCGATACTCTAAACTAACATTACACTTAAAGATATTATTCTCATTTTTAGGCTTTCTAAATTTTAGACATGCATGCATGTCAACAACACCCTTTTCGAAAAGGGCAATATGCCATTCAATTCCTTTCAATAAACACCAGCAAAATTATTATTTAGCACTGCTTTTTTAGCGAAACACCGATTCAACATAACAAAACTGATTCATTTGCTTATTTTGAAATGCTCAGTCAAATCATCAAAAATAATGGGTATTTAAATGTGAGAAATCTATGTTTTTCCATACAAAACCATATCATTCTGCATTGGGCCAACTTATACAAATGCATCTTGATCTTGATCTTGGCCTGTACTGAACACATACTTTGGTTGGTGTGGAAAATCTATATTTTAAAAACCCCAGAGCTCTGGCAATGGATTAATCTCCCCATCCTAAAAACGCAACTGATCATTAACTTCTGTTCTTTAATGCTCCTACTCTGCCTTATCATCCCCTGCTATTTACTTGTCGGCAAAAAATGGGCAGAAATAAGTTTGCCTTATTTGGTGGTTGGTCTTTTTACATTCACTTTTTTCCATGAGAGCTATTTGATTGGGCTATTTAGTCCTGCAGCCTTTACTGGCTACATCTGTATCTCTGCGATTTCTCTGCTGCTCTTCCAACGTAAAATTGTTTACCCCTTACTTCTGCTGAGCATAATCACCTTCGTCATCATCGGCTGGCTTACACTCAATGCTGACCTGTATTATGCACCGCTATTTACCACCGATTTAATCTATCAATACCCATTTAATAGTCCTTTTTGGGTAAGTACGATGGGTTTCTTTATTGTGCCCATTTTGATCATGAGTTTACTCCTGTCCGAAGTGCTACTCATACAATGGCGTCATCGTAAATCATTGATTGAAAAGCTTAGTCAAATTGATCCTCTCACCAACCTACATAACCGACGCAGTTTTAATGAGCACCTTAAGCGCCTACCTCAAACTAAAAAAAACTATGTCATTGTTATTTTAGATCTGGATTATTTTAAAAATATTAATGATCAATATGGGCATCGAATTGGTGATGAAGCACTAAAACAGGTTGCACTGGTGTTAAAAAACAATGTCAGAAATGCTGATATTGTTGCCCGCTTTGGTGGTGAAGAATTTATTATTTTGTTAGAAGATATGCACTTAAATCAAGCGATTGAAATAGCAGAGCGTTGTCGCAATGCAATTAAAAATATTAAGCTGCTAATCAAGCCAAACTGCACAATTCGATTAACAGCCAGTTTTGGTCTTGCAAACTCAGCGGCTGATTGTGACACCGAACAAATCACTCATCGTGCAGATCAAGCACTCTATCATGCCAAGCAGCAAGGCCGTGATCAGGTCCAAGCCTATCATCAAAGCTTGGACACTCACTCATTCCTCTAAGGGTGCTTTGCGATAAGGCTCATCAATGGCAACAAAGCAATGCTCTTGCTTCGCCTCAGCGATCCACTGCTGTAAAGCCGGAAGCCCCAAGATTCGCTGTACATAGGCACGGTTCACCGCATCAATAGCGAGTCCATAACCAACAAGACGTAAAATAACAGGGGCATAAAATGCATCGGCAATACTAAAGTCCGCACCACATAAAAAGCCATCTTGCATCGGGCGTTCTGCCCAAATCGCCTGAATACGCGCCAGATCTGCATTTAAACGTGGATCTAACTGGCATAAATCACGCCCAACAACACTTAAATCGGCCTCAATATTCATTGGACAAGCACTGCGGATACCCATAAAACCACTATGCATTTCAGCACTAATTGATCTGGCTCTCGCACGCGCCATCCTATTTTCTGGCCATAGTTGTTTTTCTGGGTATAGCTCAGCTAAATATTCGCAAATCGCGAATGAATCACCAATACTGACCTCACCGTCTGTCAATACGGGTACTTTTGCAGCAGCATGAACCTCAGAAATTTTCTGTTTAAATGGACTACACGCTTTAAAATCATCAAATGCAATCCAATGCTCTTGAAATGGAATCTCAAAAACCTTGGCGACCAACCAAACACGCAATGACCAACTCGAATAATTTTTATTGCCGATATAGAGGTCTAACATTTTACTTATCTCCTGTTTATTATTGTCGTTTTATTTAAAAAGCATTCTAATCTGTATGCAGACTAATCCTTTAAGTACAGTCAGAAAAAGCAGCCTGAAGCTGCTTTTTCTATGAATTCAGAGAAGCTCTAAAGGCTTAGAACAAGAATGAGAAACCTAAACCTGCATTATAATTACGCTGCTCTTCACCACTCAACTTCACACCAATGCTGGCATCAAGTTGGGCACGATCATTGACGGCATAAGTCAAACCAGAACCTAAGCTATATTCATAAGGGGAACTTTCTTGTTTACGATACACCAGCTCAGAAAAACCTGACAGTTTACCTGCAATTTTATAACCAATGTTTGGTACTGCGGTCACCGCCCAATCGCCATCTTGCACTTCATAAATCATACTCATGCCAGTAGTGACATCATCATTGTATTGAAAGTTTAAGGCAGATCCTAAGCTATAAATATCATCCTGAGCTGAAAACTCTTCATTGCCTGTCGCAAGCTGTGCTTGAGCCAAAACTGCCATGGAGAGCTTGTCATCATCTAAATCAATCGCTTTTTTAATCCCAACAATGACATCACCTGAGCCCGACTGATCATGACTACGACCTTTATAAGATGTTTTGGTCCAACCTGGACCTTGCCACCCTAACTGCAACTCAGTGCTTGAGTTTAAGCCTGTGCGTAATACCATCTCACCGTTTAAAGTCACAGTTCGTGCTTTTGCACCATCGATCACGATTTCATTATAGTTTGCTGTAGGCAAACCTTGCTCCCAAGCCACATGTCCGACAGGCGTAATCCCTGTACCAATGCCAGCCCCAGGGCGATCAAACGAAAAATCTGCCGCAATGCTACCCATACTCATCGTTGATGCGAGCGCTAATATTATTTTTTGCATGTTTGTCATAAATATACTCAAAATTAAGCCAATTCTTTGGTCATTTTTGCACCACGACTACGTAACAACTCTAAAGTTTCTTTTTCTTCAGGTAAAGCCTGACTCCAATCAATTTGATCAAACTCACAATCAAAAAGTAAATCACTAATTGAGCTTAAAATCGTATTACCTTCTTCATCTTTACTATTGGTTTCAACCTGATGATCCAATAAACGTAAAACTGCTGGCACACATGCCGCACTGGCTGCATCCCAAAGCGGACCATAGCATTCTTCAGAATCCCAAAGATGGAAGTTGGCTTCAGCTTGAATCAATGCCTCTAGAATATCTAAATGAACTTGCAAAGTCGCTTGTTTTTGTTCTGCACTCAGTGCTTCACCAGCTTCATAAGCCTCGCAAATGACTTCCCACCATTTAAACAAACCATCTGACCAAACGGATACTGCTGGCCCTTTTTCAGAATCAATAAAGTTTGGGTTTAAACCTTCAGCTAACAGGTGGTTGACCTGCTGCAGCTCTAAACCTTCAATCGCCTGTAAAAAGGCTTGCTGTTGTGCTGTTAACATGCCAATCAATCTCTTAAATTTGAATCAATATTATGCCGAATATTTATAACCTTTTTTGAATTATATTATTAAGAGAACAAATTTATTTTTATTATTTATTGCTAGCCGATCCGAACCACCAAAAAAAAGCCCGTTAGGGCTTTTTTATAACATCTACACTTCGTCGACAATTTCGAGCTGTCCACCACGTGGTTTTTCATTTTTTTCAAACGCATGTTCTAAACTTCGTTTCACGCGCTCAATTGCCCCATGTAATGAAAGGTCAATATTTTTTGCTTTATGCGTCACAACGACTGGATTCAATCCTGCTGCTTTCACTTCGATCATGCAGCGAATATCCTCATCCCCTCCTTTTTTGGCACTATTTTCATCACTAATATGCACAGAGAAGTGGGTAATGCGTTCACTATAACGCTGAAACTCTTGGAGTAACTCTTCACGTACATACGTAATTAAACGTTCACTATTTTGAATGTTTTTATCTGTACGGATTTCAATGTTCATAAAATTTCATCCTCACATTTTTATATATAACTGAAGAGTGCAAAACACTTTGCAAACCTAAACACCATAAAAGGTGTGCAATTTTAATCGTTTAGTTTTGATCTGAGTTAGACCAAAAAATCTAAACTCCGTTACGCAGCGTAAAACTATGGCACCTTTTGTAATCTTACGCTGTCTTTTCAATATCGGATGATAATTCAAAATATGCAAGTAGATTTTTAAAAAGAATATGAAAAATGACAACTTGTTACCTAAAAACGGGTTCACAAGCCTTTTCCGAATAGCTGTTGCAAGATATTTCATAAAATCCATAAATTTCCAATAGATATGCAAAAACTAAAAAACAGTTATCAATTTTGCTTTTTTTTCACGCAAGAATCTGTATCCTGTGCGCTTTCTTTGGGGGAGCGTTTACGATGAAATCTATTTCTATGGCAGCACTGGGTGTATTGGCATCAACTGCACTGTCTGTGCAAGCTGCACCGATATGGCAAGACTTCAGCATTTCTGGACTCTATGGTGAAAACTACAAAGTTGTTGATGACCAGCAAACCACTGCGACAATTGAATATGCGGCAAAAGTAAAATACGCAGACGTTTTCTTTTTCCTTGATCAATCACGTGGTGGTGATCACAGTAATACCACCTATTCGGAGTTATCACCGCGCTTAAGCCTAAGCGAAGTTTCAGGCAAGAAACTCAGCTACGGCCCTATTAAAGATGTATTGATTTCAACAACTTGGGAGCGAAATAGGGACGACTTCAACAATAACTTTGATAACTTCCTTTATGGCGTTGCAGTGGATTTAGATGTTCCTTATTTTCAATATTTCAATTTGAATCTCTATCGTGCGGATAATGAAAAAACCCATAATGATTATCAAATGACCATCACCTACGCCTTACCATTCAACATCTCTAATGAAGATTTCTTGGTTGATGGTTTTCTAGATTGGTCTACAGCTGAAGCAGATCATGCCAGTGAATTGAATTGGACTTCACAATGGAAATGGAATGCTGGTAAACACATTTCCCCTAAAACACGTTTATACTTGGGTGTAGAACACTCGGTTTGGAACAATAAATTCGGTATTAAAGGCCAAGACGAAAATAATGTCAGTGCTTTAATTAAATATCACTTCTAAACCCTTTTGTTTTTGTTTAAATGAAGTAAGATCATAAAATCAATGCGCTTACTTCATACTTATGTGACAGTCAAGATCTTCAACATTACTCAGTGGAGTGTAAACAATGTTATTCGAGATTCGTCCGGCTTGCATCGAAGATCTTGAGCAAATTATGGCGATCAAAAATGCAGAAATTTTGCATGGCACTGCAAATTGGAGTGAAGATCCGCAAGCGCTACCTCAATACCAAGACTGGTTTAAGCAACTACAGAAAAATAATTATCCTTTGTTGGTTGCACAACCTGTCGATTCATCCGTCATAGCGGCCTATGCAGACTATGATGTATTCAGTCAAATCCAAGGCTATCGTCAAACGGTTGAGCATTCCATTTTTGTGCACCCAGATTACAACAGACAAGGCCTCGGTCAGCGACTCATGTTGGCCCTAATTGAACATGCCAAATCACAGCAGATCCACGTGATGGTTGCAGCGATTGATCATGTCAATACAGGTTCTATTTTATTACATAAAAAATTAGGCTTTAAACAGACGGGTTATATGCCGCAGGTGGGTAAAAAATTTGGCGTATGGCGTGATCTGGTGCTGATGCAATTACAGTTAGATTAGCCTCCATGCTTAGCTACACCATGTGTTCCATGTGAAACATCATGCATGCAACGCAATAAAACCACCCAAGATAAACTTCATCAAATCATCAATAAGCACATGTTTATATTCATGATTTAATTAAAATAATGCTAATTAAATATAGTTGAAAAAATATAAATTACTGATATTTATTAATTAATTATTTTGGCATGTTTTTTGTTATACCCATCACAACGAATAAGGAACGATTCGTTAAAAATTCCAATAATCTATGGAGATGGATATGCAAAAAACTGCCCTAATTGCCTTGAGTCTAAGCTTATTTACCATGCACTTCGCCCATGCTGGTTTAGAAATGGATCGCGTAAAGCTGCGTTTAGGCGTAACCAAGATTGAGCCTAAAGAGCATCCTGGTAATTTATATGACGGTACTGTAACGAAAATTTCAAATAGTTATGCACTCACTGCTTCTAACTTATATTTTCTTACACCGCATGTGGCCTTAGATTTATTGGTCGGTACTGCACCGAAACATAGTATTTATGGCAATGGCGAAAAGATTGGTCATACCCGTTATTTACCACCAACCCTCAGTGTGCAATATAACTTTAACCCTGAAGGTCGTTTTAATCCTTATGTGGGTGCTGGGGTCAATTACACCTATTACTTCAATGAAAAACTACTTAGCGAAGATAAACTCTCCATTACCAATTCATTTGGTTTTGCCGCAACGTTGGGAATGGACTACAACATCGACAAGCATTGGAGCCTCGGTGCTGAGCTTCGTTATATTGACGTGAATTCAGATATTCGCATTAATGGTGTGACGGTTGGTAATGGCGACGTTAATCCAATGTTATACACCCTAAATTTAGGCTATAAATTTTAAGCAACGACTGGTTTTGACTCAAAAAGAAAGCCTGATAATCAGGCTTTCTTTTTATCTACAGAGAATAGACAAAGTCTAGATCCCGACTCAGTCTTAAACACCAAAATCGGCAAGATTCCCTTTTTGTTCTAACCACAGTTTACGATCACCAGAACGTTTTTTCGCCAACAATTTATCTAATAAGCTCGCGGTAAAGTGACTGTCATCGAGATCAAGTTGGACCAAACGACGTGTATTCGGGTCCATAGTTGTTTCACGTAACTGCCCTGCATTCATCTCACCTAGACCTTTAAATCGGGTGATTTGTGGCGATTTGGTTTTGGCTTTCTTTAGAATCGCTTCAAGTTCAGCATCATCTAAGGCGTAATGTACTTCTTTACCATCATCAATGCGATACAGCGGTGGCATAGCCACAAAGAGATGCCCTTCCTCAACCAATGTCGGAAAGTGCTTCACAAACAAAGCACAGAGCAAAGTCGCAATATGCAAACCATCTGAATCCGCATCAGCTAAAATACAGACTTTGCCATAACGTAATTCAGATAGATCTTCACTGCCTGGATCGACGCCAATCGCAATGGCGATATCATGCACTTCTTGAGAAGCCAGCACCTCATCGGATGAGACCTCCCAGGTGTTTAAAATTTTTCCGCGAATTGGCATGATCGCTTGGAAGTTCTTATCTCGGGCCTGTTTGGCTGAACCACCTGCGGAATCCCCTTCCACAATAAACAACTCAGATTCTTCACGGGTTAAACCGACACAATCTGCAAGTTTTCCGGGTAATGCTGGACCGGAAACAATTTTTTTACGTTCAACTTTTTTTGCTGCTTTTAAACGACGACCGGCTTTGTTAATTGCCATTTCAGCCAGTTGCATCGCAATTTCAGAATTTTGGTTGAGCCACAAAGCAAAAGCATCTTTGGCAATATTTAACATGATATTGGATGCTTCACGACTCGACAAACGCTCTTTGGTCTGTCCTGAAAATTGTGGCTCTTGGAATTTAAGCGACAGAATATAATTCACTCCATCCCAAACATCTTCAGCAGAAAGTTTTAAATTACGCGGCAGCAGGCTACGTAACTCACAGAATTCACGCAGTGCCTCGGTTACTCCAGAGCGCAGACCATTTACATGAGTACCGCCTTGCGCCGTTGGAATTAAATTGACGTAGCTTTCTTGGGTCTGTTCACCACCTTCGACATTCCAACAAATTGCAAATTCAGCACTGGCACGATCTGCTTCTCCTGTTGCCACAAAGGCAGGATGTGGCAAAATCTCGCGGTCTTCCAATTCATCCATCAAATAATCGACGAGGCCATTTTCAAATTGCCATTCAACTTTTTCGTTGTTGATTTCATCAATATAAATAATTTGTAAACCGGCAGCCAAAACGGCTTTGGCTTTTAAGTTATGTTTAAGCGCTTTCAGTGCAAATTTTGGTGAATCAAAATATTTGTCTTCTGGCCAAAAATGAACCGTCGTTCCTGATGCACGTTTCGGTGCTTTGCCAACCAGCTCCTCAAGTGGTGCAACTGGCTCACCATGCTCAAAGGCCATTTTATACAGACTACCCTGACGCTGTACCGCAACTTCGACGCGTGTTGACAGCGCATTCACAACGGAAATTCCAACCCCGTGCAATCCTCCAGAGAACTGGTAGTTGTCGGTACTAAATTTACCGCCAGCATGTAATTTGGTCATAATAATTTCAATCCCGCTTTGACCATATTCGGGATGAATATCAACGGGCATACCCCGACCATTGTCTTCAACAGACAAAGAGCCATCTTTATATACGATCACCGTAATTTTATTGGCATGTCCTGCAAGCGCCTCATCTACTGCATTATCGATGACCTCTTGCGCCAAATGGTTCGGGCGTGTGGTATCGGTATACATACCGGGACGACGACGTACAGGATCTAAACCAGATAAAACTTCTAGGGATTGAGCCGTATATTGAGACACGTTGTAGATTTTCCTTTTATTTTATGGAATACGATAAAAACTCGAGCAGCATGGGTATTTTATCCGCAAAATCTTGCATGGCATGATCGCCTTGGGCATCGGTCATGATCAGTGCGCTGTGCTGCGACTGGCTATAATAACCTTGTGCTTCACGATAATCCAAAACTTCATCACCTTGTTGCAATAACAATAGAATTTTCACGGCATCTGGCACGGCAGGAAGCGCAATCCGCTCTAAATAATCAAGCTGTGCATGATCAATCTGCCAGTTTTCATTCACCTGATACGGCCATTGTTCCGCAGCATAGCGCTGACGAAACAGCTGCCATGGTCGCATAGCTGGATTAATTAAAACAGCAGGAATCCTATATTTTGCGGCAAGTTGTGTCGCATAGAAGCCACCAAAGCTGCTTCCAACCAATGCCACGCGATCGAGGCGCTCAATCTGTGCCGATATTTCCGCCATCACCTGCTGTGGTGGCATATTTAAATCAGGCAGATGTACTTTATGTGGACTGAACCTTTCACAATATTGCGCAAGTTGCTGGCCCTTTATTGATAACGCACTACTTTTAAAACCATGAAGATAGAGAATATTCATCTGCATATCTGAGGGATCCATAGAAAATGCTTTTATTTCACTGTGATATAAATCACAATTTGTTTTAATTTGTATTTCATTACGTCTTGTTAGACAAGAATACCAACGCTTAAATGTCGGCATAGGTATCTTAAAATCATTTGCTGTACACAACGCAAAATAGCAGCATCCATATTTATCGTTACATCTTTATATTGTGATCCTTACTCAAAACAAATAGATGAATGGGGATCAAGCAGGATTAGGATCACAAATGCCGAGTTTAACCCCACTACACGAAACCTATTGTAAATGGGATCACTCCCCACCCAGCCAAGCTGATTTACTCGAAGGGCTTGCACAGCTCTTTAGTACACGTCTTGGCAGCGTTGTGCAAGATTTAATCCAAGTCATGCAACGTGAGATGTTACTGAGCATTTTTGGAGTCAGCACCAAGAAATCTAAACAAATTCAAGATACAGCCTATATCAATACAGTCTATCAATTGACCTATGGTGCATTACAAAAATACGGCAGCGAGTTAATTGCGCCAAGCCTCAGGCAAATTATTAATATTTTCCCAGATTTACATGACAAACCCTTGACGCCAAGTCTCAATTTTTTAGTGGGCGTATTAAATGGTATCTTGGGTGATTATTTATTAAAAGAGCACAATCCGTTGGCCTTGCCGATGGTGCTCTACGACCATTATGGCGCCATCCAACAAGGCGGTTTAAATGGTCGCGTGGTGATTTTTGCGCATGGTCTATGCATGAACCATCACGATTGGACCCACAGCAGTTATGCAGGCATTGGTGAAAAACTCCTATCACAGCGCGACAATAACACCATGCTGTATTTGAATTACAATAGTGGCCGACGTATTTCAGCCAATGGTCGTAGCTTATCGAAAGCCTTACAAGATTTGGTTGAACGCAATCCAAGAATTACCAGTATCGACCTGATTGGGCATAGCATGGGCGGTCTGGTCATACGCAGCGCATTATTTTATGGCAAACAAAATATGCAGCAATGGTTCCATATGGTGGAAAACTTGGTCTGTTTAGCATCTCCTCATCACGGCGCAGTACTCGAGCGATTTGGCTTTGCCTTACAAGAAAAATTTGGCAATTTACCTGTGATTAAACTGATTAGTCATATCGTGAATATTCGCAGCAATGGCATTTTAGATTTACGTCATGGCAGCGTGCGTGATGATGATTGGGAACACAATGATGCGCGCATAGGACTGGTCGATGACAACCGCAAACCAGCTCCACTACCCTCGCATATTAATACCTATTTCGCCGCAGGCAGCGTTGAGTTGGTAATCAACAAAAAAAGAAATCTGCCACTTAAAATCATTGGTGATTATTTGGTAAGTATCAAAAGTGCTCTTGGTGAGCATCCAAACCCACGTTTTCAACTTAAATTGCCCGAATCACATAAAGCCATTTTTTATGGTTTAAATCACTTTAATATTCAGTATCATCCCAACGTCGCTGAGCAAATCGTGCAATGGTTTTATCCTAGCCAAGAAGATTTAAAACAAGAGCAGATGAATAAATACCTGATCAAGTTAGAAAGCCTACAAGGAATTGTTGAAACCTAAGTATTTGGCATTGTCTCTCGCTTTCGTTGCGTACCAATTGTTTAGACATGAAAAAACCAGCGCTCGGCTGGTTTTTAGATTTTATTCGATCACTTTTATTTATTTTAAATATCAGACATCAAGCTTAATTAATAACGGCGAAAAAGTTGCCATAAACTGATCAGTGCCAAGATGCTAAAAAACAGTGCAGACCATACTGGCAATGATTGACCTAAAAAAGCCCAATCCACGACTGCACATTCACCAGAGCCTGAAAGCACCTGTTGAAATACGGTTTTCAACGGTAAGGCCTCAATCAAATAATCCAAACCTGGCCCACAGCTCGGGACTTGATCGGCAGGCAGATTTTGCAACCAGACATGCCGAATCGCAACACCAGCAGACCATAAAATGGCGATACTGCCTAAAGCCGCATATAACCGCTTCATCATCTGATGCTTAGGATTATGCAAAAATGCGATGAGTGAGAAGAGGCCTAAACCAATCAAGCCAACCCGTTGAAATACACATAATGGACAAGGCTCTAAGCCTTGAAAATGCTCTAAATACAGTGCGAAGGCCATACCAATGACACTGGCTAAAAACAAAAACCCACTCACGAAGCGATAATTACGCCATAACATGGTGAAACCTCATAATTTATCTAAATTTTTCAAGATATTGTTCAAAACTAATTTGAGTGTCTTGCTCAAGTTGCTGTTGTTGTTGCAAAGATGATTCTGTGAGTTGCTTAAAATACGAGATCACTTCAGGACTTAATGTATGTTGTTGGTAACTTTCAACATGTTGGTGTGCCATATGGCTGCCAAAACCCCAAGTGCCACTATGTGTGAGGGTATCGGTAATGACTTGCGCAGACAGTGTATTGTCGACATCATCGATACGTGCTTGCATCTGTGTCAATGCCGCCTGATAAAGTTGATGCGTATCATCGGCCTGATCTAATAACTGCGCAATCCCTTGCATTGCTTGAAGATGTTGCGTTGCCCAATCATTCAATGCGAGCTGTTGCTGGCCCAAATGAATTTTGACATTGACTGCACGGCCACGGTTCACCACTTCATTTTGATTGCGATCAATCTGCTCTTGCTCGGCATCCCAAAGCGCTGGACTATCTTGCAATAAACAATAGACGGCTAAGGTTTCGAGGAAGGCCGCAGTGGTTTCATCAATGCCAATTGGACTGTACGGGTTGATATCAACAGCACGTAATTCAACATAGCCTACCCCGCGTTTAGACAAAGCTTCTGATGGTGTTTCCCCAGTTTGCGGCACTTGCTTCGGACGCACCAAGCTATAGTATTCATTTTCTATTTGTAGCACGTGATCATTAATTTGAATCGGCTCACCTGCTGCATCATTTAGGCCAAGACGACTAAATGCTGGATACGGGGTATAAACCGCTTTTTGTAATTCCTTCACATAATCTTTGAGGTTGTTATAGTGAATACCGAGTTGTTTCTGTGCCGAATTTTGATAGCCAAACCGCCCCATTCGTAATGCAGTCGCATCTGGTAAAAACAAGGTTCCTTTCACCAATGGCAATAAATGATGTTCACGTCCAGTCATAAAACATTTGCAAACAGAAGGGCTGGCACCCACTAAATAAATCACCAATGGCGTCAAACGAATAAAGTTTCGAATCAGGCCAAAATAACGATGACTGCGGTAATCAGCCAAACTCAATGCTTTGAGCGTCGCATCTGTTTCTTGCTGTTGCAGTGCTTCAAACAATTGATCTGGAAAAGAAATATTATAATGCACCCCTGCAATGGTCTGCATACGACGACCATAACGCACCGCTAAACCACGGCGATACAGGGTTTTAAAACGACCAATATTGGATTGACCATATTGGGCTAAACGAATATTTTCTTCTTCACTGTCCAACATACATGGCATGGACAACGGCCACAGCTTTTCGCCCTCTGGCAAATGTTGATTCACCACAGCATGGATGTCTGTCAAATAGGCCAAGGCTTTTTTAATGCTGTCTTGCGGTGGGGTAATGAACTCCATTAACGCTTCAGAGTAGTCCGTTGTAATGTGTGGATGGGTCAGTGCTGCCCCTAAACTAATCGGATGGTCACTCTGTGAAAGAAAGCCATTGCTTTGCATTCTCAAGGTTTCCCGCTCAATTCCTCTTAACATCCCATTGAACTGTGACGCCTCCAGCCAAGTAGGTAATACAAATTCAGAAATTGATTCGGGTTGACTCATGTCTAGCACTCACTTCTTTATCATCAAGATTTAAATAAAAATCATACGGGATACAGTATACTTTGATTTATAGCGAGACTGTATGTCGTTGAAAATAAGCATTCATGACTTTTACTCCATTTTGGCTATTTTTGCTCACAAAGTTACTGTTTAAGGCAGCAGAAATTTGTGATTTGATTGAAGAATTACATTCAAAAGAATAGTACACATGATTCATGCGCAAGATGTGCTCGATTTTTGGTTTAATCCCAGCACAAAACCATTTTGGTTTACAAAAAGTGATGATTTTGATCAACAATTGCATCAGAAATTCGCTGACCTCTATCAAAAAGCCTGTCTCGCGGAGCTTTGGCCTTGGCGAAAAACAGCTGAAGGACGTTTGGCCGAAATCATTTTACTCGACCAGTTTTCACGAAATTTATATCGTAATCAGCCTGCGGCCTTCGCCCAAGATGCAATGGCCTTAGCATTAAGTCAGGAAGCCATTGGCTTAGAGCTTGATCAACAACTTAACGTCAAGCAACGTGCCTTTCTCTATATGCCGTTTATGCATAGTGAATCTCAATTTATTCATACACTTGCTCTGGATTTATTTGAAAAACTCAACAATCCAATCAACTTAGATTTTGAAAAAAGACATAAAAAAATTATTGACCGCTTTGGCCGTTACCCACATCGTAATGAAATTTTAGGGCGTCGTTCTACCGAAGAAGAACGTGTGTTTCTACAGCAGCCCAATAGCAGCTTTTGAGTGTAGCCCTCATCCAATGCATTGCGGATGATTTATACCAAGGAACCTATTTATGAAAAAAATTTATCTGAGTTTGCTTCTTATCGCAACCAGCGCACTCACGGCCTGCACAAGCTTTCCATCAAAGCCTGTAACCTTTAATCAATTGGGTCAATTTGAAAGCTATCCATTAAACGCCCAAAGTTTTAGAGTCAGCTTTAGTACCAGCCGCAGTATCAGTTATGGCATGGCTGAAGAAATTACGTTATTAAAAGCCGCACAAACCAGCCTTCGAAATGGTTATCCCTTCTTTAAAGTGATTGATGATCCAAGTAACCGCACGCAACAACCTGCGCGCCAAGCGGTGGTTTATCCGCCCCCAGTCTACAATCCATATCCATATGGCTACCGCAATGGCCGTATGCCCTACTATGACCCATTTTTCTACAACACACCGCAAGTCATTACCATTGAACCTGTAGAAATTTCCTATAGTATTGAATGCTTTAAAGATAAAAAAACAGCACCAAGTGATGCCTTTGATGCGCGTATGATCATGCAAAGCTTGGGACCAAAATATGGCCTGTCAGCAGATGGCGAAGTCATACAGCCTGAGGCGACAGCACCCAAAGCTGCCAAATAATTTGTTTTAGGATAATGCATGCCAACCCAAGCACAACTCAGTTCACCAAACCTGCAACGGAGCAAGCGTTTTGCCACGATTGCTTTAGTGATCGCAGTCATCACTTGGTTGATTTTAATTGTCGTCTCCAAATTACTCCCTGCTGAGAATGTTTGGCTGATTCATATTTTTATGCTTGGTGCAGAAGCTGGCGTCGTGGGCGGTTTGGCTGATTGGTATG
The DNA here is from genome assembly GCF_006352475.1 of Acinetobacter pullicarnis. Classification (NCBI taxonomy): domain Bacteria; kingdom Pseudomonadati; phylum Pseudomonadota; class Gammaproteobacteria; order Moraxellales; family Moraxellaceae; genus Acinetobacter; species Acinetobacter pullicarnis. Next base: position 3,889,308 of record NZ_VCMZ01000001.1, read on the forward strand.
CAATTACTGTGCTGTTTCGCAATCCTTTTGGAAAAATTCCCATCCCACGGTTTCTAAAAGACCACACTGCAATTATTCCGCGCAACAAGGCGCGGATTGCAGAATCAATGGGGAAATTTGTTCAAGAAAATTTTCTCTCCCCCAAAGTCGTTGCAACCAGTTTAAATAGCATTGATTTAAGTATGGCAGCAGGCCAATGGCTGGCCAATCCCAAAAACAATGTGCAAGTGGTTGATGTGGTTCAACAAACTGTTCCGAAAATTTTCGACTTTGTTGGCCAAGCACAAATTGCAGGATTTATTCAAAATAATAGCGTGCAGTGGGTACGCAATACTCAGATCAATCACTTAGCCAGTGAAATGTTACGCGCCGTGTTGGAAAACGACTTCCATCAAGATGTATTACAACGTGGTTTGGATCTTGTGCACGACTGGATGGTTCACCACCCAGAACAGACCCAAGCCCTGACACGCCGCCTGTTTAAAGAACTTGGTGTGTCGAAATTGGCGAAGGGTGCCAGTTTTATTGGGATTGACGTACAACAACGCACCATCGACTCACTGATTGCAAAGGTTGAATCGATGTTGGCTGATCCGGCACATCCATTCCGCTTAAAGATTGAACAAGCAGCACAAGACATGATGTTGCAATTGGCCGATCCTGAAAGCAAAGCCAGCCAGCAACTGAACCAGACCAAAAATGCGTTACTTGAAAGTACCGCAGTCTTGAATTTTATTAGTGGTGCGGTGGTAATCCTGTGTGATGCAATCAAAACAGATCTACTGAAAACTGACTCTGAGATTGCCAACAATTTACAGCTCGCCATTCAACAAGTCGGTGAAAGCTTGATCCAAAATCAACCGGTTCGTGAATTGCTCAACGACCGGATGAGCGCGATGGCCATTGAACTCAGTGATCAATACAGTGAAAAAGTCATTCGCTTTATTAGTGAGCGCATCCATGAGTGGGACTCAAGTGAAATGATCGCCAAAATTGAAAATGAAGTTGGCGGTGATTTACATATGATCCGCGTCAATGGTGTGGTGGTTGGTGCCTTTATTGGGCTAAGCTTAGGGGTGATCCGCGCGCTGATCGACCTTGCCTTTTAACGATTTACCGCACATCTCGATTCCCTTTTCCTGCTCCATCTTCAGGCCAAGCATATGATTGAAGTCCATTCTAAACTCCCTGCATCAGGTGTCACTATTTTCAGTACCATGACTGCAATGGCACAACGCTTAAATGCGCTCAACCTCTCGCAGGGCTTTCCTGATTTTGCAGCACCACCTGCACTGCTTGAAGCACTGAATCAGGCCAGTTTAGCCGGACACAATCAATACGCTCCAGGTGATGGCATATTGGCTTTGCGTGAGCAACTGGCGTTGCAGTTTATGCAACGTGATCAGCTCAACCTTGATCCTGCCACTGAGATCACCATTACACCGGGTGCCACGATTGGGATTTTCTGCACCATTCAAGCCATTGTGCATGCTGGTGATGAAGTCATTGTCTTTGATCCAAGCTATGACAGTTATGCACCCAGCATTGCCTTGGTCGGTGGAAAGGCAATTCACATTCCATTGCAAGCGCCTGATTTCTCTGTCGATTGGAATCGTGTTCAACACGCCATTAACCACAAAACCCGCATGGTCATTGTCAATACACCGCACAATCCAACAGGTGCATTGTGGTCAAAACAAGATTGGCAAACCCTCATTGCACTGATCCAAGATAAAAATATTGTGGTGCTTTCAGACGAGGTTTATGAACATTTGGTTTTTGATGGGCGCAAACACATTTCAGCCTTAAGTTTTCCGGAACTACGCTCACGCAGTGTTGTGGTTGGATCTTTTGGTAAAACCTTCCACGTCACAGGTTGGAAAACAGGTTATTGTATTGCAGCACCGGCACTGATGACGCTATTTCGTCAAATCTATCAGTTTGCCAATTTTTGTGGGGTCACCCCAGTACAAATCGCACTGGCCCAGTATATGCAACAACACCCAGAGCATATTCAAGGGCTTGCAGCATTTTATCAGCAAAAAAGAGATCTGTTTCTGGCAGGGATTGCGACATCAAAATTTCAAGCCATTCCCTCACAAGGAACCTACTTCCAAAGCCTTGATTACAGTCAAATTCGCCCAGATCTCGATGATGTTGCCATGTGTCAATATTTGGCTGAGCAGCATAAAATTGTTGCGATTCCTGTTTCAGCCTTTTATTGTGAGCCACCGCAACATGCAGGTTTGATTCGTTTTTGTTTTGCAAAACAGGAGCAAACTCTGATCCGTGCAGGTGAAATCTTAAGCGCGATCTAAGCCACTAAATACACGATTAAAAGAACACGATGATTGTCCCAATGCCTACGATGCAATGAGTGCACGTAGGCTCAAGAAAATAAAACGTTTGAACTGATTGGACTAAAATAAAGATATGCCACCACGCTATAACATGATTGATCATCCGCATTTTTGGAAAGCATTTATCATTTTCTTGTTGCCCTTAATTGCGACCAATATTCTGCAAAACTTATCTGGCACCATTAATACCATTTTTGTCGGCCAAATGATGGGCCTCAACGCAATTGCGGCTATTTCCGTTTTCTTTCCAATTATGTTTTTCCTCTTGGCTTTTGTGATTGGTCTATCGGCAGGTTCAACTGTCTTGGTCGGGCAGGCTTGGGGGGCAAAGGATGTCGAGCGAGTCCGCAGTATCGTTGGCTCAACTTTATATATGACCTTGATTGGTGGCAGTTTTATCGCCTTTCTTGGGGTCGTATTTGCAAAACCAATTTTACTACTGCTGGGAGTAGACCCAGACATCATGCACCTGTCCTTACCCTATGTGCGTTGGATGTTAGCGGGTAGTCCTGTTCTCTTTGTCTATATTATTTATACCTCGATTTTACGCGGGGTTGGTGACAGTGTTACCCCACTGATTGCATTGGGTTTAACCAGTCTGACTGGTTTAATTATCACCCCTGTCCTGATTGCAGGACGTTATGGTTTTCCTGAGTTGGGCATTATTGGTCCTGCCATTGCATCGATTATTGGTTATATCGCAGTATTGGCATTCTTATATTTCTTTCTCAATAAAAAAAATCACCCACTAAAACTCGATCGTAACTTGCTCAGTAAAGTTCGACACGATCCAATCAACAGTCGTCTGATTTTAAAATTAGGCATCCCGACGGGCATACAGATGGTGACCAACTCATTGGCTGGCCTCGTGGTGATTGGATTGGTAAATCAATATGGTTCACACTCTACAGCGGCCTATGGTGCTGTGAATCAAGTCCTAAATTACATTCAGTTCCCTGCGATTTCTATTTCTATTGCAGCTTCAATTTTTGCAGCACAAGCCATTGGCGCAGGTAAAGCCAATTTACTGGCTAAAGTTACCCGAACAGCACTGCTGATGAATGTCATCATTACAGGTCTTTTGGTCAGTTTGGCCTATTTGTTTTCAAAGTATTTGATGGCACTGTTCATTACCGATCCAGACGTCATCGCTCTCGGGCAACAGCTATTGTTTATTGTGCTGTGGTCGATTTTATTCTTTGGCGCATCTGCTATTTTTGCATCCATTATGCGTGCCAGTGGAACCGTCACAGTTCCGATGCTGATTAATATCTTTGCCATTGTCTTAATTGAAGTGCCTTGTGCCTATTACTTCAGCCACCTTTGGGGCCTCAAAGGCATCTGGTATGCCTATGCACTCGCCTTCTTCTCACTGTGTCTAATGCAAGCCTTTTACTATCAGTTTGTCTGGAAAAAGAAAACCATTCAAAAGTTGATCTAAACAAGCTCTCCCGAACCCTCTCCTTTTAAGGAGAGGGTTCGGGAGAGCTACAATCATTCGAGTCACATACTATTTGAATTTTTTACTTAGATCGGTCACTAAGGTTATGACTTTTTGATAGCCTGTTGGTAGGATTCGTTGGATCAAATCTAAGCTTTTCGCATCGTTACCAATCAACAAACGGCGTTTATTTTTTTGCACGGCCACTAAGATTTGACGTGCTGCTTCTTCAGGTGGAGTACGCAATAATTTATTGAAAGACGCTGTGGTTTTACTCGAATCGATACCCAAAGTTTTTAAGCTGTCATTGCTACGTGCTGAATTGGCAATATTGGTACGAATACCACCGGGATGCACACACAATGCACTCACACCACAGTTTTCAATATCAAGCTCTTGACGCAGTGACTCAGTAAAACCGCGTACAGCAAATTTTGTTGCGTTGTAAGCCGATTGTGTCGGTTGCGCAGTGAGACCAAATAAACTCGACACATTGATAATGTGACCATCTTTGGTCTGTTTAATAAGCGGTAAAAATTCTTTGGTGCCGTAAACGACGCCCCAAAAGTTAATATTTACAATCCACTCCAGCTCTTCATAACTTTCGCCTTCAACCGTTGAGGCCAATGCCACACCAGCATTATTGAAAATCAAATTGACTGAACCATGCGCTTGCACTGTTTCCGCCGCCCAATCCTTCATGGCAATACGATCAGAAACATCCAGTCGTTTGGTTGTCACACGGACATCATATGCTTTGAGCAGTTCAACTGTTTTTGCTAAACCCTGTTCATTGACATCACTCAAGGACAAATGGCAGCCTTGTTGTGCCAAGCATATGGCAAGCTGTTGACCAATACCTGATCCTGCACCAGTAATTGCTGCAACTTTATTGTTAAAGTTTTTCATTGTGATTCCTTGTTTGAATTTTCTGCGGAAAGTGAGATTGCCTTTGAGCAGCACAGAAAATACTATAAAATTGACAATTAATATTGTCAATATAAAATAGGCAAAGAATGCTGACTGCAACGTTCCCCAATTTGGCAACATAGGTTTCGGCCGGGTTCCTTGCTAAAATACTTCTTTTGAATACATTGCATATACGTGAAGCGATTATGAGCCAAGACCCATTGAGCGAGATCAATCTAAAATCTGCCCAAAAACCAGTGAAAGAGCGTCAATTTAAAGGGCTTTCCCTCGCTGAAAGAAAGCAGGCGCGTCGCGAGAAACTGATTGAAGCTGGCATTCAAGCCTATGGCACACATGGCTTTTTTTCGGTGACGGTCAAAGATATATGCAATCAAGCCAAACTGACTGAACGTTATTTTTATGAGTCTTTTCAAAAGAGTGAGCAGCTCTTTCAAAGTATTTTTTTAAAACAGATTGAAATCCTACAATCCACCATGATGCAAGCGATTGTACAAGCCTCTCCCAATCCTCGGAAAATGGTTACAGCAGGACTCAGTGCCCTCTTCAATTTACTCAAAAATGACCCACGTTTAGCACGGATTATTTATATTGATGCGACCTTGGTTCAGGAATTGCATAAGCAAGCGATTATTCGTGAAACGATGAACAAATTTGACCGTATGATTCAGGCTTTTGTGATGAGCCTAATGCCACAAATCCCTCAAGCAGAACAGGAAATTTCATTGGTCGCAACAGGCTTAAATGGCTATGTCACACAAGTGGCACGACGCTGGGTAATCGGTGAATTTAAGCAGTCTCAAGATGAAATTGTGGCCGCTTGTGAACTTGTTTTTATCGCACTGATTGAGAAATTCATCCCATAACCCAAACATTGATCCCTATTTCTGTGGCATTCCTCACAAATCATCAGAAATAAATGACATTTAAATTACAGCCAATCTATTTGATTTATAAAGGAATAAATAAAACATTGTCACAATTCATTGCAGAAGCTGCGATTACGCCCACTTTTGCAATGATACTGTCATAATAAATCTTTGTAATAAGCCTGTCATAAATATAAAACGGGTCACCGTACACTCATAGGATATTGCGTTGTGAAAGATGACTACATTTTAATCGTCGATGACGAGCTGCCAATTCGTGAAATGATACACACCTCTTTAGACATGGCCGGCTTCCAATGTCTACAAGCCGAGGATGCCAAACAAGCACATCAAATGATCGTCGATCAACGACCAGCATTGATTTTGCTTGATTGGATGATGCCTGGTGGCATTAGTGGCGTAGACTTATGTCGCCGCTTAAAACGCGATGACAACTTGTCTGAAATTCCTGTCATTATGCTGACTGCACGTGGCGAGGAAGATCATAAAGTACAAGGCTTAGATGCTGGTGCGGATGATTATATGACCAAGCCATTCTCAACCCGAGAACTGGTGTCTCGCATTAAAGCGGTACTTCGTCGTGCCAATGCCTTAAGCGGTGAAAAAACCATTGACGCCAATGGACTTATTTTAGATCCTGTCAGCCAGCGTGTAAGCTTTGCCGACAATATCTTAGAAATGGGCCCGACTGAATATCGCTTGCTGGCGTTCTTTATGACACATCCAGAACGCGCTTATACACGGGCACAATTACTTGACCAAGTTTGGGGCGGCAATGTTTACATTGAAGACCGAACCATTGATGTACATATTCGTCGTTTACGCAAGGTGCTTGAACCTTATGCTGTTGACCGTTTTGTACAAACGGTACGTGGCACAGGTTATCGCTTTTCGACACGCGCTGATGTCGCACTGGGTTAAACGCGCTAGGTAATTAAGAACCAATATGTATGAACCTTATCCAGTCCCTGAACTTGCACGTGATCATAAAAAATTTCGTTATAGCAGTTTGTGGACTTTCGCCAAGCAAGATCTAAAACTCCTGATTTTTTTCCTCGTCATTGGCGGATTAATTGGATATAGCATCGATTATTTAGGCACGTGCTTTCTAATTGCATTTGCCGTTTTTTTTGTATTGCAACTCCGCTCCCTCTATTTGGTCAATGAATGGATCTCCAATCGTCCCTATGACGTTCCACCGAACCTCAATGGGATTTGGGGGGCGTTATTGTTTAATGTTTATCGCTCACAACGCCAAGAACGTATTGTTCAGGCCGATATGGTCGGTTTGATTGATCGTGCACAATCCTCTTTAATCGCTTTGGCTGAGGCGGTGGTCTTGACCGATGAACTGCATCAAATCGAATGGGCCAATCCTGCTGCCGAAAAACTATTGGGCATTCAAGCCCTTGACCGTGGTCGCAATCTGCTCACTATTCTGCGTCAACCACGTTTTATCGAATATTTTAACGATATCGACAAATCCCCTGACGGCATCAAAATCAAATCATCAATACATGATGAACATTATGTGCAAATTAAACTGACTCGCTTTGGCAGTGAAAGTCGGGTATTGGTTGCCTATGATGTGACGCGCATGCAAAACCTCGAACAAATGCGTAAAGATTTTGTTGATAATATTTCACATGAATTGCGTACCCCACTCACAGTTCTGAGTGGCTATATTGAAACCTTTACAGATCAAGAAGAGATCAGTCCACGTTGGAAGCGTGCCTTTGAGCAAATGCAGTCGCAAACACGTCGTATGAATGCTCTGGTCAACGATTTATTGCTGCTTTCACGTTTGGAAAATGACAAACAAATCGCTAAAAATCAGATTATTGAAATGCCAAGTTTGATGAACCAACTGTTTGATGATGCACAAGCCTACAATATCGATTATGGGCATACGCTGAATTTAGAAATTGACAGCCATTGTGACCTGATTGGCTCAGACATGGAAATTGCCAGTGCCTTCAGTAACTTGATTACCAATGCGATTAAATACACCCCCAAAGGTGGCACGATTACCATTGGTTGGCATGATGACAGTGAACAGGGCTATTTCACGGTAGAAGACACCGGTATTGGAATAGACCCTAAACACTTGCCTCGTTTAACGGAACGTTTTTATCGTGTTGATAGTGCGCGAAGTCGTCAAACGGGTGGTACAGGCTTGGGCCTTGCGATTGTTAAACACGTCTTAATGCAACATGGCGCACATCTTGAAGTTGAATCGATTGAAAATCAAGGTTCAATCTTTAAAGCGGTATTCCCCAAAGAACATTTATACGCAGCTGAATAGACTGATCTGTTCAGCTCGCTCAAGTCACCAATGAACAGGCCTTGCAATGATGCAAGGCCTTTTCATTGGTGAGATATATCTTAGCAATAATACAAACAACAATATAAAAAAGAATTACTTGGTCAGACTACCCATACGCTCGCCCATAATCACAGTCGAGTTGGCTTTGAATTGGTTATCCCAAGCCATTTTATCTTTTTCAAAGAGGACGATCGCAGTTGACCCCAAATAGAAACGCCCCAGCTCATCACCTTTGGCCAGAGCCAGCTCATGATGATTTAGCTCGATGCATCCTGAAGGTTTGACTTTGCCTGTCGCGACAGTTTCAATCCCTGCCACAATCATCGCTCCCACAAGCACCACCGCCATACGACCAACTTCAGTGTCAAATAAACACACCATACGTTCATTACGGGCAAATAGACCTGGAATATTTTCTGCAGTCGTTTGATTCACTGAAAATAATTCGCCTGGAATATACAGTGTTTCGGTCAGGGTGCCGGCAAATGGCATATGTACCCGGTGATAATCACGCGGTGATAAATAGACAGTTGCAAATTCACCGTCTTGGAATACAGCAGCCAGTTGCGGATCGCCAATCAATTTTTCAACCGAGAATTGCTGACCTTTGGCTTGGAAAATTTCTCCAGCTTGGATTTTTCCAATCTGTGAAATCTCACCATCAGCAGGTGACACAATACTGTTTAGTGCGGCATCGATTTGACGGATACCCGGTTTTAAGGCACGTGTAAAGAAAGCATTAAATGATTTATATTTCAGCGCATCGGTCTGTTCTGCAATGCTTAAATCAATCGAGTATTTTGCTTTAAATGCTTGAATTACTGTATTTTTAATAATCGGATTTTCACTACCAGCAAGCTTACCCACAATACGGCTAAATTTGTGTTGTGGGACAAGACGTTGTGCTTGAATGAAAATCTGTTTTTTTAAACGTGTGTTAAAACTCAAAATGGGGTCTCTCCGCTCACTATAGGGCTATCGGGGCGATTTCCCCATTCACTCCACGCACCATCATAGGCCAAAATCTGCCAACCCAATAACCGACCAATAATATAGGCCAAGCCAGAACGATGATGCGATTGGCAATAAACCACGACTGGCTGATCAAGGCACAGTCCTAGATTTTCTAAACGTTGTCGAGTGCGCTCTAAAGGTTGTAATTTTAAATGATTTTCACGATTAAGTGCAGTACTCCATTCAAAATGAACTGCACCAGGCATATGGCCACCGCGACGGGCAGCCAAACGTAAGCCAGTATATTCTTCTTTACTGCGACAATCCCAGAGCTGTATCGCTTGCTGCTCAAGCTTCTCACGCAATACCTCATATTCGATCCGGTAACGTTCAGCATGGCTTAAGTCGACACAAAACAATTGGCTGACTGGTTCAATTTCGGTAATTTCAGCAGTGGTCGGCAAACTTGCGCCCAACCAAGCATGTATTCCACCATTGAGTAGACTGGTGTTTTCAAATCCAAGGCAATGCAAATTCCAGATTAAACGTCCAGCCCATGCACCACCTTCATCATCATACGCCACCACATGATGCTCGGGGGATAAATTCAGTTGTTGAATCCACAGTTGTAACGCTGCCTCATCGGGCAGTAAGCCCGTTGCATCTTCGTCTTGTTGCAGTAATACATTGGGGCGTACATGCACCGCATGAGGTAAATGTAATTGTTCATAAACCGAAGCGCGGCTAAGATCGATAATACGCAACTGCGGATGTCCTAAATAGGGAATCAGCTGTTCGGCTTCAATTAGCAAGCCCAAATCAAATGCACGTGTCGTCATATTACAGAAAAATGAATAACAAAATTTAGACTGATCTTAGCATAGTCTTTTTTCGCACAATGCAATATTTCCTCATCCTATATTGAAAATAATGCGAGGAAGCACAACAGCAATCAGCCGCAATCAATTACTCTGTTATTTCAAATACTTGTTTTAAATATGCTAAAAAGGTGTCGTTATCCGTCATGGTCTTGCCCGGACTATCTGAAATTTTAGCCACGGACTGACCATTACACTCAACCAATTTAAGTACAATGTTCAGTGGTGTAGGCCCCATATCATTGGTTAAGTTGGTGCCAATTCCAAAACTGACTTTAAAACGATCCTTAAAGTATTGATGCAGATTCCAGGCTTTTTCAATATCTAGACCATCACTAAAGGTCAACATTTTAGTTTTGGTATCTATTTTAAGCTGGCGATAATGTGCATAAGCCTTATCGCCCCATGCATAAGGATCACCACTGTCATGGCGTAGACCATCAAATAGTTTGGCAAAATACAAATCAAAATCGCGGAGGAAGGCATCCATGCCGACCACATCAGTCAGCGCAATCCCAAGATCACCACGATACTCTTGCACCCATGTCTCTAAAGCAGCGGTTTGGAAATCGCGCAAGCGCACATCAAGTGCCTGAAAAGCCTGTAGAAACTCATGTGCCATGGTGCCAATTGGAATAATATTCAGGGCTTTCGCAAGATAGACGTTGCTGGTACCGCGAAATACGCTAGGTACGGCTTGATGAAAAGACTCGATCACATGTTTTTGCCAATCAAAGCTATAGCGACGACGTGTGCCAAAATCTGAGATTAGGAAAGGGGGATCTGCTGGGTTTTGTTGTTTTTGATAACTTTGAATCAATTCTATTTTTGCTTTTAAGCGACGTTCGCCTTCCAACATAACCGCATCACTATGCAAGCGACGGAAGTACAGTTCATTGACAATCGCCAACACGAAAATCTCAAACATCATGGCTTGAACCATGGGGCCTTCCACCCAAATATCGAGACGCCCTTCAGCATCAATGCCCGCTTTGATAAAACGGCGCTTTAATTGGAAGAGTTCCAAATAATCGACAAAGTCACTTTTGATAAAACGGAACTGACGCAGATATTTTAGCTCATCATCTGCAAATTGCAGTTCACACAAATAATCAAGTTGCTGATTGAGATCATCCAAAATATCGACCAATGGATAAACAGTGTCATCTAAGTTACGACAGCGAAAGTGATAAACACTATGCGTCTGCGGGAACTTATGAAGGACCACTTGCAACATGGTAAATTTGTATAAATCGGTATCAAGTAATGACTGAATAATTGGAGACATAGACGGGTAATTTTCGCTGCGCTTATCGCATTAAAGCACAATTTTTGGCGTAAAAACTGAATGTTTTGCCTAAAGCATTTAAACCATCACTTTGTTATATAAAAAATACCACCTAAATATCTATTTTTCATAATTTTTTAATTTGGATGTGCCATAACCTCAGCAGAAATTGTCTCTCAGTCAATCAGTGCTCAATCTGCGATCTTAAGCTTTGCAACTTTTGATTAGCTTTTTAAGCTTCTGTTACACTTGGAAAAATTACAGCAAAGATTGGATTGAGTCATGCGTGCCGTGTTGCAAAGAGTATTAGAGGCCAAAGTCGTTGTTGAAGGTGAGATCACCGGTGAAATCAAGACTGGTATGTTGGTGTTTCTTGGGATTGGTCAACATGACAACTTTGAAAAGGGCAAAAAGCTAATTGATAAGATTCTAAAGTATCGTTTTTTTGATGATGAACAAGGCAAAATGGGCTGGAATGTCAGCCAAGCACAAGGTGGCGTTCTCTTAGTCTCTCAATTTACTTTGATGGCGCAAACACAAAAGGGGTTGCGTCCAGACTTTGGTCCTGCAATGCCACCTGATCAAGCAAAAGCACTCTATGAACAATTGGTCAGCTATACGCAATCTCTCTTTCCCACATTACAAACGGGTATTTTTGCTGCAGACATGAAAGTGCATTTGATTAATGACGGGCCTGTGACCTTCCAACTCGAAGTTGAATAAAATCGGTTCAAATCGTAAAAAAGCAAAGAGCGCATATATTTATTGCGCTCTGATTTTGGATTAACGTCCCGTCTTTTCTTTTAAAAATTGACGTGCAACTTTAATTTTATTTTTGACTGATTTTGGAAGTTTCGGTGGAATCAAACGTGCAGCCTGGTTAAACCAAACCAATAAACTAAAATCCCCTTCCATTTTAATATTACCTGTTTGCATCCCTGTCATAAATACAGTTGGATCACCTTTGATTAAGGTTTTTACGCCTTGTTCACTGTCAGCAAACTGCAATGTAAAGTCAGCATTTTCGGCTTGACCTGCAACAGTATCAATTTGACCATGGTTCACAATAATTTGACGTGCCATCCCGAGATCAGTACCAATCTGAATTCTGAATTGGCGATCGTGAATGAGTTCAATAAACTTAGGACTGGTACGCGATAATTGTTTCATACGGAGCGCAATACCCAAAACCAATAAATCAAGTGGGTCGGTTGTTGCATCAAAGATAGGTAATTTCACAACTGGAATTGAAGATAGTTTCATAACATTAAAGCCTGTTGTTTTAATATGAAAAATATAATGTGCATCGTAACATAACTTGTTTATCATTAAACTAAGCCGTGCACAAGAAATAGTCTATACGAAAAGAGGTATATCATGCTGATATACCTCTCATTATTTATTATTCAATACAAAATCCGTTTACAAAGCTGCTAAACACGACTTAGTCATCTTCATATACTGGTGTGTGTTCAATACAGCGGCGATTTGCCAAGGCTTTTTGCGCTCGATTGTCTTCACGCAATAGAAAAGCAGTTAATCCCAGCATCGCGATACTCAATGCCGTCAGATAGCTATAAGAGACGGACATATCAAATACATTTTGCACACTAAAGCGTATTGCTTCTAATAGGCCCCAGAACAGCATGCCTCCAAACATAAATCCTAACCAATGACGGTAAGGGGAAAAGAAAACGGCCATCAACGCGACAGCAATCAGGCCAAATCCTACGATTGTTGCAATTACCGTTGTTACCATAAAAACCTCCGTCAACGATGCTACTGGCTATCACTCCGACTAGAACTTGAATAGTCTCTTAGTATCTTTAAGCTTCTCAACTGTTCTGTATTTCTGTCATGCATTGCATTATGGAGCGTTTTTAAAAGAAGAAAAGAGCCGTTTATTGGGCTAGCGACGTACTTTGTCGCTATATTCTTTTGTCATTACATTTTTTTACTTGGTGTTTTTCTGTCGAGATAATCCTGCTCAACATTGGCGTGTCATTACAATAAAATACCATCTGATATTCATCACTTTGATTATTTTTCTTAATCGGCTTTATCTAAGTGTAAAAAGTATTTCAGTCGTATACAGAATCACGGATATACCTAATTTAAATACAAAAAAAACGTGACAGTGTTGTCACGTTTTTCAATCACTTAGCTTTAAATTTAAGCACGATTTAAATCTTTATCGTGTACACCAATCAGGTACAACACCCCATCTAAGCCAACACTTGAAATGGCTTGGTTGGCATTTTGTCGCACCAAGGGCTTGGCACGAAACGCCACACCCAAACCAGCAATTGATAGCATGGGTAAATCATTGGCACCATCCCCGACAGCAATCGTTTGCTCTAATGAAATCCCCATTTTTTCTGCAAGTCCGCGTAACAACTCGGCCTTACGTGCACCATCGACAATTGCACCTTTGACTTCGCCTGTAACTATGCCATTTTCAACATCTAATATATTGGCATGCACTTCATCTATCCCTAACTTACTTTGCAAATACTCAGCAAAATATTGGAAGCCACCCGATAAAATTGCGGTCTTGTATCCCAATGACTTCAGCGTTGAAATTAAACGCTCCGCCCCTTCAGTCAGGGTTAGACGTTCCGCAATTTTTGGCAATACCGATGCATCGAGGCCTTTGAGCAAAGCCATCCGCGCTTTAAAGCTTTGTTGAAAATCAAGCTCGCCCAGCATAGCGCGCTCAGTGATTTCAGCAACTTGAGCACCCACCCCTGCTTCTAAAGCCAACTCATCAATGACTTCTTGTTCAATCAAGGTGGAGTCCATATCAAAACACACCAAACGACGATTACGGCGATATGCATTGTCTTCCTGCACAGCCACGTCAATGCTCGACTCTGCTGACAATCTTAAACATGCCTCACGCATTGCATGCGCATCGAGCATTTGCCCACGCAAACCAAATTGAACACAAGAGCGTTTCGGACCTGCTTGTTGGTTACTTAATTCTGGACGATCAGATAAACGGGTAACGGTTTCAATATTAAAACCTTGGCTGGAAACAATGTTGGTGACTGCTTGTAGGTGTGCAGCGGTCAATTCTGGAGCAAGTGCGGTCACAATATAGCGTGTACGGCCTCCTTCACTGACCCATTGCTCATAGTCAGCATGAGAAATGGGTTTAAAACGAACGGTTAAACCAATATCGTGTGCTAAAATGAGGATATCTTTCATTGCTAAGGCCGTTGCTGTTTTATCGTGAGATGAAACAACAATTCCCAAAGTCAGCTGATTATGTATAACAGCTTGTCCTACATCTAAAATTTGTAAAGAATGTACGGACAAAACTTGCATCAATCGAGTAAACTGATTTGGTTGGTCTGGTCCTAAAAATGATATAAGAATGATTTCTCGCATGAATTGACTCGGATCTGAGCGACGACTATTGTTAGAATCATAATCGAAATCCAATATATTTTCTCTGGAAGTTTAACTTGAACGCTCCTAGACAAGGGCTATTTGCTAGCCTACTCATCATCAGCTTTGCATTACAGACTTGTTTAATGGTGATTGCAACCACGCATCAGTTAAATGAGAATCGCGCCAATCAAGGTCAGTTAATGACCAGTCAGCTGGTGACAGACAGTGCTGCCGAATTAGAACCAGCAAACACCGTTTCCTTGGCCTTGCTCGCAAATCGCTATGCAACCAATCCTAGTGTGGCTTCTATTCGTATTTTAGATGCAAATCAACACGTCCTTGCCACCAGCGGATTAGCAAAAACACGTGAAGGAGAATCCTTCGTTCGTGATGCGCTGCAAAATGAGAAAAAAGTCGGTAGCATTGAGATTACTTTGATCAAACCGAGTATTGGTGAGATTTTACGTACGCAGTGGTTGGCAATCTTTGTTTCATTCTTGATTCACGTCTTGCTCTGGTTGGCTTATCGCACCATTGCCCGACCAACACGCAGTGAATATCTCACCCGTTTAAATACTGAATCACGCTTAAAGCATGAAATTCAGCAGCTGACTGAAGCACTAGAAGCCGAAAGAACCAATAAAACCTTGGCGATTGCTCAAATACAGCAGCAAATGAAAGAAAAGTTTGAGCCTAAAGTCGCAATAACAAACGTGAGTATCGAACAAACCAATTTGGCATTGAACATTCAATACTATGATCCAAAACAGTTAATTAATACGGTGAATCAATCCGTTTCATTACCGTATTTTAACTTGTGTCAAATTTTCTTAAATAAGAGTATTCAGCAGAGCACCAAACATTTTGGGCTTAACAGCAAAGACATCTTAATCGATCAGGCCTTTAGCCAACGTGGTGCAACGATTCATATGGCCACGCATCATCAACATGCAGCTGAATGCTTACTGATGATCGGATCTGTTTTCCAACTCTTGTCTGAGGTGCTCTACAAGCGCTATCGTGAAGAAAAACGTTTTGTCTTACAAACACGTTGTGCGGTATGTACTGCCGTTGAAGCGATGCAGCTGAATGCCTTACAAGCCGCAGATCGTCTTACCCATCATTTAATCGCTAAAGAAATGGCCTTATATCTCAGCAATGACTTACTCAAACAAGTCAGTGAAAGCTATCAACTGGTGGCCATGCCGAATCCTGCCAGTATTTTAACGCGACATGCCTTTATGATTAATGGAATGAATACTGAAAGTGCCACTTTGGCCCAACGTATTCGTACTGAAATTTTAAAAGGCAAACAAAATCAAGAAGCAACCTCGAATCTATAAACGATTTCGTCTGCTGCTCGATGCAACCCAGTCAACGCCTAAGCATTCGCTTTAACCACCACGTTGACTGGGTTTTTTAAACTCTTCGAATACCGTATCCGCATCAAATCCCGTCTAAATTTTCAATAAAATCGACCACAAAATTAAAAAAATCAATTTGTATGGCTTGTTAAATTTTCGCACACTCAAAATTCAGTCTATAATAGCGAGCTTCTCATTCCTTTAAAGCTTGGCGCTTGTCGAGATTTATCTCTATCTACTTAGTCTCTGGAACATTAGCAATGAATGCGGCTGCAGCAAAAGACCACCAACCTCTCGTCGGAATCATCATGGGCTCTCAATCAGATTGGGCCACCCTTGAACACACTGCCAATATGTTAAAACAACTTGGCGTCCCTTTTGAAGCAGAGGTGGTTTCAGCACACCGTACGCCAGATCGACTGTTTGAATATGCCGACACTGCGCGTGACCGTGGTATTCAAGTGATCATTGCCGGTGCTGGCGGTGCGGCACATTTGCCTGGTATGTGTGCTGCAAAAACGGACCTACCTGTGCTTGGTGTTCCTGTAAAATCTTCCATTTTAAATGGGGTTGACTCGTTATTGTCTATTGTACAAATGCCTGCTGGCATTGCAGTCGGCACTTTGGCGATTGGTCCTGCGGGTGCAACCAATGCCGCAATTATGGCCGCGCAGATTCTTGGATTAACACGCCCTGAAATTGCAAAAAATGTCGCGCAGTTCCGTGCAGCACAAACGGATAAAGTGGCAAGTAACAATATTCCAGGCCAAGTTTAAAACAGGATCTACATCATGGATAAAACCATCGGTATTTTTGGCGGTGGACAATTGGGTCGTATGATGGCTCAAGCTGCATTACCGCTCAATATTCAATGTACTTTTTTAGAAGCCAGCACAGACTGCCCTTCGGCACAATTGGGCCAAGTCATTGTCAACCAAGATGCCAACGCCATTACGCAATTTATTGCCAGTGCGGATGTATTCAGCCTAGAGTTTGAAAACACACCTTTGGCTGAAGTAGATGCGCTGCTCCAACAAAAAAATCTGTTCCCTCCACGTCAAGCGCTGGCCATTGCACAGAATCGCCTCCTAGAAAAGGCATTGTTCGACCAATTGGATATTCCAGTTGCGCCCTATCGAGCAGTAGACAGTCTTGAAAGCTTAGAACAAGCGGCACAAGCCTTAGGATTGCCATTGGTTCTAAAAACCACAACGGGTGGCTATGATGGCAAAGGTCAGTTTGTATTACGTACAGCTACAGAAATCCCTGAAGCTTGGGCTGAACTTGGTCCTGCTGGTAGCCTAATTGCTGAAAGCTTTGTTAATTTTTCACGCGAAGTATCGATTATTGCAGTGCGTGGTCAAAATGGTGATGTGAAAACTTGGCCATTGGCTGAAAACCATCATCATCATGGTATTTTGTCGCATTCGATTGTACCTGCGCCAAATAGTGCAGCTTTACAACCAGTTGCCCAAGAATATATCACGCGCTTGTTGCAGCACTTAGACTATGTTGGTGTGCTGACTTTAGAACTTTTTGTGACAGAACAAGGGCTATTTGCCAATGAAATGGCACCGCGTGTACACAACTCAGGACATTGGTCGATTGAGGGGGCAGAATGCTCTCAATTTGAAAACCATATCCGTGCAGTTGCGGGTTTACCGCTCGGCTCAACCGCGGTAATTCGCCCAACGGTGATGGTCAACATCATTGGTCAATATCCGAAGACTGAAGCTATATTGGCTTTAGACGGTGCACATCTACATCTGTATAACAAGACTGAACGTGTCGGCCGTAAAATTGGTCACATCACGCTCATGCCGCAAGATGCAGCGCAGCTCACTACGCTGTGCCAAGCCTTGGCAACGATCTTACCAGAGCCTTTGGCGCTCAGCAGCGATATGCAGATCGAACTTTAAAACAATACTGTCACTGTCAATTGAATTCCAAGCATGAATAACAGGTTCGTGCTTGGTTCTACAACATGCTGACCCACCGGATCAATTGTCATGAAATATCTAATTAGTGCATGTTTGGTGGGTGAGAATGTCCGATATGATGGCAAAAATTGTTATACCCCTGCCCTAAAACAACTGGTTGCAACTCAACAGGCCATGATCATTTGTCCTGAAGTTACAGGCGGTCTCAGTACACCACGGCTTCCCGCTGAAATTATTGGGGGTGATGGCATCGATGTACTCAATGGTCGCGCTCAAGTACGAGACCGTGCAGGCAATGACCAAAGTAAAGCCTTTATTGATGGGGCGTATCAAGCACTGAAACTTGCCCAAGCACACCAAGTCACACATGTAGTGCTTAAAGCCAACAGCCCTTCTTGTGGTACACACAAAATTTATGATGGCAGCTTCAGTGGTATCCGAACAGTTGGGCAAGGCGTCACTGCTGCATTGCTTACCCAACATGGCTTTCAAGTCATCGATGAAAATCAGTTCCTGCAACTTTTAGCTCAAGAAGACTCAAGGTTCTGAGATATTTACCTGATCAGATTCTACTTTTTTATTTTGAATCAATTGCTCAGCACGCGCTAATTTATCGGCTTTACCCGCCCAATAACTGGCTAGTGCTGGCCCAGAAATATTGTGCCATAAGCTAAAGATTGCACTGGGTACAGCTGTCACGGGTGAGGCTGTAAAATGTACCGCCGCCAAAGCAACGCCCAAACCTGAGTTCTGCATCCCAACTTCAATTGCCACGGCCTTACAATCGGGATAATCCAGCTTAAATATTCGACTCGCCCAAAAGCCCAACAGATACCCCAAACCATTGTGCAACACAACCACAGCCAAAATCAGCAGCCCAGATTCCAAAATAGCCGCCTTACTTGCCCCAATAATCGCAGCCACAATGGCAACAATCGCTACCACCGACAACAGTGGCATCACCTGTACATAACGTTCTATTTTGTGTTTAAACAACGTGCGAATAAATAAACCCAAAACAATTGGAATCAATACCACTTGTAAAATAGATACAAACATTGAGCCAGCATCGATTTCAATCCAATGGCTAGCCAAGATATAAAAAATAAAAGGTGTGAGCAGAGGTGCAAGTAAGGTGGAAACAGAAGTACAGGCCACGGAAAGTGCAGTATTGCCCTTTGCCATATAGGTAATCACATTGGAGGCCGTGCCACCTGGGCAACAGCCGACCAAAATCACTCCAATCGCGATTTCAGCGGGTAACTGAAAGAGTTTACACAATGCATAGGCCAGTCCTGGCATCACCACAAATTGTGCGACGACTCCAATAAACACTGCTTTAGGCCGATTCAATACACTCTTGAAATCGGCAAAAGTCATGGTCATCCCCATACCGAACATAATAATGCCCAACATGATGGCGATATAGGCTTTGAGCCAGATGAATGCCTCAGGCATCCACATTGCAATCGCAGCAAACAGCATGACCCACACTGCAAAGGTTTTTTGAATCCATTGACTAAAACGTAAAAATGCAGACATAAGCCCCAATCCCTCGATTTTGCTATTTTTATAGATGATCTAAAACAATAGACTACTTTCAGTGGTCCTTTTCATTTCTCCTTTTAGGAGAAAAACAAAGAGGTTAAAATAATGAAAAGTCTAATGTTGCATTGCAGCAATCGCGTTGAACCCACGGCTACTGGGCTGTAATATCTTTAAGTGAAATCCGTTTAACCCCATGTGCCAACATATCTTGCCATGCTTGTTGTAAAGAACCATTCAAATCAATGGCTTTGGTCGCATCTTCAATCACATAACACTGAAAGCCTTGTTTACATGCATCAATCGCAGTCCATGCCACACAAAAGTCGGTCGCAATCCCCACAATAAATACCGTATCTATCTCACGTGCCTGTAAGTAGCCAGCAAGCCCTGTCGAAGTCTGTTGATCCGCTTCCATGAATGCCGAATAGCTGTCTATATTTGCATGATAGCCTTTGCGGATAATCAACTGCGCTGTCGGCAAATGCAAGGCGGGGTGAAAGGCTGCATCTTCAGTGCCTTGCACACAATGAGCCGGCCAAAGGACTTGTGGCCCATAGTCCAAAGTGATGCAATCAAATGGCTGTGCTCCCGGATGATTTTCTGCAAACGAGATATGGTTTTCGGGATGCCAGTCTTGGGTCAAAATAATGTTCTCAAAATGCGCTGCAATTTGATTGATCTTAGGAATAATCTGATCTGCGTCAGCAACTGCAAGCTGCCCACCTGGGGTAAATCCATTTTGTACATCAACAACAATTAATGCACTTTGTGAGGTTGCCAGCATATTTTTAATTCCTTAATCACAGAATGAGGCATTCAGTTAAAGCCATTGCACCCTATCTTAAACAGGATTTTAAAGTAGAACAAAGGCTAAAATTTAGAAACTTTTAACCTATCAGCACAATGCAGTGCTAGATTAGGGACAATGCATCTGATCTTTGGCATGTGGAACAAAGTTTTTTCGAGCATTGAAGAATTAATATTGTTCTACACGGCTGAATCAGTCATAATTTGCGTAAGCATTACTCAATCATATTGATTTTGCTTAAAATCAAAAAACTGCCCACCATCCATCTATGCATTATTTCTATTTCCAATGGATGGACAAATAGGATTTTTTTCAAAATGACTCAGCAAGCAAATAATATTCAAGGTTCAATTGTCGCAATCGTTACCCCCATGAATGAAGATGGCGGTGTGGATTGGAAGAACCTCGAAAAGCTGGTTGAGTGGCACATAGAACAAGGCACAAGCAGTATTGTTGCCGTTGGAACCACCGGCGAAGCATCAACACTGAGTATGGCTGAACATACCCAAGTGATTAAAGAAATCATTCGTGTAGCCAATAAACGTATCCCGATTATTGCTGGTACTGGTGCAAACTCAACCCATGAAGCAATTCAACTCACAGAAGAAGCAAAAACACTCGGTGCAGATGCTGCATTATTAGTGACCCCGTATTATAACAAACCAACGCAAGAAGGCTTATATCAACACTATAAAGCTGTTGCTGAAGCCGTTGATTTACCAATTATTTTATATAATGTTCCAAGCCGTACAGGTGTGGATATGCAGAACGAAACCGTTATTCGTCTTGCAGACTTGACTAATGTGATTGGTATAAAAGATGCCACGGGTGACGTACCTCGTGGTAAAGCACTGATCGAAGGCCTACTAGGCAAACAAATGACCGTGTATTCAGGTGATGATGACACTGCACGTCATTTAATGGCACATGGCGCAAAAGGTAATATTTCGGTAACTGCCAATATTGCACCCAAGCTTGTAAGCCAAGTCTGTGCAGCCATGCTTGACAGAAATATTCAATTGGCTGAAGAGATTAATGACAAGATTTCAAAATTAAACAATATTCTATTTTGCGAATCGAACCCAATTCCTGTGAAATGGGCCCTGTATGAAATGGGAATGATTGGTACAGGCGTTCGTCTGCCACTTACTCCACTTGCTGAACAATACCGTACTCCACTGCGTGAAGAACTAAAAGCAGCGGGTATCATTTAATAAGAGCTTAGTATTATGCAATTACGTTTCGGTTTAGCGTTAACCCTTTCAACTTTAAGTTTGGTGGGCTGTAATTCCATTGGGATCAATAATGGCTCCCTTGATTATAAAAACACAACCACCTTAGAGCCACTTAAATATCCTGAAGGTACAATCGTTAGACCAGCAACGCCATTGTACCCTGCACCTGTTGTCGATGCTTTAGCACTTGAAAATGCACCAGATTATGCCAACAAAGCAGGTAATCGTTTTGACCTACCAAGACCTGAGGTCGCAAAATTTGCGTCTCAGGCTGAACAAATGACCGATGCTACTGCGAGCTTAAGTCCACCACAACTTTTAACGGATGGAAATGGCAATCCACTTATTAAAATTAACGGAAATTCTGCTATAATTTGGCAGTATGCACTCGCGACCCTGAGTAGTCTGAATCATCAAGTTATTGGACAAAGCAAAAATGCCTATGAGGCAACTGTGAAATCCGATAATCAAAGTTATGTTATTCGCCTAACTTCTGTTGGATCGAGTAACAATATTGCCGTATTCAATGTCGATAATAGCTTTGCTGATAAAGCCAAAGCTAGCGAACTGTTAACCCAGATTTACCAAAACTGGCCAGCCTAGTCCTCACTAGGCAATTTTTCTTGTAAAAGGTTCCCTCATGTTAAAACAAACCTTGCTCTATACTGGTAAAGCAAAATCCGTTTATGAAACAGATAGCGCAGACCACCTGATTTTAGTCTTTCGTGATGATGCATCGGCATTTAATGGCGAAAAAATAGAACAGCTAGATCGTAAAGGAAAGGTAAACAACCGTTTTAATGCCTTTATTATGGAAAAATTGGCTGCAGCAGGGATTGAAACTCATTTTGAGAAGTTACTTTCACCGACTGAAGTCCTCGTTAAAAAACTCGACATGATTCCTGTGGAATGTGTGATTCGTAACTATGCTGCTGGTTCACTTTGTCGTCGTCTTGGCGTTGAAGAAGGCAAGCAACTTACGCCACCAACCTTTGAATTGTTCTTTAAAGATGATGCTTTAGGCGATCCAATGGTGAATGAATCACAAGCGATCGCTTTGGGCTGGGCAACAGCTGCTCAACTTGAAGACATGAAACAACTTACTTACCAAGTAAACAACGTACTCAACGATTTGTTTGATCAAGGTAATATGATTTTGGTTGACTTCAAACTTGAGTTTGGTGTGTTCCATGGTCGCATTGTCTTGGGTGATGAGTTCTCTCCAGATGGCTGCCGTCTTTGGGACAAAGAAACCAAGAAAAAACTAGATAAAGATCGTTTCCGCCAAGGTTTAGGCGGTGTGGTTGAAGCCTATGAAGAAGTTGCTGCACGTATTGGCATCGACTTAAGCAACATCTAAAGCATTATTTTCACTTTAGCCAATTGCAGGCCAGAGTGAAAAGTAAAATGGCTGATCAGTGTTATTCTCGATCAGCCATTTTTTATTTTTAAAAAATTTCTCTGTACACGACAAATTTCACAGAACCCTTATCCTATCAGGGTTCTGCCTTCTTAAAATTGCCAAAATTTCCTTAAACTCTTCTTTTTTCCCAAAACCAATTAAACGCTGAATCGCCATTTGAACATAGTCTAAACCATAGCGAAATAAACTCATTGAGAGTCGTCCATGCTTCTTTATTTTTATCACTTTTTTTTGATCATGTTGCCATTCACCCGTTAAGTAACACCAACAGAAGCTTATAGCTAACACCGCAATCAATTTTTTCACTCGTCTAGGGTCTGTCAAGCGCGTATTTTCAAGATTAAACCCGCGTCCTTTGAGACAACTGAATAAGGTTTCAATTTCCCAGCGTAATGCATAATCCTGAATAGCATTGGCATTAAACTGAGGAGAAACGACGAGTAAAAGCTCTCCATTTTCTAACTGTAGTGCACTTATATATAGTTTCACCCGACCAACCAAAATCCGTCGTTTACGACATTCAATTTGACCAACTTTAAGATGGCGAAATAAATCACTAATTTTATGATTCTTTCCTAAATGATTGGTGACAATGAAGTTTTTTTAACACGAATGCAGAAGTTGATGTCTTGTTCAATTAACCATGTAAACCACTGCTCACCGATAAACTCTCTGTCTGCGAACACATTCACAATACGGTCTTTACCAAAAATGGCTATAAAGCGTTGAATCAAAGCAATACGCTCTTTCGTATCTGAATTTCCACGTTTATTAAGCAATGTCCAAAGGATAGGTATCGCTATTCCACGATAAACGATTGCGAGCATCAGGATATTAATATTTCGTTTTCCCCATTTCCAATTGGTTCTATCTAAAGTCAGTTGCACTTGGTCGAATGAAAACATATTGAAAATCAACTGAGAAATTTGACGATAATCAAAATACTGACCTGCAAAGAAGCGCTGCATACGTCGATAAAATGATTGTGGTAAGCACTTGATGGGCAAGGCTTTAGATGCAGAAGAAAGATTACATGTTTGCTTTAAAATAATCACAAGCATGATGAGCGCAAAGCACTTTAAATGTGACTTGTTCCATTTTAGATATTTGTTTAAGATAAGATATAACTCATTGAGATGTGTCATAGTATTCGTCGTTAGAAAACAATTATTATGACATTATTTCAATGAGTTATCTATTTTTGTCGTGTACAGAGAAAAAATTTACAAAACCAATATTCAAAACCACTTCATTTGCGATATTTTATTGAGGGTCATTGCAGCATCTCAGATACAACTTTATTGCAAACGGATCGAGTCACGCTCCCCCATTTCACCCCCAATGATTTAAACATATAATTGATTTTTATCATCTACTGACCAAAAATACAGAACAACCTCCAGCACACATTAAGCGTCGCTCAATAACATTGAAGCCCAAGCAAGTTCTATATTGCCTTATGCTTAATTACCTATTTTTTATAGGTATTTGTAGCGGATCAACCGATTTTAAGATACATTAAACGATGCACAAGTCTGGCACTCAAAGGAGATCGCAGTGAGTTATTATCATATTATTCTTGAAGTGAATGATCATATCAGCACGATTGAACAAAGCCGTGATGTTCACATTCTCAACATTACTGAGATCCAACCCTATTTGCATGCCGTGCTACTGCCCTACTTTAACGAGCAAATCCTTGAGCTTGAAGACGACAATGTCGAGTTTAAAGATGTACGCCATCTTGAGATTAAACAAACGCTTCTACCTATCGAACACTTAATCGAAGAAGCGCAAAAACAATTGCCTAGCGATACCGATGTCACCATTAGCGCTTATGAAATTTTCAATGATCGCGACTTATCTCGCGATGTCACTGCCGTTTTTTGGGATATCTTAGAGGCGGTTAAAATCGACCAGAGCGACATCGAATAGTTAGGCTTAGCGCAGTTACTGCGCCCATCGCACAACACATTATCAAGACAGTTATAAAAAACCCGACCTAAAGTCGGGTTTTACCGTATATCCTGCGAAAAGTATCTAGCGAAAAGCCAAAGATAAAATCTGCTTATTGCATCATTTGCTTAGCGCTATCCTCACGGAAGGCTTTCAAAATTTGCTGACCGGCACGCCCCGTGGCAGACAAACCTAAGCGAGTTTGTTCTTGGCGAATCGCCTGACGGGTTTTATCTCCAACCAAACCATCTGCCGCACCAATGTCATAACCTTTATTTAACAAATACTGTTGGATTTCACGACGTTCTGCACGCGAGGTTCCAGCATCGTCTGTTGGCCAAGCCGTTAGAAATGGACCAGCGCCTTGTAAACGATCAGATAAGTGTGCAATCGCTAAAGCATAGCTTTCCGCAGCATTGTAGCCATAGATTGCATCAAAGTTTTTAAAGACCAAGAACACAGGCCCATTTGGACCACTCGGCGCCATTAAACCTGCTGGTGTACTTTCAGATAAATTACCTTGCAGCAATGCAGTCCCATTCGCACGAGTCAAACCTTTATTAATCCAAGTGCTTAACGCTTTTTTATTGCGACGGCTCTCGCCTGCAATCGACAATCCTGCTGGAACTTTAACTTCAAAGCCCCACGGCATACCCGTCTGCCAACCACCACGCTTCAAGAAGTTGGCCGTTGAAGCCAAAGCATCTGTAGTGCTTGATACTAAATCACGGCGGCCATCACCATCAAAGTCGACCGCTAAAGCTTCATAAGTCGATGGCATAAATTGGGTATGACCAAATGCGCCCGCCCATGAACCCACCAACTGCTCTTCTCTAAGATCACCGCGTTGTAAAATACGCAGCGTGGCAAAGAATTCACCCTGAAAATAGCTCTGACGACGCCCTTCACAACTCAGCGTACCCAAAGCCTGCAATAACGGATATTTACCTGAGATATCACCAAAATTACTTTCTACACCCCATACCGCAACCACGGTCTCTGCTGGCACCCCATAAGTTGCAGCAACACGTTGTAGAACATCACGATGTTGCACAAGCATTTGCTGCCCTTTAACAACCCGCTCATCATCGACCAAGCCAGATAAATAATCCCAAATCGGTGTTGAAAATTCAGGTTGATAATTCAATTTCTCAATCACAGAATAATCTGGACTTAAATTTTGGGTATAACGGCTAAAAGTTGCAGCAGTCACGCCAGAAGACAAAGCTTTGCCACGCAAGTTAGCAATACAGCTTTGAAAACTACTGACCGGTGTATAGTTTGTTGTTGTCGCTGGCGTTACAGGACTCGTAGAACTCTTGACCCCATTAATGACCAAATCAGCATTGGCTTGGTTCATCGCCAAAGTACAAGCCGCAAGTACAAAAGTTAAACGTCGCATAATTTCCTAAACTTATTATTAAAAACTCAAACGATCAAACTACCATAATGCTGCAAATAAAGAATGAAGATTATTACTGTTTCGGCATGATTTTTTCAGGTTTTGAATTTAAAACAAATGCTGCAGTTTTTCTGCAATAACCAGCCAAGCTAGAGCAACACCTTTTGAATTCATTGTTCGGATTTTAAATTCATTTCCAAACTTTAAATTCATATTCGACTTTTAAATTCAAATAAAGTTTTCCACAGACAACCAGCAACAGATTTTTGAATTTAAACACACCACTTTGAATTCAAAATACCCCAAAACCCGCTTTTGAATTTAAAAGTTCTATCCACACCCCAAAAAAATAGGTGCACAAAAAAACCAATTACTTACAGTTGGTTAGGAGAATTTTTTGATAATATTCAGCATCTCTTATAGCTGACCAACAGTCAGCTTGGCATTTTATTTTTTAAATTCAAAAGACTGCTTACTTTAAATTCATTGTTTTGAATTCAAACAATATAAAAACCAGTCAAGTGACGTAAAGTTAAATTCATTACTTTGAATTCAAATACACTGTCGGGTTTTGAGACTTGGTCATTGCGTGTGATGCAAAACTTATCCACAGTGGCAGATACGCACATGTTTTGAATTCAAAGCCAATCGTTCAGCCATCAATCACATAACGCCAAGTCGGCAGACTTTGAATTCAAACTAAATTCATTTGTCGATCATGCTTTTTCAAGGAGAACATCGCTTGAGAAAAGGGGCACAATCATACCCATCTCAATTTAAATGCAAAAGCCATAATCGCCACGACAAGCCAAATTTCAACCATTCAGTCCAATACTGCATAGTGCTTAAACAAAATGTCGAAGCAAAAGCAGAACTTCAGCTTATTCTTGAGCCATTTCCCAAATCGGTTGACCTTGCCAACGCTGTTCAATAAATTGCAGCAAACTTTTTACTTTTAAGGAGAGGTGACGTTTAGACGGGTAGACCGCATAAATCGGCTGAATTAAAGGTGCTATATCCTGCAAAATAGGGATTAAACGACCTGCTGCCAATTCTTCACTAATCAGAAAAGCACCGATTTGTGCAATGCCAAAATGGGCGAGTGCCGTATCACGCAAAGCTTCAACATCGTATAAACGAATCCGACCATAGGCCGGATACTCCACATCTCGCCCTTGCACGTAATAGCGCCAAGGGGTTGCTCGACCTTGGTGTAAATAAATCAGCTGTTGGTGTTCGGCCAAATCTTCGAGAGATTTTGGCAGACCATGTTCAGCTAAATATTGCGGTGAGGCACAGCTAATCAATTGATGTGTCGCTAAACGTTGCTGAATCAAACTGCTGTCTTGTAGGCTGCCAAAACGAATCGCCAAATCAATTCCATCATGAATCAGATCCAAATAGTCATCGGAAAAAATCACTTCAAGATCAATTGCAGGATAGCTGGCTAAAAAATCGCGTAAAACGGGCATCACATGCAAACGACCAAATGCAACCGGTACAGTAATTCTTAAACGGCCCGTTGGCGTCTGATGTCGTTTTAAAATCAAATTTTCAGCATCAGCCACTTCCTGCAGAATGCGTTGGGCTGACTCATAGAATAAAGTGCCTTCATCACTCAAACTCAAGGTGCGGGTCGTACGATGAATCAGGCGACTACTCAGATGGGTTTCCAAACGTTGAATACTTTTTCCGACAGCAGAACGCGATAAATTCAATAATTCTGCGGCTTTGGTAAAGCTGCCACTGTCTGCAACCCGAATAAAAATTAAAATATCAGAGAGATTATTTAAATTTTCACCAGCATGATTCGCCACTTTTATTCCCCAATGATGCAACACAATTCCAGTTTATCAAGCAGCAAGGTTTAAGTATATTGCTGCTGGCATCCTCAATTGAAGAGAAAAATGAGTATAGAAGCACAGGTTGAATCAAGCCCACCTCTTGGTAAAAAAGCTTGGTTATCCGTTATTGCTGTTGCACTGGCAATCTTTGCCGTGGTCAGCGCAGAAATGCTCCCAATTGGCTTACTCACACCAATTGCCCACAGCTTAGATCAATCTGTTGGACATGCCAGCTTAATCATCTCACTGCCATCCTTGGTGGCAGCGATTACCGCACCTTGCGTGGTGTTGATATTTAATCAAATCAACCGACGTAAATTATTCCTATTATTTATGCTGCTGTTACTCGGTTCAAACCTCATGGCAGCCACCGTTACCGAGCTATACTGGCTGCTGTTTGCCCGGGTCTTGTTTGGTATTTCGATGGGCGGAATCTGGGCATTGGCTGGGAGCCTCGCAGTCCGTTTAGCCCCACCAGGCCATGCAGGTCTGGCGACCTCGATTGTTTTTAGCGGGATTGCTGCAGCTTCAGTGTTGGGCGTACCGCTTGGTGTTTATTTAGGAGATCTATTCGGTTGGCGGTTGGCCTTTATTTGTGTGGCAGCGTTGGTCGGGGTGGTGTTGGTCTTATTGTATTGGTCTTTACCCTCACTGGCTGTCAATGAAACCAATACTCTGTCGTCAAGCCTGCAATTGCTCAAGCAACGCAATGTCCTCATCGGTTTAGCGCTCACTTTGCTGATTGTCACAGGGCACTTTGCCGCCTATACCTTTATCCGCCCGTTGCTGCAATCATTGGCACAGTTTTCGGATCAGTATATTGGTGGGCTCCTTTTGGTTTACGGGCTATTTGGGATTTTGGGTAACTTTATTGCGGGATACACGATTCAAAAATACTTGCCGCAAAGCTTATTTTGTATTGCCATTTTACTGGCGATTTCGATGGCACTCTTTGTACTTTTCGGTCATTCACAAGGGATGAGTATTTTCTTGTTATTGCTCTGGGGTGTTTCCTATGGTGGGGTATCCGTTGCAGTGATGACCTGGATGTTCCGTGCCGCACCGACCCAAATTGAAACCGCAACCGCATTTAATATTTCAATCTTTAACCTCTCGATTGGGCTGGGTGCTTATATTGGTGGGGTGCTATACGACAGCAACGGTATTTTGAGTAATCTGATTCTTGCTTGTGTACTCACAGCTGCAGCAGCCATGTTGATTGTATTTGGCTTACAAGCCAAGTCACAGCATTAAGTGAACAGCTTGAGCTGCTGGTCATAACCAATGCAAAAAAATAGATCCATGTCTTCTGATATGAATCTATTTACCTAAAAATACAGGTTAAGGTGTAAATTGCCATCAACTGCAACTTGGTACGCTAGCGTTGATGGTCTTGGTCTGATCTAGATCTAGTGCTGCTGATTGAGCCTTGTGGCTTAATCGGCTTTTGCAGATGCCGAATTGTTATCTAACTCAGCTGCATGCAAGAAATGCGTATGCGTAGGCGCACGTTTGGTTTTAGACCATTCCTCAAGCATTTCTTGTTTAATTTCTTCGGTAATCAACGCAATTTTTTCAGGCGAGGTCGCATCATCATAGGTCAATTCAATACGGTGACCATTTGGATCGAAGAAATAAATTGAATGGAAAATACCGTGGTTGGTTACACCAAGTACATTTACGCCATTGGCTTCCAAATGTGCTTTCGCAGCAAGTAATGCAGCACGATCTTTGACACGCAAAGCCAAATGTTGCACCCAAAGTGGAGTATTTTCATCACGGCCCATTTCAGGTTGATTTGGCAACTCAAAAAAAGCCAAAACGTTACCATTGCCCGAATCTAAGAAAATATGCATATAGGGATCAAAGGCTTTGGTTGAAGGCACATGGTCTTCTGCAAAGGCTAAAATGAAATCCATATTCAAATTTTGCTTATACCATTCAACCGTTTCTTTCGCATCTTTACAGCGATATGCAACATGGTGAATTTGTTCTATTTTAAAAGTCATCATCAATATCCTTATTTAACTTGCATCAATTTGTGCTTCTGGCGCTGCCTGCTGAAAAGCATCGAGTGTCATACAATGTTGATAAATCGATTCAATTTTAGGAAAGGCCGATACATCAATATTGAAGCGTTTTGCGTTATACACTTGTGGGATCAAACAACAATCTGCAAATGTCGCTTGTTCACCAAAACAAAATTGCCCATTCGATTCAGTCAATTGTGCTTCTAGACTGCGCATCCCCAATTCAATCCAGTGCTTATACCAAGTCGACTTTTCCCCCTCAGAAAGCGCGAATACATTTTGTAAATACTGCAAAACGCGCAAATTGTTCAGCGGGTGAATATCACAGGCAATATTCTGGGAAAATGCCCGAATCAAAGCCCGCTGCTGAATCTGCTTTGGCAACAATGCCGGCTCTGGATATTTTTCATCTAAATATTCCAAGATGCTGAGCGACTGGCTGAGCGCAAAAGTATCATCGATTAAGGTCGGCACCAGTTCACTGGCATTGAGTTGACGGTATTCAGCACTGTGCTGTTCACCGCCATTTTTAACCAAATGTACGGGTACAATCTCAGCCGGAAGTCCCTTTAAATTCAGTGCAATACGTACTCGGTAAGCGGCTGAACTGCGAAAATAACTATAAAGTTTCATCTCGACCTCACGGTTCTTATTCACTAAAGTTGAATTCAACCGCAGGAAGGACTTTGCCGGTTACTTCACCAAAACCAATGCGTAAGCCATCTTTCTGACAATAACCTTTCATGATTAAAGTATCGCCATCTTGGATAAAGCTCCGTTGCTCACCATTCGATAGCGTCAATGGCTTGGTATTATTCCAAGTGATTTCAAGCATCGAACCATACGAATCTGGCGTTGGTCCTGAAATCGTGCCTGACCCCATCAAATCACCGACTTGTAAGTTACAACCTGCAATGGTGTGATGCGTCAATTGCTGTGCCATTGACCAGTACATATATTTAAAGTTGGTGTTGCTGATTACATCGGCTCGATCTTGATTGGCTGCTTGCAATTCTGCTGATAAATGAATGTCATAGCTGTTGCTCGACAAGTCTTCACGCAAATATGCCAGCGGCAAGGGTTCTTGGGTCGGTGAGTTGGTTTTAAATGGCTCAAGTGCTTCTAAAGTCACAATCCACGGTGAAACAGAAGAGGCAAAAGTTTTGGCATTAAATGGCCCAAGTGGTACATATTCCCACTGCTGTAAATCACGCGCAGACCAGTCATTGAACAGCACCATACCGAAAATATGATCCCATGCATTTTCAATCGCGACAGGTACGCCTAAGGCATTCGGTTGACCAATAATAAACCCAGTTTCTAATTCAAAATCGAGCTTTCGGCAGGCAGAAAATACTGGACGTTCTTGGTCTGGAAATTTGATTTGCCCTGATGGGCGAACCACATCGGTGCCACTTACGACCACTGAACTGGCGCGGCCGTTATAACCGACAGGCAGTTCTGACCAGTTGGGTAAAAGTGCATTTTTAGGATCACGGAACATACAACCAACGTTGGTGGCGTGTTCTTTAGATGAATAAAAATCGGTATAACCAGGAATATGCACAGGCAAATGCATGACAACATCAGCTTGTTTTAAAAAGACTTGTCCGCGGAGTGCTTGATTGTCTCTCAGGATTGGATTGTCGCTTGAGAGTAAATCTTGGAGTTCAGCACGAATCTTTGACCAGTTTGCTTTGCCCGTTTCAATAAATTTATTCAAGGTTGGCTGATTAAAATAATATTCACCCGCTTTAATTTCGAGAAAACCATTGGCTTCTAGCACAGCGAGATCAACCACCCATTCTCCTAATGCAACACCAACGCGAGGCGCTGCATCTGCTCCGTGGCTAAAAATACCGTAGGGCAGGTTCTGAATCGGGAAGTCAGATTCTGGGGTGACCTGTATAAATGATTGTAATAGGTTATTCATCTCAGCAGTCCTTACTTTGGAAATTTATTCGCTTTGAAATTATCATACTGATTTTTTCATATTACGCAATACATAACCAACTTACAAAATACGTAATTTAAAATAAACGGTTTTGTTGGCTTCGCTTTAAAAATAACTTTGGACTTTGAAATCTTTTGATTGTTCAGTAGTACAATGCGAACTATTTTTATATTTTTAATCTTAAAAGTTAGCATAGGGCAGTTCGATGGCGATAGACGCAGAAAAAGTTCAGGGTGGGGTGCAATCACTCGAAATTGGGCTCACCGTTTTAGATGCCCTGATGATTAAAAATACCCCATTGATGCTCAAGGAGCTGGCTGAAATCTTGTCGATGCATCCGGCTAAAGTGCATCGCTATGTGGTGAGTTTGATTCGAAAAGGCTATGCCAAACAGCTCGATGATGGTCGCTATAGTTTGGGTGACCGCGCCCACTATTTGGCCCTCAATACCCTGAAACGCAACGATCTGCTGCAATCAATTCAAGATTTAATTATTGAAATTCAACTGCACTTAAATTGCAGCGTGCATATCAGTAAATGGCTCGGAGACAATGCGGTGGTGGTACAGTCTTTGGAGTCTAGCCATCCAATCAATATCATTACCCGGGTCGGTTCACGTATGCCGTTATTGGATTCAGCAACAGGACGTTTACAGGCCTGTTATCAATCTGAAAAAATCATTCGTCCCTTACTTGAAAAAGAATGGCGTGAACAACCAAGTTCACGCAGAGCACTACAAAGCTGGGATGATTTTCTAAAATTAAAAGCGAAAATTTTAAAACAAGGCTATGCGGTGGTGCTTGGAGAAATGCTGATGGGCATCAATGCGATCAGTATCACCATCTTAGACCACAACCAAGAATTGGCTTATGTGGTGACATGTATTGGTACGCATGATCACTTACCTGAACAACGCTTAGATGAAATCATTCAGTATCTGCTGTCCATGCAAGCAAAAATCCAAAATTATATTCAACACTGATCGAACCAAACTCACCGATACAGCGCTCATCTAAAATGGATGAGCGTCTTCAATTGCGCCATGCCGTTCAACAGCTCAAAACCCAAATCACCTAAAGCTACAAGCGCTGGATTTCAGCGTCATCACCCTACCGTTTTTGATAAAAAATCATATGCTTTTAAATATGAAATCGATATTTCTCGGCAATTCCTCATGCCTAAAAATGCAAAAAATAGTGTTTTAGACAGCCTTTAGCAATCGAATACCATCGTAACCAATTGTTTTATATTAATAATAAAGACTAAAAACGTTCTTTCTTTAAGCAGTTGTATTTTTTCAACTTTATGAATAACATATCAAATTACGGATAAGGGAACTCAAATTACGCAATATGTAATTATGGGGATTAAAATAATTGGTCTTGTAACCGCGTACAAGGAATGACCATGAAAGAAGTTGTATTAAACGATCTGATTGATCAGCAAAAGCTCGGAGCGTATCAAAAATTCATTTTGATCGTCTGTCTGTTGCTTATGATTATGGATGGTTACGATATCCAAGCCATGGCGTATGCCGCGCCAATGGTAATCGATGCTTGGAATGTTGAAAAAGCCATGCTCGGTGTTGTGTTCAGTGCCAGCTTATTCGGCCTATTCCTCGGCTCTCTGCTATTAAGTTCTTTATCGGATCGCATAGGCAGACGACCAATTCTGCTGTTTTCGACCTTTGCATTTTCCATCCTCATGCTCGCCACACCGCACGTTCAGAATATTGAACAATTGGCTGTCATTCGCTTTATTACAGGGATATTCCTTGGCGGCATCATGCCCAATGCCATGGCTTATAGTGCCGAAATTGTTCCGCAAAAATACCGTATTCTGACCATGATGATCGTTTCCTGTGGTTATACCGTCGGGGCAATGCTCGGTGGTGGTATTTCAGCGCTGTTGATCCCAATTGGTGGATGGCCTGCAATTTTTTATTTTGGCGGCATTATCCCACTGATTTTATTTGTGATTATGTGGCTAAAAATGCCTGAGTCGCTGCAATTCATGGGCGCGAATGGCAAAAGTGATCATAAGGTCGTGCACTGGTTACAACGCTTCTATCCAGCATTGAATTTAGCCAACAATACGAAAGTGATCATTAATGCTGACGTTGAAAGCAAAAAATCACCGTTGGATCTGTTTAGAAATAAACGTGCATTTTTCACGTCATCTATTTGGATTATCAGTATTTTAAACATGATCAGTTTGTACTTTTTGGCAAACTGGTTACCAACGCTTGCCAAAGAATCTGGTTTGACCTTAAACCAAGCCTTACTGATCGGCTCAACCCTACAATTGGGCGGTACGCTCGGTAGTATCTGGATGGGTCTAAAAATCAGCAAACTTGGTTTTTATAAAGTATTGGTGCCTGTGTTTATTGTGGCCGTTGCCAGTGTTGCACTGATCGGTTATGCCGTCGATCATCTGGCGCTGTTATTTGTGGTGGTATTCATTGCAGGCTTTGCCATTGTCGGTGGACAACCCGCAATTAACGCACTCTCTGCCAATTTCTATCCATCCTCATTACGCACCACAGGGGTGGGCTGGAGTATCGGTATTGCACGTTTAGGTTCGGTTGTTGGACCACTATTCGGCGGTTACCTCTCTCAATCCATTCATATCAGTAACCTCTTTGTGATCGCAGCAATTCCATCGCTCTTGGTGATTGGCATGCTGATGGTACAAAAAAAATATAAATAATTAAGCATATTTGATAGGCCAAAGTGTAGGAAAAATCACTTTGGCCTTTGAATTTTATTTTTCATTTTTTCTGCTTCATTTCATCTTAACGGATAGCATACGCATATGAAAAAAGGACTTTTTTACACGCTTTCCACGCTCAGCTTCATGTTGTCTGCCGAGCTGCATGCCCAGGAAAGTAAAGATCACTGGCTGCTCACATTTCGCAATGCTTATATCGATCGCAATTATGAAGCGCTACCAGATGCTGGCAGTTGGTCACAAGCAGCTTCATTATTTTATACATCGGATCTCTATGACACTCCATTGCAGCTTGCAAACCAGCCGATTCAAATCGGTGTTGATGCGTCTGCCCAATATGCGGTGCGCTTAAGTGGCGATAAGCATGTAGATGATGTTTCGCTCCCATTTAAAAATGGATCACAAGCTTCGGATCAACTGAAGTATGGCGGCACCTTAAAAGTTGCCTATGACAAGACCATGTTACGCGTGGGAGAGCTCTGGCTTGATACCCCAATCACTGCCGTCGATAAAAGCCGTCAGTTATGGACCTCGTACTGGGGCGCAAACTTAAGCTCACACGTGACAGATAAACTTAAAGTAGAGTTGGGCCGTGTCACCAAAGTCTCCGCTCGAAATGGCGAAGATTTTGAGAAGTTTTCGATGAATCGAGGGGCAAATCAATCGAGTGGGCTGAATTATTTGGATTTACGCTATCAGCTCACCCCGAGCATCAAGGGTGAATATTATTTTGGTCAGATGGAAGACCTCTATCAAACCCACTATGTCGGACTAGAACACCTTTGGAAACCAGAGACCTTCACGCTTCAATCTAAATTGAAATATTTCACCAGCAAAGAAGATGGTTCGCAAATTAAAGTCGACAGCCAAAATTTTGGGATCATTGAGACCTTAAGTGTTCAGAAACATCGGTTCAGTTTGGGCTATCAACAGTTCTTCGGTGACACCGCCTATCCTTTAATGGATGGTTTCTTGCCTGAAACCTATATGGTGAATTGGAATGTGACACCTTTTGTAAAAAAAGATGAAAAGTCTTATCACGCGATTTATCAATATGACTTTAATGACTATGTTGCTGGTTTATCTACGATTTTAAAATATTCTTATGGTCATGGTTTTAAGGATGCCAAAGGGCGCAACAACAAAGAAACCGAAGCCATTGTGATCCTCAATTATGCATTTCAACAGCCTTATCTCAAAGGGGTCAGTGTGCAAGCGGTGAATATCAATTATGACAATAAACATGGCAACAATGATTTTACCGAGAACCGCATCTTTGTGAATTATCAAAAAGCTTTCTAAAACTGCAATCGATCCATACTGACTTTTCCTTCGGGCAAAGTCAGTATGCCGCTAAACACAACAGCCTTTACTAACCCCGATCACTTCAAGCATCGAATAATTCAAACCTAAGAACAAAAGTAGGGTTAATTTTATACAGTCAGTAATTCAAATTCATTGGAAAATGCTTTAGTTTTAAGACACTTTCAAGCTTTTAATTCAACAATACTTTATTTTCATTGCAAAAATACATCATTTTTTTTGAACTCAATATTTGATTTCACTCAACCTAAATGACGGGTTCTTTATATCAATAGATTTAAATAGCATTTTTCTGATGCATTTCTTTATTCGTCATCATCTCATCTTATGCCGATCATAACCCACTTGATCACCCAGCAGCGCAGAGATAGCCAGCATGACTTTTATAAGCAGGTAATAATAATTCGTATGAAAGACATCATATTAACTGATCTGATTAATCAACAAAAAGTGGGAAGATCTCAAAAATTTATTCTGAGCATCTGCCTGTTATTGATGATCATGGATGGCTATGACATCCAAGCCATGGCTTATGCAGCGCCCATCATCATCGATATTTGGGAAGTCGAAAAAGCCATGTTAGGGGTGGTGTTTAGCGCCAGCTTATTGGGTCTTTTTATCGGATCGCTTGTGCTCAGCTCACTGTCTGACCGCTTTGGCAGACGTCCAATTCTGCTTTTTTCCACCTTGGCTTTTTCTGTACTGATGCTGGTCACACCGCATGTGCATACGATTGAGCAGTTGGCAGCAATGCGCTTAGTGACGGGTATATTCTTAGGTGGCATCATGCCGAATGCCATGGCCTATAGTGCAGAGCTCGTCCCATATAAATACCGTATTCGCACCATGATGATCATCTCATGTGGTTATACCGTGGGTGCTATGCTTGGCGGTGCGATTTCGGCCGTATTGATTCCAATTGGCGGATGGCAAGCAATTTTCTATTTTGGTGGCATTATTCCATTGATTCTATTTGCGATCATGTTTTTTAAGCTGCCTGAATCACTGCAATTTTTAAGTACACATCCTAAAAATGATCGCAGCATCATACGCAACCTAAAGCGCTTCTATCCAAGCTTAAACCTCGATGAAAATCGTAAAATTTTCAGAAACACAGCGCCCGAAGCCAAGCAGTCACCTTTGGATCTATTTCGAAATAAGCGTGCATTTTTCACGTCCTCCATTTGGATTATTAGTGTTCTAAATATGATCAGTTTGTATTTCTTGGCGAACTGGTTACCGACACTGGCCAACCAATCTGGCCTCAGTCTGAATCAATCCTTACTGATTGGTTCAACGCTGCTCTTTGGTGGGACCTTCGGTACGCTTTTAATGGGCTTTAAAATCGACAAATTCGGCTTTTATAAAGTATTGCTGCCTATATTTGTGCTGGCCGTTGCCAGTATTGCCATGATCGGCTATAGCGTTAATCATCTCAATTTGCTGTTTGTGGTGGTATTCCTCGCAGGCTTTACCATTGTGGGCGGACAACCTGCGATTAATGCACTCTCCGCAAGCTTCTATCCTGCATCCTTGCGTACAACAGGAGTGGGCTGGAGTATTGGCATCGCACGTTTGGGTTCGGTGATTGGCCCGTTATTAGGTGGATATCTGTCTCAAAGCATGAGTATAAATCACTTGTTTTTGGTTGCCGCAGTTCCGTCGCTATTGGTGGTTGGCATGCTGTCCATTCAAGCCAAATATAAACAACCTGCAAGCACTTAAACCTTAAAGCCCAAGTGACAGCATCATCACTTGAGCTTGCATCAATGCTTCGATCAGTAATTGGGTTTAATCACGATAATCATGCTCCCCCAGTTTCCAATAGCCTTTGCTGCTGATTTTAGCCGGATTTAAGTTTTTGCTTTCCAACCAAAATGCCCTCCAACTTTTCACCCAACGTGCTTCACCGGCAATCCACACTTGGCCATTGCCTCGCAAGGCATTTATATCCTTGATGATATAGTTTCGATTGGCATTCATTTCTGGTCGAACAGCCAAGGTTCTCCAACGGATTTTCATGCTAGCTTTGTTGTGAATGTCTTGCTTATCACTCAAGGCGTCTACTACAAAGAACGCGCTGACTTTCAAGTGCGCGGGTAGGGATTCTATAATCCGAATCGCAGCAGGTAATGCCGTTAAATCTGCGGCGATCCAGAGCCATTCCGAATCGGGTTCCAACACAAAACCTGCACTGCGAGGTCCTGCAATATTGACACAATCCCCCGGTTGGCAATGGCGTGCCCACGCTGATACCGTTCCCGTTTCACGGTCATTGCCATGCATCACAAAATCAATGGAAATGGTAGATTTAACATGGTCAATATCACGCAAAGTATAGGCACGACCTTTAATGCCTGGTGGGAAAATTTTAATCCAAGCTCCCGCGACTTGAATACCAGGGCTGGATAACCAAGCACTGAGTTCTGGTCCACCGAGAACCACGCGGCGCATATGGGTTGTCACTTGCGTCGCGGATAACACAATGCAGTTCATTTGTGGTTTCTGTTTCTCAAGCATCATTGTTCTACTTACCTGTTTCAATCTGATGCAGCCCAGCGCTTGGAAGCTTAGCGGCTCTGCGATGGACTGCTTTTAAAATACGATTAAAGCTGCCGAAATGGCGGCTAAAATAAAGTGGATATTGCATTTTAAAGCCATATTGACGCATGTAATTCATGAAAATGGTTCCCATAAGAACTTGTTTTCATTATCTGTAATCTTTAGGATTGCATATATAGACTAAGTGGTAAGGAATACTTGCAAAAAATGCAATCCATGGACTTAAACTTATTAATGGCGCTTGATGCCTTACTCACAGAAGGCAGTGTGACCGGTGCTGCGGAGCGCTTACAACTGAGTGTTCCAGCCATGAGTCGTACCCTTGATCGGATTCGAAAAATGCTTGGCGATCCGTTATTTGTCAGAGCTGGTCGTGGTTTAGTTCCTACACCTCGTGCTGAACAGCTCAGAGAACCGGTCCATTTATTAATCGCACAAGCACAGCAACTGCTGGCCAAAGAACACGATTTTGATGTACATGCGATGCGCCGAGTATTTACCATTCGCGCAGATGACGGTGCAGTGGCGTTGCTCGCGCCCTTAATCATTGAAAAAATGGCACAACTCGCCCCGCGATCGACCATCCGTTTTATTGGCCAAGGCAAACAAGATGTGATCGCACTTCGAGAAGGTAAGGT
Source organism: Acinetobacter pullicarnis (assembly GCF_006352475.1). NCBI lineage: Bacteria > Pseudomonadati > Pseudomonadota > Gammaproteobacteria > Moraxellales > Moraxellaceae > Acinetobacter > Acinetobacter pullicarnis. The sequence continues at coordinate 3,928,525 of NZ_VCMZ01000001.1, forward strand.
CGATTTAGATATTGGCGTGATTGAAGATTTGGGCCCAGAAATTATGCGCCAAACACTCTTTCAAGATCGTTTTATTGCTGTTTTCCGTCAGCAAAATCCGCTCTCAACACATGCAAATTTAACGGCTGAAGCCTTGGCACAAGCCCAACACGTGACGGTTTCACGTCGTGGTTTACTCAGTGGTCCGGTCGATATTGCTTTGGCCAAAGTTGGATTATCTCGACATATCAATGCGGTCACTCAATCCTTTGCAGAGGCGATTCTTATTACACGTGCCACCAATTTGGTGGCAACTGTCCCTGATTTACTCACCCTCGCCATGCGAGATGAAATGCAACAACGTGCGCTGCCATTTGAAACCCCATGGGTTACCATTTCGCATGCATGGCATCCACGTTTCAATAATGATTATGAACACAAGGTTTTAAGACAAATCGTTTATGAAATTTGTCATGAGCCACAGTTTAACCATCAAAGCCTCGACGCTTAGAACGCAACATCACCATTTTATCCCCCCATATCTCGCCCATAAAAAAAGGCTGAACCCTATTTAAAAGGTTCAGCCTTTTTGCCCATTCATATGCTTATTTGCATGCTTTAATACGCATTATTGAATGGGGCTTTTCGTCAAAGTAATCGCAATTACTTCTGAGCTTTCAACTCTTTTTTGAGTTGTTTTACTTTGCTTTCATGTTTTGAAATTTTTGCAAGACGTGCTTTGATCTTCTGTTTCAACGATTTTACTTGCTTAGACATAATGTCACTCCTTGGTTTGAGTATCAGTACTTTGATGATATTTCACAAAGTTACGGATAAATTTTCTTAATTCACGTGCCGCACTGGTATCAAGTTCATCACACAAACTAACGAACTCATCACGTTCAGCGCTATTGATGCGAATTAAGAGCTGTCCATCTTTTTTGCTCGCCTTGGTTTTTTTGGGTAAATCAGTCATCGCTTCTTTCTCCCAACCAAGGTAACAACCTAAAATGTATATACATCATATATACCTTTTTCATTAAAAGCAACCATTAGATTCTTATCGATATTTTACATCGAATATCTAAAAATCTGAAAATTGTTGCAACTTATCGATCAAAGGCACCTACAAATCGGCAATTTGATGATTTTTGGAATATGTGGCTTGAACTTTATTTGGCGCTATTGAATAACCGTAGAAAATATTTCTGAGCTGCCATTGTCGTTAATCACCTCATAACTGATCTGTTGATTTTGTTGTAGATCGAGTTCGGACTGACGTAGTTTTTCAGATGAAAATGGAGCAATCATAAGTGAGGTGTTGTAATTTTTCTGCTTACCCACAGCAAGATAAATCAATTTATTTAAACTTATGTAATACGGTGATGGATTTGATATTTCTACGGCTTGCAGCGTTGACTGATATTTAAAGGTTAAAGATTTGAATGCCGTTTCCAATGACGGCTTTAAACCTGTCGGTCGATAAAAAAGCTTAATCCGACTACGAATGGAAATTCTGAGTTTATTCTCACCCACTTCTGCTTGAGCTATTGGTGGAATATCTAAAATATTAAACCAAAATAATGATTCCTTATCCTGTGGAAGCAGAGAAACTGCTTTAGGAATGACTCGAAGCTGCTGACCTTTTTTCGGCTCAAGCCGTGTTAATGAGGGGATGACCATTAAAGGGAGCTGCGGATTCTCCAGAATGATCTTTGGATCCCCATCATCAAGCCAAGCCTGAATTAATGCAGGTTGATCACCAATATTATTCAATTGCACACTGACACTTTTGGCCGTAGAGGGAAAGATGATACGCGTTCCAGCAATGGTTACATCAGCAATCGTAGTCGTCGCAACTAAAAATAAAGTGATGCCATATAAAATAGGTAAAAGGCTCACATCTACTCTCCGGCAGAATTATTTATAGATGATCGTATAATTAACATCACTGACCACATCACCCGCAGTCGCTGCTCCAGCTGAATAATACTGCGCATAATATTTATAGGCGCTATCCATCACTTTAGTTGATTGCTGAGTGCCCCAGTTTTCTGTCAAATTTATCGGTCTTTTTTCATTGGACAATAATCGAACTTCAACATTCTGAGCATCACCGCTATTTTTTAAACGACCATCAGCATGAAGTGATGGGTTATTCGGCTCAAAATAAATACCTGCAACTTTTGTGGTCACGTCACATTTTTCATTTTCAGCAGATGTAATGGTGATATTAAAAGCAGTATCTCCAACCGTACTGCCGATGGTAGATAAGGTCGGTGGATTAACGCTCGGTAAAATAACGCTGCGGGTTGCACTTGAAGACGTATTAACACCTGCCACACAAGTTTCATCAATGACTTGGCCCGAAAATCGAACCATACCTGTCGTTGCAAATGCTTGTGAAGCAGCAATAAATGCTGTTGAAGCGATTAGAATTTTAATTATTTTCATGATTTATTCCTATATATTCTCAAAGTTAAATTAATTTTTAAAGCAATAGATCCAATTCAAGAAAATTTATTATAGTGTGTTATTGATTAAAAAAGATACAGATTCAACCAAACAAAACCAACTAAACATAAGTTACTTAAATGGTATGATTACCTATTATTAATAGTTTGATTTTAATTAAGTTAAATAAAAAAAATAATAATATTAAAATAATTTATGTTTATTGTTTTTTATTAAAAAAACATTAAGCAAACACTGTATACGCAATAAAACATTCTTAAGAAAAGCATGCCGTTACTCTATAATTCTCACACGCCAAAAGACCATTAATTAATCAACTTAAAATAAAAAACCTAAAATGATGAATCAATATTTTTTTCTAAAATAAGTAGATAAAATCTTTGATTGGCATCTTTAATACTATTTTATTCAAATCAGGTTTCTAAAATAAAATATGAAAAATGACTCTTAAAATACAGTTTATCAATTTCGTTTAGGCAACTAATATAGTTAATCGCCGTCATGCGCAATCTTTCAATCACTCAAAAATTGTATCATTCGGCACAAAATAAACAAATTACTTGCCTATCTCTACATCCAAGTTAAGTTTTTATTGAGAATAAAAAGCATACTTTAAACACGCTAAAAGAGAAAAATGAATTATTTTATATTTATTGAATTGTGATTCACTTTTTTAAAATTTCCTGTATGTTAATTATTCAATGTCATTTAGTTTAAATCTAATTTTATCAATCCAACGCAATACACAATTAGATAAATATATGACATTTATAATTATTTATACATTGCCTTCATAGCTCAAGGAGAGTGCTTACATGAAAGTCAAAGCTGCAGTCATTTCGGAAATCAATCAAGCTTATCGCTTTGAAACATTAAATCTTGCCGAATTAAAGGACGATGAGGTTCGGGTTAAAATTGTCGCCACAGGCATCTGCCACTCAGATGATGCATTACGTTTAGGTCATGCGGGCTTTCCTTTTCCTGCTGTTTTAGGCCATGAAGGGTCTGGTATTGTCGAAAAAGTGGGGTCTGCCGTAAAACATGTGCAAGCAGGCGATCATGTGGTTTTGGCTTATGCCTATTGTCATCATTGTGAACATTGCTCAGAAGGAATTCCTGCCGCTTGTCAAGACTGGCTCGAATTAAACTGGGGTTCTGTACATAGCGATGGTTCGCCATTTTTTACCCGTGATGACGGTAGCGTCGTCAATAACTTTTTTCATCAATCCTCATTTGCCAGCCACACCAACGTTAAGGAAAGTAACGTCATTAAAGTCTCAAAAGACTTGGACTTACGTTTGCTCGGGCCATTAAGTTGCGGTCTCATGACGGGTGTTGGCACTGTGATAAATGGTCTCAAGGCCAGACCAGGCTCAAGTATTGCAATCTTTGGTACAGGCGCCGTTGGGCTTGCGGCAATGATGGCAGCCAAGATTAGTGGTTGTTCAACCATTATTGCGGTCGATATTCATGATGCGCGCTTAGAACTCGCCAAAGAATTGGGTGCAACCCATATTATTAACAGTAAAAATAGTGATGCTGCTGAGCTGATTCGTGAGATTACCCAACAAAAAGGCGTGAATTATTCAGTGGATACCACTGGTGTAACAGTGGTGATGAAAACTGCTTTAGATGTGCTGGCAATTCGTGGTGTGACCGCACCGATTGCTGTGACCAACCAAGAACTCACCATCAACACCTTAACCGATTTAGCCCTTTCCAGTAAAAATATGATTGGCGTACTGATGGGTTCAAGCGTGCCCCAATTGAGTATTCCTAAAATGCTCGAGTTCTTTAAAGCAGGCCAATTCCCATTCGATAAGCTGATTAAAATGTACGACTTTGATGATATCAATCAAGCCTCAGCCGACTCACTCAGTGGTAAAACCATTAAGCCTGTTTTGATTGTCGACAAAGACTATCGCGTTTAATCCAGCCAACCTCCAAACAAGATTTAAGACTAAACAAGATTTAAAATTAAATAATAGTAGGGATTTAATATCATGAGAATGACCGAAGACAGTACAATTCAAACGATTTTTGATAAACAAAAGCAGTTCTTTAAATCCGGTAAAACCAAAGAACTCGCCTTTAAAAAGCAAAGCCTACAGCAATTAAAACAAGCTGTTCTCGACTTTAAAGAAGAGATCTATGTCGCCTTAGATCTCGATTTAGGCAAGTCTAAAGACTTTGTCGATCTTTCAGAAATCGGGGAGGTGGTGACAGAAGTCGATTTTGCCTTGGCACATATTGATGAATGGGTGGTGCCTGAAAAAGTCCCAACCTATGCACTGTTAGAACCAGGTGAATGTTTTATCGAACATGAAGCCTATGGGGTTTCTTATATTATTTGTCCCTTTAACTATCCGGTAAACCTGGCCTTTGCACCTTTGGTTGCCGCGATTGCAGGTGGCAATACCGCCATCATTAAACCATCAGAATCAACTCCTGCAACCTCGGCAGTGATTGAGAAAATCGTAAAAGCCACCTTTGCTGAAGAACATGTGGCGGTAGTACAAGGTGCGCAAGAGGAAAATACCTTCTTACTCAGCCTGCCTTTTGATTTTATCTTCTTCACTGGTAGCCCGGGTGTGGGTAAAATTGTGATGCAAGCGGCAGCTAAAAATCTGACCCCATGCGTACTCGAACTGGGTGGCAAAAGCCCATTGATCGTGATGCCAGATGCAGATTTGGAACATACCGTCAACCAATTACTCTTTGGTAAATTCGCCAATAGTGGTCAAACCTGTGTTGCACCGGACTATATGTTCGTGCATGAAAGCGTTAAACAGGCGTTACTCGAAAAATATGTTGCGAGAATAAAACAAGATTTTCCTAATATTGATTCAAATGGCAAAATCATTACCTCCAATCAAGTCAAGAAACTCGCAAGTTTGTTGGCACAAACCCAAGGCCAAATTTTGGTGGGTGGTGCATCCGATGTAACACAGCGTTATGTGCAAGCAACAGTGGTTGACAATGTGGCGTGGGATGATGCCCTAATGCAAAGCGAGATCTTTGGCCCGATTTTGCCTGTAATGAGCTTTAGCGATATCGATCAAATTATTGCTGAGATCAACCATTATCATCCAAAACCATTGGCTGCCTATGTATTTACCAAAGATGTGACTGCTGGCCGTCGGATCTTGTCTGAAATCCCTTCAGGCGATGCCATTGTGAATGGCGTGATGCTGCAAGCCTTCTCGCCATATTTACCTTTTGGTGGCAATGGCACATCTGGCATTGGTGATTATCATGGCTACTTTGGTTATTTGGCCTTTACTCACCGTAAGTCTGTGATTGTCTTTGCTTAAAGTCATGGTCGAGTAAAGTTATTAAATAGCGTGATTGATAAAAGCCCCCATAGGTTGTAATGCTAGTCAGTTAAGGGCTTTTGTGGTTTAAAAGCACCCTCTTCCCACTTGCGGAATATATTCCTCATCCCAAAGGGAGAAGGGGCTTTCAGACATCATTGATCAATCAAAAATAGCTGTATTTGTCTTAACTGACTGGCATTACCCATAGGTTGGACACAACTTATGGGATTTATGACTTCTGATCTAGAATAGGTGACATGACTCCAGTAATTTCTTCACCTCCCCATAGAAAATCCAGCGCTGTTAAATATATTCAGCTTATGCCCTGTGATAATCTATCTCGATGCTAAAACCTTGGCTAAGCAGATGAACCCCATTCTTTTAGAATATCCAAAACTTTTACAAACTGGGCGTATCGCTTTTTTCAAAAAGAAAACCACGCTACTCAATGAAGGCGAGATCTGTCATCGGGTGTTTATGATTGAAAAAGGTTGTGTGCGATCTTGGTTTAATCATGATGGTAACGATGTCACCTTCCAGTTTTTTTTTGAAGGGGATATTGTCACTTCTTTTGAAAGCTTAAAGAATGATCTTCCTGCTCTATATAATATTGAAACACTGACTGAAGTACGGCTCAGGGTCATCTCTAAAAAGGAATTATTTGATTTAATTCATCGTGATTTAGAAATAAAAAATAGCGTAGATCATTACATCACGGAGCGTTTGTATCATTATCAAAAGCTATTTATCTCACGTATCAAAAATAATCCGCAGCAAAGATATGTGGAACTCTTAAATGAAAATCCAGATATTTTCGAAAAAGTCCCGCATCATTATATTGCGACCTACCTTGGCATAACCCCGGTGTCATTAAGTCGAATTAGAACAAAAAACAAGTCATCCATTAACATAGGTTAAGGCGTTAAATCACCGATTCTATAAAGTGCGTACATCACATTCATTTAATCAAAAGTGAGTACAGCATGAATAAACAATCAATGAGAATCGGATTTATTGGCCTTGGAAAAATGGGATCTGCCATATGTGCGAATATCCAAAATGCGGGTTATGACGTCACGGTTTATAATAGAACGGTGTCAAAAACCAAGCCATTTGAACAAGCTGGGGCTCAAGTCGCTTTGACGATTCAAGCACTTGTTGAAAGCTCCGATATTATTTTTAGCAGCCTGTTCGATGATCGTTCAGTGCTGGATTTATGTCATGCTGATGATGGCTTACTTGACTCAATCACCCCAGAAAAAATCCATATCGGATTAACGACTATCCTGCCTGCAACCGCTGATATATTACAGTTGGCGCACGCAGAAAAGGGGTGCCACTATATTTCAGCACCCGTGGTTGGACGCCCTGATTCGGCTGCTGCTGGAAAACTAATTACTTTTCTAGCGGGTGAGGCATTCATCATCAATCGGATGCAGCCCATTATCGCCTCATACAGCATCAAGCAAATTCTGGTCAGTGATACTGCTGGTGCCGCCAATAGCATGAAAATATGTGTCAACTATATGGCGATGACCCAACTCGCGATGCTTGGCGAGGTTTTCACCTATGCAGAAAAAAGCCAACTCGATCAAGCACAAGTGCTCACCATTTCAAAAATGTTTTTTGCAGGCAATCAGGCCATGATTGAATATGCGGAAAAGATAGCACATCGAGATTTTGATACAGTCGGTTTTGATCTTTCAGCAGGTTTAAAAGATGCATTAATTTTTGATGCAGCATTTACCGCTTGCGGGGTAAAACCTTCTGCTATTTTAGGCGCAAAAGATAACTTGGTCGCAGCCAATGCCAATGGTTTGGGGTACAAAGACTGGAGTGCCTTAACTGAAATATCACGCAAACTTGCGGGTTTAAACGATGCGTCATGAGTATTTAACGCGTTAGTACGGGGTAAAGGTGTCTGTGCAATAAAAAACACCGCTCAAGCATCCAGCCTGAGCGGTGTTTTTGTTTTCGCATTTAGACAGCACACTGACCCTGTCTAAACCAACTCAACTTATTCTACAGTGACCGATTTCGCCAAGTTACGTGGTTGATCCACGTCTGTACCACGCAATACCGCCACGTGATACGACAATAGCTGTACAGGGATGCTATACACGATTGGGGCTAACCAGTTGCTTACGCTTGGAATTTTCACCACATGTTGACGGTCTTGGCTTTGAATACCGCTATTTTCATCGGCGAAAACAAATAATTCACCACCACGTGCTTGGACTTCTTCCATGTTAGATTTTAATTTATCCAACATATCGTCCTTCGGTGCCAAGATCACCACAGGCATATCGTTGTCGACCAATGCCAATGGACCATGCTTCAGTTCACCTGCAGCATAGCCTTCAGCGTGAATATAAGAGATTTCTTTGAGCTTTAAAGCACCTTCCAATGCGATTGGAAATTCAGTGCCACGACCTAAGAATAAGCAGTGATTTTTTTCAACAAACAATTCAGATAAACCCAAGATGCTCGCATCTTTTTGCAGCGCGGCCAAGATTACTTTAGGTAAATGCCATAGATCAGCCGCGATTTCAGCTAACACCGAATCTGCAAGTGTTTGCTTCACTTGACCAATTTTCAGTACCAACAACATCAAAGCAGTTAACTGTGTGGTAAAGGCTTTGGTTGAAGCCACGCCAATTTCAGGGCCAGCCAATGTCAACAAATGATGATTGGTTTCACGCACCATTGATGAGGTCGCGACGTTACAAATGGTCAAGGTCGAAATCATCAGATGCTTCGCAGCAGCGCGTTTCTGGGTATCACGCAGGGCGGCCAATGTATCAGCGGTTTCACCTGATTGAGAAATACAGATATAGAGTGTGCGGTCGACAATCACTGGTGAACGGTAACGGAATTCACTGGCGATTTCGACTTGGCAAGGCAAATCAATCAGTTGTTCAAACCAATATTTCGCAATCATCCCAGCGTGATAACTGGTCCCACAGGCAATAATTTGAATTTGCTGAATTTGATTAAAATCAATAACCGCGTCTTTTAAGAAGTCTTCACGTAAGGCATTGCCATTTAATGCTTGTGACAAAGTTTGTTGAATCGCTTCAGGCTGCTCATGAATTTCTTTGAGCATATAATGTTTATAGTTGCCCTTAGAGGTGTTGGTCACCGTCGCATCAAGCTCTTTCACTGGACGTTCAACCAGTTGGCCTTGGACAAACACTTCAATTTTTTCACGAGTCAACAGTGCGATATCGCCTTCTTCAAGGTACATAAAGCGGTTGGTCACTGGAAGCAAAGCCAATTGATCCGAACTAATAAAGTTTTCACCAATTCCGACACCAATCACCAAAGGCGAACCTTCACGGACTGCAATCAATTCATCAGGATAATCACTGTGTACGATACCCAGTGCAAAAGCACCTTTAAGCTTCGGCACAATTTGTTCAACCGCTTGCAACAGTGGTGCACCAGATTTCAGTGCTTCGGTAATGAGATGTGCAACCACTTCGCTATCTGTTTCAGAACTAAAATGATAGCCAAGTGCAATTAAATCTTGTTTTAATTCTTGGTAGTTTTCAATGATGCCGTTATGTACCACAGCCACCTGATCAGAGACGTGTGGATGGGCATTATTTTCAGTCGGTTTACCATGAGTCGCCCAACGGGTATGCGCAATACCCAGTGAACCCAAGATTTGTGCTTCAGTCACTGCGCTTTCTAAGTTCACAACTTTACCGACACGGCGTTCACGTAAAATCTGACCTTGGCCAACCAGTGCAACGCCTGCAGAGTCATAACCACGGTACTCTAGACGCTTCAATCCTTCGATTAAAATATTTGTAATACTACGTTCTGCAACGCCACCAACGATTCCACACATAAATCTATCCTGTTATTTTTTGACCTTTTGGGGACGTTGATAATTTTCTTTTGTCATTTGTTTCGCACGTTCAAATGCTAAACTTTGATCAGCAACATCATGAGTAATCACCGAACCAGCACCAACCGTTGCACCATTACCAATTTTAACTGGCGCAACCAAGGAGCTATTCGAACCGATAAAGGCATCATTGCCAATTACCGTTAGATATTTGTTGGCACCATCATAATTACAAGTAATGGTCCCAGCACCGATATTTGAGTTTTCACCAATCTCAGCATCACCTAAATAGGTAAAGTGATTGGCTTTAGAACCCAAACCGACACGGCTATTTTTAACTTCAACAAAGTTGCCAATATGCACTTGATTGCTAAGCACTGCACCTGGGCGCAATCGTGCAAAAGGCCCAATCACCGCATCTTCACCAACAATCGCATCTTCAAAAATGCTATAGGCTTTAACTTTGGTGCCTACAGCAATCTTGGTGTTTTTGATGATGCATCCAGCACCAATTTCAACCCCATCGCCAAATTCACATTGGCCTTCAATAATGACGTTGATATCAATGCAGACATCAAAGCCCGCTTTCAACTCACCACGTAAATCAAAACGAGCAGGGTCAATCAAATGTACCCCTTGCTGCATCAATTGTTTGGCTTGAAAAAGTTGAAATTGACGTTCCAGTGCCGCCAATTGACTACGATCATTAATGCCTTCAACTTCAAATGCCTGTTGCGGTTGAATCGATGCGATCTCAAGACCATCGGCCAATGCCATCGCTACAATATCAGTCAGGTAATATTCACCTTGCGCATTATCATTGCTCAGCTTAGGCAACCATTGATGCAATTTGGCATTACTGACACAGTAAATACCAGTATTAATTTCTTGAATTTGGCGTTGCTGCTGATTGGCATCTTTATGCTCAACAATGGCTTGGATTTTCCCATCATCACGCACGATACGACCATAACCACTGGCATCATCTAGGGTTAAGGTCACAATCCCAATCCCCGTTTTAGATGAGGCATCGAGCAAACGTTGCAGCGTATCGACGCTAACGCAAGGGACATCACCCGATAAAATCAACGACATCCCGTCTTGTGCTAAAACAGGTAAAACCATTTGTACGGCATGTCCCGTACCTAATTGTTCAACTTGTTCAACCCACTGAATTTGTTCTTGTGAAAAAGCCTGTTGAACTTGTTTACCACCGTGACCAAAAATGGTCAGAATTTTATCTGCTTGAATTTTTTTTGCGGTCTCAATGACATGCGCAAGGAGTGGACGACCTGCTAAAGGCTGAAGTACCTTGGGCAAAAGCGAACGCATTCGTGTTCCCTTACCTGCAGCAAGTATAATGACGCTCGTCGACATATTACACCTTTGTTATGTGGCCTAAGCCTTAGAAATATATAAATAAAGAACGATACAGAGCGCAGCCCAGATCCCCGCAATAATATCATCAAGCATGATCCCAAAACCACCGTCCACTTGACGATCAATCACATTAATCGGCCACGGTTTCCAAATATCAAACAGACGGAACAGCGCAAAGCCGACCAACGCCCATAACCAGCTGATTTGACCAATATAAATCAGCGGTAAAAAGGTAATCGATTGGCCTGCAAATTCATCCCAAACGATACGACCATCGTCGTGTACATGGATAATTTCAGCCGTTTTACCGCAGATATAAATTCCGACAATCGACATCAATACGATAACTGCGAGCGAGATCTTAAAACCCACCGCGAACCAGAAGGGTACAAACAACAATGCAAAAGCAGAACCAAAGGTGCCAGGTGCTTTCGGTGCTAAACCAGAACCCAACCCAACACCACAAAACACAATCAAGCGTTCTGACCAATTCATCTGTTGGAAATTAATTTCGGGCTTAGGCAAAATGTTGATATCCCTTTAAATCGAGTGGCTGTGCTTGCCCATTCTTATTGAAAATTATCGTTGGTGTTTGAATAATTTGACCAATCACAGTGGTTTGTACGTTGGGCTGACGCTGTAAAAGCTGCTGATAATGCTCAGGCGAAATAGTAAAACACAATTCATAATCATCGCCACCCGCCAAGGCATAGCGCCATTGTTGTTGTTCGGGAAGTCGCTGTAAGGCAGGGTCTAATGGGAGTTGTGTCAGTTCAAGGCAGGCACCTTTGGCTGATGCTTTTAAAATATGCCCCAAATCTTGGGCTAAACCATCTGAGATATCAATCATGCTCGAGGCAAGGCCTTGTAGCAATAAACCTAATTCACAACGTGGCGTCGGGTAATCAAGGCGCTGTTGCAGCGGATGTCCCAAATGTTGTAAGGCAAAGGCGGCATCACCGACAGTACCACTGACCACGATCAGGTCATCAACTTGTGCGCCTGAACGGGCAATCGCTCGACCGTGTTCGATCCAGCCTAATGCAGTCACGCTTAAACTTAAATGTGGGCTTTGGGTGGTATCACCACCAATCAGGTTGACGCCATAGCGATCACAACAGGCATAGAGCCCATCGCTAAAACCTTGTAACCATGCTTGATCTGCATCTGGCAAGCTCAGCGCCAGTAAAATACTGTGCGGCTTGGCACCCATCGCAGCGATATCAGACAGGTTAACAGCGACACTTTTCCAACCGACTGCATGCGCTGCAGTATCGAGTGGAAAATGCCGTCCCGCCACCAGTGTATCTGTGCAGATTACCAGTTGATGATTCGGCGGTGCAGCAAGCAGGGCTGAGTCATCACCAATGCCAAGGTCAACCGAGGCATTTTGTCGACGATTAAAATATCGTTCAATAATTGAAAACTCGGCCATCTCTGCCTACTATTTTACTTGTTGCTTTTCTGCTTCACGAAGGCTTTCAGCCAAACGATCCAATACACCATTGATGTATTTATGGCTGTCCGCACCACCGAAGTGTTTCGCCAGCTCAATCGACTCATCAAGAACCACGCGATATGGAATCTCTAAATGTTCTTTGAGTTCATATGCGCCAAGACGTAAGGTTGCCAATTCAACCCCATCGAGTGCATCGAGTTCACGATCAAGTACCGGAACCAATAATGCGTCTAATACATCACGATTGCTCACAACTTCAGAAAGCAACTCATGATAATAGCCAAGATCCACTTTGTGCATGGCATTTTCCGCACGGGTACGTGCTTCAATTTCATGCACAGGGTTGCGGGTCATTTGCCATTCAAATAGACCTTGTACAGCAAAACGACGTGCTTTGCGTTTCGCTGCATATGTAGCTTGTAGGGTTTGCGACATGCTTTAAATCGCCTTCAACAAATTAACCATTTCGATGGCCGTAAGTGCAGCTTCGCCACCCTTATTGCCTGCTTTTGTACCAGAGCGTTCAATCGCTTGTTCAATACTATCCGTAGTAAGTACACCATTGATTACAGGAAGACCTGTATCTAGACCAACAACGCCTAGACCTTTTGCACATTCACCCGCAACGAAGTCAAAATGTGGCGTACTCCCACGAATGACTGCGCCCAATGCGATGACTGCATCGTATTTACCTGAATTGGCAAGTTTTTTTGCCACAACCGGTAATTCCCATGCACCTGGTGCATGTGCAACGGTAATATTATCGTCGGAGACACCATGACGACGCAATGTATCAATTGCGCCTTCGAGCAAATGTTCAACAACAAAGCTATTAAAACGACCCACTAGAATCGCGTAACGATCTTCGCTCGCGAGATGTAATAAACCTTCTATACGGCGAATCGCCATAGCAACCTCTATTATTTCGACAAAATATTGAACAACATACGTTAACCCTATTTATTCACAAAAACCAGTCAACCGACCGGGTTTAAACAGGGCGAACCAGAAAACTATTCAGCGGTAATATATTCAACCACTTCTAAATTAAAACCAGAAATCGCATTAAAACGTAATGGTGAACTCAGCAATTTCATTTTTTCCACGCCAAGATCACGTAAAATTTGCGCACCGACACCAATGGTTTGGTACTGCTGCGACAATGCCGCACTCGACTTGGTCGGTTTAGGCTGAGTCAACGCATCTAGCGCAGGCCCAAGATCAGACAAGTGTGCCTGACCAATCCAGACCAACACACCGCGTTCGCTTTGCGCAATGGTTTTTAGGGCTTTGTCTAAATTCCAATTGGCTTCTTGATCTGCACCACTGAGTTTTAACAAGTCACGGGCAGGATTAAAGCCATGCACACGAACTGTGGTCACACCTTGGCTCGGTTGGCCTTTCACTAATGCCAAATGAATATACGGACTGCCTATTTCTTGATAGCGGTATAACTCAAACTCGCCATATTCGGTAGAAATACGTTGTTGACCGAGACGCTCTACCGTTTGCTCATTGGTCATACGATAGTGAATCAGGTCAGCAATGGTGCCGATTTTAATGCCATGCTTTTCAGCAAAAACTTCTAAGTCTGGGCGGCGTGCCATGGTGCCATCATCGTTAATGATTTCACAAATCACAGAAGCAGGTTCTAAACCGGCTAAACGAGCTAAATCACAGCCAGCTTCCGTATGGCCCGCACGGTGTAATACACCACCCGGTTGTGCCATCAGTGGGAAAATATGTCCCGGCTGTACAATATCACTTGGTTTTGCATGGGCAGCCACGGCGGCATGAATGGTATGCGCGCGTTCAGCTGCAGAAATTCCGGTGGTAATGCCTTTTGCGGCTTCAATAGACAAGGTAAAGTTGGTCGCATGTTGCGCGCCATTGGCATCAACCATTAAAGGTAAATTGAGTTGCTGGCAACGTTCTTTACTTAAGGTTAAACACACCAAACCACGTGCATGAGTGATCATAAAGTTAATGTCTTCTGGACGCACATGGGTCGCAGCAATAACAAGATCACCTTCATTTTCACGGTCTTCATCGTCCATGAGAATGACCATTTTTCCTGCACGGATATCTGCTACAAGTTCTTCAACAGTATTGAGCGGCATCCAATTTCACCTTTTCACTTTGTCTATCGTAGACGGTTTGGCCTATTTATCGCTGCATAGTTTACCGTGTTTTAATGACGTTTGCCTATGCTTATCGTAGCGGGTTAATTTTAAAGCTTTGATATTATCTTGTGGTGCACCGTGTATTTTTCAATCCCATCATCAAGATAAAGACGATCCTTGATTTTTAAACCGCTAACCCAGCGGCGAAAAACTCAACGTATATGAAAGCTGCCCTAAATCATCACCAGAAATTAAAATATAAGATTTGATTGAGTTCGATCCACTAAAATAATCGCCATGCAGCGCTTAAAAGCTAAGCTGAACACGCCTTTACCGCACGCTAATTTACGTTACTGACTGCGGAATACAAAATAAATACAGCCGACTAAACACAGACCTGCCCAAAGATAATCCAACTTAAATGGCTGCTTAAATAACAAAATCATAAAGGGCACAAACACCAGCAGCGTAATCACTTCTTGGGTGATTTTCATTTCTCCCAGTGACCAGCCGGACTGCGCCAGTAAACGCGTGGCGGGAACCATAAAACAATATTCGAGTAGGGCAATCAACCAGCCAAATAAGATCGCTTGCCATAAAGGTGCATCATGTAAAAACTTAAGATGACCATACCATGCCAAAGTCATAAAACAGTTGGCAATGATCAATAGAAGAAGGGGAAGGGAAAGCGCCATGGCATCGATGTAGACACAACTGAAGATTTGCTAGATTACACCGAATCATTGGAAAGAAAATAGAACAACGCATTTTCAGTAAGAATACCGCTTTCATATCACTAAAAATTAGTATTTACTCTGAATTACTACACTTAATTTTTTAATAATTTTATTTTAATTCTTGAAAACCGAACACTTAAAGCAAAACTTGGACGTTTAAATAATATGGATAGAAAATGGTTAATCCTCGGAAGCAGTATTTTGACCACCAGCCTACTCAGTGGCTGTGCCACCATGCTGACGATGCATGAAATCAAGGATAGAGAACACAACATTAAAACCCTGTATACCGATCAATTGATTGCCTATGGCATTCCTAAAACACCGATTCCGTCTTATGAAAATGCCTTGGCCGTTGTTGGCACAAAAAACAATTACCTGATTAAACCAGTAGCACAATCACTGCCCAATCCCAATCTACTGGTCGATGTGGTCACCCAACTTGATTTGAACTATTTATCGATTATGCCAAGATCGGTCACCAAAGATAAAATCTTTGAAATTACCCTGACAGATCCCAAAGTACCACTCACTGAAACACTGGTGTTGTATTACACCAAACCCAATCAGAAAATAACAGCCATTGAAAAGCAGCAGTTGCAGACCCTCAAATTTTCGTGTGGTGTCACGCAATCAAACGACAGTTATTCATGCATCCAATATGTGACTTATAATATTTACCCGATTCAAAAAGCAGAAAATACAACACCACCGCAACATCAGTTTAGACAGCCGATTCAACTTGAAGTAAAGCACAAAACCAAAAAATCAGTGCTGAATAAAGCTTTTTACTTCCCACTGTTACCGCTCGCAGCAGTAGTCGATATTGTGACGCTGCCGGTTCAGTACATGCTGTTTTCTGAATGGTTATAGTTCATCAATTCAGGCTTTTTTAATTGATTCTTTTCGCCTAAACATCAATGCAATCAAGCCTGAAAACAACACAAGAAAAACTATCTTTTCAGAAATAGCCTTGCTATCGTTGCTGACAAATTGAATTAATCACGACAACAGCACCGAAAACAAAGTGATGTGTCTAAAAAGTAGTGGAGTGAGAAGCTATGCATCTGCATATTTTGGGTATTTGTGGCACCTTTATGGGTTCGTTGGCACTCCTCGCGCGTGATCTCGGTCACACCGTCACCGGATCAGACCAAAGTGTTTATCCACCAATGTCGACCCAACTCGAAAATGCAGGCATCACCTTAATGCAAGGCTATGACCGCAGTCATTTACAACCACATCCAGATCTTGTAATCGTCGGCAATGCCATGAAGCGTGGTATTGATGCTGTCGAGTACATGCTTGATGTGGGACTGCCGTATATTTCAGGACCGCAATTCTTGGCCGATCATGTGTTGCAAGGCAAGCATGTTTTGGGCGTGGCAGGTACACACGGCAAAACCACCACCACCACCATGTTGGCATGGGTACTCGATCAAGCTGGATTAAACCCGGGCTTTTTAATTGGTGGCGTCCCGCTCGGTTTTAGTGAAAGTGCGCGTCTCGGCAGTGGTGAATATTTTGTGGTGGAAGCGGATGAATACGACTCTGCATTTTTTGATAAGCGCTCGAAGTTCGTGCATTACCATCCGAAAACCGCGATTTTAAATAATCTCGAATTTGACCATGCCGATATTTTTGATGACCTCGCAGCCATTCAAAAACAATTCCATCATTTGGTTCGGACCATTCCAAGTACTGGTCGCATTATCGCGCCCATCACCGAACAACATATTGATGAAGTGTTAGCAATGGGCTGCTGGACCCCTGTGGTTCGTACCAGTGTTACAGCCAACTCAGAAGTTGCTTTGGCGGCCGAGTTGATCAATGCCGATGGTTCGCATTTTAAAGTGTTGCAACACGGCGTCGTCAAAGGCGAAGTGAATTGGAGCATGACTGGACAACATAGCGTTGCTAACGCCTTGGCCAGTATTGCCGCGGCTGAACATGTCGGTGTTGCGGTTGAACAAGCCTGTGCCGCTTTGTCTTGCTTTGGTGGGGTAAAACGCCGTATGGAATTACTCGACGTGATCCACGGTATTGAAGTTTATGATGATTTTGCCCATCACCCCACTGCGATTGCCACCACACTGGATGGTGCACGTAAACGCCTAGGCGAACGTAAGTTGTGGGCAATCATTGAACCGCGCTCGAATACCATGCGGATGGGCAGCCATAAAGCCGAATTGGCCGATTCTGCACAACTGGCCGATCACGTGATTTGGTATCAACCCGAAGGTCTGGACTGGGATTTACAACCCGTGATTGATGCGGCATCCAATCAAGCTACCTTGGCACGTACTCTTGAAGACATTATTGAAGACGTTGTCAAAGGTACAGGTGAGGGTGATGCGGTGGTGGTGATGTCAAATGGTGGTTTTGGTGGCTTACACCAAAAACTCTTGGTCGCCTTAAAAGCCAAATAACGCCAATAATCCCAAGCGCCCAATCAATATCCATAAAGCTGCATCTAGACCGTGATGCGCTGTAAAAAAAAGAGGCTGTCTCAAAAGGCAGCCTCTTTTTTTATCAGTATGTGCTTTGCTCGACTTAAGCCACGACATCTGCAAAACTTTGATCACGCTTAAACATCACCTCGACATAAGAACAGGTCGCCACAATTTTAAGCTGCTTGTCACGGGCAAACTGCACCAACACATCCAATAGCTTTTTCGCCACACCTTGGCCTCTCAGCGAATCATC
Organism: Acinetobacter pullicarnis; assembly: GCF_006352475.1. Lineage (NCBI taxonomy): Bacteria > Pseudomonadati > Pseudomonadota > Gammaproteobacteria > Moraxellales > Moraxellaceae > Acinetobacter > Acinetobacter pullicarnis. Next base: position 3,946,557 of record NZ_VCMZ01000001.1, read on the forward strand.
CACCCAAGTATGATTGGCAATGATGGTATTCTCATCCGACCAAACATAGCTGATTTCTGCGATGCGTTGTCCCTGTTCGTTTTCAAGAAAGAAAAGCCCTTGTTTTTGATCATCGTTATGCTGAAACATCATATTGATCTCATTCGTTTTTTAAAATGTAGATCTCGACTTTAGCAAAGCTGATTTGTTTTGCAAAACATCAAATGCATTAAATAGCACATCAATGTCACTGTGCTGCTTTACAGCGAAATCCTTAACAACAGCACGCTTTTAGATTTAAACTGCGCCATCATCTATAACTCCCTTAAAAATATAACGGTATGCACGCACATCCACCCTCGAAATCCCCAAGCACCACGCAACAATGGATTAGTGTTATTAGTCTGGCATTTGCAGCCTTTATATTTAATACCACTGAATTTATTCCAATTGCCTTGCTCAGTGATATAGGCAATAGCTTTGGTATGCCAAGCACGGATGTGGGGATCATGATTACCGTTTATGCTTGGGTGGTGGCAACCCTGTCACTGCCGATGATGCTGCTGACCAGAAATATTGAACGACGATTTTTACTGATTATGTTGTTTATGGTTTTTATCGCCAGTCACATCTTGTCCTATTTTGCCTGGAGCTTTCAAAGCCTCTTGGTCAGTCGAATCGGGATTGCCTTGGCACATGCACTGTTTTGGTCAATTACCGCCTCACTGGCCGTGCGTGTTGCGCCAGAAGGTAAGGCCTTTCAAGCGCTTGGCTTACTTTCCACTGGAACCGCCATGGCGATGGTGCTCGGCATTCCCTTGGGCCGCATGGTCGGCGAATCTTATGGCTGGCGTAATACCTTTGCCCTGATTGTGATTGGGGCCAGTCTGGTCTGCCTGATCTTGGCCAAAAGCTTGCCACGTTTACCCAGTGTCAATTCGGGTTCATTCAGCAGCGTAAAAACCCTCATGCAACGTCCAAGCCTGATGTTGGTGTTTGCCTTACTGGTGTTAATTGTCAGCGCACAATTTACCGCTTATAGCTATATCGAGCCCTTTGCCCTCAACATTGCCCAGTTCAGTTCCAGCCAAACCACCAGTTTATTATTGGTTTATGGTGGGGCGGGTTTTATAGGGTCTTATCTATTTGGAAAATTTGCACCTCATTATCCGAGAGCCATTATTCCCTTGAGTTGTGCCACTTTGGCTGCAGTGATGTTATTGCTCTTGCCCGCAGCGCAAGGCTTCGTCAGTTTCAGTATCCTCGGCATGTTCTGGGGCATCGGCATTTTGTGTATTAGCTTGGCACTACAAGCCAAAACCCTGAATCTCTCTGCGGATGCCACCGATGTGGCGATGGCGATTTTTTCAGGCCTCTACAATCTCGGCATTGGCGCAGGGGCATTATTCGGAGCCTATGTCACAGCACAGTATGGCTTGAGCGCGATTGGTATGCTGGGTGGTATCCTAGCACTGCTTGCAACTGGCTTGGCACTCCTATTGGTGCAACGCCGTGACTTTAACGGTCGTGCTTAATGGCTATTTTTTGCATGAACAATTGCAGTTTTGTTTAAAATATGAGATTCTTCGCGCTATTCGGAAATACACACTTTTTCCCTACAGAATTCGTTTGAACAAGGGGAGTAGCCTCCTCCAAACGTTCTCAGTCGCAAGCCATTCGTGTTGCACACAGAACGTGTCAGAATATCGTCATCACGCTCTTCGGAGTCGGTATCTGAGCATCATCCCAGTGGATCTTTTCCCAGATGATGTAGGCAAGACCTTGATCATGTTGATACAGATGTTTAATTCATCTGGCAACAGGTCAAGGTTTTTTTATGCCTGCTTGCCAGATTTGGAGATTTTTTATGGAATCCATTGGCAATATTTGGCTCTATCTGGTGTTTTTCGGCCTCGTTACCGTCATGCTCTGCATCGACTTTTTAGGCTTTAAACAAAAACAAGATCAAGCACCGAGCGTAAAATCTGCGGCATTCTGGAGCCTTGCGTGGGTCAGTATTGCCATGCTATTTGCAGGAGGGCTGTGGCTCTACCTACAACAAACTGCTGGCGTTGCACTGGCGAATCAAAAAACCATGGAATATATCGCGGGTTATTTACTGGAAAAATCCCTCGCGATTGATAACGTCTTTGTTTGGCTCATGATTTTCGCAGCATTCTCCATCTCACCAGCATTACAACGCCAACTGTTGCTCTACGGGGTGCTCGGTGCCATCGTGCTACGAACCATCTTTATTTTTATTGGTGCGTGGTTCGTGCAAGAATTCTCATGGGTGCTGTATATTTTTGGCGCGTTCTTGGTCTATACCGGCTTTAAATTCCTTAAGGGCCAAGATGAAGATCAAGACATTGAGGACATGAAACTACTCAAGTGGTTACGCAAACATATGCGAATCACCCCAAAACTTGAAGGCAATCGCTTCTTTGTCCGTCAAAATGGCGTGCTGTGGGCAACCCCATTATTTTTAGTGCTGATCTTGGTTGAAGCATCCGATGTGATTTTCGCGGTCGATTCGATCCCGGCTATTTTTGCGGTAACCAGTGATCCCTTCATCGTATTGACTGCAAACTTAATGGCGATTTTGGGCCTACGTGCAATGTTCTTTTTATTGGCTGGCGCTGCGGAGAAAATGCATTATCTCCCATACGGTCTCGGCATTATCTTGTTATTCATTGGCTTTAAAATGTTGATGCTCGATGTATTCCACATGCCAATCTGGATTTCACTCAGCTTTATTGCCATCGTCTTAGCAGTGACGGCTTGGTTATCGCTACGTTATCACCGTAAACAGTCTGACTTAAACCAAGGTTAATTGCGGCCAACGCTGTAAAAAACCTTTAGATTCAACTCTTGCCATAAATGTGCGGTGGCTAACCAATGTAGGATTCCACCGTACTTTTAGCGCAAGTAAATCGGTTAAACCAAAGGGCGCAATGATCTCAAGTTGATCATCTCCCAACGTCTCACTTTTCAACAAACGCACTGCAATCGCCGTGGCTGTTTCAGGCCATAGTGACAGTGCGTGTTCAATACTGCTTAGCGGTGCAATCCGTTCGCCTTGATCGGTTCGATACCATTGATGCACCAAGGCTTGATTGACCACATCCCATGTATTTTCTGGAAAATGTTGGCTTAACTGCTGGCTTAAACGAACTTGCGCTGCATCCTGCACATCCTCTGCATCATAGAAGATCACATCGATTTCAGTCCCCGCCATCTGATATTGCTGCGCATGCAAACTGCTCCAAACCAAGTTCCGAATCACACCCGCAGCAAGATAGGCATTTGGGTTTAACTCGCTTAATACCGTGAGTCTTTGCATTAGGGCAGGGGATTGCTGCAATAGGTCTGTGAGTAGGGTCATATTCGCTTCGGTGTCGGTTTGTGTTTATTAGAACAGGGATTGTTAAACTGAGCTTACTTAACTTATGAAACAACGGTCAATAAATATACGTGAAACGATCTAAATCATGCAAAAAGCCCAATCGGTGATGATTGGGCTTTTTGTAATACTATAAAACCATGATTTGCAAAGAATAAATCAGAGAGTTTCGCATAACTCGTATTATGTTAATTTTAGAAAATTTTCAATATTTTAAGATTTTTCCTTAACCTGAGGGGGATTCATAATCTCTGTTATCGGAGTCGTATAGTGATGAACATCTAATCCATTTTGATTACACTTCCGCATCCACATTCCCTCTAAATCTGAAGCAGCTTTAATAAACTTTTCCATATTTTCGAGATTAGAGTAGCTCATTAGATTATTTTTAGTTTTTGGATAACCGTTTAATAATAAGGCATAACGATGAATACGTTTGATATCTATAGTTTTTTTAACATATGTATATTCTGGCGTAGTTTTTTTGGGTTTTAAATGAACAAGTGCATTTCTAAAATTCTTCATTTTATTAATAGTCTGCCAAGGTTCTCTAGACCAATCTACTTCCAGACCAAGATGTTCACTTACCAAAGAAACTTTACCTAAAAAGCTAGCACTTTCTAGTAAGTCCCAATTCTTGATTAATTGAGATCCATATAAATTACATACCGATTCCACATTGAATACAGCAAAAGACATAGCTGGGATAATCCATCTAAATTTGTGTCCAGTTTCTTCCTCTTTAGCTTTCCCTGCCTGATTCAACATAATTGAACCTAGATAATTATGATGTGTTTCAAACATTTCAATTTTTACTTTGTAATGAGTATCTTCATTTACTACAGAATTCATATCAAAATTCATCTAAAAAAATAATAAGACATTGATTGTATTTAATAAAAATAAAAATAAAACACCTATTTTTTATATAGCCATTTAACATAATGGCGCTTATGCGAAACGTAACAATATAAAATATTGAAAATCAATAAGTTACTGTTTTACATAATGCCGAATTTTGACCGAAAAGCGGACTTGGAAACAAAACGGCTTTTTTATGAGCAAAACTGGAACATTCTGCCAATAAAATCCATCTCTAATCTCTGAATTGCTTATCCCTATTATTCATTACAACATATAGACTATAACCTATATATTGGTTGTGATATGTGGACAGTCATCACGACAGACATATTCAATGAATGGCTTGAACAACAAGATGAATCAACTCAAGAAAAGGTTTTAGCGGCGTTGATTGTGCTGCAACGACAAGGGCCTGGCTTAGGTTGACCTTTAGTCGATAACTTTAAATTCACCAACATGAAAGAACTTCGTGTTCAACATCGTGGAAATGACCTTAAGATTTTTTACCATGAAAAAGTATATTGAAGCTATGGGAGGAAAACTCCGTATTGATGTGGAACTTCCAACAAGAAAACACATAGGATTCAATTTTTAACTATAAAAAAGGTAACTTAAACTACCTTTCTATTCAAAATATTTTCTATACATTCACTGACATTTTTTTTGACTTCTTCTCAATTATAGATAAGCTTACAACCATTTTTATATAACTAATATAATTTAAAAACAATTCAGAATCAGCAAAGTAGTTAGGATAGGCCTCTTTTAGTCCCCCAACAGCATCTGTAGATAATAATGTAATTATCCATTTCTTGTCATTAGATAATAATTGCTCATACTGGCTATACCTGAGAGAAGCTAAGTCATGCTCTGAACGATTAAAAAATTCGTCTTCAATCTTATAGTTTTGAACATTTAATCTGATTAAAACAAAACCATCTTTATAATTTTTAGACATAATCTTTTTGTTAATTTCTTCAGCTGCTTTACAGTAACTTTTTAACTGTTCTTCAAAGGACATAAAACCCATCTTCATCTCTAATATTTTAGTTATATCAATACATTGTCGTGTCAACGTATAATCAGATAATACCCTTTTCAAATATTCTTTTAAAAATATTCCCCGATCATTATTCTGAAAACCTGGCAAGTTTTCCATCAGTTGAAATTGATCGCTAACGTCTTTAAAAAAATTTTTGTATGCAAGAAATCCTAAATTACTTTTTAAATTTTGTCCTGTGAATATATCAACTATTTCTAAAGCAGTAGCCCAGCTATGTTGTAATGTAGTTCTTATCTGAAATTCAATCTTTCTCTCTTCATCTACTTCATTATTAAACTTACCAACTATATGAAGACATCTATATCCGTCATCTTTAGGGTTTTCAATGTAATTATCCATCTTAATTAACTTATCACCGTTATAAAAACAGTGTTCATTTATTAAAATTTTATAAATAGAATCTATTTTTGATAAATCAGAAACAACAACCCTAATACCGCCTATATCTTGCATATTTTTTAATTGCATTTGATCAAAACGTTGTAATTTTTTTTTGATCGAATCAAATCTTTTCAATCTTTTTGCTACAAACGCTTTTTTATCAACTCTATGTATAAAACGATTAAGTAAAGTATGTGCCAAATTTAAAGGCACAATATGGCTATTTCTCCAATAAGTAAGCACGCTCATAGTATGATGAAAAGCTGCCTCGTCATTAGTTAAACTATCTTTTATTAAAGCTTCACCTGCTCGTACAACTTCTTTTTTAGAAAAATTCATAAGTAAGAAAATCTGATTTTTTCGCATCTTATTAGAATTCATACACTTGTACCATAGGCTATTTCCTATTAGAACAAATTACGCTCAATTTAAATCTTGATACTTTTTTAATCATAACAAGAAATGAATTACACTTTTAATTTATTACTTAACATAAAATCTCTTATGCGAAATCAACTTGTAAGCCCAAAATAGAAATGTCCGGTTTCTCCAAAGTAAAAATGTCCGCTTTTAGAATATGCACTTTTGCGATTATTGAAGCGGACGGTTTGATATGTTGGTGTCTATGTCGGATAAAGAACTTAAACGATTGTCGGTCTTGCAGGAAATCTGCGATCAACGCATAACTCAATCCCAGGCTGCTCAGCTACTTCATATTTCAGAACGTCAGATCAGACGCTTACTGCAGAAATACAAAGCTCAAGGCCCAGCTGCATTAGCCCATGCTGGTCGTGGCCAAACCAGCAACTGCAAACTTCCTGAAGAACTCAGACTCAAGTGCCTCAATATTGTTTCGGATCAACTCCATGGTTTCGGACCCACTTTAGCGCATGAAAAGCTCACTACCGTTCATGGATTCGATCTTTCAGTGGAAACCCTGCGTTGCTGGATGATTGCAGCCGATTTATGGATTCCTCGCTCCAAGCGCCTGAAACGCCCATATCAGCCTCGATATAACCGAGATTGTTATGGTGAACTGGTACAAATCGATGGCTCACACCATGACTGGTTTGAAGGAAGAGCCGCTAAATGCTGTCTGCTAGTCTTTATCGATGATGCCACAGGCAAATTGCAGCATTTACGCTTCTGTGAATCAGAATCAGCCTTTGACTATATGATTTCGACACGCTTGTATGTTGAACAGCATGGTAAGCCTTTAGCGTTTTACAGCGACAAACATTCAGTCTTTAGGGTGAATCAAAGCAGCAAGAAAGACAGCAAGATTACCCAGTTTGGACGCGTACTCAGTACCCTCAATATCGATATCATCTTCGCTAACTCCCCTCAGGCCAAAGGACGGGTGGAACGGGCCAACAGAACCCTTCAGGACCGTCTGATTAAGGAGATGCGCCTGGAAGGTATCAGTTCGATTGCAGATGCGAATAAGTGGTTACCCTGCTTTATTGAGCAGTTCAATCTCAAGTTTGCAAAGATGGCCTTTAATCCTAAGAACTTACACCGCTCTGCCACCGAAACAGCTGAGCAATTAGATGATATTTTTACCTGGCGAGAGCCACGTAGAGTCACCAATAGCCTGACCATTACTTATGATAAATGTGTATATCTCCTGGAGAGTACAGAAGAAAACCAGAGGCTGATTGGTAAATATCTTGAGTTTCTAGAATACCCGGATGGTACTGTAGCCATCATGCATGAAGGCCGGAAGATCAATTACAGCATCTTCGATAAATTAAGTCAGCTCAACCAGCGAGAGATTGTTGAGAATAAACGGTTGGGTGCTGTTCTGAATCATATCCAACAACAGCATGAAGAACTGGAACAACAAAACAAACGCAATCGTTCTCAAAAGATGCCAAGCAGACGTGCACAGAAAACAGCAATTCAACAACGAAATCTGAATCCTGTGCTTGACTTGGAAATGTCCATATAGGACATTTCTATTTGGTTATTAGGTAGGACATTTCTACTTGGGAATAACACAACTTTGTAAGTCCAAAATAGAAATATCTAATTTCGATACCCAACACAAAACCGCATATCCACCTTGCTTTTACCCATCGACAATCAGCCAAAGGCTTTTTTGATTTTCTGATCGGTTTTGTATTGCGATAAAGCATACACCGCCCAAATGGCAGCGGGGATCCAACCAATCAAGGTAACCTGTAAAATTAAACAAAAAATTCCTGCAATCGGACGACCAATGGTAAAAAATACCAGCCATGGCAGAATTAAAGCAATGATCAGTCTCATATTACATTCCTATATTTGAAGAAAGCGCTATTCAATAGCCTACTATACGTTTATTTAAGTTAAAACCGCATCTGCAAAATACTGTTTATGCGCAACCTCACCAAATTCGTTACAATTCACTGAAAAAATAATTCTATGTAGGTTCTTATGTCATCCGTTATTGCCCCAAGTGCCATTCGTGGTCGCTTTCTCGATATCCAATCCACTGTTGATCAAGCTGCCGCAATTCCTGAGCAAGTCCGTTTTATTGAAGATGGGCTGTTGATTACCCAAGACGGTAAAATTCAATGGTTTGGAACTTGGCAAGCAGGGCAGCATCTGGCTGCAGATCTACAGGTCGAGCATTATCCTGATCAACTGATTTTGCCTGGCTTGATCGACACCCATATTCATTTCCCACAAACAGAAATGATTGGCGCCTACGGTGAACAACTGCTCGAATGGCTCAATACCTATACCTTTCCCACTGAAATGCAATTTGAAGACAAGGCGTATGCCGATCAAATCGCTGCATTTTTTGTGCAAGAGCTGCTGAAAAATGGCACCACCACGGCATTGGTGTTCTGTACGGTGCATCCGCAATCCGTCGATGCATTGTTTGAAGCTGCTGAGCGCCATCACATGCGTTTAATCGCGGGTAAGGTGTTGATGGACCGTCATGCACCTGAAGCGCTGTGTGACACGCCAGAGAGCGCTTATACAGACTCTAAAGCCTTGATTCAAAAGTGGCATGGCAAAGGTCGTAACTTGTATGCCATCACTCCACGCTTTGCGCCAACCTCAACTGCAGCACAACTAGCGCAAGCAGGGCAGCTCAAAGCAGAACATCCTGATGTGTATGTACATACTCATCTCAGTGAAAATCAAAATGAAATTGCTTGGGTCAAATCGCTATTCCCCGAACAAAAAAACTATTTAGATGTCTATCATCATTATGGTTTAACTGGATCACGTTCAGTCTTTGCACATTGTGTGCATTTAGAGGAACAAGAATGGCAATGTTTGCACGACACCGACTCTGCAATTGCCTTCTGCCCAAGTTCAAATCTATTTTTAGGCAGTGGCTTATTTCCACTGAAAAAAACTTGGGAAAAACAAGTCAAAGTTGGCTTAGGCACCGATGTCGGGGCAGGCACGGCATTTAGTCAACTCGATACCCTCAATCAAGCCTATAAAGTCCAGCAGTTACAAGGCGATAAGCTCTCTGCCTTTGAAGCGCTTTATCATGCGACGCTTGGTGCGGCAAAAGCCTTAGACTTGCATGAAAAATTAGGTAATTTTAATGTCGGTAAAGAAGCCGATTTCATCGTGTGTAATCTAAAGGCCACGGCGGTACAGGCATTGCGTCAAGATCGCGCCAAGAATATCGAGGATGCATTATTTGCATTGATGATGATGGGGGATGACCGCAATATTCAAGCCACTTACATCTACGGGCAAAAAGCCTATGCACAAGCAGACCGCAACCAATACTAGCGGAGAGGCCAAGCCAAGCGCTTGCATGCCTAGCCTTGTCACAGTGAAACAGCCGACTCAACGCTTGACGCGAAAACACCTTTTGCTGGCGGTGACGCTCATTACATGTGCAGTGCTGCTAAAGCGTGATTCCACCTGAGTATCGGCATGATTACATTGTCATATCGCAAAAAGGGATGCATCACAGCGTAATATGTTCTAAAATTACTTTAAATTCAGGTGTTGCAAGTCAACGCCTTTTTTATTTTATTGACTTGATATTTAGGTATTTCCCCAATGGCTGTTGAAATGAGTGTGATGCTTTCGACTGAAGAGATTCAAGCGAAAGTCAAACAACTTGGCGAACTGATAACTGCCCACTATGCCCAAAGCGACAAAGAGTTGGTATTGATTGGTTTACTTCGCGGTTCGGTAATTTTTATGGCAGATCTCTGCCGTTGCATTAACAAACCGCATGAACTGGATTTTATGACCGTATCCAGTTATGGAAAATCGACAACTTCTAGCCGTGATGTCAAAATTTTAAAAGATTTAGATGGCGAAATACGCGGTAAAGATGTGTTGGTGGTTGAAGATATTATCGACTCAGGCAATACGCTCAGTAAGGTCTTAGAAATTTTAGAAACGCGTGGCCCAAACTCGATTCAATTGTGTACCTTAATCAGCAAACCCTCGCGCCGTGAAATCGACTTAGAGGTTAAGTTTCTCGGTTTTGAAGTCGAAGATCGCTTCATTGTCGGTTATGGTTTGGACTATGACCAACAGTATCGTCACCTGCCTTTTATTGGTGAAATTGGACTGTAATACATATTTCAATCGTGATTTAAGCGGCTTCGGTCGCTTAATTAATTGAATTACAAGAACAAAACAACAACAACTTTTTTAACTCTAGCCCTTTCACATCGCTGCAAAATATTCAATGATCTATATTCATCGTAATCTTCATACATTACACAGACTTTTTAAATTGAAATAAGGAGAAAACGGATGTGGGCTCTCATTGTTGCAATTGTAATTGGTTTTGTCGCAGGTCTGATTGCACGTGCCATCTATCCTGGCGATGACAAAGCTGGATTTATTGTCACCACGTTACTGGGTATTGCAGGTTCACTGACCGCAACGTATGGTGGTCGATTCCTCGGATTTTATGCTGAAGGCTCCTCTGCGGGATTCATTGCCTCAGTGGTTGGCGCGATCGTCATTCTCTTTGTGTATAACCTGATTGCACAACGCAGTTAAGTCACTGTACGCGCTATCGTTATAAACAAGCCTTACACCACAAAGCACCTCAAAGAAGGTGCTTTTGTTTCGCTATAGCAATCAGCCCATAACCATACGAATAGCTAGACTTATTAATATCGATCCATGTTATCGACCTCAAGCCTTATAAGCCCATCTGTTGCCAAATTTTATTAATTTCGACTGATGAATAAGCCCCCATGGCTTTTTGGCCATTCGAGAAAATAATCACAGGTGTTCCCGTTAACCCCAGTTGCTTACCCAATAATAGATTGCGTTCGATTGGCGTTTCACAAGTCGCAGCCGCTGTCGGTTGTACGCCTTTCGCCATCAAATTTTGCCATGCATAGGCTTTGTTGGGTGAACACCAGACTTGCTTGGATGGAATAATCGATTGGGTTTTAATCGGGTAAAGGAAGGTATAAATGGTGACATCATTCAGCTGTGCTAAATTCGCGTCTAAGGTTTTACAATACGGGCAGTTAGGGTCAGAAAAAACCACCAACTGGCGTTTTCCAGTGCCTTTGACTGTCTTAATTGCATCATTTAAAGGCAATTTCTGAATGTCGATCAGTGGTTGTTGCTGCACAGCCAAGTCTTTGGTCAAATTACGTTGATCTTTTAAACGAATCATCGAACCAACAAAAATATGTTCTGCTTGCTCATTCACATAGACGATTTGATTGTCCAACGTTCCGCTATACAAACCCTGCATCTCTGTGGCTTTTAAATCGTCTATTTTTACATTGGGATATTGCTGTCCCAACTTCACTTTAAGCGTTTCTACACTGGCGTGACTGACGCCATTGAACATTAGCGTGAGACTCAACAGCATTGCTACTTTTTTCAACATTTGTTTCTCTACAGGCATCGATCTCTTAGGGCAATATTCTAAACAGATCAGCGCATTAGCGATGTGTTAAATCTGTTGCTTGTTAATTGAAGAAAAAGGGCTGCGTTGCGTTTCACGTGGAACCGCACGGAACTGTGTGGCAGCATTTACTTCAACTGAAATATGCACCAATGGCTGATAGATCGACAATACATCACGAATTACATCTGCATTCACATGCGCTGCAGCGGTCTCAAGCGCCAAGATACAGGAAAATTTGTCTTGTCCAACCTTCCAGACATGCAAGTCAGTAATTTCAATCGGCATACCTGTATCCACGGCGAAGTGTGCAATACGCTGTCTAATTTTTTCAACCAAGGGATGATCCATCTCGGCATCTACTAAAATTTTAGACGTTTCTTTGATTAGCCCAATTGACCATTTGCCGACTAAAATTGCACCGACAATCCCTAGCAGCGCATCTAAAAAGTTCCAACCCCAATACTTTGCTGCAAATAACGCCACAATTGCAAAGACGGATGTCACTGCATCTGCAACCACATGCAAAAAAGCCGCATTTTGATTTAAATCACGAGATTTCGTTGCAGCAGTGTGCGGATGTGAATGCGCATCGTGCTCATGTCCATGTTCGTGTTCGTGGTCGTGGTCGTGGTCGTGGTCGTGGTCGTGGTGATGGTGATGGTGATGGTGATGGTGATTTTCCTTAAGCAGCCAAGCACAAATCAAGTTGATGACTAAGCCCAAAATCGCAATCGGAATCGCTTCCTGATAATGAATCTGTACAGGGTTGAACAATCGTGTAATTGATTGAAAGGCCATCGTGCATGCCACTACAAACAGTAAAATCGCACTGCTATACGCGGTGAGTATTTCTATTTTCCATGTGCCAAAGCTAAAACGTGGATCACGTGCATAGTATCGGGTCACTCTATAAGCCATATAGGCCAAACCGAGTGCCAACATATGTGAACTCATATGCCAACCATCTGCCAGTAGCGCCATCGAGTTAAAAATATAACCGCCCCAGATCTCAAGCAGCATCATCACGCCAGTCAAAAGTGTGGCATATAAAATTTTCTTTTGTGTCAGTGGATTCCCCTGATCAAAGCAATGCTCATGCTGACGAGAAAATGTTTTAAATTGCATATCTGTTGCCCCATATACTCCACCCTAGTATATATATTTAAGCAAAAAAATATACTATAAGGGAGTATATTTTTAGAGATTCAAAAGATGGGCCATTTGCATCAAGATAAAAAAATTTTAAACCGTGTGAAACGTTTACAAGGCCAAATGCGGGCAATCGAGGACAGCATTCAAGATGATCAACAAGATTGTATTGATGTTTTACAACAAGTTGCTGCAATAAAGGGCGCAGTCAATGGATTGATGAATGAGTTAATCGAAATGCATTTACGTCACCATGTGATTCCTGAGCAAGCGCTGCTAGATGAAGCTGCCTTACAAGAGTTTTTAAAACTGATTAAGCGCTATAACTAAGCGCATTTTACAACTTAGTTAAACGATTGAATCCGCAATAAAAACTTAAAAATATTTATCTAAATGAGCAGTTGACCACTGCTGGTTTAATCTCTAATCTTGAGCGTGATCTGATCTCTTTTCGACCATGCTAAAACATTTTTTAGCTCGACTCACTTTATTTGCTAAAGCATCGAATCATGAAGCAATCATCATGGCGACCATTTTTTGTGGTCAGCCTAGCGCTCTGTATTGGCACAGTGGGTACGGCTTTATCTAGCCCGCTTTATCCAATTTACCAACATGTGTGGCAACTGCTACCGAGTGATATTACCTATATTTTTGTCGCCTATATGTTTGGCTGCCTGACCACGTTATTATTTCTCGGTCGGATTAGTAATAACTTAGGTTTTATACGCACACTACAAATTGGTTTGTTGTTTGCCATATTGGGCTTAACGGCTTCGGTCTTTGCTCAAAATGCATATATTCTCGGCTTTGGCCGTTTTATTATTGGGATTGCCTCAGGCTTAATCAGTACCTCAGCCATGCTGGGGTTGATTTATACCATTCCAGATTCTCATAAAGCCAATGCACCGCAGCTCAGTTCAATCATTACCGTATTTGGTTTTGGTTTAGGGCCAGTGTTGGGTGGCGTTATTGCACAATTCTCAAAATATCCATTAATTACCCCTTATCTACCAATTATTGCCGCAGCTTGTTTTAGTCTATTCAGTTTATTGAGTATCAAAGCACCCAGCTTTGAAAAACAAAAATTCACCATGGCACCGCATTTAGAATTGCCTAAAACCAGTAATAAAACTTTATTTTATGTTGCCAGCTTTGCCGCATTTTCTGCCTTCTCAACCTTTAGTTTATTTGCCTCACTTGCACCCTCATTTATTCAAGAGATTATTCCATGGCATGGCCCATTGGTCAGTGGTGCCACCATCACTGGGATTTTATTGGCATCATTGTTGGTTCAAATCTCCGCCAAAACCCTGAATATGCATCGCTGCTTAAAGCTAGGTTTTATCAGCCTGATTACAAGCTCCGTGATTTTAATGCTGTGCTTGATTATGCACTGGAGTGCCATATTTTTTATTAGCGTCATCTTTGCAGGCATGGGGCATGGCCTCTGTTTAATGGGTGCTTTTTCTTTAATACATAAAATGACGACCCTCGAAAATCGTGCAGCCGTCATCGCGACCTATCTGTTTATTGCATATTGGGGTTCCATCATTCCAATTGTTGCTGTGGGTTATTTGTCTGATCTGTGGGGCTTAAATATCGGAGTAATCTCATTCTGTATTACGCAAAGTCTACTCTGCTGTTTTTTGCTGCGGTTGCATCAGCAAGCGACCACAAAAGTTAAATTGCAGCATACAGCCAGCTAAAACAGCAATTTTGTTCTAGCCTATTGCAACAAAATCCCTAAGCTTGGATGAACATCCGATCACACTGTGGAGTAAAGCCAATAAAAACTGAATTTGCAGATTTTAAACATCTCCAAGAGCTGGGCGGTTTGGCATTGCTCAAAGCCAGTTATCGGCATACGCAATTTTCTAAGCATGTGCATGAGGGCTATTGCATTGGCATTATCGAAGATGGCGCACAGGCCTTTTATCGTAATGGTCATCTGCATACTGCGCCCAAAGGCGATATTATTTTGGTCAATGCAGATGAAATTCACACCGGTTCTTCAGCTGTTGAAACCGGCTGGCGCTATCGTGCGATTTACCCAACTCCTGAAATGTTGACTGATCTCTCACAAGGCTTTGCCACTGAACACGGTGCTGCACCGTGGTTTCCACAAGCGGTGGTGCATGATCCTGGTTTGGCGCAACAGTTTGCTGTACTCCTCAATTTACTTGATCAAGAACATAATCTTTTATTTAAAGAAACCCTCTATCTCTCCACCATGGCCTGCCTGATTCTCCGTCATGCACGACATCCCAAAGCAGCAGCGCCTTTGGCCAATGCAGAAAAACAAATTTTACAGATTAAAGCCTTTATGGAAGCGCATTACACCCAAGACTTCTCACTTCACGATTTGGCTAAAATGACAGGCTTAAGTGCATGGCATTTTTTAAGACAATTCAAGCGCTACGTCGGCCTAACCCCACACAATTGGCTGGTTCAAGCTCGTTTACAACATGCACGGGTACAACTGAAATCTGGCCAACAGATTATTGATGTGGCACAAAACTGTGGCTTCTCTGACCAAAGCCATTTTAATCGACACTTTAAACGTGCCATGGGTATCACCCCGACCCAGTATCTCTGTGGATTAAAAAGCTAAATCCTCAAAACATGAAAGAAAAATCCAAGATTCAACATCCCGTCTATTCCCACCAAATTCATAGCACCAATAGCGCAATTTCATTCAAGTCTCTGCTTTGATCCATCGAACATACTGCAGTGTGTTTCAAAACTGAATATGCCATTGTGATGTCAAATCAAAAACAACTATTTTTCAAAGGTGCAACTGATATGTTGCCGCTGTCTATAGCCGTGATTCCTTGGAGTATTCTGGCAGGCTCTATGGCCATCAATGCAGGGCTGTCCTTAGCCAAAGCCATTGCCATGACGGCTATGGTGTTTGCAGGGGCAGCACAATTGGTCAGTCTTGGGTTATTCATGGCAGGGGCATCAACATTCAGCATCTTAGTCACGATCTTCTTTCTGACCAGCCAGCATTTTATTTATGCACTGACCCTAAGGCCCAATATCGCATCACAACCCAGTTATATTCGTTTGGGCCAAGGTTTTTTACTGACCGATGAACAGTTTGCACTCACCGTGAGCACAGGGCAGCGCTCAATGGCTTATTTATTTGGTGCAGGGCTGTGTTTTTATCTGTTTTGGGTGGTCTTTGGTTTAGTCGGTATTTTCTTTACCCGTCTACTGCCCGATGTTAAAGACTATCCTTTAGATTTCTCCATTGTGGCAATTTTTATTCCCATGATTCTGTCCTTAATCAAAGATAAAATCACCTTAATCGCCATCATCAGCACCCTTATTGCGACCTTTGTATTGCGATTTTTCGCAGTTGAAAATGCACTTATTCTTGCTGGGCTGATCGGTATGGCAATCGCAGTCTGCTGCGAATATCTCAAAGGGGATGGATCATGAGTTGGGGGCTAATTTGTGCCATGGCCGCACTGGTTTTCTTTAATCGTTATCTCTTTTTGGAACCACGGATTCAAGTCCGCATGCCACATTTTATCCAGCGGATGTTGCATTACGCTGCACCATGTTTACTCAGTGCGATTTGCTTCCCTGTGATTTTCTTTGATGACAGTCAACAGTTTAAAGGGCTTTGGCTCAATCCTTATTTTTATGCAGCACTTGCAGCCGTCATCCTGTATTTATATTCAAAACGCATCTTAATCAGTTCAATCGGCAGTTTTATGGTGTTTTATCTGCTGCAGTATTTATTGAACTAGCATGATTCATCCTCAGATTTTCTAAATATTCGCGCGACCTTAAATCCCTTGTCGACGGTATTGCGATAATGAGATTCCCGTTTGCCGTTTAAAATAACGACACATATAAGCAGGATCAGCAAAATGCAGCTGATCCGCAATTTGTTGGATCGAAAGCGTAGTAGACACTAATAATGTTTTCATTTCCAAGATCACTTGGCGATGAATTAAATCTTTCGGGCTGTCAATAAAAATGGCTTTGCTGATTTGTGCTAAATAATAAGGCGTAATACTGAGCTGCGTTGCATAAAAGGCCACCTCACGATGCTGCTGACAATGTTGCCCAATCATTTCCCAGAAACGCCAACAGAGCTGCTCCTTGCGACTCAACTTAGGATGAGTGCTCACTCCAGAGCTGGGCATCTGTGCTGCGATTTCAAGAAAGAAATTTTGCAGGTGATTACGCAACATAATTGCTTGATAGCGACCTTGCGCGCTATAGATTGCACGGGTTTGCGCCAACCACATCGAAAGCAACAAGCGCTGCTCAGCAGATACAATACAGCGCGGAGAGTCCTGTAAAAATGAAAATAATTGATTCGGCAGTTGATAGGCAATTTCAGCAGCCAAGGCTTTATCAATCATGCAATAGAACACTTTAAAGTGCTTTGACCTCTGTATAGGCAGGGCAAAAGAATCGTCATACAGCACCACAATATCATGTGGCCGAATCGGGTATTTTTTCAAATTAATATTGATGCTGGCACAACCAGCCAAGCCAATTAAAATCACCACATAACTGAGTTTTAATGGATGTCCCAGTTGTTCAACTAAATCCGTTTCGCCCATTAGGGTCTGTTGTTGGTTTTTCTGCATCAAAGCAACAAGGTCATGCATCACACTTTCTTTTTTCGCATATCAGATAGAAATACTAACAAACTAAACATCATAAAGTTGTCAAAAGTACCGATAATGCTCAATTTAAGCGATAACTGCATTTCTTCATTTTGCCTAAACTGACCGCATCACACTGCATTAAAGCAAACTGATCAGCCACGATTATGCTCAAAAACATAACCTGTAAGATAATACAAAGGAATAGTCAAAATGATGTTATCCACCGAACGCTTAATCTTACGCCCTTGGCAACTCAGTGATGCCAAAGATTTATATTACTTTGCCAAAGACCCACGTATTGGCCCGATTGCGGGATGGCCAGCACACCAAAGTGTGGAAGAAAGCACAGATATTATCCGATCTGTCTTTATGCAAGACCACATTTTTGCGGTGGTACTCAAAGATACCCAGCAAGTCATTGGCTGTATTGGCTTACAGCTTGGCGCAAACAGTTATTTAGCGATGACAGAACAGGAAGGGGAACTGTCCTACTGGATTGGGGTGCCTTACTGGGGCAAAGGGCTAATTCCCGAAGCCGCTCGTGAAATAATACGCCATGCATTTCAAGACCTAAAACTTGATCAGTTATGGTCGGGTTATATTGATGGCAATGTAAACTCTAGAATCGTGCAAGAAAAATGTGGCTTTCGTCATCATCATACGCTTGCAGCACAAGATTTTGAGCTGATCAATCAACAACATGATCAGCAGGTCAGTCACCTGAGCCATACGCATTGGTTAGCCATGCAAACCGCTTAAGCTGTAAGTCGTTACACAGAAATAGGCACCTAAAATCGATCAATGATTTGAGGTGCTGTTTAACTAAAAAATAAGCTTACTTTCCAATACAGAATGAACCGAAGATTTCTCCGAGCAAATCATCCGCACTAAAATCACCGGTAATCTCACCCAAAGCATTTTGTGCCAAGCGTAATGACTCAGCCACAAGTTCTCCAGCTTGATAAACAGTAAGCTGCTCATGTGCCTCTGCCAAATAAGCCTGAGTGCGCTTCATTGCATCTAGATGACGTGTACGGGCAATAAAGGTGTCTTCCTCTGGCTGAAAGCCAGCATGCGCTGTAATCGCATCAATGAGTACTTGTACACCCGTTTCTTGTTTGGCTGAAACGCTGATATTACGGAAGCCTTGAAAATCGGTTAACGCCGAGACTTGATCGGTGAGGTCGCATTTATTTCCAATCAGCATCAAGCGTTTAGGCTCAAGATGTTCCGCAAAATACTGCTCAGCTAAGATCAGTGGATTTTCGCCCTGACTCAAGTCATAGACCAACAGCAATAAATCGGCTTGTTCAATTTCAATAATTGCGCGGCGAATCCCTTCTTTTTCAACAATGTCACCGGTTTCACGTAGACCCGCGGTATCGGTCAAGGTCATGGGTAAACCATTTAAGCTAATTTTTTCATGCAGTACATCGCGTGTGGTTCCTGCAATGTCCGTCACAATGGCCCGATCAACACCAGCCAAGGCATTAAGTAAACTCGACTTGCCTGCATTGGGTTTGCCTGCAATCACCACTTGTAAGCCTTCGCGTAACAATTGACCTTGTCGTGCAGAAAGCTGTACTTGCGTTACGGAGGACTGTACATCGATCAGCAATGCCAAAATTTTGCCATCCGCCAAGAAATCGATTTCCTCTTCAGGAAAATCAATTGCAGCCTCAACATGCAAGCGTAAATGAATCAGTTTTTCTAAAACCAGATTAATCTTTTGTGAAAATGCACCTTGCAATGAACGTACTGCTGAACGCGCTGCTGCTTGCGAACTGGCATCAATTAAATCGGCAATGGCCTCGGCTTGAACCAAATCCATTTTGTCATTTTCAAAAGCGCGCATGGAAAACTCGCCAGCTTTGGCTGCTGTCGCGCCTAATTCAAGCACCCGTGCCAATAACACATTTTGAATGACAGGACCGCCATGACCTTGGATTTCAACCACATCTTCACCGGTGAAAGAGTGCGGGTTAGGAAAACAAAGAATCAAGCCTTCATCCATGACTTCTTGTTTTTCATCATAAAACTTACGAAATCCAGCCATACGCGCTGCGGGTAAGGCTTTTTGAGATAAGGCTTCTGCAATCGCATAGGCTTTGGGGCCAGAGAGACGAATGACACCAACACCGCCTCGGCCAGGTGGGGTTGCGATCGCAGCAATCGTGGTTTGGGCTACAAAAGTTGTCATTGTCTTCTCTACAGCAAATAAAAAATCCGCCTAAGATTACCATCTTAAGCGGATTTATTCAGCTGTTCAGTCTGGACTAATTGGCTGGTGTTACATCTTTCGCTAAACGCGCTTTCTCAACACTTTTGTTGATAAAGCTTTGTTGCAAGATCGTGATCGAGTTGTTCACAATCCAGTATAAAACCAAGCCTGCTGGGAAGAACAGCATGAATACGGTAAACATAATCGGCATAATTTTAAATACTTTGGCTTGCATCGGATCTGCTGGCTGTGGATTCAACGACTGTTGAATAAACATCGTCGCACCCATAATCAACGGCAGAATAAACAATGGATCCATTGCAGATAAATCTTGAATCCAAAGTATCCAAGGCGCATGGCGAAGTTCCACACTTTCCATCAGTACCCAGTACAGTGCCAAGAAAATCGGCATTTGTAACAACAATGGTAAGCAACCAGAAAGTGGATTCACTTGCTCACGCTTATAAAGCGCCATCATTTCTTGAGAGAAACGCATACGGTCTTCGCCAAACTCTTCTTTCATGCGTTGCATTTCAGGTGCAATCACACGCATTTTCGCCATAGAGCGATAACTTTTTGAAGACAGCGGCCACAAGATTAATTTCACCAAGATCGTCAATAAAATGATTGACCAACCCCAGTTACCAACCAGACCATGGAAGAATTGCAAGCCCATAAACAATAGCTTCGCAATTGGCCACAACCAACCGTAATCAACGGTTTGGTTTAAGCCTTCAGCCAAATCTTTCAATTCAGATTGAACCTTAGGACCGGAGTAGAATGTGGCATCCACAGTCATACTTTTGCCCGCTGGAACATTAATCATTGGTGAAGTAAAGCCAATAATGTTCATGCCATCAGCAGATTTACGTGACTCAAATGTCGATTTATAAGGCTGATTACCAAATTGACCAGGAATCCAAGCACTCACAAAATAATGTTGAACCACTGCAACCCAACCTTTTTCAGCGGATGTGTTGAGCTTTTCTTCATTAAAGTTGTCAAATTTCAACTTATTATAGTGTGAATCTGGTGTTCCCCAAGCGCCACCCAAGAATGTACCAAGGGTAAAGATACCCTGATCAGTTTTACCTGGATCTTCTGAGTTATCACGTTTGATTTGACCAAACATTTGGCCTTGCCAGTTTTGTGTACTACGGTTGAGTACTTGATAACTGACATTAATCGGATAAGCATCTGGCTTAAAGGTAAAGGTCTTAATAATTTCAACACCGTCAGCCGTTTTATAAACCATTGGTACGGTTAAAACTTTTGATAGTTGACCATCTTTATCTTTAACTTCTTTGGCATCACTTAAACTAAATTCTGTTTTTTCAACTTCATAGTTTGGACGACCCGTACTGCTTGCATCTGGACCATTTAATCCAATCAAACCAGATTGAGCAACGTAAGTCCGTTCTGTATCGCTTTCAAGCATTACAAAAGGTTGATTACCTTCCTTACTTTTATCATGGTTCAGTAATTCAATACGCACAATATCGCCACCTTTTGGATTAATCCAAAGGTGATAAAGGTCAGTCTGTACTGAAATCAGTTTTTGATTTGCGCTGGCTGGTGCTGGTGTATTCTGTTGTACAGCAGCAGTATTCGCTTGCGGGAGATCACTAGTTACAGCAGTATTTTGCGCATTTGGCAAATCGGCAGATATATCATGACGAATAACAGCGGGTTGATTTTCAACTTTTTGGTTATTACTGCCATGACCATAATCTTTTTGCCACGCCAAAATGAGCAAATATGCGGCGACTAGCATGGCCACAAGGATAGCAAACCTGGCCCATTGTTGCATATTCATTACCCCAAATGGTTAGAGTGTTTTTGGTTCGAAAAACGTTCACGAAAGGGTACCGTAACATGAAGCGTTTGAGAATCTATTTGCTGAAATGAAATAAAAAGAATCGCTTTTGGGGGCACAGGATCATAGCCATATCCACCCCAAGGATGGCAACGGCAAACACGATTAAACGCAAGCCAACTACCTTTGCATGCACCATAAGTATGGATTGCTTCTAACGAATATTGAGAACAGGTCGGAATATAACGACAACGAGGTCCAAGAAGCGGACTAATCGCTATTTGATAGAAACGAATGAACCAATGCAGTAAACGAACCATTGGTCTGCTCTAATTATTAGGCGAAGAAATCGCTATTTTATGATGCTTTTCTACAAGACGATGTAGCTTTGACCACGCGAATTGTAACTGCTGAAATAATTCGGCATTAGAAACCGATTCAATTCCCTGTTTTGGCATGACCACAATATCAATATCATCCATATTGTGCTGATTTAAGCGAAAACTTTCACGCGTTAAACGTTTTATTCGATTTCTTTCATGTGCGCGACGCACTTTTTTCTTAGCAACAACTAAACCCAAACGGCTATTCGGCTGTTCGGAAAATTTTGCAAGAAATAAAAAGTGGGGTTGATGCACTTTAAAAAGCGCACCATCAAATACACCTTTGTAGTCACCAGCACATCGCAAACGAAGGTCAGTACTGAAACTATAAAGTGACATAACACCCAAACCGGTTATAGCCAACTATAATTAAACAGTTAAGCTATGACGGCCTTTTGCACGACGGCGAGCCAAAACTTGACGACCTGCTTTAGTTGCCATACGAGCACGAAAACCATGAACACGCTTACGCTTTAATTCAGATGGTTGAAAGGTACGTTTCATAGTGAAACTCCAAAATGATCATTAATCTTCAAGGTTCGCGATTGTATTGTGCATTGTTTGAACTGTCAATGAATAAGCACTTTTCTCTGCCATATATGTATTTTTTTTATCCAATCATAAGTAAAAGAGCTTAATTGCATCTTTTCTACCTATATTTGATGAAAAATAAGTATTCACAATATAAGTTGTTATTTTATAATATAAATGCTACTTATGCGCATAGATATACACAAGGTTATCCAGTTAAACATAACTTGAACCTTGTTTTCTGCATCACTTTAAATTTAAATTCATTTCCTAGAGTTATCCACAGTAACCTCTGCTCTTATAATTAAATTCAAATTTTAAATTTAAGATTATTACTATTAGGTGGCATTTTTTCTGTGGAAACTACATTTTAATATTTTTAAAACAATGGTTTATCATGTGGATATCTATGTTTTTATTAATCTGATGGATTGTGGATAAGTTTATGCTATATTTTATCCACAGCTTGTGGGTATCGATATCCATAACACGTTTAAATTCATTGTTTGGTGCGGAAGGTTGCTTTTTTGTTCAAACTGGACTGATTAAGTCATGACAGATGTGGATAACTTGGTTAGAATGGCGACCCCTCGATATGGGGGGCTTTTAAATTTAAATTAAAGACAGTGGGGTTTCAC